>NZ_JABUMX010000009.1 GCF_013327855.1 Phyllobacterium pellucidum | reverse complement strand
GACGGCCTCGACGACATCGACGCCAACCGGCGATCGATTGGCGTCCGCCGCTCCCGGTGAAGCAAGCCAGGCGCCGAAACCGTTCACCGTGGTCGTCGATGCCGGCCATGGCGGGATCGACAGCGGCGCGGAGAGTGCCGGCGGAAGCCTGGAAAAGAATGTGACGCTGATGTTCGCGCAGCAGTTGCGGGACGAATTGCAGAAGATCTCCGGCATCCGTGTCGAGATGACACGCAACGACGATACGTTCCTGCGCCTGTCCGAGCGCGTGCGCATCGCCCGCCAGTACGAGGCCGACCTGTTCGTCTCGATCCATGCCGACACGATCAATCGCGGCAATATCCGCGGTGCAACTGTCTACACCGTTTCCGACCGGGCTTCCGATGCGGATTCCCGCGCCATGGCCGACCGCGAAAACCGTGCCGACGCCGTGGCCGGCATCGCCTTCGACAACGAGGCGCCGGAAATCGCCGACATATTGATGGACCTGACGCGCCGGGAGACACACAACTTCTCGCTGAGTTTCGCCAAGACCGTGGTGAAGTCCCTCAAGAAAGATGTCAACATGATCAACAACCCGCACCGCTTTGCCGGCTTTCAGGTGCTGCGTGCGCCGGATGTGCCGTCCGTGCTGGTTGAAATCGGATATCTCTCCAATCAGGAAGACGAAAAGCTCATGCTCGATCCGGCATGGCGGAGCCATGTCGCCGAAAGGCTTGCCACGGCGGTCGGCGAATTTGCCGGAATGAAGACGGCTGGCGCGCTCAACTAGGAGTTATGCACGGTAGGGTTGTATTGAAAATTCTCACGCCCGTGCGTTGCCGAAACTACACATTTGGTATTTAAATTGTTAAGGGAAACGGGTTTTCCTTGCCTTTGTCACATTTGTCGATCAATGGCATCGACGAGCTTTCGGCGTCGCTCCTGGCACATGCCGAACTTGGGCTGGCTTTTACTGTGGCCATTCCTGCATCGCAATCTGCATGAATCGAAAGCTCGCTTTGATTTTACGTGCCAATTGGTGAAACGGGTTCCGGATACTTATGATACGCTTGATCGGATATTTTTTCGGAATCGGCACGGTTATGGCGCTGATCGCCGCTGCTGGCGCGGCCCTTTATGTCGTCAGCATCTCCAAGGATCTGCCGGACTACGAAGTTCTGGCCAAGTACGAACCGCCGGTCATGACCCGCGTTCATGCATCCGACGGCCAGCTAATGGCGGAATTTGCGCGCGAGCGCCGGCTTTATTTGCCGATCCAGGCGGTTCCTGACCGGGTCAAAGCCGCGTTCATTTCGGCCGAAGACAAGAATTTCTATCAGCATCCGGGCGTCGACATTAGTGGACTGTTCCGCGCTGTCCTTACCAATATTCAGAACTACGGCACGCGCCGGCCGGTCGGCGCATCGACCATCACGCAGCAGGTCGCCAAGAATTTTCTGCTGAGCAATGACCAGACCATCGGCCGCAAGGTCAAGGAAGCGATCCTCTCGTTCCGCATCGAGCAGGCCTATTCGAAAGACCGCATTCTCGAACTTTACCTCAACGAGATTTTCTTCGGCCTCAACTCCTACGGCATTGCAGGCGCCGCGCTGACATATTTCAACAAGTCGGTGAACGAATTGACCGTGGCGGAGGCTGCCTATCTCGCGGCCCTTCCGAAGGGACCTTCCAACTACCATCCGTTCCGCCAGCCGGAGCGTGCGATCGAGCGGCGCAACTGGGTCATCGATCGCATGGCCGAGAATGGCTATGTGACGGCGGAAGAAGCTACGGAAGCGAAAGCCGAGCCGCTCGGCGTTACGCCGCGGCACACCGGCAACTATCTCTTTGCGTCCGAGTACTTCAGCGAAGAGGTTCGCCGCCAGATCATCGCCAAATATGGCGAGAACGCGCTCTATGAGGGCGGTCTTTCGGTTCGTACCACGCTCGACCCCAAGCTGCAGGTCATGGCACGCAAGGCGCTGCAGCACGGGCTCTTCAAATATGACGAGGCGCGCGGCTATCGCGGCGCCTTCAAGACCATTTCAACCAATGGCGACTGGGGCATTCCGCTGTCCGAGATCAAGGCGTTCTCCGATGTGCCGGAATGGCAGCTCGCCGTCGTGCTCGAGGTAACGCCGCAGCAGGCGACGATCGGCCTGCAGCCCGACCGCGAGACTTCCGGCAAGGTCGTCAGCGAGCGCAAGCAGGGCACGATCGACTCGGCCGATGCAAAATGGGCCTTGAAGCTGCTCATCGACGGCAAGCGCTCGTCGGCAAAGTCACTCGAGGGCGTGCTCAATGTCGGCGACGTGGTCTTTGTTGAGAAGAAGGAGGGCAGCAACGATGCCTTCCAGCTGCGCCAGGTGCCGAAGATCGCCGGCGGCGCTGTTGCGATGGACCCGCATACGGGACGCGTTCTTGCCATGGTCGGCGGCTTCTCCTTTGCCGAATCCGAATTCAATCGCGCGACGCAGGCGATGCGCCAGCCAGGGTCCTCGTTCAAGCCGTTCGTCTACTCCGCCGCGCTCGATAATGGCTATACGCCAGCCTCGGTTGTGCTTGATGGTCCGATCTCGATCGACCAGGGCGGCAGCCTTGGCATATGGGCGCCGAAGAACTATGGCGGAAAGTTTGCCGGCCCATCGACGCTGCGCTACGGCATCGAACAGTCGCGCAACCTGATGACGGTCCGCCTCGCGCAGGACATGGGCATGAAGCTTGTTGCCGAATATGCCGAGCGTTTCGGCATCTATGACAAGATGCTGCCGGTTCTTGCCATGGCGCTCGGCTCGGGCGAAACGACGGTGCTGCGCATGGTGACCGGCTATTCGATCATCGCCAACGGTGGCCGCAAGATTACGCCATCGATGATCGACCGCATTCAGGATCGCTACGGCAAGACCGTGTTCAAGCATGACGAGCGCAAGTGCGAAAACTGCACGGCCACCGAATGGAAGGACCAGCCGGAGCCCGATCTGATCGACGACCGCGATCAGGTGCTGGATCCGATGACCGCCTATCAGATCACCTCGATGATGGAAGGCGTCGTGCAGCGCGGTACGGCGACGATCCTCAAGAGCCTCAATCGTCCGATCGCCGGCAAGACCGGAACGACCAATGACGAGAAGGATGCCTGGTTCATCGGCTTCACGCCCGACCTCGTCTTCGGCCTCTATCTCGGCTACGACACGCCCTCGCCGATGGGCCATGGCTTTACCGGCAGCGGCCTTGCCGCACCGGTATTCAAGGAATTCGCCGAAGCGGCCCTGCAGGGGCAGCGCTCTGTCGATTTCCGCGTACCCGAGGGCATGACGGTCATCCCGATCGACCGCAAGACGGGCATGCGCGCCTCGCCGGACGGCCCGAATGTCATTATGGAAGCGTTCAAGCCCGGCACCGGTCCTGCTGACACCTATTCGGTCATCGGCATGGATACGTTCTCGGAAGGCTCACCTGTCGAGGTGCAATCGCCAAACGTGAACCGGGCCATTCAGGGCGGTGGCGGCGGTCTTTTCTGACCGCCTGGCCCGCACTATCTCAGGCAGAGCTGAACACTTTACATCGCGCGGACCAGTCAATATGGTCCGCCGAAATTCGAGCACAGAGAAGGAACGGACAGCCAATGCGCGCCGAAATCGAGACGCTGGTCGACGAGATCAAGCAGGCCATAAGCCTGCTGAGGAGGCATCTTTGACTGGGATGCTTCAATCAAACGCTTGGGCTATCTGAACCAGCTTGCCGAAGATCCGTCGCTGTGGAATGACGCGCAGGAAGCGCAAAAGCTTATGCGCGAGCGCCAGCAGCTCGAAGACGGCATCAACTCGATCCGCACCTTAAGCCAATCCCTGGATGACAATGTCGAACTCATCGCCATGGGCGAAGAGGAGGGCGATGGGTCGATCGTCGCGGAGGCGGAAGCCGCGATCCGGGCCATCAAGCAGGACGTGGATCGCCGCCAGATCGACACGCTGCTTTCGGGCGAAGCCGATGCCAACGACTGTTACCTCGAAGTCCATTCGGGTGCAGGCGGCACCGAGAGCCAGGATTGGGCCAATATGCTCCTACGCATGTATACCCGCTGGGCGGAACGCAAGGGCATGAAGGTCGAACTTCTCGAAGTTCACTATGGCGAAGAAGCCGGCATCAAGTCCGCCACGATCCTCGTCAAAGGCCACAATGCCTATGGCCTCCTGAAGACGGAATCCGGTGTTCATCGCCTGGTGCGCATTTCGCCCTATGACTCGAATGCGCGCCGCCATACGTCGTTTTCCAGCATCTGGGTCTACCCGGTCGTTGACGACAATATCGCCATCGATGTCAACGAATCCGATGTTCGTATCGATACCTACCGCGCGTCGGGCGCAGGCGGACAGCACGTCAACACGACCGATTCAGCGGTGCGTATCACGCATATCGCGACCGGCATCGTCGTACAGTGCCAGGCTGAACGTTCACAGCACAAGAATCGTGCAACCGCATGGTCCATGCTGCGGGCTCGCCTTTACGAGGCCGAGCTTGAAAAGCGCGAAGAAGCCGCAAATGCGATCTCGGCATCGAAGACCGACATCGGGTGGGGCCATCAGATCCGTTCCTACGTCCTCCAGCCATACCAGCTGGTAAAGGATCTGCGCACCGGTGTCGAAAGCACCAGCCCGCAGGATGTGCTTGACGGCGAGGTGGACGAGTTCATGGAAGCTGCCTTGGCGCACCGCGTTCATGGATCGGACGTGGTCGTCGAGGATATCGCCTAAAGCCGCATTCTCAGAGGTCGGCAGCGATTTGCCGGCCGATGGCGAGGAAGGTCGTCGGATCGACGGCGTTGCCATTCCTGCGCACTTCGTAATGGAGGTGCGGGCCGGTTGAGCGTCCTGTGCTCCCGACCTTGCCGAGAACGTCACCGAGCTTGACGCGCTGGCCAGTCTTGACGAGGATCTGGCTCATATGGCCGTAACGCGTGACGAGCCCGTTGCCGTGGTCGACCTCGACCATATTGCCGTAACCGCCGGCATATTCAGCGGCAGTCACGGTTCCGTTGGCCGTGGCAAGAACCGACGTTCCCGCTATTGCGCGGAAATCCATGCCCGAGTGAAAAGCCATCATGCCGATGAGCGGGTCTCTGCGCACGCCAAAGGAGCTTGATACGGGCATGCCCGGCGCCGGATTGGCGATGGGGACCGCCTTTGCCAGCTTCTTTGCGCCTTCAAGACGATGCAGCGCATCATTCAAATCGGCGAGTTTCGTGTCGAATGGCGCGGTTGGGTTAAAGCTTGCCAGAATGAGCGGGCCGCCGGCGCCGGCAGTCTCACCGCCGGCCGCCCGTTTGATTCCCGTCGCAGCAAGCGCGTCCATGATCTTGTCTGCGGTTTCATAGGCCGAATTGGACAGCGTCTGCATCTGACGTGACTGCTTGGTTTCGATCGCCGCGAGCGAATGGTCGACGGAATCGAGCAGTCCGGCCTTGTTGACCTTGGCTTTCGCCTTGTCGTCACGCGGCGCAGGCTTTTGCGTCGTCGACGTTGGGCCGGTAATGATCGGATCGATCCCATAGAAGGCATCGGCGTCCTCGGACCTGACAATAGTGTCGGCATCGCTGTCCATCGCGAGGTGTGGAGCAACGTCAGCCGGCAAGCTATTGCCGGCGCGTTTGAGCATGGGCGCGAGCTTCTGGTGTTGCTCGGTCAGGCGCTTCTGGCGCTGAACCAATTCTGCAACCTTGCCTTCGACCAGTTTCCGGTCGAGAAGCTGGCGGCTGGTGACGCGGTCGAGCTGGGTGCGGAGCGCGGCGATGCGATCCTCGTAGGCGCGCTCGATCTGCGCCTGCCGGGCGACACTTCCGGTAATGAGCTGATCGCGGAAAACGAGGTAGGATGTGGCGAGGATGTAGGTTCCGGCAAAGCCCACGGCCAGCGATCCGCCGAGGAGCGCGGCCCAGGGCTTCACGCTGAAATGGCGGATCGTTTCGCCCCGCGCAATGATGATTGTATGCGGTTCCTTGATCGTGCCGAAGATGCTGGAGCTCTTGACCTTTTTCATGGCTGTGTGTTCGTCGATCCGCAGCTGAATTCCTGCAAATCACTACACTCTGTTAGGGTTAATAAATCCTGACAGAGCCGGGCATTCTCATTGAATTCGCAATGAAAAAGCGACGAAATCAGCTTTTGAGCGCCCGCGTCGCCTCGAGAACCTCCGCGGCGTGGCCGGAAACCTTGACCTTGTTCCACACCCGGGCAATTTTTCCGCTCGCATCGATGAGGAAAGTCGTGCGTTCTACGCCCATATATTTGCGGCCGTACATGCTCTTTTCGACCCAGAGCCCATAGGCCTCGATGATCTTCCTGTCCTCGTCCGCCACGAGATCGACCTTCAGATCATGCTTTGTCTTGAATTTGTCGTGCTTTTTCACGGCGTCAGGAGACATTCCGATAACCGTGGCGCCAAGCGCTTCGAACTGCGGCTTAAGGCCGGAAAATTCGATCGCCTCCTGGGTACAGCCGCTTGTGTCGTCCTTCGGGTAGAAATAGAGCACGACCGGTTTGCCGCGCAGCGCGGACAGGGTGATGTCGCCGCCGCCATCGCGGGGCAGGGTGAAGTCCGGAGCGATGCTTCCAGTGTCCAGAACTGTCATATGAATGCCTTTCTTTTGATTATTGAATGCCCGCCTCAGTTACGCAACTACAGAGGCAAGGGAATCGTCTACGGTTTCCCATATGATTCCTCAATTGGCTTGGGAATTTGACAGAGAAACCGGAAAAAGTCCGCTTCACGAAGCGTGACTTCATAAAACTTCATCGTTACCCGTCAGCTCATAAGCGCGGCAGGGCTCCCGTGGCGACGCCGCGGCGTCGTTCGCGTTTGCATATTGCAACGAACGCCTGCTTTTCGTTCATCATTCTTGTCGCCATTCTTGGAGGCATAGCCTTTACGGTTCTGCGGGTCGGCATAGGCGGCGAAGCCCTGACCCGGCGCACGCAGGCGGCCTTGAAATCGGTTGTCGGCCCGGAGACCGCGGCAACCATCCAGTCGGCGCAGATTTCACTCGACCAGCGCCATCACCTCGCCCTCGAGGCAAGGGACGTCAACATTGCCGACGCGAAGCGCGGCATCGAAATAAACAATGTCCGTTCCGTGCGGATCGGTCTGGCGACGCTGCCGCTGCTGCAAGGTAACGTCCAGGTCGAGCGCCTCGAACTCGACGGTGCCGAGATCAAGGTTACTTCGAAGGTACCCTTCGATTTTATGACCCTCGTTCCCTGGGACGCGCAGGGTCTCGTCGATCTCGATGGCGCCTCGCGCCTGATCTTCTCGGGACTTGAAAGCGCGGTGTCGCTGCTCGATCAGCGCGAGACACGCGACATTACCATCACCGACACATCGTTTGATTTCACCATCGCCGGCGCACCGGAGCGACTGCGGATCGTCAATCTCGATCTGTCAGAGACTGGCGGGCCTGTCGCCATCAACGGAACGGTAGAGTGGCGAGGTAAGCAAATCGCCATTGCCGCACAAGCAAAGCGCTCGGCCGTCGGCGCGAAAATCGAGGCGTTTTCGCTCGACATCAGCAAAATTCCTCTCCAAGGCACCTTCGGCAATGCCCCTGTGCCCGATGTCGACGGCATCAAGCCTGATGGCGCCTATCTTGCCTATGATAATATCGCCGAAATCAAGCTCGATGGTCTTGCCGGGTCGGCGAGCGAGCCGGCCCGCGTCTGGGGCGCGCTCAACATAGGCGAGGGCCCGGTTTCAATCGGCAATGTCGACGATATGGCTGTCGCGGCGCAGATCAATTTCGAGCATGCTGTTGGGTCGAAGGCTATCGATCTCAAGCCTTCGACGCTGCACTTCGGTGCATTCAAGGGAACTGTCACGGGCGCGATTACCCCGGACGCGGCAAATCCGGCGGAACCGGCTTATCGGTTCGAACTTGGTACCAACCAAGCAACGTCTTCGCCGCAGGACTCGAGCGAACCGGCGCTGGCATTCGATGCCGGCTTGTCGGGACGATACCTGCCGTCGCAAAAATTGCTCGATATCCCGGAGATTTCCGTGCGTGCCGGTGAAGACAGCGAGTTGACAGGTTTTGCCAAGGCGACGTTTGGCAATGGCACGCCGGCCATGCAAATGTCGCTGCAGATTCCACAGATGCCCGTTGCCGATGCCAAACAGTTATGGCCCGTTTGGGTCGCTACCGGCGCGCGGCGGTGGGTTCTCGAGAATCTCACCGGCGGAACGACCAGTGACAGCAGGATCGACTTGAATTTCGCGGCCGGCCGGTTCAACGGCCCCGGCAAGCCGCCGCCGCTCGAAGCCGATGAACTGCAGGCGGATTTTACCGTCCAGGGCTCGCACTTCAATATCGTCGGTGAACTGCCGCCGGTCAGCAATGCCGACGGTAAGATCAGCGTGCGCGGCGCGCGCACGACGATCTCGCTGGAGAACGGCATTGCGATTACCCCGAACAACCGCGAAGCGCATATTGTCGGCGGCATGCTGGTCATTCCGTGGGGACCGCAACGGCCGGTGCTCGCCGATCTCGATCTCAATCTTGCGGGCGACGCTTCGGCCGTCGCCGAAATCATCGGCTACAAGCCCATAAACGCCGTAAAAAACCTGCCGTTCACGCCCGATGACATCAAAGGGAACGTCAAGGCACACGTGCTCGTCTCATTCCCTATTACGCGGCGCGCCCCCCCGGGTAGCCTCACCTATACCGCCGAGATGGCGCTCTCCAACATCGACCTCGCCAAGAAGATCGACGGACAGTTGATCACGGATGCAAGTGGTTCGCTTTCGGTCACCCGCGAGGGGGCGAGCCTTGATGCTGAAGCCAAACTCAACGGCATCCCGGCCGATGTGGAACTGTTCGAACCCCTGGGCGGCAACACGGCGAAGCGCGAGCAGAACGTCACCTTGCGGCTCGACGACAAGACACGCAATGCGCTGTTTCCTGCGCTCGACCCGCTGCTGTCCGGCCCGATTTCGGTCGATATCTCGAAGAGTGCCGATGGCGCGCGTGTTGCAACGGCGGACTTGACCAAGGCCGAGATAAAACTGGCGCAAATCGGCTGGACCAAGGGCGCCGGTGTGAAGGCCACCGCAAAATTCGCCCTGCAGCAGGACGGCGATACGGCAATCATCAAGGATCTCGATATTGCGGGCGACACGTTCCGCATCCAGGGCGATGTCAAGGTCGTCGGCGGCGATTTGAGCTCGGCAGATTTCAATAACGTTAAGCTCAATCGCGGCGACGACATCACGGTCAAGGTGGCGCGGACGCAATATGGCTTCCGCGTCGATGTGAAGGGCAATGCGTTCGACGCGCGGCCTTTGCTTAATCAGATCACGGACAAGAAGCAGAAGAACAGCGAGGCAGGTGGCAAGCAGAGAGTGCTGATAAATGCCGACATCGACAATGTCGTCGGATTTTATCAGGAAACTTTCAGCAATGTCTCGCTTTCCTACGAGGGCGTCGGCTCAAATGTTTCGGGTCTCGCCTTCAACGCGATCAGCAAATCCGGCCAGAAGGTGATTGCGACGGATAGTTCCGGGAGCGGCGCCCGCTCTATCAACCTTCAGTCGCGCGAAGCCGGTGCGGTGCTGCGTTTCTTCGGATTTTACGAGAAGATGCAAGGCGGCAGCATCAGCGTTGCCCTCGACTCCAAAGGCGACGGGCCGTTGCGCGGGCAGGTCGATGCCCAGAACTTTACGCTCGTGAACGAGCCGCGGCTCGCCAAACTGGTGTCAACCTCGCCAAACGGCACAAGCCTCAACGATGCCGTGCAGAAGAACATCGACGTGTCGCGCGTGACGTTCGATCGCGGCTTCTCGCAGATCGAGAAAGGCTCGAACTACATCAATCTAGCAAATGGCGTGATCCGTGGGCCGACGATCGGCACGACGTTTCAGGGCGTGCTCAGCGATCCGGCCGGGAACATGAACCTGACCGGAACATTCATGCCGGCCTACGGCATCAATCGTATCTTCGGCGAGTTGCCGATCCTCGGCATGTTCCTCGGCAATGGCCGCGACCGCGGCCTCATCGGCATAACCTACCGGCTGCAGGGACCGCTGAAGCAACCGCAGATCATCGTCAACCCGATATCCGTGATTGCTCCTGGCATCTTTCGTTCGATCTTCGAGTTCCAGTAGGACTTGATCAGACCGGGCGAATGAGGATGTGCTTCTTCTTGCCGAGCGAGAGCTTGATGACGCCTTCGCCAGTCACCTCCGAAGCGCCGATCTGAGCCCGCTCATCCGCTACGGCAGCATCATTGATACGAACCGCGCCTCCCTGGATATGGCGGCGCGCTTCGCCGTTGGAAGCGGCGAGCCCTGCTTTGACAATTAGGGTCAAGATACCAATTCCGGCCTCAAGTTCGCTTGCGGCGATCTCGATTGTCGGCAGGCTGGTGGCAAGAGCGCCTTCCTCGAAAGTCTTGCGCGCGGTCTCGGCTGCTTCTTCAGCAGCCTTCCGGCCATGCAGCAGGCTCGTCACTTCGGTGGCGAGGACCTTTTTGGTCTCGTTGATCTCCGCCCCGCCCAATGCGCTAAGCCGGCTAATCTCATCGAGCGGCAGTGTCGTGTAGAGTTTCAGGAAGCGCTCCACATCGGCGTCTTCGGTGTTGCGCCAGTATTGCCAGAAATCATAGGGGCTCAGGAGTTCGGCGTTGAGCCATACGGCGCCATTCATCGACTTGCCCATCTTCGCACCTGAAGATGTCGTCAGCAGAGGCGAGGTCAGGGCGTAGAGTTGCGGCGTGCCCAGGCGATGGCCGAGGTCAATGCCGTTGACGATGTTGCCCCACTGATCCGAGCCGCCCATTTGCAGGCGCAGGCCATAGCGCTTGTTGAGCTCGACGAAATCATAGGCCTGCAGGATCATGTAGTTGAATTCGAGGAACGACAGCGATTGCTCGCGATCGAGCCGCTGCTTGACCGAATCAAATGACAGCATGCGGTTGACCGAAAAGTGCTGGCCGACATCGCGCAGGAACTCGAGGTAGTTGAGCGGCAGAAGCCATTCGGCATTGTTGACCATCAGCGCGTCGCGGGGGCCATCGCCAAAGGTGAGATAATTGGTGAATACGCGCTTGATGCCATCGATGTTGGACTGAATGGTCTCGGGCGTCATCAGCTTGCGCGCCTCGTCCTTGAAAGACGGGTCGCCGACCATGCCGGTGCCGCCGCCCATCAGGGCGACGGGGCGATGGCCGGTTTTCTGCATCCAGTAAAGCATCATGATCTGAATCAGGCCGCCCGCATGAAGGCTCGATGCCGTCGGATCAAAGCCGATATAGGCTGACACGGTTTCCTTGGCGAAGAGCGCATCCAGACCCGCATCGTCGGAGGTCTGATGGATGAAGCCGCGCGTGGAAAGCGTGTGCAGAAACTCGGATTTGAAGGCAGACATTTCGGGTTTTCCTGATTGAATCAAACGGCACAAAGCATGTGCCTTAACAGACGGTGCCGTTTAACATCATTCTCAATCGAATCACAAGAAAGGCAGTGTCTTGGCGGCAATACGGCGTGCAATCGGGCTGATGAGCGGAACGTCGATGGACGGTATCGATATCGCGCTCGTCGAAACTGATGGGGGCGGCGATGTCGTGCGGGGCCCGTCCGGCTTCACGCCCTACGAGACCGCATTCCGCCGCCGCATTGAAGCGTCGCTCAGCGAGGCTAAGGCCATGCATCGGCGCGATGAGCGGCCGGGAATGCTCGCGCAGATCGAAGAAGAGCTGACGCGGCGGCACGGCAATGCCGTGAGGCAGTTTCTGTCCGGTCAGAACATCGAAGCGAAAGACGTTGATATTATTGGGTTTCATGGCCAGACGGTTTTGCATCGACCAGGCGAAGGCTTGACTGTCCAATTGGGTAACGGAGAACTTCTTGCCAAAGTGACCGGCATTCCCGTCGTCTACGACATGCGTGCCAACGATATGGTGCATGGCGGTCAGGGTGCGCCGCTGGTGCCGGCCTATCACAGTGCGCTTGCGCGGCATGTTCCCGCTGAACTCAGCCACGGCCGGCCGGTGGTCTTCGTCAACATCGGCGGTATTTCCAATGTGACGATCGTGCCTTCGAAGGGCGATCCGATCGCTTTCGATACGGGACCGGGCAATACGCTGATTGATCAGTGGGTCGAGGACCGCGCCGGGATTGCCTATGATGCCGGCGGCGCCATTGCGAGTGAGGGCGAGATCGTGGGCGCGGCCGTGACACGCTATCTGACGAAACCGTTCTTCAATTTGCGGCCGCCGAAATCGCTGGACCGCAATGATTTTACCCTGGAGGAACTCGGAAATGCCGAGCTTGCTGATGGGGCGCGAACGCTGGCGAGAGTGACGGCCGACGCCATCTTGAAGGCGGGCGCCTATGCACCTGAAACGCCGTCGCTCTGGATCATATGCGGCGGCGGGCGAAAGAACGCAACGATCCTGAAGGATCTGGCGGAAGGCGCGCGGCTTTCGGGCGCGAAGGTCGTCGCCGCCGAAGATTTGGGTTTCAATGGTGATTCGATGGAGGCTGAGGCCTGGGCCTACCTCGCCGTTCGTGCACTCGACGGGCTGCCCTTGACCTGGCCGACGACGACGGGCTGCAAAGTGCCGGTGTCGGGCGGGGTAATTGCCGGTCGGAGGTAGATCCGGCTCACCATGATCCTCGGGCCTGTCCCGAGGATCCGTAGTCTTGGAGCCCGTTATCGCAGCCGTTTCGGCTTGGCTTCAACTAGTTCGCCGTTCAGGCGGCGGTCCAGATAGTCCGAACATTCGGCAATGACTTCATCGGTCATGCCGGAGAAGAAATGGTTAGCGCCGACCATGGTCTTTTGCGTGATCGTAATGCCCTTCTGGGTCTTCAGCTTGTCGACCAGACCTTGCACGTCCTTGGGCGGTGCCACCTTGTCCTGGTCGCCGTGAAGGATCAGGCCGGATGAGGGGCAGGGTGCGAGGAACGAGAAATCATAGGTGTTGGGCTGCGGCGCGACGGAGATGAAACCCTCGATCTCCGGCCGGCGCATCAGGAGCTGCATGCCGATCCACGCGCCGAACGAATAGCCTGCCACCCAGCAGGTCTTCGAGTCCGGATGCAGCGACTGCACCCAGTCGAGCGCGCCGGCGGCGTCCGACAATTCCCCCGAACCATGATCGAATTCGCCCTGGCTGCGACCGATGCCGCGGAAGTTGAAGCGCAAGGTCGTGAAGCCACGCTGCTGGAACATGTAAAACAGATCGTAGACGATCTTGTTGTTCATCGTGCCGCCGAATTGTGGATGAGGGTGGAGGACAATCGCGATCGGCGCGTTTTTTTCCGTCGAAGGCTGATATCTGCCCTCGAGACGGCCCGCTGGTCCATTGAAAATTACTTCAGGCATGTATACTCCACTCTTTGCCACAGGCGGTTGTAGTTGACCGGACTTGACGGCAACCAACTGCGCCCATAAAACCAGTTTAGAACCGTTCAAAACTGGTATAGAATTTTTGCTCGAAGCGGCTTAATAGGCTGTTCCGAGGCAAAAATTCAAGGAAATTGCGCTTTGTGCAGCGCGGTGTTCATAAAGAACAGGATCAAGGACCACCCATGGCCGGCAATCGCGCCTATTTGGACTACAATGCAAGCGCGCCGCTGATCCCGGTGGCTCGCGATGCTGTCGTCCAGGCGCTCATGCAGACGGGTAATCCATCGTCCGTTCACCAGGAAGGCCGGGCGGCAAAGGCCATTCTGGAAACCGCTCGCCGGAATGTCGCCGCGCTTGTCGCCGCAAAGCCCGACCACGTGTTCTTTACATCGGGTGCAACCGAGGCAGCTTCAACCCTCCTGACCCCGCATTTCATGATGGGACGGGCGCCGATGCGCCTTTCGCATCTCTATGCAAGTGCGAGCGAGCATCCGTGCATTCTCGCAGGCGGCCAGTTTCCCGCCGATCAGATCACTATTGTTCCTGTTGATGCCAACGGCATCCTTGATAGCGATTTCCTGCGCGGCGCCCTTGAGGCCCACGATAGGAGCGCGGGGCTGCCGCTGGTGGCCGTCCAGGCTGCGAACAACGAGACCGGTGTTATCCAGCCGACTGCCGAGATCGGTAAGGTCTTGAAAGCGTCCGGAGGCCTGTTCGTGGTTGATGCGGTTCAGGCGGCCGGACGGATTCCGCTCAATATATCCGATACTTCGGCAGACTATCTCATCCTGTCTTCACACAAGATCGGTGGTCCAAAGGGCGTCGGCGCCATTGTGGCCGTGGCCGATCTGGTCATGCCGCGTGCGCTTGTGCGCGGTGGTGGCCAGGAAAAGGGTCATCGGGCCGGCACTGAAGCCCTGCCGGTCATTGCAGGTTTTGGCGCCGCGGCAGAAGTTGCGACCAAGCGTCTGAATGCCGAAGGCTGGTCCTTCAAAACGCGCGACGCCATCGAGCAGGGTATCAAGTCCATCGCGCCAGATGCCATCATCCATGGCGAGGGAGCCAACCGCTTGCCGAATACGACCTTCTTTTCGCTGAGCGACATGAAGGCGGAAACCGTGCAGATCGCTTTCGATCTTGCGGGAATCGCGCTATCGGCGGGGTCCGCCTGTTCTTCGGGCAAGGTCGGCCCCAGCCATGTGCTTGCCGCCATGGGTTTTGGTGGCGGCACCGGTGCTCTCAGAGTTTCGACAGCGTCCGACACGGATGAAAGCGACGTTGCGTCGTTTCTCCACGCATTGGCCAAAATCGTCGCACGCCGCGACCGCTCGAAACCTGTTGCCGTGGATGCGGCCTAGAAATTCCGGCTATCGACCAAGGTTGACGGTCGATAACCGAAAAAATCCGGCGTCAGCCGGGTGTTAAATCGCGCGATTGCGCACTACATACGGAGCAAATATTCAAGACGACATACGCCTTGACGTTTGCAACTGCGGGACCTTGAACCCCGCGTGGATGGAGAACGCCAATGCCTGCCGTGCAGGAAACTATTGATCGGGTCCGCACCCTGGACGTGGACCAGTACAAATATGGCTTTGAAACGCTTATCGAAATGGATAAGGCGCCGAAGGGCCTTAACGAAGATATCATTCGCTTTATCTCTGCCAAGAAGAATGAGCCGGAATGGATGCTGGAATGGCGTCTCAAGGCCTATGAGTGCTGGCTGACGATGGAAGAGCCCACATGGGCGCGCGTCAACTATCCGAAGATCGACTTCCAGGACATGGTGTACTTCGCCGGGCCGAAGAACCAGACCGGGCCGACGTCGCTTGCCGAGGTCGATCCCGAACTCCTGCGTACCTATGAGAAGCTTGGCATTCCACTGAAAGAGCAGGAAATCCTTGCGGGCGTGCGCAAGCAGGGCGAACCGAGCACTTCGGACGGCGAAGAGGTCAGCGACAACGTCTACAAGTCAGGCCGTGTCGCGGTCGACGCCGTGTTCGACAGCGTTTCGGTCGTGACGACGTTCCGAGCCGAGCTTGCCAAGGCCGGTGTCATCTTCTGTTCGATCTCGGAAGCGATCCGCGAATATCCGGAACTCGTCCAGAAGTATCTGGCATCGGTGGTTCCGGTCTCCGACAACTTCTATGCGACGCTGAATTCGGCGGTATTTACCGACGGTTCATTTGTCTATGTGCCGAAGGGCGTGCGCTGCCCAATGGAGCTTTCCACTTATTTCCGCATCAATGAGCGGGATACTGGACAGTTTGAGCGGACGCTGATCATTGCCGAGGAAGGCGCTTACGTCTCCTATCTCGAAGGCTGCACCGCACCGCAGCGCGACGAGAACCAGTTGCACGCTGCAGTTGTCGAGCTCATTGCGCTCGACAATGCCGAGATCAAGTATTCGACGGTCCAGAACTGGTTCCCAGGCGATGCGGAAGGCAAGGGCGGCATCTACAATTTCGTCACCAAGCGTGGCGATTGCCGTGGCGTCAACTCCAAGATTTCCTGGACGCAGGTCGAAACCGGATCGGCGATCACGTGGAAATATCCGTCCGTGATCTTGCGCGGCGACAATTCGCGCGGCGAATTCTATTCGATTGCCGTTTCCAACGGCCATCAGCAGATCGACAGCGGGACGAAAATGCTGCATCTCGGCAAGAACACGTCGAGCCGCATCATTTCGAAGGGCATTTCCGCGGGCAAGTCGAACAATACCTATCGCGGCCAGGTGTCGGCGCACCGCAAGGCCGAGAATGCACGCAACTTCACCCAGTGCGATTCACTGCTAATCGGCAATGATTGCGGCGCCCACACCGTGCCCTACATCGAGGCGAAGAACGCCACGGCGCAGTTCGAGCACGAAGCGACCACCTCGAAGATCTCCGAAGACGCGCTGTTCTACGTGATGCAACGCGGCATTCCGGAGGAAGAGGCGATCGCGCTCATCGTCAATGGCTTCGTCAAGGAAGTCATCCAGGAACTGCCAATGGAGTTTGCCGTGGAAGCGCAGAAGCTCATCGGCATCAGCCTTGAGGGGAGCGTCGGTTAATGGTCATCGCCACGAAGGAAGAGCTCGACAGGTTGCGCCGGCGCTATGAAGAGCTTGGCGAAGTCATCGAGGAATTGACGGATACGCTGGCGCGCTCGTCCACGGCGACCGAACGTGTGCTTGAACCTGAACTGATCCGGGCCCGCAAGGAGCTTGCTTCCGTGGTCGAGCGCCTGAAAAGCCTGAGCGGCGATAATTCGAATTGAGGGATGGCGACAGGCTATCCATGCTGGAAATAAAATTGAGCGGAGGATCGCCTGTTTGCTGGTCCCGCTGGAATACGAAGGAACTATGAAATGCTGGAAATTAGAAACCTGCACGCACGCATCGCCGAAGATGGCACCGAGATCATCCGGGGCCTGAACCTCACCGTCAAGGCCGGCGAAGTTGCCGCCATCATGGGCCCCAACGGCTCGGGCAAGTCTACACTCTCCTATATTCTTGCTGGCCGCGAGGACTATGAGGTGACGGAAGGCGACATCCTCTACAATGGCGAGTCGATCCTCGATCTCGACCCGTCCGAGCGTGCGGCAAAGGGAATTTTCCTCGCGTTCCAGTATCCTATGGAGATACCGGGCGTAGCCACGATGGAATTTCTCAAGGTGGCGATGAATTCGCAGCGCAAGGCGCGCGGCGAAGAACCGCTGAAAATCCCTGAGTTCCTTGGCCGCGTCAAGACCGCCGCCGCATCGCTGGACATGGACATCGGCATGCTCAAGCGTCCGCTCAATGTCGGTTTTTCCGGCGGCGAAAAGAAGCGCGCCGAAATCCTGCAGATGAAACTGCTCGAGCCCAAGCTTTGCGTGCTCGATGAGACGGATTCGGGTCTCGATATCGATGCCCTGAAGATTGTTGCCGACGGGGTCAACGCGCTACGCTCGCCGGATCGAGCAGTAATCGTCATCACGCACTACCAGCGCCTGCTCGACTATATCGTTCCGGACACGGTGCATGTCCTCTACAAGGGGCAGGTCATCAAGTCGGGGGGCAAGGAACTTGCCCTGCACCTCGAAGAAAACGGCTACGCCGATATTATCGGCGAGGCAGCCTGAGGAGCGTCATGATGAATGTTCACGCAAGACGCCAGCCCACGGCCGCGGAAGCCGCGCTGGTCGACGCCTTTGTCGACCGGATGGGCGAACTGCCGGGCGATGGCGAGATCTCCAGCGCCCGCGACAATGCCATTGAGGCGCTGAAGGAGCAGGGCCTGCCCTCGCGCCGTGTCGAAGCCTGGCACTATACCGATTTGCGGACGCTGCTGCGCAGCGTTGCGCCCTATGACAGCGCTGCTGGCACCAATGCATTGCCGCCGATTATCTCCGGCTCAGCCATTGCCGCGGTTTCGAACGGCGTCAGCCTGGTTGCACCCAGAGTTGATGGCGTCGAATTCCAGAAGTTCAGCGAGAAGCTGTCGGAGGGATCGGTCATTGGCGACCTTGCCATCCGTGATGGCGATGACACGATCGGCCAGATCAACGCAGCCTATGTTACCGATGGCTGGGCTGTGTCGATTGCCGAAGGCATCGAACTCGGAGCACCGCTCGAACTCCAGAATATTCAGACGCGCGGCCAGGGCCACGTCCGGTTTCCGGTCAAATTCGGCAAGGGCGCCAAGGCTACGGTCATCGAGCGCCAGGCAGGCGGCGAGGGCGACGGTTTCTCGACGAGCATCAGCAATGTCACCGTCGCTGACGATTGCGAAATTACCTGGATCATCCTGCGCGAGCATAGCGAACAGTCGACCCAGCTAGCCCAGTTCATTGCGACCATCGGCAGGAACGCCAAGCTCAACCTCTATGTCGTCAATGCCGGCGGCAAGCTCGTTCGCCAGGAAGTGCATGTGCTTGCCCAGGGCGAGGGCTGCGATTTCCAGCTGCGTGGCGTCAATCTGCTCGGCGGAGACAGCCATACGGATGTGACGATGACGCTCGGCCACCTCGTCGAGAACACGACGTCGGTGGAAATCGTCCGCAATGTCGTGACCGACCGGGCGCGCGGCGTCTTTCAGGGCCAGATCAAGGTCAACAAGATCGCCCAGAAGACCGATGCGCGCATGGCCTGCAACACGCTCCTGCTTTCCGACGACGGCGAATTCGACGCCAAGCCGGAACTTGAGATTTTTGCCGACGACGTTGCGTGCGGTCATGGCGCGACGGTTGCCGAAATCGACGGGAACCATCTGTTCTATCTGCAGGCACGCGGCATTCCCGAAAGCGAGGCACGCGGGCTGCTGATCAAGGCATTCGTGGCCGAGGTCGTCGAAGAGCTTCAAGACGAGGAATTGGTCGAAGCGCTGGAAGGCATCCTCGACAAGTGGTTGGCCGCTCACGTCTGAGCGATCGTCCAAAGTCAACTGGAAAACGGGATAACGCGGCTATCATGGACTCCAAGATCATTCCGAGCAGCTACGACGTAGAGGCGATCCGTCGCGATTTCCCGATCCTGTCGCGCGAAGTCTATGGCAAGCCGCTTGTCTACCTCGACAATGGTGCATCGGCACAGAAGCCACAGGCTGTCATCGACGCGATCACGCATACCTATTCCAACGAATATGCCAATGTGCATCGTGGCCTGCATTTCCTTTCCAATGCGGCGACCGATGCCTACGAAAAGGCGCGTGAGAATGTCCGCCGCTTTCTGAATGCGGCGTCCGTTGACGAGATCGTCTTCACCAAGTCGGCCACGGAGGCAATCAACACCGTCGCCTATGGCTATGGCATGCCGAATATCGGCGAGGGCGACGAGATCGTCTTGTCGATCATGGAGCATCATTCCAACATTGTGCCGTGGCATTTCATTCGCGAGCGCCAGGGCGCCAAGCTCGTATGGGTACCGGTCGACGATCAAGGCGCGTTTCACATCGAGGAATTCGAGAAGCGGCTGACGGAGCGCACCAAACTCGTCGCTATCACGCATATGTCGAACGTGCTCGGCACGGTGACGCCGATCAAGGATATCGTCCGTATCGCCCATGCTCGCGGCATTCCGGTGCTGGTCGATGGCAGCCAGGGTGCAGTGCACCTGCCTGTCGATGTCCAGGAGCTTGGATGCGACTGGTACATTTTCACCGGGCACAAGATTTACGGGCCGTCGGGCATCGGCGTTCTCTACGGGCGCAAGGAAAAGCTTGAAGCGATGCGGCCCTTCCAGGGCGGCGGCGAGATGATCGAAGAGGTGACGGAAGACATCGTCACCTACAACCATCCACCGCACCGGTTCGAAGCGGGTACGCCACCGATCGCCCAGGCGATCGGCCTTGGTGCGGCGATCGAATATGTCGAGAAGATCGGCCGCGGCGCTATTCTGGCGCATGAGGAGGATCTGCGCGACTATGCCCACGAGCGTCTGCGGCAGATCAATTCGCTGCGCATTTTCGGCGACGCAAAGGGCAAGGGCGCGATCATTTCATTCGAGCTCGAAGGCATTCACGCCCATGACGTGTCGATGGTGATCGACAGGGCCGGCGTCGCGGTGCGTGCCGGTACGCATTGTGCGCAGCCGCTTCTGAAGCGCTTTGGCGTAACGTCGACATGCCGTGCCTCATTTGCCATGTATAATACGCGAAACGAGATCGATGTTCTTGCCGATGCGCTGGAGAAAGCGCGGAAATTCTTTGGGTGATGATAATGGCCGATAAAGTCGAAACGCTTGAAAAGCAGGATACGGTTGCAGCCGATGCCGCGCACACGCCGGTTGGCACGGCGTCGGCGTCCGCTATTCCCGCCGATGAACTGGCGCGGATGACGGATGACATCATCGGTGCGCTGAAAACCGTCTATGATCCGGAAATCCCCGCCGATATCTATGAACTCGGGCTGGTCTACAAGGTCGATATCGAAGATGACCGCTCGGTCAAGATCGAGATGACGCTAACGGCGCCGGGCTGCCCCGTGGCCGGTGAAATGCCGGGATGGGTCCAGGATGCGGTCAGCGCCGTCGAAGGCGTCAGCTTCGTCGATGTAACGATGACCTTCGATCCGCCGTGGACGCCCGACCGGATGTCGGAAGAGGCACAGGTTGCGGTCGGCTGGTATTAATCCGTTCCCTGTTTGGATAGCTTGCCGCAAGCCCTCGGGCTTCGGCTCCGTCCGATGAATTGGTCAGGGCGCCTCGCAGCCCTCAGGAACGCTTTCTTCGAGCGACTTGTCGGATTTCTCCAGCGTTCCGTCGAGGATCGACATAGGGAGGTAGGGCACGCCCTGGATGGCCGGATTGGCGAGCCGTAAACGATAGCAGCCGTTGAAGACTTCCATCTTGCCATCCTTGCCGGTCGATTCGATGGCAACAGGCTTGCTCCAATAGGCGGAACCCGCGGCGCCTTCTCCCTCCGCCTTGCCGAAGAGTACTTTTACCGAGGCCGTGGTCTCATAGCCCTTCTGAAACTCGGCAAAAGGCTTGGGCGGATTGTCTGGAGCATAATAGCTGTAGGCGCGGGCGTATTCCTGCCGGTTGATGGCATTGTAGTAGGATCGTATCAGAGTTTCCGGCGTGCTGCGATTGTCGAGATATTCGGGCGGGGTCTGGTTTTGCGCTTCGGCGGCGGGTTCGGCGGGTTTTGCCGGATGTTGCCCCTGATCCTGCGTTTTTTCCGGCTGCTTCGTTTCCTGCGCTGAGGCGAAGGCCGGCGCGAGGAAGGCGAATGCGATGCTGCAGTAGAGAAGTTTGCGATGGTTCATGGGCTCTCCGCCTCTCAATCGTTGGCCGGGACAGTTTGAACACTTGCGGTGACGGTTATGTAACATTAACTATGGTATTGTGTGATCGTTCCGCGATCTCAAAGAAGAGAGATGAGAAATGGGTCGTTTTTCTGTCATGACGTTGACTGATGCTGCAGCTAACCGCGTCCGCGAGATTGTCGCGACGCGCGAGAATGCGCTCGGAATTCGTGTCGGCATCAAGAAGGGCGGCTGCGCGGGGATGGAATACATGATCGATCTCGTTACCGAGGCAAAGCCGGGTGACGATGTCGTCGAGAAGGACGGCGTTAAGGCCTATGTAGCGCCGGAAGCCGTGCTTTATCTTCTTGGCACACAGATGGATTTCGAAGTGACGACGCTGCGCACGGGCTTTGTGTTCAACAATCCCAACCAGACTTCGGCCTGTGGGTGCGGCGAATCAGTAGAGTTGACACCGGCAAAGCCGGAGGCGCTGGCTGCTGCCGCGTCTTAAGATTACTCCTGTCAAATCAGGCGTGACGCGCCGCGCTTGTCCTGTAATAGTTCGTGCATGGACAATGATGCGATTCACGATCTTTTCTCCGGTCTCGGACCCGTCACCATCAAGCGGATGTTCGGGGGCAAAGGCATCTATTTCAATGGCTTGATCATCGCGCTTGAAGTGGATGACGAGATTCTGCTCAAGGCTGATACAGTTTCGGCACCGGCGTTCCGTGCCGCCGGCTGCCGGCAATGGTGCTATAGCGGCAAGAACAAGTCCGTCGACATGCCCTACTGGTCGATCCCGGACGAGGCGATAGACGATCCCGATATGATGGCGGAGTGGGCACGGCGCGCCTATGAGGCATCCTTGCCCACCAAGAAATAGATACCGAGGCAGGATTTATCTAAACGACCGCCCGGTCGCGCAGCAGGTCGATGGCATGGAGCGTCGGCATCGTCACCTTTTCCGGCAGCTCTCCGAGCGGAAACCAGCCAATGCCGCCGTGCTTTTCAGGCTCGAGCAGCCGGGCCTCGCCGCTATAGGTTCTTGCGAGATACAGGATGCCGAGCCAATGCTGTTGCTCTTCGTGGAAGAGCTGTTCGCTCAAGCCCAGCAGGCTGACAATTCCGGCTTCAAGACCGGTCTCCTCAAGAGCTTCGCGTCGTATGGCCTGTTCGGCGGTTTCGAGGAAATCCACTTTGCCGCCGGGAATGCCCCAAGCTCCGGCCTCGGGGCTTTTCTTGCGTTGCAGAAGGAGAATGCGGCCGCGATCCAAAAAGACCATGCCGCAACCGACGCCCGGAGTGTGCACGAGAAGCCCCTTCTGTCTGAACCGAATCCCGGTCCTGAGCTTTGCTCACGGCCATGGGATTCGGCAAGACTGCCTGGGTTCAGATTTTGGTGTCGATCAGCATGAATGCGGGGATTTCGTCGCCGAAGCCCACCGGTGCCGAGCCCAGGTCGTCGCGCTCACGCCGATGATCACGGCGCGGCTCGGCTTGTGAAGGCTTGCCGCGGCGCTGTTCATTGTCGGCCTTGATGGCTGCCCTGTGCGGCTTGTCGGCGTTGCGCGGCGCTACGGCGACCTCGGCCACGACTGGCGCTTCTTCGGCGTCCTTTGCCTTGTCGGCAGCGGCGAGAATATCGATTTCCGACTGGGGCCGTTCGCGCTCGCGGCCTTCGTTGCGTGGCCGGCGCTTGGGTTCGGCCTTGCGGCGGCCGCGGCGTGGCGCCTCTTCGGGTTCCGTCGAAACGGGCAGGGTGGAGAGGTCGCCGTCGAGCCAGCTGATATCTTCGCCGATCAGCTTTTCAATCGATGAAAGGTGCTTTACGTCAGCGGGCGTCACCAGGGTAAAGGCTTTGCCGGAACGTCCGGCGCGGCCCGTGCGCCCGATACGGTGTACATAGTCTTCCGAGTGGATCGGCACGTCGAAGTTGAACACGTGGCTGACATCCGGAATATCGAGGCCACGGGCGGCGACGTCGGAGGCCACCAGAATCTTGAGCTTGCCGTCCTTGAAGTTCGCAAGCATGGTTGTGCGCGCGCGCTGATCCATGTCGCCATGCAGGGCACCGGCATCGAACTCATGCTTGACGAGCGAGCGGAAGAGCTCCGACACATCCTTCTTGCGATTGCAGAAGATGATCGCATTCTTGAGGCCTTCGTCTTCAGCGCGGATCAGGTCGCGCAGCACGGCGCGCTTTTCCCAATCCTTCTTGCCGGACTTCACCAGCTTCTGCTCGACGGTCTTGGCCGTGGTCGCTGCCTTCGCGACTTCGACGCGGGCCGGCGAATGCAGGAACTGTTCGGTGAGCTTGGTGATTTCCGGCGGCATCGTCGCCGAGAAGAACAGCGTCTGCCGGGTGAACGGGATCAACTTGCAGATGCGTTCAATATCGGGGATGAAGCCCATGTCGAGCATACGGTCGGCCTCGTCGATGACGAGAATGTCGACGGCGCTGAGCAGCAGCTTGCCACGTTCGAAATGGTCGAGCAGGCGGCCCGGCGTTGCGATCAACACGTCAGCCCCGCGCTCAAGCTTGCGCAGCTGGTCGTCGAACGAAACACCGCCAATGAGCAGGGCAACATTCAGCCGGTGGTTCTTGCCGTACTTGACGAAGTTCTCCTCGACCTGCGCCGCGAGTTCGCGCGTCGGTTCGAGAATAAGCGTGCGTGGCATGCGGGCGCGGGCGCGGCCCTGTTCGAGCAGGGTCAGCATCGGCAACACGAAGGAAGCGGTTTTGCCCGTTCCGGTCTGGGCGATGCCGAGCACGTCCTTACGCTGCAGCGCATGCGGAATGGCGCCAGCCTGGATCGGTGTCGGAATTGTATATCCTGCTGCTTCTACAGCATTGAGCACTTTGGGTGAAAGGCCCAGATCGGCAAAGGTGGTCAACGGAGGTTTAACTTTCTATCTGCAGTCGGTGCTGCGCCTGTCCATAATCCGACCAGGATTGCCTTGGTCTTTGGAATTGCACAGCGTTTTGCTTGAATGGCGTTACGGCGCAGGGGAGCAAAAGTCAACTCTTGGCGCAGGTCACATTTAAGAGTTTGTTACAATTGTGCGCGAATTTATTCCAATGTTGTCAATAAAGGAACTGTTCCTTGAGAATTCGCTCGTTCCAGGAATGGTTCTTGTCAAACAGAATGGTCGCGCGCATCTGCAAAGCTTCTTCAACCGTGACCGACAGGACGGACTTTACTTCCGTATGATCCGCGACAGCATTGACCGGGCGCTTTTCGGGTTCGAGGATATCGAAGCGCACGGTCACACGGTTTGGGAGAAGGGCGCCGCGCCAGCGTCGCGGGCGGAAGGCTGAGACAGGCGTGAGCGCCAGAAGACGCGCATCGAGCGGGATGATCGGCCCTTGGGCCGAGAGATTATAGGCAGTCGAGCCGGCCGGCGTCGCAACCATGACGCCGTCGCAGATAAGTTCCTCAAGCCGCACCTGCCCATCGACGCTGATCCGGATCTTGGCAGCCTGGTAGGATTGGCGCAGCAGCGACACCTCATTGAGGGCAAAAGCCGTGAAGTTCTCGCCATCCGCCGTCTCCGTCACCATTTTGAGCGGGCGAATGGTTTCGGCTTGTGCGGCCTCGATCCGCTCCTTCAGGCCCTCTTCCTTATACTCGTTCATGAGAAAGCCGACCGAACCGCGGTTCATGCCGTAGATCATCTTTCCCTGGTTCATGTAGTTCTGCAGCGTGGCGAGCATGAAACCGTCGCCGCCAAGAGCGACAATAACGTCGGCGTTGCGCGCTTCGGTCTGGCCATAGATCCGGGCAAGCTCGCTTATCGCCTCGTCGGAATCGGGCGTCCCTGAGGAAACGAAGGCAAATGTTTCGATTTTTCGGTTCATTTCCGCCTGCTCATCCTCGGTCGATCCTCATTGCGCGCTGTTTAACTGGCAAGGTGTTCGCGATCTCACCCTCGCTCCAACCAGCAAATCCTATGACACGCGGCTATCCGCGTAGCACGGCAGGGCCGATCTGGCAAAACCGCCGGCGCCTAAAAAAGTTGACGAAATCGCTTCACCGCCGATTTTTTAATTTTACAGGAACGAGCTTTATGCTAAGCGGACGCCGCTGCCCTTGTAGCTCAGTTGGTAGAGCATCTGATTTGTAATCAGAGGGTCGGGAGTTCGAGTCTCTCCGGGGGCACCATTAAAACTTGTCAGGACGTCTTACAGCATCCGCAGCGCGAAACTGTGCCGTTTTCCCTGAACAAAGCAGCGCCCCATGTCACGTCTGAAAATTCTGCAGATTGCTCTGGTCGTGTTCGGTGTCGCATTTTGCCTCCTCTATCCTCTTGCGATTATCTGGCCTTCAGGGTGGGCGTGGCATGACGGCCCGCCGACCGCTTCGCACTATTTCATGATGATCGTGGGCATCTATGCGACGCTTGGAATATTTCTGGTTCGAGCGGCGCGAAACCCTATGGCACATCGGTCGCTCATCGACTTTACAATCTGGTCGAGTGTCGTGCACGCGCTGATCATGGCGATCCAATCCTACAGCCCCGGTGCGCATTCCGGTCATATGCTCGGCGACGTGCCGGCGCTATTGTTGGTCGCCGCGGTGCTCGGTGGATTGTCCTATTCCGGCGGCGGAGGATAGGAGCGCTAGAGAACGAAGTCTCGCATGGTCGTCTCTGTGCCGCCGAGCTGCGACCGGTCTTCTGCAGCACATCATCGAACTATCTGCGTTCGAAAAGTGCATTACCAGCCGTGCCGGACTACGCTACCATGTGGCGGCAAAGCCATTCGAACATAAAGCGGTTTTCGGAGGTCCTATGAGTGGAACCAAGCTCTTTTCGCCCGTGTCGATCGGCGATTTAAGTCTCAGCAACCGCATCGTCATTGCGCCGATGTGCCAATATTCCGCGCAAGACGGGCAGATGAGCGATTGGCACCTCATCCATCTCGGCACCCTTGCCAATTCCGGCGCGGGCTTCCTGACGATCGAGGCGACCGCCGTTACGCCGGAGGGTCGCATCTCCTACGGCGATGTCGGCCTTTATGACGATGCCTGCGAAGCGGCGATGCGCCGCGTCCTCGATGGCATTCGCCGCTGGTCGGACATGCCGATCGGTATCCAGCTCGGTCACGCGGGCCGCAAGGCTTCGAGCGAATTGCCGTGGAAGGGCGGCAGCCAGTTGCCGCCGGACAATGCCAACGGCTGGAAGACGGTCGCGCCCAGCGCTGTTCCCTTCAAGGACAGCTACGACGTTCCGACAGCGCTTGACAGCGACGGACTGGCGCGATTGCGCAAGGCGTTTGCCGACGCCACGGCGCGCGCGGCGCGGCTCGACCTTGCGGCGGTGCAGATCCACGGCGCGCATGGCTATCTCCTGCATCAGTTTCTGTCGCCGCTTTCCAACAAACGGACCGACGCCTATGGCGGGTCGCTCGAAAACCGCATGCGCTTTCCGCTCGAAATCTTTGAGACAGTCCGTGCTGCCTTTCCGGCGGGGAAGCCAGTCACGATGCGCGTGTCGGCAACAGATTGGGCCGAGGGCGGCTGGAATATCGAAGAGACGGTCGCCTTCGCCCATGCCCTCGAGGAGCGTGGCTGCGATGCCATCCATGTTTCGAGCGGCGGGCTCGCATTCAACCAGGAGATCGCGATTGGTCCCAATTACCAGGTGCCATTTGCGCGAGCCGTCAAGGCCGCGACACACATGCCGGTCATCGCAGTCGGCCTCATCACCGAGTTCGAACAGGCCGAAGCGATCCTTGTGACCGGCGATGCCGACCTGATCGCGATTGCCAGGGCGGCGCTTTATGATCCGCGCTGGCCATGGCATGCGGCTGCACATTTTGGCGAGACGGTTTCCGCACCGAGCCAGTACCTACGGTCGCAGCCGCGGCAGTACCGCACCCTGTTCGACGGAAACGCCTCCCAGAAATAGCGGCGAATAGTGGGTGGGGCGGTACGTCCCGTCTCAACGCTTCAAATTATCGGCTAGCGCCGGCCACTCCTTCAGGAATGCAGCGCGGGCACGAATCCCCGGCGATGTCGCTTGGCGGCTTTCGTCCTGCGCGAGCCGTGTGAACACCAGAGTGTCGTCGCCTTTGCGTGCCCAGCCGACATACCAGCCGAGGCCGCGGCTCCTGTCGAAGGCGCCGTCGGGTTTGCGCGGGTAGGCGCCTCCCGTCTTGCCGGAAATGGTCCAGCCGCCCGGCACCTCGCTGCTTTCAACGATCCTGTTGGTCATCTCATAGGCGCGCGGGTTTACTGGCAATTTCTGGTTTGCGATCTTTTCGAGAAAGCGCACCTGTTCCAGCGGCGAGATTTTCAGTGAGGAACTGATCCACGCCCGCTCGAGCGCATTGTTCTTGCCCGGATCGCCGGAAAAATCAGCATTGCCGTAGCCGAAGGTGGTCGCATATTGACGCAGCCGCTCGACGCCGAGCGCCTGCGTGATTTGCTGCGAGTACCAGACCACGGAGTATTTCATCCAGCGCGTCGGATCGGTCGGTTGTCTCCAGTCCTCGCCTTGCCAATCCGGATAGCCTTCTCGAAACGGCAGCCTTGGCGTGTGGGCATCCTTGAGAAATCCGGAATCATAACCCATGACGCTCAGGGCGATCTTGAATGTTGACGCTGGCGTCACCCGGCTTTGGCAATCGCCGTTTTCCACGAGGATTTTGCCATTTGATGCATTGGCAACGATCGTGCAGATGGCCTTCGCCTGCGACACGCCAGTCTGAAAGCCGAGCGCCAGAAGGGCGAGCCCTGCGAGATTGAGCTTCTGCAAAATATTCTCCGCTGTTTTCGATTATTCGGTCCGGGTGCAAGATGCCAAGCTAACCATCGGACATTGCATATAAGTTACCACCACGATCTGCTGGGGTGTAGACCCTGCCCAAGTTCGGCTTCAGGTAAGTTTTACCAGCGCGACCAGCCCTATTGCGGGGCGGCAAATCATGTGTCATTTCAATCCTTAGTATAATATGGGGGCCGGGAATATTTCCGGGCATCTGCAAAAAATGAATTTGCTTCTTGCGACCGATCCGATTCGTCTGCGTCCGTGGCTCGGCTACGCAACTGCGATCGTGCTCGTTACCGTTTCGCTCGTTTGCAGAGCCTGGCTCGGGCTTTATGTCGGCGGCATCAATTTTCTGCTTTTCTATCCGGCGATTCTCCTTGCGAGCCTGCTCGGCCGATGGGGCCCGGGGGTTCTTGCAACGGCGCTTTCGGCGTTCCTGGCGCAATATTTCTTTGTCGATCCGGTGTACTCCGTCCTGCCGGAAACCACGGATCAATGGGCAGCACTCATCGGCTTTCTCTGCAACGGGTTGATCATCGTTGCGCTGATGGAGCGGGTTACTGCTGCCCATGCGCAGCAGATGGTTCTGCAGAAGCAATTGGAGGATGCCGCGAAGACGCTGGAGTCGAAAGTGGAGCGCCGCACCGCCCAGCTGCGATCGGAAATGGACGAGCGCGTCGCGGCACAGGAAAAAGTCCGGCAGCTACAGAAGATGGAATCGATCGGCCAACTGACTGGCGGCGTCGCTCACGATTTCAACAATATGCTGGCGATCATTATCGGCAGCCTCGACATGGCGACGCGCCGGCTCACGGGCTCCGAGGATCCGCGCCTGGCAAAATCGATCCAGAACGCCAAGGAAGGGGCCCAACGCGCCGCGACTTTGACGGCCCGCCTCCTGGCGTTCTCGCGCCAGCAGCCGTTGAAGCCCGAGACCGTCGACGGCAACAAGCTCGTTGGTGGCATGTCCGAGCTGCTGCGCCGCACGATCGGGGAGCATATCCAGATCGAGACCGTGCTGGCGGGCGGCCTTTGGAAGGCCCATGCGGATATCGGCCAGTTGGAAAACGCGATCATCAACCTTTGTATCAATGCGCGCGACGCCATGCCCGGTGGCGGCAAACTGACCATCGAAACGGCCAACGCAGAACTTGATGATCGCTACGCGCGGCTACATGACGAGGTCAAGCCTGGCCAATATGTGATGCTCAGCATCACCGATACCGGTACCGGCATGTCCAAGGAGGTCATCGAGCGGGCGTTCGATCCATTCTACACGACGAAGGGCGCCGGGAAAGGGACTGGTCTCGGCCTCAGCCAGGTCTACGGCTATATCAAGCAGACTGGCGGACACATCAAAATCTATTCCGAAATCGATCGTGGCACGACGGTAAAAATCTACCTCCCACGCCATCACGGCGAAGCGGATGTCGCGGCGCCGGGAGATGCGCTGGAAACGGCGCTGCCTCTTGTCGACGGTACCAGAATCGTCCTCGTGGTGGAGGATGAGGAGCAGGTCCGGCACATGACGGTCGATGCCCTGCGTGAGTTAGGCTATACCGTGGTCCAGGCGAGCACGCCGAAAGAGGCCCTGCAGCAAATCGAGTTACTGCCGCATATCGACCTTCTGTTCACGGATATCGTGCTACCTGAAACCAACGGCCGACAACTGGCGGATATGGTGCGGCAGAAACGGCCGGAGGTAAAAGTGTTGTTCACGACCGGCTATACCCGTAACGCAATCGTTCACAATGGCGTCCTTGACCATGGCGTCAATTTGCTGCCAAAACCGTTCACGATCGATCAACTGGCGTTGAAACTGAAAGACGTTCTTGGATAAGAATAGTGGTATCGTGACAGTGGGGAAAGTTAGACGGTGAACAAAGGGGCAAGAATTCTCGTTGTCGAGGACGAAGGTCTGCTCGCCATGATGATCCAGGAGATGCTGGAAGATCTGGGCTTTGAAGTGCCGGACGTTGCTTCTACCTTAAGCGAAGGCATAAGCCTTGTTGAAACGGGTTCATATGAAGCTGCGATCCTCGACGTCTCGCTGCAAGGTGAAAACTCATTTCCCATCGCCAGCTTGCTTGCCGAGAAGGGCATTCCCTTTGCATTTTCATCCGGTTTTTCGCTTGAAGATATCGCACCGGAATTTGCCGATCGGCCGCTGCTGCGCAAACCCTACCAATTCAATGAGTTGGAAGGTATTTTGGCCGCGTTCTAGAAATCGCAAGTCGGCGATTTTAAATCCGTTATGTTTGGGTTAGCAAGTGGCTCGAACTCGCAACCTGCAATTCGGCCTCCGCCAACGCAATTGAAATGAGCGTCACGACTGACGACCAGCCGTCGGCTGCCGCGATCGTTCTCAATCGCTCGAGCTCCTCCCTGATTTTGTTAGCCACCTCAAGTCGTTCAAAATTTTCATTGCTTGCCGTTGCCATATGTGCCCCCGAGTTGCAGCTTGCATGGCTCACAACTAAGCACATTGCGCGCTTCGGCGCTCTTGGCAATTGGTCGAATACGCCTTAGTGGGGTTCGGAACCGTTGAGGTGATTTGATTGCGTTTTGCTCTTTCCAGACACTTGCTGCTTCGCCAGGTCGCTAACCTCGATGAAGGCCATTTCTATCAGGTACGAGAGGAACGGCAGTTTCTGATCTTTGGCGAGATCCGCCAGTTCCTGAAGCAAAGAGGCAATATATTCGAGACTTTCTTTACGCGTGGCCTTCATTGGTGGTTGCTCATCTGTGCATTGAGGAAGAGGGCGGGCGAGGGATTGAGTTGCATGATCACCGGGTCGGGACGATCACCAGCTTTGCCCAGACGTTTGCGGGCGATGTCCGAAATCTCGAACATGCCGGCATGAGTGAGGATGCCGCCAAAGTAGGTAGGGACGCCGACGGAACGCGGTGCCCAGTTGGCGCGCCGAAAAATGCGCGCCATGCGGGCGTCGTAGACCGAAACCACAGTGTCGAGTCCGGCGAAGAGACCGACCTCAACAACACCGCAAAAGAGCTCGGTCGTGACGCTGTTCAGCCGGCCGTCGAGCGGGGCGGCCAGGTCAGGGTCGATGCAGAAGCGGGAGCTTTCCCAAATAAGCGGGCTTTCGATGAATGCGCCATCGGGCAGCAGCGCGCCGAACACGTCACGCAGCATGTTTGGGCCTGTGGTTGGCAGCAACCGAAGCGATCCCTGCAGCCTTCCGGTCTGTTCATTGACCGAGGTCAGGTAGAGCGGATCAAATGTGTCGAACCGATCGATCTCGCGACCGTTCTGCACTTGCACATCCCAGTTCAAGCGGTCCTTGAATACTCTGGCGCGAAGGCGAAACATCTGGTCGAGGAAATGGTTGTGCGAAATATAGTCATCGGCGCCAATCACATAAATCATGGGAAATACCCCGTTAATACGGCGCCAGTCTAGACGACGGCAAAGGCCGCGCCATACTGGAGAACTCGGGTATTTTGATCGTCAGAGTAAATCGAGCGAATAGAGCTTGGCGACAGCGTGGGTAAGGTTTTTTGCATCAAGCTTGCGCCGGGCAAGATCTTGATAGAAGCGCACCGTTTTTTCACTCAAGTAAAGAATGGTCCCGATTTCACCTGCAGACTTTCCGGCGGCCGACCATTTCAGGCACTCCAGCTCGCGTGGCGACAGTTTTATCTTTGGGTCGCGGTGGCCTTCGGCGCGAAGGACCATCTGGTGAATGTGAAAAGCGAGGATCTGGAAATCGCGGGTCCAGAACGGCATGAAGCGGATCCATTTTCCGAGCGGCATATTGCTGGAAACAGAGAGCAGAGCTTTTTCGCCATATCTGCCACGGACCGGAAAGCTGAGCCCGTGCCTTCCGACGCCGAACTCCACTGCTTCGCCGAAGAAACGGCGCAATGGCGGCCTGGTCACGTCGAACTTACCCCAATCGATAGGCAGTATGGATGAGAAGCCTTGCTTCAGGACCGGGTCCAGCTGCCAGTAGTTCTGATCGTTATAGCGATTGATCCAATCCGGCAAAAATGTCGTGGAGACATAGCGATTTCCGCCAGCGGGCCCGGGAAGATTGACGCCGACATAGGCAACGGAACTCAGCTCGTAGATTGTCGCGAGGCGGCCGATCAATTCGTGGACCTGCGGGTGATGACGAACCGACGTTGCCTCCTCGATCAGATTGAGGAAGTTTGGATCGAGGTTCATAGAATGCGCTGTAGCGGAGGTCACGCGCTCTTATCCTTCATTCGCCTGCGCCACCTTTAATACAGTTCGTTTATGGCAAACTGTATTGAACGATAGTCTAAGACGCGCGTGAAAATGGGAGCAGAAGCGGTGCGTCACCCGAGCGCGACGTCGCGTCATCCTGGAATGCAACGGCAGACATACGTCTCGTTGGTATGAAAACGTGGAACCCCGCTAACGCTGGCGCGGACGTCCGGTACTTACAAAGTAGAGCATCCCGTAAGTGAGGGCAAATGACACCAAACATGGGAGTAGGTAGTCAACAATTGTGCTCATATCATCCTAACTAGATCGGAGGCCAAAAGTTCCATTGCAGTATAGCATAAGTGGAAAAGGTTGGGGGAGGGTTTACGCCGTCTCGCTCCACATAAATAGTTTGTTTGGGTTGCACGGGGCAAAATTAGGTGCAAGCCGCTTCGATGCGATCCGAATCGGGTCCCGTTTGCCCTTGGGGAGATCAGTATGGCGCATGATGCGGATGTCATCGTAATCGGGGCGGGGCTCGCAGGTTTGGTGGCCGCAACCGAGTTGGCCGATGCCGGCAAGCGAGTCATCATCGTCGATCAGGAACCGGAACAAACACTTGGCGGTCAGGCCTGGCGCTCGTTCGGCGGTCTCTTTTTCGTCAATTCGCCGGAACAGCGTCGGCTGCGCATCAAGGACTCGCGTGAACTGGCGCTGCAGGATTGGCTGGGCTCTGCCGGTTTCGACCGCCGGGACGACCATTGGCCCCGCCAGTGGGCCGAAGCCTATATCGATTTTGCTGCCGGCGAAAAACGTTCGTGGCTGCACGCCCAGGGCATGCGCTGGTTTCCGATCGTGGGCTGGGCGGAGCGGGGCGGGTCACTCGCCACGGGTCACGGCAATTCCGTGCCGCGCTTTCACATCACCTGGGGCACCGGCCTCGGCGTCGTCGAACCTTTCATCCGCCGGGCGCGGGAGGCCGAGCGCAGGGGCTTAGTCTCCTTTCGCTTCAGGCACCGGGTGACGTCGCTGTCGTCGAGCGCCGGAACGATCGACGGCGTCGAGGGCGAAGTGCTCGTGCCCAGCGAGGTGAGGCGCAGCGAGCCGAGTTCGCGGGTGGTATCGACTTCGTTTTCGTTAAAGGCGCAGGCGGTGATCGTCGCAAGCGGCGGCATAGGCGGTAATCATCATCTGGTGCGCCGTAATTGGCCAAGGCGCCTCGGCACGCCAAAACACCTTATCAGCGGCGTGCCCGACCATGTTGACGGGCTTATGCTCGGGATTGCCGAGCGCGCCGGCGCTCACCTGATCAACAGCGACCGTATGTGGCACTACGTGGAAGGCGTGCACAATTGGGACCCGATCTGGACCAACCATGCCATCCGGATATTGCCCGGCCCTTCTTCGCTATGGTTCGATGCCGAAGGCAGTCGCCTGCCGGCTCCGTGCCTGCCCGGTTTCGATACGTTGTCGACGCTCGACCACATCATGAAAAGCGGTTTCGACTATTCCTGGTTCGTCCTCAATCATACGATCGTCAAGAAGGAATTTACGCTGTCGGGGTCGGAGCAGAACCCTGATTTCACCTCCAAGAGCTGGCGGCAGGTGTTGAAACGGGCGCTTGGAGGCGTGCCGGCGCCGGTCCAGGCCTTCCTCGACAATGGCGAGGATTTCATTGTCGAGAAAGATCTTGGCAATCTGGTGCGCCGGATGAACGCCCTGACCGGCGACAATCTCATCGATGAAGCAAAACTGCGCGGCGAGATCGAAGCGCGCGACCGCGAGGTTGACAATCCCTTCACGAAAGACGTGCAAATCACGGCAATACGGGGCGCGCGCAACTATATCGGCGATCGCCTCGTGCGCGTGGTGCCGCCGCACAAGATCCTCGACCCGAAGCATGGTCCGCTGATTGCGGTGCGGCTTAATATCCTCACCCGCAAATCGCTTGGCGGCATCGAGACCGATCTTGGCGCGAGAGCGCTCAAGGCGGATGGCGAGGTACTCGCAGGCGTCTATGCCGCTGGCGAGGCAGCAGGCTTTGGCGGCGGTGGAATGCATGGCTACAATTCGCTCGAAGGGACCTTCCTCGGCGGCTGCATCTTTTCCGGCCGCACCGCCGGCCGGGCCGCGGCAAAGGCGGTGTAACGAGCGCGTTTCGTTCTGTCAGGAACGCTGTCCGCGTATCGTCATGTCGAACTGAACGACGTTCGAATAAATCGGCGTACCGACATCCATGCCATAGCGCGACCGTAGCAGCTTGCCCTGCACGTGGAAGGTGATGGTGTTCTTGCCGTGATCGGCGAGACTTGCCTGGAAATTCGCCGGACTGCTTTTGCCGCGCGCCGTCAGGATCCCCGATATCTGGGCGGTATCGGAACTGGTCTGGGTGATCTGTGTCGATTTGAAGGTGATGGTCGGGAAATTTGCCGAATCGAATACCGCGTCGGATTTGAGGAAGCTTTCGACCCGGGCCTCGCCGGTCGAAACGCTCTCCGGATACAACGTGAAGTCGATCTCGGATCGCTTTATATCGGAACTGTTCAAGGCAAAGACGCCCGAGAATTTCTTGAAATCGCCGGTGATGCCGCCGCCGCCAACCTGCGAAACCGTAAAGCCCACGCGTGAGGAGGGCTGAATACGGTAGCGTCCGGCAACGTCGGAGAGCGTGTCGGCCGTCACGAACGTTGGAGTGAGGGCGACGATCGCGGCAATGCTTGCGCCGGAGATCGCCGATAGAATCGCATGTTTCGTTTCCATGATTGTTGATCCTGTCATGTTGCGTGCCGGCCGCCGTTTCGCACGGCCCGTGGAGCCAGCATGCGCAGCAAGATTGTGTCCCTCTTCCAGAAGTGATGGTGGAGCGCCGCGAGAATATGCAGCATGGCAACGGCCGCCGAGAGGTAGGCAAGCCAGGCATGGCTCGCCGACCAGAACGCCTCGGCGCTATCCGAAATCGCAATTGGCAAGGATGGGATAACGACGAGATCGAACATGAACGTCGGTATCCGCAGGGGCGAACTCGAGGCTATCGCCCAGCCGGTGAGCGGCACGACGAAGAGGCTCAGATAGAGAATGACGTGTGCACCATGCGCGGCCACGCGCTCCAGCGGGCTCAGCGTTGCGGGATCACGGGGACGCAGATTGGCCGATTTCCACAGCAGACGGAGGGTTGACAGTCCGAGAACCAGGAAACCGAAGGATTTGTGCCACTGGTAGAGGTTGAATTGAAGGGTAAAATCGCTCACCCGCACCATCAGATAGCCGAGAGCGATCTGACCGATGAAGATGAGGCCGATAATCCAGTGAAACAGGATCGATATCAGGCCAAATGATTCTTTGCTGTTGCGCAGCATGGGCGTGCTCCATTCCAGCCCTCCGCTATTGGGACGACTGGAGCAGGATGAACACTGCTGACCCGAATTATATTCGAATGCGGCTTTTTATCTAAGCGGAATCGCCCGCAAGGAAGCGCTGCGCGGCGTAAAGCGAGATCGCGGCGGCATTGGAAACGTTGAGCGACTTGATCGCGCCCGGCAAATCCAGCCGGGCGAGGTGGGTTACCGTCTCGCGCGTCTTTTGCCTCAGCCCCTTGCCCTCTGCGCCGAGAACAAGGGCAATTCGACCCTGCGGCATTGTTCGTTCGAGTTCAAGCGGACCTTCCGAATCGAGCCCGATCGTGGTGAAACCGAGTTCGTGCAACTCGCCAATCGCTTCCGCAAGATTGCGGACCTCGATATGCGGAATGAGTTCCAGGGCGCCCGATGCCGCCTTGGCGAGGACGCCGGATTCCTGCGGGCTGTGACGCGCGGTCGTAATGATGGCGCCGGCTCCGAAAGCAACGGCAGAGCGCATGATCGCGCCGACATTGTGCGGATCGGTCACCTGGTCGAGAATCAACAGGAGCGAACTCTCCTGCAGCGCTTTCAAGGATTGTGCCTTGAGCGGCTTCGCCTCGATCATCACGCCCTGGTGCACCGCCTCAGTGCCAGTCTCGCGGTCGATGGCGCGCGGATCGACGATTTCCACGTCGAAAGGCAGCGCGGACGAATCGCCGATCTCGAGGCGATCCAGAGCGTTCTTCGTAACGAGCATGCGCTTGATTTGCCTGGCGGGATTGTCGAGCGCGGCGCGCACCGTATGCAGCCCGTAGAGCCGCACCAGGCCCTCAGGCGCTTGCGAGCCTTCCGCCGCGGGACGCCGGCTGCGCTGGGGTTGCGGCGCGCCGCCTGCCTTCTGGTCGCGAAACTGTCGACGCAGCGTCGCATAGTGGGAATCTTTGGGCGTTCGGGATGGTTTTTGCTCGGTCATGGCCGGACATATACCCTTTTGACAATGGGTGCGATACAGACTTCTCGGCAAAAATCGCGGGCATTGCTGGCATGATAGGCAGATTTCTTCAGCTTGTTTCAACAAGCCATTCATTTTCTGCCGTGACCTGTTGACACCACGTAGGCTAGTCGGCATAAGGCCCTCCGCAAGCAGCGGCCAGGGCAAACGCAGGCAGGCTGCTTGAGAGAGTGCTTATGGTGTGGTTCCATCGGCAATGACCGGAGGGGTGCCCGAGTGGTTAAAGGGGACGGACTGTAAATCCGTTGGCTTGGCCTACGTTGGTTCGAATCCAACCCCCTCCACCATCCGCCGGGACCAACACCATGATGTGCGGGTATAGCTCAGTGGTAGAGCAGCAGCCTTCCAAGCTGAATATGCGGGTTCGATTCCCGCTACCCGCTCCAGTTTCAGGGGGCACCACATGTGCGTGAAAACGCGCAGAGGTGCTCTTCGATTTTTGTCTTGAGCATTGTACTTCGCTCATGTGTTTTCCATATGAACGAGCAAGCTTGGACAGAACCCGGTCGATCGCCATGCGATTAAGCGGGTGAATGTGCTGACGGACGGCTTGCTGTCTCGTCTGAGCTACAAACATGGTACCGGCGCAAGGCCGGTTGTGATGACGAGAGAACGACAGCTATGGCTAAGAGCAAGTTTGAACGTAACAAGCCGCACGTCAACATTGGCACGATTGGTCACGTTGACCATGGCAAGACGTCGTTGACGGCAGCGATTACGAAGTATTTTGGTGAGTACAAGGCGTACGACCAGATCGACGCAGCGCCGGAAGAAAAGGCGCGCGGCATCACGATCTCGACGGCGCACGTCGAATATGAGACGGCCAACCGTCACTATGCCCACGTCGACTGCCCCGGCCACGCCGACTATGTGAAGAACATGATCACCGGTGCGGCGCAGATGGACGGCGCGATCCTCGTCGTTTCGGCTGCCGACGGCCCGATGCCGCAGACCCGCGAGCACATCCTCTTGGCCCGTCAGGTTGGCGTTCCGGCGATCGTCGTGTTCCTGAACAAGGTCGACCAGGTCGATGACGCCGAGCTCCTCGAGCTCGTTGAACTCGAAGTGCGCGAGCTTCTGTCGAAGTACGACTTCCCGGGCGACGACATTCCGATCGTCAAGGGTTCGGCGCTTGCCGCGCTTGAAGACAGCAACAAGGAAATCGGCGAAGACGCGGTTCGCG
>NZ_JABUMX010000008.1 GCF_013327855.1 Phyllobacterium pellucidum | reverse complement strand
TGGTGACCTTGTAGGCATAGCTGACCTTGTCGCCGACCGCCTTGAACGGGCTGCCGGTGGTGACCGACTTTTCGAGTTTCAGCGCCGGCGCCTGCGCGGCGGTTGCCGTTGCGGTCACGTCGGGCGATTTGGTGGTGCCGTCCGTGGCCGAGGCGATGTTGACCACCTTGCCGGCGTCGAGATCGGCCTGGGTGACCAGATATTCTGCGGTACAGACGATCTTTCCACCCGGCGCAAGCTTTCCGTCTCCCACGCTACCCTTCACCGTGGGAGGGGTTGGCAAGTTTGGACAGGTCACCGTCGTGATCTTGTCGTCGCTGACGCTGATCGGCCTGGTGATCGTCACATTGCCGCTGTTGGTGACCGTATATTCGTAAGTGATTTTTTCGCCTACGGCAGAATAGGCTTTCGCACCGCCGGCCACTTTCTTCTCTAGCGCCAGGCCCGGTGTCTGCTTTGCCAATGCTGTGGCGGTTACCGGAATAGAGGGAGGAACGCCTTCGCTGCTGGCCGTCGCCGTATTCACGATCTTGCCGGTGTCGAGGTCGTCCTGTTTAATAGTATAATCGGCGGTACAGGTCAGCGTGGCCTTTGCCGGCAACCCGCCGGGCGGCAGCGGATCGCATTTTACCGTATATTTGTCGTCCGTGACCACAATGGGTTTGGTGATCGTCCCATTGCCGGTATTGGTGACGGTGTATTTGTAGACGATCCTCTCGCCGACGGCCGAATAGGGATTGGGTGTGATCTTTATATCTAAACCCATGACAGGAAGACGATAAGCCGTGGCCGATACTTTTGGAGATGAGAACTTGCTGGTAGCGGCGGCTGCGGTATTGGTTACCTTGTTGGCGTCGAGATCGGCCTGAACGACCGTGTAGGACGCCGAGCATGCGATCGACGCGTTTGGTAAAAGTCCGCCGACCGGAAGGGAAGGACAGGTGACGCTACTGATCTTGTCGTCATTAATATTTATCGTATCTGTAATCGCAACGTTGCCGGAATTGGTAATCGTGTAACTGTAGTTAATCTTATCTCCAACATTCGAGTAGAGATCGCCACTTGTGATGGTCTTCGCCGCCGTCATGGCGTAACGATACGGCGTATTCTTGAAGGTGCAGGTAATGTCGTCGCCCGCTACAGGAGTGAGATCGAAACTAGTTTTTTTCCCAGAAGAAAGACCGGCTATGGAACCGCCAGTTGCGTTTGTGCAAGCGTATTCTGGAAGATACTCCGCAGACGATTTGTTTGGGGCGGATTCAGAAAAGGTATACTTCGAACCCACTGCAACGTTCGTTAGTTGTGCGATACCCTCAACGACAGAACCCGCGCCCGTCGTAGTGGTGGTCACTTGCGCGACTTTGCTGGCGTCTGCGATCATTAAAACAAACTGATCGGCTGGATTGCCACGATTCGCGGTCAGTTCCTTCTTGAGGGTTAGCCGTGCGTCGTCATCCAGTATTGTGTACGTCGTGGTGGTCGTCGATTTGCCGCCGCACGACGTCGTACTTGCGAGCGTGTACGCGGCGCTATTCGGCTTGATGGTGAGGAGAATCGTTTCGTTGGGCTCAAGATCCGTGTCGTTCGTGACCTTGATGCCGGTTGGGACGCCGTTGGTGCCGTCATAGTCCCCGGCTGGGATATCGATGGTGAATGTGTTTGTCCCGTTGGGCGTCGTAAAGTCTTTTCCGAGCGTCGCCGTACCGCTGACGATGATCGTCACTATTAGTGGTCTGGTGAGTGTTCCGGCGAGACGTATCGTCGGCAGATTTGCTGAACCTATGCTTTCCGGGCCGCTGCTTTCAGCGGGCTGCAACTCGACATATGGCGTCAATTCTATCTGAACGTCGTCTAGAAAGTTTCCGTTACTGCCCGAGTCGCTCGATCTGAACCCTAGAGTCTGCAAGCCGGACTCACCTGTATATGTGAAAGTGCCGCTGCGTTTTTTCCAGCCATCCGCCTTATTTGCGACATCAGCTACAATTTCCGTTGTCGTGGTGTCGGTGGCCAGCCCGGCTGGCTTTGACGTCGGAGAAATGTTGAAAGATAGTGTTTCATTCCCGTTTCCGCGGGCGCGGTGGCCGAATCGCCAATTGAAAGTTTCTCCGTTAACGAGGCAGACCGTCTGGTACAATCGCGAAGACTCATTAGCGTTTAATTCGACGAACTGACTACCGTCCGACGCAAATACGCCACCTTCGCCTGATCGCCAGAACTCGATGAATCCACCGCTTCCCCCTGTAAGACTTCCGCCGGGCTTGACCGACAGGCAACTCCCCGAAGGATTACCGGTTTTAGTGTGGGATGTGTTCCAGCCAGGAACGAGATCTTCGCGAAAAGTCGCATAACAGGGCAAGAGCCCAATCACCGGGTCTTCGAAGCTTTGATTGATCATGCTTCGCTGCACCTGGGCCTGGGCGACGCCCGGGAACACCCATGTCAGGAGCCCTGCAAAGGTAATTGCTAGAAAATACTTAGATAAATTGGCCCAAAAACGGGCAACTCTCGTAAATAAAATCAATGTAAATAACCTTCGGGCAATAAATCATATACCGCGCAAAATAATCTCGCGTAAAGAAGAACAATTTCTGATAAGCGCTACAACAAAGCGCTAAAAACCCTTCCAATAATTATTCAAAATGCCCGGATGCGGCGTATTACTTTATTAGTATCGCTGTATGCCTACAACCGATGGTTGTACTACTTAAAAAAACATCGAATCAACTTATGAAGTTGTAACAAAATTAGTTTGCCGGGTCCATAGACGGCAATGCGTGCACCCTTGCAACAACCATTGATGTTGCCCTAGCGCAACATCAAGACTTCGCAGGGTGACCCCGCAGGTGCCGCCGGCGCAAACGGCTTGCGCACGATCAGGCCGTTCGCTTCGACGAAAAACTTCAGCATCGAGGAATCCTGCAGCGCGAATGGCGTGGCGACGAGCGTGCCGTCCGGCTGCCGTAGGACGCGAGCCCGCACATAGTCCTGTCGCTGGTCGTTCATCGCCATGTCGGTTCCGAGTTCGGCGCTGCGCATATTCGGCTCGTGTGCAAGACCGCTGAACGCGCGGATAAGCGGCACGAGGAAGATATGCGCGCAGATGAGACTGGATACGGGATTGCCGGGAAGCCCGAGAATCCGGGTGCCGTCAAGACGGCCGAACATCAACGGCTTGCCGGGCCGCAGCGCGATCTTCCAGAAATCGAGAACCATGCCGCGCGCAGCGAGCGCGGGCTGGACGAGATCATGATCGCCGACGGATGCGCCGCCGAGGGTCACGACGACATCGGCGTCGGCGGCCGTGGCGCGGTCGAAAGCTGCGCTCAGGGCTTCGGCGCGGTCTTCGGCAATACCAAGATCGATGGCGAAGCCGCCCGCCTGGCGGATGATTTCGGCAAGGCCGAAACTGTTCGATGCGACGATCTGGTCAGGTCGCATATCTTCACCGGGAGCAACCAGTTCGTCGCCAGTCGCAAGGATTGCGATGCGTGGCCGGCGCACGACCGGGACCGCCGGATGATTGCCCGACGCGGCAAGAGCCAGCGCGCCCGCATCGAGCACGCGTCCTGCCTCAAGCAGCACGTCATCTTCATTGAAGTCCAACCCGGCCTTTCGGATATTCTTGCCCTGCTCGACAGGCTCAGCGATCTCGATGCGATCGCCATGCGCAACAGTGTTTTCCTGGATGACGACGCTGTCAGCGCCGTCGGGAAGCGGGGCTCCCGTGAAGATCCGCACTGTCTCACCTGGGCCGACGGCACCGGCAAATGCATGCCCGGCGGCGGATTGACCGATCAATTGCAAGGTCGCAGGCACGGCCGCGGCATCCGCGGCGCGTACGGCGTAACCGTCCATCGCCGAGGCGGCAAAGGGCGGCTGCTGGCGCTTGGCGTGAAGATCTTCGGCGAGGACGCGGCCGCCTGCGTCCGCAAGGGGAACGATCTCGAAATCGAGCGTTTCGACACCGGCCAGAATCCGCGCCAGCGCTTCGTTGACGGGGAGGAGGGCTGCCATATCAGTTCCCGTTGATTGGATCGGCCGACCAGTCGCCGGATTTGCCGCCGGTCTTCCGCAACAGCCGAATATCCTGAATAATCATGGCTTTGTCAGCGGCTTTCGCCATGTCGTATATAGTGAGGCAGGCAACAGAGACCGCGGTCAGCGCCTCCATTTCAACGCCGGTCTTGCCCATCAGCTTTACCGTTGCAGACACTCTCAGGCCGGGCAATGCTTCATCCGCCTCTATATCGACTGCAATCTTGCTCAGAAGCAGCGGATGACAGAGCGGAATGAGGTCATGCGTCTTCTTCGCTGCCATGATACCGGCGATGCGGGCTGTACCGATCACGTCGCCTTTGGCGGCATTGCCAGCGCGGATGAGCGCCAATGTCTCGGGCCGCATTTTGACGCAACCTTCGGCGATCGCCACGCGTTCGGTTTCGCCTTTGCCGCCCACATCGACCATATGGGCCGCGCCCGTTTCGTCGAGATGGCTAAGCCTTGTCATGCCGCGTCGTTCTGTTGTGAAGCCGCGCCGTTCAGGAGGAGCCGTGTCGCCGCCGCGACATCGTCCTTTCGCATCAGGCTTTCACCGACAAGGAAAGTTCCGATGTTAGAGCGGGAAAGCCGCTGGCAATCCGCATGCGTGAAGATCCCGCTCTCGCTGACAAGCAGCTTGTCCGCTGGAACCATACCGGCCAGCCGCTCGGAAGTGGCAATGTCGACGTCGAACGTACGCAGGTCGCGGTTATTGATGCCAAGGAGCGGGGAGGTGAGTTTCAGCGCCCGCTCCATCTCGGCCTCGTCGTGAACCTCAACCAGCACGTCCATGCCAAGCGCCAGCGCCGTTTCCTCTAGCGCCTTGGCGAGATCATCGGAAACACTCGCCATGATGATGAGGATGCAATCCGCGCCCCAGCTGCGCGCCTCGTACACCTGATAAGTGTCGAACAGGAAATCCTTGCGCAGGGCAGGCAGACTGGTAGCGGCGCGCGCAGCGACCAGATATTCCGGTGCGCCCTGAAAGGATGGCTGGTCCGTGAGAACGGAGAGACAGGTTGCGCCGCCTTCTTCATAGGCCTTGGCGAGCGCGGGCGGATCGAAATCCGGCCGGATCAGCCCCTTGGAAGGGCTCGCTTTCTTGATTTCGGCAATCAGGGCGAACCGGCCCGCATCGCGCTTTTTGCGCAGAGCAGCAAGGAAGCCACGTGGCGCATTTTCGTCGCGCGCCCGCGCCTGTAGTTCATCGAGCGGTGTCCGCGCCTTGGCGGCCGCGATCTCTTCGCGCTTGTAGGCCTCGATCTTGCGAAGAATATCAGCCATGGTCAGATCGCCCCGCTATTGGATACGTGAACCAGCTTCTTTAGCACATTTCGCGCCGCGCCGCTGTCGATCGATTGGCCAGCCATGGCAATGCCGGCTTTCAGATCCGGCACCGCGCCGGCAATCACCAGCGCCGCGCCGGCATTGAACAGCGTAATATCGCGGTATGCGCCATGGGCGCCATCGAGGACGGAGAGCAAGGATACGGCATTCTCATCCGCCGAGCCGCCCTTCAGGTCCTGGGGATCTACGAGACGCAGGCCAAAGGAATCCGGGTCAATCTCGAATTGGCGAATGACACCGTTTTCCAGCGCGGCGACTTTCGTGACGCCCGCAGTGGTAATTTCGTCAAGGCCATCCCCGTGAACGACCCAGACGGATTCAGATCCGAGCGCCTTGAGTACGTGCGCGACCGGCTCGACCCATTCCGGGGAAAACACGCCAACGAGCTGGCGCTTGACACCGGCGGGGTTGGTCAGCGGGCCAAGTAGGTTGAACACCGTCCGTGTGCCAAGTTCGACGCGCGCCGGCCCGACATGTTTCATGGCCGGGTGATGCATCGGCGCAAACATGAAGCCGATGCCTGCCTGCTCAATACAATCGCTGATCAGTTCCGGGCCGATCTCGATGTTAATTCCCAGCGCAGCGAGCGTGTCGGCCGCGCCGGAACGCGAGGACAGCGCCCGATTGCCATGCTTGGCAACAGGAACGCCGGCGCCGGCGGTAACGAAGGCAGCGCAAGTCGACACATTATAGGAGCCCGACTGATCGCCGCCCGTTCCGACGATATCGATGGCGTTGGCCGGTGCAGTCACCGTCAGCATTTTCGAGCGCATGGCAGAAACGGCGCCGGTGATCTCGTCGATGTTTTCGCCGCGCACTCGCAGCGCCATCAACAGGCCACCAATCTGCGCCGGCGTTGCCTGTCCGGACATCATGATATCGAAGGCCTCGACCGCTTCCTCGCGGGTGAGAGCCTTGCCTGCTGCCGCAATGCCGATGAAGCGCTTTAGTTCAGCCATTCTCTTTCTCGCGGCTCAGCGGGCCAGGGCCCTGTCGATGACAGACTGGTTGATGGAAACAGGATAGACGGTCTGCAACTGCGACACCAGTTGGTCGAGCAGATCATCGGCAAGACGATTGCCGATGGCATTCTTCTCGACCGTGGTGATCGCATCTGGTCCGACATTTGCTGGCTCGATCGATTCCGTCACCTTGAAGATCAGCTTCGAGCCATCGGTCGCCGATTCCGTGACGCCGACCACGCCTTCCGGGCCGTCGAATACCGAGGCAACGCCACCTTGACCGAGATCCGCATCCTTGCTTTCGCGCGTGATGCCACGCTTGGTATCCTTGGTGAATTTGAACTCGGACGCAATCACATCCAGCGAAGTGCCATCGGCCACGCGCTTGCGTACCTCTTCCGCCTTGGCATTGAGTTGCTTTTCGATTTCCGCCTTCTTCCGGTTGGCGATGACGCGGGCCTTCACCTCGTCGAGCGGGCGCTCGCGCGCGGGCGTTACGCTGGTCACGTCGTACCAGAGATAGCCATTGGTGCCGAGATTGAACGGTTCGTTGTCAAAGCCGACATCGGCCTGGAAGACAGCGGCAAGCTGGTTCTCGTCAAAAGGAAGATCGGCGAGCTGCTTTTCGTCCATGCCCCGACCAGCCTGGTCGACCGCGTCGATGGTTACAACCTTGAGATTTTCCTTGGCTGCGGCCTCCGCCATGCTTTGCCCGTCAGCGCGCGCATTCTCGTAGGCGTCGTGCACGTCGCCGATGGTCGATGCCGCCTGGGCGAGAGCGAGGTTCTCACGAATGTCGTTTTCGACTTCCGAAAGCGGCTTGATGACCTCCGGCGTCGACGCGGTAACGCGAACGATCACCGGTCCGAAAGTACCCTTGAGTACGTCGCTGATGCCATTTGGCTGCAGCGCAAAGATGGCATCCGCGATCGAGCGATCGGGGAGGGCTGGCTTCGGGAATGTCCCGAGCCGGACGTCATCCATCGTCTTGCCTTCCGCTTTTACAACGTCCTCGAAGCTCGTTCCGGCTGCGATCTTGTCGTGCGCCGCCTTTGCCGCTTCCTCATTGGCGAAGGTAAGCTGCTCGATCGTCCGGGTTTCCGGGGTGGTGTAGCGGGCAATGTTCTTGTCGTATTCCGCCTTGATTTCTTCCGGCGCGACGGTTGCCGCGTTGGCGATGTCCTTCGGCTCGAGCTTTACATAGGTGATCTTGCGATACTGCGGCGCGCCGTAGGCCTCCTTGTTCGCTTCGAAATAGGCCTTCAGCGCGTCATCGCTCGGATCAGCGACGTCCTTGATGAAGTCGGCCGGCATGGCGACATAGTCGATGGTGCGCGATTCGCCTTTGTACATGGCGAGGGCCTTCAGCAGCGCATCGGGGGCCTTGATGCCGTCGGCGACCGCCTCGACGATCTGTTGGCGGCGCGCGACCTGCGCGCGATTATCGAGGTAGCTCTGCGGGTTCATGCCGGCATTGCGCAACACGGCATTGAACTGCGCCTGGTTGAACCGACCATCCGGGCCATGGAAGGCTGGATCTTCTGCCGCAAGCTGGGCGAGGCGGTCCTTAGAGAGGCCGAGGGACATGGTGCGTGCCTGTTCGTCGAGAACGACGCCTGCAACGAGCTGTCCCTGGACCTGGTGCCCGATGCCGATAGCGTCAGCCTGTTCGCGCGTCAGCCTCTGGCCGAACTGCTGCGAGAGCGCAGCAAGCTGGCGGTCATAGGCGAGGCGGTAGTCTACCGGAGAAACCTCGGAATGGCCTGCGCGGATTGCCGCGCCGCCGCCGATTGCACCAAGGATCGTATTGGATACACCCCATCCGGCAAAGCTGATGACGAGAAGGCCCATGAGCACCTTGACCACCCAGGTCTGTGCAACATTGCGGAGAGAGTCGAGCATGAAAAATCACCGTGTCAGTCAAGAAGCATAATTTAATCCACGCGGGAATAGCGTGATGCAGGGCATGTGTCGATTGCTTTATCAATTGAATTTGCTAGTCAGGCAATCAAATCACTGAGAAAATCGACCAAACAAACGTCCAAGGAACACCCAATGACCCCTGATGTGCGTCCGCTCGTTGCTGGAAACTGGAAAATGAATGGTACGGGAGAGTCGCTCGACGAACTGCGTACGATCGTCAACCGGCCGAATTCCGCCATAGGCGAGAAGATCGACGCACTGATCTGTGTGCCGGCTACGCTTGTCTTCCGCGCAGCCCAGCTGGTAGAAGGCGAGGCGCTGGCAATCGGCGGCCAGGACTGTCATTTCAAAAAATCCGGCGCGCATACCGGCGATATCGCAGCGAATATGTTGCTCGATGCCGGCGCGACCCACGTCATTGTCGGACATTCCGAACGGCGCACAGATCACGCGGAGACCGATGAGATCGTCAATGCCAAGGCAAAGGCGGGCTGGGAAGCCGGACTGACGACCATCATCTGTATCGGTGAAACCGAAGCGCAGCGCCGTGCGGGTTCGACGCTCGAAATCATAGCGACGCAGCTCGCAGGGTCGATTCCGGCAGACGCGCGGTCCGACAATACGATTATTGCCTATGAACCCGTATGGGCCATCGGTACCGGACTGACACCCACGCCCGACGACGTTAAAGACGTCCATGGCTCGATCCGCGCGGCTCTTGCCAAGCGCTTTGGCAACGACGGAACGAAGATGCGGGTCCTTTATGGCGGCTCGGTCAAGCCCTCAAACGCAGTCGAATTGCTGGGCATCGACAATGTCGACGGCGCTTTGGTCGGCGGCGCAAGCTTGAAAGCGGTGGACTTCCTCGCCATCTGTGAGGCGTATCACGCCCTCTGATCGGCTCGGACAAGCAATGGAACCAGGAAATCTGTCTGCGGACGGGCTTGGTTTATTGAAGGATACGGTGTAAAGAGCCGCGTCCGATTTCTAGAAAGCAGAAAATACCCCATGCAAACCGTCGTTATCGTCATTCATCTTCTGATTGTACTTGCCCTTGTCGGTGTCGTGCTTATGCAACGCTCGGAAGGCGGCGGTCTCGGGATCGGTGGCGGCTCGGGCTTCATGACAGCGCGCGGCGCTGCCAATGCCCTGACCCGTGCGACGGCAATTCTCGCGGCGGGGTTCTTCATCACTTCGCTGGCGCTCGGCATCATGGCGCGCTACGGCGAAAACCCGACCGACATTCTGAACCGTATTCCACAGACGACGGGCACGCAGCCGGCCGGCCAGCAGGGCCAGCAGCCGCCGACGAGCGGCGGTATCCTCAACCAGCTGGGCGGTCCTTCGTCGAAGCCGGCAACGGCGCCGACGGATGCGCCTGCCGCTCCCGGAGCGACTGCGCCGGTAACGCCCGAATCGCCGGCTCCGGCCAATACAGCCCCGGCTGCACCTGCTCCGGCACAGCCGGCAAACCCGGTCCCGAATTCGCAGTAATCGGGCACCGTTTGAACGTCGTTCGCGGCGAGCGCAATAAAGTGTTGCGCTTCCGCAACCGTTGTGTGTGAAGAATCGTCGGACGTTGTTCTTCACAGCGATTTGCATTGAGAAGAAGCCGGTCTTCGGTTATCGCCATAAAAGTTGGCCTCGGGGGCCTCGCAAACGCCGTGATGGCGTTGTGCAATCTACGCGGGATTTCAAATATGCTTTCACGTCGCTCCTTACTCATTGGCATGTCAGTCCTGGCCTTGACCGGCCCGGCATCAGCCGAACCGTTTCTGAAGCGGATCCTCAATCCGTTTACCGGCGATGCGCCGCAACCGGTCGCGCCGGAAGCTGTCGCAAATCCGGATGCCGCTGCTGCCGCAGCGCCGATTGAAGTCGCTGAAGTGCGCAAGCCCGCCACGGGCAAGGCCAAGAACAAATACGGCATCGATCCCAAGTACATGCCGCAGGATGTGCCCTTTACCGGCTACAAGACCGGCACGATCGTCATCGATCCAAAGGACAAGTTCCTCTACCTGATCGAATCGCCGTTTACGGCGCGCCGCTATGGCATCGCTGTCGGCAAGGAAGGTCTGGAGTTCAAGGGCACCGCCCAGATCCAGACCAAGCGCGAGTGGCCGCGCTGGATTCCAACCAAGGAAATGATCGAACGCGAGCCGGCCCACTATGCCAAGTATGAGAATGGCATGGATGGCGGCCCCGGCAATCCGCTTGGTGCACGCGCCCTCTACCTGTCGCAGGGCGGCCGCGATACGCATGTGCGAATCCATGGCACGATCCAGCCCTGGACCATCGGAAGTTCCGCTTCGAACGGCTGTTTCCGCATGGTCAACGACCATGTCATCGACCTCTACAACCGCGTTAGCGTCGGCACTCAAGTTATCGTGCTGTAAAGACTATTGTCTAATTCACTGGAACGGCCAGACCTCGCGTCTGGCCGTTTTGTTTGGAATAAACAATCTTTGGAATGGGAAAATTGGCAGGCCCGCCAATTTTTTTGTGGCCAAATCACTCGCAAAGGACTAACGAGATAAGCCCATGGCCCGATATGTTTTCATCACTGGCGGCGTGGTTTCTTCCCTCGGAAAAGGCATCGCTGCTGCCGCTTTGGCGGCGCTTCTGCAGGCTCGTGGATACCGTGTGCGGATCCGCAAGCTCGACCCTTATCTCAACGTCGACCCCGGTACGATGTCGCCCTATCAGCACGGCGAAGTGTTCGTAACCGACGATGGTGCGGAAACCGACCTTGATCTTGGTCACTATGAGCGTTTCACGGGGCGTCCTGCCAACAAGCAGGACAACATCACCACCGGACGGATCTATCGCAACATCATCGAAAAGGAACGCCGCGGCGATTATCTCGGCGCGACAGTTCAGGTCATTCCGCATGTCACCGACGAGATCAAGAACTTCGTTGTCGAAGGCAATGAAGACTATGATTTCGTGCTGTGCGAGATCGGCGGCACGGTAGGCGACATTGAAGCCATGCCGTTCCTCGAAGCGATACGCCAGCTTGGCAACGATTTGCCGCGCGGTTCGGCCGTCTATATCCACTTGACGCTGATGCCCTATATTCCGGCTGCTGGTGAACTCAAGACCAAGCCAACGCAGCATTCGGTCAAGGAGTTGCGCTCGATCGGCATTGCGCCTGACATCCTGCTTATCCGCGCTGATCGGGAAATTCCCGAATCCGAGCGTCGCAAGCTGTCGTTGTTCTGTAATGTCCGCGCTTCGGCGGTTATTCAGGCGCTCGATGTCGAGACGATTTATGACGTGCCGATGGCCTATCACAAGGAAGGCCTCGATTCCGAGGTGCTCGCGGCCTTTGGCATCGATCCTGCCCCGAAACCGCGAATGGAGCGCTGGGACGAAGTCAGCCAGCGCATCCACAATCCGGAAGGCGAAGTCACCATTGCCATCGTCGGCAAGTATACGGGCCTCAAGGACGCTTACAAATCGCTGATCGAGGCACTGCACCATGGTGGCATGGCCAACAAGGTGAAGGTGAATCTCGACTGGATCGAATCCGAGATTTTCGAACAGGAAGATCCGGCGCCCTATCTGCAGAAGGTTCACGGCATTCTCGTTCCCGGCGGTTTCGGCGAGCGCGGCTCGGAAGGCAAGATCCTCGCGGCAAAATTCGCACGCGAACGGAAGGTGCCTTATTTCGGCATCTGCTTCGGCATGCAGATGGCTGTGCTGGAAGCTGCACGGTCATTGGCCGGCGTCGAACATGCGTCGTCCACCGAGTTCGGCCCGACCAAGGAGCCGGTTGTCGGTCTGATGACCGAGTGGTTGAAGGGCAATATGCTCGAGAAACGCACGAAGGCCGGCGATCTTGGCGGTACGATGCGGCTCGGCGCCTATGAAGCGCTGTTGAAATCCGGCACGCGCATCGCCGACATTTACGGTTCGACCGACATTTTCGAGCGCCATCGCCATCGCTACGAGGTAAATATCGACTACAAGCAGAAGCTTGAGGATTGCGGTCTGGTGTTCTCCGGCATGTCGCCGGATGGTGTCTTGCCGGAGACGATCGAATATGCCGATCATCCCTGGTTTATCGGCGTCCAGTACCATCCGGAACTGAAGTCGCGCCCGTTCGAGCCGCACCCGCTGTTTGCGTCGTTCATCAACGCTGCCATGGCTCAAAGCCGGCTGGTTTGACCGGTGGAGGGGTATGACGTTGCATTGCTTTGAGGCATACCCATCATCATGACAACGCAGTCGCCGCGCACGCCCCATCCGGTCGACCACCTCGTGCTGCCGACTGCGGATCTCGACGTGGCGCGCGCTCGCCTGGACAAGCTCGGCTTTACCGTGGCTCCGGTCGGCAAACACCCGTTCGGGACGGAAAATGTCTGCGTTTTCCTGGGCGACGATACGTTTCTCGAATTCCTTGCCATCGGCCAGCGCGAAGTTTGTGAGGCCGAGGCCAGGGAAGGCAACGTCTTTGTTGCGCGCGATCAGGCCTATCGGTTCCGTTGTGGCAATGAAGGCTTTTCGGCCCTCGTCATGGGAACGCAGGACGCAGAAAGCGATCACTCGGCTTTCGTGGAGGCTGGCATATCGGCAGGCGTAATTCTGAACTTCTCGCGCCCGTTCGTTACCCCGGACGGCAAGGAGGACAGGGCAAGCTTCAGGCTGGCATTTGCCGCCGACCTGCGTGCGCCGGATGCGTTTTTCTTCACCTGCGAGCGCGTGAATACGCCAAATGCCGACCGCAGCCAGTTGCAGGCCCATGCGAATGGCGCCGTCAGCCTGCGCGAAGTTATCCTTTCTGAGGTAAATCCGACCGATTTCCAGTATCTCCTGCAGGAAGTCGTCAACCAGCGCGACGTTAATGCGCACTCGTTCGGCATGGATTTGCGCGCTGCAAATGCCAACGTCAGCGTGCTTTCGCCGCAAGGATTGCATTCGTTCTTCGGCCTTGAAGCACGGGGCGCCGAGCGTGGCTTGCGCCTTCAGGCCTTCGTCGTTGGCGTTCGCGATCTCCTCGCCGTTGAATCGCTCCTTCGCAGCAACGATATACCCTTCGAACCGCGCGGCTCCCGCCTGATCGTGCACAAGGCACCAGGGCAGGGCGCCGCCATCGCATTTGAGGCAGTCTGATGACCCCGAACTCGACCGTTAAAGCTGGCAATGTGGCGTTTTCGAACGCGTCGCAGTTTTCACTCATTGCCGGCCCGTGCCAGATGGAGAGCCGCCAGCATGCTTTCGACATGGCGGGCACCCTCAAGGAGATCACAGGCAAGCTCGGTATCGGCCTTGTTTACAAATCGAGCTTCGACAAGGCCAACCGCACGTCGCTCGCCGGCAAGCGTGGTTTTGGGCTCGAAAACTCCCTGCCGGTCTTTGCCGACATCCGGAAGGAGTTCGGCCTGCCGACCTTGACAGACGTTCACACAGAAGAGCAATGCGCGATTCTCGGTGAAGTGGTGGACGTTCTGCAGATACCGGCCTTTCTTTGCCGTCAGACCGATCTTTTGATCGCGGCCGCAAAGACCGGCAAGGTCGTCAACATCAAGAAGGGCCAGTTTCTGGCGCCATGGGACATGAAGAATGTCGCGGCAAAGGTTACCGAGAGCGGAAATCCCAACGTCCTGCTGACCGAGCGTGGCGTTTCCTTTGGATACAACACGCTTGTCTCCGACATGCGCTCGTTGCCGATCATGGCGGGTCTCGGCTCTCCCGTCATATTCGATGCCACGCACTCGGTGCAGCAGCCGGGCGGGCAAGGCGGATCCACGGGTGGCCAGCGCGAATTTGTGGAGACGCTGGCGCGCGCTGCAGTGGCAGTCGGCGTCGCCGGTGTCTTCATCGAGACCCATCAGGATCCGGATAACGCGCCCTCGGACGGCCCCAATATGGTGCCGATCGACCATATGCCGAGACTTCTCGAAACACTGCTGGAATTCGATCGGATTGCCAAAAGGGCATAGGTAGCGGCGGAAGTTCCGTCCCGAGAAATTAACTTTTTATGCAACCCTCACGCGGGGTTGCTCATTACTCCTCCATGGCAACTTCAAACAAGGAGGAAGAAATATGCCGACCAAATCCGGACATACCACAGCAATTCGCGCCACCCGTGTGATTGGTACCAACGTCTATAATGAAGCCAACGACAAGATCGGCGAGATCGAAGATGTGATGCTGGACAAGACCTCCGATAGCATCATGTTTGCGGTCATCGGCTTTGGAGGGTTCCTGGGAATGGGTGAAAAATACCATGCCGTGCCGTGGAAACTTCTGAACTACGACGAAAGCACCGGCGGCTATGTTGTCCCGTTTACCAAGGAGCAACTGACGCAGGCCCCGGCGCACACCATTTCGGAACTCTCCGAGAATGACGGTCGCCGCGTTCGCGACAACGCATTTTCTTATTACAAGGTCGACAGGGCAGCGTAATTCGCCCTGAGGCCAGCGCAAAAGGGTCGCCACCGGCGTCCCTTTTGTCTTTTTAGGCGACATTTCGTCCCGCTGGGGATTTTCCTTGTCATCTTCATTCGCTATCAGTGGCCCAGCCCAACGCTGCACTGAGCTCATTGAAAGGGAATTCCATGACTGCAATTGTAGATATCATTGGCCGCGAAATCCTGGATAGTCGCGGGAATCCGACTGTTGAAGTCGATGTCATTCTCGAAGACGGGTCCAAGGGTCGTGCAGCCGTTCCCTCCGGCGCTTCCACCGGTGCGCACGAAGCAGTCGAACTGCGCGATGGTGGCAGTCGGTATCTCGGCAAGGGCGTTCAGAAGGCCGTGGATGCGGTCAATGGCGAACTCTTCGACGCTATCGGCGGTCTTGAGGCAGAGAACCAGATCCACATCGACCAGACCATGATCGATCTGGACGGCACGCCGAACAAGAGCCGTCTTGGCGCCAATGCCATCCTCGGCGTCTCGCTTGCCGTCGCCAAGGCTGCTGCGGAAGCATCCGGCCTGCCGCTCTACCGTTATCTTGGCGGCCCGTCGGCTCATGTGCTTCCCGTGCCGATGATGAACATCATCAACGGCGGTGCTCATGCCGACAATCCGATCGACTTCCAGGAGTTCATGATCCTCCCCGTCGGCGCATCGTCGCTCGCCGAAGCCGTGCGCTACGGTTCGGAAGTGTTCCACACCCTGAAGAAGCGCCTGAAGGATGCCGGCCACAACACCAATGTCGGTGATGAAGGCGGCTTTGCGCCCAATCTCAAGACTGCCCAGGCTGCGCTCGACTTCATCGTCGAATCGATCGAGAAGGCCGGCTACAAGCCGGGCGAGGAAATCGCCATCGGTCTAGATTGCGCTTCGACCGAATTCTTCAAGGACGGCAACTACGTTTACGAAGGCGAGAAAAAGTCGCGCGATCCGAAAACACAGGCGAAGTATCTCGCCAAGCTCGTCGGCGACTATCCGATCATCACGATCGAAGATGGCATGGCCGAGGATGACTGGGAGGGCTGGAAATATCTGACCGACCTCGTCGGCAACAAGTGCCAGCTCGTCGGCGACGACCTGTTTGTGACCAACTCGGCACGTCTGCGTGATGGCATCAAGATGGGTGTCGCCAACTCGATCCTCGTCAAGGTCAACCAGATCGGCACTCTGTCCGAGACATTCGATGCGGTCGATACGGCGCACCGCGCGGGCTACACCTCCGTCATGTCGCACCGTTCCGGCGAAACCGAAGACTCGACAATTGCCGATCTTGCTGTCGCCACCAACTGCGGACAGATCAAGACCGGTTCGCTGGCACGCTCCGACCGGGTCGCGAAATACAACCAGCTCATTCGCATCGAGGAAGAACTCGGACCGCAGGCGCGCTATGCCGGCCGCGGCATCTTCCGCAACGCCTGACAGCAAACTGGCAAGACAACAGAAAATGGCGGGCCTGGTGTCCGCCATTTTGCTTTTCAAGGCTGGCGGTAAGACCCTGTTAAGCAAAACATCGTCTTATTGATTGCCAGAGATCGGGCATTGTCGCCTGATTCCGCAGCATTCGGACCGGCTTCCATGTGGACAAAACAAAGACGAAAAACGCGACGGGGACGGTTGATCCTTCCGTTCCTGTCAGCGCTATTCTTCAGCTATTTCGGATTTCACGCCTACCACGGTGAATACGGTCTCTATTCGACCATCAAGCTGCAGGAGCAGACCAAGCTCCTGCAAGCTCAACTCGAGGCCGTGACCGCTTCGCGCACGGAGCTTGAACGACAGGTCCAACTTATGCATGATGGCACGATTGAGAAGGATATGTTGGACGAACAGGCTCGCAAGGCATTGAACATGTCCCGCCCGGACGAAGTCACCATAATGCGTGGCTCCGGCGATTTGGCTATTAACTGATTTCTAGTTAATAGCCGTTTTATGCTGTATTTTTAACAGCTTATTTGCATAGCACTTATTCAATTCTGCATATTGTAACTTCTGCCCCTGCTGCTATTCTCTTGCGACCAAGTCACAGGGAGTGAGATATGGCTACGAGGGCGAAAAAAAGCCCTGCGCGTTCTGCGCAGACCTCTGCTGTTAAAGCACCAAAACCCATCCAGTTCACCAAGGAGCAAGAACTCGAAGCCTATCGCCAGATGCTGCTGATCCGCCGTTTCGAGGAAAAGGCCGGTCAGCTTTATGGCATGGGTTTCATCGGCGGTTTCTGTCACCTGTACATCGGCCAGGAAGCCGTCGTCACGGGCATGCAGATGGCCCTGAAGGAAGGTGACCAGGTCATCACCGGTTACCGCGATCACGGCCATATGCTTGCTTGCGGCATGAGTGCCCGCGGTGTCATGGCCGAATTGACCGGACGGCGCGGCGGCCTTTCCAAGGGCAAGGGCGGCTCGATGCATATGTTCTCCAAGGAGAAGCATTTCTACGGCGGCCACGGCATCGTCGGCGCGCAGGTTTCGCTGGGTACGGGTCTCGCCTTCGCCAATCGCTATCGCGACAATGGCAATGTCTCACTCGCCTACTTCGGCGACGGTGCGGCGAACCAGGGCCAGGTCTATGAAAGCTTCAACATGGCCTCGCTGTGGAAGCTGCCTGTGATCTATATCATCGAGAACAATCGCTACGCCATGGGCACCGCCGTATCGCGCGCCTCGGCTGAGACCGATTTCTCCAAGCGCGGTGTTTCGTTCAATATTCCGGGCATCCAGGTCGACGGCATGGATGTGCGCGCCGTCAACGCGGCTGCCGAGGAAGCAGCGGCCTTCGCGCGTTCGGGCAAGGGTCCGATCATTCTCGAGATGCAGACCTACCGGTATCGCGGCCACTCCATGTCGGATCCGGCAAAATACCGGTCGAAGGACGAAGTGCAGAAGATGCGCTCCGAGCACGATCCAATCGAGCAGGTGAAGAACCGGTTGATCGGCAATAACTGGTCCAGCGAGGACGATCTGAAGAAGATCGACAAGGACGTTCGCGACATCGTGGCCGACGCAGCCGATTTCGCCCAGTCCGATCCAGAGCCGGATCCGTCCGAGCTTTACACCGATATTCTGCTCTAAGGGGAGGCGCGACCAATGCCTGTAGATATTCTTATGCCCGCGCTCTCGCCGACAATGGAAGAGGGCAAACTGTCCAAGTGGTTGAAAAAGGAAGGCGACAAGGTCACTTCCGGTGATGTGCTTGCCGAGATCGAGACCGACAAGGCGACTATGGAAGTCGAGGCCGTCGATGAAGGCACGATCGGCAAGATCGTCGTTCCGGAAGGCACCGACAACGTAAAGGTAAACTCTGTGATCGCCGTCTTGCTGGGCGATGGCGAGAGCGCCGATGCCGCCAGTGCGCCGAAGGCCGCGCCCGAGGCGCCGCCGCAAGCAGCCGAAGCTCCAAAGGCAGAGGCAGCGGCCGAACAGGCTCCCGCCTCGGTTCCTGCTGCTCCCAAGTCCGAAGTTGCGGCCGACCCCGACATTCCGGCCGGCACCGAAATGGTTTCGACCACGGTGCGCGAAGCATTGCGCGACGCGATGGCTGAAGAAATGCGCCGCGACCCGAATGTCTTCATCATGGGTGAGGAAGTTGCCGAATACCAGGGCGCCTACAAGATCACCCAGGGCCTGCTCGACGAGTTCGGCCCGCGCCGCGTTGTTGACACGCCGATCACCGAACACGGCTTTGCCGGCGTCGGCGTTGGCGCCGCAATGACCGGGCTGCGTCCGATCGTCGAATTCATGACCTTCAACTTCGCCATGCAGGCGATCGACCAGATCATCAATTCGGCGGCAAAGACGCTCTATATGTCGGGCGGCCAGATGGGTGCGCCGATGGTTTTCCGCGGACCGAGCGGCGCCGCCGCCCGTGTCGCCGCCCAGCACTCGCAGTGCTACGCCGCGTGGTACAGCCACATTCCGGGCCTCAAGGTCGTGATGCCCTATACGGCCGCCGACGCCAAGGGCCTGCTCAAGGCGGCGATCCGCGATCCTAATCCGGTGATTTTCCTGGAAAACGAGATCCTCTACGGCCATTCGTTCGACGTGCCCAAGCTTGACGATTTCGTCCTGCCGATCGGCAAGGCCCGCATTCACAAGAAGGGCAATGACGTTACGCTCGTCTCGTTCGGCATCGGCATGAACTACACCGTCAAGGCCGCCGAGGAGCTTGCCAAGCTCGGCATCGACGCCGAGATCATCGATCTGCGCACGATCCGCCCGATGGATATGCCGACGGTGATCGAATCGGTGAAGAAGACCGGGCGTTGCGTCACGATCGAGGAAGGCTATCCACAATCCTCCGTCGGCACGGAAATTGCCACACGCGTCATGCAGCAGGCCTTCGACTATCTCGATGCGCCGGTTCTCACCGTCGCCGGCAAGGACGTGCCCATGCCCTATGCGGCAAACCTTGAAAAGCTGGCGCTGCCAAGCGTCAAGGAAATCATCGATGCCGTCAAAGCTGTGACCTACACGGCTTAAGGGGAGGAAACCGATATGCCGATCAATATCACCATGCCGGCGCTCTCTCCTACGATGGAAGAGGGCAACCTCGCCAAATGGCTGGTCAAGGAAGGCGACAAGGTTGGTCCCGGCGATGTCATCGCGGAGATCGAGACTGACAAGGCGACGATGGAAGTCGAGGCCGTCGATGAGGGCACAGTCGCCAAGATCGTCGTTCCCGCCGGTACCGAAGGCGTAAAGGTCAATGCGCTCATCGCCATCCTTGCGGGTGAGGGCGAGGACGCCGCCGCAGCCGCAAAGGCCGATGGTGCAGCGCCCAAAGCGGAAGCGCCAAAGGAAGAGAAGAAGGAGGCCGCGGCTGCTCCAAAGGTGGACGCCGCTCCGGCACCGGCCGCAGCGCCTGCCGCATCAGCCGCGCCTGCCGCATCTGGTGCACCTGCCAAGTCGGGTGACCGGCCCTTCTCGTCGCCGCTTGCACGACGCATCGCCAAGGAAGCAGGCATCGATCTGTCCGGCGTCACCGGCTCCGGTCCGCATGGGCGCGTGGTCAAAAAGGACGTCGAAGCTGCCATCTCGGGCGGCGGCGCAAAGCCCGCGGCGGCGGCTCCAGCTTCCGCTGCAGCCCCGGCGCCGGCAGCGGCCAAGCCAATGTCCGACGATGCTGTGCTAAAGCTCTTCGAGCAAGGCTCTTACGAACTCGTGCCGCATGACGGCATGCGCAAGACCATTGCCAAACGCCTGCTCGAGGCAAAGACGACGGTCCCGCATTTCTACCTGACCATCGACTGCGAACTCGACGCGCTGCTTGCGCTTCGTGCGCAGATCAACACGGCCTCGCCGATGATCAAGACCGAAAAGGGCGACGTTCCCGCCTACAAGCTTTCGGTCAATGACATGATCATCAAGGCCATGGCGTTGGCGTTGCGCGACGTTCCCGAAGCGAATGTTTCTTGGACAGACGCGAATATGGTCAAGCACAAGCATTCCGACGTTGGCGTTGCCGTTTCCATACCAGGCGGCCTGATCACACCGATCATTCGCAAGGCCGAGCAGAAGACGCTCTCGACGATTTCCAACGAAATGAAGGATCTCGCCAAGCGCGCCCGCGACCGCAAGCTGAAGCCCGAAGAATATCAGGGCGGCACCACGGCCGTGTCCAATCTCGGCATGTTCGGCGTCAAGGATTTCGCCGCGATCATCAACCCGCCGCACGCAACCATTCTTGCAGTTGGAGCGGGCGAGGAGCGGGCGGTCGTCCGCAAGGGCGAGATCAAGATCGCGACAATCATGTCGGTGACCTTGTCTACCGACCATCGCGCGGTTGACGGTGCGCTTGGAGCCGAACTCGCACAAGCCTTCAAGCGGCACATCGAAAATCCGATGGGCATGCTGGTCTGAGCAACGCGATGAAAACCGTCCTCTGCTATGGCGATTCGTTGACCTGGGGCTATCGCCCCGACGGCTCGGGGCGCCATGCACGCAAGGACCGGTGGCCGGAAGTCTTGCAGGCTGAACTTGGTGAAGCCGTGCACGTGATCAGCGATGGCCTGAACGGGCGAACGACGGCGTTCGACGATCACCTTTCGGGCTTTGAGCGCAACGCTGCCAAGACGCTGACGACGGCGCTTGGCACGCATTTTCCGCTCGATCTGGTCATCATCATGCTCGGCACCAACGACATGAAGCATATACTCTGCGGCAACGCCTACGGCGCCAAGCGGGGGATGCAGCGGCTGATCGAGATCGTTCGCACGGCGCCCTATCAGTTCGACACCAAGGCGCCGGCCGTTCTGATCATGTCGCCGCCGCCATTCGGCGCCAACGAATGGAGTGAATTCAGGCTGATCTTCGAGGGCGGTGCTGAACAGTCGCACCTGCTTGCGGAATTCTACCGTGACGCGGCGGAGCTTGCCCGTTGCGCGTTCTTCGATGCCGGCTCGGTCGCCGCAACGTCAAGCATTGATGGCATTCATCTTGATGCCGAAAACACCAGGGCGATCGGAAAAGCCGTCGCTCCCATCGTTCGAGACATACTCGATCTCTAATCCAGGAGGACCAAGGTCTTGGCCAATAATTACGACGTGATCATCATTGGTTCTGGCCCCGGCGGCTATGTCACCGCGATCCGCTCCGCGCAGCTCGGATTCAAAACCGCCATCGTCGAGCGCGAGCATCTTGGCGGCATCTGCCTGAATTGGGGATGCATACCGACCAAGGCTCTGCTGCGCTCGGCGGAGATCTTCCACTATGGCCAGCATCCCAAGGATTATGGCCTGACGATAGAAGGCAAGATCTCGGCCGACATCAAGGCTGTCGTCCAGCGTTCGCGCGGCGTCTCGGCGCGTCTTAACGGCGGCGTCGGCTTCCTGATGAAGAAGAACAAGGTAGACGTGATCTGGGGCGAAGCGAAACTCTCAAAGCCCGGCGAAATCGTGGTCTCCAAGTCTTCGAAGAAGCCCATGGAGCCGCAGAATCCGGTGCCCAAGAACACGCTTGGCGAAGGTACTTATTCGGCTAAGCACATCATAATTGCCACCGGCGCACGCCCGCGTGCATTGCCCGGCATCGAGCCGGACGGCAAGCTGATCTGGACCTATTTCGAAGCCATGGTGCCGCCGGAAATGCCGAAATCCCTGGTCGTTATGGGATCTGGAGCCATCGGGATCGAGTTCGCCTCGTTCTACCGGACCATGGGAGCGGACGTGACTGTGGTCGAGCTTCTGCCGACAGTCATGCCTGTCGAGGATGCCGAAATCTCCGCCTTCGCCCGCAAGCAGTTCGAAAAGCAGGGCATGAAGATCATCACCGATGCCAAGGTGACCAAGGTCGAAAAAGCAGCCAACTCCATCACCGCCCACGTCGAAACCAAGGACGGCAAGGTCGAGAAGATCACGGCTGAACGGCTGATTTCCGCCGTTGGCGTCCAGGGTAACATCGAGAATCTCGGCCTGGAGGCGCTTGGCATCAAGACGGATCGCGGCTGCATCGTAACCGACGGCTACGGCAAGACCAATGTGCCCGGCGTTTATGCGATCGGCGACGTCGCCGGCCCGCCCATGCTCGCGCACAAGGCCGAGCACGAGGGCGTTATCTGCGTCGAGAAGATCGCCAACGTTCCGGGCGTCCATGCGCTCGAGAAGGACAAGGTCCCGGGCTGCACTTACTGCCAGCCGCAAGTGGCGTCGGTGGGGCTGACGGAAGCGAAAGCCAAGGAAGGCGGGCGCGAAATCCGCGTCGGGCGGTTCCAGTTCGCTGCGAACGGCAAGGCGATCGCGCTCGGCGAAGACCAGGGATTGGTAAAGACGATCTTTGACAAGAAGACCGGCCAGCTGATCGGCGCCCACATGGTCGGCGCGGAGGTGACGGAACTCATTCAGGGCTTCGTCATCGCCATGAACCTCGAGACTACGGAAGAAGAGCTGATGCACACCATATTCCCGCATCCGACTCTGTCCGAGATGATGAAGGAAAGTGTACTCGACGCCTATGGTCGTGTGCTGAACGCCTAAAGGAACGATGAGCGATTGAACATCAGCGACAGCAGGCCCTGGACCAGTCTTGCATGGGCGGTCCTCAAATGGTCGACCATTATCGGCCTGCTGGTCGGCTTCGTGCCGTCTGCCTTGAGTCTTTTGTCGGGTAACACCATATCGGTGAGTGGAACGGCAATCGGCGGGTGGACTGGTGTCTGGGTTGTCACGCTTGCGTGCGGCTTGGGCGGGTTTCTTTTCGGTGCTATATGGGCTCTGGTGCTGCGCGCCGTTGCCATCGCATCTGGGCGCTAGCGGGAGAAAAATATGGATCAGCCAGTCGGTATCATGGGCATGCCCGGTGTGGGTTTCTTTGGAATGCTGGTCATCGGCTTCATTGCCGGTTATATCGCCGAAAAGGCGATGAACCGCGATCACGGATTGCTCACCAACATTCTCGTCGGTATTGCCGGTTCTTTCGTCGGCGGCACGCTGGCCAGCCTTCTGAATTTCCAGTTCTATGGATTTCTGGGAAATCTGATCGTCGCCACCGTCGGGGCAATTCTCATTCTGTGGATTTTTGGCAAGGCCAGGACCGCGAACTAGGAAGACATAATGGTAACGGTACTCGACACGATCGACCAGAAGCGGCGCCTTCGCCACCCGGAGAAAGCGCATCGCCCGGATTCGGAGGTTTTGAAAAAGCCCGACTGGATCAGGGTCAAGGCGCCCGTGTCGAAGGGATATTCGGAGACGCGCGATATCGTTCGCTCGCACAACCTGGTTACGGTTTGCGAAGAAGCCGGCTGCCCGAACATCGGCGAATGCTGGGACAAGAAACACGCGACGTTCATGATCATGGGCGAAATCTGCACCCGCGCCTGCGCGTTCTGCAATGTCGCCACGGGCCTGCCGACCGCTCTCGATGTGCACGAACCGGAGAATGTGGGCAAGGCAGTCAAGAAGATGGGCCTTTCTCACGTCGTCATCACGTCGGTGGATCGTGATGATCTGCCGGACGGCGGCGCCCAGCATTTTGCCGACGTGATCCATGCGATTCGCCGCATTTCGCCCGGAACGACAATCGAAATCCTCACGCCCGATTTCCTGCGCAAGGAGGGAGCGCTGGAGATCGTTGTCACTGCCCGTCCCGATGTCTTCAACCACAACCTCGAAACCGTGCCGTCCAATTATCTGAAGGTTCGGCCGGGTGCGCGTTATTTCCATTCCATCCGACTGTTGCAGCGGGTCAAGGAACTTGACCCTACCATCTTCACCAAGTCGGGCATCATGGTCGGGCTTGGCGAGGAGCGCAACGAGGTCCTGCAGCTTATGGACGACCTGCGTAGCGCCGACGTCGATTTCATGACGATCGGCCAGTATCTCCAGCCGACGCGCAAGCACCATCCAGTGCTGAATTATGTGACGCCGGACGAATTCAAGTCCTATGCGACGATCGCAAAGACCAAGGGTTTTCTCGTTGTTGCGTCGAGCCCGTTGACCCGCTCGTCGCACCACGCCGGCGAAGATTTTGCACGATTGAGGGCTGCACGCGAGGCGATGCACGCAAATCGCAGCTGATGCCGAAATTCGAGACGAGCCGTCCTGTCGTCCACCGCGCCGAGGAGATGTTCGATCTCGTCGCGGACGTGGAGACGTATCCGCAGTTTCTGCCCATGTGCGAGAGCCTCAAGGTGCGCTCACGCAAGGAAAGCCACGGCAAGACCCTGCTCATTGCCGATATGACGGTGGGTTACAAGCTCATCCGTGAGACCTTCACCAGCCAGGTTCTCCTCAAACCGCAGGAAAAGGTGATCCTCACCAAATATATTGACGGACCGTTCCGCTATCTCGACAACCGCTGGCAGTTCATTCCGGCGGAAAACCCGGAACATTCCGTCGTCAAATTCTACATCGATTATGAATTCAAGAGCCGCACGCTCGGTTTCGTCATGGGATCCATGTTCGATATCGCCTTCCGAAAATTCACGGAAGCATTTGAAAAGCGTGCCGATGCGATCTATGGCAGGAACGTATAGTCGCCTGAGTGCATGAAGGTAATCTGCTATGCAGCACGAAGATCCGGAATATCAAGTTCAAATCGGCACACCCTCGGTAGAGGACTATCGCAGGCTGCGCGACATTGCCGGCCTGAGCTCAAAGAGCCAGGAGGCGGCGGAGCGCGGCCTTCCGAACACCGTTTATGCGGCAACCGTTCAATATCAGTCGAACGCGGTCGCCATGGGTCGAATAATCGGCGATGGCGGATGTTTCTTTCAGGTGGTGGACATTGCCGTCGATCCCGCGCATCAGGGCAAGGGCCTTGGCAAGATCATTGTTTCGCGGCTTGTTGATTACCTGCAGGCGGAAGCCCCGGACGGTGCCTATGTCAGCCTTATCGCCGATGGTCCCGCAAAATATCTTTACGCTAAGTTCGGGTTCAGGCCGGTAATGCCCGAGTCGATCGGCATGGCCATCGAGATCAGGCGCCCGTCCGAATACGAAATGTAGAACGTTTTTGTCCCAGCAAGAAACGCTCAGTCGCTCAGAGCCTTGAGGACCATATCCAGCGCGGTGTTCACTGCTGCAAGCCGGATCGAAGCGCGCCCGCCATCGGCAAAAACGCGCCGCTCCGCTATTGGCGGCTTTCCCTTGAGTGCAAGGCCGAACCAGACCAGCCCGACCGGCTTTTCCGCCGATCCTCCACCCGGACCCGCGACTCCCGTTACGGCAACCGCGATGCCGGCGCTGGAATGGGCGAGGGCGCCTTCCGCCATGGCGAGCGCCACTTCTTGCGACACTGCGCCGTGCGCCGCGATTACACCTGCAGGCACGCCGACCATGTCCTGCTTGGCCTCGTTCGAATAAGTCACGAAACCGCGGTCGACAACGTCCGAAGAGCCGGCAATGTCGGTCAGCGCGGCAGCTATCATGCCGCCCGTGCAGGATTCTGCCGTGGCTAGCAGAATGCCCTTGCGGCGGCAGGCTTCGAGCACTGCAATTGCCTTTGCCTCGGCAATCAGTCCGCTCATTCCGGCAAACCTCCCGGATAGACGACCGAAGCCGTCGCTATGGCGGCGATACCCTCCTGCCTACCGATGAAGCCAAGTTTTTCATTGGTCGTCGCCTTGATCGAAATGCGATCCGGCGAAATGCCGAGCATAGTCGAGAGTGCCGCCGTCATCGCCTCGCGATGAGGGCCCACTTTCGGTGCCTCGCAGATGAGGGTGATATCGGCATTGGCGATCCTGCCGCCTGCTTCCCTGACGATCTTGACCGCATGTTCAACGAAGATGTGCGAGGCCGCGCCCTTCCATTGAGGATCCGACGGCGGAAAGTGCGTTCCAATGTCGCCGGCACCACGTGTGGCCAGCAGAGCGTCGGTCAGCGCGTGCAGGGCGACGTCGGCATCCGAATGACCCGAAAGCTTGCGGTCATGGGCGATAAGTACGCCTGCGAGCGTGACGCCGTTTCCCGGCTCGAATGCGTGCACGTCGTAACCGTTGCCGGTGCGTACATCCGGAAAGGCGGAATGCTGCTTGGTCAAGCGTTCGTCTGCCATTTCGATATCCTTCGCCCAGGTCAACTTTGTATTGTCGGCCGATCCTTCCACGATCCGGACGGGCAGGCCATGCCATTCGGCAATCGCGGAATCATCGGTAAAATCCGACCGTCCGACGGCAAAGGCGGCGTCGTGGGCGGCAAGGATCGGAAGAAACGGGAAGGCCTGCGGCGTCTGCGCGGCGTAAAGACCGGCGCGCGGCACGGTAGCACTGACCATCGCGTCGTTGCCCGCAGCCTTGAGTGTGTCCGAAACGGCAAGCACCGGCAGAACGCCGATATGCGGTGTCAGATTGAAGACAACCCGTTCCAGCAGATCAGCCGAAATGAACGGACGAACGCCGTCGTGAATGAGGACATGATCCGGGGAAATGTCCTTGAGAGCCAAAAGTCCGAGCCGTGTCGACTCCTGGCGCGTCGGGCCGCCGGTGACGGCAACGACACGTCCGGCCCGATCGCCGAGCGCCTGCGTGAACAGCGCGTCGTCTTCCTTGTGAATGACGACAATGACGTCATCGATCAGCGGGCATTCGAGAAACGCATGCAATGTATGCGCAAGAACGGCCTCGCCGCCAATCTTGCGATACTGCTTCGGTCCTTCAACGCTTTGGCCGGCACGTTCTCCGCGCCCAGCCGCGACGATGACGGCTGCGACCCGCGCCTGCTTGTTTTCAGTCTTTCCCGCCACATGTCTCTCCGTAATGCCAACTCCGTTACCCTTTGCAACGGCGAAAGGCCAGAGAATTGAATCGCCACAATGTCAAAATAGGAGCAACAAACGCCGCACTTTGCCTTGCGAAGAGGCACGATCCTGTCTAAAGCATAGGCTATTATGAAACTGCATACGAAACAGGCAAAATCGTGGGTTGAATTGGCGGACGCACTGCACGTTGGCGGGGTCGTTCTGCGCAATCGCGTGTTCCTTGCGCCGATGTCCGGTGTGTCGGATCTGCCTTTTCGCCAACTCGCCTGGCAGGCGGGGGCCGGCATGGTTGTTTCCGAGATGGTCGCGAGCGCCGAGCTCTGCACCCGCGAGCGCGGCAATTTGCTGCGTCTAAAGGGCGACGGGCTCGGGACTCATGTCGTGCAGATCGCCGGCCGTGAGCCACGGTGGATGGCCGAGGCAGCGCGTATCGCTGAAGGCGAGGGTGCGCATATCGTCGACATCAATATGGGCTGTCCGGCAAGAAAGGTGACAGGCGGTCTATCAGGATCAGCGCTGATGCGCGATCTCGACCACGCCATGACATTGATCGAGGCGACGATCGGCGCCGTCGACGTTCCCGTGACGCTGAAAATGCGCCTTGGCTGGGACGATGCAACGATCAACGCGCCGGAACTCGCGGCAAGGGCCGAGCAGGCCGGCGTCAAGATGGTGACCGTCCATGGACGGACGCGTTGCCAATTCTATGAGGGCAGGGCGGATTGGCATGCCATTCGCGCGGTCAAGGAAGCTATATCGATACCGCTTGTGGCCAATGGCGATGTCCTGAATCGTGGCGATGCGGAGGCGATTCTCGCAGCATCCGGAGCCGATGCCGTGATGGTAGGGCGCGGATCCTACGGTCGACCATGGCTTCCAGGCAGTATCGTCAATGGAAAGGGTGCGGAGAGCGAGATCATCGCCGACTATGCGGTTGCGCATTATGAGGCGATGCTCGCCCATTACGGCGAGACCACCGGCAGCCGGCATGCGCGCAAGCATCTTGGCTGGTATCTCGACCGTCATGGCTTTGACATCACCGCGAATGAACGCGGTGCGATCATGACGGAAACCAATCCCGGTTACGTGTCGCGCCTTTTATGTGCTGCGCTTTCGCGCGGTGGCTCTACAGATACGAAGAAAGTTGCCTGATGACCTCAGCAGACAAGTCGGTGCTCGAAGACAAGCTGGCCGGCATCGTGCTCAATTCGATCCGCCATCCGGTGATCATGCTCGATGAAGCCGGGTACATTTCCTATGCCAATGCCGACGCCGAGGCTTTCTTTCGTTCCAGTGCAAGCATTCTCAGCCGCAATACACTGGACATGCTGTTGCCCTTCGGCAGCCCGCTTCTCGCGCTGGTCAAGCAGGTCCGCGAAAACCCGTCGCCGGTCAATGAATACCGCGTTGACGTTTCATCGCCGCGCCTCGGACAGGAACGCATTGTCGATCTCTACGTGACTCCGGTCAGTGAAGCTCCTGGATCGATCGTGATCCTGTTCAAGGAACGCTCCATGGCGGAGAAGCTCGACCGGCAGATGACCCATCGCGGCGCAGCGCGATCCGTCACAGGGCTCGCATCGATGCTGGCGCATGAAATCAAGAACCCGTTGTCCGGTATTCGCGGTGCGGCTCAGTTGCTGGAAACGGGGCTGAACGATGATGACCGCGCGCTGACGCGCCTCATTACCGATGAAACCGACCGGATCGTCTCGCTTGTCGACCGGATGGAAGTGTTCTCCGACGAGCGGCCCATCGAGCGCGAGGCTGTCAATATTCACGTTGTCCTCGATCACGTGAAGGCGATTGCCAAAAACGGGTTCGCCAGCCACATCAAGTTCCACGAGGACTATGATCCCTCGCTGCCTTATGTCTTCGCCAATCGGGACCAGCTCGTTCAGATTTTCCTCAACCTCGTCAAGAATGCCGCGGAGTCGATCGGCCCCAACGAGCCGGGCGAGATCACCCTCTCGACCGCGTTCCGCCCCGGTATTCGTCTTTCGGTCCCGGGTATGCGCAACCGCGTCTCGCTGCCGCTCGAATTCACGGTGCAGGACACGGGCCCCGGCGTTTCGCCCGATATCATGCCGCATCTCTTTGACCCGTTCGTGACGACCAAGCCCAATGGCTCCGGCCTTGGCCTGGCGCTTGTGGCCAAGATCGTCGGCGACCATGGCGGCGTTATCGAATGCGATTCGGTCCCGCGCAAGACGACGTTTCGCATTCTTATGCCTGCATGGGACAGCGGCTCTGCCGACGGAACCCATGCAGATGAAAATCCTTATTCCAATAAAGCAGGATTCTGATCATGAGTTTGGGCAGCATTCTCGTTGCAGATGACGACGCGGCGATCAGGACGGTCCTCAATCAGGCGCTTTCGCGGGCCGGTTACGATGTTCGCATCACCTCCAACGCGGCGACGCTTTGGCGCTGGATATCGGCTGGCGATGGCGACCTCGTCATCACCGATGTGGTGATGCCGGACGAAAACGCCTTCGATCTCCTGCCGCGCATCAAGAAATCGCGCCCCGATCTTCCCGTAATCGTCATGAGTGCGCAAAACACGTTTATGACGGCTATCCGCGCCTCGGAGGCGGGTGCTTACGAATATCTGCCGAAGCCGTTCGATCTCACCGAACTCGTCAGCATTGTCGGCCGCGCGCTGGCTGAACCGAAAAAGAAGCCCGAAAAATGGCATGGCGAAGAGCAGCCCGATACGATGCCGCTCGTCGGCCGCTCGCCCGCAATGCAGGATATCTACCGTGTCCTCGCCCGCATGATGCAGACCGACCTGACGGTCATGATCTCGGGCGAGTCCGGTACGGGCAAGGAACTCGTCGCGCGCGCTTTGCATGAGTATGGCCGGCGCCGCAAGGGGCCCTTCGTTGCGATCAACATGGCAGCTATTCCGCGCGACCTGATTGAATCCGAACTGTTCGGTCATGAGCGCGGCGCCTTTACCGGCGCACAGAACCGGTCAAGCGGTCGCTTCGAACAGGCCGATGGCGGCACGCTGTTCCTCGATGAGATCGGCGACATGCCCATGGAGGCGCAGACCCGGCTCTTGCGTGTTCTGCAACAGGGCGAATACATGACGGTGGGCGGCCGCACGCCGATCAAGACCGATGTGCGCATCGTTGCTGCAACCAACAAGGATCTCAGGACCCTGATCAATCAGGGACTATTCCGGGAAGATCTCTACTATCGGCTCAACGTCGTGCCGCTGCGCCTGCCGCCACTGCGCGAGCGTGGGGAGGACATTCCCGATCTCGTCCGCCACTTCTTCAAGCTGGCGGCGAAGGACGGTCTGCCCGAAAAGCGGATCACCGCCGACGGTCTAGACCTGATGCGTCGCTATCCCTGGGCCGGAAACGTACGCGAACTCGAAAACCTCGTGCGCCGTCTCGCCGCTCTCTATCCGCAGGACGAAATTAATGCGGACGTGATCGAATCCGAGCTGAAGGCCGACCTTCGGCCGGCAGAATCGGCTCCAACGGCGATTGCGAATGAAGAATTGACCATCAGCCAGGCGGTCGAACTGAACATGCAGCGCTATTTCATGTCCTACGGCGACAAGCTTCCGCCTGCCGGCCTCTACCAGCGCGTGCTGGAGGAAATGGAATATCCGCTGATCCTTTCCTGCCTCACGGCGACGCATGGCAACCAGATCAAGGCGGCGGAACTGCTGGGTCTCAATCGCAACACGCTGCGCAAGAAAATTCGCGAACTCGGCGTCAATATCTACAAGAGCAGCAAGAGCGACCGCTGAGAACAGAAAAACCCGGAAAGCTAAAATTGTAGAGAGTGGAATAGACCGTTCTTAACAGGACTGTGCGCATAGTAACCATCGAAAATCCCGTAATCATTGCTGCTTCAAGAAGGCAGCGGGCGGAATATGGAGGTCTATCGTGTTCAGCTTTGCGGAACGTTTGATTCTGTTCAATCAGTACGAAATCCTGAAGAAACTCGACCCTGACAAGTCGAGCCTTTACGGCCGGCACCAGGAAGTTGTCGAACGCGGTTTCGAGGATCTTTACCAGGAACTTGGCATAACCGAGGAAACTGTCAGTGCCGCAGCGGCGCAGGAGATGAACGACATACTCGGGCTTTTCCGGGCGATCCGCGGGTCGAGCGTCGCGGCCGGCAACACCAATCCCGACAAGAGCAAGTTTGTCGGATTTGGCGCAGCTCAGCCGCACGAACAGTTTGCCTATGCGGACTTCCTTGCCAAGATTCTCAATTTCCCGCAGGAAATCTCGCGGAGCGCCGACAATCAGCCTGAGGCGCAACTCGACCAGTACCGGAAGATGCTAAGGCGCTGGGATGAAATCGGCAGAAAGCGCGAGCTAACCGCCGACCAGATCGAGCATCTCGTCGCCTGATGTTCAGGTTCAGCTCAACGCGCCGATATAGTTGAGCTTACCGACCTGAAGACCGTTGTGGCGCAGGATGTCATAGGCGGTCGTCACGTGAAAATAGAAGTTCGGCAGCGCGAACTTCTGCACATACTCCTCGCCGCTCAAGGTCACCTTGAGCTGGCCGGCGCTGAGAACCACGTCCTTGGTCTCCGCGCCATCGAGCGCACCGGCATCCACGCTTTCAAGAAAGGCCACGGTCTTGGCAATACGCTCGCGCAAGTCCGCAAGGCTCGCCTCTTCATCGGCGAATTTCGGAATTGCAAGTGTCGTCAATCGGCCGATCGTCGCCTTGGCCGTGTCGCTCGCCCGCTGGATCTGTCCGGCAAGCGAGAGCATGTCTGGGGCGAGACGCGCGTTGACGAGCACGGTGGGATTGATCTTCTTCTCCTCGGCGTATGCTTCGGCCTTTTCGATCAGACTGGCGAGAACCGCGAAACCGCGCAGATAGGCCGGGACTGAGATCGTGTACATATTAAGTGCCATGGGGCGCTCCTTGAGGCATTGGCAGACGTGGCGACATTGCTTGCTGCCAAACGCAAATACGCCGATGGGTTTCGATTTCAAGAGCACTCTACTGCAATGCTCTAAAACGTCCGCATATAGTTATCGTGGCGAACCTTGGTATCGCTGGTCGCGTGCACGATACGGTTCCGGCCCTGGTTCTTGGCTGCGTAAAGGCATGTATCGGCCGCAATGAGAGCCGTCTCCAGCGATTGACCGGGCTCGTGTATGGCGATGCCAACACTGACCGTTACCTCCAGATCCTTGATCTGCAGTAGCTGAGATATGTTGCGGACGCCGGTCAGTATTTTCTGTGACAGCCAGTCTGCGCGACCGAAATCCGCATCCTTCAGGAATACCGCGAACTCCTCGCCGCCGAAGCGGGCTGCAAAATCACCCTTGCTGATGACCGTCTGCATCAAATGCCCGATTTCGCGCAGGACCCGGTCGCCGACCGCGTGTCCATGGCGATCGTTGATCGTTTTGAAGTAGTCGGCATCGATGTAGAGCAGGGCGCCTGCACTCAGGTTCTGGGCGGAGCCTTCGATCAGACGCTCGACTTGCAGGTAGAATTCGTTGCGGTTCGCAAGACCGGTAAGGTCATCCATGCGGGCAGCACGATCGCGCTCGATCGCTATCTGCTTCAACCGAAAATTCAGGCCGATGAGAAACGCTCCAAGCGGAACGCTGACAATCACGACAATGAACGTGGTGACGAGAAGCACCGTCGAGAGGCGGTCGAGCCCGATCGCGAGGAAAAAGACTGCGGCAAGAATATCCGCCGATATAACGGCCATACCAACCATAATCGCGATCTGCTTGATCGGAGAATAGTCGCCAAATTTGGTCATCCAGAGATCGTAGGTAGTCATAGCAATTCGCCGCACGCTTAGGACCAAAGGACAGTACAGCGCAAAGCTATGAAAAATATTCTTTGCTAATGCTGCAAATTTTAATTGCCCTGGCATTTCCTCGAAACGTGGGGCGAGGGCCCACGCGCCACATCTCGTTCAAGGCGAAGATCAAAGCTCCATGAAGGATTTGAAGCCACCGTAGATCATGCGTTTGCCGTCAAAAGGCATGTTGTCCATGTCGCCCTTGAGGCGCGGGTCCGCCATGACCTTGGCATTGATTTCATCCCGCTTTTCACGGGATTCATAGGTAATCCAAGAAAATACGACCGTTTCATCATCTTTGGCCTGAACGGCACGCGGGAAGGAGGTAAGTTCCCCGTAAGGGACATCGTCGGCCAGGCATTCAACATAGGAAAGCGCGCCATATTCCATCCAGACATCGCCCGCTTTACGGGCCAGTTCCTTGTATTCTTCGATTCTGTCCTTAGGCACTGCGACCAGGAAACCGTCAACATAAGGCATGTCTTCCTCCGGTGAGTTTGAACATTGCTAGCGATACAAGACTATACGTTGAGTTGGCGTTTGCGAAACACGCATGGAAATTTTTCAAATCGGACACGCCGAGGCCAGCCTGCGCAACTCGAGTTTTGGATTGACAAGCCTATATGAAAAAAGGTCCATGGCGGTGGAAAACGAAGCAGTGAGAAGCTTCGATTTCCGAGAAGAACAGAATGCCTCAACGCGAGTGTAAACCATGTCCGCCATCAATCTCGCCATCGTAGGCGTCGGCAAGATCGTCAACGACCAACATCTTCCATCAATCGCCAGGAATCCCGATTTCAAGCTCGTTGCCACGGCAAGCCGCAACGGCACCGTTGAGGGTATCGACGCCTATAAGACAATCGACGCCATGCTTGAGGCGGTGCCGGCGATCGACGCCGTATCGCTGTGCATGCCACCGCAATTTCGCTACGAGGCTGCGCACAAGGCACTCGCCGCGGGAAAGCATGTTTTCCTTGAAAAGCCGCCTGGCGCCACACTCTCGGAAGTTGCCGACCTTGAAGCCACGGCTGCGGCAAAGCGCCTGTCTTTATTTGCAAGCTGGCATTCGCGCTATGCTCCGGCCGTAGAAGCGGCTAAGGCATTCCTTGCTGCAACCAGGATCACCAGCGTTCAGGTAAACTGGAAAGAGGACGTGCGCCATTGGCACCCCAACCAGGCATGGATCTGGCAGGCTGGAGGACTTGGCGTTTTCGATCCCGGAATCAATGCGCTGTCGATCGTGACCCATATTCTCCCACGCGCGGCATTTCTGACCAGCGCCACGCTTGAATTTCCTGAAAATTGCGACGCACCCATCGCTGCCGACCTGCAGTTCAAGGACGCCGACAATCTGCCGGTTCATGCGGTTTTCGATTGGCGGCAGACTGGAAAACAGACGTGGGACATCGTCGCCGAGACCGAGGCTGGCACAATGGTGCTCTCGGAAGGAGGCGCGAAGCTTTCCGTCAATGGCGAACTCAAGTTCGCCGAGCCTGAACAGGAATATGCGCAGCTCTACTGCCGCTTTGCCGAAATCATCAAGGTTGGGCAATCGGATGTCGATCTATCGCCGCTGCGGCACGTGGCCGACGCCTTCCTGCTCGGCAAAAGGAAGATTGTTGAGGCTTTTTACGACTGAGTGGCTGGCAACCAACTGCGCCTCTAAAAGCAACCGCCGCAATAGGCCTGCGACATCCAATTCCCGGCGCACATCGATCCGCCGGGAATTTCAAATCAAGCGCTCAAACTGTAGCTGAAATTTTGGCGATCCATTTGCGTACGTTGTCGGGTGTACCGACGGTGAACTGGGCCTTGCTATCCCCCGTTCCCACCTTGACCGAACGTCCGCCGACCTCATTGACATAGCCAAACATCGCTTCATCGGTGATGTCATCGCCAATCGCAATGGGCAGTCGACCCTGAAACGGTGGGTGTGCCATCAGCCGTATGAGGGCTTCGCCCTTGCTCGTGCCGCTCGGCCGAATTTCGACAACCATCTTTCCGTCCTGCCGGACCCAGTTCGGGCCAAGCTCGCTCAGAAGATCGGAAACCCGCTGGTCCACTTCACCATGCGCCGCTTCCGCCTGCCTGTAATGGACAGCGAGGCTGATCCCCTTATCTTCGATAATGATACCTGGCCACGTCCGCACGAGGTCGTCGAGTTCGCGGCGCGCATCGTCCAGATCGGTATCATTGACGGGAATGCGCTTTACGGACCCATCGAGCGTGCTTCTGAGTTCTGCGCCGTGCAATCCTGCTGCTGCAAACCTGCAAGGTTTAAACAGCGCGTCGATTGATGCGATTGAGCGGCCGCTGACCAGTGCCAATGCTCCGCCTAGCCGGGCCGCCAACTGGCTGATTTCATGCGGAAGAGAAGGAGGTACCTCGACACTATCGGGCGTCGCAGCAATGTCGATCAACGTTCCATCGACATCAAGGAAGAGTGCCCACGAGCCGATTTTCGCCGGGAGTACCTCGCTGACATCGTACATTACCCGTTCCTTCGCTGAAGCATTTCATTCGAATTTTTGGCTGTTCTCACCAAACCGATTAGTTCCCGGATCGTTCCATTGCGAAATATTTCGGGAACCAATCGTGGGTCGAGAAGTTAGCCCTACTCTCATGAAACTGGGGTATTGATATGGAACGCCTTGTTGTTGTCTCAAATCGGACAGCCGATCTGGGAGGCAAAACACTGAGCGGGGGGCTTGCAGTCGGAATTGTCGATGCGCTGAAAAGCAGCGGCGGGATGTGGATGGGCTGGAACGGCGATATCGTCGACAAGTCCCGTTCAATGGATGCGCGCGTCGAGACCTACGATAATGTCGCGTCCCTGACCATGCCTCTGACGAAAGAGGAGCATAACAACTACTATCTTGGCTTTGCCAACAAGGTCCTGTGGCCAACATTCCACTATCGGCTCGACCTTATGGATTACCGAACCGAGTTTGCGCGCTCCTATGCCCGGGTGAACGGCAAGTTTGCCGACATTCTCCATCCCCATCTGCGCGACGACGATCTGGTCTGGGTGCATGACTACCATCTTATTCCCCTGGCTTCCGAACTTCGCGCCAAGGGTTGCAATCATAAGATTGGCTTCTTCTTGCACATCCCCTTTCCCCCCTCGGATATTTTTTCAGCAATCCCACGGCACCAATGGCTGCGTGAATGCCTGCTGCAGTTCGACTTGATCGGGTTTCAGACACAGAACGATGCAGACAATTTCTGCCGCTATCTGAAAGGCAATTCGGACGTCAAGTTCCTTAGCCCCGACAGGATCAGGTGGCACGACCGGACAATCAAGATCGGTCACTTTCCGATCGGCATAGACGTCGATCAGTTTGCTGCCATGGCGCAGGAAACCGACGAGGAGATCCAGCTCGAGCGGAAGCGGCGTAGTCTGCTCAAGCGCTTCCAGGTCATTTCGGCCGATCGCCTCGATTATTCCAAAGGACTGCCGCAGCGCATGAAGGCGTTTCGAAAGTTTCTCGATACATCCCCGGAATATCGCGGACATGCTGAATATTTGCAGGTGGCCTCACCCTCTCGCGAGGACGTCACTGCTTATTCCGACATCCGCGGAGAACTCGAACAGCTTTCCGGGGCGGTGAACGGCAAGCACGCCGATATTAATTGGGCTCCAATCCAATATATCAATCAGAGCATATCACGGGAGCGGCTGGCGCTCCTGTTCCGCTGTAGCCTGATCGGGCTTATCACGCCGCTTCGCGACGGCATGAACCTCGTCGCCAAGGAATACATCGCCGCCCAGGACGATGAGGATCCCGGTATCCTCATTCTGTCGCGGTTTGCGGGCGCCGCCGAAGAGCTTGGCGATGCGCTCATCGTCAACCCCTATGATGTTAACGAGGTTGCGCAAGCCATCAAGAAGGCGGCGACGATGCCTATGGATGAGCGCAAGGCCCGTCATCGCAACCTCTTCAGTCAGATTTCGACCAACAATGCCGATCTTTGGCAGCGCCGCTACGTTGCGGCGCTGCGGTCGGTCGAGCCCAATGTTCAACGCGCGCAACTCTCGTCACACGCGAAGTGGCGCAAAGAGCCCGGCTTGGGGACCATGAGCAACAGCCGGCATTAATCTGCGAGAGCTGTCGAGCGAAAGCATGTACACACCCAAATCAGCATATCGGATCCAACTTCGCCACGGGACGACCTTCAGGCACGCTGCGGATGCGGCCGGCTATATGAGCGACCTGGGAGTGGATGCCCTCAGCATGTCCTCGCCATTCCAAAGCGTGCAGGTCGGTGAGCATGGTCTGGCGACCGTCAGCCCTGCGGTTCTGGATGTGGAATTGGGTGCAGAGAGTGGGTTTGCCGAACTGAATTCCCGCCTCGCCGGAGCCGGCTTGGCTCTGATCATCGATCTCAACCCCAGCCGGATGCCGGCGTCGTCCGAAAACTCATGGTGGTTCGATGTCCTCGAATGGGGAAGCAGGGCGACCTATGCCGGCTATTTTGACATAGACTGGGCTGGACCGGTCCTGTTGCCAGTCCTTGAACGGCCGATGGGTGAGGAGATTGAGGCCCGCCTTCTCACAATTTGCTTCAATCGGCGCCTTGCAAGTATCGGCATTGCCTATCGAGGCGTCTTTCACCCCTTCGAACCGTCTTCTTACGCCGCCGTGCTCCATCGCAATGAAACCGCACTGGCGGCCGAGCTGATTGGGGTGGCGGACCAAGCCACCCCCGAAGCCGCCACTAAGTTTCACAGAGAAATCGCCCGTATTCTCAAGGAGGCTGACACAGCCGCGCTTATCGATCTGGCTGCGCATCTTAACAATGTTGCCGGTGACGCGGGGTGGCGCGATGCGATCTTGGATTTGCAAAATTGGCGGTTGGTGGAAAACGAAGCACCAGCTGCGCGCAACGCAGGCAATTCGAGCCTGACTGTTGGATTGCGCCACGAAGAACCCGATGTGTTCAAGGATTTTCACCGTGAGCCGCTTTCATTGCTGCAAAGGACGCAGGTGAGAGGTTTAAGGGTGAACGACATCGATATGTTGGCTGACCCGGAGTCCTATACGCGGCTTTTGCGTCAACGGGCTGGTGAAGATGCGTTCCTGATTGCCGACAAGATAGTTCTCAAGGGGGAAAGCGCCATCTCGGAATGGCAGGTAAACGGTACGGCAGGCTATGAATTTATCGGTACGGTCACCGATCTTTTGATCGACCCGCAAGGCCTGTCGATTTTACAACGCCATTGGTCGAAGCTTGATCCAACGACTGAATTTGCTGGCGACCATAACCACGTCAAAGTAAACATTCTGCACGCGGCCTTTACCGATGATCTCGCCCAGCTGGTGCAACTTTTGACGGAATTGCAGCCGCCAAGCGATGAGCCGACGATGCTTAGCCGCGCCGTTGTCGACCTTGCAACGGCGCTCCCCGTCTTTCGCGCGTATTCCAAGGACGGAAGGATATCGCCGTTCTATGCGCGGGCGCTGCGTTCCACTGCTGCCCAGGTCTCGAAAAGAGAGGGCCAGACCCCTGAAGAGAACGACGTTTTGAGCTTTGTGCTGGGGGTCATGCAATCGCCGGAAAAAACAGTGAACGCCGCGATCGCCGAGACATTTTCCGGACGCTTTCAGCAGTTGGCGGCAGCGGTGACGGCGAGTTCATTGGAGAAGTCCTACCAATATACGCGGGGGCCCATCGCCCTTGATGAGCTTATCCTGAAATCAAACGTCAAACCCGATCCCGTCGGGTCCTTTCATCACTCCATGCATGAAAAGGCGAGGACCGAGCCTTCTGGCATGCTGGCGACCTCTTACAGCTATGCCACCAAGTTCGGTGAGGATGCACGAATGAGGCTTCTCGCGCTCTCCGAAGCACCTGAACGGTGGGCGTCCGCCGTCGAGCGCTGGCGACAGAGCCAGGCCGGCAACCTCGTCACGATCGAGAATGCCGTTGTCCCGGACGCCAAGGCTGAGTGGCTGCTTTATCAAACGCTTGCCGCCATCTGGCCTGCCTCCTTGCTCGTGCACGACAAGGCTGGTCTCGCCTTGGTTCGCGATGAGCTCGTGGCATTCATGTCGGGCGCTATTCGCGAATCCGATTGGTTGTCCCTCTGGACGGGCACTGACAAGCCCTATGGCAAGGCTGTAACACACTGTATCGACCGTCTTTTCGCCGACGAGGAATTCCTGGGAGATTTTGTCGAAACGGCAAGGCCGTTCTGGCTTGCCGGTGCGCTGAACGGCCTTTCGCAAACCGTCTTGAAACTTACCGTACCGGGTGTTCCGGTCATACGCGCTGGCTCCGAAACCTGGGACATTTCGCCCACCGGTCAATTCGGCTCGCACCCTGTCGACTTCGGTGAACTGAGAAAGGGATTGGCCAACGCCAGCCAGACGCAACTGAATGTCCTGCTCGAAGACTGGCATTCGGGCACGGTGAAGCTGCGTTTGGTGCAAGCCTATTTGCAGCTGCGCCAGCAACGAGCCGACCTGTTCTTGCGTGGCCAGTATATCCCACTGCATGTAAACGGCGATCTGGCGGACCACGTCGTCGCGTTCTATCGGGAATTTGAAGGGCAATATCTAATCGTTGCGGTTCCGCGACTGTGTTTTGCCATGCTGAAACAGTTCAGCAGTCCATTCCTACCGCTATCGGACTGGGAACAGACGTCGCTGGCGCTTCCAGCGCAATTACGTGGCGTGACCCTCCGGCACTTGATGACCGGGAATCAGACCAAACTGAGCGCCAACTACTCCTTGGCCGAGGGATTTCGCGAGTTTCCAATTCTGACTTTGGTGTCTGACGACGACATATTCGAGCCTGTGGAAACCTGATTTCAATCCGAAACTTTGCACGATGTCGCGGGCGAGCGTTGCATTTCCGCCACAATGTGTTGCATGACTGCCACGTGGTTGGAATCACATAACAATGCTCTTATCAAATTCGGTCAATCTGTTTCAGACGTCAGGGACTGGCGCTGCACGTAGTGGCAGCAACCAGCGGTTTTACTCGCGTGCAGGTATTGCAACCGTCATTCTGGCCCTGCTGACGACCGGCGTTACCTTCCTGATCCTGACCGATATGACGCCGATTCATCCGAACAGCGAGGTCACGCTACTTCTCACCAGCATCAATGCCGTTTTGATTCTGGCATTGATGATCCTGATCGGCCGTGAAATCTACCGCATTGCCCAGGCGCGCAGCCGCGGAAAGGCGGCTTCCCGACTGCATGTGCGGCTGGTCGTGCTCTTTTCGCTGGTGGCGGCCGTGCCGGCAATGATCGTTGCCATCGTTGCGTCTGTCACACTCGATCTTGGCCTCGACCGCTGGTTTGAAATGCGAACCACGACGATTGTCAATTCATCCATAAGCCTCGCCAACTCGTATATCCAGGAAAGTGCTCGCAATCTGCAGGGTACGACACTGGAAATGGTGAACGACCTCGACGGGATGCGTACGCTCTATAACCTCGACCGCACCGGATTTACCCGGCTGATGACGCAGCAGGCGCTCGGACGCGGCTTGATCGGCGCTGCGCTCATTCGGCCGAATGGTGATATCGCGGTCCGTGCCGACATCAAGACCGAGGTGACTATTCCTGCGGTGGCCAGATCAGTGCTCGACACCGCCGCCGACGGCAAACCCGTTCTCATTCCGCCGGAACAGACCAATCTCCTGAGCGCCGTCATCAAGCTGCGGGAAATTCCGGGCCTTTTCCTTTATGCGGTCAGGCCTGTCGATGCCGATATTTTGAGTTCCAGCCGCCTCATGGAGCAGCGGGCCGAGGATGCACAGAAGAACGACGGCAAAGGCATCACCACGCAGATTTTGTTTGCGCTTCTCTATTTCGGGCTGACGCTGACGCTGCTCCTGTCCGCGATCTGGACGGGTATTGCGGTTGCCGATCGCCTTGTACGGCCGATCCGTTTGCTGATTGGCGCGGCAGATAACGTCGCGACAGGCAATCTTGATGTTTCGGTGCCGGTACGCCGCTCCGATGGCGACGTGGGTTCCTTGTCGCAAACCTTCAATACAATGGTCGAGCAGTTGAATACTCAGCGCAGGGAACTCGTCACGGCCAAGGATCAGATCGACGAACGCCGGCGCTTTTCCGAGGCTGTGCTGTCAGGCGTGACGGCGGGCGTGATCAGCGTCAACGGCGATGGCGTCATCGGCATTGTCAACAGATCCGCCGAGGCGATGTTCGAACTCGACGCCGTCGATACGGTTGGGAAGAACCTTACCGCGCTCGTCCCCGAAATCGGCCTTGTCTTCGAGGTTGCGCATGCCACCGGACGCTCGGTTTACAGGGAACAGGTCAGCATGTCGCGGCGCGGCAGTGCCCGCACGTTCAACGTGCAGATTACCCTGGAAGACGCGGAAGCGCTCGAGCACTCCTATGTCGTCACCGTCGATGACATCACCGATCTCGTCGAGGCACAGCGTTCTTCGGCCTGGGCTGATGTCGCCCGGCGCATCGCCCATGAAATCAAGAACCCGCTGACGCCCATTCAGCTATCGGCTGAACGCCTGCGCCGCCGGTTTGGCAAGGTCATCACAGAGGACCGCGAAGTCTTCGATCAGTGCACGGAAACGATCATCCGCCAGGTTGGCGATATCGGCCGAATGGTCGATGAGTTCTCGTCATTCGCCCGCATGCCGAAGCCGGAAATCAAGACGATGGACCTGCGCGAAGCCTTGCGTGAAGCCTCCTTTCTCGTTGAGGTCAGCCGCAGTGATGTTCGCTTCGAACGTCATTTCGGCGATGAGCCGCTTTCTGGTGAGTTCGACGGGAGGCTGCTTGGGCAAGCCTTCGGAAATGTTATCAAGAACGCTGCAGAATCCATTGATTCTGCAGTAAAAGATGGCATAACTGATGGTCATATTCTGATCCGTGCCAAGCGCCAGGACCAGCAACTCATCGTCGAGATCCTCGACAATGGCAAAGGCCTCCCGCGCGAGCATCGCCAGCGCCTGCTCGAGCCCTACATGACCACCCGGCAAAAGGGGACCGGGCTTGGTCTTGCTATCGTCAAGAAGATTGTCGAGGACCACGGTGGCCAGATCGAACTGCATGACGCGCCGGACGATTTCTACGCCGGCCGAGGCGCCATGATCCGAATGATTTTTCCTACCGCAAAGGCTTCGACCGAGGCCGCAAATAATAAGCAGGTGAATTGAGATGGCATCTGACATCCTTGTCGTCGATGATGAGATCGACATCCGCGAACTAGTTGCAGGGATACTTGGCGACGAGGGCTACGAAACCCGTGTAGCCTCCGACGCCGATAGTGCCTTGACTGCCATCGACGACCGAATTCCGCGTCTGATCTTCCTGGATATCTGGATGCAGGGAAGCCGTCTCGACGGCCTCGCACTGCTCGACGAGATCAAGCAGCGCCACCCAGAGATCCCGGTGGTGATGATTTCAGGGCACGGCAATATCGAAACCGCCGTATCTGCGATCCGTCGCGGCGCCTATGACTTCATCGAGAAACCTTTCAAGGCGGACCGGCTGATCCTCGTCGCCGAGCGGGCGCTCGAAACCTCAAAGCTGCGGCGCGAAGTTTCGGATCTGCGCAAGCGGTCCAGTGAGAGCTTCGAACTGCTCGGCTCGTCGCTGCCAATGAATCATTTGCGCCAGACCATCGAGCGTGTCGCACCGACAAACAGTCGCATCATGATCACGGGTCCATCGGGCGCGGGCAAGGAATTGACGGCACGCGCGATACACGCGCTGTCCATCCGGTCCAAGGGACCATTCGTCAATCTCAATGCTGCGACGATCACCCCGGAGCGAATGGAAATCGAGCTGTTCGGGACGGAATCCGATGGCGGCGAGCGCAAGGTCGGCGCGTTGGAAGAGGCCCACGGCGGCATCCTCTACCTCAACGAAATCGCCGACATGCCGCGCGAAACGCAGAACAAAATCCTGCGCGTCCTTGTCGATCAGCAGTTCGAACGGGTAGGGGGTACGAAGCGGATAAAGGTCGATGTCCGCATCATCTCATCCACCGCCCAAAACCTCGAGGCGATGATTGCCGAGGGGCGTTTCCGCGAAGATTTGTTCCATCGTCTCGCCGTTGTTCCCGTCATCGTGCCGCCGCTTGCAGACAGGCGCGACGATATCCCGGCTCTCGTCGAGTTCTTCATGACCCAGATCGCCGACCAGGCCGGCATCAAGCCCCGCAAGATCGGCCCCGACGCCATGGCGGTGCTGCAGTCGCACTCCTGGCCCGGCAATATTCGCCAGTTGCGCAATAACATCGAGCGCCTGATCATCCTTGCCCGGGGCGACGATCCGGAAGCGGTGATCACTGCGGATCTCTTGCCGGCGGAGATTGGCGATACCTTGCCCAAGGCGCCGACCGAGTCCGATCAGCACATCATGGCGTTGCCGCTGCGCGAAGCGCGGGAACGGTTCGAGAAGGAATACCTCGTCGCCCAGATCAACCGTTTCGGCGGAAACATCTCGCGCACCGCCGAGTTCGTTGGTATGGAACGCTCAGCACTGCACCGGAAGCTGAAATCCCTCGGGGTCTAATCGCAAAATGCGCGTCATCATCTGCGGCGCTGGACAGGTAGGCTACGGCATTGCCGAGAGGCTAGCGGCCGAGGGCAATGACGTATCTGTCATTGATATGTCATCCGATCTCATCGAGATTGTCGGTGACACACTCGACGTTCGCGGGTTCGTTGGCCATGGTGCACATCCCGACATGCTTGAAAAGGCCGGGGCGGACCAGGCCGACATGATCATCGCGGTAACGCTGTTTGATGAAGTCAACATCGTCGCCTGCGAAGTCGCCCACGCGCTCTTCAACGTCCCCACAAAGATCGCGCGTATCCGCGCTCAATCCTATCTGCAGTCGCACTACCAGGACCTTTTCTCACGCGAACACATGCCGATCGACGTCATCATTTCGCCTGAACTCGAAGTCGGGGAAATGGTCTTGCGCCGTATCGCGCTGCCGGGCGTCACCGACGTCGTTCGCCTCTGCGATGACAAGGTCGCGGTGCTGGCCATCGAATGCCTGGAGGATTGCCCGGTCGTCCATACCCAGCTGGCGCAGTTGACCAGCATGTTTCCCGATCTCAATGCCACGGTGATGGCAGTGGTCCACGATGGCAAGCTGGCGGTAGCGCATTCAAGCGACCAATTGATGCCCGGCGATGTCGCCTATGTCGCGACACCTTCAGCGCAGATTGCACGCACGCTGGCCCTGTTCGGCCATGAGGAACCTGAAGCGACTCGGATTGTCATCGCGGGCGGCGGCAATATCGGCCTTTACGTGGCCCAGACCATTGAGGAACGCCAGCCGCGGACGAAGGTCAAGGTTATCGAAGCCAGCCTCCGCCGGGCCAATTCTATTGCCGACGATCTGCATCGCTCACTCGTCCTCCACGGCAGTGCCCTCGATCAGAAGCTATTGCGCGAGGCCGAAATCGAGGATGCGGATCTGATCGTTGCGCTGACGAATGACGACCAGGTCAACATGCTGGCCAGTGTCATGGCCAAGCGTCTCGGGTGCAAATCCAACCTCGTGCTCATCAACAATCCCGACTATCTCGATATTGCGAAATCGCTTGGCATCGACGCGCAGATCAGCCCGCGCAGCGTCACCATCTCCCGCGTGCTCCAGCATGTACGGCGCGGCCGCATTCGTGCAGTGCACAGCATCGAAAATGGCCAAGCCGAGATCATCGAAGCTGAAGCGCTTGAAACGTCGCCGCTGGTTGGCGCGACGCTTGGCGAACTCGATCTGCCTGACGGACTGCGCATCGGCGCGATCTATCGTAACGGCGAACTTATTAAGCCGCAGGGCAGTACCCGGATCAAGCCGCGTGATCGCGTCGTTCTCTTCGCCACGGCGGAGACGGTCAAACAGGTCGAACAGATGTTCCGCGTCAGCCTCGAATTCTTCTGACCCCCAGAAAGGCAGATATCATGAAACTTCAGCTCTTTCGCAATGCCACGCTCAAGCTCGACTATGCCGGCTCGGTCATATTGATCGATCCGGATTTTGGACGAAAGCACAGCAGGCCGTCATTCACCGGGCGCTCTCCAAATCCGATGGTCGAACTGCCGGCATCGACGGACGAGATTTTGGAAGGTGTCGATTTTGTCCTCGTGTCGCATCTTCATGCCGACCATTTCGACAAGGTCGCACAGGACCGCGTACCGAAGCACCTGCCGCTTATTTGCCAGCCGGGTGACGAGGACACGATCAGGTCGTTCGGGTTTCTCGACGTCACACCGCTCTATGATGACCTGACCATCGACGGCATTCACGTGAAGCGCCGTGAGGGGAACCACGGATCGGGTCCGGTTCTCGAAAAGATGGGAAAAGTGATGGGCTTTACCATCGAGGGCGAGGGCGAGCCGTCAATCTATTGGGCGGGCGATACGATTCTCTATCCCCCGGTGCGCGAGACCATCGAGACGGCTGAGCCAGATATCATCATCACCCATTCCTGCGGCGCCAAATGGGACGACGTATTCATCGTCATGGATGCTGAACAAACCAGCGACGTGTGCGAAATCGCGGCTCCCCATACCAGGGTCATTGCCGTTCACATGGAAGCGCTCGACCACGCGACGACATCGCGGGAAGAGCTTCGGGCCTATGCGAACAGCCGGTCGGTTGATAAGCATAGACTCATCATCCCCGACGATGGAGAAATCCTCCATCTGACAGCCCCCACTTCGTGAGACCATCCATGCCAAACACATTCGCATTCGTCGGAACGCAAAATCGCAACGGCCAGGGCACAGGGATCAGCGTCTATCGCTTTGACAGCGCGACTGGAGAACTGACCCTCGCCAGCGAATATCTCGCCATCGACAATCCGGGCTATCTGGCTATCGACGAGACGCGCAAGCGTCTCTACGCCGCCGTCGAGATCCCCGCCTGGAATGAGAACATGGCCGTCGCCTTCGATATCGACCCTGAGACGGGTGCACTCTCCTACATCAACATGCAGCCGACGCTCGGCAACACGACGTGCCATCTCGGCTTCGATCAGCGGGGGGAGACCATCTTTGCCTCCAACTACACCGTGGCCGATCTTGGCGAGCAACCCGGCAATGCGGTGGCGGCCTTCGCCCTGCGGGAAGACGGTGGGCTGGAGCCGGCCTTTGCCGCCGCGGCACACGAGGGCAAGCACGCCATCATTGCCACCGACAAGCGCCAGCATGGCCATTGTGCCGTGGCAAGCCCTGACAACCGCTACCTCTTCGTCTGCGATCTCGGCCTCGATCGGATTGTCGCTTATAATCTGCCGAAGCAAGGTGAGGCGATGACACTCGCGTCAGCGCCGTTCGTTCAGTTTCCGGACGGTGCGGGCCCGCGCCATCTGACGTTTCATCCAAACGGCAAGGTCGCATACGTGATCAACGAATTGAACTGCACCGTCAGCGCACTGGACTACGATCCAACCGATGGCGAGCTTTCGATCCTTCAGACGCTGCCCAGCCTCCCGGACGATTTTACCGATACGAACACCTGTGCGGAAATTGCGATCAGCAGCGATGGCAAGTTCCTGTACGGATCCAATCGCGGCCACAACAGCATCGTCAGTTATGCCGTTGCACCTTCCGGCGAGTTGTCGCTGATCGGCTGGACGCCGTCGCAGGGTATCGGCCCGCGCAACTTTACGATCGATCCGAGCGGTGCGTTTATGCTTGTCGCCAACCAGAAGGGCGGCGGCATTGCCATCTTCAAGCGCGATGTTGCGACGGGTGCGCTTTCCGATACCGGCAAGCGGGTCGACCTGCCCAACCCGATGCGCATCGTCTTCGGCACGTTCGGTTGAGGTTGCAAGCAGATGTCACGCATTGCCTATGTCAATGGCCAGTATGTCCAGCATTCGGAAGCGGGAATTCATATCGAGGACCGCGGTTATCAGTTCGCTGACGGCGTCTATGAAGTGTGCGAGATTGCGCGCGGCAATATCATGGACATGACCCGCCATCTCGATCGCCTCAATCGTTCGCTCTCGGAACTGCGCATCGCCTGGCCGATGGACCGCAAGGCGCTCATCGTCGTGATCAAGGAGGTGGTAAGGCGCAACCGCGTTTATAACGGGCTCGTCTACGTCCAGGTCACGCGCGGCGTCGCCAGGCGCGATCATGTGTTTCCCGCTGCCGGCACGCCTTCATCCATCGTCGTCACCGCGAAGCGCACCGATCCGAAAGCCTCGGCGGCGCGAGCGGCCAAGGGAATCAAGGTGATAACCGTGCCCGAAAATCGCTGGGAGCGCGTGGACATCAAGTCGATCGGTCTATTGCCCAACGTGCTTGCGCGCCAACAGGCGAAGGAGGAGGGTGCACAGGAAGCCTGGTTCATCGATCCCGACGGTACCGTTAAGGAGGGCGCGGCGACCAATGCCTGGATTGTGACCAAGGACGGTACGCTTGTGACCCGGCCGGCCGAAAATGGCATCTTGCGCGGCATTACCCGCACAACCATCTTTGATGTGGCGAAAAAGCTGGGGCTGAAGATCGAGGAGCGGGGGTTTTCAGTGGACGAAGCCAAGAAAGCCAAGGAGGTTTTCATGACGGCTGCGACCACTGTTATCATGCCAATCGTTGCGATTGACGGCGAATCGGTGGCAAATGGCCATCCTGGAGAGACTACACTTTCCTTACGGGAAGCGTTTTTTGACGTTGCGGAAAGAACGCCAGCCTGTTAACCGGAGAGTGAGGGGACTAACAGACGCACTTTTTCACCTCCCGTAGGAGTCGATTCATTTCCACTCCTGCTGCCGAATGTTGTATGAGACGCTTTGCTGATCGCATAAAAGGACAAGAACAATGGCTGAACGATCGCAGAATCTTCAGGATCTTTTTCTGAATTCAGTCAGAAAACAAAAGATTTCTCTGACAATTTTCCTCATCAATGGTGTGAAACTGACCGGCATTGTCACTTCTTTTGACAACTTTTGCGTGCTTTTACGCCGTGACGGCCATTCGCAGCTCGTCTACAAACATGCGATCTCGACCATAATGCCGAGCCAGCCCGTGCAAATGTTCGAAGTTGAAGAGAGCGACTGAAACCAATTTGACCAAAGAAACCCGGCGTAACGCAAAGAAGTCCAGCCCGATTACCGACAACGGTGAAACGGCCAGGGAACTGACGCGCGCTATCGTGATTGTGCCGATCCTTCCGCAACGCTTTGCCGATGGCGGCAGGGATGCGGGCAATCACAGCAGTTTCCAGCATGAATTCCAGCGCAGCGACGAAGCCCGTCTCGAAGAGGCTGAGGGCCTGGCGCGCGCCATCGATCTCGACATCGTCCATTCCGATATCGTCCAGGTTCCCAACCCGCGACCGGCGACCTTGCTTGGAACGGGCAGGGTGGAATCGATCGGCGAACTCGTGGAAGCGTCGCATGCGGAGCTCGTCATCGTCGATCATCCTTTGACGCCCGTACAGCAGCGCAATCTCGAAAAGGCATGGAATGCCAAGGTCCTCGACCGGACCGGGCTCATCCTCGAAATCTTCGGGCGCCGGGCGCAGACGAAGGAAGGCGCGCTGCAGGTTGAACTTGCGCATCTGACCTACCAGAAGGGCCGGCTCGTGCGCAGCTGGACCCACCTTGAACGCCAGCGCGGTGGCGGCGGCTTTCTCGGCGGTCCCGGTGAAACCCAGATCGAGGCCGACAGGCGTGCCTTGCAGGAAAAGATCCTGCGCATCAAGCGTGAACTCGAAACGGTTGTCCGCACGCGCACGTTGCACCGTGCCAAACGCAAGAAGGTGCCGCATCCGGTCGTGGCGCTCGTCGGCTATACCAATGCCGGCAAATCGACCTTGTTCAACCGGCTCACGGGAGCAGGCGTGGTAGCTGAGGACATGCTGTTCGCCACGCTCGACCCGACGCTGCGCCGCATCCGCCTCGAACATGGCGAGACGATCATCCTTTCCGATACGGTAGGTTTCATCTCGAACCTGCCGACACATCTGGTAGCGGCCTTCCGTGCCACGCTCGAAGAGGTGGTGGAGGCGGACCTTATCCTGCATGTGCGCGATATCTCCGACCCCGACACGGCCGCTCAGGCTGAAGACGTTCATGCGATCATGGAAAGTCTTGGCATTGAACGCGGCGACTCCAAGCGCATCATCGAGGTTTGGAACAAGATCGATCTCCTTGATGAGGCTGGCCGCGAGACAGCATTGCGCCAGAGCGCCGCGGTTTCCGGAATCGAGCATCCGATCCCGATTTCGGCGATCACAGGCGAGGGCGTGGACGCCCTGCTACATGAGATCGAGGGCCGCATCTCCGGGACACTTTCCCGGGTCAAAGTCACGCTCAAGCATGACCAGATGCGCTTGATGGACTGGATTTACCAGCATTCCAGCAATGTAAAGCGCAAGGACCTCGACGACGGATCGATCGCGCTGACCATGGACATGACGGTAGCCTCAAACCAGATGCTCGAGGAAAAGCTTGGCCTCAATGCGCGGTAGGGCGCTTACTTTTCGCTCTTCGCCTGCTGCCATAGCGCTTCCATCTCTTCGAGCGTAGCCGCGCCAAGCGATTGATCCTGTTCGGCGAGCTTGCGCTCAATGTAGTGAAAGCGCTTGCGAAACTTCTCGTTCGTCCCGCGCAACGCGCTCTCCGGCTCGAGTTTGAGATGGCGGCCGAGATTGACGATGGCAAAGAGAAGATCGCCATATTCCTCCTCGGTATCCTTATGCTCGCCGCTGGCGATCGCTTGCTTCAACTCGCCGATTTCCTCTTCGATCTTGTCAAGGATGGGCGCAGCCTCCGACCAGTCAAAACCGACCTTGGCGGCGCGCTGCTGCAGCTTCAGCGCACGCATCAGCGCCGGGAAGCCGTGCGGAATATCGTCGAGAAAGCCCTCTTTTTCGGCAAGACTGAGATTGAGCGCCGCGCGCCGCTCGCGCCGCTCCGCCTTTTCCTCGGCCTTTATCTTGTCCCACATGCCCTTGGCCATGCCGGCGCCACGCGCCGCTTCCTCGCCGAACACATGCGGATGCCGCCGGATCATCTTGTGCGTGATCGCCTGAACCACGTCGCCGAAATCGAATGCCTGCATTTCCTCGGCCATGCGGGCATGAAAGACAACCTGAAGCAGGAGATCGCCGAGTTCTTCGCGCAGATCGTCGATATCGTCGCGTTCGATGGCATCGATCACCTCGAAGGCTTCTTCGAGTGTATAAGGCGCGATGGATTTGAAATCCTGTTCAAGATCCCATGGGCAGCCGGTGACAGGCGTGCGCAGGGCCTGCATGATATCGAGGAGACGGGAGATATCGCGTGATGGTTTCATGGATAGAGCATAGGCCACGCCAGTGCTGCCGAACATGACGGATTGGATCGCAAGCGAAATTTGTCCACAACATCTGGATAAGGACGCCTTAGGGGGCCCCGTCGTAATGGGAGCGGGGCCGCAACAGGTGATTTCGTAGGTGACGACCACTCTAAAGCGCTGTACGCCAGGCGATCCACGCACCCCAAAACAAGCTTGAAAAGAATCCTTCCGGTCGTTCAAAACCCGCATTAGCAAGCAGGCTGAACACCTCATCTTCAGATGCAGGTGGGTCGGCACCCTGCAGGATTTTGCCAAGCTTTACCTTGACGTCCTCGCTGGTTGCACCATGCATCCGCCAGCGTTCTCCCCATGCGGCAAGCAAGTGCGGCTTCTTGGCATAAACATAACGGTTGCACGCAAGGATGAGAGGCGCACCCGGCGCGATCCGATTTGCGATATCGTTCAGTATGGCGTTCTTTGCATCATCACCGGGCAGGTGATGCAGCACCCCTAGCATCATGGCGGCATCAAACGTTGCATCTGTCGAGAGCCCGTCCAATGTGCCCAGATGCAGTTCGGTTCTGTCGCTTAGGCCTTGCTCCTCAAGGCGCTGCGCAGCGCGCGCAAGCATCGGTTCCGAAGGGTCAATGCCAACGAAGCGCCAAGTGGGTTCGATTCTGGAAACTGCGGTTATTTCCTGAGCAGTGCCACCCACACCAACGATGAGAATGCGACGGTTGCCTCCAGGTCCGAGCGTGGCAGCCAACATGCAGGCGGCAAGCTCATGGCATGCCTCATAACCAGCCAGCGCTATCCGGCTCTGCGTTTCGTATTCATCCGCTCGCGAGCTATCGAACTTTTTGGCAGATTGGAGTTCACGATCGTCGCTTTTCATCTTCAGTACTTTTCTCCGGACTTCATATGCCTTGAATTGCGGGGCATTGCATCCTCGTGAAAACGAGGAGGGTTTTGTACGTGTCGCACTTCAAACTTGAACCCACCATCCTAAATAAAAAAGTCACATAAGATAGATTATGGAACTAACATATAGATACAATCAGCCGGCAATATCCGTAATTTGGGCCTTTGCAGCCCTTACCAAGGCTTTGGGATCGCTGGGAAACACAAAATTGGTGCCGCCTGCCGCCGCCCAGACAACATCGTACTGCATCAAATGCTCATCGGCATAAGCCGCTATGTCGATGAGATGGCCTATGGGTGCAACGCCACCAATAGCAAAGCCGGTTTCCTTGCGCACGTGCTTCGGATCGGCACGGTGCAATGCTTCGCCCGTCAAACGCGCGGCCTTGCCGAGATCGAGTTGCCGCGGACCGGACACCAGAAACAAATACAGCTTCGCGGTCTCAGCGCCTTGAAAGATCAGCGACTTGACGATCTGACCGACGGTCACGCCGCATTGCACAGCCGCGTCTTCGGCCGTATGGGTCGAATCCGGCATCTCGCGAATCTCGATCTCGAAGCCGGCGGCATGGGCTGCCTGGCGAACACGTTCGACGCTCTTGCTCATAGGTTGACCTCGAATGTCAGTCCATCGAACGCGGGTTCGACATGATCGGGCGTTTCGCGCATGACCGTCTCGTAGTCGAGCGGCACATGCATGTGGGTCAGGATTGCTCGACGCGGCTTGAGCTTATCGATCCATTCAATTGATTCTTCTAAAGAAAAATGGCTTGGATGCGTCCGATACTGCAGAGCGTCGATCACCAGCGTATCGAGGCCAGCCAAGGCAGAGGCCGTCGCCGCAGGAAAGGCGCTCACGTCGGAGCAATAGGCAATATCGGCAATGCGAAAGCCGAGCGAAACAATGTCTCCATGGATCTGCGGCAATGGCAGGAAGCGTATCGCTCCGCCCGCACCTTCGATCGCGAAACTCTCGTCATGGATAATCTCGTGCGGCCGCAATATCGGCGGATAACTCGATCCTTCGGGTGTCTTGAAGCAATATCCGAAGGCGTCATAGAGCCTCGTCAGGGTTTGCGCATCCGCATAGATATCGAACAGATCGCGGCGATCGATGACAAAAGTGCGCAGGTCGTCAAGCCCGTGAATATGGTCGGCGTGAGGATGTGTATAGACGACAGCGTCGAGCTTGCCCGAACCGAAATCGATCATCTGCGAGCGGAAATCCGGGCCGGTGTCGATGATAACGGTGGTAACACCGCCATTTTCGGAAATGCGCTCGACCAGCATCGAGGCGCGGCGGCGACGGTTCTTCGGATTGACCGGATCGCATTTGCCCCAGTCGCCATTGATGCGCGGCACGCCCGGCGAAGAGCCGCAGCCGAGAATCGTGAAGCGCAAGCGGTCAGGCATCGGCGGGCCTTGGCATCTTGGTGAAAAGCCGGAACACGTTTTCAGTCGTCAGGTGGGCGACCTCTTCCTCGCTGACGCCGATTGTCTCGGCAAGGACGGCTGCCGTATGGCGCACGAAACTCGGCTCGTTGCGCTTGCCGCGATGCGGCACTGGCGCAAGATAGGGCGCGTCGGTCTCAACCAGCAGGCGATCACGCGGGACATTACGGGCTATGTCACGTATCTCGGGCGAATTCTTGAAGGTAAGTATGCCTGAGAAGGAAACATATCCGCCGAGATCGACGCCGACCTTGGCGAGTTCTGCGCCAGAGGAAAAGCAGTGCAGGATGAAAGGGAAGGTCCCCCTCCCCGATTCTTCCTTGAGGATCGAAATCATATCGTCATCGGCGTTGCGCGCGTGGATGACCAGTGGAAGCTGTGTGACGCGCGCCGCTTGAATGTGCGTGCGCAGTCCCTGCGCCTGCGCTTGCGGTGGCGCGTAGTCATAATGGTAGTCGAGCCCCGCTTCGCCGATCGCCACCACCTTCGGATGCTCTGCCAGACGGATCAGCTCGTCGGCTGTTACGTCGAGTTCCTCATGCGCGTTGTTCGGATGCGTGCCAACCGAAGCATAGACACTGTCATAGCGTTCGGCGATGGCAAGGATCGTGTCGAAGCGCCGGACACGCGTTCCGATCGTCACCAGACGCTTGATACCGTGATCAAGCGCCCGCTGGACGATGGCATCCCGTTCTTCCTCGAAATCGGCAAAGTCGAGATGGCAGTGACTGTCGACAAGCATCGTCATTCGCTGTCCGCTCAGGCTTCTTTATCGGCTTCGACATAGCGCGGAAAGATCGGCTGCGGTGCCGGCAAGTAAGCTCCCGCAACGAGCTCGCCGCCAGTCAGATCGGCGAAGTTGCGCTTGTCGGACGGGATCGCCAGGATGTCGAGCAACTTGGCTGCGGACCCTGGAATAAACGGCAGACAGAGAATGCCGACGCGGCGGATGACTTCGGCTGTCACATAGAGAACTGTTTCCATGCGCGCCGGATCGGTCTTCTTGAGCGCCCATGGCTCCTGCCCGGCGAAGTAGCGGTTTGCCTCGGCCACGACAGCGAAGATTGCGCCAAGCGCGAGATGCAGCGCCTGCGTAGACACTGCCTTTCGCGCCGTGTCGAGGGCTGTCAACGCCTGGTTGAGGATCGCCTGATCCGCATCGTTGAACGCCCCGGGCTGCGGCACCTTGGCGCCGCAATTCTTCGCGATCATCGACAGCGAACGCTGCGCGAGATTGCCGAGATCGTTGGCAAGGTCGGCATTGGTCCGGTTGACGATGGCCTCATGGCTGTAATTGCCGTCCTGCCCGAACGGGATCTCGCGCAGGAGGAAATAGCGCAACTGGTCGAGCCCATAATGTTCGACGAGCGAGATCGGATCGATGACATTACCGACCGATTTCGACATCTTCTCGCCGCGGTTGAAGACGAAGCCGTGTCCATAGACCCGTTTCGGCAGCTCGATCCCGGCAGAAAGCAGAAACGCCGGCCAGTAGACGGCGTGGAAACGAATGATGTCCTTGCCGATGACGTGAACGTCTGCCGGCCAATAGCGCCAGCGCTCGGCATTCGTGTCCGGGTAGCCGGCGGCAGTAATGTAGTTGGTGAGTGCATCGACCCACACATACATGACGTGCTTTTCATCGCCGGGAACGGGGATTCCCCAATCGAAGGTGGTGCGCGAGACCGACAGGTCCTTCAATCCCGACTTGACGAAGGAAATCACCTCGTTGCGGCGTTCCTCCGGTCCGATAAAACCAGGATTGTCGGCATAGAGCTGAAGCAGGCGATCCTGGTACGCGGACAGGCGGAAGAAATAACTCTCCTCCTCCAGCCACTCGACAGGCGTTCCCTGGGGCCCGTAGCGCACATTATCCGCACGCACTTCCGTCTCTTCTTCCTGATAATAGGCTTCGTCGCGCACGGAATACCAGCCGGCATAGGAATCCTTGTAGATGTCCCCCGCCTCTACCATCTTCTTCCAGATCGCTTGCGATGATGCGTAGTGCCGCTCTTCGGTGGTGCGAATAAAATCATCATAGGAAGCATTAAGAAGCGTACCCATGTCACGGAAAAGCTTTGCATTTCTGTCGGCGAGTTCACGCGGGGAAATCCCCTCCTTGCGTGCCGTCTGCAGCATCTTGATGCCATGTTCGTCGGTGCCGCTGAGGAAGAGAACATCCTTGCCATCGTGGCGATTGAAACGGGCAATCGCGTCCGTCGCAATCAGCTCATAGGCATGGCCGATATGCGGGCTCCCGTTCGGGTAGGAAATGGCAGTGGTTATATAGAATTTTTCGCGGCTCATGCTGACCTGATTTCGTCTTTGTCTCGGAAGCTTGGGAGGCTTTGACATAACTCATGTCCGGCGCGATTGCCAGACCACCAAAGCCCTATCTGGCGTCTGCAAGAGCGCGATGCATTCGCTCGAGGAAGATCAGTACAGTCTGCTTGCGGTCGAGATTGTAGGCGGCGGCATCCCTCGCCTCGTTCTGCATCTCGTTCCAGAGGTTGGACCACCTGCTTGCCCTTGCGGTATCGCCCTGCTCTGCCGCCAGACGTGCCTTGAGCGCGATCCGGTCGAAGAGACCTTCCAGAAAGAGATCGTACTGGATTTCAGCTTCGCGGGCCGATAGCGCCGAGGCCAGCGCATGCGCCTTTGGCACATCGAATACTGCCTTGGCGAGAACGCCTTCCACGGCCTCGGCAATTTCAAGGCCGCCGAACGCCAGAAGCAACGCCGCCTTGCGCACGCTGCCATCGGCTTGCGCGATGAGCGCCTCGACATCGCCGGCTTGCGCGGAATCGAGCTTGATTGCGCTTAGCGCCGATATCAGATCGTTCCGCTCCAGCGGCTCAAACCGCAGCGACTGGCAGCGCGATCGGATCGTCGGCAGGAGACGGCCGGAGGAATGCGATATCAGAATAAAGAGCGTTCGCTGTGGCGGCTCTTCAAGCGTTTTCAACAAGGCATTGGCGGCATTGCGGTTCATGTCGTCTGCGGGATCGACAATGACAATGCGCCAGGAACCGTCATGCGATGTCCGGTTGAGGAAATGCGTGACCCTTCTGATCTCGTCGATGGTGATGCCGGTCTTGAACTTGCCCGTCTTGGCATCGACCGGCCGCGTGATGTGCAAGAGCGCAAGGTGCGTGCCGCTGGCAATCTGCCGGTAGGGTGCAACCGTGAAATCCGGCTCGGCAAGTGCCGGCGGCGCAGCGTGAGCTTGCGGGTGGCTGAGCATGTGCCCGGCGAGATGGAAGGCAAGCGTTGCCTTGCCGACCCCCTGCGGTCCCTCCAGGAGAAGAGCATGGTGCATATGGCCGGATTGATAGGCCTGCGCCAGAAACGATCTAATCACCTCGTGTCCGAACAGGGCAGAATTGGCAGAGGGTGACGGGACACCGTCTATTGTGTCATGGGTAGCCGGAACGTCGAGGATCGCGTCGGTCATCGTGCCACCTCGGCAGTCCGGACAGCTTTCATGCCCCGGCTTGCCTTGAGGTCGTCGACAAGCTCGGCGATCTGGCGGGCAATCTCGCCTGCCGGCCGGTCGCCGGCGATCACCTTGCAGCGCTCGGGTTCGGCATCGGCAATTGCGAGATAGGCATCGCGCCGCTTGGCATGCATTTCGACCGTTTCCTTCTCGAAGCGGTCGGCGGTGCCCTCGCCGCGTCGCGCGTTGGCGCGCTGGAGACCGACCTCCGCCGGCAGGTCGAGAATGATCGTAAGATCTGGCACCAGCCCGTTGATTGCCACCTTCTCGATGGCGTGCATGAGATCAGGGTCGAGGTCGCCCGTCACACCCTGATAGACCCGGCTCGAATCGATATAGCGGTCGCAGAGCACCATCCGGCCCGACCGGAGCGCCGGACGCATGACCTGCTCCACATGATCATTGCGGGCCGCAGCGAAAAGCAGCGCTTCCATCGCGGGCCCGAATGGCTCCGCCGCACCGCTCAAGATGACGTGACGCAGTGCCTCGGCGCCGGGTGAGCCGCCGGGCTCGCGCGTCGCCAGCACGTCATCGCCGCCTGCGCGCAGATGTTCGGCCAGCCGCGCAATCTGCGTTGATTTGCCAGCGCCCTCGCCGCCTTCGAATGTAATGAATAGTCCTTGCACGCCGCCGCCGTCTTTCGATGCAGAGTCATTTTAAAGATGGTTCTAGCGCCCGCAAATTAAAAGGTCGAGGCGTGTTCAGAACTTGAGTTGCCTCGTCCAGCCCGTGGTCAGCTCCAGCATCGCATCAATGCTGCGCTTCTTCAGATCGCCGGTCTCCACGGCCTCGGCCGTGAACACGGGCGTTTCCTGGACAAGCTCGTCGCCAATCCAGATGCGCAACACGCCCGCCTCTTCCCCCGCCTTTATGGGCGCGACGAGTGGTCCCTTGTAAACAACATGCGCTTTCAGCCGGTCGCGATTGGCCACGGGGACCAGCAGGCTGATTTTTTCGGTTGCTTTCAGCGGCACGCTGGACTTCGTGCCGCCAAAGACACTCGCCTCCCCGATCGTTTCGCCTGCGGCAAAGATATCGATTTCCTCGAACGCCTGATACGCCCACTCGAAGATGCGCTTTGCCTCTTCGGCCCGCTCCTTGTCGCTGGCAAGCCCGCTCAAGGCAACGACATAACGCCGGCCGCCGTGCTCCGTGGCGCCGACAATGCCGTATCCCGACTGTTCGGTGTAGCCGGTGCCCATGCCGTCCGCACCAATATCAAGGCGGAGCAGCGGGTTGCGATTGCGCTGGAAGATATTGTTCCAGGTAAAATTGTCCTGCGCATAGGTGTGATAGAATTCGGGATAGCTGCGCTTTATATGGCGGGCAAGCGCGACGAGGTCAGTCAGCGAAACGCGCTGCTTCGGATCCGGCAATCCCGTGGAGTTGACGAAGGTGGAGCTGTTGAGCCCCAGTTCCTTCGCCCGCGCATTCATCATTTCGGCGAATTTTTCCTCCGAGCCGGCAATGCCTTCGGCAAGGATAATGCAGCCATCATTGGCCGACTGAACGATAACGCCCTGTATGAGATCGCCGACGCTGACCGCCGATTTGAGCTTGGCGAACATGGTCGACCCACCCGATGGTGCACCACCGGTACGCCAGGCGTGTTCGCTGACCGTATACTGCGTCGAAAGGTTGATCTTCCCCGCCTGCAACTCATGGAATACGACTTCCATCGTCATCAGTTTGACGAGCGCTGCAGGCTCGATGAGAGTCTCCGGCATTTTGGAATAGAGCACCGTACCGGTCTGGTCTTCGACCATCAACGCCTGCTTGGCCTTGGTGTCAAATAGCTGCTCCTGCGCATCGGCAGCGAAGCCTGCGACCATTACCACTGCAATGCCAAGGACAATAGAACGGATGGGCGCTTTCAACGCGACGACAAGGCGTCGGCAATCAGTTCCCGTCATCGCGAACGACAAATGCATCGCCTGCCCCGGCCGCCCAGGCGGCCTTGAGCAACCGGTCGGTATTCTTTCCGGAATCGGCACGGGCAATGAGCTCTATCCTGCGCCCTTCAGGGCTGGCGACTTTGGTCATCTCGACTTTGCCGAACGCCGAAAGGGCCGCGACCATCCGTCCGGCCGCGCTCTTGCTGGCAAACAGGCCGATTTCGACATATTCGCCGGATGATCTGCTGACGACCGCCCCGTTCATGCTCTTCCATGAAGAGGAAATCGCCGACGAGGAGAGAATGCCTGTAGTCGCCTCGATCGGCGCATTGGCGGTTTCAATACGCTCACTGGCATAGGAACTGACGAATGGCGATCCCGCCTTGCCGCCCTTCAGCGAGCCGATAAGGATCGTCGGCTTGTCGTCGATATAGGGCCCAACCAAGGGCAAGACCGGGTCGATATCGATACTGAAGTTCATGGCTGCCGCCATCGGCACAGGCTGCGGCTGGCCCCCGTCGATCCGCGCCGCCTGTTGCTCAAGCGAAAATGCCTGATTGCCAAGGCTGGCCACCTGGATGCCGGCGGGCTGTTGCGGCTGCATGCCGGGTATCGGCATCGGCACGCGCCGCGTCGGCGTGCCGCCGTTCATGGCGATCATCACTCCGGATGCCGGCTGGCCGTAAGGATCGACGCCAGGCGCGTGATATGAGGCCATGAGAAAGCTGTCATCATTGCCTTCGAGCGGTGCACGGCCAACATACTCGACCTTGACGCTAGCGGTGCCTGTGTCGTGGTAGTCCAGCACCATCGCGGCCTTCTGCGATAGATCGATGAGGCGGTCGGAATGATAGGGTCCGCGATCATTGACGCGGACGATGACAGAACTGCCATTGGAAAGGTTGGTGACGCGCGCATAGCTGGGCAGCGGCATTGTCGGGTGCGCCGCCGTCAGCCGGGACGTGTCGTAAATTTCGCCATTGGCGGTCAGGCGGCCATGAAACGCAGAGCCGTACCAGGACGCCTTGCCCTGGCGCCGATAGCCCGGCTCTTCCTTGGGATAGTACCACTTGCCGGCAACCTTGTAGGGCTGGCCGACGAGATTACGGCCGCCACCGCGCGGAATGTGGCGCAGATCGGTGACGACCCGCGGGCTCGCCTTCACGCCATAGGCGGATTCGGCGAAATATTCCTTGGGGTGCTGCTTGCGTGCGACTGTCACTTTAGGGGAAGCACAGGCGGTCATCAGAGCGCCCACGGCAACAACCCCCACAACTTGAAAAGCTTTGGCTTTTGACAATGTTGACCATCGGCCGCGCGGACCGTCCCCAGGAATGGTAATGTATCGATAGCAGATCAGAACGTTGACGCAAACCCCGACGCCCATCCGGGATGCACCAATATGAAATTGCCACTGATAGGTTGATAGGCCCTTAACAGGCTCTATAGTGCGGCAAGCCTATCAAAAATATGGATATTTCCATGAGTCGCATATCTGCAATCGACTATGCCGCCGCTTCCCCCAAAACACGCGCCGAACACGACCGTGAGCTGCAATTACGCGGGCGGATGACCAACATGAAGCGCATAATGCTGCATTCTCCGGTCGCCCACCGCATTTATGCCGAGTGGTTCACGTTGCGCGATTTGCTGCGGCCGGCCTTGAGCGACCGGGAAATCTGGCTCCTGTCGCTGGCGATTTCCGAAGCGAGCCAGGCGCGCGTTCCCGCCACCTTTTTTCGCCGGGCCTTGATCGAGTCCGGACTGGAGCTGGAAGCCGTGGTGCCGACGGCCCGCGAAGAAGCGCTGATCGATTTCGGACGGGCCATTGTCGTAAACTCCAATGCCGTAGCGGACGAATTGTGGAACAAGCTCGCTGCCAGCTATGATGAAGCCACGCTCGTCAACCTCGTCGCCTTTGCGGGGATCATGATTGCGACGACCATTTTCACCAATGTCGTCAATGTGGATCTCGATCCCGAGCTCGAGCGCTACGCCGCAGCCGGCGATAGCGCGGCCTCTTGAAGATCAGTCGCGAAGGGTCGTTACGAATTGCGCGTCGCCACGCAGCGTGTTGGAAACGGTGCAGATTTCCTCGGCTTTTTCGACGATCTGGCGCCGCGTGCCGGGGTCGAGATCGCCATCAATCTCTATGTCGATGTTAAACGACGCAACGCGGGATGGCTCGTCATGCGCCTTTTCGCCGGTGACATGGACACGCACTCCCGCAAGCTTTTCCGAGACACCGAGCTTGTTTGCCGCAATCCGCGCGCTGAGCGCGATGCAAGCCGAGAGTGACGCGTAAAGCAGGTCGAGGGGATTGAACCCCGGCTGCGAGACGGAGGTGACGATGTTGATTTCGCCGCCTGTCTCGGACGTTATAACCGGCAGTACCTTGCCCTTGAGCACTGCCGTGGCTCCAACGGCCCTGGTGCGGATCTTGAGTTCTGACATCTGCGGCTTCTCACTATGTTACCGTTGTGCTTCCTCTACTTTGAAGGCACGCTGTAGGACAAGTCCACGGCAAAAGATGCGGCGCAGCCGTTGACGCGGCAATGCGAAGAGCTATAAAAGCCGCGTCGATGCTTCGAGGCGAATTTTATATAGTTTCGCTCGCTGTGCTGAGGCTGGAAGAGTGGCCGAGTGGTTTAAGGCAACGGTCTTGAAAACCGTCGTGCGGGGAACCGTACCGTGAGTTCGAATCTCACCTCTTCCGCCATAGCATCCGATCTGAGCCATTTATTTAACGATATAGTCCACCGGAACGCGTGTCGGCTCGCACGGAGCAATGCTGGAGCCGATCGCCTATCCCACTCCGTCGCTCTCAAGCTTTAAGGGTAGCGGCCGCATCCCCATCACCCTCCGCTCAAGCAAAGGTGAAGGCGATCGCATACCATTCCTGATTTTTGAGCTTATTCTCGTATCATCCAAAACTTCAGGAGGCAGCGATGCGACTTTATATTGTTGCGTTCCTCGCATTGGCGTTGAGCGGGTGTGTCACGAGCAATCCACAAGACGGCGGCGGAATACCCCGGCATGCTTCATGGGCAGGACAAAATTGATCGCTACCAAGCGAAGTTCAAACCTCAATACACGGCGTTAACACCTTGCTTGAAAAAAGAAACATCACTGTTCCTTGAACGTGCGGCTGAACTGATCGGCGAGCGGCTTGGCTAAAAATGACAGCGCCGTGCGCTCTTCTGCCGAAACGAAGACCTCGACCGGCATGCCGGGCAGCAGCTTCCCGTCGCCGAGCTTTTCCAGTTCATCTGCTGGAACGATGACGTCGGCAAGATAAATAGACCTGATCCGAACGAATGTAGGTTACCATAATTGCCCTCCTGGATCGCTTTCATGCGCGGTGTTTTGTTGCCGCGACTGCACTTAGGCAGGCGCCATCCCCCTCCCGCGGCGTGTTTTTCTTGACCAGACCCGGATCTCCGGGACAAACTCACCAAAAACGTCGACACGAGTTTCGATAGTCGGATGATGTGGTGGGGGGAGCGAACTTGGTAGTTCGGAAGGTCCGGTCAATTACAAAGACCTTGGTCAAGAGAGTTTCGGGACTTTTGGCCTTATCGCCAACATGACCTATGACCTCAACCACGAGGGTGGGCGGTTCGGTATCGGCAAGCTCGTACGGTACTGGCAACGCCTTGATCTAAAATCGCAATTCCTCGTGGTAGCCGCGCTCATCCTCTTGGGATCCATGGCGATCCTTGGAGAATGGCTGAGTTCCCAGATTGCGGCTAACCAGTTGCGGAGCCGGGCAGAATCGGGGGCCCTTTACATGGAAGGATTCCTTGCCCGCCACGTCGACGAGGAAAATGGCAGGCCGCTGGTCGTTCCGGAAAAGCAGAAGGAACTCGATGACCTTCTAATCGGGACGGATCTTGCGAAGCGAGTGGAAGGCTTCAGAATCTGGGACAAGGACGGAACTGTTGTCTACAGCACAGACAAGTCACTTATGGGAAAACGGCTGCCATCCGAGGACATTGAACGGGCGTTCGCCGGAACAGTCGTCGCTCAACTTGAAGAGCACCACGACGATCAGGGTATCGCCAACGAGCAAACGGCGCGTCCGCTGATCGAAATCTACGCACCTATCTACCGACCCGGCAACCATGATGTGATCGCGGTTGGAGAGCTATACGAGGAAGCGGAGGATTTCATCGCCCAGCGATCGCGCGTCCAGCGAAGCACATGGGCACTGGTCGGGGCGACGACCTTGACGATCATGGCCCTGCTTTACCTGATCGTGCGGCGCGCCAGCGGCATTATCAATACGCAGCGTGAAACCTTGAAATCGCAATTGGAGAACGCGCAAGCGCTTGCCGATCAGAACCGTTCACTGCGCAGAACCGCCGACAAGGCGCGCATGGACGCGTCAAAGTCCAACGAAACATTGCTCAACCGTATCGGCTCGGATCTTCACGATGGTCCTGTCCAGGTCTTGAGCCTGCTGATACTGCGCTTAGGGCAAACGTCGGGCGCAGGCAACCAGCGGGATGAGCTCGACCCGTCGCGGCTTGCGAGCCAGGTACTCAGTGAACTGCGCGAGCTCTCGACGGGTCTCGTGCTGCCGGAACTTGAAAACCTGTCCATCGAAGCAGCGCTCAAGCTCGCAGCGCAACGCCACGAATACGCGACAGGGTCAATTGTCGCGGCACATTACGAGAATCTGCCGGAAAAGGTCGCGCATCCGCTGAAAATATGTCTTTACCGGGTCGTGCAGGAGGGGCTCAACAACGCCTATCGCCATGCTGGAGCCCGCGGACAGCGGGTGGAAGTGAGCGCCGATGGCAGCGTCATCACCGTCACTGTCAGCGACAAGGGCCCCAGCCCCGACCAGCCAATTGCTTCGGCCGGGCGACGGCACCCACTCGGACTTCAGGGCATTCGCAACCGGGTGGAGGCATTTGGCGGCACGGTGCGGATCGTGCATGAACCGGGTGCAGGCACCAGCCTTATTGTCGCCGTTCCCCTGGAAAGCAACAGCGCCTAGGCATTGGAATCGCTTCGACTAATGACGCGAAACGGATTCGCGCTCGTCGCGGCTGGCGACCTCTAGTTTCTGCGCGGCGATCAGCACTTCAAGACGGTTTCGCGCATGCAGCTTCTGCATGAGGATCGTCATATAGTTCTTGACCGTCTTTTCGCCTATGCCGAGCCCGATCGCGATCTCACGATTGGTACGGCCCCGGAGCAGAAGGCTTACGATCTGTTCTTCACGGATGCTGAGCTTGATCGGTCCCGCAGCTCGTTTGCGCAAGGAGGCGATGCGCAGTGCTTCGATGACTTTGATTGCGAAAGCCGGCGTAATGTAGGTTTCGCCCGAATGGGCGGCACGCACGCCCTCAACGAGCTCATCGGCGCTGCTGCCCTTGAGAACGTAGCCCTTTGCACCGGCGTGCAGCGCGCGCACAGCATAGTCGCTGCCAGTCATCGCAGTGAACGCCACAACCTTGGTGCCTCCCGGATTTGCGCCTATCTCGCTGATGACTTCAAAGACATTGCCCGGCATGTAAAGGTCGAGAACCATGACATCGGGACGCAATTGCCGGCTGATCTGGAGTGCGTCATCGGCCGACGCGCCCTTGGCCACAACCGAAAATTCTGAGTTGGTTTCGAAGAGATTGACGACGCCTGCAAGCATGAGCGGATGGTCATCGACCAGCGCAACAGAAATTGGCACCATAGTGACTTCGCCCCCCTTTTGCCTTTGCGGCTTTGGGCGATATTAGGCGCCTGTTCTTCGATTCTGTCCCGTACCCAATTAGGATTACGCATCGGATTGCTTATTTTATACAACCAGTGAACGGTTCGCGGAGTTCATCCGGATGGATAACTTTCATTTGTTGCCGAGGAATAAGATCATCGCCTCCAACAAATAGTGCTCGCAATGTGGGCGCCGTCCGATCGAGGCAAGGATATGCGCATTCTCAATATCATTCAGTGCACTGAACTCGGTGGCATGGAGCAGGCCTCGCTGCGGCTGATGCAATGCCTTCAGGATCGCGGCCACGAGATTAAAGTCATATCGCTCAATCCGCTCGGTGCCCTCAAGGAGCATTTGGACAAGTCAGGCATCGAGGCGGTCGGGATGGAATATCGGGGCGCCCTGGGTTGGCGCAGCCTGCCCACGCTTTACCGGATCTTGCGGGGCGAGCGGGCAGATGCCCTGATGATGACGGGAAGCAATCTCCTGGCAATGCTGACGCTGGGCGGCATTGCGCGCGGTCGCCGCCTCCTCGCCATGCATTTCCACCATTCGGTGCGTCCCGATTGGCAGTGGAAGCTTTTCTATGGTTTGGCAAAGCGCCGCTTCGATGCAATCAGTTACCCGTCGGATTTTGTACGGCTCGAGGCTGAAACCATCGTCCCTTCTGTCAAATCCATAACCCGCACGATCCGCAATCCGCTGGCGGTGCCGGAAAAGGCTTCTGCGGAGGATAAGGCGGCCGCACGGCGACGGTACGGGTTGCCGCCACAAGCCAAAATCATCGGCAATGCCGGCTGGCTTATCGATCGCAAGCGGTTTGACGTGTTCTTGCGAACCGCCGCGGTCGTTGCCGTAAAGCGGCCCGACGTGCGTTTCGCCATCGCGGGTTCTGGTCCCGAAAATGAGAAGCTACAGGCTCTGGCGCAGGAACTCGGTATCGCCGACCGTATCCATTGGCTCGGCTGGATTGCGGATATGCGCGACTTCTATCTCAGCCTGGATGTCCTGCTGTTCAATTCCGATTGGGATGCCTTCGGCAATACGCCGGTCGAGGCGATGACCTACGGCATCCCGGTGGTAGCTTCCGTGATGCACGGCGGTCTCGGCGAAGTGATTACCGACAGGCGCTACGGGTACCTGATCGCCGAGCACGATCCTGAGCGGTTGGGTTCCGCGATCGTCGAGACCATCGATCAGCCGGATGCCGGCAACGCCGAGAACGGACGCTTCCGGGCCGTGACCTTGAGCGATCCCGCGCGCATTGCAATCGAGGTCGAAAAAATCCTGCAAGGACAAATAGCGGAACTTTCGGTACCCGAGCCCACGCGGATCTTGTCGTCCTGAGGTAAGCTGAAAATGTGCCGCATGATGCGCCTTGAATGTACGGCTTCCCCGTTTTGACTTGAATCATACTGCGAAAGTATTATTGAAAACATCTGACTTATAGGGCAATGAGGTGCAGATTTTTTGCAATGTAATAATGTAGTAATGTATTTGAGAAAGTCACAAGTATAATTATCCGATAAAGTATTGAATACTTTCATTTGGTAAGATCTAATCATTTTTCGCATAGCCTTTCTTTTATTTTCCGGATAGCCGGCTGATTGCCAGTTTCGTTTTGCACATCCCAGTTGCGGGTAGATAATGTTTGTCGAGAAATTCATCACCAACTGGTTCGCTGCGGCTGCGACCCTCGGCGCCGTTGCGTTTGCGATTAAAGCGGGCTGGCATTGGCACGCTTCAACCGACATTATCACCGCCGATGAACTGGCCAGCCTGTCGGATGGTCGCAACGCGCTTGCCGAGACGATCGACGCTTCCATGCGCCAGAGCGCGCTTCTTGCCAAAGGCGCGAGTGCAGCTTCGATTGCGGCGATACTCGCTGCCTGTGCGCTTCTTGCGCTTCTTGCGCGCCTATCGTGAGGGAATTCGCGATGGCGGGCCAACCGGGCGACGAGGAATTACGCGGAACCACGAGCGGCGCAGATCGGCCGGTTCCTATTCTGATGTATCACCAGATCGATCAGGTGCCGCCGCGGGGCACGCCATTTCGCGAATTGACGGTCGATCCATCCAACTTTAGGACGCAAATGCATCGGTTGAAGCGCCTGGGCTTCATCGGCCTGTCGATGCACGATCTCAAACCATATCTATCGGGTCAAAAATCCGGACGCGTCGTTGGAATCACCTTCGACGATGGCTTTCAAAACGTGCACACATATGCGTTGCCTGTCCTGTCGTCGCTCGGGTTCACCGCTACCAATTACTTCGTGAGCCGGCAGATTGGTGGTTCGAACGTCTGGGACGCAGAAGTCGGCGTGCCCGCTGCGCCCTGCATGTCGAAATTGGAATTGCTCGAATGGACTGCCGCATGCAATGAGGTCGGGGCACACACTCTCGATCATGTCCACCTCCCCGCCATCCCCGCTCGCGAAGCGAAGCGCCAAATCGAAGACTCTCGCAAGGAACTCGAGGATATCGTCGGCAACACGGTTGACGCCTTCTGTTATCCTTATGGCGATGTCTCCGAGAATGTCAGGTGTATGGTCGAGGATGCCGGCTATGCGCACGCGACAACCACAATTCGGGGGCGCGCCCGCCCCTCACACGACGCTTTTATGCTGCCCCGCCGCATCGCACGTTGCTCCGACGGCTGGATGAACGTGCTGCGCAAATGCCTGACGGGTTGACCATGGACCATTCCAGCGCGGCAAAACCGGCGTTGGCAGGACGGCGCCGGATATGTATCGGCACCGTAACCCGCAATCGACCACAAATGCTTGCCCAACTGCTTGAGTCCTATGGACGACTAGAACGACCGAGCGATACCGATCTTGTTTTCATCATCATTGAGAACAGCGGCCACGCCACGCTTGACCGCATAATCGAAATGTTCCGATTGCAAGCACCGGAGACGAGTGTGCGGTATGAAATCGAGCCCAACCTTGGGATTGCATCCGCGCGTAACCTGGCGATCGAATGTGCGATCGACGCTTGCGGGGAACTTTTGACCTTTGCCGATGACGACGAAACAGTCGAGCCGGACTGGCTGATGCACCTGCTTTCCGAGCGCGACAAGCTCGATCTCGATATTGTGGGTTCGCCCGTCCGTCCCGCCCCCATCGATGCTGACGCATCATTTCGGGAAAGACTGGTGTGGAACGGCCTGGTTTGGCACAGTCGGGCCTGCGAAGCGAAGTGCCGTCGCATGCGCGATACAGGTTCACACCATAGGATAAAACTTGCCACCGGTAGTTGGATGGGGCGGGTAGAGTTCTTTCGTTCGACAGGCCTACGCTTCGATACCCAATTGGGGCTTGCCGGCGGCGAGGACTGGCGTCTCTGGTCGGAAGCAAGGAAAATGGGCGCCCTCACCGGATGGACACCGCTTGCTGTCGCTCACGAAACAATTCCATCTGCACGACTCACGTTCCTCTATCAATTCAAACGCAACAAGGACCATTGCACGACGGAATTCCGTTCCAAACTGGAAAAGCGTCCCTTGAAAACGCTGCTTAGATTGCCGGGTTCGCTAGCGGCGCGCATCCTGTCGTTTGCCTTATACTGTCTGGCCGCACCATTCACGGGGGGACAGTCACTGGTCAGGGCGACATCCTGCCTCGGATCTATTACCGGCCTCATTGCTGCCTGCCTTGGTTGCAAATCAGCCCACTACAGGCGAACCGACGGGGCGTGAAGCCAGACGCGGTGTATCGCGCGGCACTTCATCCTTTTAGGGCGATTGTCAGCATGGCCGATCTGTTGGATGATTGGCGATCGAATAATAACGACGGGGGAAAAACCTCATGCGCCTGACAGCTTTCAATTGTTTCACCGTATTCACGATCGGCCTCAGCCTTGGCGTAACGCTGGGCTTGCTCCACATCTAGCGACTTCGGCCCCTGCAAGCGCAAATATTGGGGTCAAACGCGTCGCCTTCTAGGCATTTGAGGCGAATCGGCTCAAAATCCGATCACTGACATAGGCGTCTTGAAGGATGACCGGAATGAAACTGAGCTTCGAAGAGTTCGTAGAATCGCGGGACTATTGCGACGATCTTTTCGCTGTAGGCCTGTGCGACGGTGAAGGCTATGTCTATGCTGACGGTCTTTGCTGCATAGAAAAAAGTGGCGCGGTCTTCCTGCTCCACCATAACGGGTGCACGCTACACGCTGCCGATATTGCGACGCTCGAACGCGAGCTTTACCGTCTGGTGCAGATGGCTGAAGCGGCCTGAGCGACCGAGATACCTGCACTCCCGTCCAGAGGACCCATTCATTCGAGCTAGAGATTTTGGCTGGATGGTTGTCCACCCGCAATAAGCGTAAGCTCCCCTACTGATCACATTCTTTGGGGAGGGAATCGTGAAAAGCTATCTCATCTTTATCGTCCCGGTTTGCGCCTTCATCGTCAGCGCACCGATGCCGGGTGAATCGGCCAACAAGCCGCGATCAATTGCCGCCTGCAGCGCAGCGCTCCAGAAAAAGGGGCTCACACCGCCCGCTGCTTCCGCGGTCACCACCAATTTCGGCAAGGGCATGTGGATGACGATCCAGGGCAAGGCCAACGGCAACACGCCCTTCGTCTGCAAGACCCATCACAACAGCGTCATTTCTCTCACCATCGATGGATGATCACGACGGAAGATCACGCCTTTCGCGGCGTTGTCTTTACCTGATGCCCGCTGATATCGGCGCCCGCGGAATTTGAGAACCGCATGTTCCAGACCGTTGCGGTGATGGAGATCGCCGTGACGATGATGAAAGCGACCGAGAAGTCGCCGAGTTCCGGCACATCGTGGTCGCGCGCAAGCATTGATCCGTGCAGCGCAAGCGCGCCGACACAAATCCCCAGCGACAGCATCAACTGCTGGAACGTCGTATAGAAACTGGTCGCCGAACTCATCTGATCGCGTCCGATCTCGTCATAGGCGACCGTATTATAAGCCGTGAACTGAAACGACATGAAGAAGCCGCAGAAATAGAGAAGGACGAAAATCAGCGGCAGCGGCCAATCCGGCCGGAACGCCGCGCACAGCGCATAGCCGAATGTCGAGATTATGCCGTTGACGATGAGGCTGTTGCGGAAGCCGAACTGCCTCAGGATCTTTGGTGCAACCGCCTTCATCGTCATCGACCCGAGTGCCGTCGCGATGACGATCGCGCCGGCCGATGCGGCGGAGAGGTTGAAGCCAAGCTGCAACATCAGCGGCAGCAGGAACGGCTGTGCGCCCTGCGTAATACGGGTCAACGATCCCGCGACCACCGAGGCGCTGAAGCTCGGAATGCGCATCAGCGAAAAATCGAGAATGGGCGACGGGTGCCGCCGTGCATGACGCAGATAAGCAATGCCGGCCATTGCGCCGACTGCGACCAGCGAAGCCGCAAGGCCGGCCTCGCCGCTGCGGCTTGCCATTTCGAAGCCGAAAAGCAGGGAGCCGAGCGATATGCCGGAAAGGAACAGGCCGGTCCAGTCAAAGGGTCCCCGCGCTTCGCCCTTGAAATCCTCTATGAACAGGCTGACGAGGATGAAGCCCAGGATGCCAATCGGGACATTGATGTAGAAAATCCAGCGCCAGTCGAGGTAAGTCACGATCAGGCCGCCAACAGGCGGACCGAGGATCGGGCCGATCAGGGCCGGTACCAGCAACCACGACATGGCCGAAACGAGATTCTTGCGCTCGACGCTGCGCATCAGCACCAGACGGCCCACCGGCATCATCATGGCGCCGCCGAGGCCCTGCACCAGTCTCGCAAAGACGAGGAAAGTGAGGTTCGGCGCGAAGGCGCAAAGCACGGAACCCAGGATGAATACGCCGATAGCCGTGCGGAAAACGGTGCGGGATCCGAACCGGTCGGCAACCCGGCCGCTCGCCGGTATGAAGATGGCAAGGCTCAAAAGATAAGATGTGAGCGCGATGCTCATCGCGGGCGCGCTGACGCCGAAATCACGCGCCATTGTCGGCAGCGCCGTCGCAAGCACCGTAGCATCGAGTTGCTCCATGAACATGGCACTGGCAATGATCATCGCAATGATACGGAAATTCGGCGCCGGTCTCTGAAGCGCGCCTTTGGAGGTCGCGGCAACATGACAAGTCTGATCCGACATTTTTAAGACAGCTCTTTCGATTGGGACCGATTGCGCCGCGACGGCTCAACGGCTGGGAAGACGCGCTGAGGCTCGCAGGAACGGAATTGATATATTAGCGCGCGGCTGCAAAGGCCATAGGGTTTTTTGAAATCCGCTCCAGGCTTCGGTAACAAAATCGTGCGCAGAGCCCCGCCGCTCAAACCAGATCGTCAGCGGACTCGTCTGTCCGCGCCGCATCGAGGGCGCGCATGGCCGCAAAGAGCGCTTCCCTGTCCTGCTGATGCGCGTCGAACAAGGCGACAAAGACGGGATTGGTGATCTCGTGCGGTCGGGGTGCCGCCTTGGCCCGCTCCAGGCTCGCGTCGGCAGCGCGTCTTGCCGCTTCGACATGTTTCCTCGCACGCTCGACGTCAGATACGCCTTTTCGCGGTGCGCGTTCTTGCTCACGCGCTTTGTTTGAACGCATGTCGAGTCCTGCGAGCAATGATTGCACGAGCGGGGCGCTGGCAATATCGGAGGTCATGGGTTCAGCCGTTCTGCAGTTCATGTGTTTTCGTGAGGTTGAGCAGCTTGTGATTTTCCTTAATCTATAAGGTCGCGACAACGCACGGAACGTATATCCGATCAAAATTCGCCGCGAATGGAGCAAGCGATTCCCGCGAGCGGAGCGGTTCTGAAATCGAATTGCAAAGCGGCGTTTCGCCGAATACTGCGCGGGCGCTTCGAATAAACCACCTCTCCAAGTGTTCTTTAGGTCGCACGTTCCCTTCCAGCGGAGACTGATCTCATGAGCAACATCTTCAACACACTCTACCGGCAGGTGCCTGCCGCCCTGCTTGGCGCCGGACTTGCGATCGCGATGCTTCCTGGCGCAAGCCTCGCCGCGGGAGGCGGAGGCAGCGACGATGCAGCAACGACGCCGACCTGTCCCAAGGGCAAGGTTTACGAAAAGAAGTCGAAGAAATGCGTCGATAAGACCACCAGCAATGTTCCGGACGAAGATCGCACCGAATATGCCTATACGCTGGCCAAGGCCGGCCGCTACCAGGAAGCGCTCGACATGCTCGATACATTGAAGGATCCGAACACCAAGGAGGCGCTTAACTATCGAGGCTATGCGACACGCAAGCTCGGCCGCACCGATGAGGGCATCTCCTGGTACAAAAAGTCGGTCGCGCTCGATCCCAAATACGCGAAAGTTCGCGAGTATCTCGGTGAAGCCTATGTCGTCAAGGGCCAGATCGACCTCGCCAAGGAACAGTTGACGACGATCAAATCGATCTGCGGGACAAGTTGCGAAGAATATCGCGACCTGCACGAGGCAATCGAAAAGCCCTCTAAAATCTGACCCCGATCACGCGCGGCTTTAGGAAAACAGCATGAGCGGCATGCCGGGTTCACCAAAGGAGCACAAAGTGCCTGTCGCTCATCTTCAACTTTATGCTTATAGTCGCCCGGACACGGGCGCATCATCGCTGCCCGACGTTCGCAAAGAACGAGTTGGCGCGGAGGCAATCATCGCGAGCGAACACGAAATCAGGGCGAGTTTGAGCCAGCACCTCGCTCGGCTCTGGCGCTACGGGATCGTGCTGTCACGTCAGCGCGACGTGGCCGACGATCTCGTCCAGGCAACATGCGTGCGTGCCCTTGAGCGGGCGAACCAGTTTACCAGCGGCACGCGTCTCGACCGCTGGTTGTTTTCTATCCTGCATTCAATCTGGCTGAACGAAGTGCGCTCGCGCCGCATTCGTATGGGCAACGGCTTCGTTGATGCAGACCTGACGCTGACATTCGACGGTGAACAGGATACCGAAACCCATGTTATGGCCAATCAGGTTTTGCGCAAGGTCAACGCCCTGCCCGAAGCGCAAAGAACGGCCGTGTTTCTTGCCTATGTCGAGGGCCTCTCCTACCGCGAAGTCGCAGATGTGCTGGATGTTCCGATTGGCACGGTCATGAGCCGGCTTGCTGCGGCTCGCGCGAAACTTGCCGAGAACATGGATGAGGACGCGGTTGCCAGACGGACGAAAGGGGGCAGTTGATGAGCGAACACAAGCATCCTGAAATGCCCTCCGACGAACTATTGGTTGCTTTCCTCGATGGCGAACTCGCCGGCGAGGAACGGCGGCGTATCGGAGCCCTGGTCGAGAGCGATCCTGAGGTGGCTGCGCGCTATGAGTTCCTTTCGCGTAGCGAGATGCCATTCTACGACGCGTTCGTTCCGCTGTTGGAGAATGCACCTGCTTCTGATTTGGAAGCGATACTTGCGCGCCTTCCCTCACCCAACGCCGCCGAGCCAAGGGGCCATAACTGGACACGTCGCGGTTTGCTCGCTGCAGCAGTTGCATCTGTTTTTGTCGGCGTCGCGATCGATCGCGCCTATCTGCGGATCAAGGATGATCACGAGGAAGCAGACGGTTCGGAATGGCGTTCGGTCGTCGCCGAATACCTCAGTCTCTATACCGCCGATACGCTGGCGGATCTCGCAAACGATCCGGGCGTACAGACAGCGCAATTGCAGTTGATAAGCGACAGGCTCGGCCTTCAATTGCCTGCCTCCGCTTTGACGCTTCCCGATATACCGCTCAAGCGCGCGCAGCTTCTGCAATATGACGGCAGGCCGCTTGGTCAGCTTGCTTTTCTCGATCCGGAGCACGGACCGCTTGCACTGTGCATCGTCAAGTCTTCACGCGGCGCCTTCGCGCCGCAGGTCGAAAAGCGCTACGGCATGAATGTGGTTTACTGGGCCGATGCCGCCCATGGCTACATGCTCGTCGGTCGCAACCCTGTCGATCAGTTGAGCGGGCTTGCCGAAAAGCTACGCACCGCCATCAGCGCCTGAGCGAAAATCAGCGTGGGTATTTTCTCGGCTTTCGGCTAGTCTACCGGGTCTGTGCCGTTGACCCTGGGAGGAAACGTCACGAGCCCGGCTGCAGCCTTTACGGGCGACGATTCACGTTTAAGCCACGTGCGCGGCCCAAACGAGCCGCCGCTTCTCGACAAGACCATATCGCAGGCGCTCGATGATGCTACAGAGCGCTGGGGGGATGTCGATGCTCTCGTCGCCGTACATCAGGGCGTTCGCCTGACATATTCTGAGCTCAAGGCAAGGGCGGACGCATTTGCGGCCGGGCTGATCGCGCTTGGCATGGAGCCTGGCGAGAGGATCGGCATCTGGTCTCCCAACCGCGCCGAATGGACCGTGACGCAGTTTGCCGCGGCCCGAGCCGGCTTGATCCTCGTCAACATCAATCCCGCCTACCGCCTGTCGGAACTCGAATTCACGCTGAACAAGGTCGCCGTCATGGCGCTTGTTGCCCCCGAGCGCTTCAAGACCAGCGAATATGCGGAAATGGTGGAAACGCTTGCACCTGAAATTCGTGCGGGACATGCGATCGTTTCAACGAAATTGCCGCATCTGCGGCACGTGATCAGGATCGGTGAAGGAAAGCGGCCGGGTTGGCTTGCCTTCGACGCCGTGCCCGCATTTGCAGAAAGAGAACACCACGTCGAACTGGAGCGTCGGCACAGGGCCATCAGTCCGAAGGACGCCGTCAATATCCAGTTCACCAGCGGAACCACAGGTCTGCCAAAGGGCGCGACGCTTTCCCACCGCAATATTCTCAACAACGGCTTCTTTGTCGGCCGCAGCGTCGGTCTTCGCCCCGGCGACCGCCTCTGCATACCGGTGCCGCTTTATCACTGCTTCGGCATGGTCATGGCCAATCTCGGCTGCGTCGCGCATGGCGCAACCATGGTCTACCCTTCCGAGGGGTTCGATGCGCTCGCCGTGCTGCAAGCGGTAGAGACTGAGCGTTGCACCGCGCTTTACGGCGTGCCGACGATGTTCATCGCCGAACTCGGCCACCCGGAATTCGACAAATTCGACCTCTCCTCCTTGCGCACCGGTTGCATGGCAGGTTCGCCCTGCCCGATCGAGATCATGAAGCAGGTAATCGAGCGCATGCACATGCGCGACGTCACGATCGCCTACGGCATGACCGAAACGAGCCCGGTCAGCTTTCAGAGTTCGGCCGAAGACCCGGTGTCGCGCCGCGTTTCGACCATCGGGCGTGTCCAGCCGCATCTCGAATGCAAGGTAATCGACACGGACGGCAACACCGTGCCGCGCGGCACCCCTGGCGAGCTCTGCACCCGGGGCTATTCGGTGATGATCGGTTATTGGGACGATGCGGAGAAAACCGCTGAAGCCATTGATGCGGATGGCTGGATGCACACCGGCGATCTCGCGACCATCGACGAAGAAGGCTATGGCAACATAGTCGGCCGTCAGAAGGACATGGTGGTTCGTGGCGGCGAGAACATCTATCCGCGCGAGGTCGAGGAATTCCTTTTCCGCCACGTAAAAGTGAAGGACGTGACCGTCGTCGGTGTTCCCGACCTGAAATATGGCGAGGAACTATGTGCCTGGATTATCCTGAAAACCGGCGAGACGGGAACCGAGGAGGAAATCCGAATATTCTGCCAAGGGCAGATCGCGCATTACAAGGTGCCTCGCTATGTCCGTTTCGTTGAAGCGTTTCCGCTTACGGTGACCGGCAAGATCCAGAAATTCCTCATCCGCCGACAAATGGCGGATGAGCTCGGCGTCGAAGAACAAAAGACCGCTTGATCAATTGTCGATGAAATCACGGACGGCCTTGTTGTAGCCTTCCGGATCCTGGACCATGGCGAAGTGGCTGGCATTGTCGAGAATGATCAGCTTCGCGCCGGGTATGGTCTTGGCCATGTAATCGGTATGCTCGCGAGTGATCGCCTCGTCATGATCGCCAAGCACGATGGCAATGGGCGTCTTGATCTTTTTCAGATCGTCGTCGGTCCAGTTCGGCTGGCTTGCCCACATGCCGCTGATCTGCTCGACAAAAGCGTCGTACTGGTCCGGCGTCGGCGAAATCTTCTTATAGACCTGCCCCGCGTGATCTATGTAGCCGGCAAACGTTTTGTTCTGCATGACGTCCGGTTTCACACCGTCGACCTTCGTATTTGCCGCCTGGGCAAAGACCTTCGTCAGCTTCTCGGGATGCTTCATGGCGATATCGATACCGATGATACCGCCGTCGCTCCAGCCGACGATCGCCGCCTTGTCGACCTTGAGATAATCCAGGAGGGCGACGTAGTCCGAAGCCATGAGGTCGTAACTATAGGGATCGGCGGTGCGCGTCGAGCGTCCATGCCCGCGGCTTTCAGCAACGATGACCATGTGATCCTTGGAAAGATCGGCCACTTGCGCACCCCAGATATCGGCATAGCCGAGGCCACCATGGATAAGCAGGACGGGCGGTCCCTTGCCGTAAACGGCATAATACATCTCGATACCGTTTACCGGGGCCTTGCCGCTCTTGTCTGCCTTCGGCATCGGTTGCGGCTCGGGAAGCTGTTCCCACCGTTCCGCGGCGAAAACACTGGTGGCAAGAGCGAAAAGAACTGCAAGAGAGTAGATCAACGACTTAAAGTGCATGATTGTCCTCCTGATTGTCGTAACAATACTCCAGGTTGAAGATCAGCATGTTTACCATGCACTTGCAATCACAGCGTGAAAAGCAAAAGGCGGCCCGTCAGAGCCGCCTTTCTCATTTGCAAAGAATTTGATCTTACTTTGCGACGTGCCAAACGCCACCGACGCCTTCGCCGCTCATATCGCCGGCTTTCTTGTCCTTGGCAAACATGTAGAGCGGCTTGCCATCATAGGCCCACATTTCCTTGCCGTCGGCGTCCTTGACGAGCGACCACTCGCCTTCCGCCTTTGCGCCGGTATCGGCGTGGAAAGCCGGCCAGTTCTTCAGGCATTTCGCATCACAGTTGGATTTGCCCTTTGCATCCTTGTCGAACGTATAAAGCGTCATGCCCTTGGGGGTTGTCATAACCTTCCCCATCTTCGTATCCATCATCTTCACCGGTTCTGCAGCGAAGACAGACAGACTCGTGGCTGCAAGTATTCCCATTGCTACGAGTATAGTCCGCATTTTATGTACTCCCTCTTCAGGGTTGCCGGCAGAATGTCGGCAGAGCCCGTTTTCTTGGCGAACCAAGCCGCTCGCCTCTGTTCAAACAATGCGCCAAATTCTGATCGGAATTGAGGCAGTTGACGCGCGGGATGGGTCACCTGCTATAACGCCTTGCGACGGTCGGCCGTTCCTCCCACATGCCTTTGAACACGCGAAACGGCGCTATTATTCAGAGGGCCTTACAAAATAGCAGCGCCCTCGTGACAACCCGGAAATGGTTACCACTTTACCCGCAGGCCGATATTGCCTTCGACAATCTCTTGATGTGGGCCATCGACGTCGAATGTGTAATCGGCAACGGCGAAGGCGCTGACATACTTGGTGAAATCGTGTGTTACGCCAGCGCCAAGTTCAAGAGACGTTGATTCGAGCTCGGTGTTGATTGCATCCGGGCCGAAAAGAACAGAATCTGTCCCGCTGAAATTGTGCCATAGATTGGCCTTCAGATAGGGCTGGAACAGGCCGGAGGCTGTCTCGTATTTGCCCTGCAGCCGGAATCCGACACGGCCGATATACCCATCATCGGTGTCGAACGATACATCGGAAAAGGCATCGGACTGGTCGTCAAGCGACAAATGCTGCCAGATCACTTGCGCTTCCGGCTCGAAATTCCAGCTCTGCGTGAGCGCGAATGGATAGCCGCCCTCGAGCGAGGCTGTGATGCCCGTTCCGTCGATATCGACGCCAATATCGCGCGACGACGTAGAATGCCCGTTGAACCACGAGCCCATCAGCACGGCGTCGACATACCAGCCGGACGGGCCAATATGGGTCCAATAGCCGCCAAAGCTGGTGGTATCGACATTCATCGAACCGACCTGGAGATTTTTCCAGCCGACGGCTTCGCCCTTTATGTCGGCATCGAAGTTGGAATAGCCGAAGAACAGTCCGGCCATGTCATAATGCCCGCCATTGCTTTCATGGCCGAGAATATCGAGGCCGGCTTGAATACCGTAAAGATGTCCGTCAACAGATGGATTGACAGTGCCGTTCCAGCTTTGATCGGTCGATTGGCCAAAAGCCCTGCCCCAACCTGCGGAAAAATTCGAATTCGACGTAGCGATACTCTGTTCGCCGCGCCGTTCGTGGAAAGTTCCGAGCGTGGCGAGCGCGGTTTCCCGCACTGCCGGCGGGACGACCGAATAGGTCGGAACCTCGATACGATAGAGCGGGATGGCCTCGGTTGGATCATCGGCAACGATGGGCGTTGCGCCAGGCGTGGGCGGTTCAACTCCCGGTGCCGGCGGCAGGATGATTTCCTCTCCCGGTTCTTCGACGGCGGGATCGGGATCGATCGGCGGCGCCGGTGGTTCCGATCCGGGAATGAGCGCCGAGCGCAGGTACCAGTTTTCATCCGATCCTGCCGAAACGCCACCCTTAAAGAGCGCATACTCAAAGGCGCCGGCAGCCACCGCATTGCTTAGGCCGAACGCCGTGCCGGCCGTGGTCGCACCGTTGATCGCCTGCACGACCAGGATACCATCCTGCCGGGTCGCCGCACCCGGACCGTCGAGGTTGGTGACGGCGAGCCCTGTGGTCCCGCTCGCTGCGCCACCCGAAATGACAAGTTTGTCCGCGGGCGAAGCATCGTCCCCGAGGACCGTCTGCAGCCGAATGGCGCCGCCGCTGCCGGTATAATTGCCGATAACAGTGAAGGTATCCGTTGCTCCGCTGGTGCCATTGGTGAGATCGATGACGCCGGCATTGGTGAGCGAAACTGGCCGGACACCATCGAAAGGCGCGATCGCTGCATTGACGCCGTTACCGGCAAGGAGCGTACTGCTGTCATCTATCGAGAAACTGCCGGTGCCCGTGCCGCTATCGCCAAGAATGAACGTGCTGTCGAGCGTGAATACCGAGCCCGCAGTTAGAGCCACGTTTTCCCAGTTCACATAGCGAGCGGATGTGGTCGCGGTCGTGCTAGCGAATGTCAGCGTATCGGTGCCAGCAGCGCCGTTCAGCAACGGCGTTAAGGAAAGCACAGCGTCAGTCAGGTTTTGCAGGGTTCCAGTGTCATTGCCGCCGCCGAGGCTTATGGCACCGCCGATCGTGCCTGCTGTGGTCCAGGTGAACTGGTCGTTTCCCGTCCCGGTCGTCAACGTGCTGCCGATCGATCCACCCGAGACAAAGACGCGATTATCACCAATGCCGAGGTCTACGAAGGTACCAATCGAACCGCCTGACAATATCAAAAGGTCGCGCCCTTGCGCGGCGATCACAAACCGGTCGATCGTGCCCCCCGACATGCGCATTTCATTGTTGGCCTGTTCGAGATTGACCTCCCCGATCTGACCTCCGGTCATCGTAAAAAAGTCACCGGCAAAAAACTGCCCGATGATTCGTCCGCCAGAGACGACTGCCGTATCGAGTTCGCTGCCTTGCTCGACGCGCTGGACTGTGCCCCCGGTCATTTTGAACGTATCGACGCCGGCGCCCTGGGTTATCGTTCCGTTGACGAAGCCTCCCCTCAATTCGACGGTGTCATTGCCTGCACCGGTGTCGAGGTTGCCCTGTATGGTGCCGGATTCGATGGAGACCGAATCCGCGCCCGCGCCGAATACGACCGGACCGTTGATAAACCCCGTTCCGCGAGCCGGCATGATGAGGGTGTTGTTGCCGCCCGTATCGATCAGCGGTCCGCCGACACCGCTGTCGCACGTATAAGTATTGTTGCCGGGATTTGGGACGAGGACACAAGCCGCTTGGGCCGATTGGCCCGATAACAGAATGGTGGGAAGTGAAATGATGGAGGGCCAGAGAAGTCGTGCGCGTACACCATGAAACTTCATGCTTCCCCTCACCTGACAATAGTAGCTGGCATAGCTCGATTGCTATGCTGGCTCCTTGGAAGAACGCTCCAGACGCAACCTATATTTCACCAGCGTGCTCTACAACCGCAGGTTTCAGTTCGCGCCGCGCTGTGACAAATATGGCGCAATTGTGCAACGCTAAGCATATGGGTCACGTTTTGGCCTCCATCGATTGATTTGACTGACACACCATGTTTCGTTGTAATTGGAATGATCAGAATGCCGTTGAATGCTGGAGTACCGAAGATGGACCGCTACGAAACCTTCGCAACCTGGATCTTTATCGTCTTCGGGGCGTTGATCGTAGCCGGCCTGATGGCGTTCGCAATTGCGACCGGCGATAAGCCGGCCTTCCTGTTCGCACTGGCTTCGGGCTGCTCCGCCTTCTTCCTTGGCTTTGCTGTAATCTTCGACCAGCCACGCCTTTACGGGCTTATTCTTTTTGTCTCGGTCGCGCTCATCGGCTGTTCGATAACCGCAATCGTTACTTGACGCCTCTCATTTCCGGGACTGCGGCGCGATGTGACGATAGGCGCCATGCCAGTAGAGCAGCGGCTCGGCATTTGCGCGCAGTGTAACTGCTCTCACCCTGCCGATCAAAATGCCGTGCGAATGCCGTTCAATCGCGTCATCGAGTTCGCAATCGAGCACAGTCAGGGCATGAGCGAGCGCCAAGGTGCCCGTCGAAAGTTCCAGCCACTCGGCATCCTTGTAGCGGTCGATCCCCTTTCGCCCGCCGCGCCCGGAGAAACTCTCGGCCACGTGGCGTTGATCGTGGGCGAGAACGTTCACGCAAAACGTGCCGTGGCGCTGCAGCACCGGCCAGGAGGACGAATCGCGATTGAGACTGACGATCACGGAAGCGGGATCGACCGCCAGCGATGAAACCGATGTTGCGGTAAATCCGGTTCGGTCGTCACCGCGACCGACGGTAACGACGCTCACGGCACCGGCGAGATGCCGCATGGAATCCTTGAACAGGTCTGGTTCAACGGAAAGCTCGCGGCGGGCCGCGCCCGCTCCCGAATAAAATACGGACATACTTTCCTCATCATAGGTTGGTCGCGGATCGCGAATGAAGGTCGTGCCGCAATTGCACCACACCAGGCACCCGGGCAGCCAGCTTTTGCTTTGCGCCCGATACAACCTTTTGGCGATTTTGTTTTGCCTATCCCGACAGTTTGGAGAAATCCAATCTAGTGAGACGCTTTAGACGACTATCGTGGTAGAGATATCCGCTTTTGACTTGGAGGGTTCAGACGAAATTTAATCCTACCGAACACAGCCGGGGCGCAAAACCCTACCGGAGGGCAGCCGCAAATCGTAATCTCTATCGTGTTAATCGTGTAATCAATGCGTCAAAATAGGCACACGACCAAACGGAGAATCGGTTCCTCATGGCCTCCATCGACTTCGCCCAGCGCACAACCCTGGCCCGGCCCGCTCGCCGATTTGTCCGGGAACGAGCGCCCGGTATCCTGCTTTTTGCAACAGCAGTCGCTTTTCACCTGGCGATCCTGTTCAACCTGCTGCCGGCCTGACCATCCGCTCGAATTTTCCTTGCCTCTTTAATTCATTCCTGATGTGACAATGTCTGCTCCATGCCTGTTTGCGCCGATGACGTTCGGCGACCTTTCCCTCTCGAACCGCATCGTCATGGCTCCGATGACGCGCCGCCGCGCGATGCACGGCAAGATCCCCAGCGAACTCAACGCCCTTTATTATCGCCAGCGTGCCGGCGCCGGACTGATCATTTCGGAATCGATCGAAGTCGATCCGTTCAGCACAATCGATGTTCCGACGAGGCCGGGGCTCACCAATTCAGCCCAGGAATCCGGCTGGCGCCTGGTGACTGATGCCGTTCACGGCGCCGGCGGAAAGATCTTCGCCCAATTGTCGCATATGGGACGCACGGCCCATCCTTCGCAATTGCTTGACGGCAGGCAACCGGTGGGACCATCGGCACTCGCCGCATCCGGGACTATCTACACGTCGACCGGTCCCGAGCCTTACGCCACACCGCGCGCGCTCGAAATCCCGGAAATAGGCACGATCGTCGCCGAGTTTGCGGCCGCCGCAAGACGGGCTCGATCAGCAGGTTTCGATGGTATCGAGATCCATGGGGCCAATGGCTATCTGATCGATCAGTTCTTGCGCGACGGCAGCAATATCCGGACCGATCGTTATGGCGGCTCGGTCAGTAACCGGACTCGCCTCCTCATCGAGATCATCGCTGCAACCCAGATGCATTGGCCGGCCGCCCGCGTTGGCGTCCGTCTATCCCCGACAAATACCTATCAGGGGATGAGCGACAGCGATCCTGTGGGCAATTTCGCCGGGATTGCCGCGTTGCTCGATCCGCTCGGACTGGCCTACCTTCACATCGTCGAGCCGATAGTGCAGTCGATTGGCCAGCCGCGGACATTGAAAGGCATTCGCGATACATTCGGCGGAACGCTCATTGTTGCCGGTGGCTATGGGCGCGCTGACGCAGAAAACGTGCTGGCGTCGGGCGCTGCTGATCTCGTTGCCGTGGGCGAGGCCTTCATTGCCAACCCCGATCTGCCGGAACGGTGGCGACTGAGCGCGGGTCTTAGTGCAGCAGACAAATCCACCTTCTATACGTCCGGTGAACGAGGCTACACCGACTACCCGCCCTTGAGCGCAGTGACCGATTAGAAGATTCTTTAGAAAATTCCGGAACCAAGTTCGCGATCTCGCGTTTTAAATGTACTGGTTCCCCCAAACCAGCCCTTGGCTAACCCACAAGCCAACATGGCCCAATCCTCATGCCCCTTGAGGATTGGGCTTTCTGCATGTACCGTCCCGGCACAAGTGGAGGTAGAGATGTCGATTGAAAATGCCAGACATGCGATCGAAGCCGCGATCCATAGCGGTGATTTCAAAGGCATGGGCGTTGCTGTCTTTAAGGCAATCAATGCCTTGGAAGAACGAATTAAACATCTGGAAGAAGAAGTAGAGCGTCTAAAACGTTCATCGAAATAACGTTATCAGCATCTATTTCTTGAAATTCGCGATACTTGTGGTAGCATCTCTACAAGTTGAGTGTAGCGGTGCCTTGAGCCTGAGCCGCACTGAAACGATGCGCGATATTTTTATCCAGAATCCAGTTTGCTAGAGCCAAATCAAGCCTCAACCCGCGAAACCCCTACCGCCAAGGCAGGGGTTTTGCTTGTTAGGAAGAGCTGGATTGAAGGCGCATGAACCTTGCCTTCAACTGCCGCTCTACCCAACGACCTGATACTTAATTCTCTTCTACGATGGCCTGAATATCTGTCGTCGAATGGTTCGTCAGGGTCTTGGGGATTTCGGCCACCACCCGGTCCGACACTTCCTTGTGGAACTCTTGACGCATCTCTCCCAGCATAAGCGGAGGCGCGACAATGACGAGTTTCTCAAACTCACCCTTGTGAGCGTGGGCATAGAGTGTGTCAGCGATTTCCTTGGCAAAGCGTTTCTTCGCCATTTCATGCCAATCGGTGTCGTCGACCGCCGCACGGCCAAGGCCGGGTCCGCTGGAAAATCGCCCGGGCTTGTCGGTGCCCTGCTCGCGTGTAGCCGGATTGGCCTGGCTCAACTGGTGAATAATGCCAAGCTGAACATTGTTCATATCGTTCTTGTTGCGCAGAAAAAGTGCCTTTTCTCCGTCGGCAACCAGAACCCAAGTCTGGCGGTTCAAAATGACCTTCACCATCGCGGACTCCGACTGATATGTTGTCATCTGGAATTCCTTTTTACTGGAGTTTCGTGTGGTTGGAAATGTGCACAATGACCAAGCGAGTTCTTTAGCTGATGCCTGGTGGTGGTGCGGCGAGGACGTTGGTCAACGGGTTGCGGCAGCGGAAAGTTCCTGCTTTTTTTCCGAAAGTCGTTCCACTTGGCACCCCTAAGCATTTGAAAAGGAATGTAACGCAATGAAGATCGCCCTTTCGATCGTTTCGGTTCTCCTTGTGATCATGGGAGGTATCTGGGCGCTGCAGGGACTGAGCATCCTCGGCGGGAGCTTCATGGTGGGGCAGACGCGCTGGCTCTATATCGGTCTGTTGACCATGATCTTCGGAGGCGTCCTGTTTTTCGTCACGAGAAGGCGCTGACGTCAGAAAAGCCGTTGGTTAATGCAGCTCCATTGGCCTTGCGTCTGGATTTGTTGAATAACGGCTGTTAGCCTCAAAATGCATGGGAGAGATCAATTTTATGACTGCACTTACTATTATCGTTGAATTCGAAACCAATGAGGGCTGCGAAGAGGAATTTACTGCGATTATTCGTGAACATGCCCGCAGGACCCTTGAAGAGGAAGCGGGTTGCTTGCGATTTGAAGTGATCAAGCCGATCGAACGCGACGGAACGCCGATCCCGAACAGGGTGATCGTCAACGAACTTTACGCAAACGAGGCGGCGGTTACGGCGCACGAGAACAATCCGCGCATGCCCAAGCTTCAGGCGATGAACGCACCGCTTCTCAAATCGCGCCGCTTGATCCTGGCACAATCGCTTACCGCGCGGGCTGCCGAGGGGTTGAGGCCGCAAGAACTCAACGCCAGCAATGATGACTAAGTTGAAGCGCGCTCATCACCCGAAGGTCCAATTTCAGCCGCGTTCAAATTATGCGATGAGGGCGCGGACGTTCTCGATTGCACCCACTCTAACAACGCGTCGAAAGTACGAAAGATGAAGAAACTGAGCCTGGCCCTCCTTTTGCCCTGCGCGTTCGCGGTAACCAATTGCGGCGCCATGCGCTGGATGAGCCAGCCGCCCGCGCACAATTCGAGTTGCGCCGGCTGGAACAAGATCCGCCTCAAGCCTGAAACCGCGGTCTATCTTGCCAAGAACGACTTTGCTGCCGGGATTGATATCGATTCTCACAATCTAAACGGCCAGAACAATGGCTGCTGGAAATAAGCGGACGGGGCTGCCCTTGTATATCGGCATCCACCTACCTATTTAAGTTCCAGAAATTCGCTTCTGCTTTTGACCACGGATGTACTGGCACTGGTATCGAGGCGAATTCGGAAGGTCGGGAATTCCCGGCCTTTTTTGTTGCCTATCGCACACATGTTTACTGCAATCCGCGTCCTTCGGCGTATCCGATTGCCTTCGAGGGTGCGAACGGTCTATGAAGGTCTGGCTATCGGCCGCCGTCCAGTTTCGACGCCAGCGGGCCGTCTCGAGCTTGTATTGAGAGTGGGTTCCTTGAATGGACAATTTTGAGAAGTACGCTCTGGCCATCATGGTTGTGTTTGGCGCCCTGATTATCGGTGGCCTCATGGCTGTTCATATTGCCTGGGCCCACAAGGCAGGTTTTCTTTATGCCTTGGGCGCTGCGGTGGTGGCATGGTCCGCCGGCTTCGCGGTCCTGTTCGACAAGCCCCGTCTTTACGGATTGTTGCTGCTCGTCACGACCGCACTAATCACGGCCTCGGTCGTCGTACTCGTACGGTAACGCGCCCCATTCTGGGTTCGCGCATAATATGAAGCCGGCCTTCATATTATCGTTTACTTTATCAAGAATAATTCTAAACTGCGGCTCAGATTCAAAGTGCATGCCTGAATCCGTGACGCTGCCAGCTGTCGGTTTTATGCGATAGTTCAGCACCGGTCCCTGGCTCAGGTTGAAAGAGAAGTAATCCGATGCGCCTGACAAGACAGACGAATTATGCAATCCGCATTCTCATGTATTGTGCTGCCAACGAGGGCAATCTGAGCCGGATCGGCGAGATCGCACAAGCATACACAGTCTCAGAGCTCTTTCTTTTCAAGATCCTCCAGCCGCTGGTCGAGAATGGTTTTATCGAGACCGTACGCGGCCGCAATGGCGGCGTGAAGCTCGGCAAACCCGCGAAGGACATCACCCTCTTCGACGTGGTTCGGGTGACCGAAGAGAATTTCTCTATGGCCGAATGCTTCGACAATGATGGCGCCGACTGCCCATTGATCGACAGCTGTGGCCTGAATTCCGCGCTGCGCAAGGCGCTCAACGCTTTCTTCGAAGTCCTCGCACAATATACGATCGAAGATATCGTGGACAAGCGCGACGTGCGCGCACTCCTCGGTATCGACATCATCGAGAAGCGACTGGCGGCGGCAAGCTAGCCGCGCGGTTTTTCATCCAGCATTGCGTCTTCACGCGGGAGCGCACTGTCGTGCTCCCGAGCGACTGATTCTGCGTGAGCGCGACCCGGTATTGGGTTTTGCCGGGTATGCTGTGACGAACCTTTGACAGAAGAAGCTTTTCATTAAGGCGCATGAGACGTTTTGACACATAACCGGATTTCGCCGGGAATTTGCGCTGCAAATGACCACTGGTGGTTTAACCTGATTGAATTGGTTAGGTTATTTGTCTAGTTTAGAACTATTCTAACTACTTGAAAACATGACATAATCTCACCACATAGATTTGACAGTTATCCCGATAGCCGGTTTTATGTACCAAGCGTTACGGTGACGCATGACCTTTGATGTTTGGGCCTTGAACCCTTGCGATTGGAGGAACCATTGTCTGGTTCGATAGTATCCCCCGTTTTCGGGACAGTATTTTCAGGTCTCTGCGTACAAAACGCTTTTATTTCAATAGCTTATTTAAGCTTTGATGCCGATTTGGTGTCGAAGGTCGGGGCCCTTTCTTCTCAAGAATACGGCGTCGACCCGAAATGCTAGTTTGCCATTGCAATATCATTACCCAGAAGGAAGTCGAGAATACTATCATTGAACTTCTCGACGCCGATCCGTGGCAACTCGTTGTTCCTGCAAAGGTTTACCATGCCATGAAGAAGCGGGGACGCTGCTGTGGCTGCTTCCCAAATGTCGTTGAAACCATCATAAAGGTGACGGAAGAATATCACCTCCGCCATGGTTCGGATGATTCTGTTGCAGTTTCATTCATCGACCGTGTTCGGGAATTGCGTCACCAATACGGGAGTTCACGACATGAAGGGCGACATAAAGGTCATCGAGCGGCTTAACGAAGCTTTGTTCCTCGAACTGGGGGCCGTGAATCAATATTGGCTTCACTATCGCCTGCTTGACGATTGGGGCTACACCAAGCTCGCCAAGAAAGAGCGTGAAGAATCCATCGAGGAAATGCACCACGCGGACAAGATCATCCAGCGCATCATTTTCCTCGAAGGCCATCCCAACCTGCAGTCTATCGGCGCCCTACGCATTGGCCAGAACATCAAGGAAGTGCTCGAGGCCGACCTTGCGGGCGAATATGATGCGGTCAAATCCTACAAGAAATCCCGCGAAATCTGCGATCAGCTCGGCGACTATGTCTCCAAGGAGCTTTTTGACGAACTCCTGAAGGATGAAGAAGGTCATGTCGACTTCCTCGAGACGCAGATCGATCTGTTGAACGCAATCGGCGTCGAGCGCTACGGCCAGCTCAATGCTGCTTCGGCCAACGACGTCGATTGAACCAGAATTTGCCGGACACAAAAAAGGGCGCCAGTGGCGCCCTTTTCTTTTTTCATAAAAAGCTCATTTCGGAAGCTGGTCATCCACGCCGGCAACGTAGAAATTCATGCTGAGAATGGTCTTGTCGTCGGCAGTTTCACCTACCTTCAGCCATTCGCTGCCGTCCTGCTTCTTGATCGGGCCAGTGAACGGCTTCAGTTCACCGGATGTGATCTTCGCCTGGGTTTCCTCGGCCAGCTTCTTCACGTCGTCAGGCATATTGGTGTAGGGCGCCATGACGACGAGGCCCTCGTGCATGCCTTCGAAAACGTTGTGCGACTTCCAGGTGCCGTCGAGGACTGCCTTGGCGCGCTCGATGTAATATGGGCCCCAATTATCGACGATCGACGTCAGCTGTGTTTCCGGTCCGAACTTTATCATGTCCGATGCCTGGCCAAACGCCTTGATCTTGCGCTCCGACGCAACCTGCATGGGCGCGGTCGAATCCGTGTGCTGGGTGATGATGTCGACACCCTGATCGACCAGCGCCTTGGCGGCGTCAGCCTCCTTGGCCGGATCGAACCAGGAATTGGCCCAGATCACCTTGATCTTGAAGTTCGGATTGACCGACTGTGCGCCAAGCATGAAGGAATTGATGCCCTGCACAACTTCCGGAATTGGGAACGAGCCGATATAGCCGGCAACGCCCGTCTTCGACATCTTCGCGGCGATCACGCCTTGCACATATCGTCCCTCATAGAAGCGAGAATTGTAAACAGCGACGTTCTCGGCGGTCTTGTAGCCGGTTGCGTGCTCGAATTTCACCTTGGGGAATTTCTGCGCGACCTTGTTCGTTGCATCCATGTAGCCGAACGATGTCGTGAAGATAAGCTGATTGCCGGCGCGTGCGAGGCGCTCGATGGCACGCTCGGCATCCGCACCTTCCGGTACGTTTTCGAGGAAGGTCGTCTCGACCTTGTCGCCGAGTTCCTTTTCCAGCTGCTTTCGGCCCTGGTCGTGCTGGTATGTCCATCCGAAATCACCGGGGGGTCCGATATAGATGAAACCGACTTTCAGTTTATCCTCGGCGTGCGCCGCACCCGCCAATGCAAAGCTGGCGGCGACAGTAAGCGCCATCATCAATTTTTTCATTTAGGTTCACCTCTCTGTTAATGCGTATCGAGTTTCGTTTCAGGCCGCCCTAGCGGTCCGGTACGAAGGGTTTGCCGAGCGAAGTCGGGGTATTCATCAGCGTCAGCCGCTTGTTTCTGGAGATCAGCACGAGCACGACGATTGTCGCAAGGTAGGGCAGCGACGACATGAACTGGGAGGGTATTCCGATACCCAGCGCCTGCGCGTGCAACTGACCGATGCTCACCGCGCCAAAAAGATAGGCGCCCGCCAGAATCCGCCACGGCCGCCACGACGCAAAGACAACGAGCGCAAGCGCGATCCAGCCTCGCCCCGCCGTCATGTTCTCCACCCATTGCGGCACATAAACCAGCGACAGCTGGCCGCCGGCGAGCCCCGCACAGGCGCCGCCGAAGAGAACCGCCAGGTAACGGATGCGGACAACGGGAACGCCAAGCGCATGCGCCGAGGTGTGGTTGTCGCCGACAGCACGCAATGTAAGGCCTGCGCGGGTCCTGAACAGGAACCAGACGACGGCGATCGTCAAAAGGATTGAGATATAGAAGATCGGATCCTGGCCGAAGAGGAGCTTGCCGACATAGGGAATATCGGTCAGCCCGGCAATATAGAGCGATTCCATCTTGACCCCAGGCAGGCCGACAAAGCTTTCGCCGATCATCGCCGAAGCGCCCAGGCCCAGCAGGGTCAGTGCGAGGCCGGTCGCGACCTGGTTGGTCACAAGGGTCAGCGTAAGAAACCCGAAGAGCAGGGAAAAGGCGGCGCCCGCCAAAATGGCCGCGCCCATGCCGACCCAGGCGGATCCGGTCGTCTGGGCAACCACAAAGCCGCAGACCGCGCCCATGATCATCATGCCTTCGACGCCGAGGTTAAGTACGCCGGAGCGTTCGACGACGAGTTCGCCAAGGGCGGCAATGAGGAGCGGCGTCGCCGCAGTCGCAACCGTTAGAAGAATGGCTTCGAACATGGACATCTCAGGCGCCCTTTGCCACGGCGTCGCCGAGACGCGTTACGAACCTTATGCGGTAGTAGATCAGCGTGTCGCTGGCCAACACGAAGAAAAGGATGATGCCCTGGAAAATGCGGGCTGACTTTTCCGATATACCGAGCGAGATCTGCGCCGCCTCGCCCCCGAGATAGGAAAGTGCCAGAACCAGTCCCGCGGCAACGATGCCGAGCGGATTGAGCCGCCCGAGGAACGCGACGATGATCGCAGTGAAGCCATATCCGGGTGTAATCGTCGTCCGCAACTGGCCGACGGCGCCGGACACTTCAGCAATGCCGGCGAGGCCGGCAAGCGCACCGGATACAAGGAAGGCAAAGAAGGTAAGCCGGCCCGCGCTGAAACCGGCAAAGCGCCCTGCCCGCGAACTGCGGCCGAGCACCTTGATCTCAAAGCCGTTGAGCGTGCGCGACAGCATGAACCAGACAATGACAGCAGCGATCAGAGCGATAATAAAGCCCCAATGCGCTCGGCCCGAATCGGCCCAGATGGCCGGCAGGATGGCGCTGTCATTGAACTGCACCGTCTCGGGAAAGTTGTAGCCTTGCGGGTTGCGCCAGGGACCGCGTACCAGCCAATCGAGGAAAAGCTGCGCGACATAGACGAGCATGAGGCTCGTCAGGATCTCGTTGGTATTGAAACGTACCTTGAGATAGGCCGGGATCGTCGCATATGCCATTCCACCCGCCATGCTGAATAACAGCATCAACGGCAGGACGTACCAGCCTTGAAAATCCGGGAACATTACCGGAAGAATCGACCCCGCGATCCCGCCTGCGATCAGCTGACCTTCAGCACCGATGTTCCAGTTGTTCGAAAGGAAGCAGACCGACAAGCCGACTGCAATCAGGATAAGCGGCGCGGCTTTCACCAATAATTCATGGATCGACCAGACCTCGGTGAGCGGCTCGACGAAATAGGAATAGAGTGCCGCAAATGGATTCTTGCCGAGCAACGAGAAAAGAATTGCTCCAGCAATGACCGTGAGAAACAGGGCGATGAAGGGCGACAGCGCACTGAAAAGCGCCGAGTGTTGCGGGCGTCTGACGATTTCTATCCGCATCATGCTGCCCCTGCACTCGCCAGGGGTGCGGCGTGCTCGGCACCGCCCATCATCAAGCCGACGCGTTCGCGGTTCATGGCTTCGATAGGCACAGATTCAGAAAGCCGGCCATGCACCATCGCGGCGATGCGGTCGGAAATTTCGAAAAGCTCATCGAGGTCCTGGCTGATCACAATCACGGCCGAACCGCTCCTGGCAAGGTCGACGAGCGCCTGGCGGATATGCGCGGCCGCGCCAGCGTCCACGCCCCATGTCGGCTGGTTGACGATCATCACCGAAGGGTTGCGATCAAGCTCGCGGCCGATCAGGAACTTCTGCAGGTTTCCGCCAGAAAGCGCTGACGCATCGGGGTTTTCTGCGCTTTTGCGGACGTCCATGCGGCCTATGATGCGCTTAGCCGCCGAGGCAAGACTGGACTCTGCGACGAGCTTGAGCGCGCCGCCGGCAAGAAACACCTTGCGATCCGTCGCATGGCGCGAAAGAAGGAGATTGTTGGTCAGCGACATATCTGGCACAGCACCATGGCCAAGGCGCTCTTCCGGCACGAAAGCGGCACCAAGCTTGCGCCGGGCCGAAATGCCGATTCTGCCAGCATCCTTGCCGCGAAGCCGGATTATGTCCGGCCGCTCCTGCAGAACCTCTCCGGAAATTGCCTCGAACAATTCGCCCTGCCCGTTTCCGGCGACACCTGCGATGCCGAGGATTTCGCCAGCCTGAACGGCAAGGCGGATATCGTGCAGCGAAACCGAAAAGGGGCCGCGCGGCCGCTGCGACAATCCGTTGACCTCGACAAGCGGCAGGCTCTGTTCAGCAGATTTTTGCACCGGACTACGCTCGATGACGTGGATGTCGCTGCCTACCATCATCCGCGCCAGGGAAGCGGCTGTCTCGGCCCGGGGGTCGCATTGGCCCACAACTTTGCCGTGCCGAAGAACGGTTGCCCGATCGCACAGGCGCCGGACCTCCTCCAGCCGGTGGCTGATATAGAGAATGGATTTTCCTTCAGAGCGAAGCCGTTCCAGTGTCACGAAAAGTAGGTCTGCTTCCTGTGGTGTCAGCACCGATGTCGGTTCGTCCAGAATGATAAGGTCAGGGTTTTGTAACAGGCAGCGAATGATCTCGATTCGCTGCCGCTCACCGACGGAAAGGTCGCCGACAAGCGCATCGGGATCGACCGGCAACCCATAGGCATCGCCGATTCCGCGAGCACGCGCGGCGATCGTATCGAGCGGCGTTTTTTCGTCGAGCGAAAGGGCGATATTCTCTGCTGCAGTCAGCGCATCAAAGAGCGAAAAGTGCTGGAAAACCATACCGATACCGAGCGATCTTCCCATGGCCGGATTGGTCACCGTGACAGCGTTTCCCTTCCAGGAAATGCTGCCGGAACTTGGCTGCAATGCGCCAAACAGCATCTTCACCAGCGTCGATTTTCCAGCGCCGTTCTCGCCGAGCAGCGAATGAATCTCGCCGGCGCTAATTCTCAGGTCGATTTCGTCGCAGGCTTTGAGTGTGCCGAAAATTTTGGTGAGCTTGTCAGCTTCCAGTAGCGGTGTTTCAGAGCCGTCTATTCTTTTTTGTGTCATCGTTCCCCGCGGCCAAGACCGTTCCTGATCCTATGCTACCCCGGCCAAACTTGGAAAGTGCAAAACGAGTGGTTGCGGCCATTTGCGCACATTAATCGTGCACGAACATCAGAGGCTTAAGGAATGAGCACGGTCGTGCCGGTCGTCTTACGGGCTTCAAGGTCGCGGTGCGCATTGGCGACATCCTTCAGCGGGTAGGTCTGGCCGACTTCAATACGGATGACGCCCTTTGCGACGAGGTCAAAAAGTTCGTTGGCACCGCTTTCGAGCGCCTCGCGCGCGGCCACATAGACGAAGAGCGTCGGACGCGTAAGGTAGAGCGATCCCTTGCGCGAGAGAATGCCCAGATCGAATGGCGGCACCGGTCCGGATGACTGACCAAAACACACGATCATTCCGCGCGGCCGCAGGCAATCCAGCGAGCCGTCGAACGTGTCCTTGCCGACGGAGTCGTAGACGACATCGACGCCTTTGCCGCCGGTCAGCTCTTTCACCCGCTCCACAAAATTCTCACTGCGGTAATTGATGACATGGTCGTAGCCATGATCGAGGGCGAGCTTCACCTTGTCTTCTGAACCGGCGGTGCCGATGACCGTCGCGCCAAGGTGTCTTGCCCATTGTCCAGCGATGAGACCGACGCCGCCGGCAGCCGCGTGAAAGAGGATCGTGTCACCTTTCTTCACCGGAAAAGTCTGGCGCAAGAGGTACTGGGCCGTAAGGCCCTTAAGCATCATCGCTGCCGCTTGTTGCAGCGGAATTTCATCCGGGACTTTGACAAGGCGATCGGCCGGAATAAGCCGCTCATGCGCATAAGCACCGATCGGACCGGTGTAGGCGACCCGGTCGCCGGGCTTCAGCCATCCGGCACCCTCGCCGACGGCAAGCACAACGCCAGCGCCCTCGTGGCCCGGAATCAGCGGCAGCGGGGTCGGCGACGGATAGAGACCAGTTCGATAATAGACATCGAGAAAGTTGAGGCCGATCGCTTCATTTCGGATGCGCACCTCGCCCGGTCCGGGCGCCCCGACCGAAACATCTTCGTAAGTCAGTGCCTCCGGCCCGCCGGTTTGATGAATACGAACAGCCTTGACCATTACGCTTTCTCCGTCCGCCCCAAATTGGGGAACAACTGCATTACGGCGCCGATGAAAAAAAGATAGATCCCCGTAACGGAAATGCCAATGCGCACCCAAAGCGGCGAATCAAGTTCTTGAAACAGCGAGAACGCCCCAAAGCCGCACCAGAGGAAAAATATCGTCAGATTGAGGTTGCGCAAACGCTGCACGCGCACCGGATGCAGGAAATAGATCGGCAGGAATGAAACTATTGCGGCAACGAGAACGATTGCAAAAGCCACCCATTCGCCGGGCCGCACGATGAACAAGGTGAAAACAATCATGTTCCAGACAACCGGGAACCCTTTGAAGAAGTTCTCCTTCGTCTTCATGCCTGTGTCAGCGTAGTAGATAGCGCTCGATACGACGATGATGGCCGCTGCGAGAAACGACAGGCCCTCGCCCATGAAGCCGCGCTGGTAGAGCGCGAAGGCGGGGATGAGCACATAGGTCATGTAGTCGATGATATTGTCGAGGAGTTCTCCCGACCAATTGGGCAGGACGTACTTGACTTCCAGCTTGCGGGCGATCGGACCATCGATGCCGTCAACGAACAAGGCAAGTCCGAGCCACCAGAACATGGCGGTCCAGCTTTCCTCGCTGGCGGCGACGACGGAAAGAAACGCCAGAAACGAACCGGACGCCGTCAACAGATGGACCGAGAAAGCCTTTGCTTGCGGCGCCGTCACTTTCTTGGGCTTGACGCCCTTGGGCATGGTAGGTTTTTTCAAGGGTCCGCGCCAATCTGCTGCATCACAATTAAACGCCTGCCGTTATATCTTGGCAACGACGAACGATTTGCGATCAGCTTTTCTTGAAATTGGCTGAAAGCGCAAGCAATGAAACTCATATAAACTGTTGAAAGCCCCGCACGGGCCCGCAAATGGGAGACAGATATGACCAGCACCAGAACCGATCCGATCGTCATTGCCGGAGCTGGGCACGTCGGGTTGATTGCGGCGATCGCCACGGCCCGCTCGTTCGACAATGTCGTCAGCCTCGGCGTCGTGCCTGAAGCCTCTGACCAGCGCACCACTGCGCTGATGATGCCAGCCATCAAGCTCCTGGAAAAGATCGGCCTGTGGGAAGCGATCGAACCGCACGCAGCCCCGATTACCACGATGCGCATCCTCGATGGCACGCAGCGTCTGATCCGCAGCCCTGCCGTCACGTTCGAGGCCAGCGAGATTGATGAACCGGCATTTGGTTACAATATTCCCAATACGACACTGACGTCTGTCCTTGCTGACGCACTCCAGCATTCAGGCGCGAGGCACATTGCCGCCTCGGCCACCCACTACCACCCGAGCGACGACGCAATTACGGTGGAAGCCAATGATGGCTCGAGCATTACTGCGAACATTGTGATTGCGGCGGATGGCCGGTCCTCGCTTGCTCGCGAAGCGGCAGGCATTTCCGCCCGGACCTGGTCATACAACCAGACGGCCATCGTGCTGAGCTTCAGCCACACGCGCGACCACCACGACATTTCGACGGAGTTCCACACCGAGCACGGACCGTTCACGCAGGTCCCGCTCCAGGGGAAGCGGTCGAGCCTCGTATGGGTGACGACGCCGGCGCACGCGGTTGAACTGCTTGAACTCACCCGCGACCAGCTCGCAATGCGGGTGGAAGAGCGCATGCAGTCCATGCTCGGCGCAGTGACCATTGATGTCGATCCGCAAAGCTGGCCGCTCTCCGGCCTCGTTCCGACATCTTTCGCCCGAAATCGCGTGTTTCTTGCCGGCGAGTCCGCTCATGTTTTTCCGCCCATTGGCGCGCAAGGTCTCAACCTCGGTGTAAGGGACGTCGAGACCCTGCTCGAGACCTTCCCGACGGACGGGGCCGATCTCGGCTCGTCACGGGTCATCTCGACCTATAACCGCAAGCGCAGCCCTGACATCTTTGCGCGGACGGGTGCGGTCGATGCACTGAACAGATCGCTCTTGTCTGATTTCCTTCCGGTGCAGATGGTCCGCAGTGGGGGCCTGGAATTGTTGCGGGTGTTTTCGCCCCTGCGCGGGTTCGTCATGCGTGAAGGGCTTCGTCCGGGCAGCGGCTTCCGCTTTACGCGCAAGCACACTGCCCCGGAACATTAGGCAAGAACGAAGTCGTAAAGCAGCTTCACATTGAGTACGGCGATCACGATCGCAATGATGACGGCAAACGTGGTCAGCCAGCGCGGTGAGACCAAAGCGCCCATCTTGGCCTTGCTTGCCGTGAACATGACCAGCGGGAACACTGCAAATGACAGTTGCAGGCTGAGCACCACCTGGGTGAGTACGAGCAGCTTCGCCGTTCCGCTTTCGCCATACCAGATCGTCACGAGCGCAGCCGGGATAATCGCAATCGCGCGGGTGATCAGCCTGCGCAGCCATGGTGCGAGCTTGATGTGGAGAAAGCCCTCCATGACGATCTGACCTGCAAGCGTCGCTGTGACCGTCGAGTTGATGCCGCAGCACAGAAGCGCAATGCCGAACAGGGTTGGAGCGATGGCAAGACCGAGCAAGGGCGCAAGCAGGGAATGTGCTTCGCCAAGTTCCGCAACCTCCGTGCGGCCGGTCGTATGGAAGGTCGCGGCGGCGAGGATCAGGATCGAAGCGTTGATAAGAAGTGCAAACATCAGCGCCGCGGTTGAATCGATCGTCGCGTATTTGAGCGCCTGCCGTTTCTCGGGCAGCGTATCGCCGTAGGCGCGCGTCTGCACGATACCCGAATGCAAATAGAGATTGTGCGGCATCACCGTAGCGCCGAGGATACCAAGCGCGAGATACAGCATTTCCGGATTGGTCACGATTTCAGTCGTCGGGGCAAAGCCCTTGATCACCGCGCCCCATTCAGGATCGGCAAGAAAAATCTGGATACCGAAGCAGACAGCAATCACGCCAAGCAGCGTAATGATCAACGCTTCCACCCAGCGGAAGCCCAACTTCTGCAGGTACAGGATAAGGAAAACATCGAGCGCAGTGATGAGGACGCCGATTTCGAGTGGAATGCCAAAAATAAGATTGAGGCCGATCGCCGTGCCAATGACTTCCGCAATATCGGTTGCGATGATGGCGATTTCCGCAAGGAACCACAGCGTATAGGCAACGGGCTTTGGAAATGCATCCCGGCAAGCCTGCGCAAGGTCCCTGCCCGATCCGATCGCCAAACGCGCGCAGAGAGCCTGCAGAACGATCGCCATGATGTTGGAGATCAGCGCGACAACAAGCAGCGAATAGCCAAACTTCGAACCACCGGCGAGCGATGTCGCCCAATTGCCGGGATCCATGTAGCCGACCGCCACAAGATAGCCTGGTCCGACAAATGCGGCAGCACGCCGCCAGCCTGGGCCGGTCGAGCGCACGGCGACCGAACGATGAACGTCGGACAAAGATGCCTCGCCCCGGGCATGCCGCCATCCATCGGCCGCCGGGGTGTGCTGCGCTAGCTGATCCATAACTTCTCCGAAACGCAATTGCAAATCATTCGCAACTATATAAACAGATGGACGCCACAGCCGCAAGGGGGTGCCCCACAAAACTTTAGAATTGATACAAACTAGCTAGCCGATGGCGTGCGGCGGCACCCGTCGGGGACTAGAGGTGCGGCGTATGAAGGCTCACCGAACCAGCCCATGTGTCATGGCGTAGAGCCAAAGCGTCAATGTCACGATCGAAAACAGGGTGGTCGCGAGCACTGAACTCGACGCGCGCTCGACCCAAACCCCATATTGCTGGGCGATGACGAAGACATTCGTTGCGGTTGGCAGGGCCGCCATAAGCATTGCCGTATAGACCCAAACCGGTGGGAAATCGCCGGCCAGGCGCAAGACGCAGTAAATCAGTACGGGCTGGACGACGAGCTTGAGCGGAACAATCAGATAGAGTTCCTTCGGCACACGTCGCAAGGGGCGCAGCGCCAGCGTCGCGCCCATGGCGAAGAGCGCGCAAGGCGCCGCCGCACGGGCAAGAAAATCGATCATCCGGTCGACCGCCACAGGCGGCTCCAGTCCGGTGATGGCCGCTCCTACCCCGAAAATGGTGGCGATGATGAAAGGGTGGCCAAATATCTTCTTGAGCACCCCGGCGGCGAGATCGCGCGGCGAACGCTTGTCGTTGCCGGAAAGCGCCATCATCAACGGCGCCATCACGAAATGCAGCGTGTTGTCAAAGCAGAAGATGAGTGCGACCGGCACGGCTGCCGGCGCGCCGAAAGCAAGGATCGCCAGCGCCGGGCCCATGTAGCCAATATTGCCGTAGGCTGCCGCGAGCCCCTGAATGGTGCTCTCGTCAATGCGGCGTGTGCGCACGAACGCGACCACAAACATTGCCATGAAGATCAGGAGGGTCGATGCGGTGCAGCCTATGATAAAGCCCCACTGCGTCAATTCGGCCACCGGCGTCTTGGACAAAATCTGGAAAAACAGCGCGGGAAGCGCCACATAGACGATGAACGTATTCATCCACCCGAGCGCCTCGAGTGGCTGATGTTTTACCTTGGCCACGAAAAAGCCAAGAAAAATCAGCCCAAAGAACGGTAAGACCAGGTTGAATACATCAAGCATAAGCAGGCTTTGAGGTTTGCCGCGCCGGAAACAAGAGCAAGGACGCTTTAGGCTCGCGGGATTGGACAGAAACGGATATCTATCCTGAATGACGATGATAAAACAGATCCGGCATGCCAAATTTCAGATCGGTCAGGTAGTCAGCCACCGCATTTTTGCGTTTCGTGGCGTGATTTTCGACGTTGATCCCGAGTTCAGCAACACCGAAGAATGGTATCAGTCCATTCCCGAAGAGATCAGGCCGCATCGCGACCAGCCCTTCTACCATCTCTTTGCCGAGAACTCCGAGACAGAATACGTGGCTTATGTTTCGGAACAAAACCTCGTTGCCGATACGACCGGGACACCTTTGCGCCACCCGCAGATCAAGAACGTGTTCGAAAAGATCGAGGATGGCGTCTATCGGGTCAAGCGCCCGCATCTCAACTAAGGCTTTGCACCGAAGCCTGACAATAAAAAAGGGACGCGTCACCGCGTCCCTTTTTTGTGTGCGCTAACTGATCAGTTGCCGGCTTTCGCCTTTTCCTGTTCGGCCTTCATCTTGTCTTCGAATTCCTTCTGGCGCTTCTGAACTTCACTCTGCAGCGTCTTCTGGCGCTGTTCGAGTTCGTTCTGCTGCAGGCCGGGGCCGTCATAGGCCTGGCTGAAGCCGGTCAGAGCGACATTGATCGGGTTAGGCTTGTTCTGGAAGTTGACCGAAGTCAGCGTCAGCTGGTTGCCCTTCTTGAACGAGTTGAGCAGATCGTCCGACAAGGCGACTTCCGAAATGCAACGATCCGGGAAGCAGATCGCGTATTCGATCTTCTGGGTCTTGCCGCCATTGATCTGGAGGCCGACGCCCGGAGGAATGAGACGGCCGGTCGGAACCGATACCTGGAAGATCTTGCGGTTGATCTTGCCCTTGATCTCGATGAGGTTGACCGCGGTCAGGAGCTGGCCGCTATCGGCAGTCACGATGTTCTGGGTGTTGCAGATATCGTTTTCTTCCTGCTTGGAGCAGACCTTGAACCAACCTTGCGGCGCTCTCTGCTGCTGGGCTGCTGCTGGTACTGCCGCGGCGGCGAGCAATGCGATGGCACCAGCGAATGATGCGGTTGCCGCGATGGACTTCGGGTTGGACATGGTCAACTGGTTCCTTTCAGCGCACTTATCCTAAGTGTATCTCGATCATCTTTATTTGCTTGTCTGGCTTTGGTTGCCAAATGCGGCAAGAGAGTGACCCTTTGAATATCGAAGGCCGTGTTACACTGCATGTTCTCTCAAATCCAGCCACCTTTTGGACTAGTTTGGGATTCCCCTCGAGGATTTACGGCGCACGCCGCAGAATCGTCGTCAAGTGGTAGTCTCTGTCACGAATCAGAATGAATTCCCGGCTTCCGGGAATGCTAGGTCGAGACGATGTTGAAGAAAACTACCCAGGCGCTGACTATACTTGCCACGATTTGTTGTATCACAAGCGGTGCATTTGCCGAACCGAGCCATGGAATCGCCATGCACGGCGAACCTGCCCTGCCCGCGGACTACAAGCATTTCCCCTATGTCAATCAGGATGCCCCCAAGGAAGGCTCGATCACCTATGGTGTCGTCGGCACGTTTGACAGCCTCAACCCGTTTCTGGTCAAGAGCATGCGGACATATGCGCGTGGCCTGTTCAGTGACGGCGAGTTCGGCGATCTCGTCTATGAATCGCTGATGCAACGCAACGCCGATGAGCCGTTCACCATGTACGGCCTGCTGGCCGAAAAAGTCGAAACCGACGATGAGCGGACTTGGGTCGAATTTACGCTGAATCCCAAAGCAAAATGGTCTGATGGCGAGCCGGTTACGCCCGACGACGTGATATTCACCTTCGACCTCCTGACAAAAAAGGGCCGCCCACCCTTCAGCGGCCGGATGAAGCTCATTTCGAAGATCGAGAAGATTGGCGAGCGCGGCATTCGCTTTACGTTCAACGACCAGGCCAACCGCGAATTTCCGCTGATCCTCTCATTAATGCCAGTTCTTCCCAAACATGCCATCAACATCGACACCTTCGACAGTTCGCCTCTCTCGATACCTGTGGGCAGCGGACCCTATACGGTCTCACAGGTGCAGCCGGGTCAGCGCATCGTCTACAAGCGCAATCCGGATTATTGGGGGAAAGATGTGCCGAGCCGCATCGGCTTCAATAATTTCGACAGGGTGACCGTTGAATATTTCCGCAACGACCAGGCGCAGTTCGAAGCCTTCAAGAAAGGTGTTTTCGATGTCTTCCTTGAGGGCGATCCCAACAAATGGGCAACTTCATATGACTTCCCGGCCATACGAGATGGCCGGGTTATCAAGGATACATTCGAAAAACACTCGCCTGCCAACATGTTCGGGTTTCTGTTCAATACGCGCCGCCCGAAATTTCAAGATCGGGCGGTTCGCCAGGCGCTGGCCCTGATGTTCGACTTCGAATGGGCGAACCGCAACCTCTATGCTGGGCGTTACCGGCGGCTCAGCAGCTATTGGCAAGGATCAGAACTTTCGGCGCTGGGACGTCCTGCCGATGCTATGGAGCGCGAGTGGCTTGCGCCCTTTGGCGATTCTCTCCAGCCGGACGTGATGGAAGGTTCGTACGTGCCGCCGCAAACGGATGGCACGGGGCGCGACCGCAAGGAAATGAGGCGTGCCTTCGACATCCTGACCGAGCGGGGCTACAGGATCGAGAACGAACGGATGCTCGATCCCCACGGAACTCCCCTCACCTTCGAAATCATGACGCGATCCGTTGGCGAGGAACGCTTGGGCCTTGCCTATAAGCGCACCCTTGAGCGGCTCGGTATCGGCGTCACCATCAGGACCGTCGATGACGCCCAGTACCAGAAACGGCTGCAGACCTTCGATTATGACATGATACTCGGTGCCTATGCGAGTTCGCTGTCACCCGGCTATGAGCAATATTATCGTTGGGGCAGCCAGTCGAAGGATGTCGAGGGCAGTTTCAATTATGCCGGCGTTGCCAATCCGGCCATCGACGCCCTCCTCGACAAGATGCTGGCGGTGCGCGGACAGGAAGAGTTTACCAGCACGGTCCGCGCTCTCGACAGGCTTTTGATCTCCGGCCATTATATGATTCCGATCTATTATCAGCCGGAGCAATGGGTTGCGCGGTGGTCGCACCTGCAACATCCCGAAAAGACCTCCCTCGTGGGAAACCAGCTGAACACGTGGTGGTCAGACAAACGATAGGTTGAAGATATGCCCGAAAAGAAATTCACCATCGACGTGGTGTCGGATGTCGTTTGCCCCTGGTGTTTCGTCGGGCGAAAGCGGCTCGAACAGGCGCTCGAGCTCAACCCCGACATCGATGTATCGGTGAACTGGCGGCCGTTCCAGCTTGATCCGACGATCCCGCCGCAAGGCAAGGACCGCAAACGTTACATGCAGGAAAAGTTCGGCAGCTCGGACCGGATCTTCGAGATCCATCAACAGCTTACTGAACTCGGCAAGGAGGTCGGCATTGAGTTCGACTTCGATTCGATCGAGATCAGCCCCAATACGCTCGACGCGCACCGCCTGATCCGCTGGGCATCGCAGGCCCAGCCGAATGTCCAGGACACGCTCGTCGGCATCCTGTTTTCCTACTATTTCGAGCAAGGCAAGGATATTGGCGACGCCGAGGTGTTGCTTGAAGCCGCTGCAGAGGCTGGCATGGATGTTGCCATCGTCGCGAGCCTCCTGCCAACGGATGCCGATGCAGTTGGTGTGCGGCAGGAGATCGATACGGCAAACCAGATTGGCGTGCGCGGTGTTCCCTGCTTCATCCTCGACCAGAAATACGCGGTGATGGGTGCGCAATCGGCCGAGACGTTGGCCGACGCGATCCGCCAGACGGCGGACGGTTTCCAGCCTGGAAGCGGAGCCGCCTAGGCGGCATCCGCCAGTTTCGCAAGTTGCGACATGACCACCGCAGCGCCGTTCAGGCGCTTTTCCGCCGTCGGCCAGTCGCGAACGAGCACGATGCTCTGATCCGGCCTGATCTTCGCCATGGAGCCCTGCTCGCCGATCATCTTGACCAGCGCTGCGGGATTGTTGAACGTCTTGTTGCGGAACTGGATCACCACGCCCTTCGGGCCGGCATCGAGCTTGTCGACATTGGCGCGGCGGCAGAGCGCCTTGATATAGACGATCTTCAGGAGGTGCTGCACTTCCTCGGGCAATGGGCCGAACCGGTCGATCAGTTCGGCGCCAAACCCGTCGATATCCTGCAGTTCCTCGAGATCTGCGAGACGGCGATAAAGGCCGAGGCGCAACTGCAGATCCGGCACATAGGCTTCGGGAATCATCACCGCCGTGCCAACGGATATCTGCGGCGACCAATGGCTGTCTTCTATTTCGCCCGTTCCCTTGATCTCGGCGACCGCTTCTTCCAGCATCTGCTGGTAAAGCTCGAACCCGACCTCACGGATATGGCCCGATTGTTCTTCGCCCAGAAGATTGCCGGCGCCGCGGATATCCATGTCGTGGCTGGCAAGCTGGAAGCCCGCGCCGAGCGTATCGAGCGACTGCAGTACCTTCAGGCGGCGCTCGGCCGTCTGCGTCAGCAATTTGTGCGCGGGCAGCGTAAACAGTGCATAGGCCCGCTGCTTCGAGCGGCCGACGCGGCCACGCAGCTGATAGAGCTGCGAGAGGCCGAACATGTCGGCGCGGTGGATGATCATCGTATTGGCCGTCGGGATATCGAGACCGGACTCGACGATCGTGGTCGACAGGAGCACATCATACTGGCCGTCGTAGAAGGCGTTCATGATGTCGTCGAGTTCGCCCGGCGCCATCTGGCCGTGAGCGACGGCGACCTTCAGTTCCGGCACCTGCGCGTCGAGGAACTCCTTGATTTCGGCAAGATCCGATATGCGCGGGCATACATAGAAGCTCTGGCCCCCACGATAGCGCTCGCGCAGCAACGTTTCGCGGATGACGAGCGGATCGAAAGGCGAAACAAAGGTGCGCACCGCCATGCGGTCGACAGGCGGCGTCGTGATAAGCGACAATTCGCGAACGCCGGTCAGCGCCAGCTGCAGCGTGCGCGGGATGGGCGTTGCCGAAAGGGTCAGCACATGCACGTCCGACTTCAGTTCCTTGAGCCGTTCCTTGTGCTTGACGCCGAAATGCTGCTCCTCGTCGATGATCAGCAAACCAAGGTTCTTGAACGTTATACCTTGTCCGAGCAGCGCGTGGGTACCGACCGCGATATCCACCTTTCCCTCGGCGATGCCCTTCTTGTTCTCCGCAAGTTCCTTGGAGCCAACCAGCCGCGATGCCTGCGCCACATTGACGGGGAGCCCCTGAAACCGGTTGGAAAACGTCTTGAAATGCTGGCGGGAAAGCAAAGTCGTCGGGACCACAACAGCCACTTGAACGCCGTTCAGCGCGGCTACGAAGGCGGCGCGCAGCGCTACTTCCGTTTTGCCGAAGCCGACATCACCGCATACGAGGCGATCCATCGGCTTGCCGAGGGCCAGATCATCGATAACTGCATCGATGGCGCGGTCCTGATCTTCAGTCTCGTCATAGGGGAACCGGGCAGCAAATTCGCCGTAGAGCCCATCCGGCGGCGTGAGGACAGGTGCGCCCCGCATCTGCCGTTCAGCGGCGATCTTGATGAGATGGCCGGCAATGTCGAGCAACCGCTTTTTGAGTTTTGCCTTGCGCGCCTGCCACGCACCACCGCCAAGCTTGTCGAGGATAGCGGTTGAGGATTCCGAGCCAAACCTCGACAACAGCTCGATATTTTCGACCGGAAGAAACAGCCGGTCATCCCCGGCATAGTGCAATTCCAGGCAGTCGTGCGGGGCGCCGGCGGCAGTGATGGTGCGCAAGCCGATAAACCGGCCGATGCCGTGATCCACGTGCACGACGATATCGCCGGCACTGAGCGCGGATACTTCGCTGATGAAGTCACGGTCGCGCTTGCGCCGCTTCGAATGTCGAATGAGCCGGTCGCCGAGTATGTCCTGTTCCGCAATAACGACGAGTTCGCCGGCGTCGAAACCGGTCTCCAGCGAAAGCACGCCGGCGGTGATCTTGTCGCGCGACAGCGCCTTGACCATTCTCAGATCGTCGACAAGCTCGATCTTCTCGAGGCCATGTTCGTTAAGCACCTGGACGAGCCGGTCGCGCGTGCCCTCGCTCCAGGCCGCAAGCAGCACCTTCTTGCCCGCCGCGCGCTCGTCGGCGATATGTTTCACCACGCTGTCAAAGACATTGGTATCCTTGGCGGTCCGCTCCTCGACGAAAGTCCGCCCGCGATGGGCGCCGGCATGGACGATGGACCGGCCGCTGGCAAACGGCGCATCGAAGGGCGTGAAATCGATGCGCATGCCGGACGTCTGCGCCGCTACCTCCACCGCTTCCGGCGTCAGATAGAGCAGGCCCGGTGCGACAGGCTTGTAGGGTACCGCGTCGCCAGGCTCCTTGCCGTCCGATTGACGCCTGCGCGCTTCAAAATGGTCCAGCACCATCTTGTGGCGCTCGGCCATTGATTCATGCGCAAGATGATCGAAGACGACCGGCATGTCGCCGGTGTGGTCGAACACGGTCTCCAGATTGTCGTAGAACATCGGCAGCCAATGTTCCATTCCGGCAAAACGGCGCCCCTCGGATATGGACTGGTAGAGTGCGTCGTCACGTGAAGGCGCACCAAACGTCTGTACATATTGCGAGCGGAAATGGCTGATCACTTCGGGCGAGAGCGTTATTTCGCTCATCGGCTGCATGGTGAACTCGGTCTTCTGGCTCAGCGTCCGCTGCGTTGCCGGATCGAAAGCACGGATCGTCTCCAGTGTATCGCCAAAGAAATCGAGCCTCAACGGCGCTTCAGCGCCCGGCGCGAAGAGATCGAGAATGCCGCCCCGTACCGCGTATTCGCCGACGTCGCGAACCGTTGGTACGCGCTCGAACCCATTGTTTTCAAGACGCTGCACGAGCGCGTTCATGTCGATTCTATTGCCGGGCCTGGCCATGAAAAGCTGCTGAGCCAACACCTCGCGTGGCGGAAGCTTTTGCAGCATCGCATTGGCCGTAGCGAGGATCACACCGGGATGCTTGTGTTCACGCAATGCGGCAAGACCCGCAAGCGCCGCAAGGCGGCGTGCCGATGTATCTGCGCCCGGAGAGACGCGGTCATAGGGCAAGCAGTCCCAGGCCGGCAATTGCAGCACAGGGAGCTCGGGCGCGACAAAACTCAGGACCTGTTCCAGATCGGCAACGCGCTGGCCATCACGGGCGATGAAAAGCACGGGGCCGCCTGCCCCGGCCTCGGCAACGACCTTGGCCAGCGCAAACGCCTCATAGCCATCGACGACACCGTCGACAACGACATGGCCCGCTGTACCGGGCTTCAATCCAAGCTTGGAAAACGCAGTCATTGAATTTTCAGAATTTCATCTCTTTGCGGGACGCGACGATCTTGTGGAAGATGTGCGTATCGAATTCGGCAGGAACATCGGCTTCGCCCGTGACCCATTTTAGAAGATCGCGATCCAAAGCTTCCATGAGTGCTTCATATTGGTCAAGTTCGCGTTCTGACAAGGTCTCGATATGGACGTCGGCGAATTGCCCTAGGATCAGGTCCATTTCGCGCATGCCCCTGTGCCACGACCGGAACAACAGCTTGCGCTGTCGCGGCGGCAGGTCGGCGGTGGTGCGACTGCTTCCTGTCATAATCGGCTCCGTGTTCAGACCAATGCGCGCATTTTGGCGAGGGTATAACCGCATCCGGCGGCCGTGTCAGCCTTGCTCATGCAATGTGCTGCCAATAATCCGGTACGGTCGCCAGTTCCGCGAATGGATACTCGGGATAAGGCCCCATGACAACGGAGACGCAGCAACGAGACTGGTCTCCAAACCCGAAACATTCTAGACCTTTGCCATGCGCCCATCCCTGCTCGATCCCCTCTTTGCTTCGGTTCGCACACTTTCCGGCATCGGCCCGAAGGTAACCGGCTTGCTCGCAACCCTGCTCGGCACGCCGCCGGGTCAGGACCCGCGCGTCGCCAATCTTGTCTATCTTCCACCGCACAGCGTCATCGACCGGCGCCACCGGCCCGGCATAGCCCATGCGCCCGAGGGGGCCATCGTTACTCTTGAGGTGCGTATTGACCGCCACCTCCCGGGCGGACGCAGCAATGCGCCTTACCGGGTTTATGCGCATGACGATACGGGGGAGATCGGGCTGACATTCTTTCACGCCAAGCAGGCCTGGCTCGAAAAGGCGATGCCTGTCGGGGAAATGGTGATCGTGTCGGGCAAGATAGAGTGGTTCAACGGCCGGCCGACCATGGTCCATCCCGACCATATCGCCCGCCTCGACGACGCCGCATCGCTGCCGCTCGTTGAACCTGTCTATCCCTTGACCGCCGGGCTCTCGCCAAAAGTTCTGGCGCGCGGCGTAGAGGAGGCCTTGACCAAAGTGCCGGAGCTGCCGGAATGGATCGACGCGCCGGTTCTTGCCGCCCACCGGCTTCCGTTACATCGCGAAGCGCTGCGGATCATGCACGGGCCGGCCGATCCGGCAGACATCGCGCTCGACAGCCCTGCCCGCCAGCGTCTTGCCTATGATGAGTTTCTCGCTGGCCAGCTGGCGCTCGCGCTTGTGCGGCTAAGGGCAAAGCGCCTTTCTGGCCGCAAGCTCGAGGGCAACGGCGAGATCAAAGCGCGGATCATTGCCGCATTGCCCTATTCGCTGACCAATAGCCAATCTGAGGCTATCAAGGAAATCATTGCGGACCTGCGACAGCCCGATCGCATGTTGCGCCTGTTGCAAGGCGATGTCGGCTCCGGCAAAACGGTCGTAGGCCTGCTGGCAATGGCGCATGCCGCGGAAGCCGGAGGCCAGTCGGCCCTAATGGTGCCGACCGAAGTTCTGGCACGCCAGCATTATGCCACGATAGCGCCCCTCGCCGAAAAGGCCGGGCTGCGCGTTGCTCTTCTCACGGGGCGCGAAAAGGGCCGTGAGCGCGAGGACGTTCTCGAAGGACTGCGTTCCGGGGCGATAAATATCGTCGTCGGGACGCATGCCCTCTTCCAGGAAAAAGTCTCGTACCGCGACCTTGTCCTCGTCATTGTCGACGAGCAGCACCGGTTTGGCGTTCATCAACGCCTGCTACTGACCTCCAAGGGTGACGCGCCGGACATGCTGGTGATGACCGCAACCCCCATACCCCGCACCCTCGTCCTCACCGCGTTCGGCGATATGGACGTATCGAAACTCACGGAAAAGCCGGCGGGCCGGCGTCCGATCACTACCGCGATCCTGCCGATGGACCGGTTGAGCGACCTTGTCGAGCGCATGCGGAGTGCCATTGCCGACGGCCAGAAGATCTACTGGATCTGTCCGCTCGTCGAAGAATCGGAGATCGTCGACCTTGTCTCGGCCGAAGAGCGGTTCGAATCGCTGAAGCCCCTGCTTGGCAGCAGGATCGGCCTGGTGCACGGCCGGATGAGTGGTCCGGAAAAAGACGCTGCCATGCTGGCGTTCAAGAATGGCGATACCCGGCTTCTCGTCGCCACAACGGTGATCGAGGTTGGCGTTGATGTGCCAGACGCCACCATCATTGTCATCGAGCATGCCGAACGCTTCGGCCTTGCCCAGCTGCACCAGTTGCGCGGCCGGGTCGGCCGCGGCGACAAGCCTTCGACCTGCCTTCTGCTTTACAAGGGGCCGCTCGGCGAAGTGGCGCAGGCAAGGCTCAAGATCATGCGCGAAACGGAAGACGGATTTCGCATTGCCGAGGAAGATCTGAAGCTGCGTGGTGAAGGCGAGCTTCTCGGCACGCGCCAATCCGGTACGCCCGGCTTCCGCCTCGCCAGCATCGAGGCGCATCAGGAGTTCCTGGAGATTGCCCGCAAGGATGCGCGCTATATTCTTGCGCGCGATCCCGAATTGCAAAGCGAGCGCGGCAAGGCGCTGCGCATACTGCTTTATCTCTTCGAGCGCGACGAGGCTGTCAGGCTTTTGCGCGCCGGCTAACTATTCGACCGTTACGGATTTTGCAAGGTTGCGGGGCTGGTCGACGTCGGTCCCCATGAACACCGCCGTATGATATGCCAGCATCTGGATCGGCAATGCATAGATGATCGGGGCGATGATTTCCGGCATGTCCGGCAGCACGATCGTGTGCATCGTATTCAATGTGCTCGCCGCCGCTCCCTTCTCGTCGGTGATCAGGATAATCTTGCCGCCGCGCGCCGCGACCTCCTGCATGTTCGAAACCGTCTTCTCGAACCAATGGTCATACGGCGCAATGACGATGACCGGCATCGATTCGTCGATCAGTGCGATAGGCCCGTGCTTCAATTCACCCGCCGCATAGCCTTCTGCATGGATGTAGGAAATTTCCTTGAGCTTCAGCGCGCCTTCGAGCGCAAGCGGGTAGCTGGTGCCACGGCCAAGGTAAAGCACGTGCTTGACCTGGCTGAGGTCACGGCTGATCGTCTCCATCTGTTCTTCGAGGCGCAGCGCGTGATTGGCATAGCGCGGAATTTCCGAAAGCTCGCGCACGAGCTGGCGTTCTTCCTGCTCGTCGATCGTGCCGCGCATCTTGGCGGCGGCTACTGCGAGCGATGCCAGAACCGCCAATTGGCAGGTGAAAGCCTTGGTCGATGCGACGCCGACCTCAGGACCGGCGAGCGTCGGGAACACGGTGTTCGATTCGCGCGCCATCGTCGATTCGCGGACATTGACGATCGTGCCGATCTTCAGCCCCTGCTGCTTGCAGTAGCGCAGCGAGGCGAGCGTATCGGCAGTCTCGCCCGATTGCGAGACGAAGAGCGCAAGGCTGTCCTTCGACAACGGCATCTCGCGATAGCGGAACTCGGAAGCGACATCGATATCGACCGGGAGCCGCGCGATGCGTTCGAACCAGTATTTGCCGATGAGGCCGGCATAAAATGCGGTACCGCAGGCAGATGCCGCGATGCGGTCCACCTTGCTGAAATCGAGAGGCGTTGCATCGGTGCGAACGGTTCCCTTGGCGAAATCGAGATAATTGGCAAGCGTGTGCGAAATCACCTCCGGCTGTTCATGGATTTCCTTTTCCATGAAATGGCGGTGATTGCCCTTGCTGACGAGGAAAGCGGTCCCCGCCGACTTCTGAACGGGGCGTTCGACCTCCATGCCCGTCTCATCGTAGATCACGACGCCTTCGCGCGTCAGGACGGCCCAATCGCCGTCCTCAAGGTAGGAGAGATTGTCGGTGAACGGGGCAAGCGCGATCGCGTCGGAGCCCAGGTACATTTCACCGTCGCCATACCCCACCGCAAGCGGCGGGCCATTGCGGGCGGCAACCAGAAGGTCCTCCTCGCCCTTGAACATGATGGCGATGGCAAAGGCGCCGCGCAGCTGCGGCAAGGTCTGGCGTACTGCGTCGATGGGCGAAAGCCCGCGGTCGAGCGCGCGCGTCACCAGATGCGCGACGGTTTCCGTGTCGGTCTCAGTCTCGAACTTATAGCCGTCGGATTCGAGCATGGTCCGCAGTTCGGCAAAGTTCTCGATGATCCCGTTGTGAATGACGGCGAGGCGCGGCGTCGTATGCGGGTGCGCATTGCGCACGGTCGGCGCACCGTGGGTCGCCCAGCGGGTGTGACCGAGGCCGATCGTGCCGTTGAGAGGTTGCTCCTTCAGGAGCTTGTCGAGATTGGCGAGCTTGCCCTCGGCGCGGCGGCGGTCGAGGACACCATTGTTGAGGGTCGCGACACCGGCAGAATCATATCCGCGATATTCAAGCCGCTTCAGCGCGTCCACGAGCAGCGGCGCAACCTGCTCCCGGCCGATAATTCCAACGATCCCGCACATGCAAAACTCCGATGCCCCAGGCTTTTTTTATCTTCCTGCCTTAGGGCGGAATCGCCCTGGCCGGAAGTCAATTTCCGTTGCGCAATCTTGCACGAACAATGGAATGCGATCTAGTCAGCCTTCTTGGCTAATTTTGCGGCGGCATAGCGGGCGCGCAGTTCGATCGCGCGTCCTTCCTTGATTTCCTGGCGCGCGCGCCCGAAAGCGAGGGCATCTGCGGGCACATTCGCCGTAATCACGCTGCCCGATGCGACATAAGCATTATCGCCGATCTTCACCGGTGCCACCAATGAGGTATTGGACCCGACGAAGACGTTGGCCCCGATCTCCGTCAAATGTTTATTGTAGCCGTCATAATTGCAGGTAATCGCCCCCGCGCCGATATTGGCCGCTGCGCCGATCGTCGCATCGCCGATGTAAGTCAGATGATTGACCTTGGCGCCGATGCCGACCACAGCGTTCTTCACCTCGACGAAATTGCCGACCTTGGATTTTTCCGCAAGATCGGCACCGGGGCGCAGCCGTGCGAATGGACCGACATTGGCATTCGCGCCGATTTTCGCGCCCTCGAAATAGCAGAACGCATGGATAACCGCGCCCCGCGCAACCGTTACCCCGGGCCCGAAAACGATGTTGGGTTCAAGGATGGCGTCGGACTCGACCAGCGTGTCGTGTGAGAAGAACACTGTCTCCGGCGCATGCATCGTCACGCCGGCCATCATCATGTCGCGGCGCATGCGGTTCTGCCAGATGGCTTCGGCCTCCGCGAGTTCGGCACGCGTATTGATGCCGATGACATTGTCCGGAGAAATCTCGATGGCAACGACGCTCTGGCCGCCGGCATTGGCGATCTCGACCACATCGGTCAGATAATATTCGCCATTGGCATTGTTGTTGGTGATCCGGTCAAGCAGGCTGAGTGCACTCTTGCCGCGCAGCGCCATCAGCCCGCCATTGCACAGGCCGATCTGCTTTTCCTCGGCGCTCGCGTCCTTCTCCTCGCGAATCGCCATGAGACGGCCGTCCTTCTCGATGAGCCGGCCATAGCCGTTCGGTCCAGCCGGACGGAAACCCATGACGACCACATCGGCGCCGTCGGCAAGCTTGGCCCGCGCCTGCGCCAAAGCCGCAGTTTCGATGAGCGGCGTATCGCCGAAGACGACCAGCACATCATCGTAGCCGCGTGCAATCGCGTCGCGCGCCGCCAGAACTGCATGGGCGGTGCCAAGCCGCTCGGTCTGCTCGTGCACTGTGACATTCGGCGCTATCGCGCGCACCGCAGCTTCCACCTTTTCGGCGCCCTTGCCAACGACGAGCGCAATGTCGCTGCCGCCAGCCCCCGTGACCGCCTTGGCCACATGCGCCACGATCGGCAGGCCCGCGATCATGTGCAGGACCTTCGGCAGTTCTGATTTCATGCGGGTGCCCTCGCCGGCAGCGAGAATGACGGTGAGGCAGGAGCGTGATGTCATGTCGGACTTCCAGATCAGTTTTGACCGGGCATTCTCATGCCTGCTCTGGCACGGGCCCTATCGCCATTTGAATGAACATTTGAAGCACCTTTAGCCGAGTTGGCCGAGGATGGGAAATGTTTCAAGCAGCCAGAACGAGAAAGTCTGCAGTCCGCCGGTCAGGAACAGAATGCCCGTGACGACGAGAAGCCCGCCCATCACCTTTTCGACCTTGCCGAGATGCATGCGAAAGCGGCCAAGAAACTTCATGAACAGGCCCGAAAACAGCGCGGCGACGATAAAGGGAATGCCGAGGCCGAGCGAGTAGACGGCAAGCAGAATTGCGCCGTCGGCGACCGTATCGCGCGCGCCGGCAAGGGCGAGGATCGGCCCCAGCACCGGACCGATGCAAGGTGTCCAGCCGAAAGCAAAAGCGAGGCCCATGACGTAGGCCGAGAGCGGATTGGCGGGCTTGCCCTGCGTCTGGAATCGCGCCTCGCGCGAAAGGAAAGCAAGCTTGAAGACACCGAGGAAATTCAGGCCCATCAGGATGATGACGATGCCGGCGGCGATGGCGATCTCCTGCTGCCACATGCGCAAAAAGCCGCCGATCGTCGAAGCGCCGGCGCCGAGCAGAACGAACACAGTGGTAAAGCCAAGGACGAAGGCCAGCGAAGACATGAGCAGCGCCTGCCGCACGGGCGAGATGCGCGCCTGCGGCGAATCGGAACGGAAATCTTCAACCGTCACGCCCGCCATGTAGCAAAGATAGGGCGGGACGAGTGGCAGCACGCAGGGCGAAAGGAAAGACAGGGCGCCGGCGCCGACGGCCGTCAGGTAGGAAACATCAAGCGCCATGCGCGCTCCTTGAAAATGGCATTTCGTTGGGCGCGGATTATGCCGAATCCCCTGCGAAGGCCAATCACCTTTTCGCCAGTTTCGCCATGATTGGCGAACGGGCGCGGTTTCGCTCGCGGGTTCAAAGACCACAGCGCGCCGGAAAAGCAGCGAATCGCGCAAAATCAAGGCTTTTTTCCGCAAATTATCTGCATGTTAGTTGTTGACCGATGGCTGTCCCGCCCCTATGTTCCGCCGCACTTCCCGAGGCGATTGAACGCGCCTCGTTTTGGGAGCGCGTAGCTCAGCCGGTAGAGCAACTGACTTTTAATCAGTAGGTCCAGGGTTCGAATCCCTGCGCGCTCACCAAAAACCCGAAGAAAATCAAGACTTTATGAAACTAGAGCTTTCCGGCTGTTACTCAAATTCGCTTCTGAGGTAACGCTGGAGGTAACAAATCGCGGCTGCCAATTTGTCGCACCTCTCTAGCCGATGATCTTGGCGTGTTCCCACGCAAGCAACTCGCTCAGCCGCCAATAGTTGTGTTCCGACAGCTTCACTGGTTTGGGAAAGCCCTTCTGCTCGTCGTGGCTCCACCGGTAAAGAGTGACGCTGGTTATGTCCCCGTAACGCGCCCTCACCTGCTTCGCAGTCAAGTAACGCTCGTCTGCGGGATCGGCGCTGGGCATCTGGCAGGCATAGTTAGTGCGCTGTTTAAACAAAGAGCCGACAGCACGGCTCAAGAAGTTGGCAGCAAACAGACCCCTAAAATCTGCGCTGACGGTTTCACTCACGGGCATTTTTTCCTCCACATAGCGGGGCGCGTGATTGCGCCGGAAAACAAGTGGTGACGCGCGGGGCTATTTTATAGCCGTGATCGTAATTGTCGCAGTCCCGCCAGCAACGACAACACGGATAAAGGGCGGGTTTTCGCGGATCGTATCGGCGGCATTCGAAGCGGCTGCGAGGCTAATCGCAGCTGGGGTGTTGTTGGTATTTTTCAGCGCGAACCAGTTGGTGCCATCACGGGAACCTTGCACGGATACTGTGCCCGTGCCCGTGGCTTGCACGGTTTTATCCGGGAAAAGAGACAGCTGCACTGCACCACCGGTTCCCGTTTCACCTGCCCATTGGGCTGTCGCTCTATTCCCAATAATCGAAACTGTAGGTGTTGCCATGGCTCAGTCCTCGTCCTCGTCCTCATCCGGCAGCAGGCGCTCCGCTATAAGCTCACTGAACTCCTCAAGGTCAGCTTCATTGGCGGCCTCCAGCCAGTCCTTAATGCTGGAGGCCAGAGCCTCCCGGTCGCCGTCTGCTTCCCTGATCCATTTCTTAAATTGCTTCTCAATACTCATCGCTGTGGTCTTCCTTGGTTACATTCACGGTCCCATTCGGCGAGCAGGCGCTTCTCGCGTTCCGAAAGGTATATTTCCCTTCCCGCTGCCCTCCACCGCAACGCCGCCCGTACCTCTGCATCGGGCTTGATTGTCGCTTTCTCGTAGAGGTTCTCGCCCGCTCTCACGATGCAATCCGGCTCTTGGCGAAGTCCTCGACAATCTGCGCTGGCCGCACAATCGCCTTCTCAATAGCTTTTGCCCGGCGCGTCTGGTCGTATCGAGCCAGCACCTCCGCTGTGACCAAGGCATATTTCAAGTTCTCGTAGTGGGCTGCCCCGCTGCCTTCGCTCTCGATGCGGGAGACCTGAGATTTGCCGATGACAGGCTGACACAGCGCTCCCGCCTGCTCACCTGTTAGCCCGAGCTTTTCACGCATTTCTCGCAGTTCACGGCCCTGTGCAGGGTTCTTGGGGGCATCGCCCTCCAAAGCGTTGGCCGGGCGCACGAGCGTCAGAAGGTTCACCCCATGCTTCTGGAGCAGTTTCAAGAGATGCGCCTCGTACTCAGAGGCGTAGGTGTCCATCTCAATTCTATGCAGGCGCTCCCGCTCGATGAGCTTGGCCTCAGCAGCCAGCAGCTTCTCTTCCATCTCAACAAAGTGGACGGTGTATGAGCGCAGTAATGGCAGATTGATTTCCCCAGCGAGCGATGCCGCCACTACACGGACGCCTTTTCCGACAACCTCGCACAGCAGCGCCAGCAACCGCGACGGCCTCGGGGAAAGGATGAAAATATCCGCAATGAGCAGGGTGTCGTTGGCCCGTAGCTGGTCAATGAGCGCCAGCAGGATGTCTTCACCGCCAATCTCATTTTCTGTATGCATCGTGTAGGTCACAATGCCCAGCGGCAAGGACACGGCCTTTATGGCGGCGAATTGCTTGTCCGTCTTAAAGGTGGCGGTGTTTCTGGCGTAGGCGTAACAGGCGGGCATTGGTTAGGGTCCTTAGTGGGTCAAAAGAGACGGCGGAAAACACGCTTAGATACTGGTCTCCCGCCGTCCTCAGCGCCGCGTCCCAGCCATAGGGAGAGTAAAGCTCTGGGCGTGTCGCTTGAGGAGAAAGGTGCTCATCGGGTCCATCCTGACTTGCGCTGCATGTCGAGGATTGTTTGTGAGAAGCTCTCAGGCTGGACTGGAGCGTCAAGGCCAGACGAGGCCCATTGCCCTGAGCTACCGACCATGCCGTTCGCAGGCTGATGGCCGTTAATTTTCTCGATGATATTGTGCTGAGTGCTCCGGCGGCTGTCGTGGTCGTATTTGCCACTGTGAGAGCCGGGGGCGACTTGTTCGTCCCAGATCATGTCGCACAACTCTTTGGGGCTGCTCTCAGCTAGCCTCGCCAGATCGCGCCTGCTTAGCGGTGTGCTAGCCACCAAGCGCTCCATAGCGGCCCTTGCCTCGTCTGGCCGTGCTGCTTCTTGAGGGAAATTGAGCGCATAGACGGGCCACAGGTCAGCAGCGGCACGATTGAAGCGCTTGGCCTCCTTTTCCTCCCGGCGAAGGTCAGCGGCGGTTATGTTGTTGATCTCCCGATTAGCCTCATTGTGCAGAATGCGCTTCTCAGAGTGGCTGAGCCCACGGTTTCCGGTCTCAGGCGTGATCCCGTAGTACTCCTCCGCAAACTGCCGCATCTTCGGATCGTCGCTCGCCCACATCGTGCTGGGATCGCTCGGGTCATACGCAACAACCCCACCGCTCAGGCTCCCCGCTGGCAAGGCGTCTATAATGTCTGTCATCGCCTGCCGACGCTCTTCGATCACCTTCGGATCGGGCCGGTCAACGGGTCCATCCCAAGGATTGTTCGGAAGTTGGTGAAGGTCGGGCAGTTTGGGCACATCGGGCGGCTCTTAGTGGGCAATCTCGCGCGCAACATAAGTGATGCAACGCGCATTCGGGAAGAGACTAGCACAGCCTGCAACTTATGACAATATTCCTATCTTGTGTTGTCCGATTAAAGCAAACGGCGCTTTACATGAGTTTACCCGACTGGCAAAATAGGAACATAAACCTACTACGGAACCCTAGCATGACCGACCCAGCTTACACGATTGATGAGTTTTGCCGCCTCGCGCGCTTTTCCCGTCAATATCTCTACTGGCTCTGGGGACGCGGATTAGGCCCTAAGCGCACCACGCAGCCCGTAGGCCAGCGCCACAAGGTCCTCATCCCCGCCGAGACAGCTGACGACTGGCTTGCCCGTCGCTGGCTCTGCAAAGCCCGGGCTGACCTTCACCGCAACACATCAAACAAGGAAACATCCCATGTCGAATGAAAATCCACAGAATGACTCACACAGCCCCCTAGAAGCGGTTCTCGCGCTGGAGACTGGCATACAGCCGGAAACACCAAAAACGCCTGTAGGAGTCTCTATCGAGTCTCTGGTCGATACTCTCTCAGATCAAGAACTTGAAGCGCTCTCTGACCTCATTCCCGGCCTAGAACTTTACGTCATCCAAAGCCATCCCGAGTTGTTCAAACGCATCACTGCGGGTTGGAGCGAAGAGCAGAAAGCGGCTGGTCTGGAACGTCTTCGGGAGCAGGAAAAGGCCTACAAGGCTAGTGTGTATGAAGATTTGGATCGCTTAGAGCGCGCACAGCCCACAGGTGAGGCGGACTGCTCGATGATCGAGCAGCAAATATTGGTGATCGATCCACAGCAGGTAAAACCATGAGTGAGCCAGAGAGCAAGATCGGCACAATAAATGGGGTATCGATGCACTTCGGCGACTGCGGGCGCTATTGGCGCGATTCGGGGCACGTCGAAGTGTCGGAAGCAGAGGCGAAAGCTGCGGGCTGGGATACTCAGCTGTGGGCTTCTGAGCGCCGCAAACGCTATATCGCCTATAAGTTTGGGCGCGATCCTGTTCCACATGAGCCGTGGCCCCGGAAGCCCTAAAAAGCATAGTGAGAAATACTTATATAAGCGAAAGGGCCAGACGGTGAATGACTGGCCCTTTGAAAGGTTTAGATGATGACAGTAGAAACCAAGAGAACTAAGTCCAATGACTACCGATACAATATTTGGGGTTTCTTCACCCCAAAGTCAAGATACACTCAGCAAAATTCTTCAATTCGGTAATAGACGCCTAGTTAATCCCGCATCAATCGCAAAATATCAGCTAACTCGCTCGGAATTTCAGAGTGGCAAGGCTGATATAAACTCTACTACACGCCCGGCAAGCCAAGCGAATAAGCGCCGTATACTTTCCAGTACCAGTTTTGTTTCCACATGGCATCCGCCTGAGTTCGTCATCGACGGCATTTTCCAGAAACGCTACCTCTACACTTTGACCGGGCCGACTGGGACCGGCAAAACCGCCATTGCCCAGCGACTGGCACTCCACGTTGCGCTTGGCTGGCAACTGGATCAACACGCCATTGAACAAGGTCGTGTGTTGTATTTTGCGGGCGAAAATCCCGACGATATCAAAACCCGCTGGAAGGCGCTCAACGAAGAACTCGGGCTAGATGAGCGTGCGGTGCCGGTGGATTGGATCGAAGGTGCGTTTAAGCTGACAGAGCGCGAAGTGGGGGATTTGGTGCGCGAGGCGGAATTGGCGGGCCAGCGCTATTCCCTCGTCATTGTCGATACGGTTCAAGCCTACTTCCCCGGCGATGACAGCAACAACAACGAACAGATGAAAGATTACTCACAGACCCTACGCAGGCTCCTTAGCCTCCCGGGTGGGCCCGCCGTCGTTGCACTTGCACACCCGAACAAAAAGGGCGATCAGTCAGTACCATACGGTGGTGGGTCGCTTCTCAACGATATCGATGCTAACGCCTACCTCTCGAAGAAAGACGGACGGATAACACTCGCGGCCCACAGTAAGTGGCGCGGCCCGCCATTCGATCCCATAGCATTTTCACTAACAGTTTTCGATACACCGAAGCTGAGGGACACAAAGCAACGCCCGATCCGCAGCGTCATTGCGCGGGTTGTCTCCGCTGGCGTGCACGACACAACCCGCAAGCTTTTGGCGGCACTACAGGCGCAACCCGAGGCGACGCTTGCGCAGCTTGCGGAGGCGATTGGCCTCATAGAACCTACGAAGTCAGCAGCGACAAGTAAGGTTGACCGTGCGTTGAAGAGCCTTGAGACGAAGGGTCTTCTGCGAAAGGAAGGCAAACGCTGGGTTTTGACCGAGAAAGGCGTGGAGAGTTTTTCGGGCGAAAAACCTTTCGACACAAAAACCAAAGGTGAGGAGGATGTGTAATGGGGAGAGCTTTGCTCCCCCTACATCCCCATGGTCATTTTTTCTTTCGCTTCTCTTTCTAAGGGGGCGAAAAACGAAAAAAGCCCGAAAAACACAGGCAGAGAGAAAACCGAAACGAGAAGTGCTCCACGCAACCAAGGGGTTACTTCGATGAACAAACGAGAGTTTCAGCGCCTCCAGCTAGGCGATCTGCTCCAGGAGCCACACGGCAAATGGCGTCTCCCGGGCCCACCGCTGCAAGTCACAGGCATCAAGCCCGGGACTGGCGCGATACAGGTGCGCTGTGAGCGCACCGGGGAGAGGTGGTGGAGACCGTATCAGTCACTGCAGGCTTACGATAATATATAGCTGTTCCAGTATTAGAAAAGGTTCAACCGCCAAGGAGACACGGCCATGGATGATCCGATTGCACATTTTACCAAGACCAGCCAATCAGAGGGTCTTGAAACGCTCTTCTATGTTCCAGCCATTGCAAAAGGCGACACTGCGCTCACGCTTCACGTTTCGACGTGGAACCAAAGCAATGCGAGGCTGGAACTAGAGGAACTCCGGAATGCTATAGATAGACTCTTGAGAGACTGGAATCTCGGAACTTACGCAAAGTATCCACCTGCAACTGCAGACGATAGCAAGCCGAGACCATCACTATATCGCATAGCGCAAGAATTTCCCCCGATGCTTAAAGCCATGATGGGCAAGCTTTAGCCTTATGTTGTTGCGTAAGATCGGATTGTGCGTGGCTTAACTTGCATCTACACAAGATCATAACAATTAGCGTCTTGCGCACAGGGGCGACTCACGTGACCATGCTAAATGAGGACGAGCGTCCTCTCCCCAGAACACGCTCGCCCTCGTATTCGCAACCGGCCCAAAGGAAGGCCTTTCGCATGGTAACAACCTACTCATACTTTTCTAATGAGTCGCGTCAAGTTTTCCTTTGGCCAACTCAAAGGAAACTGCCTCATGGCAAATTATTGGATCTCACTTCGCATAAAGAACGACAGCAGTTACGACGAGCGTTACAACGACTTCGTGGCCGCTTTGCACGCAGTTAAGGCCAACGGATATTGGCCGGAGACCACTGCGTTTTGGATCATCGAGTCTAATCTTGCTATTGACCCGTTTGTGAAGGCCATCACCAAACCCCTCGACGGTAAAAAGGATATGGTGTTGGTACGTAAAATAGCACATGACGAATCGCGCTACTTTGGCGCCATTGAGTACCCTGATGTGTTGAAGAGCTTCATTCCTAATATCCAAAAAGCAGCGTAGCAAACTCCCAAGACTAGGCCCTTCCAAGCTATTTGGCTTGGAGGGGTAGTTAGCGCTAATAGGTGCCGCCGTGACCGTCGAAAATATTGATCGTTCTAAAATGACGTTTGAACAAGCCGAGGGTGTTCATCCGCTGCCCCGGCAATTGAAACTGAGAGAGGTGTCCCCTCAATTGCGGGCCGTCCTATGGGATTTCGTTTACTCGCTATTGTCTGGAAGTAGCAGGGACGGGAATATCGTAGGACGTTGGGCGTACATCTTGCGCGACATGCACGTGCAACGCTTTCATCGAATGGCCGACGAGTTTAGGCCTAACGCGCAGAGGGTATTTCCTGATGTGAAACAAGTCTTCGCAGGCGGCTCCTATCTTGAAATCTTCGGCTTCTTAGAGTGGGCGCTGCGTCATCCTCATTGTCCGCACGATTTCGCTTATCAACTAGATAAACGCCTGCGACAATGTCAGGCAGCATATTGTGTGGTCAACCAAGACACCATTTCGCCAATCTCATCAGAAGAAGAACGCGCAACGATAGAGCGTGCGTTTGCAAATTTGGCCTCTACCGAATTCAACGGGGCCCGGCAGCATTTAAAATTGGCGGCACAACAAGCTACTGCAGGCGAATGGTCCGCTTGTATTCGAGAGAGCATCAACGCTGTTGAGTCGACCGTTCGATGTATCGATCCCAAGGCGCAAGACCTTCGACCAGCCCTTGCAACGCTAGAGCGACAAGGCACTGTACATGGCTCATTAAAAGAGGGTTTTTTAAAACTTTACGGCTACGCAAGCGACGAAAAGGGCCTGCGGCATTCGTTGGCTTTCGATGGCGTTGCGAAAGTAGATGAGACAGATGGGCTCTTCATGCTTGGGGCGTGTGCTTCATTCGTCTCCTATCTGATTAATAAAGGTCGAGCAGCGGGCCTAATAAAAGAATAATTGAGTTGCAGAAGCCCCTGAAACCGCGCGCGGCCAGAGGCGTGCCGCCTGCAACCGGCTGATTTTGCTGCCTTTTGCCGGGAGTTGGGTTTTTTCTATTTTTTTTTTATTTTTACAGCCAAAATCGATGCCATGGGCCCCACAAAGTCCCCGCACTTTCCGCAAAGGTCTGGGGGAAGGTCCCCCACCTAGGGGCTAGTCTTTGCTTATGCCCCCCCGGGGCCTGTTACCTGCCTGTTACTTGGACCTAACAATCCCATACAATTCCATAGCTAACTATCTGATATAGCTAGCGCATTTCACCTATGCATAACTGATCTGTTGTCAGTATGGCGCGCCAATCGGGCTGTGGACGTTCCACTGAGGGGCCGTTCTGCGGGCTTTTTGCGGATTTTACCTGCCACGATGAGCGAATTCCTCTCGCTTCTGGTCGGAACCAACACCCGAAGCAACTCAAACACTTAGCAGGCAGCACCCCCACAGGTCGGCTCTGACGCCTGTCTCATCACACAAGCCCGAGCCAAAGACCCAGCGCAGCCCACCCCGCCACAAACGCGACAATAATCTGCAAAAGCAGCGGCAGGCGCGTAACAATCCAGACGAGCCCCAGCGCAAACACCAATGCCCACATGTCTTCACTCCCTCGCGCGCAGCGGGAGCGGCACTACATTCTCTGCGGGCGGATTGCCGTTCACAAGCCGGAGCACATAACGCTCCCACTTCTCCAGTGCCTCCCGCTTCATTTCTATGCCCTCGGCGTGATTATAAACGCCAGACATTCCGCCCTCTGAGTGGTTCAGGACTGCGTTCACCTGCTCTCTGCCAATACGCAACTCATCGTCGCGCATATGCGTCTCAACCGTGTGCCTGAGTGCGTGAACGCTCCAGTGCTCGATGCTGACCGCCTGCGGGTCGTCGCCACGCTCTGCGGCTTCCTTGCGCGCCTGTTGCTCCATTAAGTCGCGGCACCTGAGATAGGCTTTGCGATAGCTGGTAGGATTGAGTTTGTCGCCGCGCATCGTAAACAGCAGCTTGGTGTCCTTAACTCGCTTTAGGCCTTTCAGGATCGCCAAAACCTCATCAGTGAGCGGCAGTTTATTGACCTTGCCCTTCCCGCCCTCGCGGTCTGGGATCGTCCAGAGCCGCTTGCTGAGGTCCAACTCACTATCTGTCGCCTCACCCACTTGGCTTTTACGTGCGCCGGTCAAAAGCAAAAGCCGAAAAAGTGAACCGAACGGCCAGCCGATGCCGTCAGGCTTTTCGCCCGTAGCCTGCCAGAACCAGCGAATTTCATCTTGGTTCAGGAAACGCTCGCGCTTCTGTTCGGCGGCCTTGTTCCACTTGAGTTGTGCAGCTTCGATCATAAGGTCATCGTCCTGCTGTGCCGCCCACGCAAATAAGGGCGCGAGTGCAGCGTAGGTGCGATTGGCTACATAAGGCGCGCCGTTAGCCTTGCGCTCGCTTTTTTCAAGCAACCCGTCCAGATGATCCCGCACGTCGCGCTTGCGAATATCCTGTATGCGCCTATCACCCCACTTCTCTACAAGACCGCCTTCGATAACGGCCCAACCATTGGGGTTCTCTGGATCGGGCTTGAGCCCGAGCAGGCGGGCAGTCTCCAGCACCGTGCGCTCCTTGGGCTTGTAGTCTTTCTTCTTCTTTCGCTGCGTGGCGCGTCCTTGCCGATAAACGCGCATGTAGCGTTCAACGACAGTCTTGAACAGATCGCGGTCTGGGGTGCCTTCTTTGGCTGCCCGCTTTGCCTCTTGCTTCTGGGCGGCTGGGTCAAGCCCATTGGAAATATCGTCCAGCTTGTCCTGTGCGAGCTTGTGGGCCGCCCCCAGCGACGGAAAGCCTTCAAGCGTGTACTTGCGCTGTTTGCGGTCGCTGAGCCGCCGATAGAAGATGACCCACGACTTTTTGCCGGACGGCTGGACTACCAAGACAAGACCGGGTTTTCCGGCATCGGGGTAATAGGTGAGTTTGGGTTTTCCATCTGCGCCCAGCTTGGGCTTGTAGTCGCCGCGATCAATAGCCGGTTGTGTGATCTTCCTTGCCTTCTCTGCCATGGCCTATCCCCCACGAGGTAACACGCAGGTAACAAAAAGCGGGTGATATGGCTTGTTACCTGATGTGCATTACATTCTCATACATTCCGAGAAAGGCATAGAATTTACGACACTTAGCTTGAGGCGGGTGAACTGATTTGTACGGGTATGAAAGGGTATCTGAGCTGACTTTTAATCAGTAGGTCCAGGGTTCGAATCCCTGCGCGCTCACCAACATCAAATTAACTTAACCCTTCATTCACCCCTTTTCGCCACCCTCGCCGCATGAAAGCCAACGCTATCATGCTTGCGCTGCTCGGCGTCTTCGCTCTCACCGGTTGCGCGAGCCGGCCACCACTGGAGCAAATGTCCTATGGGCAGTTGGGGCAGCTTGCCGGCGCGGTTGAGCGCAAATGCCTCGCCCGGGGTTTCGGGCTCGATACACCTGAATACAAGGCCTGCACCGTGCAGGAGATCACCCAGGAGCAATATAGCCGCGAGTTCGGCAGCGAAAGTTTGCTATAGCGAACTGGCGCCATCTGGCCGGGATCAATTTAGTTTGAGTTTCCTCCTGCCGATCAACAGCAATACACTCGCCCTGTATTTCTGTTTTCAAAGGACGAAGCCATTGTATCTCCAACGTTTTCTTTTGTGCCTAGCACTTGCGTCGATGTTTCTGGCAACGCCCGCTGCCCCGCAGGACCATGCGCCCCATGGCAGCCAGACCGATAATCCCAGCGCCGCCGATGCAGGCCCCGAGGCAGGCGCTGCCGCGGCCGGTTCAGGCATCCTCGGCCTGCTTCCGGCAAATTCGGTAACCGAGCACGTGCTGAAGACCGCTGCCGGCGACCTGCCCTATACGGCGACCGCGGGTACGCTGGTCCTTTATGGGCAGGATGGCAAGCCGATGGCGAAGATGTTCTACACCGCCTATGCCGCGCGCGACCGCACGCCCGGCCGGCCAATCACCTTTGCCTTCAACGGCGGACCGGGCGCAGCTTCCGCCTACCTTCACCTTGGATTGGTAGGACCGCGCATTCTGGAGTTCGGGCCGCATGGCGAAGGCGGCACCAGTCCGGCTCTTACCGACAATCCGGACAGTTGGCTCGCCTTCACCGATCTCGTCCTGATCGATCCGGTGGGAACAGGATGGAGCCGCGCCAGCAACGACAAAGTCGCTGCGGACTTCTACGGGATCGGCGAAGACGCCGACAGTATGGCCAAGGCGATCGCGCTTTACGTTGCGCAGAACGATCGCATGGCCGCGCCGAAGTTCCTGCTTGGCGAAAGCTATGGCGGTTTTCGCGCCGCAAAGGTCGCGACGCGGCTGAAGGACAGTCAGGGCATACTGGTATCAGGCATCGTAATGCTGTCGCCGCTCATCGAGGGAAATCTCCTCTTCGGCGATCGGCGCTATCCGCTATGGGCGGCGCTGCAATTACCCTCCCTTACCGCCGGCGAGCTTGAGCGCAAGAACGCCTTCGATCCGGGCGCTGTCGCAGAGGCCGAAAAATTTGCGATGACAGACTATCTCGTCGCCCTTTCCGGACCGGAACCCGCGGGCGATGCCGCAAAAAACCTCTATGCCCGGATCGCGCAGATGACCGGCATACCCGAAGCGGTGGTGACGCGCGCCCGCGGCTTTCTCACCGACGTCTATGTCAAAAACTCGAAAAGCGCCTCGTCCGAAGTCGTCAGCCGCTATGATGCGTCGCTCGCAGCGCCGGACCCTTATCCTGAATCCGACTCCGAAGAGGGGGGCGACCCGGTTCTCGATGGTTTTACCCGCGCCTATGGCGCAGCCTTCGCAAGCTACGCCCGCAACGAACTCGGCTTCGAGACTGAGCTCACCTACAATCTGCTTGCCAACAACGTCAACGAAAAGTGGAAATGGAGCCAGAACGAGAACGGCGGCGGCCGCACGCGGGCAAGCGCGGCAGGCGACATACGCGAACTTCTGTCGGTCATCCCGTCGTTTCGCCTGCTCGTGGCCCACGGCTACAGCGATGCGCTCACGCCTTACGGGATCAACAAATACGTCATAGATCACCTGCCGGCGACGCTGAGCGCAGGAAGGGTGGAGCTCAAGCTCTACCGCGGCGGCCACATGTTCTACACGCGCACCGGTTCAAGGCAGGCGCTGAGCGCCGATGCGCGGGCATTCTACTCATCAAGCCTCGAAAAGGTGCAAGGGGAGTAGTGACGATCTAAATCGCGCGCCTCCCCCGGCCGTTTTCCTACGCGGTGTATTTATTGCGGCGACTACGCGTTGCCGGGCACTACTTAATCCAATCGAACAGGACCTACCACTTTCTGCCGGATTGCCTGTCGCCGGTTCGCCTTTACTATCAGCGCCATGACTATTTCGCCGCCCAAAAGAACCGACGATCCGTTGAGCCAGGCTGCCGAATGCAAGGCAGCGCTCCGTGCCGGATTTGAGGATCTTGTAAGCCAGGCCCTAAGCGCCGGCTGGGACCAGTATGATGTCGCCCTCGCGCTCTCCGAACTTGGAGAACAACTCGTCGAGACGACGGCGGAAAATGCAGGCTCGGAAGCCGACATTGCCATCGCCAAGGCGCTGTTCGAGATCCGCAAGGCCTTCATAACATCGCATTGACGGATTTGCCCCTTCGCTTCAGGCAGCGCGAGGAATACGCAACTCCGCGCGCAGACCCCCGGCAGGATCATTTGCAAGCGTAATGTCACCGCCGCTGCGTCGCGCGATATTGCGCGCTATGGTCAGCCCGAGACCAAATCCGCCTGTCTGGCGATTGCGGGACGTCTCGACCCTGCGAAATGGCTGGAACACCTCGTCGAGTTTCTCCGCCGGGATACCGGGGCCTTCATCCCGGATCGTGAGGACGATGTCGCCATCCCGCTGCGCTAGATCAAGGTGCGCCTTGCTGCCGTAGGTCACCGCATTGTCGATGAGATTGGTCACGCATCGGCGCAACGCCATGGGACGCCCCGAACAGACAAAGGCGCGTGAGACCGACGTTTCGAACGAGACTTGCGAATAATTGTCGGCAATCGCATCAACGAGGGACCAAAAGTCGATTTTTTCGGGCGTCTCGTCAACGATCTCATAGCTTGCAAAGTCGATGACCGACCGGGCTATCCCTTCGATATCATTGAGATCATGGGCAATCTGCTGGCGAACCGGCGCGTTACGCAGCAGTTCGAGCCGCAGCCGGATGCGGGTCAAGGGCGTGCGCAGATCATGGGCAAGCGCCGCCGCAAGCTGCTCGCGGTCCGCCACGTAGGCGCGCAACTGGGCCTGCATGGTGTTGACCGCCCTCGCCGCTGATTTGTATTCGCTGCTGCCGATCACCGGCAGCGGCGGCGCCTTCACATCCTCGCCAATGCGCTTCACGGCCCGCTCAAGGGCACGGTAGGGTGCAGTGAGCCGCCGCGTCGCCCATATCGACATGCCGATGACCGCCGCGGCAACGCCGCCGAAGAGCGGCAATGACTGACCCGAAAATATCGGATGGGGCGGCGTAATGGGCGTGACGAAGTTCAGCCATTGACCATCGTTGAAACGTATCGATGCGGCGAGGCCATCGCTCTGGCTCAAGTCCTCGGCAATATCCGAGAGTTGACGCTCGATAAGGCCGGCGTCGGGATCGTCCGGCGCGTTGGTATTGGCAAGTTGTCCAGTCGGAACCTGTGCGAGCACACGGCCGATGCGGGCATCGGTCACGCCGAATTCCTGGAGCTGCGCGACAAGAACGTCTTCAAGTTCCGCCAGGCTGTCGTCGGCGGCAATGGCCGACTTGACGACCGGCTCGGCGGACAGGCTCATCGTATTGGCTGAATTCGAAAAGGCGGTGACAAGCTGCTTGCGCTGCGCCCCCGGCACTGCGGAAAACACTTTAGCCAGCGTATGAGCCCGTTCGTTCAGTCGGAAAAACTCAAGGATTTCGGTATTTTCGGCCCGGTCGCGCGCGACGATAGAAAGGGTTGCGACTTGCGACGTCAAAAGCCCGGCTATCAGGACAAGCAATATCCAGCTTGGCAGTGACTGGGGCAGATAGCGGTTCATTCGGCAGTGACTTCCGGCACGAATTGATAACCGCCGCCCCGGATCGTCAAGATCAGCTTTGGGGATCGCGAATCGTCTTCCATCTTGCGCCTTAGCCGGCTGATGAGAATGTCGACGCTGCGATCATAGCCATAGGCGGTGCTGCTTCCGGCCAGTTCCTGCAACTGATCGCGGCTGAGCATGCGCTGCGAACTCTTCACCAGCGCCTCAAGCAGATTGAACTCGCCTGTCGTAAGTTCCACCCTCACCTCATCTGGCGAAACGAGGCGCCGGCGCGAACAATCCATGCTCCAGCCAGCGAACTTGTAAATCTTGGGTTCCGCGCGGCGGTCTGCTCCGGGCGTCTCGAGTCGGCGCAGCACCGCCCGCACCCGCGCCAGCAATTCCCGTGGATCGAATGGCTTGGAGACATAATCGTCGGCACCCATCTCCAGCCCGACAACGCGATCGGTGGTTTCGGCAATGGCCGTCAGCATGATGATCGGCACACGCGAATGCATCCTGATCTCGCGGCAGATTTCCATACCGCTTTTGCCGGGCAGCATCACGTCGAGGATAAGGATATCGATGGGACTGCGCGCCATGACCGCCTGCATTTCCTCGCCGTCACGAGCGACCGAGACCTGCATGCCGCGCTTCTTGAGGAACTCATGCAGGAGATCGCGGATCGCATCGTCATCATCGACAATCAGTATGTGCGGCTCGGATTTCATATCTTTTCCCAAAGTCCTTCCCACCTGACATTGCACTTCGAGTCTTACGCGCGGTTGCGGCCGAAAAGCCACGCAAATTTTCGGGATTGTGGCTTCAGAAACATTCCAGAAACAAAACACCACGAAGGAGAAAAAACGGGGCAACAGTGCTGCCCGATAAAGGGTGCGTCGGTTTCAACTGTTTGCAGAATGGATGCTGGTACACCGCAATGGCTTTCTTCAACTCCTTCACTGCCATTTCGACCGCCATCCTCGCCGGGGGGATCGTCCTCTCCGCCTCGGCCGGACAGTCGAACGCCGACGAGACGCTTACCCGCACAGAGTTGTGCGGCAAACTTCAGCTACAGACTCAACACGCACTCACCGAACATGCCGAGGCCAAACGGGCGGCCAAGGCGAAAGCACTTCAAAAGCAGGCGGCTAATTTCTGCGCGAGCAACAAGCAGGCGCAGGGAATTAGAGATTACGCCCAGGCGTTGAAGCTGCTTGGGGTGCGGCCGGTCGATGATTGACCGCATCCACGAAGCCCGCTTCAAAAGGAAACTGATGCCATGAAAAAGTCCCTCTACACTGCTCTCGGTCTCGCTGTCGCCCTCGCCGTCTCGGCTCCCGTCCTCAGCTCTGGCGCTTATGCAGCCGCCGCAGCCAGCACAACCGCCTCGACCTCCACGCAGAAGGTCATGCCAAAGCATCACGTGAAGAAGGTTCACAAGACCACCACGAAGAAGGTACCTGCCAAGCCGGCTGCAACGACCGTTCAGTAAGAAGGCTTGCAAATTTGATAACATACCGGCCGTGGCAGTCCGCGGCCGGTATTTTTGCGTGCCGCTGGTGCCAGTTACCACGTTGGCAAGATTCGTTGTGCAAAGATCGATTGCCGTCGTAGCATCGGGCAGGTGATTCTCCTGCCAAGCATGGACTGAAGCATCCAGGGGCTGGCGAACCATCACAACGAAACCGGTTCATGGAGATTCCAAGATGGGTGCAGAAAGTCTTCTTATCTTTCTTCTGGTGGGCTTGATTGCTGGCTGGCTCGCGAGCCAGCTTGTCCGGGGCGGCGGCTTCGGCCTCGTTGGCGACCTTGTCGTCGGCGTTATCGGCGCCCTTATTGCCGGCTACCTGTTTCCCGCCCTCCACATTTCCATTGGCGGCGGCATTCTCGGCGCCATCATCGCAGCCGCCATCGGCGCAATCATCCTTCTCGTCATATTGCGCGCCTTCAAACGCGCCTGATCGAAGCGATCAAAAGAAAAAGCCCCCGAACGCTACCGTTCGGGGGCCTCTTTATTTCCAAGTGTAAGTTCGTCAGGCCCGGCCGAATTCAGGCTGGGCGTCCGGCGTTTTCTCGGATTCGACGGCCACGTCCTTGCGCGAGATGAACGTATAGAACATCGGCACGACGAAGAGCGTGAAGATCGTTCCGACGATGATGCCGGAAAAGATCACGAGACCGATCGAGTAACGCGCCGCGGCACCAGCGCCGGTTGCCGTGATCAGCGGAATAACACCAAGCGCCATCGCCGCCGTCGTCATCAGAATGGGACGAAGTCGTGTCTTCGCCGCAAGGATGATGGCGTCATGACGCGATATGCCGTGCAGTTCGCGCTGCTGGTTGGCGAACTCGACCATGAGAATGCCGTGCTTGGTTATGAGCCCGACAAGCGTGATCAGCCCGACCTGCGTATAGATGTTGAGCGTTCCGAGCCCGAGATTGAGCGGGACGATCGCGCCGAAAATCGACAACGGCACTGACATCATGATGATGAACGGGTCGCGGAAGCTTTCGAACTGCGCCGCAAGGACGAGATAGATAACCACGACGGCGAGAACAAACGCGATCAGGATCGTGCTGCCCTGCTCGATCTCGAGTCGCGACTGACCCGAATAGTCCATGAAGAACCCATCCGGCATCAACGGGCGAGCCGTATCGATGATCGTCTGCAATCCCTGACCTGTCGTGACGCCAGGCATCGGCAGCGCGGAAATCGTCGCCGAATTCAGCTGGTTGAACTGTTCGATCGCCGCCGGTGACGCATTCTCGGTGATCTTGATCACCGCAGACAACGGCACCATTTCGCCCGACGCGCTCTTGACGAAGTACTGTCCGAGGCTTTCCGGATTGGCCCGGTAATCCTGCGGCACTTGAGGAATAATGTCATAGCTGTTGGAATCGCGGTCAAACTTCGAGATCTTGCCGCCGCCGACGAGCAGGCCGAGCGTCTGGCCGATATCGCTGACGGGAACGCCAAGGGCCGAAGCACGGTCGCGATCGATCGTGACTGTCACCTGCGGCGCATTGAACGACAGCGAGTTCTGGACAATGATGAACTGACCCGACGCCTGTGCCTGCTTCTTGATCTCCTCGGCCACCTCGTAGACCTTGTCGGCCGGTCCCGTAGACTGAATGACGACCGAAATCGGCAGACCGCCGCCCGTACCGGGCAATGTCGGCGGCGCGAAGATGAAGGCTTCGGCACCTGCAATTGGGCTGATCATCCCCTGCAGTTCCTGCTGAAGCTGCTTTTGCGACTTTTCGCGCTGGGTCCAGTCCTTGAACACCCAGATAGCGAAGGCCGAATTCGTCGTGCCGAGACCGAGGATGTTGAACCGGGCCTTGAGTTCCGGCAGGTCCTTGGTCAGCGCGTCGATCTGATCCGCATAGAGCTTGGTGTAGTCCGAAGTCGCATATTGTGGTGCGTTGACGATCGCAAACAGGGCGCCGGAATCCTCTTCGGGAGCAAGTTCCGATGAGGTCTTGGTAAAGAGGAAGCCGGTCAGCGAGACCAGTGCGATGACGATGAACAGCGTCAGGAAACGGAAATTCAGCGACCCGGCCACGCGGCGTTCATAGGCGCGCTCCAGCCAACCGAAAGTGTTGTCGACAATCCGTTGGAAACGGCTGTGATTGCCAGGCTTCAACAGAAGCGCGCACATCATTGGCGAAACGGTCAAGGCCGCAACGCCAGAGATGATAACGGCACCCGCGAGCGTGAAAGCGAACTCGCGGAAAAGCGCACCCGTCAAACCACCGGTAAAGCCGAGCGGCGCAAACACCGCGGCGAGTGTGATGGTCATGGCGACGATCGGACCCGTGATTTCCTTCATGCCCTTCAGTGCGGCATCGACCGGCCGGAGCCCCTCCTCGATGTGGCGGTGGATATTCTCCAGCACCACGATCGCGTCATCGACGACGAGGCCGATCGCGAGAACCATTGCGAGCAGTGACAGAAGGTTGATGGAATAGCCTAGGATGAACAGGAAGAAGCACACGCCCACAAGCGAGATCGGAATGGTGACGACCGGGATGATGACCGACCTGAACGAGCCGAGGAACAGGAGGATCACCAGGACGACGATAAGAACCGCCTCGCCGATGGTCTTGAACACCTCGTGGATCGATGAACTGATCTGTTCCGTCGCGTCGTAGAGGAGGACGATCGACATCCCATCAGGCAGGGTTGCCTGGATCGACGGCAGTTCGGCACGGACCGCCGCCGTCATATCGATCGGATTTGCAGCGGGAGTCGGGAAGACGCCAAGGAAGGTGCCGCTGGACCCGTTGAAGGTCACAATCGTATCCTTGTTGACGGCACCAAGCTCGATGCGCGCCACATCCCTGAGGCGCACAATATTGTCGCCGTCGGATTTGATCGGCATTGCGCCGAAGGCTTCCGGCGTCTGCAACGTCGTCTTCAACGTGATTGGTGAGGCCGTATAGAGGTTTTCGACCTTGCCCGGCGCCGACAGGAAGTTCGACTGGTTGATCGCCGTCAGCACTTCCGATGCCGTCGTCTTGCGAGCCGCGAGCTTGATCGGGTCGATCCAGACGCGCATCGAGAACACCTGGCCGCCGAGAATCTGCGCATCGGCCACGCCCTGAATCGTCGACATGCGCGGCTGGATAACGCGCTCCAGATATTCGGTGATCTGCTCGCTGGTCATGTTCGGATTCTGTACTGCGAGGTACATTGTCGCGAAGTCCTGGCCCGTGCCCTTGGTGATGACCGGGTCGTCAGCCTCGGCCGGCAAATCACCGCGCACCTGGTTGACCTTCGAGATAACTTCGGTAAGCGCGGCGTCGGGATCGGCGCCGAGTTTCATCTGAACGGTTACCGTACTCGATGACGGACCCGACGAGGACGTTACGTAGTCGATGTTTTCCGTCGTGGTCACGGCCTTGGCGATAGGCGCTGAAATGAAGCCCTGCATAAGGTCGGCACTGGCACCCGCATAGGCGGTTTTGATCGTGATAACCGTTTCCTCGACCTTCGGATATTCGCGAACCGAAAGGTTCACGAGCCCCTGCGCGCCGAGCAGAATGATCATCAGAGCAACGACCGTCGAAAGGACCGGACGGCGAATGAAGATTTCTGAGAAGTTCATTTTGTGGGCAGCCCTGCGTCTTTGGTGTTGGCGGGATTGACATCGTTGGTAATCTTGACGGCAGCACCGGGGTTCAGGCGGTTCTGGCCGGCGGTGACGACGATGTCGCCGGGCTTAAGACCCTTGGTGATCTCGACATTCAGGCCGGATCGGCGTCCGGGCGTCACGAATACCTGAGCGACAACAAGCTTCGGCTCTTCCTTTGCCTTTTCGTCGGCTGGCTTTGCCGTCTCGGCGGATGCGGCGCCGGGCTGCTGCTGTTCGGTCGGCTTCTTTTCCTCGGGCTTCTGTTCGGCCGGACGGACAACAAACACGTAGTCGCCGTAAAGACTGGAAACGAGCGCCGTCTGCGGCAAGGTCAGAACATCGTCTTCCTTCGGCAGTCCGACGCGGACCTGTGCGAACTGGCCGGGGCGCAGCTTGCCTTCGGAATTGTCGACCTTGGCGCGAACCGAAACAAGACGCGTCGCGGGATCGATGCGCGGCTCAATGGCCGTTATTTCACCCTTGATGTTGATGTCACCATCGGTCAGGCCGAGCCGGATTGGCTGGCCGACCTTGAGCTGGCTCAAGGTCTGCTCGGGAACGGTGAAATCGACGCGCATCGTCGAAAGGTCCTGCAAGCTCACGACTACAGTGCCAGGTGCGAGATACTGACCAAGCTCGATGCGCGGAATACCGACTGTGCCGGTGAACGGCGCCTTGATGAGCTTCTGGTCCATGACGGCCTGCAGCTTGGCGATCTCGGCTTTTTTCGCGAGCGATGCCGCCTGGGCCTCGTCGACGTTGGACACGGCACCAACACCACGTGTGTTCAGCGTGCGGGCGCGCTCGAGCGTCTGGTCCATAAGCACATTCTGTGCCTGTGCAGCAACGATATCGGCCTTTTCGATCGCGTCATCGAGCTGGAGCAGCGGGGCGCCCTTCTGGATGACCTGATTCGCCGTGAACGGGATATCCTTGACGATGCCGGCAACCTCGACGGAGAGTTCGACGCCCTGGATAGCGCTCACCGTGCCGATTGCCTCGATTTCCGGCGTCCATGATGTCGGCTCGACCGTGTAGGTCGAAACCGGCGAAGCCGGCTGCTGCATCGTCGCAAAGAAATCCTTGATTGCCTTGTCACGGAACAGATTGAATCCGACCAGCCCGACGCCCAGCAATACGACCAGGACGAGGATGATAACGGGAAGTAGGAACCGCTTGATCATGAGGAGACTGCTCCGAAACAAAACAATGGCCAGCAAATATGTCTGCCAGCCTTTCTTACGGGGATTGATTTACGCGGACTTGATTACCGCGGGCGAAGTACTGTACCGTCTGGACGGTAATGTCAATATTGTTTTGGCAACAACCCTACGACGAAAGTTTCAGAATGGTGGCGGACATCCCAACGACAAGAGACAAGATCCTGCAGGCGGCAGCGGAGATCACCAAGGAGGTGGGACCGGTGAATCTTTCACTCGATGCTGTGGCCAAACGAGCGGGACTTTCGAAGGGTGGACTGCTTTATACATTTCCAACCAAGGCCAAATTGCTCGAAGGTCTGGTAGAGCAGCACGTCTCGGAATTTGACCAATCACTTCGCCGTGAAGAGGCTTCCCGCAACTTCGGCCCGAACAGCGTCGTCCTTGCCGTCATCGCTGTCTACCGTGCCGAATTCGTCTGCAACGAGCCCGAGCCTTCGGGTATTCTTGCGGCTATCGCCAACGATCCGGGGTTTCTCGAGCCGATCCGCCGCTACAACAAGCAATTGCTGCAACGCATGCGTGAAAACGCAGCCGACCCAATGCTGGCGATGATGGTTTTCCTGACCATTGAGGGTCTGCGCAGCCTCAAGCTGTTCGAGATGAACGTTCTCGATCGGGCTGAACAGATCGCCGCGATCGACCGCCTGAAAAATCTCTTCGAACCTGCCGACCCCGCGCCGGTGGAAACGCCGGCCGTCGCCTGATCTCGACTATGGGTAAGCGGGGAGATCCCCCTTCGCCCATTCGGCCTGCGTCTCTTCACAGAACGGGACATATGTTCCAGTCTCTATCGCGCCGCGTATACCTTGCATGAGTTGCTGGTAATAGGCGAGATTGTTCCATGTCAGCAGCATGCCGCCAAGCGCCTCACCAGATTTGACGAGGTGATGAAGATAGGCTCGGCTGTAGTCACGTGCCGCAGGACAGGATGATTCTTCGTCGAGCGGCCGCGGATCGTCCGCATGCCGGGCATTGCGCAGATTGACCTTGCCGCGACGGGTAAAGGCGAGACCGTGCCGGCCTGCCCGCGTCGGCATCACGCAATCGAACATATCAATGCCGCGCGCCACCGACTTCAGGATATCGTCAGGCGTGCCGACGCCCATCAGATAGCGCGGCTTTTCCGCCGGCAGTTCCGGGCAGGTAATGTCGAGCATGTCGAGCATGACCTCTTGCGGCTCGCCGACGGCAAGACCGCCCACGGCATAGCCCTTGAGGTCCATGGCCTTGAGGGCCTGCGCCGAACGAACACGCAGATCCGCCACATCACCGCCCTGCACGATCCCGAACATGGCTTTTCCTGGCTGATTGCCGAATGCGGTCTTGCATCGCTCGGCCCAGCGCAGTGACAGTTCCATGGCCCGCTCGATGTCCTTCGGCGTCGAAGGCAGCGCAACGCATTCATCGAGTTGCATCTGGATATCGGAATCGAGCAGCCCCTGAATTTCGATCGAGCGCTCCGGGCTCATCTCGTGGGCGCTGCCATCGATATGCGAGCGGAAGGTGACGCCGTTTTCGGTCAGCTTGCGCAACTGCGCCAGCGACATCACCTGAAACCCGCCGGAATCCGTCAGGATCGGTCCTGGCCATCTGGCGAACTCGTGCAGCCCGCCAAGCCGCGCAACGCGTTCAGCGGTCGGGCGCAGCATCAGGTGATAGGTGTTGCCAAGGATGATGTCGGCGCCAAGCTCGCGCACCTGGTCCATATACATCGCCTTGACGGTGCCGCCGGTTCCCACCGGCATGAACGCGGGGGTGCGGATCGTGCCGCGTGGCATGGTGATCGCGCCGCGTCGCGCCTTGCCATCGCTGGCAATCAGTTTGAATTCAAAATTGGTGCTGGTCATTCTGATCGCCATAACAGGCTTGCATCGCCATAGGAATAGAAGCGGTAGTGATTTTCGATGGCATATTCATAGGCGTCCCGCATGCGATCCATGCCGCTGAAGGCCGAAACGAGCATGAACAGCGTCGAGCGCGGCAGGTGAAAATTGGTCATCAGCATGTCGACGGCCCGGAAACGGTAGCCTGGCGTAATGAATATGTCGGTCGCTCCTGACCATGCGCGAACAATCCCGTCTTCGCCCGTTGCGCTTTCGAGAAGCCGCAGCGACGTCGTACCGACGCTGACGATCCGCCCTCCGCGCGCCCTGACCGCATTGAGCGCATCGGCAGTGGCCTGGTCGACATGGCCGATTTCGGCATGCATCTTGTGTTCGGCGGTATCGTCGGCCTTTACGGGAAGAAACGTCCCTGCCCCGACATGCAGCGTCACGAAATGTTCCTCGATGCCGCGTTGCTTCAAATCGTCAAGGAGACCGGGCGTAAAATGCAGACCGGCCGTCGGGGCGGCAACAGCGCCTTCCTCGCGGGCATAGACGGTCTGGTAATCGTCGCGGTCGCGGCTGTCGTCCGCCCGCTTCGAGGCGATATAGGGTGGCAGCGGGATATGGCCGACAGCGGCGATGGCCTGGTCCAAATCCGCTCCGCTGAAATCGAACACGAGCAGGGCTTCGCCCGCCTCGCCCTTCTCGGCCACCGTTGCTTGCAGCGAGCCGAGCAGGCACGAATTATTGCCCTGGCCGAAATCGATGCGCTCTCCTTCCTTGATACGCTTTGCCGGACGCAAAAACGCCTTCCAACGATCCGGGCCGGTGCGCATATGCAAGGTTGCGCTAATCTGCGCGCGCACCCCCTCACGCTCGCGAAAGCCTTCAAGTTGCGCTGGTATCACCTTGGTATCATTGAAAACGAGCGCGTCGCCTTCACGCAGATAATTGCCAAGATTAAGCACTTTATCGTCGCCAAGGTCCGAGCCATCCGCCTTTACAAGCAAAAGCCGCGCTGAATCGCGCGGCTCTGCTGGTCTCAATGCGATGTTCTCTTCCGGCAGATCGAAATCGAAAAGATCAACACGCATGATGCAACGAAACGATCTTACTCAACGTCCGCAGCAACGCGCATCGAAACGATCGAATCCGGGTCCTGCACGGGTTCGCCGCGCTTGATCTTGTCGACATTGTCCATGCCTTCGATGACCTGGCCCCAAACCGTGTACTGACGGTTCAGGAAGCCGGCATCGTCGAAGCAGATGAAGAACTGCGAGTTGGCGGAATTCGGGTTTTGCGCACGCGCCATCGAGCATGCGCCGCGGCCGTGGTTGGCGTTGGAAAATTCAGCCTTGAGATCCGGCTTGTCCGAACCGCCCATGCCGGCGCGCGAAGGATTGAACGAGGCGCCACCCTTCTTGCCGAACTTGACGTCACCGGTCTGCGCCATGAAGCCGTCGATCACGCGGTGGAAGACGACGCCGTCATAAGCGCCTTCGCGGGCGAGTTCCTTGATGCGGTTGACGTGTTCCGGCGCGAGGTCCGGGTAGAGCTCGATGACGACATTGCCTTTGGTCGTTTCGAGCAGGATCGTGTTTTCGGGATCTTTATAAGCCATTTTCGCCAATCTCCTGTGATATGAATTATTTGCCGGCGCCGACGGTAACTTTGATCATCCTGTCGGGATTCTCCACAGCGCCATTGTTTGCTTCCGAACCCTTCTTGATCTTGTCGACATATTCCATGCCGCTCGTGACCTTGCCGACGACTGTATACTGCCCGTTCAGCGAGGGGTATTCGGTGAACATGATGAAGAACTGCGAATTTGCAGAGTTGGGGTTCTGCGAGCGCGCCATTCCGACGACGCCGCGTACGAAAGGTTCCTTGGAGAACTCTGCGGGAAGGTCGGGCCGCGTCGATCCACCGGTGCCGGCGGCCTGCGCATTGAAGCCCTTTTCGGCATTGCCGTACTGAACGTCGCCGGTCTGGGCCATGAATCCTGGAATGACGCGGTGGAATACGACATTGTCATAGGCGCCTTCCTTGGCGAGCGCCTTGATCTGCTCGACATGCTTCGGTGCAAGCTTGGGCAATAGCTCGACCTTGACGTCGCCGTCCTTGAGCTTGATCGTCATCGTATTGGCGTCATCGGCAAAGCCGGGGTTCAGTGTCGCAAACGTAAGCGATGAAACTGCAGCCGCAATGAGGGCTCTACGAGTAAAGGTCATGAAAAATCTCTCCGGGATCAGTGACTTGGTCAGGGTTTGAATTTGATCGCAAGCGCATCAGCGACAAGCGCGGGAACGAAGTGCCGGACGTCGCCGCCCATCGCTGCAATCTGGCGAACCAATGTGGCGGTAATGGTGCGCACCGCCGGGTCCGCCGGAAGAAACACGGTCTGCAATTCCGGCGCCATCTTGCCGTTCATGCCCGCCATCTGCATTTCGTAATCGAGGTCGGTGCCGTCGCGCAATCCGCGAACGAGCAGCGATGCGCCGAATTTGCGTGCCGCGTCGATCACCAGACCGTCAAAGAAAATGACCTCGATCCGCTCGCCATCCTTGCCGAACACCTCGGCCGAGACACGCTTGACCAGGTCCATCCGCTCGTCGAACGAAAACAGAGGTGCCTTTCCGGGATGAACACCGATCGCGACATAGACCTTGTCCGCAAGCCGCAGCGAGCCCTGCAGGACATCCATATGGCCATTGGTGATCGGATCGAAGGATCCGGCGTAGATCGCGATTGTCATGACCGGTTCCTATCGGTTTTGCTTGGAGCTTTCAATGGCTCGCACGACCCAGATGAACGATAGATGAACACAAAAATCAGCAAGCATTCATCCGCGTTCAACTATGCGTGAGACGCTCGCATGAAACCATTTCGAAGTCAGCACGTTACTATCCATAAGTTGGCCAGGAGCAAAGGGACAGATTGATGTTTATTCTTCTCAGCATTGCCATGATGGTTGCAATGGTCGTTTCGGCGATTGTCATGATCGTGGAAGAAAGCAAAAAGCGGGAAGCTCCTGTCAGAACCACCCGCTTTGGTGTTTATCATCATCGCCGCGACATTTAAGTCCCGACCTGCCTGAGCCTTAGTTAGGCTCGGCGCCGTCCGGGGCCTCCGGTATTGAAGCCTCGCCGTCCGCAGCCGCTTCAGTCTCGACTTCGTCGGTCTCCGTCTCGGAAATCCGCTCGACCGACACCACCTTCTCACCATCCGCTGTATTGAAGATCGTGACGCCCTTTGTCGAGCGTCCGGCAATGCGGATACCGTTGACAGGTACGCGGATGAGCTGGCCGCCATCGGAAACGAGCAAGATCTGATCCGAAGATTCCACCGGGAACAACGAGACCAGCTTGCCGATTTCGTCAGTCTTGGACGTGTCGGTGGCGCGGATGCCCTTGCCGCCGCGACCCGAAACACGGAATTCATAGGACGACGATCGTTTGCCGTAACCGTATTCACTCACGGTGAGAACGGTTTGCTCGCGTTCGCGCAGTTCGGCGTAGCGCTCGGGCGCGAGGTCGGCAATGTCTGTCGCCTCTTCGCCGACGAGATTGATCTCCTCGACATCATCGGCGCCCTGCGCACGGCGTTCCGCCGCTGCCTGCTTGAGATAGGCCGAGCGTTCTGCCGGGCTCGCATCGACATGGCCGAGGATCGACATGGAGATGATCTTGTCGCCATTGGCCAGATTCATGCCGCGCACGCCGATGGAGTTGCGGCCGGCGAAGACCCTCACGTCCGTAACCGGGAAGCGAATACACTGACCGCCGGCGGCCGTGAGCAGCACGTCGTCGAACTCGTCGCATGTATCGACGCTGAGGATTTCATCACCCTCTTCGTCGAGCTTCATTGCGATCTTGCCGTTGCGGTTGACCTGGATGAAATCCGACAGCTTGTTGCGGCGAACTGTGCCGCGTGTGGTTGCGAACATCACATCGAGGTTGGCCCAGCTGGATTCGTCTTCCGGCAGCGGCATGATCGTCGTTATGCGCTCACCCTGTTCGAGCGGCAGCATGTTGATCAGGGCCTTGCCGCGCGATTGCGGCGTGCCGATCGGCAACCGCCAGACCTTTTCCTTGTAGACGATGCCGCGCGACGAGAAGAACAGGACCGGCGTATGCGTGTTGGCCACGAACAGGCGCGTAACCGAATCCTCATCCTTCATCGTGACGCCCGAGCGCCCCTTGCCGCCGCGGCGCTGCGCGCGATAGGTCGCAAGCGGCACACGCTTGATATAGCCGGCATGGCTGACGGTGACGACCATGTCTTCACGGGCGATGAGATCCTCATCGTCCATGTCGGCGCCGCCTTCGGTAAGTTCGGTGCGGCGGGGGGTGCCGAATTCATCGCGGATCGCGGCGAGCTCGTCCTTGACAATGCTCATGATCCGCAGACGCGAGGCGAGGATCTCCAGATAATCCTTGATTTCGACGCCGATCTTGTTGAGTTCGTCAGCGATTTCGTCACGGCCGAGCGCCGTCAGGCGCTGCAGGCGGAGATCGAGAATGGCACGCGCCTGTTCTTCGGAGAGGTTGTAGGTGTTGTCGTCATTAAGCTTGTGGCGCGGATCGGCAATGAGCAGGATCAGCGGCGCGACCTCGCTTGCAGGCCAGCGGCGCTCCATCAACTGGTCCCGGGCCGTGGCCGGGTCCGGAGCGCGGCGGATCAGCGCTATGATCTCGTCTATATTCGCGACGGCAATCGCAAGACCCACCAAAACATGCGCCCGGTCCCGCGCCTTGCGCAGCAGATACTTGGTACGGCGGCTGACGACTTCCTCACGGAAGCTGACGAACGCACGCAGAATATCGAGCAGGTTAAGCAGGCCGGGCTTGCCGCCATTGAGCGCCACCATATTGGCGCCAAACGAGGTCTGCAGCGGCGTGAAGCGATAAAGCTGGTTGAGGATGACATCCGCCACCGCATCGCGCTTCAATTCGACAACGACACGGTAGCCGTCGCGGTCGGATTCGTCGCGAATGTCGGAAATGCCCTCGATGCGCTTTTCGCGCACCAGATCGGCCATCTTCTCGATCATCGCCGCCTTGTTCACCTGATAGGGAACCTCGGTAATGATGATCGCCTCGCGGTCACCGCGCATGCTTTCGATGGCAACCCTGCCGCGCATCAGGATCGAGCCGCGGCCAGTGCTGTAAGCCGAATAAATGCCGGAACGGCCAAGGACAAGGCCGCCGGTCGGGAAATCCGGACCCGGAATGATTTCCATCAGTTCCGGCAATTCGATCGCCGGATTGTCGATAAGCGCGATACAGCCGTTGATTACCTCGGAAAGGTTGTGCGGCGGCACGTTCGTCGCCATGCCGACGGCGATACCGCCGGAGCCATTGACCAGAAGATTGGGGAAGCGCGCCGGCAGTACCGTCGGCTCCTGCTCGCGGCCGTCATAATTGTCCTGGAAATCGACCGTCTCCTTGTCGATATCCTCGAGTAGAGATTCCGTGACCTTTTCCAGGCGGCATTCCGTGTACCGCATCGCCGCCGGTGAATCGCCGTCGATCGAGCCGAAATTGCCCTGGCCGTCGACGAGCGGGTCGCGCAGCGACCAATCCTGCGCCATGCGGACGAGCGCGTCATAGATCGAGGCGTCACCGTGCGGATGGAACTTACCCATCACCTCACCGACGACACCGGCCGACTTGCGGTACGACCTGTTCCAGGACAGACCCATCTCGTTCATCGCGTGGAGGATACGCCTGTGCACCGGCTTCAGACCATCGCGAACATCGGGCAAGGCGCGGCTGACGATCACGCTCATGGCGTAATCGAGATAGGAACGCTGCATTTCCTCGATGATGGAAATCGGCTCGATACCGGAACTGGGCCCGGATTTATCGTCTTCAGGTCCGGATGGTGGAGTTAGGTCAGACACGAGGCACTCATCTTTCGTATGGAATCAATCTTTGATCTTATAGCGGCTTTCATTGCGAAAAGCCAACAAACGGGGTCAGAATTCACAGCAGAAAACCATTTGATATCAAATGGATAGAAGAGATTTTCTAATGCGGTGAAATTGTTGGGCGTGAAATTGCATGTTTCTCGACGTTGGATATCGAATCCGGTAGGTTGGCTGGGCTCTTAACCGAGAAGAAAAGCAAAATCGTGGCGTTCTACGACACCATTCTCAATGCCCTCGTCACCCTGATGGTGACCATCGATCCTCCGGGGCTGGCGCCGCTGTTTCTGGCGCTGACGCGCGGCATGAACCGCAGTGAACGCAGCCAGGTCGGATTGAGAGCAAGCATCATCGCCTTCGGTATCCTCACCATATTCGCCGTCGCCGGCGCGCAGATTCTCGCGCTGTTCGGCATCACGCTTGGCGCCTTCCGTGTGGCCGGTGGTCTGCTGCTGTTCTGGATCGCCTTCGAAATGATCTTCGAGCGCCGCACCGAGCGCAAGGAAAAGAGCGCCGAGGTTGCCATCACCAAGGACCACATCCGCAATGTTGCCGCCTTCCCGCTGGCGATCCCGCTCATTGCAGGTCCCGGCGCTATCTCGGCGACCATCCTGCTCGCCGGCACGCTTTCCGAACCAACGTCGCGCGTTGCCCTCATCGGCATTATTCTGGTCTGTATTGCCGCCTGTTACGTGGTCTTTCTGCTCGCCGAGCGGGTCGACCGCTTCCTTGGAGAAACCGGCCGCTCGATCCTGACCCGCCTGCTCGGCGTCATCCTGGCCGCCCTCGCGGTCCAGTTCGTGGCCGATGGGATACGGACGCTCGTCCAGGGCTGACCTCGGCTCAAGCTACGCTGACTTGTCTTCCTCCGCGGCATCGCGCTGGGTGATCAGCCGGGCGCTGCGCACGCCGCTCACCGATATCCACAGCCAGCTCAGCGCCACGGCGAGGCGATTGCGCACGCCGATCAGGTAGTAGATGTGGGCCAGGCCCCACAGCCACCAGGCGAGATAGCCCTTGAGCTTGAACCAGCCGAAATCGGTCACCGCGGCGCGCTTGCCGATGGTCGCGAGATCGCCGGCGTGATGGTAGAGGAAGGGCTTCGGCGCATTGTCGCCCGCAAGCCTCGCCTTGATTGTCTTTGCTATGTGCTTGCCTTGTTGCTTGGCGGCAGGTGCGATGCCCGGCACCGTGCCCTTGCCGCCATTCGCCACGGTTGCGGTATCGCCGATCACGAAAATCTCAGGGTGGCCCGGCACGGTTAGATCTGGATTGATGACGACCCGCCCGGCGCGATCGGCCGGAACGCCCAGCCATTTGGCAGCGGGCGATGCCTGCACGCCCGCCGCCCAGATAATCGTGCGGGCACGCAGCGTCTGGCCGGCGAATTCGACCCCGTCTGCATGGCACGCGGTCACCGGATTGCCGAGATGGACGGTCACGCCGAGCTTTTCCAGCGCCATCTTGGCATAGGCGGACATGTCTTCCTTGAAGGCGCCAAGCACGCGGCTCCCGCCTTCAATCAGCACGACTCGCGCGCTGGCTGGGTCGATCTCCCTGAAATCGCCCTTCAGCGTGTCGCGGGCAAGGTCAGCAATCGTCCCGGCAATTTCGACGCCGGTCGGCCCGCCGCCGATGATGACGAACGTCAGATATTGTGCCCGTTTTTGCGGATCAGGTTCGCGCTCAGCCATCTCGAAAGCCGTGAGAATGCGCCGCCGGATCGTGGTGGCGTCCTCCAGCGTCTTCAGGCCGGGCGCGAATGGCTCCCAGTCGTCATGGCCGAAATAGGCATGGCGGGCGCCGGTAGCGAGCACGAGCGTGTCATAGGGAATAACGTCGCCATCCGCCGTAATCACCGTCTTGGCGGCCGTATCCACGGCTTCCACGGTGCCAAGCAGCGTCAAGACATTCTTGTAGCGCCGCAACAGATGCCGGATCGGCCAGGCGATCTCGGATGTTGCGAGGGTCGACGTTGCCACCTGATAGAGCAAGGGCTGGAAAAGATGGTGGTTGCGCTGGTCTACGACAGTGATAGCAACTTCGACACCGCGAAGATTGTAGACGGTCTCGAGCCCGCCAAAACCACCGCCGACAACGACGATACGGTGCTGCACTGGAGTCTGATCTTCCGTCATCGTTGGCTCCGCTGGACAAACCGCGTGCCTGTCTAGCAGAGGACCCGGCGAACTACAATTATGCGTTCGAACCAACCAGCGCCGCCCAGCGGCCGGGTGTTACTCCGAACGCCTTCTTGAACTGCCGGTTGAAGTGGCTCTGGTCGCTGAAGCCAGTATCGGCGGCGATCTCCGCAAGAGGCTCGCGCATCCGGATCATGTCGCGGGCACGTTGCAGACGACGCATGAGCAGGAACCGATGCGGGCTGGTCGCGTACACCGCCCTGAATTGCCTCGATAAAGCATAGCGATCAAGGCCACTTATTGCCTCCAGTTCATCCGATTTCACAAGACGCAGGGCATGCGCCTCGAGATAATCGCTAACGCGTGCCACCTGCCTTAGCGCGGGCTTGTCGGTCGGCTTGGGCGATTGGCGGGCGACCCGCGACAGTCCCTGCGCCAACCGCGAGATGACATCATCGACAAGAAGCTCGTCCAATTCCTCATCGAGATTGTCCAGCGCTGCCGAAAGAGCCGCCGCGATCATCGGATCGCTAAGCACCGGATCGCGCACGAATGGCAGCGAACCGGCAGGACCAAGCGAATCCAGTGCCAATGAGGGTTCCAGATAGAGCATACGATACCGCAGGCCGACCTCGGTCCCCGCCCCGCCATCATGCATCTCATCCGGATGCAGGACGATGACGTTGCCGGGAAGGCTGCGTCGGCGCTCACCGCGATACCAGAAGGATTGCACGCCGTGCAGCGTCAGGCCGATCGCATAGGTATCATGCCGATGCAGTTCATAGGCATTGGCGGCAAAGCGCGCTTCGATCCTTTCGAGCCCCGGATTGGAAGGCGCCGCAACGATCGCGTCCTTCAGCGATGGTCCGCACAAACGTCCAAGACGCTCTGCGGCCTCTTCCCCTAGAACATTGTTCATCCGCTCAACCCGAACCTGCAAAGGCTAGTATATTTATGTTCGACACGAAAATTGCAATTGTTCTGCGCGATGACCTTGCCCCTTGGCAGACGCTGAATGTCACGGCTTTCCTGATGAGCGGCATCGTTGCAGAGACGCCAAACGTGATCGGCGAGCCCTATCGCGACCGCGACGGCAATATCTACAGTCCCTTATCCATTCAGCCCGTCATCGTCCTTGCGGCCGACCAGGCAACGATCTCCACGATCCATCGTCGCTCGCTCGAACGCGATGTCCGCACCTGCCTCTATGTCGAGGAAATGTTCTCGACCGGTCATGACGCAGCAAATCGCGCCATCTTTGCGAAATTCGCGCCTTCGGACGCAAAGGTCGTGGGAATTGCCATGCGCGCCGACAAGAAGCTGGTCGACAAGGTCACCAAGGGCGCGCGCATGCACCCGTGATCCGCAAGGCAAATGCCGGCCTATGACAATCCGGTCGTCAGGCCAAGGACGGCGAGGTAGCGGCCGATCTTTGCAATCGCCACCAGGATGACGAAACTGGCAAGGGGTTCGCGCAGAACACCGGCAACCACCGTCAGCGGGTCGCCGACGATCGGCATCCAGCTCAAAAGCAGCGTCCAGCGCCCAAAGCGTCGATACCATGATGCGGCGCGGTCGAGCTGCGCGCTGTTCGCCGGAAACCACTTGCGGTCGCGAAAGCGATCGATACCGCGTCCAAGACCCCAGTTGACGACCGAGCCCAAAATATTTCCGGCACTCGCCACCGCAATCAGAACGGCGGACGGAAAGGCATTGCTGAGCAGGAGTCCGGCCAGTGCCGCCTCCGACTGCATTGGCAGGATTGTTGCGGCCGCAAAGGCGATGGCGAACAGTCCGGCATAGACCGCGAAATCTGCTGGCATCGCTATGCGCGCGGCTCGACCAGCCACAGCCGGGTATTTTGTTCAGGCATGCGAAACATCGGGACCGTTTTCACGAGAAGCGTGGCACCTCGTTCCATACGTCATGGGCCGCGTCAATGTCCCGAGAACACCAATACCTGAACCGGCAGCAATATGGCCTGAATCCGCAGGATCGCTGCGTGGACAAGCCCGACAGCATCGACGCCATGCAGGAAAAAACGATGCAGCGTGCCGAGATCCTTTGATTCGAGAGCTGCGTGATTGCTGGTGTAGGCATTGGCGATGCAACTGCTTCCGGGAGGAATGCCTTCCAGGGCACCCGCAAATATCGGTTCGAGAAAGACGGTCAAAGTTCCTGGCTGGGCGATCTGCTGAACGTCGATCAGTTGATCGGTCGGACGCAACTGGCCGGCGGCAATCACGTCCTGCACCTGGGTGACCACCATGGGAATGATGGTGAAGGGCTTGCCGATACAGGTCGCCTCGGCGATCATCCCGGGCTTCATGACCTGCGCTTCAATCTGGTTGAAGCCGGCAATAAGAGCAACGCGGCCGGCCTCGGTTGGCACGAGGATCCCGGCCGGACGCAGGAGCGAATTGACGAAATCTCCGGGCCGCAGCGTGAACTGGTGGACGGTCCCCGCGACGCCGGCGCGCACGATCATCTTGTCGAGCTCGACCTGCGCCTGCGCCAACGCAGCCTCGGCACTCGATCTCTGCGCGGGCAGCAGCGCGGCGATGCGGGCCTGCAGCGTCTCCTTGTTGGCGACAGCGGCATCGACGGCGCCCTTGCGGCCATCCACGACGACCTGCAGACGCTCGATCTCTCGCGGGGCGACCACATTGGCGTTGCGCCGCATGATCTCCTGCTTCGTATTGAGTTCATCAATGGCCTGCTGGAGCGCGCCTTGCGCTTGCTGGATCATACCGTCCGCGCCCGCAAGTTCGGTTTTGGCCACCGCAGAGGCCGCGTCAACCTCGGCAATGCCTCGTTGGGCTGTTTCCTTGGCGGCTTCCTGCTCCGAGCTGTCGAGCCTGAACAGCGGCGCACCGGCCGCGACCGTCTCATTGTTGGTCACATAGACTTCGGCGACGCGCCCACTGGTCTCGGGCAGGATCGTGACGGTGCGGAAAATGGCGGTGACGTTGTTCGTTGTCGGATGAAAGTAGAAAATCGTTGTAATCAGGAGGACCGTCAGCAGCAGGCAGGCGGTTATGCCCCAGCGCAGTTCATACCACATCGTGTAGAGCGTAATCTCGCGGCCGATGCGCTTGCCCTGGACATAGCGGCGAAAAAGGTAGTCGGGAAACACAGTGAGCATCGAGCAGAGCAGCAACTCGAACATGGCTCAGATCCCCTCGCCTTTGCCGGTGATTTTCTCGGCGTCGGTAGCAGCAGCATCTTCGTCGGTAAGCGCCGAACTCTCACGGCCCGAGATGCGCTCCAACGATTGGGCGATTGAACTCATCGGCGTCGAAAAGTCGGGAAACTCGATCATCGCGAGCAGCAGGCCAATGATCCAGTAGATGTGATTGTGGGTAAACAGCGAAATCAACGCCAGTACCGCGACAATCTCGATCTGTACCTTGCTCGTGCGGTGCGCCATGCGCTCCGGCACTGCGTGAAGCTGAAAATAAAGGTTGCCGACGACCAGCACCACGATGAGCAGAAAGACAACGACGGCGTTGAAGAGCCAGTCGCTGTGTCCAGGCACAGGAATAAACGACGGCAGATGGTCAACCACCGCGGGGTTCATCTTTTCGGCCATAACGGCCTCCTCCCACATGCAGAAAGTTCGGGCCCCAAGCGTGCAAGCACACGCACGCAAGCTACAACCTACACGTTGGATCGGCTAAAAAAAGTACGTTACGGTAACTTTCCGTAGGCGGATCTAGAAGTTACGCTGGAAGCGGACAATACCGCCGATCGCGTCATCGTCGCCGAACTCGCTCTCCGCCTGTTCCTTGCGGGCCCCGCCAAACTTGGTGTAGTCGATCTCAGGCCTGATGATAAAGCCGGGCACAAGTTCGTAGTTGACGTTGAGGGCAAGAGCCCAGGTGCCCTGCTCTTCATAGGCCGCCTGGCCGTTGATGGTCGCCTTCTCGGTAACTTTTACAGCGAACCCGCCCCACCCGGCCCAATTACCCTCCCACAGACCGTACCAATTGCGGTTCTGGTTCGTGTTGAAGGAATCCGAATCGTAGTCGGATTGATATCCCGCCATAATCCACGCCGATATGGAGTCGGTAAGACTGACGTCGAGGCGAGCCTTTACGCCGACATCGTCCTGCACGGAATCATAGCCGACCACGGCCCCGATCTGTCCCCAGCCCTGCTGGAGCTTCACGCCGGCGAGCACATGCGGCATGTAATCGTCGATAACGTAATCGTAGCCGTTGAACTCCTCGCCCTGCTCGGCGGCGACAATCGCGGAGAAACCATTGCCTCCCTTGAACGTATAGCTGACCTGATTGCTGGAAAGGCTATCGGAGCCATATTGGATCACGTCATCCTGAATGATCGCCTCGCCCGCATAGCCCAGCCAGGAGCCGAAAAGGACGTCATTCACGCCGATCTGGAAGCCGCCCAGCTCGATATAGCCCTGGTGCAGCGAGGCGCCGCCGTCACTGCCGTTGGTAAATTGGAAGCGGGTATCGGCAAAGGAACGCAGGGTGCCAAGCTCGGTTTCGGAACGGGCGTCGAAGCGAATTTCGGCGCGCGTGCGCGCATACCAGGTGTCGTCGTCGCCCCCGATGTGGCCGCCGGTATAGGGATCATCGCCGCCGGCGACATCAACGCGCAGATAGCCGTTCACCTTCAGGCAGGTCTCCGTGCCTGGAAGATAGAAGAAACCCTTGCCGTAGGCATCGCAAACGCGGACATATTCGACGGGTTCAGGCTCAGCGACGACCACCGCATCGGCTGCATATGCCGCCGATGTCGTTATAATCGCTGCGACTGAAGAGAAAAGAAGCGTTCGAACAGCCATGAGGTCCCCCAGGGTGTACCGGCAACATTCAAACGAAAATCGGGAAAACTGCGACGCCCCCGAATGTTGCGCTAATCCCAACTACATCGAACAATCTATACCACGCATGGAAAGCCAATACTGTCGCCATGCCGCCACACCTCAGGGCTTTCCAGGAGGCTCCAGGCAACCTAGGCATTGCAACTTGTCAGGATACGACGGGCCGACGGCCGGCGGCATCGGTTGGGACTAAGGTCGGTCACTCCCGGGCCCTTGGTCGTAGTTCGATTTACCGAGCGCTCGATCTATTTCTATCTTTCGGAAATCATTGCAGAATTTGCCCGTGCACATTTCCCCGTAATGGCACGAGGCTCGGATCAATACCGAGCCTCTTTTTTTATGCGCAACAGGCTACGAAGGAGCGAATGTCACTTTCGGGGCCAAAGGGAACAAGCCAAAGCGGCCAAAGATAGTGAAAAAGCTCAGTCGATTGCAGTCTGCACTGTCGTTTAGGACCTAAGACTTCATTCTGAACTGTGTTCCCCCGCTGCGGACCGATGTGTTCCTCAGAACGGTTGTGTGGAACGCTAAATGTAAAGACACGCTCCAAACACTGCTAAACATGATGTTTGTATCGAATTTTGTGCTTTACCCCCCAAATTTGTAAAAAATATCGACGATTTCGGGATGGATTGCGCCCATTCTTTACAAATTAAGAATATTGGGTTTTCAGACGTCATGTTGCCACGTCTCAATAAAGTCTTTCAGTATCGTCGCAGGGAAGTTGGAACGGACTCGCTCGACCTATGCGGTTGGCTCCGACATTCGTTCCGTTCCAACTTTCATGTGGCGATCAAAATTCCACAGCCCTTGATACCAAACTGAACGACTCAGACCTTGGCTACAGGCAAAAAAGTCAACAATCTATAGCCGCAGGCGATGCGAATGCTAGGCAAGCGTCGTAGCCGCGGAACTGGAACAGGTGGATCGAAAGCATCGAGGGCCGCCCGAGGCGAAATCCTGGAATTCCTCACACCCGACCCGCGTGCCGCTGGACGGTGGAGGCTTTCAAATGCACTGGGGGCGACGACCTGTTCTACTGCTTCGCGGCAAATTGAACGGACCCGGCATTTGAGTTGGTGGTCAGAAATAGGCTGTGCGCAGAGGCGAGCCGAGCTTATACCGCAGTGGCCTTGGTTCTTCGAGAAAGATTTAGAACTATCGCTATCAGAATCGTGCCCACAATAAAAACGAAGGCGGCGGCGGCGATCGCGGGACTGATGTTTTCCCGGATCGTTGAAAACATCTGCCGTGCGAGCGTCCGCTGGTTGGGACCCGCCACAAACAAAGTCAATACGACTTCATCCAGCGACGTTGCGAAGGCGAAAACGGCGCCAGATATGATCCCCGGGAGTGCCAGCGGCAGGGTGACTTGTCTCAGCACGGTAATGGGTGCCGCGCCGAGACTGGCCGCAGCCTGCTCCAATCGTCGGTCTATTCCTTGGATAACCGCAAGGACGTTGACGACGACAAAAGGCACTGCCACTACGGTGTGAGCGATAATCACTCCGAGGTAGGTATTCGTCAGGCCATACCGGGCAAACATCAATTGCATGCCGACACCCAGCACTACCGCGGGCACCACCATCGGCAAGAGAAAGATCGTCTTGATGATCGCAAGGACGGGCGAAAGCTGCCGGTCGCGCAGTCCAAGCGCACCGACGGTGCCAAGAACGGTCGCCAGCACCGTTGTGCCACTCCCAATGACCAGGCTGTTCACGATCGAACGTTGCCAGACACCAGCGGTGAACAACTCCACAAACCATCGTGTCGAGTATCTAGGAATCGGATAGTTGAGGAAGACGCTGTCGGTGAAGGCAAGCGGAAGGATGGCGATCAGCGGTGCGACCAGAAAGAAGATCGTTGCGCCTCCGAAAACGATCTTAGCAACACGCAACACGTTCATGGACGCGCCTCCCGGTCTGACGAGAGTCTGAGGTATATCGCATAGAGGATCATCGTCGCGGCCAGCAGCACCAGTCCGAGCGCCCCTGCCATTCCCCAATTTGCCGCGCCCGTAGCGTAGTATGCGATGACCGAACTGATCATCTGATCCTTGGCTCCGCCGATCAGTGCGGGGGTGATGTAGTAGCCGAGCGCACTCATGAACACCAGCAATGCACCGGAAACAACGCCGCGCAATGAGAGCGGCAACAAGACACTCAAGAATGCCCTGACGGGATGAGCGCCCAATGACGCGGCGGCGGGCATAAGATTCTTGGGAATACCGATAAGCACGCTGAAGATGGGAAGCACCATAAAGGGTAGTAGAACATGGGTCATGGCGATGATGACGCCGGTACGGTTGAAAATCAGCGGCAGCGGGGCGGAAATTATCCCAAGATACGTCAACATGGAATTGATCGGGCCTCTGTCCTGCAACAGGATGAACCAAGCGGCCGTTCGCACCAGGAGGGACGTCCAAAGCGGCAACAGGACTGCACCCAGCAACAATTGTCGCTTCCAGCCGTCGACGGACGCGGTGATCATCGCGAACGGCAGTCCGATCAAAACGCAAGCCAACGTCACCGTCAGTGACATCACGAACGTCCTGATCATAATAGCCTTGTTCGCAGACGCATCGGGTGGCAGCGCTACGATTGTGTTGGATGCATCCCGTTGCAGATCAACTGCCGCCAAAAGATTGCGGTCTGTAATCGTTGATGATGTGGCTACCGTGACGGCTTGCCAGTAGGAAGGATCGGCCCATCGCCTGTCCAAAGCGACGAGGTCGATATTGCCGCCCGCTTCCAAAGCCGCAGCGCGTGTCTTTGGCATCAGGGTTCTGAACCCGGATTTCGCGCTGTTGAGACGTCGGACGAGATCTCCGAACAACTGGTCCTCCCCGATCTGGCGTAGGTCTGCAACCAAAGCAGCCTTCATTTCATCAGATGGAGGACTTGAGCGGTCCCAGCCCGAAACCGCACGGGCGGTGGCGGGCAGCACCTCCGCCGCCACGGGGTCCGACACCGCAGATTTCATCATCGAGACGAGCGGAACCGCGAAGAACAAAACAAGAAAGAGGAAGAGGGGCCCGACGAGCATTAGGGAAACAAGTCGCTTGTTAAGCTCTGATCGATTCATGGCCCGACCACCCAGCAATCGGTAGGCAGAAAGAAGAGTTGCACTTCTTCGCCAATCGAGAGTGCCGGCTGGCTGCGATCCGTCTTGACGACAATCGACTGACCGTCGGTTTTCGCAATTAACCGTAGGTGGTCCCCGTGATAGACCACATCCGAGATTACCGCGGTGATGATGTTCCCGGAAATCTTCCCCCGTCCCACCTTTATCCGTTCCGGCCTTATTGATAGGCACACGTTGCCCTTCGGAAGACGGTTCGAACCAAGCTCCACGAGAACCTCCTGGCCGCTTTGCAATTGGACGCGGGTGGTGAGACCCTCGGTGCCTTGAACTGACCCGCGGACGAGATTCGTCTCGCCGATGAACTCGGCTACGAATTGCGTACTCGGATGGTCGTAGATGTTCGTAGGAGTGCCAATTTGTTCGATCTTCCCACCATTGAAGATTGCTATTCGGTCCGACATCGTCAGTGCCTCGGACTGATCATGGGTGACAAACACGATCGTCAGTTCGAGTCGCCTGTGCAGTTCCCGAATGTCCAGTTGCATTTGCTCTCGCAATTGCTTGTCCAATGCGCCAAGGGGCTCATCCATCAGAACCACCTCTGGCTCGAAGATGAGGGCCCGCGCCAAGGCGACACGCTGCTGCTGGCCGCCGGAGAGCTGGGAGGGACGCCGGTCTGCGAGCGCGCCCAATTGCACCATATCAAGCGCTTTTCCGACGCGCCCATTCATTTCTGTGCGGGAGAAGCCGCGCATTTTTAGCGGAAAAGCCACATTCTCAGAGACGGACATATGCGGAAAAAGCGCATAATTCTGAAAGACGACGCCCATGTTCCGCTTGTGTGGTGGCAAGCAATCGATCCGCCGACCGCCAGCCCAGATCGTACCGTGTGAGGGATTCTCGAAACCCGCGAGCATCATGAGTATGGTCGTTTTTCCAGAACCGGACGGTCCAAGCAGGCTGATGAATTCCCCCTTGCCGATCTCCAGATTCAGGCCCTCGACAACGGTCAAAGCGCCGAAGGATTTGCTGACTTCCTCCAACCGGATGAAAGGATTGCTCATCGTCGGTCACCTCGGCTCTCGCGAAACAGTGCGCGACGGGTACGGCGCATTAAACGACCCACCTGTCCGTCACGACGGTGAATACAAAAGCGCTGACGAACCAGCGCCTTTGTAGTCCACATTACTGCGCTAGCCAGGCATTGAAACGTTGCGTCAGGGCTTCGGAATTGTCTGTCCAGAAGTCGACATCCAGCGTAATCGCGCCTTTCAGATTATCCGGCGAAGTAGGAAGCTCAGCTTGATATTTTTCCGGCACGAGCTTGCCGGCCTCGATGTTAGGCAGTCCATAGGCAATATACTGGGGCAACTGGGATTGGTTATCCGGCTTGCTTGCATAAGCTATGAAGTCCAAAGCCGCGTCCTTGTTGGGACTATCCTTCAGGACCACCCAACTATCGATTGCATATATGCTGCCGGGAAACACGAAACCGAAATGCTTGCCCTCGGTCCTATTCAGTCCAGTTATGCGCCCGTTATAGGCGCTTGTCATTACCACCTCGCCGGAAGAAAGGAGTTGAAGCGGCTGTGCTCCGGCTTCCCACCAGACGATATTCGGCTTGAGTTCATCGAGTTTCTTGAAAGCCCTGTCAACACCTTCCGGGGTAGCGAGAACGGTGTAGACTTGATCGGCAGCGACCCCATCCGCCATCAAGGCGAATTCGAGCGCATATTTGGCGCCCTTGCGCAGGCCACGTTTACCCGGAATTTTCTTTGTATCCCAGAAATCTGCCCATGAAGTGGGAGCCTCTTTCAGCTTGTCACCATCATAGGAGATACCCGTAGACCAAACGATCGCACCAACTCCGCAGTCGCTGACAGCAGCGGGCAAAAACTTGGATTTGCCGCCGAGCTTTTCCCAATCGATCTTTTCGTAAATGCCATCCGCGCAGCCGAGCGCCAATTCCTCAGCCTCTACCTGTACCGCATCCCAGTTCGGAACACCCGCTTTCACCTTGGCCTGGAGCACGCCGTATCCACCGTCCCAACTTTCATCCAGCACCGGCTTGCCTAACTGCTTCGCGAAGGGTTCGAAGTAGATCTTGCGCTGAGCGTCCTGATAGTTGCCGCCCCAGGACACGACCGTCAGGTCACGCGCTTCCGCTGCTGCAATTCCAACTGAAGTCAGCGCGCATGCAATCAATGCTGCGTTCAGGATTTTCATTGTCATTCCCCTTGTTTTTGTATGACAAGCTAACAAATCACAGTTTGATTTGATTGAAAGCCCGATTAAATTTGTTGGTGATTAAATTCACCGAATTGAGCTGTCATGCCATCAATATGTCGGCGGCGTTATTGCGCTCAAGATCTCGCTTTTCTCCTCACTGACATTGCGGAACCGATGCAAAAGTCGGCTATCGAAATAGTAGCCGTCACCCTTATTCAGAACCTTTTTCTGGCTGCCGACAGTCACTTCGACCGATCCGCTGATCACCATACCTGACTCCTGCGCAGCATGCGCAAAAGCCTCCCCGGTATCAGCTCCTATCGCGTAGGTCTCATGCAGCATCAAGAGTTGCCTGTTGGGATGATTGAGGCCGATGACCCGGTACGAAATTGTCTCGATTTTGCCTATCTCCACCAATTCCTCGGCTCTATAATAGGAGGTATAGGGAAGGCTCGATTGGAGATCGCTGAAAAACCCGGGCAAAGTTGTTCCAAGCGCGTCCAGGACGGCACTCAGGGTGTCGACCGACGGGCTCATCTTGTCCCTTTCGATCAAGGAAATAGTGGAGTGTGATATGCCGGATCTTGCGGCGAGTTCACGCACGCCCAAATCGCGCCTGCGCCGCATTTCCCTCAGCTTAATGCCAATCTTTGGCATGACATCCTCCTTACGCAAAGGCCTAGGGACTCTCGGGGACTACCTGACGCCTCCATCTTCTGGTGAGTATACTGAACAATACTCTGGGGGCAATTGCAGTCGACCGGCGGGTGCAGGATTGTGACGATATCCTACGGCGCAAACCAACAAGAGATTAAAAATGGACGAAAATATCATACATCTCAAGTCACCCAAGCCGCCCTTGGCATCGGACACCGACCTAATCGAGACGACGGTGAAGGATATCATTTCGAACGTGAGGGCGCGGGGAGATGAGGCCGTAAGACAGTATGCACGGACATTTGACGGGTCAGATCTTGCCACGTTCGAAGTGAGCAGGGAGGAGCGGCTGGAAGCCATTGCCAATCTCGACCCTCAGACCAGAAAAGACACAGACTTTGCCATCGAACGGGTGAAGGCGTTTGCCGAGGCGCAATTGCGCACCATCCTCCCCCTGGAATTCGATGCGCTTCCGGGACTGCATCTCGGACATCGGATCATTCCGGTGCAGGTTGTGGGCGCCTATGTGCCTGGCGGACGGTATCCGATCCTGTCTGCGCCAGTCATGACAATCGTCCCAGCAAAGGTCGCGGGCTGCGACCAAATCATCGCTTGCCTACCGCCCAATGCCCATCCGGCCATGATTGCCGGCTGCCACCTGTCAGGTGTCGACAGGATTTTCAAGGTGGGTGGCGCGCAAGCCGTTGCTGCCATGGCGTTCGGCACCGAAACCATCCCCGCGGTGGACAAGATCGTCGGACCAGGCAACGCCTATGTCAATGAGGCCAAGCGGCAGGTGTTCGGGCAAGTGGGAATCGATCAATTGGCCGGACCGAGCGAAATATTCGTGGTTGCTGACGAAACCGGGGACGCTGAGATGATAGCCACCGATCTTCTGGCGCAGGCGGAACATGATGTCAGGACCCGTGTGGGACTGATCACGACTGATCGAAGGCTGGCCGAGGCAACTTTGAAGGAGGTCGAGCGTCAGCTTGAAACGCTGCCCACGGCCGACGTTGCGGGCGTCGCCTGGCGCGATTACGGCCAGATCGCGGTCTGTGCCGATGAAAACACGATGGTCGCATACTCCGACCATATCGCGGCTGAACATCTCGAGGTTCACACCCGCGATCCCCATTCGACTGCGGCAAAGCTACGAAATTACGGCTCTCTCTTCATCGGGAAGCTCGCAAGTGTTGTGTATTCCGACAAGTGCTGCGGTACAAACCATACCCTCCCAACAATGGCCGCAGGACGCTACACTGGCGGCCTTTGGGTGGGATCCTATGTCAAAGTTTGCACGCACCAGTGGCTCGACAAGCGGGGTGTCGCTGCGGTGGCCCCGCCTGCAGTACGGCAAAGCCGGACGGAGGGCATGGAGGGCCATCGGCGGGCGGCCGCACTCAGAATTCGCCAAGGCGAGTCGGCAATCTGACCCCTCTGCGTTCGAAGATTGCTGGTCGCTGAGCATCTGGCAACCGAAACTGCTACGCAGCCGATAGCCGTCGGCATTAGGAGTACCTTCCGCTCGATAGGTGCGATTGCTTTACGAATACTCGACTGTTCCGGCCTAGAACGGGATTTCGTCGTCGAGATCGCGCGAAAAATTCCCGCCGGAACTGGAGGAACTGCTCGACGACGAGGCGTTGGAACGCCCGAAGTCGGAGCCATAATCATTGTCGGAAACCTGCCCGCGCGCCGAATTGTTGTCGAAGGACCGGCCACCGCCCTCGCCGCGCGAATCCAGCATCTGGAGTTCGCCGCGGAACTTCTGTAGCACGACCTCGGTCGAGTAGCGGTCATTACCGGTCTGGTCCTGCCATTTGCGTGTCTGCAGGGCGCCTTCGAGATAGACCTTCATGCCCTTCTTCAAATATTGCTCGGCGACCTTGGCGAGATTGTCGTTGAAGATGACGACGCTGTGCCATTCGGTCTTCTCCTTGCGCTCGCCGCTGTTCTTGTCGCGCCAGCTTTCCGAGGTGGCGATGCGCAGATTGACGACAGGATCGCCAGAACCGAGCCGCCGCACTTCCGGGTCAGCGCCAAGATTGCCTACCAGAATGACCTTGTTGACACTGCCTGCCATGATATGAACTCCATCAACCCTGTTCTAAAAATTTCGGCCATCATACAGAACGCGCATGGACGGCGGGCAATTCATTACCGCTATCCACAATATACAGCCCGCGCATTTCCCGCTTCGCCGTCCAGCTGACAGGCTCCTGCCAAATCTGTCAGGAGGTTTGGCATATGATTGTTGTGCAACCTGTCGCCAGGATGCCGCACAATGCACTTTCATCGCGAAGCGCTTTGCGCCGATCGGCAAGTCCCTTGCCCTTTGTTCTATTTTTGTTCTATCACTTGCCCAAGCAATGTCAACATGGCTATGGTGATTCCGACCGGGTTTGATCTCGTAAATCGCCAAAGACTTTCTAAATAAGGGAAAGTCTCTCGCCTGAGAGCAATCCCTCCTTCCAAACGGCGTGCCTCAAAGGCAAGACTCATGAGCGATCAGAAGTATATTTCCATTCGCGGTGCTCGCGAACACAACTTGAAGAATATTGACCTCGATCTGCCGCGCGACAAGCTGATTGTCATGACGGGGCTGTCCGGATCGGGGAAGTCGTCGCTCGCCTTCGACACGATCTATGCTGAGGGACAGCGTCGCTATGTCGAGAGCCTGTCGGCCTATGCGCGCCAATTCCTCGAAATGATGCAGAAGCCGGACGTCGACCAGATCGATGGCCTGTCGCCGGCAATCTCGATCGAGCAGAAGACCACCAGCCGCAATCCGCGTTCCACGGTCGGCACGGTTACGGAAATCTATGATTATCTGCGCCTGCTGTTTGCGCGTGTCGGTATTCCGTATTCGCCGGCAACGGGGCTTCCGATTGAAAGCCAGACGGTCAGCCAGATGGTCGATCGCGTCCTGGCGCTCGAGGAAGGCACGCGCCTTTTCATTCTCGCGCCGATCGTCCGCGGCCGTAAGGGTGAGTACCGCAAGGAGCTGGCGGACCTGCAGAAACGCGGCTTCCAGCGCGTCAAGGTGGACGGCATCTTCTACGAAATCGCCGATGTCCCTGCCCTCGACAAGAAGTACAAGCACGATATCGACGTTGTGGTCGATCGTATCGTCGTGCGCCCGGACATGTCGGCGCGTCTTGCCGACAGTCTCGAGACCTGCCTGAAACTCGCCGACGGCATCGCGATTGCGGAATTTGCCGACAAGCCGTTGCCGGCTGACGAGACGGCGAGTGAATCCGCCAACAAGTCCAAGAACGAGACCCATGAACGGCTCATGTTCTCGGAAAAATTTGCCTGCCCGGTTTCGGGATTTACCATTCCCGAGATCGAGCCACGGCTGTTCTCGTTCAACAATCCATTCGGCGCCTGCCCGACCTGCGATGGACTTGGCACGCAAAAGGCCATCGATCCGACTATGATCGTGCCTGATGAGAATGTGACCCTCAAGAACGGAGCCATCGCCCCGTGGTCGAAGTCGAGCTCGCCCTACTACAACCAGACGCTGGACGCGCTCGGCGCAGCCTATGGCTTCAAGCTTGGTGACCGTTGGAGCGATTTGAGCGAAGAGGCTCAAAAAGCCATCCTCTATGGCACCGGCAACCGCGAAGTCCAGTTCGCCTATGATGACGGTCTGCGGTCATACCGCACCACCAAGCCTTTCGAGGGCGTCATTCCAAACCTCGAGCGTCGCTGGAAGGAAACGGATTCCGCCTGGTCGCGTGAGGAAATCGAACGCTTCATGTCCGGCACCCCCTGCCCGGCCTGCAATGGCTACCGGTTGAAGCCGGAGGCACTGGCCGTCAAGATCGGCGGATTGCACATCGGCGAGGTCACCGAGAAGTCCATCCGCCATGCCGACGCCTGGTTCCGTGACATCGACAAGACGTTCAATGACAAGCAGACGGAGATTGCCGCGCGCATTCTCAAGGAGATCCGCGAGCGCCTACGCTTTCTGAACGATGTCGGCCTCGATTATCTCGCGCTGTCACGCAATTCCGGCACCTTGTCGGGCGGCGAGAGCCAGCGTATCCGGCTCGCCTCGCAAATCGGCTCCGGCCTGACGGGCGTGCTTTATGTCCTTGATGAACCGTCAATTGGCCTGCACCAGCGCGACAACGAGCAACTATTGAAGACGCTGCGTCACCTGCGGGATCTCGGCAACACGGTAATCGTCGTAGAACATGATGAAGACGCGATCCTGACGGCTGATTATGTCGTCGACATTGGACCGGCGGCTGGTATCCATGGCGGCGAAATCATCGCCCAGGGAACGCCCGCCGACATCATGGCGAGCCCAAAATCGCTGACCGGCAAATACCTTTCCGGCGCGATCGAAGTGGCCGTGCCATCAGAGCGGCGCAAGCTGAACAAGAAGCGCATCAAGGTCGTCGGCGCACGCGGCAACAATCTCAAGAATGTTTCGGCGGAAATCCCGCTCGGCACCTTTACAGCGGTGACGGGCGTGTCGGGCGGCGGCAAGTCGACCTTCCTCATCGAAACACTTTTCAAGGCTGCGTCGCGGCGCATCATGGGTTCGCGGGAGCATCCGGCGGAGCACGATCGCATCGATGGGCTCGAATATCTCGACAAGGTGATCGATATCGACCAGTCTCCCATCGGTCGCACGCCGCGCTCAAATCCGGCGACCTATACCGGTGCGTTCACGCCGATACGCGACTGGTTTGCCGGGCTTCCCGAGGCGAAAGCCCGCGGCTACCAGCCCGGCCGCTTTTCCTTTAACGTCAAGGGCGGACGCTGCGAAGCCTGCCAGGGCGATGGCGTCATCAAGATCGAAATGCACTTCCTGCCCGACGTCTATGTCACCTGCGACGTCTGTCACGGCAAGCGCTACAATCGCGAAACGCTTGAAGTATTGTTCAAGGGCAAGTCGATTGCCGACGTGCTCGATATGACGGTCGAGGAAGGCGCGGAGTTCTTCGCCGCCGTTCCGGCCGTTCGCGACAAGTTGCAAACCCTGGCCAAGGTCGGCCTCGGCTATATTCACGTCGGACAGCAAGCCAACACGCTTTCCGGCGGCGAGGCGCAACGCATCAAGCTCGCCAAGGAACTGTCGCGCAAGGCTACCGGCCGCACGCTCTACATCCTTGATGAGCCGACGACCGGCCTGCACTTCCACGACGTGGCGAAGCTCCTCGAAGTGCTGCACGAACTGGTCGACCAGGGCAACACGGTGGTGGTCATCGAGCACAACCTCGAAGTGATCAAGACTGCGGACTGGGTGATCGATCTCGGGCCGCATGGCGGCGACGGCGGCGGCGAGATCGTTGCGGTCGGACGTCCCGAGGACATTATCGAGGTCGACCGCTCCTATACCGGTCATTTCCTTAAGGAACTTCTGAACCGGCGTCCCGGCCACAAAGCGCAGGCCGCCGCCGAGTGATCAAGACCCGCCACGGCCGTGGCGGGTTTTTCGTATTGGCATAGCGGGAGGAGAATAAATGACCGACAGCGGCACCGTGCGCACCGGCATCGGCGGATGGATCTTCGAACCCTGGCGCGGCACCTTCTATCCGAAGGGCCTGTCGAAGACCAAGGAACTGGAGTATGCCGGCCAGCACCTCCAGACCATCGAGATCAACAGCACCTACTACAGCACGCAAAAGCCGGCGACTTTCGCCAAATGGGCCTCGCAGGTGCCGGATGGTTTTATCTTCTCGGTCAAGGGCCATCGCTTCGTCACCAATCGGCGGGTGCTGGCGGAAGCCGGTGAATCCATCGAATTTTTCTGTAGGTCCGGAGTGGTCGAACTTGGGGACAGGCTCGGCCCTCTCGTCTGGCAATTCGCGCCGACGAAAAAATTCAACGCCGAGGATTTCGGCGCGTTCCTCGATCTTCTGCCGGAAAAGGAAGCGGGCCACGCGCTGCGCCATGCCGTGGAAGTCCGCAACCCCTCCTTCGTCGATCCGGAATTCATTGCACTTGCCCGCAAGAAGAACGTTGCCGTGGTTTACGCCGAGCACTTCGAATATCCCGAAATCGCCGATGTGACCGCGGATTTCGTCTATGCGCGTTTGCAGAAAGGTGACGATGCGGTGGAGACCGCCTATCCAACGGAAGCGCTCGACAAATGGGCCGACCGCGCCAAGGAGTGGGCAAAGGGCAATGCACCCGAGGATCTGCCGCTTGCCGCTCCCGACGAAAAGGCGCAGAAGCGCCAACGCGACGTGTTTGTTTATTTCATCCATGAAGGCAAAGTGCGCGCTCCGCAGGCAGCCCAGGCACTCGCACAGCGAATCAAGTAGTAAGCTGGCACTTGCACCTCGGATCACCGCATAATTTTTATGCAGTATGCTTATTTTTTAATCTGCCTCCTCAGCCGGTTTTCGAGGCAGTCATACCTTGGAACAAGGCGGCGGGGACAAATGCGCCGCCCGCTACGCGGTAACGTCGATATTTGTGACTACGCCGCCGAATTGGCATAGTTCCTGCTTTTGTTGAGGCAAGCGGGCAAGAGGCTCGTTTTGTGTACATAGGGAGATTATTCTCTGATGAAAAAAATCGAAGCCATCATCAAACCATTCAAGCTGGATGAGGTGAAAGAGGCACTGCAGGAAGTGGGGCTTCAAGGCATTACCGTTACCGAAGCAAAGGGCTTCGGCCGCCAGAAGGGCCATACGGAACTCTATCGCGGCGCCGAGTACGTCGTCGATTTCCTGCCGAAAGTGAAGGTCGAGATCGTACTTGGCGACGATTCCGTCGAGGCCGCCATCGAGGCGATCCGCAAGGCCGCGCAAACCGGCCGCATCGGCGATGGCAAGATATTCGTCTCCAACATCGAGGAAGTCGTGCGTATCCGGACAGGCGAGTCCGGCATCGACGCAATCTAAAGCTAACTCTCCCATCTGCTGGCACGTTCGGGCCGGCAAACCCAATCATCGTCACCGAGTGAGGAAAAAACATGACCACCGCCAAAGACATCCTGAAACAGATCAAGGACAACGATGTGAAGTTCCTTGACCTTCGTTTCACCGACCCCAAGGGCAAGCTGCAGCACGTGACGATGGATATTGCAGAAGTCGATGAAGACATGTTCGCCGATGGCGTCATGTTCGACGGTTCCTCGATTGCCGGCTGGAAGGCCATCAATGAGTCCGACATGGTACTGATGCCCGACACTGACACGGTTCACATGGACCCGTTCTTCGCCCAGTCGACAATGGTCATCCTGTGCGACATCCTCGACCCGATTTCCGGCGAAGCCTATAATCGCGACCCGCGCGGCACCGCCAAGAAGGCCGAAGCCTACATGAAGGCACAGGGCGTCGGCGATACGATTTTCGTCGGCCCGGAAGCCGAATTCTTCGTCTTTGACGACGTCAAGTACAAGGCCGATCCCTACAACACAGGGTTCAAGCTCGACTCGACCGAACTGCCGTCCAACGACGACACCGACTACGAGACCGGCAATCTCGGCCACCGCCCGCGCATCAAGGGCGGCTATTTCCCGGTCCCGCCGATCGATTCCTGTCAGGACATGCGCTCGGAAATGCTGACTGTCCTCACCGAAATGGGCGTGCGCGTTGAAAAGCACCACCACGAAGTGGCGGCTGCCCAGCACGAGCTCGGCGTCAAGTTCGATGCGCTGACCCGTAACGCCGACAAGATGCTGATCTATAAGTATGTCGTGCATCAGGTTGCCAATGCCTACGGCAAGACCGCGACCTTCATGCCGAAGCCGGTTTTCGGCGACAACGGCTCGGGCATGCACGTCCACATGTCGATCTGGAGGGACGGCAAGCCGACATTCGCCGGCAATGAATATGCCGGTCTTTCCGAGAACTGCCTGTTCTTCATCGGCGGCATCATCAAGCATGCCAAGGCAATCAACGCTTTCACCAACCCGTCGACCAACTCGTACAAGCGCCTGGTACCGGGCTACGAAGCGCCGGTTCTGCTGGCCTACTCCGCCCGCAACCGTTCGGCTTCCTGCCGCATCCCCTTCGGCTCATCGCCGAAGTCGAAGCGCGTGGAAATCCGTTTCCCCGATCCTTCGGCCAATCCTTACCTCGCTTTCAGCGCGATGCTGATGGCTGGTCTCGACGGCATCAAGAACAAGATCCATCCCGGCCAGCCGATGGACAAGGATCTCTATGACTTGCCGGCCAAGGAACTGAAGAAGATCCCGACTGTTTGCGGCAGCCTGCGCGAGGCCCTGCAGAGCCTCGACAAGGATCGCGGCTTCCTCAAGGCCGGCGGCGTCTTCGACGACGATCAGATCGATTCTTTCATCGAACTGAAGATGGCCGAGGTCATGCGCTTTGAAATGACCCCGCATCCGGTCGAGTACGACATGTACTACTCGGTGTAAGCACCTCATATGACAATGAAAAACCCCGGCTTTCGCCGGGGTTTTTTATTGCCCTGTCTTGGACCAATCAGCTTCCGACAGCTTCCAGCATTTGGACGGCCGCCATCATTTCCCGCTCGCGGATCGCCCGGCGCTCGCTCGCTTCCGCGTCCTCGCCCCAATGCTGGATCGTCCAGTCCTCGTCAACATGGGCAAGTTTCCAGGCTTCGGCACCTGAGATTTCGCCCTTGGCGACGGCGAGCGCGAGAATGGCAGAGCCAGTCAGCGTCGTGATCGTGTGGAGGGCGGCGATAGCGAAGGGATCGCTGAACTGCCCGAGATGTACGCTGAACGCGGCCAGAGCCTCGCGCGGCTGTTCGATATGCATGACACCTTCCGCGAGCATAAAGCGCGCGCCGAGGCTGGCCCCGGCCCAATCCACCAGCGGATCCCAGAGTTCGGTCTGACGCGCCACCAGCCGCTCGGGCGAGCCGGCGCGATAGCACAGCATATCCGACGCAGCAAAGCGCAGCACATCCTCCAGCACCGCCTGCGGATCGTGCACGATACCATCGATCGCCGTGTTGGCGATGCGCGTTGCCGGCATCCGCGCTGGATCTATTTCCTTTTCCTGCGCCGCAAACTCGTCTGCTACCAATTGCGCAGCGGCCTGCGTCGGCAGTGCCAGGTCTTGGCGCGCCGGCGTCTTGACCCTGCGGCCGTCGAGTTCGACGACGAACCTGCCGTCGCGTTCAGCGACCTGCGCTTCCTTATAGAACCGCTTCGGCAACGGCAGTTTCGACTGTATCTGGGCGCGCCGAACCGGATCTGGGTCGGAGAGTCCCTCTCTCGCATCGAGGTTGAAGAGGTCGTTGCGCATATCGTTACCTATTGATGTTCAATTCGTTGCCGCGGATATAGGCGCGAGTGAATGCTCGGGCAAGCCACTCACATCTCTTCGTCCGCATCAGCCTCGTCAAAGCCGAGCAGGTTCCAGGATTGCACCATGTGCGGCGGCAAGGGCGCTGTGACGTCGATCGTCCCGCCTGATGGATTGGGAACACGGATGCGCCTCGCATGAAGATGCAGGCGATTCTGAATCCCGCCCGGGAACGACCAGTTCGTATCCGCCTCGAAATACTTCGGATCCCCGATGATAGGGCAGCCGATATGGGCGGCGTGAACGCGCAACTGGTGCGTTCGTCCCGTATATGGCTCCATCTCGAGCCAGGTCAGCACCTGTCCCGCCGATTCAATGACGCGGTAGTAGGAAACGGCATGGTCGGAATCCGGCTCGCCATGCTTGGCGATACGCATTCGGTCGCCATCGGCTGTCGCCTCCTTCACCAGCCAGGTGGTGATCTTGTCCTCGCGCTTGCGCGGCACGCCCTTCACCAATGCCCAATAGGTCTTCTTGGTGTCGCGCTCGCGGAACGCCGCGGTGAGTGCCTGCGCAGCGCCGCGGGTCCTTGCAACGACGAGAACACCGGAGGTATCCCGATCCAGGCGATGCACGAGACGCGGCTTTTCGCCCTTCTTGTTGCGCCAGGCTTCGAGCATGTCGTCCACATGGCGATTGACGCCGGAGCCACCCTGTACCGCGAGCCCGGCTGGTTTGTTGAACACGAATACCTTGGGGTCTTCGTATAGCAACATTTGCGACAGGACGTCGCCATCCTCACGGCCGCGTATGCTCTTGCCGGTGAGATTGCCCTCGGCCTTTGAATCGACTGGCAGCGGCGGAATTCGCACGCTCTGACCCGCCTGCAGGCGGGTGTCCGACTTTGCCCGCGACCCGTCGACCCTGATCTGCCCCGACCGTAGCAATTTCTGCAAATGGCCGAAGCCGAGCCCCGGATAATGCACCTTGAACCATCGGTCGAGGCGCATCTCCGCCTCACCTGTATCGACTGTTTTTTGTTCTACAACTGCCATAAACCTGACCTTTCAGGCATGCGCATAACACTATGCGGCAACTCTTGCGAGCCATAATGCTAGGCCCGTGCGATTACCCGCCGAACAGCGGGCCACACGCTTCCTAAACCACAAGTATAATTTCGTTCATATTACATTCAGGCGCACTTCTTTATTTTGCAAACTCAAATGGTTGAATCTTCACGGGACGTTACGCGACGTAGAAAATTGTTCCTGCCTGGAGCTTGAAACTACGAAGACTTTCGAGTGTTGAATATTGCGGTGCACAAGAGTCTGATGCAGAGTCAAATCTGCGCGCGAGTAGCGTCCCCAAGCAAGCGGAGTGGCAAAGTGTCATTGTTAGGTATCTATTGGAAATCGCTCCAATATCTTGGCGAAGAGAAAGGCGCGACAGTATTCATCTGTGTCGTCAACATCGCCTTGGCCTTAACCATGCTGATCGAGCCTGTTCTTGTGGGCCGCGTCATCTATGCAATCTCTATGAAAGCGGACGTTTTGTTTCCGCTGACGCAGCTTGCTGCCGTCGGCCTGTTCCACATCGGCGCAAACGTACTGGTGTCCCGTGAGGCAGATCGCCTGGCGCATCGGCGCAAGCTTGCTGTGCTGACCGAATCCTATAACCGCGTCATCAGCATGCCGCTGTCCTGGCATCACCAGCGCGGCACGTCCAATTCCATGCACACGCTGTTGCGCGCCATCGAGACGCTGTTTGGTCTGTGGCTCGAATTCATGCGCACGCACCTTGCTACGATGGTCGCCCTGGTTGGCCTCATACCTCTGGCTTTGGCCCAGGATTGGCGTCTTGCTTCGGTTCTCGCCGTGCTCGGCGTTGTCTATGTCATCGTCAGCCGCGTTGTCACCGCCAAGACTAAGGATGGTCAGGCGCAGGTCGAGCGTCATCATATCAAGGCGTTCAGCCACGTGACCGACTCGATGGGCAATATTTCCGTGTTGCAGAGCTATAACCGCATAGACGAGGAGACCCGTGCGCTCCAGACCTATGCGAAGCAACTCCTCGACTCGCAGTATCCGGTCCTCAACTGGTGGGCCCTTGCCAGCGGCATCAACCGCATGGCCGCTACCATTTCGATGATCGTCGTCTTGTTTCTCGGCTCCTACTTCGTCGCCCACAGCGAGATGAATGTCGGCCAGGTCGTTGCCTTTACCGGCTTCGCCGCCCTCCTCATCGGCCGCCTCGATCAGCTGAGCGCCTTCGTCAACCAGATCTTTGCGGCACGCGCCAAGCTCGAAGACTTCTTCGAGATGGAAGCTTCGGCAGCATATGAAGTCGAGTCCAAGTCGGCGCACGACATCGACAATGTTAAGGGCGATGTGGAGTTCGAGGACGTTTCCTTCGCCTTCGCCAATTCGACACAGGGCCTGAAGCACGTCTCGTTCAAGGCCAAGGCTGGCCAGACAGTTGCCATCGTCGGCCCGACCGGTGCCGGCAAGACGACCCTGATCAACCTCCTGCAGCGAGTCTACGATCCGAAGGAAGGCCGCATTCTTGTCGACAATATCGATACGAGGACGATCAGCCGTCGCTCGCTGCGCAATGCCATCGCGACGGTGTTCCAGGATGCCGGCATGTTCAATCGCTCGATCGAGGACAATATCCGCGTCGGCCGGCCGAAGGCGAGCGACGAAGACGTTCTGGCCGCAGCGGAAGCAGCCGATGCTAGCGATTTCATCCTCTCCAAGTCGGCGGGTTACGGCACCGTCGTCGGCGAACGCGGTTCACAGCTTTCCGGTGGTGAGCGCCAGCGTGTCGCTATCGCCCGCGCCATCCTCAAGGATGCGCCGATACTTGTCCTTGACGAGGCGACAAGTGCGCTCGACGTCGAGACCGAGGCCCGCGTCAAGGTTGCAGTCGACAAGCTCTGCCAGAACCGCACCACCTTCATCATCGCTCACCGTCTTTCGACGGTCCGTGATGCCGACTTGGTGCTCTTCATGGATCAGGGTGAAGTCGTCGAGAAGGGCAGCTTCGACGAGCTTGCACGCCAGAATGGCCGCTTTACCTCGCTGCTCAAGGCCGGTGGCCTGAAGCTCGACGACGATACCGCAAATGTCACGCCCTTCCCGCGCAAGCCGGAAGCCGCTTGAAAAGACTGACATGAAATGATCAAGGGCCGCTGAAGAGCGGCCCTTTTTGTATTCACTCCTCGCCGCGTTCCTTGCGCAGCTTGTTCCAATAATCGATGCGCTTGCGCAACTCCCGTTCGAACCCGCGCTCCGGCGGGTCGTAAAAGGTCTGGCGGCCAAGGGCTTCGGGGAAATAGTTCTGGCCTGAAAAGGCGTCGGGCTGATCGTGGTCATAGGCATAGCCTTTGCCGTAGCCCTCGCCCTCCATCAGTTTCGTCGGCGCGTTGAGGATATGCTTGGGCGGCACGAGGGAGCCATGTTGCTTTGCCGCCTGCATCGCCGCCTTGTAGGCGGTGTAGACGGCGTTGGATTTCGGCGCGGTCGCCAGATAGACACAGGCCTCGGCCAGTGCCAGTTCGCCCTCGGGTGAGCCGAGATAGTCATAAGCGTCCTTGGCTGCATTGCAGATCGCAAGAGCCTGCGGGTCTGCAAGCCCGATATCCTCGCTCGCCATCCGTACCAGCCGGCGGCCGATATAGAGCGGATCTTCCCCTGCATCGAACATACGGCAAAGATAATACAGCGCGGCATCCGGATCGGAGCCCCGCACCGATTTGTGCAGCGCGGAGATCAGATTATAGTGGCCATCCTGCCCCTTGTCATAGACGGGCGCACGACGCTGCACGATCTTCTGGACCCGTTCCGCATCAAAGGTTTCGCCGTCGCGCGCCGCCCGCCACACTTCCTCGGCAAGCGTGAGAATTGCTCGGCCATCGCCATCGGCCATACGCACCAGGCTGGCGCGCGCTTCCTCGGTCAGCGGAAGCTCGCGGCCCTCATGAATCTCCGCCCGCTGCATCAGGGCGCTAAGGCTTGCCTCATCATGCGGGTGAAATACCAGTACGCGGGCACGCGACAGGAGAGCGGCGTTAAGCTCGAACGACGGATTCTCGGTGGTCGCGCCAACCAGCACGATTGTCCCGTCCTCCATGACAGGCAGAAAGGAATCCTGTTGTGCGCGGTTGAAACGATGAATTTCGTCGACGAAGAGCAGCGTGCGCCGTCCCGACATCTTACGCGCACGTGCCGCGTCGAAGACTTTCTTCAGGTCGGCGACGCCCGAGAATATCGCCGAAATCTGCTCGAACGCCAGATCGGTTTCATTGGCGAGGAGCCGCGCCACCGTCGTCTTGCCCGTACCCGGTGGCCCCCAGAATATCATCGAGCCGAGCGAACCGGATTCGATCATGCGCGTCAACGCGCCCTCCGGCCCGGTAAGATGTTCCTGACCGGTTACTTCCTGCAATGTTTTCGGCCGCAAGCGATCCGCAAGCGGCCGGCTTTTGTCCAATGCCGGATCCTCGCCGACTGAAAAGAGATCCGCCATGTTTCCTTTTTCCGTATCAGCGAATGACCTGGCGGATTATGGCACCGCCGCGCTCGAAATCGAAGCGCCAAAGCGTCGGCTTCGCTGACATCGCCTTGCTGAGGTCCGAGACACTCGCAATCTCCGCGCCGTTGACGCCGCGAACAATATCGCCGGGTTGCAAGCCGATGCGCGCCGCCGGCGTGTTAGGAAACACCTTGTCGATTGCTACACCCTCCGTATCCGATGGAAGGTCGAGGCGCGACGCGCTGCTCGGCGAGAGTTTGATCACATGCGCGCCGGATAGGGGATTGCGCCCCTGGATAAGCATCTGGTTGTCGGCAGAATCCGGCCGCGGCTTTTCAAGCGCGACGGTGACGGTCTTTTCCTTGGCGCGGCTGAGCACGTCAAACTTCACACTCTTGCCGATACCCGCCGTCGTCAGGCGATAACCGAGACCGTCCGGATTTTCGATGCGCACGCCATCGACGGAGAGCACGACATCACCGACCAGCAGTCCGCCCTTTTCGGCCGGGCTATCCTTGGTCACCGCAGTAACAAGCGCGCCATAGGGCTGCTTCATGCCAAGGCTCTCGGCGACATCCGGCGTCACGTTCTGGAAGGCAGCGCCGATATAGGGCCGCTCGAACGTATCCGCCCCGCCCTTGGCAGTCTCAACAACGGCACGTACCATATTGGAAGGAATAGCAAATCCGATACCGATCGAACCACCTGAGCGTGAGAAGATCGCGGTGTTGATGCCGATAAGCTTGCCGCTCATGTCGATGAGGGCACCCCCGGAATTACCGGGATTGATCGCGGCGTCGGTCTGGATAAAGAAGTCGAAATCGGAAATGCCGACGCGCGTACGAGCCTGCGCCGAGACGATGCCGCTGGTTACCGTCTGGCCGACACCGAACGGATTGCCGATCGCAAGAACGAGGTCACCAACCTCCACCTTGTCGGAATCGGCCAGTTGAAGCGATGGCAATGCTTCGCCCGCTTCAATCTTGAGGATCGCGAGATCCGTCGATTCATCCTTCAGCAGCACCTTGGAGTCGAATTCGCGGCCGTCCGACAGCGCAACCTTCACTGTATCCGCATCGCGGATCACATGGTTATTGGTCACGATGATGCCCGAAGCATCGGCAATGACGCCAGACCCCAGCGCGGACTGGACGCGTGGGGGCCCGTTGAACTGACCGCCGAAAAACTGCTCGAAAAATGGATCGCCTGCGAAAGGCGAGCGGCTTTGAACGGCGTGGGCGGCATAAACATTCACCACGGCGCCCGCCGTCTGCTTGACCAATGGCGCGAAGGAAAGCTGCATGTCACTTCGCGTCGCTGGCAGCTGCCTGGTCGTGTCTGCCGCCGTCTGCGCGAAAACGGGCGCTACAGCGCCGGAAAGCAGTGCTGTGCAGAGAATGAGGGTCCGCGCCGAGGCGGCAACCTTGGAACTCATGGCGATCTCCTGAAGTGATGAATCAGTCAAACTCTCGACCAATGTGGCGCTTTTAGAGCCGAATACCAGCGAAGAAACAAAGCAAATTTGAGACGCAAGCGTGCGCTTGCCCCGCGCAAATTGCCGCTTCTGCAGATCGGCGATTTGGCGTAGAACAAATGCGGGCGTGGTACCGGCGCTCAATGCGAGACGAGCATGGCCAAGGGCGAGTTCCATATCTACCCCAGTCATATTGCCGGGGTTGAAGCTGTAGCTGCTTCCACGGCCCATGCCTTTCCGCGTCACTTTCACGAGCAATACGGTTTTGGTCTCATCGAGCAAGGCGCACAGAAATCCGCGAGCGGCCGCGGCATGGTGGAAGCTGGGGCCGGCAACATGATCACGGTCAATCCTGGTGAGATCCATGACGGGATGCCGATCGGCGATGCCGGGCGCAGCTGGCGCATGCTCTATTTTGATCCGGCCGTCATTGCCGAAGCCACAAGCGGGCTCGACGAGGGTGTGGATGGCGATTTTGAGTTCACGCTTCCGGTGATCGATGATGCGCGATTTGCTGTGCCGTTCGTCAGCCTGTTCAAAGCCCTTACTGCGACCGGCGACCGGACCAGCAAGCTGCTATGCGACGAACTGCTCTTGCACATTCTCGAGAGCATGAATCATGAGCGCAGAAGGGGCCGGGACGGCTTCCCTGCCCCGGTCCTGCGCGCCATGGCGAAGATCGATGACGATCCTGCGGGACATATCAGCCTTGCCGATCTCGCCGACATCTGTGGCATCAGCCGCTTTCAGGTGTTGCGCGGGTTCGTAAAGGCCACGGGTCTTTCCCCGCACGCCTATTTGATGCAACGCCGGCTCGACCTCGCGCGGCACCTTATTGCTCAGCGCACCAGCCTTGCGGGCGCCGCAGCGGCCAGCGGCTTCGCTGACCAGAGCCACATGACCCGCCTCTTTGTTCGCAAATTCGGGGTCTCTCCGGGTGCCTACGCGGCGTCCTACGCCTGACCTTGCAATCTCGTTCAAGACGCCACGTTCGGCTTGCTCCAGTTTCAGCCGAGACACAAAAGGAGCACACAAGTGGGTCTCGAATTCCTCATTACATCATTCATCATCGTCGTTTCGCCGGGCACGGGCGTGGTCTATACGCTGGCAACCGGCCTTTCCCGCGGCGTCTGGGCGAGTGTCGCTGCGGCATTCGGCTGCACGATCGGCATTGTACCGCATATGGCGGCCGCAATCGGCGGATTGGCGGCCATCCTGCACACCAGCGCTCTGGCGTTTCACACGTTCAAGTATCTGGGTGTCGCCTATCTTCTCTATATGGCGTGGAACGCACTGCGCGAGAACGGCTCGCTCAAGATCGATGCCGATAGCGGTCAGAGTTCGATGGCGGGAATTACGCTGAAGGCGATCCTGATCAACATCCTCAACCCGAAACTGTCGTTCTTCTTCCTTGCCTTCCTCCCGCAATTCGTCAGCGCGAACGAGCCGCATCCGCTGCTGCGCATGCTTTGGCTGAGCAGCGTTTTCATGCTGATGACGTTCGTCGTCTTCGTGCTCTATGGACTATTCGCGGCATCGGTACGCAATCAGGTCATCGCCAGGCCACGCATATTGACCTGGCTGCGCCGGAGTTTTGCCGGCGCATTCGTCGTGCTGGGGATGAAGCTTGCGCTGGCCGACCGTTAGCGGGCGCTCAGCACCTTCTGGCATCCGGGCGAAAGCCGCGCCATGTTCTCGCGCAGACAGGCAATTCCCCGACCACCACCGAGCGCCACCGATCGACAGAATGCACGAAAGTCGGGTCCGCATTCCTGCCGGGCGATCGCCATTTCCTCGCGCGGCGTAAAGGCCTTGGCAGCGGGCGCTGCCGCAGCAGGCGCGGTCGCAGCGGGCGCGGGTGTCGTCGCTCCTGCCGCGGGAGCACTTGATCCGCCGATCGCCGCAACCGCACTCTTGCAGGCAGATGAAAGCGATGAACTATGCTGTTGCAGACATGAGAGGGCGGCCTGCCCTCCAGGCTGCACGCCCGAACATTCCGCCATGAAATCGTTGCGGCAGTTGGACTTGATGGCATTTTGCTGGGCCGCTGTCGGCTGCTGCGCATATGCGGTTCCGACAAGAAACGTCAGAAACAGCATACCAGCCGCCACGAACGCACCCAATGCAGCCCCGCTGCGTTGCAAATGTTTGATTGTTCCTTGAAATGCTGCTTCCCGGTCGTCGTTCATCGAACCCTCCCTCGGAATAGACCGAGCGCAGATTGCCGGTCGGGGTCCATCAACACAAGTACGTAAAAGGGTTACCCGGAGCCGGGCACACGAACGCAAAAGAGCCTTGCACGAGGATGCGCTGCGGTCGTTCCTACAATGATCAGTCGGGTGGGTTGAGGAGGTCCTCTATTGACGCCACCGGTATGATGGCCTGTGCTGTTTGCGCAAGATCACGGTCGAGCGTGATGAAGGCATCGGCCTGAAGCCTGGTCAAGGCGAGATATTCTGCCTGATAAGTGTCAGGCCAATCCAGTTGCTGGGCAATGTCCCAAGCAACGCGCTGAAGGACCCGATCACCGAGCAAACGGAGCTTCAGCGACCGAAGATAGTCAAGTTTTGCATTGGCGCCCTTGCGATCGATATCCCCACGTCTAACGGCTTCATAAAGCAGCGCCAGAACTTGCGACCTTAAAAGCGTTGGCGCGAGCAGCTTATGTTTCGCAGGGATTGCCGCGTCGATCTCCGCAAGATGCAAGGCAACGTCAGGGCCAATTACAAAGCGTGCCATAACCAAGGAACTCCCTGATCGGGATCATATCGCGCCCGACTTCTGCAACGTGTGGAATGGTTTCCGACGATGCAGGTTTGACAACGAACCGGACCTTGTAAAGGGCTTTTCGACAGGCGCCCGGCAGTAGCGTCGCCAATCTTCGTACTCCATCGCGGCGGTCGCGGTGCCTTCACCCGCCAGCACCTTTAACGCGAAAAGGGGGCACGAGGCCCCCAAATCAACTGCTAGGTATCAAGCGGTGCTTACGCTGCTTCGGCTTCGTTGGCCTGCTCGGCAGCAACGCGAGCCAGGTCCTTGGAGCCCTTGGCGCTGGTGTCGCGATCGACGAATTCGACAACTGCGAGCGGTGCATTGTCACCGGTGCGGAAGCCTGCCTTCATGATGCGGATGTAACCACCATTGCGCTGGCCATAGCGCGGTGCAAGCGTATCGAACAGCTTGGCAACGAGCTTGGCATCGCGGATAGCCGAGATGGCCTGACGACGAGCGTGCAGGTCACCGCGCTTGCCGAGCGTGACAAGCTTTTCAACGATGGGACGAATTTCCTTGGCCTTGGGCAGCGTTGTCACGATCTGCTCATGCTCGATCAACGATGCGGCCATATTGGCAAACATCGCCTTGCGGTGGCTGGCAGTCCGGTTAAGCTTGCGGCCTGAATTACCGTGGCGCATGAGCCTTCTCCTTAGTTTCTTTGTTCGGGCTCACTGCCCGGGCTTTAGACTGTCGGGCGATCTGCCCGGGTTCTTAATACTGGTCTTCGTAGCGCTTCGCGAGATCTTCGATGTTTTCCGGCGGCCACGACGGTACTTCCATGCCAAGATGGAGACCCATGGAAGCCAGAACTTCCTTGATTTCGTTCAGCGACTTGCGGCCGAAGTTCGGGGTGCGCAGCATTTCTGCTTCTGTCTTCTGAATGAGATCGCCAATGTAGACGATGTTATCATTCTTGAGGCAGTTTGCCGAACGGACCGAAAGCTCGAGTTCATCGACCTTCTTGAGAAGGGCCGGATTGAACGCCAGTTCGGTAACCTGTTCCTGCTGAACTTCCTTCTGCGGCTCATCGAAGTTGACGAAGATCGCAAGCTGGTCCTGCAGAATGCGCGCTGCATAGGCAACCGCATCTTCACCGGAGATCGAGCCATCGGTTTCGATCGAAAGGATCAGCTTGTCATAGTCGAGAACCTGACCTTCACGGGTGTTCTCGATCTTGTACGAAACCTTGCGTACCGGCGAATAGAGGCTGTCGACCGGGATGAGCCCGATCGGCGCGTCTTCAGCACGGTTACGGTCGGCAGGCACGTAACCCTTGCCGGTGTTGACGGTGAATTCCATGCGGATTTCAGCGCCTTCGTCGAGCGTGCAGATGACGTGTTCCGGGTTGAGGATCTCGATGTCGCCAACGGTCTGGATGTCACCAGCCGTAACGACGCCCGGGCCTTCCTTGCGCACGACCATGCGCTTCGGACCATCGCTCTCCATGTGGATTGCGATTTCCTTGATGTTGAGGACGATATCCGTGACATCCTCGCGAACGCCCGGAATCGACGAGAATTCATGCAGAACGCCGTCAATCTGCACCGCCGTCACGGCAGCGCCGCGCAGCGAGGACAAAAGCACGCGGCGCAGGGCATTGCCGAGCGTCAGGCCATAACCACGCTCGAGCGGTTCGGCGACGACCGTTGCCTTGGTCTTCGAGCCGGAGGTCTGAAACTCGACCTTGTTCGGCTTGATAAGTTCTTGCCAGTTCTTCTGGATCATTTAGCTTTTCCCTATCCTAGCCTTTACCACCATCCAATCGTGGCATTGAGGCGTGGAAACCGCAGAGGAGCTGGAAACCCAGTTCATGCGGTCAAAATCCTGTCGCGAAGATTAGACGCGGCGACGCTTGCGCGGACGGCAGCCATTGTGCGGGATCGGCGTTACGTCGCGGATCGACGTAATCGTGAAACCAGCAGCCTGGAGCGCGCGCAGAGCCGATTCACGGCCGGAACCAGGTCCGCACACCTCGACTTCGAGCGAACGCATGCCATGTTCCTGTGCCTTCTTGGCACAATCTTCAGCGGCCATCTGTGCAGCGAAGGGGGTCGACTTGCGCGAACCCTTGAAACCCTGTGCACCTGCGGAAGACCAAGCAATTGCATTGCCTTGTGCGTCCGTGATGGTGATCATCGTATTGTTGAATGTCGAATTGACGTGGGCAACGCCCGACGAAATATTCTTGCGCTCGCGACGGCGAACGCGCGTGGCTTCCTTGGCCATGGTAGTCCTTTCAGTTGATCTCGACGCCTCCGTATTTCCAGAGGCTCCACCGTGGTTTCATTTAAAGTGCGAAACCAACACTGCATCTGCCAAAGGCAGAGCCGGCGCGAGCAATCGCGCCGGCATGAACTTACTTCTTCTTGCCGGCGATTGCCTTGGCAGGACCCTTGCGGGTACGCGCATTGGTATGCGTGCGCTGGCCACGAACCGGCAGCGAGCGGCGATGACGCAGACCGCGGTAGCAGCCCAGATCCATCAGACGCTTGATGTTCATCGAAACTTCACGACGCAGATCACCTTCAACCTGGTAATCGCGGTCGATCGTTTCGCGAATCTGCAAAACTTCCGCATCGGTCAACTGGTTGACGCGACGCTCTGCAGGAATGCCGACTTTCTCGACGATTTCCTGAGCAAACTTTTGACCAATCCCGTGAATGTACTGAAGCGCAATTACAACGCGCTTGTTCGTCGGGATGTTGACGCCAGCGATACGTGCCACGTCTATTCTCCTTGTTGACCGGCAGAGCTGGAGTGCCAACACGGCAGCCAGATGGCGGGATGAAAACTTATATCCGGGACAAACACAAACGATCAGCCCCGAACCTGCTTTACCGGATCGGCGCCGACCGCTTCATATCCAAGCGAATTTGCGCCGTACTTGAAGGAATCGCCGCAAAAAGTCAACTCCTTCGATGAAATTATGTCAGATCTATAAATCCGACAGAATTTTTTCGATAGACGCGGTGACATCTTCCATGTCGGCCATGCCATCGACCTTCTTCAACTTGCCCTTGGCATAGTAGTAGCCAATCAATGGCGAGGTCTGCTTGTAGTATGCTTCGAGGCGCGTGCGCACCGTCTCGGCATTGTCGTCCGGCCGGCGCTTGAACTCGGTCGATCCGCACTTGTCGCAGACGCCGGCAACATGCGGCTTCTTGTTGGTGTCGTGATAACCGGTCCCGCACTTGGCGCAGGAGTATCTTCCGGAAATACGCTCGACGAGAACATTGTCGTCCACTTCAAGCTCGATCACGCAGTCCAGCTCGAGCCCCTTGGCCGCAAGCATGTCCTCAACCGCATCCGCCTGTACCAGCGTGCGCGGATAGCCGTCGAGGATGAACCCCTTGACCGCATCCGGCTGGTCGATGCGTTCGGAGACGATCGCATTGACGATCTCGTCGGAAACGAGGTTCCCGGCATCCATCACCGCTTTGGCCTTCAGGCCAACTTCCGTTCCGGCTTTCACCGCCTCGCGCAGCATGTCGCCCGTCGAGAGCTGTGGAATCCCTAGTTTTTCTACCAAGCGCTGAGACTGAGTTCCCTTACCTGCCCCCGGTGGTCCGAGAAGTATTAATCTCATCTGTTGCGTTTCCCCCCACGGAGCTTCGACTTCTTGATCAGCCCTTCATACTGATGCGCAATCAGGTGACCCTGGATCTGTGCAACCGTATCGAGCGTCACGCTCACGACAATCAACAGCGACGTACCGCCGAGATAGAAAGGAACACCCGCCCACGAAATCAGGAATTCTGGCAGCATGCAGATGATGACAAGATAGATAGCGCCAAGAACTGTAATACGCGTCAGGACGTAATCGATGTATTCAGCCGTACGCTCGCCGGGGCGAATGCCGGGAATGAAACCGGAATGCTTCTTCAACTGGTCGGCGGTGTCCTTCGGATTGAAGACGAGCGCCGTATAGAAGAAGGCAAAGAACACGATCATCGCTGCATAGAGCGCCATGTACATCGGCTGGCCATGGCCGAGCGACGACAGCACCGTCGTTGCCCATGCCGGCAGATTGTGGCTCTGCGCGAAGCCGGCGATCGTTGCAGGCAGAAGCAGCAGCGACGAGGCAAAGATCGGCGGAATGACGCCGGCCGTATTCAGCTTCAGCGGCAGATGCGACGTGTCGCCCTGGAACATGCGGTTGCCGACCTGGCGCTTCGGATACTGGATCAGCAGGCGGCGCTGTGCGCGCTCGACGAAGACGATGATGCCGATGACGGCAATCGTCAGGACGATGATCGCAAGGATAACCGTAGTCGACAGAGCGCCGGTACGGCCGAGTTCCAGCGTTCCGGAGATTGCCTGCGGCAGGTTGGCGACGATGCCCGAGAAAATGATCAGCGAAATGCCGTTACCGATGCCGCGGGCAGTGATCTGTTCGCCCAGCCACATCAGGAACATGGTGCCGCCGACGAGCGTGATGACGGTCGAGAACAGGAAGAACGGACCCGGATTGGTCACAATTCCCTGGCTGCCCTGCAGGCCGACTGCGATCGCATAGGCCTGGACCGTTGCGAGCAGCACCGTGCCGTAGCGGGTATACTGGTTGATGACCTTGCGGCCCTGCTCGCCATCCTTCTTCAGCTGCTCCAGCGCCGGTACGACTGACGTCATCAGCTGCACGATGATCGAGGCGGAAATATAAGGCATGATGCCGAGCGCAAAGATCGCCATACGGGCGACGGCACCACCGGCGAACATGTTGAACATCCCGAGGATGCCCTGTGCCTGGTGATTGAATGCCTGTGCGTAAGCGGCAAGATTGATGCCCGGCAGCGGAATGTAGGTACCGAGACGGTAGACCAGCAATGCGCCAAGAGTAAACCAAATGCGCTTCTTGAGCTCTTCAGCCTTCGAGAAAGCAGAGAAATTAAGATTTGACGCGAGCTGTTCTGCGGCTGAAGCCATTATAGTCTCCGGTCTGTGCCCGACGGGGCCTCGCCACCCGAACGGGAATCGGCGGCTCTACCCAGATATGTGCCCTTGATAAAAGGTACAAGCGGCGATCAGGGAGATCGCCGCTCGAATAGTCAGATTTTATTCTGCAGCAGCAGGGGCTGCCGGAAGCTTGACGGTACCGCCAGCCTTTTCGATCTTTTCGATCGCAGCCTTGGAGGCGCCGGCCACTTCAAGCGTTACCGCCGTCTTGATGTCACCATCGGCCAGCAGGCGAACGCCATCCTTGGCGCGGCGGATGACGCCGGCAGCCTTGAGAGCTTCGAGGGTGATCGACGCCTTCGCATCGAGCTTCTTGGCATCGATGGCAGCCTGGATACGGCCAACCGAAACGACGTTGAAGCTCTTGGCGAAGATGTTGGTGAAACCGCGCTTCGGCAAGCGGCGATAGATTGGCATCTGGCCGCCTTCGAAACCGTTGATGGCAACGCCCGAACGCGACTTCTGACCCTTCACACCGCGACCGGCAGTCTTGCCGGAACCGGAGCCGATACCGCGGCCAACGCGCTTGCGAGCCTTGGTGGCGCCTGTGTTTTCACTCAGTTCATTGAGTTTCATCTGAATATCTCCGGTATCAAGCCTCGTCCACGACGCGGACGAGATGTTGAACCTTTGCAATCATACCACGCACCGAAGGCGTATCTTCAAGCGTGCTGCGGCGATGCATCTTATTGAGGCCCAGGCCGACGAGCGTTGCGCGCTGTTCAACCGGACGGCGGATAGGGCTACCGATCTGTTCGACCGTAACCGTCTTACCCTTCTTTTTCTCAACCATGACTTTGTCCTTTGTCTACAGTGGGCGGAGCCAACGGCCCCTGCCCCGCTGCGCCAGTTCCTGGCCTATTCTTCCGAACCGACCACGTCGCGGCGGCGAGCCTGCAGTGTCGAATACTTGATACCGCGCTGTGCAGCGATGTCCTTCGGATGCATCTGATGCTTGAGGGCATCAAACGTCGCGCGAACCATGTTGTAGGGGTTCGACGAACCGAGCGACTTGGCGACAACGTCCTGAACGCCGAGCGTTTCGAAGACGGCGCGCATCGGACCACCGGCGATGATGCCGGTACCTGCCGTTGCTGCACGCAGCAGAACCTTGCCGGCGCCATGACGGCCTTCGACATCGTGATGCAGCGTACGGCCCGAACGAAGCGGTACGAAGATCATCTCACGCTTGGCGGACTCGGTTGCCTTGCGGATGGCTTCCGGCACTTCGCGTGCCTTGCCATGACCGAAGCCTACGCGGCCCTTCTGGTCGCCAACGACGACGAGAGCAGCAAAACCGAAACGCCGGCCGCCCTTGACGACCTTGGCAACACGGTTGATATGGACCAGCTTGTCAACGAATTCGCTATCGCGCTCTTCGTTGCGGCCGCGATCTTCGCGGCTTCTCTTTTCCTGTGCCATGCTCCTAATTCCTTTTTCTTTTCCGGTAGCACGAATGGTTTTTTAAAGTCTGCCCTTAGAAGCTAAGGCCAGCTTCGCGAGCAGCTTCGGCAAGCGCCTTCACGCGGCCGTGGTAAATATAGGCGCCACGGTCGAAGACGACTTCCTTGATGCCAGCCTTGACGGCGCGCTCGGCGACGAGCTTGCCGATGAGGGCTGCTGCATCCGAATCTGCACCGGTCTTCAGCTTGCCCTTGAGGTCAGCTTCGAGGGTAGATGCGGATGCAATCGTATGTCCACGCGCGTCGTCGATGACCTGCGCATAGATATTCTTTGAAGAACGGTGGACGCTGAGCCGCGGACGGTCACCGGCAACCGCCTTGAGCTGGCGGCGAACACGCGCAGCGCGACGCTGAATGATTTCTTTCGGCGATGCCATGACACGAATTCCTTACTTCTTCTTGCCTTCTTTGCGAACGATCTTCTCGCCCGCGTACTTGACGCCCTTGCCCTTATAGGGTTCCGGACCACGATATTCGCGGATCTCGGCAGCGACCTGGCCGACCTGCTGCTTGTCGATACCGGTCACGACGATTTCCGTCGGCTTCGGTACGGCAACAGTGATGCCGGCTGGCACTTCGTAGACCACTTCATGACTGAAGCCGAGCGACAGCTGCAGGTTCTTGCCCTGCATTGCCGCACGATAGCCGACGCCGCTGATCTCGAGACGCTTTTCGAAGCCGTCCTTAACACCCGTGAAGATGTTGACGACCATCGTGCGGCTCATGCCCCACTTCGAGCGTGCGAGCTTCGTATTGTCACGAGGATTGACGCTTACCGCGCCATCCTCAAACTTGACCACAATGTCGTCATTGGCGACGAAGGAGAGTTCCCCCTTCGGGCCCTTGGCCTTGATGGTCTGGCCGTCTACGCTGGCTGTTACGCCCTGCGGGACTGCCACGGGTTTTTTACCGATACGAGACATTTTTCAACCTGTCCGTTTCTTCCTGTTTACAGCCCACGCATTAGAATATGCGGCAGAGCAACTCGCCACCAACATTCTGTTCACGTGCCTCGTGATCCGCCATCACGCCCTTCGGCGTCGACAGGATCGAAATACCAAGGCCGTTTGCAACCTGCGGGATCGACTTGACCGAAACGTAAACGCGACGGCCGGGCTTCGAAATACGGGTAATCTCGCGAATTACCGGTACGTTCTCAAAATACTTCAGCTCGATTTCGATCTCGGACTTGCCGTTTTCGAAATCAACCTGGCTGTATCCGCGGATATAGCCTTCGGACTGAAGAACATCCAGAACGCGGGCGCGAAGCTTGGAGGCAGGGGTCGAAACCTTGCCCTTCTTGCGCATCGTCGCGTTACGGATGCGCGTCAGCATATCGCCGAGAGGATCATTTACAGACATCTGTTTGCTCCCTTACCAGCTCGACTTCACGACGCCGGGCACCTGGCCGGACGAACCCAGCTGGCGCAATGCGATACGCGACATTTTAAGCTTGCGGTAGTAACCGCGCGGACGGCCCGAAACTTCGCAACGATTGCGGATACGGACCTTGGTGGAATTGCGTGGCAGTTCTGCCAGCTGAATGGTGGCGCGGAAGCGCTCATCCAGCGGCAGCGACTGGTTCATCACGATAGCCTTCAGGCGCGCGCGCTTTGCAGCGAAACGCTTCACCAGAAGACCACGGCGCTTGTTCTTTTCGACTGCGCTCGTCTTAGCCATTTCTAATACCTCGCTACGCTTGCCGTTACTGCCGGAAGGGGAAGTTGAAGGCGCGCAGCAATGCGCGTGCTTCATCATCCGTCTTTGCAGTCGTACAAACGATGATGTCCATGCCCCAGATCTGATCAACCTTGTCGTAGTTGATTTCCGGGAACACAATGTGCTCCTTGATGCCCATGGCGAAATTGCCACGACCGTCAAAGCTCTTTGGATTCAGACCGCGGAAATCTCGAACGCGCGGCAGCGCGATCGTGATCAGGCGATCCAGGAATTCATACATGCGCTCTTTGCGAAGGGTGACCTTCGTTCCGATCGGCATATTCTCACGAACCTTGAAGGTAGCGATCGAATTGCGCGCACGCGTAATAACCGGCTTCTGACCGGCAATCAATGCCAGATCTTCAGCTGCGACAGTTGGCTTCTTGGAGTCAGCAGTAGCTTCACCAACGCCCATGTTGAGAACAACCTTGGTGATGCGCGGGATCTGCATCTCGTTGTCATATTTGAACTGCTCGAGAAGAGCCTTGCGTACCACGTCCTGGTACTGCTTCTTCAAGCGGGGTTCGATTTTTGCATCAGCCATCGATCAGATCTCCTGAACGCTTTGCTACACGTACCTTCTTGCCGTCTTCGAGGACCTTGAAGCCAACACGGGTTGGCTTGCCATCCTTGGGGTCGGCGATCGCGAGGTTCGACAGATGGAGCGGCGCTTCTTTCGAAATGATGCCGGCTTCCTGGTTCTGTGTCTGCTTCTGGTGACGCTTGACAACATTGACGCCGCGAACGAGCGCCTGCTCATCCTTCGGCAAAACTTTGATTACTTCGCCGGTACGGCCCTTGTCCTTACCAGCCAGAACGACAACGCGGTCGCCTTTACGGATTTTCTGCATCGTCTGCTCCTTACAAAACTTCTGGAGCCAGCGAGATGATCTTCATGTGGCTTTTTGCGCGAAGTTCGCGCGGAACCGGTCCGAAGATACGTGTGCCGATAGGCTCTTTCTTGTTGTCGATCAAAACGGCTGCGTTCTTGTCGAAACGAATAACGCTACCGTCCGGGCGGCGGATGTCCTTGGCAGTGCGAACAACCACTGCCTTCATCACGTCACCTTTTTTAACGCGGCCGCGCGGAATTGCTTCCTTGATCGATACGACAATGATGTCGCCGACCGAAGCATATTTCCGCTTCGAACCGCCCAGCACCTTGATGCACATGACACGACGTGCGCCGGAATTATCCGCCACGTCGAGGTTTGTTTGCATCTGAATCATGACTAGCCGCCTTCTTCTTGTTCAACCGGACTGGGCTTTCCTTGCCCCTCGCGATTGTTGCGTACTTACATACAGATAATTAGCTCGCCGGGGCGTCCGTTACGACAACCCAACGCTTGTCTTTCGAAATCGGCTTGGATTCCTCGATGGAAACCGCGTCGCCGACCTTGAACTGGTTATTCTCGTCATGCGCCTTGTACTTCTTCGACTGGCGCACAGTCTTCTGGAGGAGCGGGTGCGAATAGCGCCGCTCGACCTTGACCACAACGGTCTTGTCGTTTTTGTCGCTCACGACAACGCCCTGCAGAATGCGTTTAGGCATGGTTTTCTTCCTTAAGCCTTGCTCTCGGCCGCTTTCTGGCGGGCGACAGTCTTGATGCGCGCAATATCACGGCGGATCTGCCGGACGCGAGCGGTTTTTTCCAACTGGCCGGTTGCCTTCTGGAAGCGCAGGTTGAACTGCTCTTTCTTCAGGGAACCCAATTCTTCATTCAACTGATCGAGGCTCATCGCCCGGACTTCTGCGGATTTCATAACATCCACCCCTTATTCTGCGATGCGCTGAATAAAGCGCGTCTTGACCGAAAGCTTGGCCGCGCCGAGACGCAGTGCCTCACGGGCAAGCTCTTCCGAAACGCCGTCGAGCTCGAACATGACGCGGCCTGGTGCGACGCGGGCTGCCCAATAATCGACCGAACCCTTGCCCTTACCCATACGGACTTCGGTAGGCTTCGATGTGACCGGAACATCCGGGAATACCCGGATCCAAACACGACCGGCACGCTTCATGTGACGGGTAATTGCACGGCGAGCGGCTTCGATCTCACGCGCCGTAACGCGGTTCGGCTCGAGGGCCTTCAGGCCGAAAGCACCAAAATTAAGATCCGTACCGCCCTTCGACGCGCCGTGGATACGGCCCTTGAACTGCTTGCGGAACTTTGTGCGCTTAGGCTGCAGCATTGTTCTCTACTCCAAAATTCACGATCCGGAAAGACGCTAATTAAGCGTTTTCGCGGCGACGGTTCGAACCCTGATGGCTATCACCCTCGACAGCACGGCGCTCGGAAGCCATGGGATCGTGCTCAAGGATTTCGCCCTTGAAGACCCAGACCTTGACGCCGCAAATGCCATAAGCAGTGTGAGCTTCAGCAGTTCCGTAATCGATATCGGCACGAAGGGTGTGCAAAGGCACGCGGCCTTCACGGTACCATTCCATACGCGCAATTTCCGCGCCGCCGAGGCGACCCGAGCAATTGATACGAATGCCTTCAGCACCAAGACGCATGGCCGACTGAACGGCGCGCTTCATGGCACGGCGGAATGCAACGCGGCGCTCGAGCTGCTGAGCGATCGACTGGGCAACGAGCGTTGCGTCAGTCTCCGGCTTGCGGACTTCGACGATATTGAGCGCGGCATCGGCATTGGTCATTTCTGACAGCTTGCGACGCAGCTTCTCGATATCGGCGCCCTTCTTGCCGATGATCAGGCCCGGACGGGCGGCATGGATCGTCACGCGGCACTTCTTGTGCGGACGCTCGATCACAACCTTGGAGATCGCAGCCTGCTTCAGTTCGTCCATCAGATACTTGCGGATCTTCAGGTCTTCATGCAGCAGCTTGCCGTATTCACCCGTATTCGCATACCAACGCGAATCCCAGGTCCGATTGATACCGAGGCGGAAGCCAACCGGATTAATCTTCTGGCCCATTATGCGGCCTCCCCTTTTTCCTGTGCTTCGCGAACGACGATCGTCAGATGCGAGAACGGCTTCTCGATCCGGCTTGCACGACCGCGACCACGAACATGGAAGCGCTTCATCACGATTGACTTGCCTACATAGGCTTCGGCAACAACCAGAGCATCAACATCCAGGTCATGGTTGTTTTCCGCGTTGGCGATAGCCGATTCGAGAGTCTTTTTCACCGTGCCTGCAATCCGCTTGCGCGAAAATTCCAGATCGGCAAGAGCGGCATTGACCTTCTTGCCGCGGATCATTGCAGCCACCAGATTAAGCTTCTGAGGGCTGATGCGGAGCGTGCGGGCAACGGCTTTCGCCTCGTTGTCCTTAAGCTGGCGCGGAGCCTTAGCCTTGCCCATCGTTATTTCCTCTTCGCCTTCTTGTCCGCGCCGTGACCGTAGTAGGTCCGCGTCGGAGCGAATTCACCAAACTTGTGTCCGATCATCTCTTCGTTGACCGAAACGGGAACATGCTTGTTACCGTTGTAGACGCCGAACGTCAGACCGACGAACTGCGGCAGGATCGTGGAGCGACGGCTCCAGATCTTGATAACTTCGCTGCGACCGCCCTCACGTACCTTCTCAGCCTTCTTGAGAAGATAGCCATCGATGAACGGGCCTTTCCAAACTGAACGAGCCATTTCAGACTACCTCTCTTACTTCTTGCGCTGATGACGCGAACGAGCGATGAACTTGTCCGTCGACTTGTTGGAGCGCGTCTTCTTGCCCTTCGTGGGCTTGCCCCACGGAGAAACAGGATGACGACCACCGGACGTACGACCTTCACCACCACCGTGCGGGTGATCGACCGGGTTCATGGCGACGCCGCGAACGTGCGGGCGCTTGCCCAGCCAGCGGCTGCGACCTGCCTTGCCGAGGCTGATATTGCCATGGTCCGGGTTCGAAACCGCACCGACCGTTGCAAAGCACGAGCCGTGAACGAGGCGCTGTTCACCCGAGTTCAGGCGAAGGATCGCCATGCCCTGGTCGCGGCCGACGAGCTGTGCATAGGTGCCAGCCGAACGGGCGATCTGGCCACCCTTGCCCGGCTTCATCTCCACATTGTGGATGATGGTGCCGACCGGGATTGCCGACAGGGGCATTGCATTGCCCGGCTTGACGTCGGTCTGTGCACCGGCGATGACGCTGTCGCCAACGGCCAGGCGCTGCGGCGCCAGGATGTAGCTCAGCTCGCCATCTTCGTAACGGATGAGCGCGATGAATGCGGTCCGGTTCGGATCGTATTCAAGCCGTTCAACCTTGGCAGCGACGTCATGCTTGCGACGCTTGAAGTCGACGAAGCGATAGGTGCGCTTGTGCCCGCCACCCTGGTAGCGTGCAGTGACGCGACCCGTGTTGTTGCGACCACCCTTCGATACGAGACCTTCGGTCAGAGCCTTCACAGGCTTGCCCTTGTAGAGCTCCGAACGGTCCACGATCACCAGCTGACGCTGGCTTGGTGTGGTTGGATTATAATTCTTGAGTGCCATTGTCTTTACTCCACGGCCCCTCAGAGACCAGTCGAAACATCGATCGACTGCCCTTCGGCGAGCGTCACGACTGCTTTCTTGACATCACTCTGGCGCCCGACGATGCCGCGGAACCGCTTCACCTTGCCTTTGCGCACAGCTGTATTGACTGCAGTGACCTTCACGCGGAACAGCGCTTCGACTGCGGCCTTGATTTCCGGCTTCGTTGCCTTGCGGGCTACGTTGAAGACGACCTGGTTGTTTTCAGAAACAAGGGTCGACTTCTCGGTGATGACCGGGCTGACGATCACGTCGTAATGGCGAAGATCAGTCATTTGAAACGCTCCTCGAGAGCTTCAACCGCTGCCTTGGAAAGCACGAGCTTGCCGCGGCGCAGGATGTCGTAAACATTGATGCCCTGGATCGGCAGGACGTCGATGTTCGGAATGTTCGAAGCAGCGCGACGGAAATTCGCATCGATCTCGGCACCGCCGATGAGAAGCGCATTTTCGAGGCCAAGCTTGGCGAACTGCGAAACAAGAACCTTGGTCTTGCCTTCGGCTGCGGCCAGGTCATCGACGATGATCAGGTCGGAAGCCTTGACCTTGGCAGACAGGGCATGACGAAGCGCAAGGGCGCGGACCTTCTTCGGCAGGGCATGTTCGTGGCTGTGAACAACCGGACCATGAGCCTTGCCGCCGCCGCGGAACTGCGGTGCACGTGCCGAATGGTGACGGGCGCGGCCCGTACCCTTCTGCTTGTACATCTTGGCGCCGGTGCGTGCGATTTCCGAACGGCCCTTTGCCTTGTGCGTTCCCTGCTGCTTCTTGGCGAGCTGGTAACGGACCATGCGCTGAAGGATGTCGTCGCGCGGTTCAAGGCCGAAAATCTCCTCGGAGAGTTCCACCTTGCCGGCTTCCTTGCCTTCAAGTGTTGTAATCGAAAGGTCCATTATTCGGCTCCCTCAGTTGTCTGCGCCACTTCTGCATCAGACACAGCGGCTGTCGCGTTTGCTGCCTGGCGGAGACCAGCCGGCTTCGGAGCGTTGTCCGGCAGCGCTACCTTGACGGCATCGCGTACCAGGATCCAAGCACCCTTCGAACCCGGAACCGCACCACGAACCAGAATGAGCCCGCGATCGAGATCGGTCGAAACGACTTCGATATTCTGCGTCGTCACGCGGGTCTGACCCATGTGACCGGCCATCTTCTTGCCCTTGAACACCTTGCCCGGATCCTGGCGCTGACCAGTTGAACCGTGTGCGCGGTGGGTAACGGAGTTACCATGCGAAGCGCGGTGACCGCCGAAGTTGTGCCGCTTCATCGAACCGGCAAAACCCTTGCCGATCGAAGTACCGGTCACGTCGACCTTCTGGCCGGCGACGTAATGCTCCGCAGTGATCTCGACGCCGACATCAAGAAGATTATCGGCAGAGACGCGGAACTCCGCGACCTTGGCCTTCGGCTCGACCGAGGCAGTCGCGAAATGGCCGCGCAGGCCCTTCGTCGTATTCTTAACCTTGGCCAGACCAACACCGAGCTGAACGGCCGTGTAGCCATTCTTCTCGACTGTACGCTGAGCCACAACCTGACAATTCTCCATCCGGAGTACTGTCACCGGCACATGCTCACCTGCGTCGTTATAGACGCGAGTCATGCCCAGCTTCTGTGCAATTACACCTGAACGCATCGGTTCGTCCTTCCGTCCTCAAGCCTTACAGCTTGATCTCGACATCAACACCAGCGGAGAGATCGAGCTTCATCAGCGCGTCTACGGTCTGTGGCGTTGGGTCTACGATATCGAGAAGACGCTTATGAGTGCGCATCTCGAACTGTTCGCGGCTCTTCTTGTCGATGTGCGGCGACCGGTTAACAGTGAACTTCTCGATCCGTGTAGGAAGCGGGATCGGTCCGCGCACGTTGGCACCGGTACGCTTGGCAGTCGACACGATTTCCCGCGTCGAATCGTCAAGGATCCGATGATCAAACGCCTTGAGGCGAATGCGGATGTTTTGACCGTTCATTTCATCTTTTCCTTGTTTAGCGGAGACGCCATGTAACAGGCGCCTCTGCATAAAACCTTAATTTTACTCGATAATCGAAGAAACAATCCCTGCACCAACGGTGCGGCCGCCTTCACGGATAGCGAAGCGGAGCTTCTCTTCCATGGCGATCGGCACGATCAGCGTCACATCGACTGCGATGTTGTCGCCGGGCATGACCATTTCCGTGCCTTCCGGTAGCGTCACAACACCCGTCACGTCGGTCGTGCGGAAGTAGAACTGCGGACGGTAGTTGGAGAAGAACGGCGTATGACGGCCACCTTCGTCCTTGGTCAGGATATAGGCTTCCGCCTTGAACTTGGTGT
>NZ_JABUMX010000007.1 GCF_013327855.1 Phyllobacterium pellucidum | reverse complement strand
AATTTTTCCGGTTGCGAGATCGATCGTGAAATTGCGTGATGGATGGCCAGATAGATATCGGGCCATCATGCGAAACAACCGCATAAACGTGTCCTGTGCCTCGCCCGATTTCACCGAACTTTGGTCGGAAAAAAGCTCCATGAGGTAGCGGTACATCCTCATCCTATCGCTTGGAATGCGATCCAGCCCCAATTCACTGCCAAGCCGCAGTTTGTACCAGTCCCCGAGTAGTTTCAGGCACGTTATGGCGTCGAGTTCATCGAGAGTAAGCCCCGCGGCTCGCAATGCGCTTCGTATCCGCTCCATGGACTCGTAGCGGCCGCGTTCGGCGTGAAGCAGAACGGTGGCGTCGGCAAGTGCGACCGCCTGATGGTGATGGCCGAGTACGGCCAGGTCCCCCAGATTAATCTGCGCAAGGACCCTAGCTAGATCCTTCGGCCATTCCCTCCGCAGGTAGCGGTGGACGACGAGTTGATCGACATGTTCCGCAATGAAGGTACCGTAATCGGGTGCATCGAGTATTTGGCCGACCTTTTTACCCGTTACGCCGATCTCGACACGGTATTGCTCGATCAGGAGCGGATCGATGGGCACTTTATCGAGCGCCACGGTTTCGACCTTGAGGCTGTCCTCGCCAAACGTGATGATCTTGAAGACCGGGGGAAATGCGACAAGCGATGGTACGCCGATGTTGATAAGAAATGTGTCATCCCGATCCGCGCGTGCCGTATCGTTGACATGCAGGTGGCCGCTGAAGTGGATGTGGATGCCTGCATCCATGAGCGCATCCGCAACGGCGCGGGAGGGTATGCGTTCAATCGAACTCGTTCTGCCGATCACTGCAAGCTCGTCATCCATCGTACCGTCGAGCATGTCGAGCGCCGGATAATGCGAGAAGGCAAGCAACGTCTTGCCGTTGAGCCTCGCCCTTGCAGCGACGTCTTTCGCCCAATCGAGGATGAACGCCTTGTGCTCGAGCATGGCATTCCAGCCGGCATTGGTGCTATCGACAAACGCGCCTGCATGGCCCTCGACGAACTCGCCATTGCGCGGCTCAAATACGTTTGCGTCGATCATCAGCAGCCAAACGCCCGGCTCTGGCTCAACCAGATAGGAAGCATCCATCAAGCGGTATTCGTTACAGCCATCTTCTGAGCGCACCGCGTAAAGCCGCCTCTCGGGTCGGTCGTCGGCCCCGAACGGTGTTTCCCAGTGCAGGTCGGATGCCTTTCGAAAGAAGCCGAGATCGGGCAGCGCGCTCAGCCCGGCCGGATAGCCGGAGCAATACATTTTGTCCGTCGTCACCATGCCGTCCGCATCATCGTCGACGAAGTCACCGTCGCTGGCAACAATCGTATAGGTGCCGTCCGGATTGAGAAGGCGCTTGGCATGGTGGCGTCCGGTGGGGCCGAAAATATCGTGATTTCCAGGAGTTGCGATGAAATTAAGCCCGTGATCGCGCGTATATCCATCAAGAACCTCGCGCAGGGCGCGTATGGTCGCCGCCTGCCCGTCGTCCGAATAGTCGCCGAGCAGCACAACATGCTTCATGCCGCGCTCGATCACCGTGTCCAGGGCCGCGCGCAAGGCGCGATAGCTTTCGTTGAAGACACGGGTCGACCTTACGGTGTCGGTCAGCCGCCGCGCGGACATGTTGCGCCCGGCAACATCGATGCCGCTGAAATCATAATCGCCGTAGAGATCGTGAAAATGTGCATCCGCGATGATAGCAATGGGCGGGAATTGCGAAGACGACATGAACGAAGCATTCCGGTGGAAAGATACGCAAACTTATACATTTGTATCGACAATTGTCATGAAGCTTAAAAAGCGTATGACTATCGCTTATATACGTTGTGTTTTGGGTGTTTATTGCGCCCATGGCAACTAATTCGAAAGCCAACGCTCGCATTAGGAAAGCGGTTTGGCTACGATACCCGACAGGCGCGGGGGATTGGGTGTAAAAATCGGAATGAACGACGAAGTGTTTCGGGTAAAATTCTGGGGGACGCGTGGCAGCGTCGCCGTTTCGGGACCCGAGTTCGAGCGGTACGGTGGAAACACCGCGTGCATTGAAGTTCAGTGCGGCAAGCACAGGCTGATTTTCGACGCCGGATCGGGCGTGCGGCAGGCAGGGGAAGCTCTGACGCGGGAAGGCGCCGATGAGCTGGATATCATCTTCACCCACTGCCACTACGATCATATCATCGGCCTGCCCTATTTTGCGCCGCTCTACAATCCAATGATGAATGTGCGCATCTGGTCGGGCCATCTTGCCGGCGTCATGTCGACGCGCGAGATCGTCAAGCAATTCATGCGTCCGCCCTGGTTTCCTGTCGAGCCGGAAATCTGCAAGGCATGTCTGGGCTTTCGCGATTTCCGTTCCGGCGACGTGCTGGAGCCGTTTGAGGGTGTAAGGATCGAGACGGGTAGTCTCAATCATCCGGGCGGCTGCATCGGCTATCGCATCGAATGGGCAGGCAAAGTGCTGGCATTGATCTACGACACCGAGCACGAGGCCGGGAAGTTTGACCCCGAGGTGATGCGGCTTATCAAGGGCGCCGATCTTGTCGTCTATGATTGCACCTATACGGAAGATGAAATGCCGCGCCGGTTTGGCTATGGACATTCAACCTGGCAGCATGGCGTCCTTCTTGCGAAGGCAGCAAACGTGAAGAGGTTTGCATTGTTTCACCATGCGCCGTCGCGCACAGATGACGAACTCGATGAGTTCGAACATCTGGCAAGGGAGCACTTTCCGGGTGCGTTTTCCGCGCGCGATTTTCAGGAGATCGATCTGTAGATCATCGACCCTGAATGAGCTCGCCGAGCGCGGCCCAGCGGGCATTCGGCGCTGCCGCGATGATCGCAAAGAGCTTATGCAGGAACTGCCAGGCCGCTTCGTCATGGACAAGGTGGTGGGTCAGAATTCCGATGGGCTCGCCCAGGCCGTCAAATCTGCTCTGAAGTTCCTTGACGATAGCGGCAACCAGTTCCTCATGATTGCGGCCACCGCGCGTTCCATGCCAGTCCATGAGATCGACATGGGTGTTGACGACGGGAATGAATGCCGTCTGCTTCGCCTTGGCAGGGCCGAAAACGGAAAGCGCGTCAAATCCAAGTCGAGGCAACTCGGCAATCAATCCTTGGTCGATGCGATTCCAGGGTGGCACCAGCACCGGCACGAAGCGCTGCGGGAACAGCGTGCGAATACGCGCGACACCTTCGCCGATTTCGCCGAGGACCATTTGGCGCGGTCTATGCGAGCCGAGTTCCTGCTTCTTCTCGGTGATCGGGGCGTGATTCTGGTGCGACCAGCCATGGACGGCGACAAGAATGCGCTGTTCATCGGTCAATCGCTCGGCAAGCGTTGCCTCGGCATGAGCAGGGACCACAGCCAAGGTCATTGGCACGTCATTCTTGTTGCTGAGCTCGAGCAGCCGCTCCAATGCGGATGTGGGTTTGACCGCATCGTCATCGCGCAGCCAGAATTGCGCTTGGCGCCCGGCGTCGAACCAGCGCTGCAATTCGGAGCGCAGAGGCTGCCAGGTCGCATCAATTCCCATTCTGCTGCCCCAGATATTGTCGCAAAATTTGATCAAGCCGCGCCGACGCCCCCTCGAGGGAACGCTCTTGCGCAATGAAGCGGTGTGCCTCCAAGCCCATACGTGTGCCCCTTCCCTCATCGTCAAGCAATGTGGCAATGGCCCGGGCATATGCCTGGGTGTCACCGGCCGGAGTGAGGATGCCGGTCTTCCCATCTTTTACGACTTCGGGAACACCCGCTAGGGCTTGCGCGACGACTGGCACCCCTGCCGCCTGCGCTTCCATGTAGGCGATCCCATAGGCTTCGCCGACACCCGGCCAAACGTAGACGGACGCCTGTTGCAGGACGCCCTGGATGACGGCTGGAGGCTGTTCCCCCAACCATTCGATGCGTTCAGGCTCGAACCTTGAGAAAAGTGCTCTTGTCTCGGAGGCCGCCGGTCCGTCACCGATGATCGTCAATGTCCAGTGCTCGTCCTCGATCGCCATCAGGGCGTCCGCCAATATTCTATAGCTCTCTAGCTTGTCGCCGCTGCGCATCATGGCGATTGTCATCAGCTTTCGCGGCTCTCTTTGCGCTTTTGACATCTTGAAGGGCGCGACATCGATGAATGGAAACAGACGTTCGAGCCGTGCCTCGGGGATCGCCGCCGCAAGACCCTGCCGGTCCCGCTCGGTAAAGCAGAGATTGACGTCCGCCTGCCGCACGGCGTCCGCCACGAGCGATTGCAGGGCTGCCCATCCGCTCTTGTCGCGCCGATGCGAAAAGGAGGCCTCCGCCGTGACATAGGGTATGTTCAACGCGGCAGCCACTCGAGGGCCGATGAGGTCCGGCGCCTTATAATATGGATGGTAGGAGAGCCAGACATCCGGCCTCTGCTCCGACCGGCGGGCAAGCCGCTCTACCTCCTGCGCCGCTGCGGCTGCTATCTCCCCGCGCCTGCTATCCTCGGGAGTGGCGGTAAAACTCCGCAACTCCGATGCCAGATCGACGCTATGGCCGGCAAGCTCCAAAGCAGCGATCAATAGCCGCGCCATCTGACGGTCACCCGACGGGACCGGATGGTTGGGCGATTTCAATGGTGCATAGAACGCTATGCGCATGAGCAATGATTGACTTTCTGTCGGCAGCAACTGCCATCCTGATGGAATCTGCATGGCACGATTTCCAGCGCGGCGCCAATTGCTTCGGATGTTGCTAACGATATTTTGATGGTTCGTGCGTTCTGGAATGTTCAAAAAGCCATTGTTGTAGACCACCAAGCTTGCGTTTGAGTTATACAGCCCGTATCGCCAAAGGGCCGGGCTTCGCATAGACTGGTCGAGGAAAATCAGGTGTTTATGACAGCAGCCACGACCAAGCCGACCGGTATTTCAGAACGATCCTTGCGCCGGACAAGGCTGGCCTCCGGCTTGATCATGCTTGTCTTCGTATCATTCCATCTCGCCAACCACGCACTCAACCTCATTTCGCTCAGTGCCGCCGAAGCGGGTCGCCTGTGGTTCATTGCCATCTGGCGCAGCCCGCCTGGCACGGTGCTGCTCTATGGAGCGGTTGTCGTCCACGTGGCGCTGGTCATGCGTTCGCTCTATCAGCACCGCACCCTGGTAATGCCTGCGCGCGAAGCGCTGCAGATCGTGCTTGGATTGCTCATCCCTCTTTTCATCATCGAACACGTGGCGGCGACACGTATTCGTTTCGATCTAGCGGGAATTGAGCCGACCTACGAAAGCGTCATTCGTGGATTGTGGATCGACTCGCCAGCCAATGGCCTGCGGCAAAGCATTGCTCTCTTCATTGTCTGGACCCATGGCTGTATCGGCGTCCACTTCTGGCTGCGTTATCGCTCCTGGTACAACAAGGCTGCGCCGTACCTTCTGACCGTTGCCATCCTGCTTCCTGTTCTAGCACTCCTCGGATTTGCCGATACGGGCCGCGTTCTCGAAAGCGAGCCGATTCAGTCAAGTTATGGCCGGGCCGTCGAACCGGCGCCTGCAAGGCACCTTCGTGAAGCGAGGCTTGAAGACGTTCAGACCGTCAAATACACGCTCTACGGCGCTTTCGCTGCAACGCTGCTCAGCGTTATCGGCTTGCGCACACGCCGAAGCTGGCGGGAGCGCATCGACCAGATCGAGGTTCGCTATCCGGGCGGTGAAACGGTGCGGGTTCCGCGTGGATTCAGCGTTCTCGAAGCAAGCCGCCTTGGCGGAATACCGCATTATGCCGTCTGCGGTGGCAAGGGGCGATGTTCCACCTGCCGGGTTCAGGTCATTGAGGGTGTATCGAAACTTCCGCCGCCCGAATCCACTGAGCTTGCGACGCTGAAGCGTATCGGTGCAGAGCCCGGCGTGCGGCTGGCCTGTCAACTGCGCCCCTCCGGCGACATCAGTGTCGTTCCCCTCCTGCAGCCGTCAAACGAGGGCATCGTGCCCGTCGGCAGCCAGCAAACCAATCCGGGACGTGAACAGGAAATTGCAATTCTCTTCTGTGATATCCGCAGTTTTACCATGCTGACGGAGGCGCGCCTTCCATACGACATTGTCTTCCTCCTCAATCGCTATTTCGCCATTGTCGGGCAGGCTGTCGAGCGGTCGGGTGGCCGTCTGGACAAGTTTATCGGCGACGGTGCCATGGCGCTGTTCGGCTTGAACGGCTCGGCTGAGGAGGGTTGCCGCAATGCGCTGAAGGCGGCGGCGACGATCACGCACGAGATGGAACGGCTGAACGAAGAACTTGCTGGAGAACTGTCGATGCCGATACGTGTCGCCATCGGCGTTCACGCCGGGCCCGCAATTATCGGTGCCATGGGTTACGGAACGGTGAAGAACCTTACAGCGATCGGCGATACCGTCAATGTCGCGAGCAGGCTTGAGACGATCGCGAAGGAGCTCGATGCGACCATTGTCGTCTCCGAGCCGACCATCCGTCTCGCCGGGTCCGACACCGAAACGCTTGAAAGCCGTGAGATTGCCATTCGGGGCCGCGTCGAACCGCTTCGTGTCTACATCATCCCTCAGGAATTGACCGTGCGTTTTGTATAATCGGGGCCGCATACATGTTCGCTAACAAGCCATTTGGCAGGCACTGGCGCAGGCTTCGGGATCGAGTAGCCCGGCGAATGTTCAATACGCGGCTCGGCCGCGAAGTCCTGATTCACGGAATTGGACCGCGCGTCCTTACCATGACAGTGGATTGCGGCGACCACGTCATGAGCTTTTCCCCGTCCGACTACATCGGCAGGAAAGTCTTCCGCAAAGGTAATTTCGACCGCGATCACGTCGATCGCCTGCTCAGTATTCTGCGCGACCGGCAATTGCTGGGGCCCCAAACCACGCTGTTGGAACTTGGCGGCAATATCGGCACCCAAACTGTCTATTTCGCCTTGAGCAAGGCATTCGGTCATATCGTCAGCGTTGAGCCCGATCCGCGCAATTTCGAACTCCTTCGGCTCAACATCGAGCAGAACAGGCTGACGGACAGTGTTACGCTCCTCAATTGCGCTGCGGGCGACACGGACGGTCAGATCGATTTTTTCCAGCACCGCGACAATCACGGGAAGAGCAGCATGATCCGGCAAAGCAGCAAGGATCATTGCATCGTTGTCGCCGTCAAGCCTGTCGAAGCGATCCTGCAGGAAGCACAGGTAAGGTGCGAGGAAATTGGCCTGGTCTGGATGGATATAGAGGGCTACGAACCGCAGGCTTGCAGATCAATGGAAGTGCTTCTCGCGCGGCGTGTCCCCGTCTACCTTGAATTTTCGCCGGCCTTCTACGGCCAGGGACGAACTGCTGACTTTGTCAAATATCTGGCCAAATTCTACGAGGATTGCCTGATTTTCCGTGAGGAAAGCATTGAGGCCTCGAAGGTCGCCACGATCCCTGTCAATGAACGGCAATTCGACCTGCTGCTATTCGATGCGGCGATAAAGGAAGTAACGGCCGACCGGGACGCTTGAGCAAATGGGCAATGCTTCAAGTTGCGGGTGAAGCAGTTCGAGACCGCTCACGACAAGGCCTTGCGGACGAAGCAGGCCAGCAGCGAGTTGCGGCAACCAGGTGAGTGTGATCGCATCCTTGTCGTCATAGCCGGTGCCTATATCAACATGGACGAGCGCGGCGCCGACGCCGACGAAGGTCTGGGCGGTTTCGCGAATTTCGCCAAGGACGATGTTTTCGGGCGCGGGCGTCGACGTCTTGTGCGAGCCGACCGCCCGGTCGAACGCGATGATGCGTTTGTCTGGAAACAACGCGCGGAGATGATCGAATGTCCGGCCGTTGCCGAGTCCGAGTTCAAGCACCGGCCCTTCAATTTCGTCCACCGTCTCGCGAATATCGTTAAGAATATCGCGTTGCGCGGTCAAGCGGTGAATGAAGCTGTCAAGCCGGCTCATGAATGCCTCCGTTCTCAATCATATCGTTGACCCGCTTAACATGTTCGCCCCATTGGGTCGACCTGTACAGATCGCCATTCGGATATGATCCATGTCTCCCTCAAGGGGGCGTTATTCGCAACCAGAAGGGGATGTTAATGTTGCACGGACTGGCGGCTGCCGCGGATGATCAGCACCGCAAAGATCGGTCCGCCAAGCAATGTTGCAACGAGACCCGTGGGTAGTTGCCACGGGAAATAAATGGTTCGGCCGATAAAGTCGGCTGCCGCCATCAGCAATGCCCCGAAGAGCGCCGACCCCAGGATGTGCGTCGTCCCGCGCGGCAAGCCGACGCGTTGCGCGAGATGAGGCGCCATCAATCCGACGAAACTCAACGGTCCGACGACCAGGGTGGCAATGGCCGTCAATAGCGCGGAAAGGCCCAGGATAAGGGCGCGGAAGCGCTTGATGTCGACGCCATGGGCATGGGCGGAGATGTCCCCCAGCGCGAAATGCTGCAGGGGCCGCGCGAGCAATATCACGGCGAAGAGGCCGGCGATCGCAAATGCCGCGGACGTCCATGCCAGCAGGGGCGTAACGCCATAGGTAGAACCGGCCATCCAACTGAGAAGGAAGAGCGCGCGCGGATCGCCGGAAGCAAGGATGACAGAAACGAGCGCCGTCAAAAGTGCCCCGAGCGATACGCCAAAGATCAGAAACTGGTTTCCCGCATGCGATCGCCGGTTGACGGCAAAGAGGATCACGAGCACCACGCCGGCACCGGAAAAGCCGCCGATCAGCCTGTGAGCATAGGTCGGCTGCGCGACAAGAAAAAGCATGCACAGCAATCCCAGCGCCGTGCCGGCGCTCACGCCAAGCACCTCGGGACTGGCGAGGGCGTTGCCCGTCAGCCTCTGCAAAAGGCTTCCTGACAAGGCGAGCAGAACGCCCGCAGAAATGGCGGCAACTAGACGCGGCACGCGCCATGGCAACAACGACCGCAGGGTTTCGCCCGCCTGGCTTGCCCATCCTGCATTGATGTCGCGGCCAACAACGATAGCAAGCAGAGCAGCCGCCGCCAAAAGCAACAAAAGCAATGACAACAGCAAGCGAGGCCTTGGAGTGGCTACGATAAGCGCTTTCCCCTGAACCGCGATCGCGTTAGGCACGTTGCGCCTCAACATCAGAAACAACAAGAAAGGTGCCCCGATGACTGCAGTGACTGCGCCGGTCGGAAGGCTAACCCCGGATACCGCCCCGTAAAACTGCACAAGCTGATCGACGATGATGAGAAGTGCCGCGCCTGCAAGCGAAGCCGCGATCAACCGCGTTGCGATGCGCCTTGCCCCGATGGCCCGCGCGATGGCCGGCGCCGCCAGACCGAGGAAACCAATGATCCCCACCGCGCTGACCGTAAATGCAGTCAACGCAACGGCAACGAAGAGCGCGCCGGCGCGAATGCTTTGTATCTTGACCCCGAGGGCCTGTGCGGCATCTCCGAGCGTCAGAACACTGAGCTGTTTGACCAGCAGGAGTGCGAGAACAGAGCATCCGATGATTTTTGGTGTGAGGGTCGCCACCTGCCGCCAGTCGTTCTGATTTAGCGAACCGCCTCCCCAGATGAAAAGGCCGGCAAGGTAGTGGTCGTTCATGAGGGTGAGCAACGTGACGACTGCAGTGCAGTAGAGCCCCGTGACCATGCCTGTCAGAATGACGACGACGGAATTGAATCTATATTTCCAGCCCACGGCAAAAACGATGCCGACAGCGGCGAACCCGCCAAAGGCAGTGGAAATATCCCGGCTCCAGCCGAGGATTGCCGGAAACCAGAGCATGGCAATGCCAAGGCTGAGTTGCGCGCCGGCCTCGATGCCGAGCGTTGACGGCGATGCGAGAGGATTGCGAAGGACATGTTGGAACAGCATGCCCGAAAGTCCAAGTGCGAAGCCGCAGATGGCTGCCATCGCGAGACGGGGAAGGAGGCTGTAATGCGCGAGTACCGCACGGCTGTCGTCGGGTGATGGGGTCGAGAACACACTGCCGAGGCTGAGCCCTTCCAGCGATGGCAAAAGGTTGAAAGCGGTAATGGCAAGCGCGGCGGCCCAGAGGGCGCCGATCCATAGCCATGGCTGGGCGTCTTTACGTTTCATGTGGTGGCTTCCACCAGCAGGCGCGCAAAGCGGGTCATCGAGGGTAAGGTGCCGAACATGAGCACACTGTCCATGCGTCGCGCACGGTCTTTCTGGACGAACGGCATGCTTTGCCAAAGGGGGCTTCCGGGAAGCGTTGCGAGTACATCCGGTGGCACCGGATCGATGTAGAAGAGCCAGTTATCGCCGACTTCAATGAGGTCGGCGATGCCGCCATCGCTGAAACCCCATTCATTGGTTGGGCGCTTCCAGGCATTTTCGAGACCCAGGCGGTCGAGAACATCCTGAAAATTGCCACCCGGTCCATAGAAGCGGATGTTGCGAGCATCCATGAAGGTCATGACGGCGAGCTTGCCAAGATGTTGCGCTTTGGCCTTGGCGGCCTCAAGTTCGCTTGCGGTACGCTCGATAAGGGCTTCCGCTTCCGCCGTTCTGCCGAGCATGCTCCCGAGCTCGCGCGTCGCGGCCACGATATTGGGATAGGGCGAGGTACCTGTCGCATGGATAGGAAAGGATTTCACAGGCGCAATCAGTTCGAGCTGCGGCCTGACCCATTCGAGATAGGGTGTCGACAGGATAAGGTCAGGCTTCAGGAGTTGCAGAAGTTCCATGTTGATCTCATGCGCCGAGCCCATGTTGGCAATCCCTTGCGGGAGGGGCGGCTCGACAGCCCAGATGGGCCAGCTTGGGGTATCGATCAGGCCGATGGGGGTGGCGCCGATTTCGATCAGCGTTTGCGCCAGGCCATAATCGAGACTGACGACACGCAGTGTCGCTGCGCCGCTTCTCACGATGGAAAGCATGGGCGCGAGCGCCATGGTGCCGAGGAGAAATGCGCGTCGTGAGAGGGCGGCCATGGCTAGAGAACGTAGCTGATTGGCGATTGCGTCTGCGGATGCGGAAAAATGCCCATGCGAACGCCGTAGATCGCATCGAGACGCTCCGCCGTGATCAAGGCGGCGGTTTCGTCGTGGGCCACCAGACGGCCACCGGCAAGCGCGATGAGCCGGTCGCAGTAGCGCGCTGCCATGTTGATATCGTGGAGCACGATCAGCACAGTTTTCTTGTGCTCATGCGCCAGCATGCGAATGAGTTCCATGACCTCGATCTGGTGGCTGATATCGAGCGCCGATATCGGCTCATCCAGCAACAGGCATTCAGTATCTTGCGCGATCAGCATGGCGACAAAGGCCCGCTGACGCTCGCCGCCCGAAAGCGTATCGACGACGCGGTCGGCGAGCGCCGTCATTGAAGTAAGCTTCAACGCGTCCGCCACCTTGAGCTTGTCTAGGGCAGAGAAGCGGCCAAGCGCGCCGTGCCAGGGATAACGTCCGAGGGCAACGACCTCGCGCACCGTCATGCCATCCGTATCAGGCGTCTGCTGCGGCAGATAAGCCACGCGCCGTGCATAGTCCTTGGTGCGAAACGATACCAGATCCTGTCCGGCATATTCCGCCCGCCCCGCTGTCGGGGCCTGAAACCGGGCCAGTATCTTCAGGAGCGTGGACTTTCCCGAACCATTATGCCCGAGTATGCCGACGACCTCCCCGGTTGGAACGCTCAACGTCAATGGATGCAACAGTGCCTTGCCATCGATCTCGAAGCCAATGCCATCGAGCGAGAAGGAAGTTCCAGTCATTGCAGCCATCAGAACTTCGCCGAAAGCGTGGCCTTGATGGCCCGGCCCTCGCCATAAATGCACATGGGATTGCCGATGTCGTCGCTGGAACAGGTCGAGTAATACTCCTTGTCGAAGATGTTGCTCGCCTTCAGCGATCCCTTCCAGCCGTTCTTTTCATAGCTGATCAGCGCGTCGACAAGCGTGTAGCTATCTACCTTGATCAGATTGGCGTTGTCGCCATACGTACTTCCGACATAGCGAACACCCGAGCCGACGTTAAGACCCTCGAGAGCGCCGGTCTCGAATGTATACTTTGCCCAGAGACCCGCCTGGTGTTCGGGCACCAGCGCCGGACGGTTGCCAACCTCCCCGTCGATGTTGCTCGACGTGATTTCGGCGTCGAGATAGGTGTAGCTCGCGATCAGGCTGACGCCATGGAACAGGTTGACGACGGATTCGAGTTCAAAGCCGCGATGTCGGACCTCGCCGGTCTGCACCTGGAACGTCGGGTCCACCGGATCGGGCGTCAGCACGTTGGACTTGGTGATCTCGAATACCGAGCCTGTCACCGTGCCAGGGAAATAGTCGGGCTCATATTTGACGCCGGCTTCGTACTGCTTGCCCTCCGAAGGCGCAAAGGTCTGGCCGCTGGAGCCCTGGCCAATGACCGGACTGAACGATTCCGTATAGCTGATATAGGGCGTAAAACCGTTATCGAAGAGATAGCCAAGGCCGGCCTTACCGGTGAAGGCGTTGTCGTCCTGGGTATCGGAGGTGTCGCTCAACCGGTCGAAATTCTTGTTCGTCACCCACGACTGGCGCCCGCCCAGCGTAAGAAGCCAATGATCGTCGAACTTGGTCTGGGTCTGTCCATAAAGTCCGATTTGATCGACCGTCTGCTTGCGGTCGACATAGATTGCGGGCGATTCGATGTCGAGATGGTAGTCGGGGTTGGTGATGTCCAGAGTCGGACCCTCACCGTAGCCGTTGTGGCCGTCGACAGTCTGGCGCGTATAGTCGAGACCCATCAGCAATGTATTCTTGATGCGGGCATTTTCGTAATCGTACTGCACGTTGTTGTCGACGCTGAAGATCGTCGCTGTCTCATCCACCGTGAACAGCGTCCGGTTCATGGTCGTATCGTCAGCCATGCTTGAATAGTAGAGATGCCGATAGTCGGTATCCTGCGATGAATAGCGAAGGTTCTGCCGAACCTTCCATGCGTCGTTGAAGCTGTGTTCGAAAAGATAACCGATCGAGCCGTGATTGGCGTCGAAGTCGTTGAAGCCTGGCTGCGCCGTGGTGAAGCTGCGCGAGAATTTCGGCAGGTCGGGAAAAGCCGGGTTGGCAACCGGAAGGAAGGCATTGGGAGTGAGCTTGTCCCACTGGTAGTTGGCAAGGACTGTCAGCGACGTGTCGGCGCTGGGCGACCAGGTAATTGCCGGGGCGATGTAAACGCGATCGTTCTGGGAAAAATCTGTTTCCAGTTCGCCGTCGCGCAGCAGGCCTGTCAAGCGATAGGTCCAGACGCCTTCCTTATCGAGCGGTCCACCGGCGTCGATCCCGAGTTCATAGGTGTTGAATGATCCATAGCCGGCATAGGCGCTGTAGAACGGATCGGTTGTCGGTCGCTTCGTCACCAGGTTGACGAGGCCGGCCACATCATTTTCGCCGTAGAGAACCGAGGACGGTCCCTTGAGGACTTCGACTCGTTCCATTCCATAGGGTTCGGATTTGAAGCCGGAAAAGTCGATGGCTTTTTGCGGCAGACCATCGCGGAATACGGCATAGGTGCCAACGTCAAAGCCGCGGATCAGAAACTGATCGAAGCGCTCGTCGACCCCCCAGGGCGATGCCGTAACGCCCGACGTGTAAGCTATGGCGTCTTCGACGCGGTCGACAATGCGGTCATCCATCTGCTCGCGCGTAACGACGGAAATCGATTGCGGAATCTCGCGGATCGGCACGTCGGTTTTCGAGCCCGTCAGGGTGTTCTTTGCGATATAGCCCTTATCAGGACCGACTGGGTTGCTGTCGCCATCGATGACGATCGTATTGAGCTGGATATTGCCTGCGTCCTGGGAGCGCGCGACGCCGGCCATCATCAGACTGGCGACCGCTGTCGACATCAACAGGAACGTCAATTGCTTTGGCGCTACCGAATTGAAAGACCGTCTATCGGTTTCGTGAACGCGCATAACCCACCCCATGTATAATCCATTGACATTGCTGGAAGTTTCATGAGTGCCGTACTCATGTTCAAACATGACTACATTTGTCATATTATATTAGTCAAGCTGTGCGTGTGGTTTTCCCGTGCGCGCCTCGTGGTTGCAATCAAGGGTGTGACTTTGATGTTACACGCGGGACGAGGCGGCTTGACCTGGCTCGATTTCGCGACGCCCGCATCGCGGCGGCGGGCGCGCTAGTCGGATGGGACCTTGCGGATGGCAAAGGCGTGCTGAATGGCGCGATTGACCGCCACGGGCAGCACCGACATGTGGGTTTCACCCGAGTAAAGCTCGAACGAGGCGCTGATCGGACGGCCCGGCAAATTGTTCAGGCGATCCCGCATTTCGATCGCCAACACATCGTTGAGCGTGACCTTTTTTTGGGCAAGGCGCTCCGCCTCGTCGGGTGCGCCGATCTGAAACGGCGCCAGGTTCTCGGTTTCGTACGCGCCGCAGGAAAGATACAGCGCCGCGCCAGCGTTGGTGTCGGGTGCCGCCGCGAATGCCGGATAGAATTGTTCGATCGCGCGGTCTTCCCAATAGATCGAAGGGCTGGCCGCAATCCAGGTGGTGAATGCCGAGGGACGTGTGAAGAGGCTGTACAGAACAAAGAGGCCGCCGAAAGAATGGCCGAACAACGCCTGACGCTTACGATCGATCGGAACGGTCGCTTCGACCATCGGCTTGATCTGATACTCGATGAACGTGATGAAATCCTCGGCGCCTCCGGTCTTAACAGGCGGCGTATTTTCATAGAAGGGTGGATAGGTCTTGCCGGGCGGCACGCCGAGATCCCACGAGCGGCGCAAGGGATCATATGCGGCATCGACCGGGTAACCGATCGTCACAATCACCCCTTGCGCAACATTGGTGCCGCTCGGATAATCAGCCTGGGCACGTATCACATCGACCGCGGTCCCGATCACGGCATTGCCATCGGTCATGTAGATAACGGGCCAGCCTTCCTTGGGCGCATCGCCATTCGGGCGATAGATGAAAATGCGGTACGTTGCCCCATTCTCTGCCGATACGACATCGTGGAATGTGGTGCCGCCGATCAGGGCAGCGTTGCTATTTTGGGTTGTCATGCCCCGACGGGTTAGTAAACATGAGTCGAACAGTCAATATTAAATTGAGCCCGCTAGGTGAAGGCATAAACCGAGCTTGGCTTCACGGCACGACCTTCGGCGTCGGCAAAGTCGCTGACGAAGTACTCAGCGATGAGACGCAGGTGCGCGCGGGGCAGATAGGAGCGGCCAGGATCGCCAATGAGAATTTGCATGCCGGCAGCCGCGCAGCGAAGCAGAAACCCGGTGACCTGGCGTGCCGTTGCTTCATCATAGAAAAGATCGCCTACAAGGATCAGATCGACACCGGGCGGGTCACCAATCGTAACGTCGCCATTGATCGCTTCAATATTTACGCCATTAATGAGTGCGTTAAGCTGTGTCGCGACAAGCGCGTTCGGATCGGTGTCCGCGGCGATTACCTTCCCGGCGCCAGCCATTGCTGCGGCGATGCCGACAATGCCTGAGCCTGATCCGAGGTCGAGGACACGTAACCCCGAGACTACCTCCGGGTGATCGAGAATATGGCGGGCAATGACCGTCCCGCCTGCCCAGTGATAGGCCCAATAGGGTGGCGGGTCGTTCTCGGAATCGACCAGCCGTCCGAGCCCGCTTCCAGGATGCGCCCTATACAGGTCAAGTTCCGGAACGTGCGGCGCCCGACGCACCTCCATGTTCGCGATGATGAACGATTTGACGTCCACCCGGACATCTGATGCTAACCTGCGCAAATGCGGCGAATCCTTAATGAGGGCGGTGGCAGCGAGCGCCTATTTCTTGTTCGTGCTATCGAACATGCTCTTGGTGTCCGCCATCTGATCGTTTGCAAGCTTGTCGACGCCGCCTTGCAGTAACGAAGCGAGGTCGTCATCGATCCTCTGCTTGAATTGCGTGGGCAGCCGATGCTGTGTGGCCAGCACATCGGTGGAACACGCCGCATCGATGGAATTGATCGCCGCGTAGGCCGGGCCGAGCGATGCAATGTAGCCGGGCAGTGCGCGCGCGACGTCGGTCTCCTGCAATGCGATGTTGATCTTCATCTTTCCGACAATGCTTGCATAGCGCGCAGAGGCGAGAAGCTGGGTAGCCCTGTCGAGGGCGAACTTTGCGCCCAGATAGTCGTCGACTGCAGCCTCATAGGTAGCCGTAGCCCGCTCGCAGGTTTGCGCCAGCACCGGCCCCGCACTGAACACACCAAGGGCGAGAACCGCTGAAACAAGAGTCCACTTGTGCATACCGGTCCCTCCCATTTTGAGTGCGGTCGGCTTTCCCTAGGCGAATCGAGCACGCGAACGTTCGCGCAATTTTTCAGCCTCGACCTCCCGGTCACGTGCCGGCGCGTGTGTGTGGAGTGACGCCAGCAAGCGGCGCGCAGAAGCGGATACCTCCGCCACTGCGCGGTCAAATGCTTCGGCATTCGCCTGCGACGGCTTGTTGAAGCCGGAGAGCTTGCGCACGAATTGCAGTGCGGATGCATCGATTTCGTCCTGTGTTGCCGGAGGATCGAAATTGAAAAGTGTCTTGATGTTGCGGCACATGACTTGCTTCCTGTTCTGACAACAAAATAGTCGGCCTGACCAAATGAAATAGCACGAATGGCTGTCCGAGGGAAAGCAAGGGCGCTATTGACGCTCAAGGTGCCTTGGATGCTTCGTGCTTCCATGGATCGAAGCATGCGACCTCGAATGGCGTGAAGTCCGCAATATTGCGGGTGGCAATCCGCAGTCCATGTTCGAGAGCCGTAGCAGCAATCATTGCATCCGCTGACGGGCGTTTTCCCGCGGTTACAAGCGTGCCTGCGCGCATGGCGACATCGAGGTCGAACGGCAGGATACGGCCTGCGAAGCTTGGCAATACGATCCCATCCAGCCAGCGCTCGAGATCGGCGGCAAAGGCCGGGTCGTTCCGCTTTTCCCGTTCAATACCGAATTTGATCTCCATGATCGTGATCGCAGAAAGGTACGCAGTTGCAACGTCGAATTCCTGCAGGAATTGCTGGAAGGCACTGTCTTGCTTCTCCGGCCGCCTTGCTGCCGAAATCACATTGGTATCGAGCAGCAGTGCCATCAGAACTTGGGCGTCCTGCGATCGAATTCTATCCGTTCCGGATCGAATTCCTTGGTCTTAGGAGCATCAGGATCGCGAAGCGCCTCGTAGAGGGTCCTGGGCTTGTTCCAGTTTGCTTCGAATTCGCTGTAGCGCAAGAGCACATAGCTCGCCTCCCCATGGTCTGTTATGACCACGGGCCTCTCATTGGCTTCCTTCTTAGCCCGACTTGGATTCTGATTGAAGGAAGCGCTTGTCATATAGGTAACACGCACGGCATTCTCCATCTAGTATATTTTTCCATAAATATACTACTTTTGTCGGCGCTTCAAGCCCAACCGACCCAATGGCGCCATTGCATGAAGGCATCGCCGAGAAAATAAGGTCCAAAGGTCCACACACTCGCCCAAAGCAGGCCGCCAAGCGCATTGGCGATTAGAAAGCGTCCGAAATGCATGCCGACCGAGCCGGCCACGAGCCCGTTCAACTGGCGCAGGATGACGACGAAGCGGGCGCCGAAGACAATGATCGGACCGCGCTTTTCAAAAATCTCTTCCAGGGATCGTTGCCGCTCTGGCGTGAGACGCACGATCCAGCCATAGCGACGGAGCAAGGGACGACCGCCGAAATGACCAATGGCATATCCGGTACTGTCGCCGATAACGGCAGCGACCCACACGGCCAGGAAGAGATCAATTATGGCAAAGTCGCCGCGCGTTGCGAGAAGCGCAGCAGCCACCAGCGCACTCTCGCCTGGAAGTGGCGCGCCGAACGATTCCAGATAAATGATGACGAAGATGGCGTAGAGGCCATATTGCCGGATGTAGGGTTCGAGGAAGGCTGTTCCATCGGTGAGAAATTGCAAGCTGCCGCGTCCCTGTCCAGCGTGTTTGTAAAAAACAGCCTAGACATTCGGGATGCGAATGGAAAGATGGCTGGCAAATGCCGTTATCTGTGCAACATCGCAGGCTGGGCTGATCCGGTAAGCAGCACCGAGGGCTTATCGTCGGGCGGCCCAAAGTGCGGTTCGGTCATATCGCCGATACAGGGTGTACTGACTTTCGCGTTGGGATTGTCGAGGAAGTCGGCAACCACCTCCCCGCCGCATTCGGTCGTATCAAGCACATCATGGCCGACACCGCGGAAGAGCACCAGTTGACTATGGCCGGTTGTCCTGATCACGCGCTCTGCCCAGCTTGTCGGGGTCGCGGGATCGTAATCGCCGGCGAGCAGCAAGACCGGCACCCTGTTCTGGGCCAATGATTTATAAGCTCTCTTCGGCGTGGCGGTAGGCCATAGTGGGCAGGCCCAGCTGTAGAAATTGTTCTGCGCCCAGCGGTCGAGAAGCGGAAACGCCGCAAAGGACGCCGCCGCCGAGACACCGTCATTGCAAACGATGGAAAGATGCATGCCGTCAGCAAAGGCGTCGCCGTCGTCACCGCTCAAGCCTATCATTTCCGCCAGCGGGCCATAGTTCTGATTGGCCGTGTCCTTGATCAGCTGCGGCAGGAGTTCGATCGAGTCGCGATCATAAAACTGGTTGAACAGGACCTCGAGGAAGTCGTTGCCCGATACGCGCGTGAATGCACTGGGTTCTCCCGCCGCCTTGAGGCGCAGAAGCACGGGCTGGGCGTCGAGTTGCTGAACGATTTCGGTGATCATCGTTCTAAGGCTTGTGCCGTCAGATCCGCATTCCTGGCGCGCCGCGCAGTCCTTCTCAAGCTTCTTCAGGACCCCGTCAAAGTTGGCGGCGTCCTGGTCGACATAGTCGACGTCAAGCGGCAGCGTGGAATCGAGGACCACTGCAACGAGGTTCTCCGGATGATCTTCCAGAACCTGCAAGGCAAGTTTTGTACCGTAGGAAATGCCGAAGACGACCCATTTGTCGATATTGAGAGCGCTGCGCAAGTCATGGATATCGGCTGCATTCTCGGCGGTGTTATAGGCGGAAAGGTCGATGTGCCTGGCCTGAAGCGCGTCGCGGCAGGCTTTAACCTCGTTCTTCTGCGCCCCGTCGAAATCGACAATCTCCTCCGGGCGGGACATGATGCCGCCCCAGACCTTCGGGCTGTAATGTTCGGCACAGCTCAGCGACGGCTTCGAAAGACCGACGCCCCGCTGGTCCACTACGACAAGCCGCCGTCCGCGCAGCCAGTCGCCGTTGTCGATGAAGCTCCACCAATCGTCGATCTCCTCGCGCGTCTCGATGCGTGCAGCCTGTCCGGGCCCGCCATTAAGATAAACGACCGGGTCATGGCGAACGCGGTCCGGTTCGAAGATCACCACTGCAAGTTCTATGGTGGCGCTATCGGCCTTGCTGCGGTTTTCCGGGACCAGCAGATGCCCGCAGCGCATGTCCCGGTCCTTGGGCAAGGCAAACCAGCACGGCGTTTCCCGGAATTCGGCCGCTGCAGCCAAGGCTGGTACTGCTGGAAGCATTGCGGCAAGCAATAGCAGCGTTGCAAACAGCATCAGGCACAATGCTGGCGAATCCAGATGAAATCTGTATTTGGTCGCAGCCATGTTCGTTGGTCCCCATTGCCGCGTGGGCTGCTTTCGCGAAAGTGCCCCACAGCATTGCCAACAAAATACCTGTTTTTGGCCTCGGAGGGCATCACCCCGGCGGGTTAATTCCGTTCGCTGCTTTGATGTACGAAAAGTAACTCGATGATTTTATCGAGCGATGGTCCTCTGGCCATGAAAATGAATGATGGGACGCCGTCGGCGTCCCATCATTGTTGAAAAGAGTCGTGCAAATTGGTTATTGCCAGTCCAGCACGACCTTGCCGGAGCTGCCGGATCGCATGGCGTCGAAGCCTTCCTGGAAATCGTCGATCGGCAGGCGATGCGTGATGATGGGCGATAGGTCGAGGCCGCCCTGCACAAAGGCTATCATCTTGTACCAGGTCTCGAACATTTCGCGGCCATAGATGCCCTTCAGATTGAGCATCTTGAAGATCACCTTGTTCCAATCGATCTCGAACCCTGTCGGAGCAATGCCGAGAATTGCGATCTTGCCGCCATTGTTCATCTTGTCGATCATGTCGCGGAAAGCGGGTGCCGCGCCCGACATTTCGAGGCCGACATCGAATCCTTCGGTCATGCCGATTTCGCGCATGACGTCCGCCAGGTTCTGCTTGGAGGCATCGACGACATAATCGATGCCGAGCTTCTGTGCCAGTGCGAGGCGCGAAGGATTGATATCGGTGATCACCACCTTGCGGGCACCGGAGCGCTTTGCCACCAGCGCGCCCATGATGCCGATCGGGCCCGCCCCGGTGACCAGCACGTCTTCACCGACGAGGTCGAAGGAAAGCGCGGTGTGAACGGCATTGCCGAACGGATCGAAGATCGCGGCGATTTCGTCGGGTACGTCGTCCGGTATCGGCACGACATTGGCCTCGGGAATGCAGAGATACTCGCCGAAAGATCCCGGACGGTGGACACCGACGCCGAGCGTGTTGCGGCAAAGGTGTCCCCTGCCCGCACGGCAATTGCGGCATGTTCCGCACACGATATGACCTTCGCCGGAAACGCGCTGGCCGACCGTGTATTTGGTCACGGCCGAGCCGATCTCGGCGATCTCGCCGCTGAATTCGTGTCCGACGACCATGGGAACGGGGATCGTCGCCTGCGCCCACTTATCCCAATTATAGATATGCACATCAGTTCCGCAGATGGCCGACTTCCTGACCTTGATGAGGACGTCGTTTGGTCCGGGTTCCGGAACAGGCACGCGTTCCATCCAGATGCCAGGCTCCGCCTTCGCCTTGACCAGTGCCTTCATCATGTTCGACATGGTGTTTTCCTATTTGATGATGCCGAGATCACGCCCGACTTCGGCGAAAACCTCGATCGCCCGGGCGACGTCTTGCGTGGTGTGAGCGGCAGACATCTGCGTCCTGATGCGGGCCTGGCCGCGCGGTACCACCGGGAAGGCGAAGCCGATGACATAAACGCCCTTCTCCAGCATCCGCGCCGCCATTTCCTGCGCGAGCGTCGCTTCGCCCAGCATCACGGGAATGATCGGGTGATCGGCACCGGCGAGGGTGAAGCCGAGCTTCGACATGTCGCGGCGGAAATGTTGCGCGTTGGCTATCAGGCGGGCGCGAAGGTCCGCGCCATTGTCGATGAGGTCGAAAACCTTGAGCGAGGCAGCAGCGATGACCGGCGCCAGCGTGTTGGAGAAAAGGTACGGACGCGAGCGTTGGCGCAGCCAGTCGACTACTTCCGTCTTGGCGGACGTATAGCCGCCAGACGCGCCGCCGAGCGCCTTGCCGAGCGTGCCGGTAATGATGTCGACACGTCCCTCCACACCGCAATGCTCGGCCGAACCGCGGCCATTTTTGCCGACGAAGCCGACCGCATGGCTGTCATCGACCATGACCATAGCGCCATGTTTTTCTGCAAGATCGCAAACACCCTGCAGGTTGGCAATGATGCCGTCCATCGAAAACACGCCGTCGGTGGCGATGAGCTTGAAACGGCTACCTTCGGTCTTCTTCAATTCTTCTTCGAGCGCGGCCATGTCGTTATTGGCGTAACGGAAGCGCTTGGCCTTGGAGAGACGCACCCCATCGATGATCGATGCATGATTGAGCGCATCGGAAATGATCGCGTCTTCTTCGCCAAGCAGGGTTTCGAACAGTCCGCCATTGGCATCGAAGCAGCTCGAATAGAGGATCGTATCCTCAAGGCCGAGGAAAGAGGAGATGCGCGCTTCAAGCTGCTTGTGCTCTTCCTGTGTGCCGCAGATGAAGCGCACTGACGCCATGCCGTAGCCGTAGCGGTCGAGTGCCGATATTGCGGCAGAGGCGAGTTCCTCGTTGTCGGCAAGGCCGAGATAGTTATTGGCGCAGAAGTTCAAGACTTTTGCGCCCGTAGAAATCTCGATTTCGCCTGCCTGCTTGGAGACGATGACGCGCTCGCTCTTGTAAAGGCCGGTCTCCTTCAACTGGGCGAGTTCGTGTGACAAATGGTCGATAAATGGCTTGGTCATGATTATTCCCGCTTCATGCGTACATCCGTTATAGCGGTTCTCATCTCACGATCGGATGAATGTCTCAAGCCCCAGATTGAGCAAGGGCCGAACCGCACCGAGGATAGCGTATTCCTCGCTGGACCGGTCGGCAACCAGAACGGGAAGCGCCAGGCCGCTCATGATTCCTTCCGCCTGGAATGCATCTGAAAACGCTTTCCAGAGTGCGGTATTGCCGACAAAGGGACCGGTGACAATAACTCTCTTCGGGAACAGCAGGCGGCAAACATTGCCAAGCGATCGAGCCATGAGGTGGATTGCCGTCGCAATCTCCGGTCTTTCAGCGATATCAAGGCTGGTCAATTGCCCGGCAACCCGTTCCTCGTCCTCCGAAAGCTCCGGCCAGCTTGCTCGCAGTTGCGGCAAGAGGGCCCAGAGCGCCGCAGCCGTTTCAAGGCAGCCATGGTTGCCGCAGCCGCATTGGCGCTGATCGAGCATATTGAAGCGCCAGTGGCCGATTTCGCCAAAGGGATTGCTCGCCGACATGAAAGGCTCGCCTTCGACGCTGTACGCAAGTCCTACACCCCAGCCCCAGTGCAAGAGGAGCGTGCTGTCCCGGCCCTGCGCACCGTCCTGCATGGTCCGCGCCGTCAATTCGGCATCGAGATGACGGCAGACGAAGACGACAGGCGTAACCGGCGCTAGAGCGGCAGCAAGGTCAAGATCGCGGACATGGGGCCAGCGTGATGTGATCAGCCATTTGCGGTCACGCACGTTCACGACACCGGAGACCGACACCGACGTTCCCACGTGGCTCATGCCCGCCGGCAAATCCGTCAGTAGAGAGTTTATAAGACCGCGCATCCGCGCAGCCATGGTGTCATTGTCGGCGCTTTCGGGCACGTCGGCAGTGCAGCGTCCGATCACGCGGCCACTCAGATCGACCAATACGCCGAGCAGCGAACGGCTGCTCATGAGAACGACCGTCGCGCCCAGCCGTGAATGGTTCAGGGCGATCTGGATCGCAGGCCGGCCGCGTCCGCTCTTTTCGCCTGCTTCCCCGATGACGAGGCCGCGCTCCAGCAGATCCGCGACGACACGCGATGTCGTCGTCGACGTCATTTGCAACGCTTCGCTCACATTCGGACGCGAATGCGATTCTCCATCTGAAAGCAAGGCCGCAACCCGCGCGCAATCGCGTTGGTGGGCATCCTCATAGCGGGTCTCGTCAATCGTCAAAATCATGCTGGAAAAACCTGATCCTTATTTTTGAATAATATTATTCGAAAATGCTTGCGATGCCAGGGGCAGCTGTGGTTACATTGCCCGCAGCCCGATAAAGCACAAGCAGATGAACGGAAAATTGATGGTGGATATACGCATTTTGAACGACAAGGAGGCGCTGGGCGCTGCTGCTGCCGATCTTGGCGCTGAAGCCATTCGACGGGCGATCGCGGAGAAAAGCAAGGCGTCGATTATCGTTGCTACGGGCGCGAGCCAGTTCGAGGTCCTGCGCAATCTCGTTGCGGCCAAGGACATAGACTGGTCGAAAGTGACGGCTTTTCACCTTGATGAATATGTCGGCATGGACATCGGCCATCCGGCAAGTTTCCGCAAATATCTGAACGAACGCTTTGTCGAACCGCTAGCAGGCAAGGTGACGTTTTATCCGATCGACGCGGAGAGTGATGCGCACGCGGAAGCCGAGCGGATCAGCAAGCTTATCAGCGGGCACGAGATAGATGTATGCTTTGCCGGGATCGGCGAAAACTGTCATCTCGCGTTCAACGATCCTCCGGCCGATTTCGAAACCGAAGAGCCCTATATCGTCGTGACCCTTGATGAAGCCTGCCGCAAGCAGCAGTTCGGCGAAGGCTGGTTTCCCGATCTCGCTGCGGTTCCCGAGCAGGCGGTTTCAATGAGCATCCGGCAGATCATGAAGAGCAAGTTCATAGTCCTCTCGGTGCCCGATGCGCGCAAGGCGCAGGCGGTAAAGGATGCGATCGAAGGAGAGGTGGATCCGCGCCATCCCGCCTCGATCGTGCAGGAACATCCCAATGTCGTGCTCTTGCTCGATCCCACCTCGGCGTCGCTGCTCGCATGATCACGGCCGGCCTCGTCGATATCCAGGTCAATGGCTTTGCCGGTGTCGATTTCAACGACGCTGGCCTGACCGCAGAAGCCTTGGACCGAGCGCTCGAAGCGATGCTGGCGAGCGGCGTGACGACCTGCCTTCCGACGATCATTACAGCCACCCCGGCGGAACTCGACGCCCGCTTCGCCGCCCTGGACCGGAGCGTTGCAGAAAGCCGGCTCGGTCCGCTGATGTGTCCGGGCTACCATCTGGAAGGGCCCTTTCTCAACCCCGCTGACGGATTTTCGGGGTGCCATCCGGCGAGCGCCATGACCGCAGCCGATCCGGCGCTCGTCCTCGACCTTGAGAAAAGGCTGAAACGGCCAATTTTGCTCGTCACCGTCGCTCCGGAAGTCGGCAATGGGATCAGTTTTATCGAAGCCATGATTGGCCAGGACAGGCTTGTGTCGATTGGCCATTCCGCGCTCGATTTTGAAGGTGTCGATGCGGCCGTCGCTGCCGGCGCGCGCCTTTCCACCCATCTCGGCAACGGCCTGCCGCAGGTACTGCCAAAGCTTGCCAATCCGCTCTTCGCGCAGCTGGCCGAAGATCGGCTGCTCGCAACATTCATCGCCGATGGCATTCACGTTCCGCCGCCGGCGCTGAAGGCGCTCATACGTGCCAAGGGTTTCGAGCGGTCGGCGTTGGTGACCGACGCGACGGCAGCTGCCGCTGCCGAACCCGGCGACTATGACTTTGCCGGCATGCGCATCCGCCGCTCCGCCGACGGCAGCGTCGGACTGGCCGGGCTCGCCGGGCTTGCCGGATCGGCGCTTCGCCTCGACGATGCGGTGCGCAACCTTGTTCACTGGAACATCACCACCTTCGAGCAGGCCGTGGAAATGGCATCGCGCCGGCTTGTCGATGCGCTGGCGCCTGTTCTCAGCGCGCGGGGAATCACCTTGCCTGCCGCGGAAATCGAATGGACGGACGCGATGAACATACGCCGCGTCCGGATCGGCAGCGAAGAACGGACTTTCAAGTGAACGCGATAAAACACAGGGGAATTTGACATGACAAATAATTTTACTCGCATCAACCGCCGTACGGTACTCGGCGGTATCGCCGTATCCGCAGTAGGCGGCATCACAGGCGCATGGGCGGCGGCGCCTGCACTGCCCGCCGCTCCTGTCCTGATCACCGTCATGGATGTCGGCGGCGCACTCGCCCTGATGCAGCCGGCCTTCGAGGAATATGCCAAGACCTATCCTGAACGGGCCTCCCGCATCGTCTTTACCAAGGCGCCGGTAACGGAACTTGCCGGCAAGCTGAAGGCGCAGCAGGCGGCAAAGAGCGTTGACATCGACATCGTGCTGACTGGCAGCGATGGGTTGGCGGCAGGTCTCGCCAACGAAACCTGGATGAAAATCCTGCCGGATTTTGCCGACAAGCTCCCCGGCCTCGAAGAAAACTACGAGCCGGCGGCGCTCGCCCTGCACAAGGCTCAAGGCCAGGGTTTCGGTGTGGTCGTCAATTACTACCCGTCGGGGCCACTGATCGAATACGATCCCGAGCGCGTCAAGCAGGTGCCGACGACCGCCGAGGAACTCCTCGCCTATGCCAAGGCCAACGCCGGCCGCTTCATGTATGCGCGTCCGACCAATTCCGGACCGGGCCGGACCTTCATGATGGGCCTGCCCTATCTCCTCGGCGACAAGGATCCGCACGATCCGGTCAATGGCTGGGAAAAGACCTGGGCCTATCTTACCGAGATCGGCCAGTATATCGATTATTATCCGGCGGGTACCGGCGCGACCATGAAGGAATTCGGCGAGGGTTCGCGCGACATCATCATCAGCACGACCGGATGGGACATCAATCCCCGTGCCCTCGGCATTGTGCCCGAGACGGCGAAGATCGGTACGCTCAAGGGCTTCCATTGGGTGTCGGATGCGTTTTTCATGTGCATGCCGAACGGCATCGCGAACGACAAGGTCGCTGTCGTACTTGATTTGATGGCCTTCCTGCTCACCCCCAAGGCGCAGGCCTATGCCTATGATGAAGGCTATCTCTATCCGGGCCCGGCCGTAAAGAACGTGCCGATCAGCATGGCGCCGCAGCACAGCCAGGATGTCATCAAGGAGTTCGGCAGGCCTGAATATGCCGACCTCATTGCCAACAACCCGATCGAACTGCCGCTGAAGCCGGACCAGATGGTCTTGGCGTTCCGCAAGTGGGACGAACTCGTCGGGTCGCAGAAGAAAGCACAATAAGCATAGAGGTTGGGTAGCCGCGGCGAACTTGCCGCGGCCTCTCCTACATCTGCACTAGATGTCCGCTTGAGACTTCCGCATATTGGCGCGACGGAACGACGAATTCCGGGGCGCGCACCGGGCTTTTGATTTCGTCGTTGGAAACCGGGCGCCTGACGCCGCGACGCGATGGATCAGGCACCGGAACGGCCGAAATCAGCTTCTTCGTATAGGGATGCTGCGGATTCTCGAAAATCGCTGCCCGCGGACCGATCTCCACGATTTCCCCGAGATACATCACAGCAATGCGATGGCTGACGCGCTCGACAACCGCAATGTCATGCGAAATGAAGAGATAGGCCAGGTTGAGGCTGGCCTGCAGGTCGAGGAGCAGGTTGATGACCTGGGCCTTGATGGAAACGTCGAGGGCCGAAACGGATTCATCCGCAACGATAAGCTTCGGATCGAGCGCCAACGCACGGGCAATGCATACGCGCTGGCGTTGACCGCCGGAGAACTCATGCGGATAGCGTCCGGCCATATCCGTTTTGAGCCCGACACGTTCGAGGAGATCGGCGACGCGGTCGCGGGCCTGTGTGCGGGTTCCAAGCCTGTGCTCGAGATAGGGTTCGGCAATGGCGGCGCCGACGGTCATGCGTGGATTAAGGCTGGCGAAGGGATCCTGGAAGATCATCTGCATGGTGCGGCGCATGTCTCGCATCTGCTTCGGATCCATGCCGAGGACGTTCTGACCGTTGAGCAGTACCTCGCCGCTCTGCGGCTGAACGAGGCGCATGATCGAGCGGCCGGTCGTTGATTTGCCGCAGCCAGACTCGCCGACAAGCGAGAGCGTTTCTCCAGGCTGAAGGGTAAAGGAGAGGTTTTCAACCGCATGGACCCGCCCCTCCAACTGGCCGAACATGCCAGAGTGAATATTGAAGCGCGTCGTCAGGTTGCGGACCTCAAGCAGCGGGGGCTTGTCGGCCTGCACCGTATCGGCGGTCTCGACTGGCGTATCCGATGTGCCAGTCGCGCGATCGACCACCGGGAAGCGCAGCGGCCGCTCGTGCCCTTTCATCGAGCCCAGAACCGGCACGGCGGAAAGCAGTGAGCGCGTATAGGGATGCTGCGGGTTCGCGAAGATTTCGTCGGTGTTGCCGGTTTCGACGGCCTCGCCATTATACATGACCACCGTGCGGTCAGCGATTTCCGCTACGACACCCATGTCGTGGGTGATGAAGAGGACGGAAGTGCCCTCCTCCTCCTGCAGAAGTTTGATGAGATCAAGGATCTGTCCCTGGATCGTCACGTCGAGTGCCGTCGTCGGCTCATCGGCAATCAGCAGCTTCGGTTTGCTGGCGAGTGCCATCGCGATCATCACGCGCTGTCTCATGCCGCCCGAAAAGCGATGCGGATATTCGTCGAAGCGCGAAGCAGCCGCAGGTATGCGAACCTTTTCCAAAAGCCGGATCGTCTCGGCCTTTGCCTCTGCCCGCGAGATATTGCGATGACACAGCAAGGCCTCGCTGATCTGGCCTCCTACCGTGAAAAGCGGGTTGAGGCTGGTCATCGGCTCCTGGAAGATCATGGCAACGTCATTGCCGCGCACAGACCGCATCTGCCTCTCCGGCAAGGCGAGAATGTCCTTGCCATCCAGCATGATCTTGCCTTCGATGCGGCTTTTGTCTTTTTGCAGAAGCCGCATGATCGAGAGCGACGTCACGCTCTTGCCGGAGCCGGATTCGCCGACAATCGCCACCGTCTCCCCCGGTGCTACGTCGAAGGAGACATTGCGCACGACCGGTCGCCACTGGCCATCACCAAGGAAGGACGTGGTAAGGTTCGAGACGGAAAGAACGGGGGCGGCGGGCTTTTCCATAAGCTGTCCTCTCAAATCAGTCCGGCCAGCGCATCAGGCCGGAGATACGACGGGCGTAGCGCTCTTCGAACGGAGTTGCGATGATCTCGTTGGACGCTCTCGCTTTGCGAAGTTCCTCTTCGAGGCGGCCGGCGACGATCGTTTCTTCGCCCGGATGGAGGTTGCACGGGTCCATGTAGAAGTACCCATGCTCGGCCTCGTGATCGCGGACGATGATCGGCCGCTCGCCTTTCGCCAATGCGTCGGCGAAGTCCCAGGCGGTGATATGCGCCTCGCGCGGATCGATGGTAACCCGCAGCCGATCCAGAGGGTTATGGGTCGGATCAGCTTCGATCTCCGCGGTAACGCCCGGCTTTCCGGTCAGGGTCTGCTTCCAGAGGTGGAGGTAGCCGGTTTCCTTCTCGCGAATGCCGGCGTGGTCGCGCTTCTCCCAGGCTTCGAGCGCTGCGATCGTGCCGAGGATGCTTTCCTTGCCGAGCTTCATGCCCCGTCCAACGCCCATGTTCTGCAGGAACGCACTGCGCACGAGGTCCTTGCGCCCGGCAACAATGCCTCCCGTGGGGCCGCCGAGAAACTTGTGCGAGGAATAGATCGCTATGTCGGCGCCTTCGGCGAGGAAAACCTTGAGGTCATATTCCGATGCCGCATCAACAATCACCGGCACCCCGCGGGCGTGGCATATTTCAGCGAATTTCTTCAGCGCAACGAGGCCGTACTGAACGGTATGGTGCGAGACAACAAAGACGGCCGCAGCCGTACGCTCATTGATTGCCCCTTCCAGATGATAGGGGTAGCAGGACGTAGCCTGGCCGACCAGTACGGCCTTGGCGCCGGCAAGCTTGATAGCCTGATCGACTGGAGCCCCGTAACTTACCACATGGCCGGTCTGAATAAGGACCTCATTCTTGAGTCCGGTTGCATCAGGCAGGCGCTCGATCGCGGCCAGATCAGGTCCGGTCATTGTCGCGGCAACCGCCAGGGTAATGCCGGCGGAACAGGACGCCGTAACGAAACCGGCCTCGCCGCCTGTCAGACGGGCAATGACGGGACTTGCCATGCGGTGCAGGTCGTTGATTTCGACGAATTGCGGCAGTATGGAACTCATGGCCGCGATTGCTTGCGGTACGACGATCGAAGCGCCAAGCGAGGTCATCGTGCCGGATACGTTGATGACGCGGCGAAGCCCGAGGGATTCGCGTATATCGGACGGTGTTTGTTGGTCTGTCATGGTCTTCCCCTTGAGGTGCCGGCCGGCAAGTATTCCATCGGCTTGGCAGCTATGCCTTTATAATGTAATAATTCGTTGAATGACTCGAACGGTGCGGAGTGTGGCGTGGACGCAAAGATTTCAGACATGGAGAGCACCGGCGGCATCGCGAAGGAAGACAGCGCGAAGGCGCGCCGCTCGCGTGTGAGCGGCATCGACCGTGCCTTGCAAGTCATCGATTATCTTTACGAGACCGGCAGCCCGGCGGGTGTCTACGCGATCGCCAAAGCAATTGGAGCACCGCTCTCCACGGTCTATGTGATCGTCGATGACCTTGTCGAAAAGAACATGCTGTCGCGCAACAGCGACAGTTCGGTATGGCTTGGCGCGCGGCTTTATCACTACGGTCTTGCCTATGCTCGCTCGCTGGATTTTCTCAACGTCGCCAACCACGAAATGCACAATCTCAGCCGCATATCCGGCGAGACGGTGCAGGTGTGCGGACGCGATGGCGACCATATGCTGGTTCTTGCCATGGCCGACGGGCCGGGTCATTTTCAGGTGACGTCCCGCGTCGGCACGCGCGTTCCACTCAACTGGACGGCGTCGGGACGCCTGCTCGTAGGGCATCTGCCGGAAGCCGAGCGCCTCGACCTTTTCGAGCATTGCGCCAAGTCCTCGCCGACGGGCCGCGCCGTCATTGACCCCGCCGTACTTTCGGCGTCCGCCAGGCAGGCGCTTGATGCGCGGCTTTCCATTCAGGCCGGAGAGTCCGATTATGCCGTTGCCTGCGTTGCCGCGCCGATCTGCGACGACAAGGGCGCATGCATCGCCACGATTTCCATCGTTCTGCCGGAACAGAAGGTCAGCGACAACCCCGAACGCTATACCAACGAGGTGAAGGCCTCGGCGGAGCGGATCGAAACGGTAATGGGCTGGCGCAGTCATACGTAGGTTCCTGGCGTTCAGTTTTTGAGTGCGACGATCGCCTCGATCTCGACGGTTATATTGCCCGGGAGCGAGCCGAAGCCCACTGCCGAGCGCGCATGGTTGCCGGCTTCACCGAAGACATTGATGAAAAGGTCCGAGCAGCCGTTGATGACCGAGGGGTGATCGGCGAAGTCGGGAACGGCATTGACCATCCCCAGCAGCTTGACGACCCGCTTCACCCGGCCAAGATCACCCAGCGCCGAATGCATGACCGCAAGGAGATTGATGCCGGTTAGGCGGGCATGCTCGTATGCCTCCTCGACCGAAACATTGCCGCCGACCTTGCCGGTGTGAAGATAGCCATCATTCTCGCGCGGCCCCTGCCCCGACAGATAGAGCATGTTGCCCTCTTGGATATGGGTGACGAAATTGGCGATCGGGCTTGGCGCCGGCGGCAGGGTCAACCCGAGCGCCTTCAAACGATCGTAGGGTGATTTGCCGGCGCTGACTGCCGGGCTGGGTATGGTGCTCAAGACGTGTTCCTCAGCGGTAAGAATAGGGCGCTATCGCACCCGAAGTTTCAGGTTTGGCGGGTTGGTAACGACCTGCCTTGACCAATTCGTTGCCGAGCACTGCCCAGCGCGGTTCGAAGAGCTTTTCGAGCCTCGCTTCGTAGCCCATGGAGTCGATGACAGTGAGATCGGAGTCGTCGAGCTCGAAGATGGTGAAATCGGCGCGGGTGCCGACGGAAAGCAGGTTTTCGGTAGGCAGTCCAATGGCCGAGGCAGGCGAAAGGGTCACGGCCTCGACGACCTTGTCGAAGGGCATGCCGACGTTCAAAAGCTTGGACATGGTCGTCGCCAGATCCCAGACGGCAAAGTTGAGGCTGCGCAGGTGTATGTCCGTCGAGATCGAGAAGGGCAGAAGACCGCGCTGGATCGCCACTTCCGCGACGCGGAACGAGAAGGATGCGCCGCCATGGCCGATGTCGAGGCGGATGCCCTCCCCGGCGCAACGCGCCGCGAGTTCGAACAGGTCTTCATCCTCGATGATGCTGCTGCCGACCTTTCCGTTGAAGCAATGGGTGATGATATCGCCGGGTCCAAGAATCTCGAGTACTTCATCATAGAGGGCGGGCGGTTCGCCCACATGCACCATCATCGGTATCTTGAGGATCTTGGCGATCTTCTTGCCGACCTTGACGGGCGTAACGCCCCATGAGCCGGTGATTACGTGGCTGGCGCGGACCTTGAGGCCGACAATATGGTCGCGGTTTTCGTTGACGCAGGCGACGGTACGGTCGATGTCGATCGAACGGATATCGCTAAGCTCGCTGACGCGGTTGCAGGCAACGAGGCCGATGGAGCCGAGGTTCAGGAAGGCCTTGATGCGCTCGCGCGCCGGATCGATGATATATTCGCGAAAGCCGTGAAAATTGGCCTCTCCGGCCGATCCCGCATCGACGATCGTCGTAACGCCGCGCTCGGCGCCGCATAGTTGTGGGCGCACAGAAATGTCGGTGCCGCCATGCCAGATATGTGTATGCAGATCCACCCAGCCTGGGGAAATCCAGGCGCCGTTGCCGTCGATACGGCGAATGTCGTCCTGAACATTCAGCGAGGGGCCGAATGCAGCGATCTTGCCATCGGCATCGACAAGAATGTCAATGCGGGACGACGGCATACCGGGTCCGAAGGCAACCGGCCTTACGTTGGTCACAAGCAGGCGACCATCGGTTGCGGGGGAGGCAGACATGATCAGAGATCCTTTCTGAGGCGGGGGTCAAGAAGATCGCGGAAGCCGTCGCCGACCATCTGCAGCGACAGAACGGCGAGCACGATCGCGATACCGGGGAAGAGGGTCATCCAGTCGGCCTTGCCGATATATTGGCGACCTGATGCAATCATCGTCCCCCAGGTGGGTACTTCCGGGCTGACACCAAGGCCGAGGAATGAAAGTCCGGCTTCGGCCAGCATGGCGCTGGCGAAGAGGAATGTGCCCTGCACGAGAATGGGAGAAAGAAGATTGCGCAATACGTGCCGGGTCATGATGTGGCGTGTGGAAATCCCGAGCGATGTCGCCGCTTCCACATAGGGGAGTTCACGAATGACAAGTGTCGAGGCCCGCACGATACGGGCAAGGCGCGGCGCATAGACGATACTGAGCGCCACGATCACGGTCGTGAGCGATGGCCCAAGCGCAGCAACGAGCGCGATGGCAAGGAGAATATCCGGGAACGCCATCATCGCATCGATGAGACGCGTGATCGGCGCGTCGAGCTTCTGGAAGAAGCCGGCGAGCAGGCCGAGCGTGACGCCGATGAGCGAGGCAAGGACGACCACTGCGAAACCGACGAGAAGTGAAAGGCGCGCCGAGTAGATCGTGCGCGAGAAGACGTCGCGGCCGAACTCGTCGGTTCCGAAGAGGAACTTCATGTCCGGCGGCTTCAACCGGTTGACGATCGAAAGCTTGCTTGGCGAGAACGGCGTGATCAGCGGTGCAAAAACGGCAAGCAGCACGAAGATGGCCAGCACGATCATGCCGAACAGCACAGTCTTGCGGCGGATCAGGACGCGGAAGAATTTGGAGCGCTCGCTGACGGGCGCGGTGGACACGATTTCGGTCATCAGTAGCGCACCCTTGGATCAACGACGAGATAGAGCATGTCGATGGCGAAATTGATGAGAACGTAGAGCGCCGCGATAATCAGCAATGCGCCCTGGATCACCGGGTAATCGCGGCGCAGCACTGCCGAAACGACAAGGCTGCCGACGCCGGGAAGTCCGAACACCGTTTCGGTCACGACCGCGCCGGAAATCAGTACCGCGGCGGTGAGGCCGAGAACGGTAAGGATCGGAATGAGTGCATTCTTGAAAGCGTGTTTCAGGACGACGCTCGCCTCGCCGACGCCCTTGGCTCGAGCGGTTCGAATGTAATCGTCGCCGAGCACGTCAAGCATCGAGGCGCGGGTGAAGCGCATGATCAGCGCGGAAGATACGATGCCGAGCGCGAAGGCCGGGAGGACCAGATAAGACAGGCGTTCGCCAAGCGAGGTTCCCGGGCCGCCATAACCGGAGACCGGGAACAGTCCGAAGCGCACGGCAAAAACCTGCATAAGAATGAGGCCGAGCCAGAAACTCGGAATACTGGCGGCGAGCATAGCAAGGGCCGTTGCCGCCTGGTCGAACAGCGAGCCCCGCCGATAGGCGGCGTAGACGCCGATCGGAATGGCAATCACGCTGGCGATCAGCAGGGAAAAGATGGTGAGGAAAAATGTAGGCTCGGCCCGTTGCGCGAGCGCCCGCAATACCGGTTGGTTGAGAAAGATCGACTGGCCGAGATCGCCTTTGAGAAGGTTGCCGATGAAAAACACATATTGCACCGGTATCGACTGGTCGAGCCCGAGGCGCTGGCGCAGCTCGGCGATATCGGCGGCGGTCGCTTCAGGCCCGAGCATGACGGCGGCGGGATCACCCGGCGTGACGCGGACGATGACGAAGACAATCGTCACCACCAGGAACATCACGACAATCATGCCGATAAAGCGTTGAATAATGTAACGGAGCATGTGGCCAATCGATCCCAAATTGACGAGGACTGGGCAGCCGGGCGCAGTTGGCACGTCGCCTACCGCACCCGGCAAAGCACTACTGCTTGAGCGATACGTTCCAGAAATATGGCCACGGTGCAGGCGTGAAACCTTCGAGCTTCGGTGACTTCGCCGAAAGCGCATTGAAATCGCCGATCTTGATGATCGGTACTTCGGCATAGATCACCTTCTGCACCTCGGCCCATAGGGCGATGCGCTTTTGCGGATCGACCTCGGAGTTGAACGCATCGACGGCGGCCTTGCGCGCCGGCGTGTCCCAATTGCCCGGTGCGCTCGTCGACATGGCGCCGATCAGCGCAGGTTCGGGCAGGAACGGGCTGTGGCTGATATAGATATCCCAGAGCTTGGGATCGGCACGGCGCTGCGTCAGCGTCGCCCAATCGACGACCTGAAGATCGACGGTGAATCCGGCAGCCTTCAGATATTCCGCCGCAACCTGCGCCATCTTGTAATGAAATTCATACTGCCGGCTGGTGAGAATGCGCAGCGGCTCGCCATTGTAGCCAGCCTTTTTCAACTCCTCGGCAGCCTTCTCCGGATCGGCGACATTATAGGCGCCTTCGGTTCCGGCTTCAGTCTTCCAGTTGTAGCCATCAGGATACATGGACGGATTGAGCGCATAGAAGTCCGTGCTGCCGAAGGCGGCAGCCAACATGTCTTCTTCGCTGAGCGCATCACGGACAGCGAGGCGCAGATCCTGATTCTTGGTGATGCCCTGACTGGTGTTCATCACGAAGACCGGCCAGCCAAAAGGTTTGAGGAGGACCGCCTCGGTCGTTTTCTGGCCTTTCAGCTGTTCGTAGGATTCGACCGGCAGGCTGTCGACATAGTCGAACTGGCCGGAGAGAGCGCCCTGCACGCGCGTGTTCGCGTCCGGTACGGGAACGAAGCGGATTTCATCGAGATACTGATGACGCGAGCCGCCATAGCCGTTCTCGTCGCCTTCGGGCGACTTGTAGCCGTCAAAGCGGGTCAGCTGGATGTACTGGTCGGGCTTGCGCTCTTTCAGCATATAGGGTCCGGTGCCGACCGGTTCGGTCATCGGGTTCTGCTGCTTTTCGCTTGGAAGGATAATCGCAGCTGCATTGTTGAACGCGAGCAGCGAGACCAGCGGCGCGTAAGGCGTATTCAGCGTGATCTTGACCGTCGCGGGATCAAGAGCTTCGATCGAGGTGATCATAGAGGCGGTCTGCTTGCCGCGCGATGCAATCTGCGTCCAGCGCTGCAGCGATGCGACGACGTCGGCCGAATCCATATCCGTGCCATCGTGGAATTTCACGCCCGTGCGCAGCTTGATCGTATAGACCTTGCCGTCAGCCGAAACTTCCGGAAGGCTCGCGGCAAGAAGCGGCGTGACGTTCCAGGCCTTGTCGAATGTATAAAGCGTTTCAAAAATGTGCTGGGAGACGATGCCGACGAGATCGGCCGTCGAGGCCATCGCATCGAGCGTTGGTGGTTCGCCGATGGTGGCAACATTGATAACGCCGCCCTTGGACTGGGCGAAAGCGGATGGGCTTAGAGCAACAAGTGCCGAACCTAGAAGGAGCGCAAGCTTCAATGACTTCATGACAGTTCCCTTCGTATTCCACTATAATGGATTATAATGCTTTATAGTAGAATAAGACCAAATGTGTAGAAGGCTGTCAATTCAAAAAAGGAAAAAGCAGCGCCTGGGCGCTGCTTGTTAATCCTCGAGAGTCGAAAAATGACTAGACGATGCCGCCGCTTCCCGCGGTGCTTGCGGGACGCTTGTCACTTACGAATTGCCGATAGCCGCTATGGCGATAGGCGGCGATCGGATCGATGGCCCCACCCGCCAGCAGGCGCGCTTCCGCGAGAATTGGCTCCACATCGGTGCGATAGGCGCGCTTCAGCGTATCGGACGCCATGAGCGCATCGTTGTCGTCCTGATAGCCGGCAAGAGCTTCCCGATCGACGAGCAAGGCCTGGGCATAGGCACGGCGGATCTCGTTGGCGCTCGATATCAGGCTTTCGATCGGATCGGTCACATTGTGCGACTGGTCGATCATGTGCGCAGGATGGAAATCCGTCACGCCGCGATGATCGGCATCGACCAACTCGTTGAAGACGAGAAAGAGGCGGTATGGATCGATGGACCCGGCATCCAGATCGTCATCGCCATATTTGGAATCGTTGAAATGGAAGCCGCCGAGCTTCTTGAACTGGATGAGACGAGAAACGATCATCTCGATATTGGTGTTGGGCGCATGATGGCCGAGATCGACGAGGCAGAACGCCTTTGGTCCGAGCGTCTGTGCGATCAGGTAGTTAGTGCCCCAATCCTGCACGACCGTGGAATAGAAGGCGGGCTCGTACATTTTGTGCTCGGAGAAGATGCGCCAGTCATCGGGCAACGCCTTGTAGACGTCCTGCATGGCGGCGAGATAGCGCTCGAAGGACTGCGCGAAATTTGTCTGGCCCGGGAAATTCGATCCGTCGCCGATCCAGACGGTGAGCGCCTTGGAACCGATGGCCTTGCCGATCTCGATGCACTCGATGTTGTGCTCGACGGCTTGCGCGCGGGTGGCGGCGTCGACATGGCTGAGCGAGCCGTACTTGTAGGAATTTGTCTGTCCCGGTGCATCCGAAAACGTGTTCGAGTTCATTGCGTCGAAGCCGAGACCGAGCGCGTCAGCATGCGCCTTGAGTTCCGCAGGATCAGCTTTGTCCCAGGGAATATGCAGCGACACCGTCGGCGTCGCGCGCGTCAGTTGCTGAACGACGGCGCAATCATCGAGCTTGTCGAAAATGCCCCTCGGCTCACCGTTGCCGGGAAAGCGCGCAAAGCGGGTTCCGCCGGTTCCGACACCCCATGAGGGCACCGCAACGAAAAATCGCGCTACCTCTTTCGTGACTGCGCCGATGTCGATGCTGCGCCGCGCCACATGAGCGCCAAGCGCCTCGTAGTCGCTCTCGTGGGCGGCAAGCAGCCGGTCGTTCTCAGACGCGATCAGGTCGTTGGATATCTTCTGTTCAGCCATCATGTCCTCCCGAGACAATCCTAACGCGTGAAGCTCTGGGCGTTGCCGGCATCGACGTTGATGATATTGCCCGTCGATTTGGCTGCCGCGTCCGAGGCAAGGAAGTATACGGCCTCGGCAATATCCTCCGGCAGCACGTTGAGCTTTAACAGCGAGCGCTTGCGATAGTGCTCTTCGAGTTCGTCCACCTGAAGGTTCGAGGAAGCCGCACGCTGCTCGCGCCATTCCCCGTTCCAGATTTTCGAGCCACGCAGCACGGCATCGGGATTGACGGTATTGACCCGGATTCCTGCCTCCGCGCCTTCAAGGGCGAGGCAGCGCGCAAGGTGTATCTCGGCGGCTTTCGCGGCGCAGTAGGCACTGGCGTTCGGCGAAGCCGCAAGACCGTTCTTCGAGGCAACGAACACGACATTGCCGCCGAGCTTCTGCCGCCGGAACAGCCTGAAAGCTTCGCGCGAGACCAGGAAATAACCCGTCGCCAGAATGTCGATGTTGCGGTTCCACATCGAAAGTTCGGTCGTCTCAATCGGAGCCGAGGAGGCTATGCCGGCATTCGAGACCAGGATATCGACACCACCGAATTCCACGGCCGCTTCCGCATAGCTGGCGATGACACCGGCCTCGTCAGTCACATTCAAGGGAACGCTGCGCACGGCATCAGATGAATAGCGCTTGGCAAAATCGTCATGGGCGAGCTTCAACGCCTCCTGATCGATATCCGCGAGCATCACGCAGGCGCCCTCCCCGAGCAGGCGTTCCGCCGTCGCACGTCCGATGCCGCCGGCGCCTCCGGTAACGAAGGCGACGCGACCGGCGAGTGATTTCGGCTTGGGCATCCGCTGCAGCTTTGCTTCCTCGAGCAGCCAGTATTCGATGTCGAAGGCCTCCTGTTCGGAAAGCCCCTGGTACTCGGACACAGAAGATGCGCCACGCATCACGTTGATCGCATTGACATAGAATTCGCCGGCGATGCGTGCTGTCGCCTTGTCCTTGGCAAAGGACAACATGCCGACGCCCGGAATAAGGAAGATCACCGGATTGGGATCGCGCATGGCGGGCGAATTTGCATGCTTGCACGCGTTGTAATAGCGCGCATAGTCGGTGCGGTAGTCTTCGAGCGCCTGGTCAAGCGAAGCAACGACGGCATCCGCATCCGGATTGGCGGGATCGAACTGGAGCACCAGCGGACGGATTTTCGTGCGCAAAAAATGGTCCGGGCAACTTGTTCCAAGCGCCGCAAGCGGGCGCAAATCGTGCGAATTGACGAATTCGAGAACGGCGGGCTGGTCGTCGAAGTGGCCGAGTTTGCGCTCCGAAACCCCGATCTTACCGCGTATCTCCGGCATCAGACGCGCTGCAATTGCGCGCCGGATTGGCTTATCGAGGCTCGCGACGGCTTCACCGCCGAAAGTCTTGCGTCCCTCCGACTTCGTGTCAAGCCAGACGATTGCCTTATTGATGATATCGAGCGTGAGTTCGTAGCATTCTTTTGCATCATCGGCCCAGGTGAAAAGCCCGTGGCTTTCGAGCACGACTCCCTTGGAATTGGGGTGGGCGGCAACATAGGCGCTGAGATCGAGACCGAGCTGGAATCCGGGACGGCGCCAGGGCAGCCAGCCGATCTCGTCGCCGAACACTTCCTGCGTCAGTTCGCGCGAATTCTTCGAGGCGGCAATGGCGATGATCGCATCGGGATGCATGTGGTCGACGTGCTTAAATGGCACAAAACCATGCAAGGGGGTGTCGATCGATGCGGCGCGGCTGTTCAGGTTGAATGTGCAGTGTGGTAGGAACCCCACCATGCGGTCTTCATCCTCGACGCCCCTGTAGATCGACTTCAGCGATTCCAGCTTGTCCATATACAGCGTCGCGAAGCCATCGAGCTTGATGGTGCCGACATCCCCGCCCGAACCTTTGACCCACAGGACTTCAACGGTCGCGCCCGTCAGAGGATCGGTTTCGCTGACTTTAGCCGAGGTATTGCCCCCGCCGTAATTGGTAATGCGCTTGTCGGCGCCGAGCAGATTGGAGCGATAGAGCAATTTGCCAGGCTCATCGAGCCCGGCTGCTTTTGCATCGTCCCAGCGGTTTTCCAGAAGTTGGACCCTGTCTGCCATATTCGCCTCCCGATAGGTCAATTGCCGGTCTGGCTCGATTTGCCAGCGCCGCGATTTCCTTTAGCTATGGAGCACAACCGGTTTTATTGTCAATCATAAACAATCAAATCCAATCATATTAGCATCATTGTGCAGTGCAATATGAAATTATTTGATTGAAGTTGATTGACACTGATCACAACTTTGCGCAATAAATCTTGGCAGGAGGAGACGACGAATGCACGAGCGTGAGCGCCACCGCATCATCTTGAGCGCTGTTCAGGAAAAGCCGGTCATCACCATTCAGGACATCGCCGATCTGACGGAAGCGTCAGAGGCAACGATCCGCCGTGACATCGCTTCGCTTCACGTCAAGGGCAAGCTGCGCCGTGTGCGTGGCGGCGCCGAAGCCGTCCATCCGCCGCAACTGACGCCGCTCGCAGGTCGACATTTCCATGTCTCGGAATCCGAAAACGCGGACAAGAAACGTGCCATTGCCAGGGAGGCCGTGGCGTTGTGCGAGGAAGGGGACGCCATCATCATCAATGGTGGCACCACCACTTTCCAGATGGTGCATTTCCTCGCGTCGCGACGGCTGCAGGTCATGACCAATTCTTTTGCCATTGCCGAACATCTGGTGAAGAACTCCAAAAGTTCCGTGATCGTCCCGGGCGGCGCCATCTACCGCGAGCAGAGCATCATCCTGTCGCCTTTCGACAATGACGTGACCCGCAACTTCTACGGAAAACGCATGTTCATGGGCGCGCAGGGCGTTGGTCCGTTCGGCGTCATGGAATCCGATGCGCTTATCATCCAGGGCGAGCAGAAGCTGATCAACCAGGCCGACGATCTGGTGCTGTTGGTCGATTCGACGAAGTTTTCGCGCCGTTCCAGCCTGATCCTGTGTCCGTTGCAACGGGTGGCGACCATCATCACCGATGACGGCATTACCGATGCTGACCGGAAAATGGTGGAGGATGCTGGCATTCAGCTGATCGTCGCCAAGGTCAATCAGGACAAGTCACGAAATTCCGCTTCGGTCGCTTGAGGGCGTAGCGGTCACTATCCAACGCATGGTTCAAACTCTGGGAGGACAGACAATGAAACTATTGAAGAAACTCATACTGGGATCGGCATTCGCCGTTGCCATGCTCGCAACGCAGGCGCAGGCCGCCGATACGGTAAAGATCGGGCTGGTCGTCAAATCGCTGGGCAATGGCTTCTTCGAAGCTGCCAACAAGGGCGCGCAGGAAGCTGCCAAGGAACTCGGCGGCGTCGAAGTCATCTATACCGGTCCGACCTCGACCACGGCGGAAGGCCAGATCGAGGTGATCAACGCTTTGATCGCGCAGAATGTGAACGCCATCGCTGTCTCGGCTAACGACCCCGATGCGCTTGTGCCGGCACTGAAGAAGGCCATGGCCCGCGGCATCAAGGTTATTTCCTGGGACTCGGCTGTCGGCAAGGATGGCCGCATCATGCACCTCAATCCGTCATCCAACGAACTCATTGGCAAGATGTGCCTGCAACTCGCCGCCAACCATCTGAAGGACGGCAAGGGTGATTTCGCCATTCTCTCGGCAACCACCACCTCGACCAACCAGAACACCTGGATTGCCGAGATGAAAAAGCAGTTGCCGAACTTCCCGGGCCTCAACCTCGTTACCACCGTCTATGGCGATGACCTTTCCGACAAGAGCTACCGCGAAGCACAGGGCATCCTCACCTCCCAGCCGAACGTGAAGGTCATCGTCGCGCCGACAACGGTCGGTGTCCTTGCGGCCTCGCAGGCCGTCGCTGATGCCAAGAAGATCGGCGATGTCTATGTCACAGGCCTCGGCCTGCCTTCGGAGATGGCCGGCGCTATCAAGTCGGGCGTTACCAAGGAATTCGCCATCTGGAACCCGATCGACCTTGGCTACTCAGCCACGCAAATCGCTTATCGCCTCGTCAAGGGCGAGACGGACGGAGCGCCCGGCAGCGAGATCGATGCCGGCCGCATGGGCAAGATCAAAGTGGGCGAGAACGGCGAAGCCGCCATGGCCGATCCATTCGTCTACAACGCAACGAACATCGACCAGTTCTCGAAAATCTTCTGATTTTCGACACTGCCCCCCGCCCGGCAGCACGTCTGCCGGGCATTCCTTCACTCTCGGAATGCTCGATGAACCAGATTGCCATGTCAGATCAACGCTTGGAGACGCCGCTTCTCGAAATGCGCGGAATTTCCAAGTCGTTTCCCGGCGTCAAGGCACTCAACGACGTCAACATTGCCCTCTATGCGGGGAAGGTGACGGCGCTGATCGGCGAGAATGGTGCGGGCAAGTCGACTCTGGTGAAAATTCTGACCGGGATTTACCAGTCTGATGAAGGCGAGATCCGCGTCGATGGCGATGCCGTCAGCTTCACCAATGCGCAGGACGCCATCGATTTCGGCGTTACGGCGATCCATCAGGAGACGGTGCTCTTCGACGAATTGTCGGTGGCCGAAAACATCTTTCTCGGCCACGCGCCGAAGACCAGGCTCGGTTTCGTCAACTGGAAAGCCGTCAATGCGCGGGCTCTTGCGCTGTTGCATTCGCTTGAAAGCAATATCGATCCACGCACCCGCCTGAAGAATCTTTCGATCGCACAGCGCCATCTCGTGGCGATTGCGCGGGCACTCTCCGTCGAAGCTCGCATCGTCATCATGGACGAGCCGACGGCGGCACTATCGCGCAAGGAGGTCGATGATCTGTTTCAGATCGTTCGGCGGCTGAAGGGACAGGGCAAGGCGATTCTTTTCATCAGCCACAAGTTCGACGAAGTTTATGAAATCGCCGACAACTATGCGGTGTTCCGCGACGGCAAGGCTGTCGGCAGCGGCGTGCTCGCCGGCACCGGGCAGGACGAGATCGTGCGGCTGATGGTTGGCCGATCCATCGAGCATGCCTTTCCCAAGGTGGAAATTCCGCTCGGTGAAGCGGTGCTATCCGTCGAGAACTACACGCATCCGACGGAATTTCGCGATATCACCTTCACGCTGAGGAAAGGCGAGATTTTCGGCATCTATGGCCTGGTGGGTGCCGGCCGTTCGGAGATCTGCCAATCCCTGTTCGGCGTGACCAGGCCGTCCGGCGGCAAACTGCGGCTTCATGGCGAAGAGATCACGATCGGCTCTCCGGGCGAGGCGATCAAGGCTGGTATCGTCTACGTTCCCGAAGAGCGCGGCCGTCACGGCGCGGTTTTGGAACTGCCGATCTACCAGAACATATCGCTGCCTTCGCTGACGCGCACGTCGCGCTCCGGCTTTTTGCGCGCGTCAGAGGAGTTCGCGCTTGCCAGGAAATACGCCGAACGGTTCGATCTTCGCGCCGCGGCGCTTTCTGTTCCTGTCGGAACGCTCTCGGGCGGCAACCAGCAGAAGGTCGTCATAGGCAAATGGCTGGCGACACAGCCGAAGATCCTCATCCTTGATGAGCCGACCAAGGGTATCGACATCGGGTCGAAGGCGGCCGTTCACGCATTCATCAGCGAGCTCGCCGGCGAAGGCCTCAGTATCATCATGGTTTCCTCTGAGCTGCCGGAAATCCTCGGCATGTCCGACCGTGTGCTCGTCATGCGCGAAGGGCTTTCGGCGGGCATTTACGAGCGAAACCACCTCAATGCCGAGACGCTGGTTCGAGCCGCAACCGGGAATGCGTGAAATGATCAGACAGTTGTTCAAATATCGCGAAATGCTGCTGGTGGTGGTCATCGCCATTCTCGTCGCAGCATTTTCCACGCGCTCACCCGGCTTTGCCCGCCCCGCAAATCTTGCGAACATCTTTAACGATACATCGATCCTGATTATTCTCGCGCTCGGGCAGATGACGGTGATCCTGACGAAGTCGATCGACCTTTCCGTTGCCGCCAACGTGGCATTTACCGGCATGGCGGTCGGCATGTTGAATGCGGCTCATCCCGATTTGCCGCTCGCCGCCATCGTGCTTGTGGCTCTCGGCATAGGCGCTGTCCTTGGTGCAATCAACGGTCTGTTCGTCTGGAAGCTGGGTATCCCGTCGATTGTCGTCACGCTTGGAACCCTGACGATTTATCGCGGCATGGCGTTCGTCCTTTCAGGAGGCGCCTGGGTTAACGCTCACCAGATGACCGAGCCCTTCCTGCAGACGCCGCGGCAGCTCTTTCTCGGCTTGCCACTTCTTGGTTGGACGGCAATCGTCATAGTCGGCATCATGTATCTCATCATGTCGCGCACATTCCTCGGACGCGCTATCTATGCTTCCGGTGGCAACCCCACGGCAGCAGTCTATGCAGGCATCGATGTCGGGCGGACGCGGTTCTATGCATTCGTGATCTCCGGCACGCTTGCCGGGCTCTGCGCCTATCTTTGGGTATCGCGCTATGCGGTGGCCTATGTCGATATCGCTGCCGGTTTCGAACTCGATACGGTCGCAGCTTGCGTCATCGGCGGAATCTCGACCCTTGGCGGCATCGGAACCGTAGCGGGCGCGGTGCTCGGAGCTCTGTTTCTCGGTGTCATCAAGAATGCGCTGCCGGTCATCGACATATCGCCCTTCGCCCAGATGGCGATTTCGGGTTCGGTGATTATTGCCGCCGTCATATTCAACGCGCGCCAGGAACGCCGCCGGGGCCGCATCATCCTGCGCGATCGCGGTGCATCAGAAGAGATAGGGGTGGCAGCATGAGCGCGGTTTCCGAAAGACGACAGATTCCCGATCGCCTCGGCACATCCACGACGCGGCTGTTCGCGAGTTGGGAAGCGCTCCTATTCATGGTGGCGGTACTGATCTTCATCGCCAATGCCTTCGCCTCGCCCTACTTCCTCAACGCATGGAACCTATCGGACGCGACCTTCAACTTCACTGAAAAAGCCATGGTCGCCTTTGCCATGGCGCTGCTGATCATTTCCGGCGAGATCGACCTTTCGGTGGCCGCAATCATCGCCCTCGCCTCTACCGCCATGGGCGCGGCGGCGCAGGCAGGCATCGGCACTCCCGGACTCGTCCTCATCGGCATTGGCATTGGCCTCGGCTGCGGCCTCATCAACGGTATTCTCGTGGCAGGACTGCGGTTGCCGTCCATTGTCGTGACCATTGGCACGATGAGCCTGTTTCGCGGCATCGCCTACATCGTGCTTGGCGATCAGGCCTATGGCGGCTATCCACCTTCGTTCGCCTATTTCGGCCAGGGCTATGTGTTCTGGGTCATTTCCTTCGAGTTTTTTCTTTTTGGCGTGCTTGCCGTGATTTTCGCAGTCGTCCTGCACGCGACCAATTTCGGTCGCCGCATCTATGCGATCGGCAACAACGAGTTCGCGGCCCGTTTCTCCGGCATCCATGTCGAGCGCATCAAATTCACCCTGTTCCTGTTGACGGGTCTCATGGCGGGAATTGCTTCCGTTTGCCTGACCTCGCGTCTTGGATCGACACGCCCCTCGATCGCGCAAGGCTGGGAACTCGAGATCGTCACCATGGTCGTTCTTGGCGGCGTCTCGATCCTCGGCGGCTCGGGAACGATTGGCGGCGTCGTTATCGCAGCCTTCGTCATGGGGCTCGTGACGTTCGGACTAGGGCTCCTCAATGTGCCCGGCATCGTCATGTCGATCTTCATCGGGTTGCTGCTGATCACAACGATTACCCTGCCGATCATCATCCGCCGGTTGGGACGCAGGAAGCCAGCATGAGCGAGCTTGAAAAATACGCTTTCAAGATGCACCTCAATCCTGGCATGGAAGCCGAGTATCGACGCCGCCACGATGCGATCTGGCCGGAACTCGCCAGTCTTCTCCATGATGCGGGCGTCAGCGACTATTCGATTCACCTTGACCGCGAATCCAACACGCTCTTTGGTGTCTTTACGCGTCCGAGCGATCACGGAATGCAAGGTTTGCCCGATCATCCGGTCATGAAGAAGTGGTGGGCGCATATGGCGGACATCATGGCGACCAATGAGGACAACTCGCCGGTGCAGAGCGAACTTGTCTGCCTTTTCCATATGCCATGACGTCGCGCCACAACATAGCCGTCCTCGATATCGGCAAGACCAATGCCAAAGTGGTGGTCGTCGATGCCGCGACCGGAGCCGAGATTGCGGCGCGCAGCGTCGCCAACACCGTCATCCGCGAGGGCCCATATCCGCATTACGATGTAGATATGCTCTGGGATTTTGTTGTGGGCGCACTGGCAAGTTTCGTTAAGGCGCCGAGTGTCGATGCGATTTCCGTTACAACACACGGGGCGGCGGCGGCGCTGCTCGGCGATGATGCGCTGGCCATGCCGGTGATCGATTACGAATATGAATACCCGGAAAGCGTGCGCTCCGCTTACAGGAAGCTGCGCCCGCCCTTTGCGAAGACCAGTTCCCCGCTTCTCTCCGGAGGATTGAATGTCGGTGCGCAGGTACATTTTCAGAAGACCGAGTTTCCTGAAGCCTTCGCCAAGGTGCGCACGATCCTCACCTATGCTCAATATTGGGTGTGGCGGTTGACGGGAATTGCCGCCAACGAGGTTACCTCGCTCGGCTGTCACACGGATCTGTGGAATCCGCAGGCAAATGCCTATTCGAGCCTCGTCGATACCTTGGGTATTCGTGATCTGATGGCGCCCATTCGCTCGGCCTTTGAGCGGATCGGCAATTTGGCGCCCGCTGTCGCAGGTAAGATCGGCGGCGACAGGGCTATCCCGGTCTATTGCGGCATTCATGATTCCAACGCTTCGCTGCTTCCCCACCTTATGACCCGAAAATCGCCCTTCGCGGTCGTATCGACCGGAACCTGGGTCGTTTCGTTTGCTGTCGGCGGGCAGCTCGACCGCCTTGATCCTGACCGGGACACGCTCGCCAATGTCGATGCCAACGGCCATGCCGTGCCTTCCGCTCGGTTCATGGGCGGGCGCGAATTCGACATTCTCACCGCAGGCGACAAGCGCGAACCCGATGCCGGTACGCTGCGCGATGTTGTGGACAGACGGCTGATGATTTTGCCGGGCGTCGTCAATGGGTCCGGCCCCTTCCCGCAGCGCAAAGCCGTTTGGCCGAACGGGGAACCTTCCGATAGCTTGGAGCGAAATTCCGCAGCTTCGCTCTATGCCGCCTTGATGACGCATACCTGCCTTGGACTGATCGGCGCTTCGGGGCCGACTGTCGTGGAGGGCCCGTTTTCGCGCAACGGCGTTTACCTCTCGGCGCTGCGCTCGCTTACCAGCCGCGAGATCATTGCGCTGCCAGGCTCGACTGGTACAAGCCTCGGAGCCGCGTTGCTCGCCGGCGCCACATGCGATCTTCAACAGTCAAGCGTTATGGTTGAGCCCCTTGACGAAGAATTCCTGGCCTATGCCGCGGAATGGCGCGAGCGACTGTCCGACAAATGAGAAGGCGGGCCCTTGAGCCCGCCTTCGCTTCGAGACGCTGGTAGTATTACTCCGCGGGGACGAGTGCCTCGTCTTCGCTGAAGCCGCAGTTGAGGGCGAGATCAAACTGGTTCTTGTCGAACTCGCCTTCCCACCGGGCAACTACGATCGTGGCAACTGCATTGCCGACGAGATTGGTGAGGGCACGGCATTCGGACATGAAGCGATCTATGCCGAGGATGAGTGCCATACCGGCAACGGGGACCGCGGGAACGACCGATAGGGTGGCAGCAAGGGTGATGAAGCCCGCCCCGGTAATGCCGGCAGCGCCTTTCGAACTCAACATGGCAACGAGCAGCAGAAGCACCTGGTCGGTAAGCGTCAGCGGTGTGTTGGTCGCCTGGGCGATGAACAGGGCCGCCAGGGTCATGTAGATGTTGGTGCCGTCAAGATTGAAGGAATAGCCGGTGGGAATGACCAGGCCAACGACGGATTTCTTGCAGCCGGCCTTTTCCATCTTGGCCATAAGTGTCGGCAATGCCGCTTCCGACGAACTCGTACCGAGGACCAGAAGCAGTTCTTCCTTGATATAGCGGATAAGCGCGAGAATGGAGAAGCCGTTATACCAGGCGACGGCGCCAAGGACGAAGAACACGAAGAGCAGCGAGGTCAGATAGAAGGTTCCGATCAGCATGATCAGATTGGCGACCGAGCCGATGCCGTATTTGCCGATTGTAAAGGCCATCGCGCCGAAAGCGCCGATGGGGGCGGCCTTCATCAGGATCGCAACCAGCTTGAAGATCGGGGCTGCAAGGGCCTGCAGGAAGTTGGTGACCGGCTCTGCCCTTTCGCCAACCATTGCCAGCGACACGCCGAAAAGAACCGAGAAGAACAAGACCTGCAGGATGTCACCGGAGGCAAACGCACCGACGATCGTTGTCGGGATAATATTGGTGAGGAACCCGACGACGCTCTGTTCATGCGCCTGCTGCGTATATGTTGCCACTGCCTTTGCATCGAGCGACGCCGGATCGATATTCATGCCCGCGCCCGGCTGAACGAGATTGGCAACGATAAGGCCGACGATGAGCGCAAGTGTCGAGAACGTAAGGAAATAGATCATTGCCTTGCCGGCGACGCGGCCGACTTTCTTCAGATCGCTCATCCCGGCGATGCCGGTGGAGACCGTCAGGAAAATGACAGGGGCGATGATCATCTTGACGAGCTTGATGAAAGCATCGCCGAGCGGCTTCATGCTCGTGCCGATTTCCGGATAGAAATGGCCGAGCAGAATGCCGATGGTGATCGCAACGATGACCTGGAAATAGAGATGGGCGTAAATTGGTGTCTTGCCGCGCGATGGCTGCGGCGCTGTGTTGATTGTCACAGGACTCATGACTTCCTCCATGGTATGAGCCGCGTCTGGCAGAAAAGCCTGTCAGCCTCCCGAGGCTCGTTTAGGGCTGGAATGGTCCATGCCTTGAGATTTGGTTTTGCAAGCGTCGTGCCAGTTTCGTGGAAATTAATAAAGCATTGAAAACAAAAGATATTATTTGCACCTAAAAATGGGTTGTCGTGGGTCCGTGCGAAGTTTCGCACGACATTATTGTTATTTGTGCGGATTTATGCACAGATGGAAAAATGGAGCACGCTTCCGAAATCGGCCCTGTCGACGCCTATGGCAAGTCAAAGCCTGTGGCGAAATATGTTTTCGCCGTCGTTGCGGCGATCCTGATCGGCGTGTGCCTTTTTGGCGCGGCGCGCTATGGTCGCGAGCGTGCCTATGACTCGCTGCGGGCTCGCGCACAAAGCAGCGCCGAACTTAACGCCGTCCTCTTGCGGACCGTGCTTGAAAAGCAGCGGTCCCTGCCGCTGGTGCTTTCGCAAGACCGTGACGTTCTCAGCGCCCTGTCGTCGGGCAGTGAGAGCATGTTCAAGCTGATTAGCGGCAGGCTCGAAAGCCTCGTTCCCGGAACCCGGGCGGCCGTCATTTACCTTCTCAATGCCAATGGCCTTGCGGTTGCCGCGAGCAATTGGCGCGAACCCACCAGTTTCGTCGGCATCGATTACAGCTTCCGTCCCTATTATACGCGGGCGGTGGAAAACGGCAGCGCCGAGCACTACGCACTTGGAACCATAAGCAAGCGCCCAGGCCTTTATATTTCCAAGCGGATCGATGGTCCTTCCGGTCTCCTCGGGGTGATTGTCGTGAAGGTCGAGTTCGATGAACTGGAAACCGATTGGCGCAAAAACAGCGACCCGACCTTTGTCACCGACCAACGCGGCATCGTCCTGATCACCAGTTTCCCTGAATGGCGCTTCATGACTCGCGAGGCGGTTCCCGCCGACCAGAAGCGGCCGCTGCGCGAAAGTCTCCAGTTTGGCGATGCGCCGCTGGAGCCCCTTAATGTCATTCCTGCTTTGCCGCAAAGCCAGCCTGATATCGTGGCGGCGCGCCTGCCCGGCGCGACCAAGAGCGCGGAGTTCGTGCGTGTCGAAGCTGCGGTTCCAACCACCAACTGGACGTTGCAGCTGTTAACGCCATCGACAGCCGCCGTGGCAGAAGCAACCCGCACGGCGCTTTCTCTCGCACTGCTCGTGCTCGCCCCGTTGGCCGGACTGGCGGCATTTGTCATGCGACGACGGGGCCTTGCACTGCGCCGGGCCCGCGAACAGGACGCGGCCCGGATCGAGCTTGAGCGCCGGGTGGCCGCACGCACGGCCGATCTCAGCGCCGCCCACGCGGAACTCGTCATGGAATCGGAAGAGCGGCAGAAGACGGAAGCAAAGCTCCAAACGGTTCAGCAGGAACTTGTACAGGCAAACCGCCTCGCCATCCTCGGGCAGGTCACAGCCGGCGTCGCTCATGAGATCAACCAGCCTGTCGCCGCGATCCGCGCCTATGCCGACAACGCCCAGATCTTTCTTGACCGCACGCAGTACGATTCCGCCAAGGCAAATCTCGCATCGATTGCCGGGCTCACCGAACGGATAGGCAGCATCACGGATGAACTGCGTACATTTTCACGCAAGGGCACGGGCGACACCGGCCGAATCGCCGTCTGCGACATCATCGATGGTGCCATGCTTCTGCTCGGTAGCCGGTTTCGCCAGACGGTAGGACACATCACGACCGACATCCCGCCTCCCGAAATCAAGGTGAACGGCAATCGCATCCGGCTCGAACAGGTACTTATCAACCTCATGCAGAACGCCCTCGAGGCGACGGAAGGTGGGCCAAAAAGCCGTATCAATCTGCGCTATGCGGTGAACGAAGACGAAGTTGCGCTCATTGTTTCTGACAATGGCCCCGGTATTCCGGACGTCATCATGCAGGCGATGTTCACGCCGTTCAACACGTCGAAGGAGCGTGGCCTCGGCCTGGGGCTGGTCATCTGTCATGACATCGTCGCCGAATATGGAGGCCGTATCGAAGTCGTATCGAGTTCGGGCGGGACGACGTTCACTGTGCATTTGCCGAGGGTCGCATGACGGATATCCAGCCAACGGTTGCTTTTGTCGATGATGATGACGAGTTGCGCAACGCCAATCGCCAGACGCTGGAACTTGCCGGTTTCAATGTCGCTCCCTTTGCCGATGCGATGAGCGCGCTGCGGTTTCTGACGCCGGATTTCCCGGGTATCGTCGTCACGGATGTGCGCATGCCGCATATGGACGGCTTCGAACTGTTCCGCCGGTTGGGCGCAGTCGATCCGGATCTGCCGGTTATCCTCATCACCGGGCATGGAGATATCGAAATGGCGGTCGAGGCCATGCACCAAGGAGCCTATGACTTCATCGCGAAACCTTTTGCCGCCGAGCGCCTGGTGCAGAGCATAGGGCGTGCGTTGGAGAAACGGCGGCTGGTGATCGAGAACCGCCAATTGCGCCTGGCACTCGAATCGTCCGACGAGGCGATGCCTCTGCTCGGCCAGACCCCGGTCATGCAGAATTTGCGCAAGACGTTACGCCATGTCGCCAACGCCGATGTCGATGTACTGATCGCCGGCGAAACCGGTACCGGCAAGGATGTGGCCGCCGGCCTGTTGCACGAATGGAGCCGCCGCAAGCAAGGAAATTTCGTCGCGCTCAATTGCGGGGCCCTACCCGATACGGTCATTGAAAGTGAATTGTTTGGCCATGAGGCGGGAGCGTTTACGGGGGCCCAGAAGAAACGCGTCGGGCGTATCGAACATGCGAGCGGCGGCACGCTATTCCTCGACGAGATCGAAAGCATGCCGCTTGCGACGCAGGTTAAATTGCTGCGGGTTCTGGAGACGCGCGAGGTTGCGCCGCTCGGAACCAACGAGCACCGCTCCGTTGATCTGAGGGTGGTCGCTGCCGCAAAGGTCGATCTTGGCAGTCCCGAGCAGCGAGCCAATTTTCGTGAGGATCTGTTCTATCGTTTGAACGTCGTCACTGTCTCTATTCCGCCTTTGCGCGAGCGAAAGGACGATATCCCGCTTCTCTTCACGCACTTTCTCAACCGCGCGGCCGCTCGTTTCAAATCGGAACCGCCGGAATTTACCACTGCGATTCGCTCGCGGCTTATGGAGCACGACTGGCCGGGGAATGTGCGCGAGCTTGCGCATTTTGCTGAGCGGATGGCGCTTGGCCTCCACGATGTTTCCGATGTCAAACCCAGTCAGGCGCCTAACCCGAAAAGCTTGCCTGAGACCATGGAAAAGTACGAGGCGAAACTCATTAGAGATGCCCTTTCAGCAAATCATGGTGATGTGCGAACGACAATTGAAGCGCTCGGCATACCCCGCAAGACGTTTTACGATAAACTGCAACGGCACGGCATCGATCGAAGCGACTATGTGAAGAGAAAATCCGAGGCCTAGCGATATGCGGCTTTCCGGTCAGCACAATCGGTCACCGACAGTCGCTCGACGAGCGGACATTCGAGCTTCGTCACCGGATAGCGCTTGGCCGGGTTGTGAAGATAGCTGTCGAGTTGCTCGATTGCCCAACGGCCCATGGCGCGATGCGGCAGAACAGAGGTGGAAAGCTGCGGATGCAGATGCCGCGAAATTTCCTCGTCGTCGTAGCCGATAACGGAAATATCCTCGGGAATGCGCAAGCCGGCTTCCTTCAGGGCTTCATAGCAGCCGATGGCGGTGCGATCGTTCTGGCAAAAAATGGCGGTCGGCCTGTCATCGAGCTCAAGCAGTTTTCGCGTCGCGGCATAGCCCGCACTTGCCGACCAGTCGCCTTCGATGACGAGTTGCCGGTCGAAGGGAATGTCGGCCGTGGCAAGGGCGCGCCTGTAACCTTTCAGGCGATCCTTGGCCGCTTCCATCCACGGTTCGCCAGTGATCGTGCCAATGCGGCGGTGGCCATGGTGAATGAGGTGGCGGGTCGAATGCTGGCCGCCGGCAATTTCGCTGGGCACAACGGCGGGAAAGGCGTGATCGGCCGAGTAGCAGTTCAAGAGTATGACCGGCACGTCGAGTTCATAGACCGCCTTGGGAAGCACCACCTCGCGGGTGAAGATCGCCATGTAGATGAGCGCCGATATACCTTGCTCGCGCAGGGCATGGATGGTGCGTGGCTCCATTTCCGGATCATTCAGCGTCTGCGCAACAAGGATGATATTGCCAGCATTCCATGAGGCCTGCCGCGCACCCTCAATGGCGACGACGGCCTCGGGGCTTGTGGCGAGCTGATCGACCACGAACCCGATCTTGCCTTCAATGCGGGGGATATGGGCCTCGCCAGGTTCCATGTGAGCAAAGCTCGGCGCGGCATACCCGAGGGTGCGCGCAGCTTCGATGACGCGCTCGCGCGTCTCAGCGGCGAGCTTGATACCCGGAGTCTTGTTGAGCACGAATGAGACGGTCGCCTGCGAACATCCCGCCGCACGGGCGATATCCGTCATGGTCACGCGTTTGCTGACCCGCTTGCGGCGGGTGGTCACGCGAGCCCTTTTGGTTTTCTCAGTGGGGTCTTTTTCCACTGTTTCGCTCATTTGCGTTGTTCACCCCTCCTGCCCGGCGCATCGACTCGCCCCGAACCTCTGGCGATATTAGGAGCAGTTGATCCGACTAATCAATATAAATAATTATTGACTAATTTTTATAAGCAGCGATGATCGCTTAGTGGGACGACCCCGCTGATTTCTGGGAGGGAATTTTTATGACCATCACTCGCCGCACTCTGCTTTTAACTTCGGCCGCAGGATTTGCTGCTGCCGTGTTTGCCGCCAACGCCTTCGCGGAATCGCCGCCGCTGAAGAAGAAAGATACCTACAAGGTTGGCTTTGCCCAGACCGAGAGCAACAACCCGTGGCGTCTCGCTCAGACCGCCAGCATGCAGGACGAAGCCAAAAAGCGCGGCTGGCAGCTCGTCTACACCGACGCCGCAAGTTCCGCCGCAAAGCAGGTCGCTGACGTCAACTCTATGATCGCCCAGGGCGTCGACCTCATCTTCCTTGCCCCGCGCGAAGAAAAGCCGCTGATCCCGGCCATCAAGGCCGCCAAGAATGCCGGCATTCCGGTCATTCTGCTCGACCGTAATGTCGATGCCTCGCTTGCCAAGCCGGGTGAGGATTACGTTACCTTCATCGGTTCCAACTTCATCGAGGAAGGACAGCGCGTCGCCGATTGGCTCGTCAAGAATGCAAATGGCAAGACGACGATCATCGAACTTGAAGGCACCACCGGTTCGTCGCCCGCCAACGACCGCAAAAAAGGCTTTGACGACGTCATCGCCAAGAACTCGGACTTCAAGATCGTAGCCTCGCAGACCGGCGACTTCGCGCGCGACAAGGGCCGTCAGGTTGCGGAAACTCTGCTCCAGGCCCATCCCGACGCCAATGTCGTCTATGCCCACAATGACGAAATGGCCATTGGTGCCATTTCGGCTATCGAGGCTGCGGGCAAGGTGCCGGGCAAGGATATTCTCGTGCTTTCGATCGATGGCGGCAAGGAAGCCGTGCAGGGCGTTGTCGATGGCAAGATCGCGGCAGTCGTCGAATGCAATCCGCGGTTTGGTCCAAAAGCGTTTGATACGGCTGTCGCCTACGCAAACGGCGAAAAGATACCTGCCAAGCTCATCAATCCGGACCAGTTCTATGACGCCAGTAACGCCAAGGAACTGCTGAGCACCGCCTATTGATTTTATCAACATGCCAGCGCTCAATAGGGCGCTGGCCCTCCTTCGACGTGTTCTATTCGGCGTCGAAGCTTTTCCACGTTCTGCAGAAACGGCTTGGTAATGAACACCGGTACACTTCTATCGATGACGGGGATCGACAAGCGGTTTGCCGGCATTTCGGCTCTGTCCGGCGCTTCATTCGAAGTGGGGCGCGGTGAGGTCCATGCCCTGATCGGCCAGAACGGTGCCGGGAAATCAACCCTGATCAAGGTGCTGACCGGTTATCATCGCCGCGATGCCGGCGAAGTGACGTTTGACGGCCGGCCGTTCGAGGTCTTTTCGCCACATCAGGCCCAGGCGAGCGGCATCAGCACGATCTACCAGGAGATCAACCTCGTCCCCTATCGCTCCATCACGGAAAACATCTGTCTTGGCCGGGAGGCACGTCGCTTCGGCTTTCTCGACTGGAAGCGCATGCACCAGGAAGCCGAAACATTGCTGCAGCGATTCAACGTGCGTATCGACGTGCGCCGCCCGTTGATGGAATTCAACACGGCGACCCAACAGATGGTCGCCATTGCCCGCGCCATCGGTTTTTCTGCCAAGCTGGTCATTATGGACGAGCCAACCTCGTCGCTCGACGAACGCGAAGTGAGCGTGCTCTTCGACGTTATCCGCCAATTGAAACAAGAGGGGGTCTCGGTCATTTTCGTCAGCCACAAGCTCGATGAACTTTACGAAGTTTGCGATCGCGTCACGATCATGCGCGATGGACGGACCATCAAATCTGCGCGGATGATCGAGATCGACAAGATCGGGCTTGTCTCTTCCATGCTCGGACGCACGATAGACCGCGCCGAAGGGCATGCGACCGCCTTCAGCGAGCGGGATCGACGCAAGATCGGCGATGTTCTGTTGTCGGCAGAAAATCTCGCAATCAACCAGGCGGTCCAGGATGTTTCCTTCGACGTACGGCAGGGCGAAATTGCGGGGTTTGCTGGTCTCCTCGGTGCGGGGCGCACCGAGACGGCGCGGCTTGTCTTCGGCATCGACCGGCCACGCGCCGGTACGATGCAACTCGACGGGCAAAAATTCGCACCACGCGGCCCCGCAGAAGCCATTGCCGCAGGGATGGGATTTTGCACCGAGGACCGCAAGAGCGAAGGCATCGTGCCTGAAATGAGCGTGGCCGAAAACATGATGCTGGCCTTGATGCCGAAACTCAGCAAATCCGGTATCATCGACGAGAAGGCGCAGCGCGAAATCGTCGAACGTTTCATCAAGCAACTCGGCGTAAAATGTTCGGGACCTGACCAGAAAGTGCGCGAACTTTCCGGCGGTAACCAGCAGAAGGTCCTTCTGGGACGGTGGCTCGCCATGAACCCGCGCCTGCTCATCCTCGACGAACCGACGCGTGGCATCGATGTCGGCGCCAAAGGCGAGATCCAGTCATTGATCAAATCGCTCGCCGATGAAGGCCTCGCAGTATTGATGATCTCATCCGAACTCGAAGAAGTCACCGAGGGCGCCGACAGGGTCTTCGTCCTGCGGGAAGGCTTGAGCGTCGCCACATTCGACCGCAGTGAGGCGACGGAGGATGCGGTGATGTCGGCCATGGCGCATGGCAGCCCACCAACGATTGCGGAGGCCCTGTCTTGACCGATACGACCCGGCAGCAGAGCGTTTCGCGACCCTTCATCCCCATGGATTTCATGGCGCGCTACGGTACCCTGATTGCGCTCGTCGCACTCCTTCTCTTCAATTTTGCTTTTACCCGTAATTTTGCGACGATGCAGACGCTCAACGTCAACCTTACGCAGGTTTGCACCATCGTCATCGTCGCGGTGGGCATGACGCTCGTCATCGCAACCGGCGGTATCGATCTTTCCGTCGGCTCGCTGATGGCGATTTCAGGTGCGCTGGCACCGATGATCTTCCTGGGCAAGATCATTCCGATCGACAATGTCGGCCTGGCAGTTGCTGCGGCAATGATCGTCTCGGTCGGCATTGCCGGGCTGCTTGGACTTTTTAATGGCTGGCTAATCGCCAAGTTCCGCATTCAGCCGATTGTCGCGACACTCGTGCTTTTCATCGCCGGGCGCGGCATTGCCCAGGTGTTGACCAACGGTAATTTGCAGACCTTCCGCGTGCCGGAATTTCAGTTCATCGGTCTCGGCCGCATCTTCGGCATTCCTGTCCAGGTGGTGCTCATGGCGCTTTTGGTCGTCGCCGCCGCCTGGGTGCTGAGACGGACCGTCTTCGGCAGGCAGATTATCGCAATTGGCGGCAATGAACGGGCGGCGGAACTTGCGGGCATCGCGGTGTCGAAGGTGAAGCTGGCGGTTTACGCCATCAGCGGACTGTGCGCGGGGATAGCGGGACTCATCGTCATCGCCATCAACTCGTCGAGCGACGCCAACCTCGTGGGGCTCGGCATGGAGCTCGATGCGATCGCGGCCGTCGCGGTCGGCGGAACGCTTCTCAGCGGCGGGAAGGCAACCATCATCGGCACGCTTCTCGGCGCGATGACTATCCAGCTCGTTCGCTATACGCTGCTCGCCAATGGTGTGCCGGACGCAGCGGCCCTCGTCGTCAAGGCTGGCATAATCGTGCTCGCCGTCTGGATACAGCAACAGGGCAGGCGCGCATGACCAGAACCAGATTGATCTCCCTGCTTGGAAGTTATGGTGTCGTGGTTGCGTTGCTTTTGCTCGTCCTCTTTGGCTGGGCGCGCTACGACTATTTTCTCGGTTTCTTCAACATCACCAGCGTGCTTCGCTACAACTCCATGTTTGCGCTTGTCGCCCTCGGCATGTGCTTCGTCATCATGACCGGTGGCATCGATCTTTCGGTCGGTTCGACTGCGGCGCTTGGCAGTGTCGTTGCGGCGCTCGCCAGCCCCTACGGCGTCTGGATCGGACTTGGTGCCGGCGTTGGTGCTGGCCTCTGCGTCGGTCTCGTCAATGCGATCCTCGTGACGCGTCTGCGGATAATGCCTTTTGTCGCCACACTCGCCATGATGCTCGCTGCGAGCGGAACGGCGTTGCTGCTTGCCGACAATCAGTCGGTATCCGTATCCTATGACAGCGGCTTCACGTCGATCGGACAAGACAATTTCCTCGGTTTTCCCATTCCCGCATGGATCGCGATGCTCGCCTATCTCATTGGCTGGATCGTCCTGAACTTCACGGGAACGGGTCGCGGCGTCCTCGCCGTCGGCGGCAATGAGGACGCGACGCGCCTTATGGGTCTGCCGGCCGACCGGATCAAGTTCCTCGTGTACCTCGGAAGCGGCGGGCTTGCCGGGCTTGCCGGCGTGATCCTGGCCTCACAATTCGGCGCCGGCCAGCCTATCGAGGGTGTCGGCTGGGAGCTTTTTGCCATTGCCGCAGTCGTTGTCGGCGGCACGTTGCTGACAGGCGGCGTCGGCTCGGTCGGGGCGACACTTGCCGGCGTGCTCCTTTTGGGCATCCTGTTCAATGTCCTCAATTTCGAGAACGGCAAGGGCTGGATATCGCTTTCGGCTTACTGGCAGTCGGTCATCCGCGGGCTCTTCCTGCTCGTCGTCGTCATGCTGCAGGCAAAGCTTGCCGCGCGCAGCCGAACCGTTGCAGGAGAACACTGATTTTGCGTGGCGTCACAAATACGAAAGACTTTGGTGAGTTCGAGGGCGACCTGGTATCGGAAGTCATCATTCGCTCTGCAGCGGGCGCGATTGCCCGCATATTGAATTGGGGCGCCGTTATCCGTGATCTGGAAGTCCCGCTTGCCGACGGCAGGCTCCAGCGCGTGGTGCTCGGTTTCGATGAATTCGCCCCCTACCCCCAGCGCTCACCCTATTTCGGCGCGCTCGTTGGGCGTTATGCCAATCGCATCGCCAATGGCAGCTTCGTGCTCGACGGCAAGACCATCGTTCTCGACCGCAATGAACGGGGTGTCCAAACTCTCCATGGGGGCAGCGGCGGCGTTTCCCAGCGTCTCTGGAAAATCGTCGACCACGACGAAAGTGCGGTAACCCTCACCCTCCACCTTCCGGACTGCGATCAGGGTTTCCCAGGCAATCTCGATGTGCGCTGCACGTATCGGTTCGTGGAAGATGCGACGCTGCGCGTCGATATCGAAGCGACGGCCGATGCGCCGACGGTCGCGAATTTCGCGCAGCACAGCTATTTCAACCTCGACGGTTCGAACGACATTCGCGATCACCGCCTGCGCATCCTCGCCGACGTCTATACACCGGTCGATGCGGGTCTCATTCCCACCGGGGAGATCGCTCCGGTCGCCGGTTCGCCTTACGATTTCCGCTTGGCGCGCCGCATTGCCGTCGTGGGATCGACGCCCTATGACCACAATTTCGTCCTCTCCGAACCGTTGAGCCAGGGCATGCGATTTGCCGCGTCGCTTGCCGGCGGCAATGGCCTTGCCATGCAAGTTCATACCAGCGAGCCCGGCCTGCAGTTCTACGACGGCGCGATGATTCCTTCGCTTGCCGGTCTTGGCGGCAGAAACTACGGGCGGTTCGCCGGACTGTGTCTTGAAGCGCAGCATTTCCCTGACAGTCCCAACCAGCCACATTTTCCTAGCACGATCCTCATGCCCGGCGAAACCTACCGGCAACGCACGGAATTTCGCTTCCACAGTTCCTAGACAATCGCCTCCTGCCGTCCTATTCCGGTCCCATCAAACCGGAGGATAATCAGATGAGCACCAATGTTGCACTGACGGGACTGGCGCGAGACATGCAGGCGCGGGCGGATGCCGGGCGGCCGATCCGCATCGGGCTGATTGGTTCGGGCGAGATGGGCACCGATATCGTGACGCGCGTGGCGCACATGCCGGGCATCGAGATCGGCGCGATCTCGGAACTGAAGCTGCCGAATGCGCTGAAAGCCGTCGACATCGCCTACCAGGAGAGCGGCCATGGCCGCGAGGTCGCCAATGCCACGGCGCTGACGGCGGCGATGGAGGCCGGCAAGGTTGCCGTCACCGACGATGCCAATCTCATCCTTGAAAACGACCTCATCGACGTCGTCATCGATGCGACCGGGGTTCCGGCGGTCGGGGCCGAGATCGGCCTGCGGGCAATGGAGCACGGCAAGCACCTCGTGATGATGAATGTCGAGGCGGACGTGACCATCGGGGCCTATCTGAAGAGCGAGGCCGACCGGCTCGGCGTCACCTACTCGCTCGGCGCCGGCGACGAGCCGTCGTCGTGCATGGAACTCATCGAATTCGTCTCGGCCATGGGCCATCCGATCGTCGCCGCCGGCAAGGGCAAGAACAACCCGCTCAACATCGATGCCATTCCCGACGACTATGCCGAGGAAGCCGAACGCCGGCACATGAACGTGCGCATGCTGGTCGAGTTCGTCGACGGCTCGAAGACCATGGTGGAAATGGCGGCGATCGCCAATGCCACCGGGCTCGTGCCCGACAAGCCCGGCATGCACGGTCCGGCGGCAACGCTCGACCAGTTGTCGAAGACGCTGATCCCGGAAAAGGATGGTGGCGTGCTCTCACGGGTCGGGGTCGTCGACTATTCGATCGGCAAGGGCGTTGCCCCCGGCGTCTTCGTCGTCGCCGACATGTCGCATCCGCGCATTTCCGAGCGCATGGAAGACCTGAAGATGGGCAAGGGCCCGTACTTCACCTTCCACCGGCCCTATCACCTGACTTCGCTCGAAGTACCGCTGACCTGCGCCCGTGTCGTCCTTTACGGCAAGCCCGACATGGTGCCGCTGGCCAAGCCCGTTGCCGAGGTCTGCGCCGTCGCCAAGAAGGACATGCAGCCGGGCGAGAAGCTCGATGCCATCGGCGAATATTGCTATCGCGCCTGGATCATGACCGCGGCGGAAGCGCGTGAAGCGGGGGCGATCCCCTGCGGGCTTCTGCAGGGCGGCACCGTCACGGCGCCGATCCGCAAGGGCGAACTCATCACCAGCGCAAATGCCGCGCCGGTGCCAGGCTCGAAGATCGTCGAACTGCGCGCCCGCCAGGACAAGCTCGTCTACGGCGCGTGAGCGAGAAGAGAGGATCCATGTAGTCGATCCCATTCATTTCGCTTTCGGAACGACTGGAGAAGACCGAGGCTAATCAATACGTTGCTTGAGTGCGTCATCGATAAATTAATCTGTGCAAAACCCCGACATCCTTGAAAAAGACTGCATCGCAAACAATATTAAGAATTGGTTAACGCGGTTGAGTCTTTGATGCAGGAGAAGGTTTTGCCAGCATATCAAGTCAAGTTCGCTTATCTGACGAAGTATAAACAGACACGTCATCTTTATCATCAGCTTGTTATTGAAGATGATGAAGCGAGTGCGCTCAAGCGTGGCCGGCAAATTATGATGAGACGGTCGCCGGATGCGCGCATCGTGCACGAATCCTGTGTACTGCGTCCTGACAGCGCCGATATCGAAAGCGCCGCTGCCCAAGGCTGGAAACTCAATGAAAACTGGTGGTCGCGGCCAATCCGGCCCGATGACGATCTTGCAGCAATTGCCAAACATGGTTTTGCGCACAGTAACCAGGTCCATGCAAAATCGGCGATGGACTGCGTGATGATCGACAAGCGGGCAGCCTAGGCAGCAATTCTATCTCGACGAATAAGCTAAAGCTCGGTCCGCACGTTCCAGAGTTCGGGAAACAGCACCACTTCGAGCATCTTGCGCAGATAGTTGACGCCGGATGTGCCGCCCGTGCCGGTCTTGAACCCGATGATGCGCTCGACCGTCGTCACATGGTTGAAGCGCCAGCGCCGAAAGTAATCCTCGAAATCGACGAGCTTTTCGGCAAGTTCGTAGAGGGACCAATTTGCTTCGGGATCGCGATAGATTTGGAGCCAGGCATTGCGGACGCTCTCATTGGGCTGGTAAGGCCGCGACCAGTCACGCTCCAGTACGGCGTGATCGATGGCAAAGCCCTTGCGCGCGAGGAGCCGCAGGGATTCGTCATAGATGCTGGGCTTGTGCAGGATGTCCTTGAGCCAGGCGTGAATGTCCGGCTTGTGCTCATGCGGGCGCATCATCGCCGCGTTCTTGTTGCCGGCAAGGAACTCGATCGCACGGTATTGGAACGACTGGAATCCAGACGACATGCCGAGGGCTTCGCGGAACGTCGTGTATTCGCTCGGCGTCATGGTGCGCAGCACATCCCATGCCGAATTGAGCTGATCGAGAATGCGCGAAACCCGCGCAAGCATCTTGAAGGACGGCGCGAGATCATCGCTTGCAATGTGCTGGCAAACCGATGTCAGTTCGTGAATGACGAGGCGCATCCAGATCTCTGATGCCTGGTGCTGCACGATGAACAGCATTTCGTCATGAGCGTCGGACAGCGGCGTTTGCGCTGAAAGAATCCTGTCGAGGCGCAGATAGTCGCCATAGGACATTCGCCCATCGAACATCATCTGCGCGCCTTCCTGTTCCGGATCGTAAGGCGTACGCGTCATGTCACGGCGCCCCGGACGTGGAATTCCGGCGCATCCCAGGCGCTTGTTTCGAGAATGTCCTTGAGGATTGCTGCCGCTTTTTCGACTTCGGCGAAACTCAGATAAAGCGGCGTGAATCCGAAGCGAATAATATCGGGCGCACGGAAATCGCCGATCACGCCGCGCGCAATCAGCGCCTGCATGATCGCATAACCGTTTTCGCAAGAATAAGAGACCTGGCTGCCGCGCAATTCCGGTTCTCGCGGCGTAACCAGCCGCAAACCAAGACGCTCGGCGAAGCTGTCGATCTCCTGGATAAACAGGTCGCAAAGCGCTATCGACTTGGCGCGGAGCGCCGCCATGTCGACGTCATCCCAGATGGCCATCGCTTCATCCATGGCGACCATCGCAAGAACCGGGGGCGTGCCGCATAGATACTGCTCGATCTTGTTGGAAGGTGTATAGGCGGAGTCGAAATCGAACGGCGCACGGTGACCGAACCAACCGGAAAGCGGCTGGCGGAAGCCGCCGTGATGCCGAGGATTGACGTAGAGGAAGGCAGGAGCGCCCGGACCGCCGTTGAGGTATTTATAGCCACAGCCAATGGCGAAATCCGCCTCGGCTCCGCTTAGATCGACCGGCATTGCGCCTGCCGAATGTGCCAGATCCCAGATGACGAGAATGCCCTTGTCATGGGCGGCGCGCGTCAGTGCCGCCATGTCGTAGCGATAGCCGGTGCGATAATTGACGTGCGTCAGCATGAGCACCGCGACGTCTTCATCGAGCAATCCTGGGATATCCTCGGGCGAATCCGACAGAACCAGCCGGTGACCCTTGCCGATCTGCTTGGCGACGCCCTCCGCGATATAGAGGTCTGTGGGGAAGTTTTCGCGCTCGGAGACGATCTTGCTGCGGCCGGGGTTCAAGTCGAGGGCGGCTGAAAGCACCTTGAACAGATTGATCGATGTGCTGTCAGCGGCGACGACGGCCCCCTCCTCCGCACCGATGATGCGGGCTATGCAGGCGCCAACACGTTGTGGAAGGTGCACCCAGTCGGCGGTATTCCAGCTGCGGATGAGATCGACGCCCCACTCCTTGTCGATCGTGTTCAACACACGCTGGCGGACGGATTCAGGCAAAGCGCCGAGCGAATTGCCGTCGAGGTATATGACGCCCTCCGGCAAATGGAAGCGTTCGCGAAAACCACGAAGCGGATCGGAACGATCTGCCGCCGCGGCGTCAATTCTTTGGGTGGTATTATCCATGGTGTCCCTGTTCGTCAGGCGGCGGCATCAATGCCGGAAATGCCGCTGGCCTTGGCAAGTTTCAAAAAGGCGTCCTTGGCGAGACGCACGTGGTCGAGCATCAAGGCCTCGGCCTTCGATCTGTCCCGATCGAGCGCCGCCTGCATAAGCGCCGTGTGCGCATCGATACCAAGCGCTTCGCGTGACAGGACGCCCAGCGAGCCGTTGCCATTTTGCGCTGCGGAGCGATTGAGGTGATCGATGCGCAGGATGATGTGTCGGCGGTAGCGTTGCAGCTGGGCATTGACCTGTCGTGCGAAATTCATCAGCCAGAGTGAGGCGGCGCCGTCAATCAGGGCGAAGTGGAACTCCGTATGTGCGGCGTCCCAAAGATCGATTGCTTCCGATTGGGAAAATGAGTTGGGAACCTCGCATTTCGACAGCCGGTAATGGGCGCTGACGAGGCGCGCTTCCCAGTCGCGCTCGCCCTTGTCGATCGATCGCAGCAGCAGCTGGGTTTCGATCGCAGCGCGGGCCGATTCCAGATCTTCAAGTTCCTCGAGCGTTACAGTTGCAACACGGAAGCCCTTGTTGGCTTCGGTCGTCACGAAGTTTTCGGCATGCAGGCGATTGAGCGCTTCTCGAACAGGTGTTGCGCTGCCGCCCAATTCCTCGGCAAGCGCGCGTAGCCGCAACGACTGGCCCGGACGCAATCTTCCATTGAGAATGCGCGATCGCAGCGCCGCGTAAAGGCTGTCCGATTTGACGCTCTCGGCCATCGTTCCCTCTGTGGGTTTGCCCCATTTTGTATTGTATATCATTTCACGCTTGTTATACTATTTTCAAGCCTCAGGGGTTGGAACACACAAAAAAGGGAGACATTCGATGATTGGCGCAAAATATGCGGTGCGCACTGCGCTCGCGGCAGCACTCGGCCTTAGCCTGCACATAGGCGTGGCCTCAGCCGAAACGAAAATCGGCATTGCCCAGTTCGGCAAGCATCCGCAGCTCGACGAAACCGTGACCTCGTTCAAGGCGGAATTGGCGAAACTCGGCGTTGCCGATGCTGTCTATGATGAGTTGCAGGTCAATTTCGATGCGACCCTCATCCCGCAAATGGTCACGAAGCTCGTTTCGGGAAGCCCGAAGCTCATCCTCGCCGTCACCACTCCGGTCGCACAGGGCGCGCGCCAGATCGTCGGCAATTCCGGCACGCCAGTCGTCTTCGCAGCGGTGACCGATCCGGTCGCAGCAAAGCTGACGCCATCCTGGGAAGCTGGCGACACCGGCATGACTGGCGCGTCGGATTTGCAGGACGTCAGCTCAGTGGTCAAGTTCATCCGCAAGCTGCTGCCCGATGCCAAGCGCCTCGCCTATCTCTACAATCCGGGCGAAGACAACGACGTTGCCGTGCTCAAGCTGATCAAGGAAGCCGCTAAGGCCGAAGGCATGGAGCTAGTCGAAGTCGGCCTCGACAACACCAACGATATTCCGATCCGCGTCAGCTCGCTCGCCGGCAAGGCGGACGTCATCTACGTTCCGGGCTCGAACCTGGTTCAGCCAGCTGTGCCCGCCGTTGCCGCAGCCGCCCTCTCGGTCAACATTCCGATCGTCAACGCATCGGCACAGGCGGTACGTGACGGTCTCGTTGCTGCAGCTTTCGAGGTCTCGTACACCAAGGTCGGGCAGAATGCGGCAAAGCTTGCAGCGGAGATCATTGCCGGCAAGTCGCCAGCAAGTCTTGCTCCGATCAAGCCGACTTATGAAGACCATACTGCTTTGATCAATGAGGCCGTGCTTGCCAAAACCGGACAAAAAGTGCCGGAAAGCCTCAAAGATTGCGAGTGCTTCGTCAAATAAGCCTTCTCCTTTCGCCTGCAAACCTATAGTTCCTGCGCCAACCATGACGCAGGAACTATTGCGTGGGGCATACAGCTCGGAGTTCGAGGGCTCATCAATGACAAAGAACATGCTTTCCGTAACGGGCGGCACAAAGATTTTCTATCGCGGTACGCAGGACGAGCGCCGGGCGCTCGACGGACTCAATGTCAACCTTGCACCGGCGGACTTTTGCATCGTCATCGGCAGCAACGGCGCCGGCAAGTCCAGTTTCCTCAACGCGGTCTCCGGCAAGCTGCCGCTCGACTCCGGACGCATCTCCATTGACGGGCAGGACGTCACGCGCCTCAACGCGCATCGCCGGGCCCAGTTTATTGCCCGCGTCTTCCAGGATCCGATGATCGGTACCGCGCCAACGATGACCATTGGCGAGAACATGCTCCTGGCCGAACTGCGCGGCAAACGGCGGGGCTTTTCCTTCGGACTAACGTCAGCGCGGCGTGCCAGATACAGCGAGCAACTCGCCGAACTCAACCTTGGACTCGAAAAGCGTCTGGACATGCCGGTTGGGCTCCTGTCCGGCGGTCAACGCCAGTCGCTTTCGCTGGTCATGGCGGTCTCTACCCAGCCAAAACTGCTGCTTCTCGACGAGCATACGGCAGCGCTCGATCCGCGCACGGCAAAGCTCGTGATGGACACGACGGTGCGCGCGGTGGAAGAGCTCAAGCTCACGACGCTGATGGTCACCCACAACATGGAACACGCGATCAATTACGGCAACCGGATCGTCATGATGGACGCCGGCAAGGTGCTGGTAGAAATCGGCCCCGAGGAGAAGCGCGGCATCACGGTCTCTGACCTCATCGACCGGTTCCACACCAAATCCGACGCTATCGCGCTGCAGGGAAATTGAGCCATGGACGTTTTCACCAGCTTCTACGGACTGATCCCGGTCACGATTGCCCAGAGCCTCATCGTTGCCTTCGTTGTTCTCGGCGTCATGCTGCCCTTCCGAATATTGAACTTTCCGGATTTGACCTCCGAAGGTGCTTTTCCGCTCGGTGGCTGTGTCTGCGGCACGCTGATCGCAGGGGGCGTCAACCCGTTCCTGGCCTGCTTCGTTGCCCTGATCTGCGGTTTCATCGCCGGATGCAGCACAGCGTTCATTCATCTGCGCTTCAAGATCAATACGCTGCTTGCAGGTATCCTGGTGATGACGATGCTTTACAGCATCAACCTGCGCATCATGGGGCGCACCAATATACCGCTGTTCACCTACGACACCGTGTTCACGCTGCTTGCTGGCGCCTTGGCAAATCTGCCCTGGGTCAAGATCCTGATCGTCGGCATTCTGATCCTGCTCGTCGTTGCGGCAATGCTCTATTTCTTCATGTCGGAGAAAGGCACATCGATGCGCGCGGTTGGGGCGAGCCCGGACATGGCCGAAGCGCAGGGTATCAATGTCGGCACCGCGACGATCATCGGCGTCGGCGCCGCGAGTGCGCTTTCGGCAACCGGCGGGAGCATCATGGTGCAGACGCAAGGTTTTGCCGACGTGAACATGGGCTTCGGCATTCTGATCAATGGCCTTGCCGCCCTGATCATCGGCGAGGCTATTACCGGACGGCAGACTATTCTGCGCCAGGTGCTCGCGCCGGTCGTCGGCTCGCTGGTCTACTATCAGCTCATTTCATTCTGCCTTACGCTCGGCCTCGCTCCCGCGGACCTGAAATTTGCGACCGGCGCCTTTGTCCTGTTGATGCTGGCCTTGCCGAATCTGCGCAAGTCCGGCGGCGGGTTTGCCGTTCGCGAGAAGGTCAGGGAATAGCGTTAGAGCGCCGGGAGGAAACAGGATGGTCACGCAAGAACCAATCGACTGGGACGACGCCTATTCGAATTTTGCCTATATACCCGATGGCTTCGGATACCCGGCAAAGTGGCTGGAGCAGGCCACGAGCTTTCGCGAGGAAATGGACCGCAAGGGTCTGTTGAAGCTCGACGTCAGCTACGGCGAACACGATCGCAATCGGCTCGACCTGTTCATGCCGTCAGGCGACCTGCGCGGCCTAGCGGTCTTCATTCATGGCGGCTACTGGATGGAGGATTTCGACAAGTCCGCGTGGTCGCATTTGGCAAGGGGTGCGGTGTCGAACGGGTTTGCCGTCGCCATTCCTTCCTATGTGCTCTGTCCGGAGGTGCGCGTCAGCGACATTACGGTTCAAGTCGGTCTTGCCATTGCGCACGCTGCAAACGAGGTCGCAGGGCCGATCCACCTGACCGGTCATTCAGCGGGAGGTCATCTTGTCGCCCGGATGATGACTGCAACCTCGCCCCTGCCGCAGGCAGTGCGCCAACGCATCCGCAAGACGGTCCCGATATCGCCCCTCGTCGACCTGCGGCCGTTGATGAAAACGGAGATGAACGAAACTCTGCATCTTGATGCGGTTGAAGCACGGCTCGAGAGTCCTGCCCTCCTCGAACCACAGGAAGGGATTGACGTGACCGCATGGGTCGGCGCGCTGGAGCGCCCGGAGTTCGTGCGGCAGAATGCGTTGCTGGCCAACGTTTGGTCGGGATTTGACTGCCGGGTGGAAGCAGTCGAAGAGCCCGGCAGGCATCACGCGAATATCATTGAGGGGCTGACGGACCCCGACCATCCGCTGACCCGTAATTTGCTTGGATTATAGCCAAACAAAAAGCTGCCAGAGTTGGGATATCACCCTGGCAGCTTTTTGAGTCCGATTTATTAATTTAAAGATTTCAGGCGCTTAGGCGCTTCGATTCTTCAATGATCATTGCATTGTTGGGAAGCCCCAATGCGTGGGCAATACGCTCCAGTTTGGCTGGGTCGTTGTTTTGACCGCTTTCGATCGTTTCAATTTCGAGGGAAGTCAGACCGCATGCTACGGCCAAATCCTCGACGGAATATCCGAATTGTTCGCGAAATGCCGTGACAATATTGGTACCTTTGGCTAGCGCCGTGGAAATTGTTTCTGGCAACGTATAGTCGCTGTTGTTCATCGCTTTGCTCCTAACGTGAAAGGTTTGGTTAACAAATCGGAAGGCCGAACTTATACGTCAATCCCGCTCGATCAAGCCTTTTGTGCAGGCTCACGGAAAACGTGAACACAACCTTAACGGGTACTTGCCTTATTCTGGCACCAGATTTTGCTAGACTGCTGCGGCTGCCGATTGTCGGTTCGGTCAATTAGTGAAGAATATCAGTGGATTGTTACGCCACTGTGTCACTTTCAAACGCTCATATAGGAACGAGATCGAGGAAAATGAACCACCAAGGCAGGAATTATTTCAGGGCCATATTCCTGGTGATTGTAACATTCGCTCCGCTGCTTTCGGGCTGCGCGCGCGTCTATTACGGGACTTTCCGTTATGATGCTGCCTGCGTCGAGCAGGATCCCCAGTACCCTGGCGCAAGCCCCGTCTGCGTCGTGAAACGGACGAGGTAGCGAGCCCCCACTCGTCGAAAGCTCTGCGATTTCTGGCTTTCCTGATCTTCGAAGGCTGGTCGCTAGAATCAGATGGACCCAATCTTCGCTCAACCTCTCATGGTCCCGTTCCGCCGCCGGCCACCCCGCAGCGGCCTCGTACGACGCACGTGAAAGATTGATAATACTATATGATAATAGAGTTTACTAATAACAATTACCCAATTAAAGTCATGGTCGGAAAGCCGATTTCATCGGCTCCCCGTTGTGTCGTCGGCCTTGGAGGAAGGAACGACGCGATGGTCAGATTGCCAACGGTCCGGGCGCAATACGGACTTTAATGGGAGGTTAGTTATGAGACTTGCATTAGCTGCTGGCTTAACCGCTGCTCTTGTCCTTGGGGCAGCCGGAGTGCCCATCGCCAACGCCGCGGATAAGCCCACCCTGGCCTTTGTCGTCAACGGCGCCTCCGACTTCTGGAAGGCCGCAGAAGCCGGTGTCAAGAAGGCCCAGGCGGAACTGCCGGACTACTCGCTCGAGCTTAAATATCCGGAGCAATCCTCCGTTGCCATCCAGCAGCGGTTGATGGACGATCTCGTTACCGCCGGCGTCAAGGGCATCATGGTTTCAGCGGTCGATCCCAAAACGTCGACTGACGGGCTGAACAAGATTGCCTCGCAGACCGCGCTCTTCACCACTGACAGCGATGCGCCGCAGACCAACCGCGTCGCCTATATCGGGTCGTCGAACGTCGATGCGGGCAAGCAGGCAGCCGAAATTGCCAAGAAAGCCATGCCGAATGGTGGCAAGTGCATCGGATTTGTCGGCCTGCTCGGGGCGGACAACGCCAAAGAGCGCATTCAGGGCATGAAGGATGGTCTTGCCGGTACCAAGATCGAACTCGTCGATGTGCGCGGTGATGATATCGACCAAACGCGTGCCAAAAAGAACGTTGAGGATGCGCTTGTCGCGAGCCCTGACGTGACCTGCATGGTCGGGTTCTATTCGTACAATACGCCGCGAATCTACGAAGCGCTGCGCGATGCCGGTAAGCTTGGCCAGATCACGGTCGTCGGTTTCGACGATGATCCGATCACGCTGGGTGGCGTCAAGGAAGGGACTGTTGCCGCCACTGTCGTGCAACAGCCGTTCGAATGGGCCTACCGCGGCATGAAGCTGATGGCGGCTTATCTCGGTGGCGACAAGTCGGGTATCCCTGACAATAAGCTGATCATCATTCCAACCGTGATCATCGGCAAGGACGATGTCGACAAGTATGCAGCAAATCTGAAAGCAATGGCTGGAAATTGAACCAGACTATCAGGATAATCAGGAAGACGTCGCCCGGTGGCGGCGTCTTCGATGATCTCGAGTTCTGGTTTATGCAGCTATGTTGAATGTACCTGAAACATCGTCGTTCGCTGGCGTCGAAGCGCCTTTCTTGAGCCTTTCGGGCGTGCGCAAGAGCTATCCCGGTGTCGTTGCCCTCGATAATTTTTCCATGGAGGTGGCTCCGGGGGAAGTGATCGGCCTCGTTGGCGAGAACGGCGCAGGCAAATCCACATTGATGAAGATACTCGGCGGCGTGGTGAAGCCCGATCGTGGAACGATCACGGTCGATGGCATCGAACACGACCAATTGAGCGTCGAAGGCAGCATGAACGCCGGTATCGCTTTCGTTCATCAGGAACTAAACCTCTTCGACAATCTCGATGTCGCCGCAAATGTGTTTCTCGGCCGCGAACCGCTGCGCGCCGGACCTCTGAAACTCGTCGACCGCGCCAAGCTGCGCGAAATGGTGGGTTCGCTTTTGAAGCGCGTGGGTGCGAATTTCAGTGCTGACACGCCGGTCTCGAAGCTTTCGCTCGCCCAGCAGCAGATGGTGGAAATTGCCAAGGCGCTCTCGATAAATTCGCGGCTCGTCATTCTCGATGAACCGACGTCGAGCCTTCCCCTCCCCGAGACAGAGAAGCTTCTGGCGGTCATCAAGGGCCTCAAGGCGGATGGCATCAGCGTCATTTTCATCTCGCATCGCCTGCATGAAATAGAGCGCGTCGCCGATCGCGTGCTGGTCCTTCGAGACGGGATCCTCGCCGGGGTCTTGCCGAAAAGTGCGATTGATCATGACGAGATGGTTCGACTGATGATCGGAAGGGCGCTGAAGGCACGGACAGCCGTTTCGATGCAGACACCGGGAGCGGTAGCACTCTCAGCGCAAGATATTCGCACCACGACCTATCCGCACCACCCGGTCAGCCTCGAGATTCGTCGTGGCGAGATCCTCGGACTTGCCGGCCTTGTCGGTTCGGGCCGCACCGAGCTTGCCCGCGTCCTCTTCGGTATAGATGCCAGGCTCGGCGGCGAGGTCTATACCGATGGCAAGAAACTTGGGCTGCACTCTGCTGCCGATGCGGTCGCGAACGGCATCTTTCTTGTTCCGGAGGACCGCAAGCTCGAGGGTATCCTCCTCGATTTTCCGATTGCGCAGAACATTTCACTGCCTGACATGCCCGCGCATTCGAAACGATATCTCGTCTCGGTCCGCAGCGAAAACAAGACGGCGGAAAAGCAGCGATCAAGTCTCGGGATCAGAGCGCCTTCCGTCGCGACGCGGACGGGCTCTTTGTCGGGCGGCAACCAGCAGAAGGTCGTACTGGCCAAATGGCTCGCCATGAATCCGAAAATCATCATCATGGACGAGCCGACCCGCGGCATCGACATCGGCGCGAAGGCTGAGATCTACAATCTCATGCGGGTTCTTGCCGAGGCAGGTGTCGCGGTGCTGATGATCTCGAGCGACATGGAAGAAGTGATCGGCGTTTCCGACCGCGTAGCGGTCATGCACGAGGGCCAGATCTCGGGCATTCTCGACAAGGACGATCTCAGCCAGGAAAACGTCATGCTGCTTGCGGTTGGAAAAAAGCCTAGACTAGCAAAGAGAGAGCCGGAGGGGCGATGAGCAAGAAAGATATCGGGCTATTACTTCTCATTCTGGTCGTGGGCGCGGTCGTTGCTGCGATCAATCCCCGGTTTTTGCTGCCCATCAACCTCGCCAATACGTCCAACCTGATCGGCCTCTTCGGCATCCTTTCGATCGGCCAGGCCTTCGTCATCATAACCGGCGGCATCGAGCTCTCGGTCGGTTCGTCCATCGCTCTCCTCGGCGTGCTGTTCATAGATTTTATTGCGACGAGGGGCATGGATTGGCCCGTCGCATTTATTCTCATCCTCATACTGGGCGGCCTTATCGGCCTGGCGCATGGCTGGCTGATCGCACGGCTGAAGCTGCAGCCCTTCGTCGTCACCTTGTGCGGCCTTCTGATCTATCGCGGCGTTGCCCGCTTCTATACAGCTGACGGCACCGCCGGTTTTGCCTTCGGCCAGAATTTCCCGACGCTAGAGTTCCTCACCGCTGGCCGCACCTACGGTGTGCCAAACAGCTTCATAGCGCTGATCGTCATCATGGCGATAATGTGGGTCGTCCTGCACCGCTCGGTCTTCGGCCGCTACCTCTACGCGATCGGCAAGAACGAGGAAGCGGCGCGCTTCTCCGGTATCCGTACCGGTCGGATCATCATGGCAGCCTATGTGATCTGCGGTGTCCTTACCGCGCTCGCTGCAATCTACTTCGCCATGTATACCCGCTCGATCTCGCCGGCCAGCCATGGCAATTTCTACGAGCTCTACGCCATTGCTGCAGCGGTGCTCGGTGGCTTCTCGCTGCGCGGCGGCGAAGGCTCCATCGTCGGCGTCATCCTTGGCACAATCCTTTTGCAGGAACTGCAGAACCTGGTGAACCTCCTCGGCATACCGTCTTCCCTCAACTTCTCGGTGATGGGCGGCGTTATTCTCATTGGCGTGCTGGTCGACCAGCAATGGGGCGCGTTCCGCACGCGGCGGCGTCTGGTAAGGGCTGCCCGCGCCGAGCCTAGCACCGAGGGCCAGAGGAACTAGCCGGAAAAGGACTGGACATGGACCTTTTCGATCTTCAAGGCGAAATTGCCCTCGTGACGGGTGCCGGCAGCGGCATTGGCCAGGCCATAGCTATTGGGCTTGCCGAAGCGGGTGCCGATATTGGCTGCTTTGGCCATTCTTCCGGCAGCGGGCTCGACGAGACGGCCAAGCGTATTCGCGCGACCGGGCGCAAGGTGATCACGATTGAAGGCTCGGTAACGTCAGCCGACGATATCGCAACCGCCGTGGAGCGAATCGAGAGTGAACTCGGCCCGCTGACGATTGCCGTCAACAATGCCGGCATCGGGGCGGGCGGCGCAGCCGAAACGCTGGCACGCGAAAACTGGCAGCATGTCTACGATGTCAACGTCACCGGTGTGTTCCTGTCCTGCCAGGCGGAGGCCCGCGTCATGCTGCCGCGAGGCAAGGGCTCCATCATCAATATTGCCTCGATGTCGGGCTCGATCGTCAATCGCGACCTCAAACAGGCAAACTACAACTCCTCAAAGGCAGCAGTCATCCACCTGTCGAAGAGCCTCGCAATGGAGTGGGTTGATCGGGGCGTGCGCGTCAACTCGATCAGCCCTGGATATACGCTAACGCCGATGAACCGGCGCCCGGAAGTTGCCGATCAGGTCAAGATCTTCGAACGGGATACGCCAATGGGCCGGCTTGCCGCGCCAGAGGAAATGATCGGTCCCGCAGTGTTTCTTGCCAGCCGCGCCTCGTCCTTCGTGACGGGAATCGATCTCGTCGTCGATGGAGGCTTCGTCTGCTGGTGAATGGGCGCCGCCTCGCCGGCGGCGCTCAAGGTTCAGATCGCGACGTCGTATTTCGCCTGGGTTTTTGCCTTGATTTCGTCAAGCGTCACGCCGGGCGCAATTTCGATCAACGTCATCTTCGGCTCGCCGTGACGCTCGAAGGAAAAGACACCGAGATCGGTGATGACGAGGTCGGTGACGCGCTGTCCGGTAAGCGGCAGGGTGCACTCTTCGAGAAGCTTGGCTTCTCCCTTGGCCTCATGCTCCATGACGACGACGACACGCTTGACGCCCGCAACGAGATCCATGGCGCCGCCCATGCCCTTGACCATCTTGCCAGGGACCATCCAGTTCGCGAGGTCGCCGCTGCGGGAAACCTGCATCGCGCCGAGAATGGAAAGGTCGATATGGCCGCCGCGTATCATACCGAAGCTGTCCGCACCGGAGAAATAGCTGGTCGTCGGCAGTTCGGTGATGGTCTGCTTGCCGGCGTTGATCAGGTCGGCATCTTCGTCTCCCTCATAGGGGAACGGGCCCATGCCGAGCATGCCGTTTTCGCTCTGCAACTGAACGCTCATGCCGGTGGGGATATAATTTGCAACGAGGGTCGGAATACCGATGCCGAGATTGACGTAGAAGCCGTCCCGCAGTTCCTTGGCGGCGCGTTCGGCCATTTGATCGCGTGTCCAGGCCATCTTAGTTCACCTCACTTGCAGCAATGATACGCGGGCGGGTCGTTCGTTGTTCGATATGCTTGACCGGATCGGGCACATGCACGATGCGTTTCACGAAGATGCCAGGCGTGTGCACCTGATCGGGGTCGATCTTGCCCGCATCGACAAGATGCTCGACCTCGGCGACGGTGACCTTCGCGGCCGTCGCCATGATCGGGTTGAAGTTGCGCGCAGTCTTCCGATAGACAAGGTTACCTTCCGTATCGCCCTTGAAAGCGTGGACGATGGAAAGATCGGCAAACAGGCCGCGTTCCATGACGTAGGATTCACCATCGAACTCGCGCACGTCCTTGCCCTCGGCAATGATCGTTCCGACACCTGTCTTGGTGAAGAAGGCCGGGATGCCCGCGCCACCGGCGCGAATACGTTCGGCAAGCGTGCCTTGCGGATTGAACTCGAGTTCGAGTTCGCCCGAAAGATATTGCTGGGCGAAGAGCTTGTTCTCGCCGACATAGGACGAGACCATCTTGCGAATCTGGCGCGTTTCCAGGAGAACGCCGAGGCCTATGCCGTCAACGCCCGCATTGTTGGAAATCACCGTCAGATCCTTGACCCCTGAATCGCGGATCGCATAGATCAACGCTTCGGGGATGCCGCATAGGCCAAAGCCGCCGGCCATGATGGTCATGCCGTCGAACAGCAGGCCATCGAGCGCGCCGCTCACATCTGAATGAACTTTTTTCAAGGATAATCTCCCATTTCTCCATCCTCTGACAGCAACGGTATGGCTTGTCGAGGCGGTACAGGTAGTCGTATTAATACTGCATGACAGCAGCGGCATCTCTGAGTTCCGACATCGCAAATCCTGAAAGCGCCAAGCGCTTCTGGCTGGCCGACCTGCCGGTGCCGATGGTCTATGCGACGTACCGTATCATACGCGATTGCAATGTCGAATTCGCCAAGGAGTTCGGCTATGAGCGCGATGAACTGATCGACCAGAGTTTTTCCAAGCTCTATCCGAAGCTCAGGGATTTCGTGCGGACCGGCGAAATGTGGCAAACGAACTTCGCTGGCGGCAGGGTCTATTATGACGAGCGGCTGATGCGCCGGCGTGATGGCACAAGCTTCTGGTGCAAGGTAAGGGGGCGCAGCCGCAACCACGCAGACCCTTTCGCCGAGGCGCTATATTGTTTCGAGCCGATGAGTCGAACGGTTGCCGCCACGACCAGCCTTATCTCCGATCGGCAAAAGCAGGTGCTTACCCTCGTCTCGCAGGGCAAGACCAACTCCCAGATCGCTCAGGAAATCGGTTTGTCTAAGCGGACCATCGAAGCACACCGAGCGCGGCTGATGCGCGCCCATGGCCTGCGCAACAGCGCCGAACTCATCGCCTGGTTTGCGGCTCTCCGCTAAAAAGTCGGCGGAGTGCAAGCGCTGACAACCTCGCAGGGGTTGGGGCCGACGCAGCGGAACCGATGCGGCCTGCGGCTTTCGAAATAGTAGGCGTCACCGGGTCCAAGTATCCGCCGCTCATCGTCGACCGTTACTTCAAGACGCCCGCTTATGACGATGCCGCCTTCCTCGCCTTCGTGAACCAGAGGTATCTTTCCCGTATCCCCTCCAGGCTCATAACGTTCCTTGAGGATCTGCAGCATTCGCCCGAAGAGATTTTCGCCAATTTGCCGGTACGAAATATTGCCCTTGCCGATTTCAACGAGGTCGCCCGCTTCGTAGAAGACTTTTTGCCGGCGGTCGGGCTCGAGCGCAAAGAATTCGGCGAGGCCGATCGGAATGCCGTCGAGTATGCGCTTCAATGCGCCAACCGAAGGATTCGTCTGGTTGGATTCGATGAGCGATATGGTCGAATTGGTCACGCCTGCGCGCTTGGCCAGTTCCCGCTGCGAGAGTCCTTGCCTTTCACGCAGGAAGCGCAGCCGGCCGCCGAGATCGATGCTCATTGCTGTTTCACCTGTTTGGTATCACGCAAATATCCCACGCGGTTGCAACAAAAACAATGGTTTGATTTTACCCAGAAAAGGACTTGTTGGGCAATTCAAAGCGTGGCCTTTTCGGCAAAGAAGAGGAGACCTCCCGATGCTAATGTCGAACACCCCATCGCTTGAAAATTTTTGGATGCCGTTTACGGCTAACCGCCAGTTCAAGGCGGCACCGCGGCTGCTCGCGGGCGCCAAGGGCATGTATTACACCGATGTGGATGGCGGGCAGGTGCTTGACGGTACCGCAGGTCTCTGGTGCGTCAATGCAGGTCATGGCCGCGAAAAGATTGCCGACTCGGTGTCGCGCCAGCTCATGACGATGGACTATGCGCCCACGTTCCAGATGGGCCATCCCTACGTCTTCGATTTCGCCGAAAAGCTTGCGGCAATTGCGCCTGGCGGCAAGGCGGCAGGGCTTACGAAGGTGTTTTTCACCGGGTCTGGTTCTGAATCGGTCGACACCGCACTCAAGATTGCCATCGCCTATCAGCGTGCAATTGGCCAAGGCACGCGTACACGCGTCATCGGCCGTGAGCGCGGCTATCATGGCGTCGGCTTCGGCGGCATTTCCGTCGGCGGGCTCGTCAACAATCGCCGCGTTTTCCCGACCCTGCCCGGCGTCGATCACATGCGCCATACACACGATCCGGCGCGCAATGCCTTCGTCAAGAATGGTCTGCCTGAACATGGCGCTGATCTTGCTGACGATCTGGAACGCCTTGTCGCCCTCCACGGCGCGGAAACGATTGCCGCTGTCATTGTCGAGCCGGTTGCAGGTTCGACGGGCGTGCTCTTGCCGCCGAAGGGCTATCTCGAAAGGCTTCGGGCCATCAGCAAGAAGCATGGCATCCTGCTCATATTCGATGAAGTGATCACTGGCTTTGGTCGCCTCGGAACGCCTTTCGCGGTCGATTACTTTGGTGTAGTTCCCGACCTCGTCACCACGGCGAAGGGTCTGACCAACGGCGTCGTTCCAATGGGCGCAGTCTTTGCCAGCGAAGCGGTTCATGATGCGCTGATGGTAGGACCGGAAAGCCAGATCGAACTTTTCCACGGCTACACCTATTCGGGACATCCTGTCGCCTGTGCCGCAGGTCTGGCGACGCTTGAAATCTACCGCGAGGAAGGCCTTCTCACCCGCGCCGCCGAACTTGCCGACCATTGGCAGGAGGCGATGCACAGTCTGAATGGCCTGCCGAATGTCATCGATATCCGCACCATCGGCCTCGTGGCCGGTATCGAACTCGCACCTCGCGCCGATGCGGCGGGCGCGCGCGGATATGATGTGTTCGTCGACTGCTTCAACAAAGGACTGCTCGTCCGCGTGACCGGCGACACGATCGCGCTGTCGCCGCCATTGATCGTCGAAAAAGAACAGATCGACACGATGGCTTCGATGCTTGGGGATGCCATTAAGCGCGCCGCCTGAGCTAGTTGCTCTTCAAAATGGCCGAGAAGCGCGGATCAAAAGTCCGCGCTATCGGTTCGGCCGCCGCGCCAAGCGCCACCGACCATGGATCGGCCAATCCGGCCTGAAGCCGCGCCTCCGGGAAGCGGCTCGCCCGATCGGCAATAGAGGGCAGCAAAGGCCCAATCTCCTTGACGAGACGGTCGATGAGGCGACGCGGGGCGCCCCCGCAAAGGATGATCGTCTGCGGATCGAATATGGATTCGAGCGCCTGAATGGCTCGTCGAAGGCGCTGCGCCACGTCGGCAATCCATGCTTCGATTTGGGGACTGCCCTTTTGCAGGGCATCGCTCACCATTTCAAAAAGCTGCGGCTCCGATGGATCTATGCTCAGCAATTTGCATAGAGACGCCATCGATGCGTAATGCTCCAGCGGCTCGACATCAGCCCCATCGCCAGGAATCAATGCGAGGATCATGCCGATCTCACCGGCATTCGCATGCGCACCTCCGTAAAGTTCGCCGTTCAAAATAAGGCCAGCGCCAAGCCCGTAACCGAAATAGATGCAGATCGCATGGTCGAGACCGTGCGCCGCGCCGAGCAATCGCTCGGCCGTAGCCGCCGCCGCCGCATCGTTCTGCAAGGCCACTTCAAGGCCGGTGCCCTCGGCGATACGATCTATCAATGGAAAGTTCTGCCATGCGGTCATCATCCAAGGGTCGTCATAGAGCGTATTGATCCCGAACGGACCCGGCATGGCGACGCCGAGACCAACGAGGCGCTTATCCGCGTCGCTCGTCCGGGCGGCAAGTTGCGCGCGCGCCCGCCTGACGAGATCGAGAATCACCAGCACGCCTTCCGCTGGTCCCCCCGGCGGCAACTTTGCCTCGAACTTTACCAGTACTTCGCCGACTAAGTTCACGATCACCGTGCGAGTGACGTGGCGATCGATCTGCAAGCCGATTGCAAACGCGCCTTCCGGTACGAGCTGGTAAGGGGTGGCGGGCTGTCCCCTCCCCCGCCGCACCGTCGCCTGCGAGCGCACCAGACCGTCGGATGCAAGTTCCTCGATAATGTTGGAGACCGTCTGCGGCGTGAGGCCGGTAGCTCTCGCGAGATCGGCGCGCGACAGGGCGCCGTTGACGCGCAGCGCATCGATCATGATGCGGCGATTATGCGCGCTTGCACCGCCGAGGTTCGTCCCGCTCTTGGCTCTGATCGGTCTCTTGTCGTTCATCCACAGTCCCCACTTGACTCCAGAAGAATATTGAACAACTAATAAGTCAAGACAATTGATTTAATAAAAGACCCCAAGAGTCTTCGGGGAATGAGCACTGGCCGGACGAAGGGAAGTCGCGGGCAGGTCCTAGTTAAAAAGCTCTCGGACTTAACGACCAACCGGCGTCTCTCGCTCGAGTGGCTCCGCAACCGACCAAGGCCAAATAGGAGGTAATAATGTTGAAATCCGTGCAGACCGCGCTTCTCGGCGCGACACTCCTTGGAGCGGCGCTCTTTTCGCCAGCCCATGCGGAGACGAAGATCAATGCGCTGTTCATGGCGCAGGCTGCCTATAGCGAGGCAGACGTTCGTGCCATGACTGAGGCCTTCACCAAGGCAAATCCGGATATCTCGGTCAATCTCGAATTCGTTCCCTATGAGGGATTGCACGACAAGACCGTGCTCGCCCAGGGATCGGGCGGCGGCTACGACGTCGTTCTCTTCGATGTGATCTGGCCGGCAGAATATGCAACCAATAAAGTCCTGACGGATGTAACGGACAAGATCACGCCGGAAATGAAGTCGGGTGTATTGCCGGGCGCTTGGACCACCGTCGAATATGACGGCAAACGTTATGGCATGCCATGGATTCTCGACACCAAGTATCTCTTCTACAATAAGGAAATTCTGGAAAAGGCAGGCATCAAGGCGCCGCCGACGACATGGGCGGAGCTTGCCGAACAGGCCAAGACGATCAAGGACAAGGGCATACTTGCCACCCCGATCGCCTGGAGCTGGTCACAGGCGGAAGCTGCCATTTGTGATTATACGACGCTCGTCAGCGCCTATGGCGGCAGCTTCCTCAAGGACGGCAAGCCCGCCTTCCAGACAGGCGGCGGTCTCGATGCGCTGAAATATATGGTCGATAGCTATACGTCCGGCGTCACCAATCCGAACTCCAAGGAATTTCTGGAAGAAGATGTGCGCCGCCTGTTCCAGAATGGTGATGTAGCGTTCGCCCTTAACTGGACCTACATGTACAACATGGCCAACGATCCGAAGGACAGCAAGGTCGCCGGCAAGGTTGGCGTGGTGCCTGCCCCGGGTGTCGAAGGCAAGAGCAAGGTTTCGGCGGTCAACGGTTCGATGGGCCTGGGTATTACCTCTACCAGCAAGCATGCGGACGAAGCCTGGAAATACATCACCTTCATGACCTCGCAGGCTACGCAGAACCAGTATGCTAAGCTCAGCCTGCCGATTTGGGCATCCTCCTATGACGATCCGGCCGTGGCAAAGGGTCAGGAAGAACTGATCGCCGCCGCAAAGGTCGGGCTCGCTGCCATGTACCCGCGTCCGACGACACCGAAGTATCAGGAGCTGTCGACAGCACTGCAGCAGGCGATCCAGGAATCGCTGCTCGGCCAGGCAAAGCCGGATGCAGCGCTCGAAACAGCCGTCCAGAACAGCGGTCTTTGATATTTTAGCGCGGGCGGCTGCAGACATTGCTCCGCCCTCGCCTTTCACAATGATTCAATATTGTCGGATCGTATGCACAGGCGGATTTTCATGACGAACAACTGGATCACGACCCGCGCATGGTTCCTGATGTTGCCGCTCCTGATCGTGATGGTTGCGATTATCGGCTGGCCGCTGTTCGACACGGTGCGACTTTCCTTTACGGACGCCAAGCTCGTCGGCACCGCAGGCAATTTCGTTGGTTTCGAAAACTACGTCCGCATCCTTTCCGGGCCCAATTTTCAGCGAACGCTGATCACCACATTCTGGTTCGCTGTGCTTTCTGTCTCGGCGGAGATGGTCATAGGCGTGCTTGCAGCATTGCTGCTCAATCAGCAATTCTACGGGCGCTCTGTGCTGCGCGCCCTGATGATATTGCCCTGGGCCTTGCCGACTGTGGTTAATGCCACACTTTGGCGTCTGATCTACAATCCCGAATATGGGGCACTCAATGCGGCCCTCACCCAGATGGGGATCATAGGGGCCTATCAATCATGGCTGGGTGAGCCCGGCACCGCACTCGCGTCGCTCATCGTCGCCGATTGCTGGAAGAACTTTCCTCTGGTTGCGCTTATTGCCCTCGCCGCCCTCCAGGCCGTACCGCGTGATATTACGGCGGCGGCGATGGTGGATGGCGCTGGTGCATGGTCGCGCTTCCGCTTTGTCATCATGCCCTATCTCGCCGGTCCGTTGATGGTCGCCCTCGTCCTGCGCACGATCGAAGCGTTCAAGGTGTTCGATATTATCTGGGTCATGACGCGTGGGGGACCAGCAAACAGCACGCGTACGCTTTCGATCCTCGTCTACCAGGAAGCGTTTTCGTTCCAGCGGGCGGGATCCGGCGCTTCCCTCGCCTTGATCGTCACGCTGCTGGTGACGATCCTCGCCGTCGCCTATGCGGCCCTCATTCGCAAAAGCGCAGGTGTGTCCTGATGGAACGTAGAAGCCTTGCAGCGACCATTTTCGTACATCTCGCGGCCCTGCTTTTGCTGGCGGTGATCCTTGCGCCGGTGCTCTGGCTCTTCGTCATGAGCATTTCTTCAACGCCCGATCTCATCGCCAAGCCCCTGCACTGGTGGCCGGATACCGTGGACCTGTCCCGTTACGGCGTCTTGCTGTCTTCGGTCGCCAACAGCGCCGGACAGGCTTTTGTCGCCTCCCTCTTCAACAGTATCAAGGTCGCGGGCATGGCGACAATCGCCGCGCTCATCGTTGCGATCCCCTCGGCCTGGGCCGTTTCGCGAACGCCATCCGTCGGCTGGTCGCTCTACGCGGTCATCGCCACCTACATGCTGCCGCCCGTCGCGCTCGCCGTACCGCTCTACATGGCCCTTTCCTGGCTGGGTCTTCTCAACAACGTCTTCGGGCTCGCGCTGGTTTATCTCACGATCCTCGCTCCGTTCACGACGTGGCTCCTCAAGTCAGGCTTTGACTCCATACCCCGTGAGATCGAAAGCGCGGCGACCATGGATGGCGCGCGCCTCGACCAGATCCTTCGCATTATCACGCTGCCGCTGGCCGCGCCGGTCATGGCAACCGCAGCGCTTTTCGCTTTCCTGCTCGCCTGGGACGAATTCTTCTATGCCCTGCTCTTCACCTCCGATCAGCGTGCGAAGACGCTGACCGTCGCGATCGCCGACCTCGCCGGCGGACGCGTCTCAGATTACGGCCTTATCGCCACAGCGGGTGTCCTGGCCGCCCTCCCCCCGCTGCTGATTGGCCTTTTCATGCAACGCGCCCTTATCTCGGGGCTGACCAGTGGCGGCGTCAAAGGATGACCAAGGACATGAACACCACCCGGCCCACCGGACTTGTCGCGATCGAATATGAAATGTCACGCCAGAATGCCGACGCCATCGCCTCGTTCGACGCTGCCTCTTCGCTTGCGGCGACGATTGCCGCATCGCTGCGCAAGAATGGTCGTCTGCTGCTGCTCGGCATGGGAGGCTCACACGCCGTCGGACGTGCGGTCGAACCATTTTATCGCGCATTGGGAATCGATGCGGTTGCTATCCCGCTCTCCGAACAGCTCGGCCAGCCGCTGCCGCTGTCTGGAAAAACGGTCTTGCTCACATCGCAGTCGGGCGAGAGCGCGGAAGTGTTGCGCTGGTTCGCCGAAGTCGGCGTGCCCGCTGATACGTTCGGCTTGACGCTCGAGGGCGGCTCTACGCTCGCCCGGACTGTTCCGTCCCTCGTCGGAGCCGGCGGCACGGAAAAAGCCTTTGCGGCAACGCGCAGCCTCACGCTGAGTTTCGCCCTGCATCTCGCCATACTGAGCGCGCTCGGCGAAGATGCCGAACCTGCCCTCGCGCTGCTCCGATCCGAGCGCCAGCCCGACGTCAAGGCCGCTGTCGACGCGCTTGCAGATGTTGGTTCGGTGGTAACCTCCGGCCGTCGCCTGCAGGGCGTAGCCGAGGCGATCGCGCTTGGGCTAACCGAGCTTTCGCGAGTTCCCTGCTTTCCGCTCGAGGGAGGCCAGCTGCGACACGGACCTATGGAAATGCTTGGACCGAAGATGGGCGTCGTATTGTTCCGTGCGCGCGATGAAACCGCAGAGTTCGTAACACGGATGGCGATTTCCGCCCTCGAAGCAGGATCGCCTGTCGTCGTGTTCGATGCGTCCGGGCAAGTGCCCGTCGAAGGCGCGGTAACGGTCGACGTCGGAACCGCGAGCGACATGGCCGCCGTATTTGCACTTCTGCCGGCAGGCCAGCACTTTATGCTCGGCTTTGCCGGCATGCGGGTCGAGGATGTCGGTACGCCGGTCCGCTCGACCAAGATCACCCGGAGCGAATGATGCGCCCGCTTGCCGTCATCGGAAACGTCAATGTCGATCTGATCCTCGGGCCCGCTGATCCCTGGCCGACCCCGGGAACCGAAATCATGGTCGATTATGACGAGTTGCGTGTCGGTGGATCGGCAGGCAATGCGGCCCTTACCTGGCAGGGCCTCGGTGTCGACTTCCAGATCGCTGCCAATATCGGCAACGACCAGTTCGGCGCATGGCTGCGCCAGGGATTTGGTGCTGTGGCCGTAAATTGGCCCGTCGCGCCCACGGGCACAACGCTTTCGGTTGGCATCACGCATCCGAATGGTGAGCGCACCTTCTTTACCACGCGGGGTCATATCGGAGCCCTCTCCTGGCAGGAGGTGGTATCGATGCTCGATACTGAAAAGCTGAAGGGTGGCATCGTCATCCTTTGCGGGGCCTTCCTGACAGATGGCCTCGTTGCCGAGTATGACCAACTTTTCGCCTGGGCCGATGCAAATGGCATTGCGCTTGCGCTCGATACCGGCTGGCCGATCGAAGGATGGACGCAGGCAAATCGTGAAAAGGCGCGCCGGTGGCTCTCGCGCTGCACGCTTGCGCTGTTCAACGAAGTCGAGACAACTCAACTTGCCGATTGCGGTGATCCCGTTGAAGCGGCCCGGACATTGAAGGCGCTTATGCCGGTCGGTGCGACCGTCGTCGTGAAGCGTGGTCCCGATGGAGCGCTAGCGATCGATCCTGACAACAGGCTCGTCTCGGTCGCGGCGCCGCTGGTTGCCGTTGCCGATACCATCGGCGCGGGTGACGTGTTCAATGCGGCTTTCATAGCAGCGCAAGCCGATGGCCAGACGCTAGAGCACAGCCTGAAATGCGGTGTGCGTATCGCCTCGACAGCCATATCCACTGTTCCGCGCCGCTACGACGGCGAGATCCTTCATTCATCCCTGGAGAACGCGCCATGAGCGCCCTTGAACTCGTCAATATCCGCAAGCGCTATGGCAGCGTCGATACGCTCAAGGGAATTAACCTGTCATTGGCGAGCGGCGAGTTTCTGGTACTGCTCGGCTCGTCAGGCTGTGGCAAGTCCACTTTGCTCAACATCATTGCCGGCCTTGCGGAGGCGACGGAAGGTGACGTACGCATCGGTGATCGTTCGGTGACCGGCGTTCATCCAAAGGACCGCGACATCGCTATGGTGTTCCAGTCCTATGCCCTCTATCCCAATCTTTCGGTCGCTCGCAATATCGGCTTCGGCCTTGAAATGCGCAGAGTACCGGCTGCCGAACGGGCAAAGGCGGTCGAAAAGACCGCGAAGATGCTGCAAATCGAGAACCTTTTGGGCCGCAGGCCATCGGAGCTTTCCGGCGGCCAGCGACAGCGTGTCGCCATTGGCCGGGCGCTTGTGCGCGATCCGAAGATTTTCCTGTTCGACGAGCCCTTGTCCAATCTCGATGCGAAGCTGCGAATGGAGACGCGTACCGAACTGAAGCGCCTGCATCAGATGCTCGGTACCACGATTGTCTATGTGACGCATGATCAGATCGAGGCGATGACGCTCGCCACGCGCATCGCCGTCATGCGCGACGGCCACATTGAACAGCTGGCGTCGCCCGACGAGATCTACAATCGTCCGGCCACACGCTACGTCGCAAGTTTTGTCGGTTCGCCGCCCATGAACATGCTCGATGCGACGCTGGTGGATGGGACCGCTCAGATTGCCGGTTCACAAACGGTAATCCCCCTCCCCTCCTCCTTGCGAAGCCAGGCATCGCGCAAGGTGATCGTTGGCATCCGCCCGGAGAATCTCAGCCTCGCACTGGGCGACCCAAGCAAGCTCACTATCGAAGCCAAAGTCGAAGTGGTGGAATTGACCGGACCTGAACTCGTGGTCACCTCATCCATAGGCAACCAGCGCCTTACTGCGAGCCTGCCGCCACGTTCGCAGGTGACGGTCGGCTCGCTACAGCGCTTCAGCATCGATGCCGATGGACTTCATGTCTTCGATGCGGTGACCGAAAAGCGGATCGACGCCTGACAGATTACGCTGCAACACTCGGGCGGCTGACGACATAGGCCGCGCAAGCGATGAAGAACAGCGCAACGATGCCGCCAAGCAGCGGCGACGGCCGGGCGAAATAGAAGAACATGGCATAGCCCACTGCCATGCCGCCGCAGGCGAGAAGCTTTACTCGCTTCGGTATCGCGCCATGTTCGCGCCAGTGCACCAGCGTCGGGCCGAAGACCGGGTGCTCCAAAAGCCATTTTTCAAAGCGTGGGGACGAACGGCTGAAGCACCATGCGGCAAGAATGAGAAATATGGTGGTGGGCATGACAGGCAGAAGCGCGCCTATGAATCCGAGCGCCACCATCAGCCAGCCGAGTAAGAAATAGACTGTCCGCTTTGTTCGGTTCATTCCTGCGCTCTGTTTACATCGTCGCGGGTTAAATGTCAGCGATCCGGATAGATTTGCCGCGATAAGACTGCCCGGGCCTACCCGGGCAATCGAGATTTTACTTAATGCAAGACTACTCGGCCTTCAGCCGTGTATTGCATGCGCTCCAATATTGCGGCCATGTCTTGCCACCCGTCTTGTTGCTCGCCTTGGCCTGCTGCCACTGCTCGCCACAGGCGCTGATCCGCTGACGGAAAGCAACCTGGCCGGGGGTCAACGGCTTTCCATCCGCTGTCGTTGCAGCGGCGGCTGTCTTGGTCGTGGTCTTGGTGGCTGCCGGTGTCGGCTCCGGAGGTGTCGATGCATCGGAATTGTCGGATTTCAAGCTTTCGCTGCAGGACGAGAGAAACTGGTTCCACGTCTGGCCCTTCAGCGTACCGGCTGACTTTGCCGACTGGTATTGCGTGCTGCACTCCTTGGTGATCGCCTTGGCGGACATTCCGCCGGCTCCTGCAGTTTCGGTGGTCTTGGCGGGTTTGGCTGCTGCAGCATCCTTGGACTGCTTTGTCGTAGCCGTGTCCTTCGTTGCCTTCTTCGTCGGGGTCGTGGCGGCGGGTGCCGCAGCATCAGTTGCTCCCGCGTCTTTTAGCTTGGCGCTGCAATCTGAAAGGAACTGAGGCCACTTCTGGCCATTCAGGGTGCCGGCCTCCTTGGCGGCATTATACTGCGTGCTGCATTGTTTGGTGACGGATTGCGCCGCGGTGGCGGCGGAGGCCGGGAGCGTGAGAAAAACCAGCCCTACGCCGGCAATGACCGTCGCGGCGACTGTAGTGATACGAAATTGAATCATAACGTGAGTTCCCTTGCGATCGTGTCCGCGGTTCCCCCGAGAACGCACCATGCGTTTCGGCTGGCCTGCACTGCAAGATGATCCCGCACCATTGAATGGCCCGCCGAAAAAACGGCGGACATCCCGGGTCATCGCTTGATGATTGCACTTTGATTGTGGCCAAAAATGTCTGACGTCCAATGAGTGCTCAGGTGAAATATGCATCATGCTCAAATAGACCTGCCCAACCAGACTCGTGATCAATGGCATCGCCATGCCAGCATCGCTCTTTCGCCACGCGAATGCAAGAAATGCATAGATCGCCGCCGTGCCAATCCACCCTCACCTGACCGAAATGGGTATCACCGCATAGGCGCGTTGTACCAATGGCGAAATATCATTCTATCGTCTGCCGGGTGTAACATCCTGCAGGGCGGATGGGGCGTGCCGATGGCCGTATTGGGGCTGTTGCATTGCCCAGCGACCGGATCCCAAAGCCGACGATATTCACTGTCGCCTTTGGATTTTTGGAAGTCATCCCAATCTGACTGCAACTCGTGTGTGGTTGTTATGAGTAGTCGTGCAAGCGTAACGCGTTGATAAATCGTTAACTATAACGATGAACGGAAGTTAAACTGGAGCTAATTTCTGTTCGGCAGGCTCTGGAGGGGAACGGAGCTTGGGAGGCCGAGTAGCCCGGCACATCGCCGGGCTACTACGGCTCTTGGCGATTTGCCTAGGATGCCACTCCCATCAATGGCCGTCAACGTGATCGCGATATTACCTGCCCGGCCGCGGTTTGTATGCGCGAAGGCTTCTTTAGCATTGTAACAAATAGTCCGCCGTCTAAACGGTGAGAAACCTGTTACCTATCAACGGATAAGCGCTGGAAGCCTCGCCAAGGCAGACGGTATCAGTCGGCCGCATCGTTAACCAGTTGTTAACAGTAAAGTTCTTGCTGTCTCGAGCGAATCGGACATAATGACGGCATTCGGACGGTTTTAATGGAAATGCCGTCATTTGAGGCCCGGTCGACGATGAACATCGCAACAACAGCAAAAAAAGCTTCCTTTGATGACACGATTCTCGCGCAAGGTCGCGAGATTTCGCGGAAGCTCAATATGCTTCGCATGGAAACATTTCCCCCGAATGCCCGCAAGACGTTGCGCCAGTTTTCTCTCGCCGAGGCCGCATATTTTCTTGGCGTTTCGACCAGCAATTTGAAAAAGCTTCATCTCGAAGGCAAGGGCGTCGAACCGACGATTCATACCGGCGGCCGCAGGAGCTACTCAGCCGAACAGATCATGCAACTGCGCCATTGGCTCGATCGCAACGGCCGCGCCGATGTCAAGAAATATGTGCCGCATCGCCGCGGCGATGAGAAGCTGCAGGTTATCGGCGTCGTTAATTTCAAGGGTGGATCCGGCAAGACGACGACTGCCGCCCACCTCGCCCAACATATGGCGTTGACCGGACATCGTGTTCTTGCCCTCGATCTTGATCCGCAAGCCTCGCTTTCCGCGCTCTATGGCATCCAGCCGGAACTCGACCAGAACCCCTCCATCTATGAGGCGATCCGCTACGACGATTCGCGCAAACCCATTACCGACGTAATCCTGCCGACCAATATTCCCGGCCTTGACGTCGTTCCCGCCTCGCTGGAATTGCAGGAATATGAGTACGACACGCCGCTTGCCATGCAGAGCAAGAATTCGATCGCCGGCAAGACCTTCTGGAACCGCATCGAAAATGCACTGAAGGAAGTGGATGGCCGCTACGACGTCGTCATAATCGATTGCCCGCCGCAGCTCGGCTATCTGACGCTCACGGCGCTCGCCGCGGCGACGGCGGTATTGATAACGGTTCATCCGCAGATGCTCGACCTGATGTCGATGTCGCAATTCCTGTTGATGCTCGGCGATATCCTCAAGACCGTCGGGGCTGCCGGCGGCGATGTCGATCTCGACTGGTTCCGCTATCTGATCACACGCTACGAGCCGACTGACATTCCGCAAACGCAGATGATGGGCTTCATGCAGTCCATGCTGGCGCCGCAGATGCTAAAGCACCAGATGCTCAAATCGACGGCCATATCGGATGCGGGCCTTACCAAGCAGACACTCTATGAGGTGGAGAAGTCGGCAATGAACCGGCACACTTATGATCGGGCGATGGAATCTATGGAAGCGGTCAATTCGGAAATCCGCGAACTCATCCACGAGGCGTGGGGACGAAGGTAGACGGCAGGCTAAATACGGAATTCAGTCAATGAATTCATCGCATTGACGCGATTTCGGGGAAATTGATTATGGCACGTAAGAACATCTTTGAAAGCATCATGCACGGCGAACCCGATGTGGCGGTCGATGCTGAGCCAAGCGGCGGCTTCCGCAAGTTTGGCGCCGCGAAATCGATGTCGTCATCGATCGACGAGCTGGCGCGCCAGGCCTCGAAACTGGTTGACGGGGAAACGGTCGTCGATCTCGACCCGAACTTGCTGGACGCTTCGTTTGTGACCGACCGGATGCCGGAAAGTGACGACGAAGAGTATCGCGAATTGTTGAACGCGGTCAGGGAGAGGGGGCAGGACAGCCCCATACTTGTCAGGCCCCACCCGAAGGGCGATGGACGGTATATGATTGTCTTCGGGCATCGCCGGGCGAGGGTTGCAAAGGAACTCGGGCGCACGGTCCGCGCCGTTGTAAAGCCGCTCGCCGATCTCGACCATGTAATCAGCCAGGGACAGGAAAATTCGGCGCGCGCCAATTTGAGCTTTATCGAACGCGTGCAGTTCGCCGATCGCCTTGAGAAGCTCGGCTATGCGCGAGACGCCATACAGTCGGCGCTGTCGATCGACTATCAGACGCTTTCGAAGATGCTGACCATTCCAAAGGCCATCCCGGAAGCAATCATTGCAGCAATCGGCCCCGCCAAGGGAATAGGGCGCGACCGCTGGCTTGAGATGCGCAAGCTGATCGAAAACCCCAGGCACGGTTCGCAGGCTCTGCAATTCGTTGAAAGCGCGGAATTTGCTGCGGCGAAATCGGCAGATCGCTTCGACCAACTCTTCGAGTTCCTCAGGGGCGCCGGATCCGGAAAGCCGGTACGCAAGGCCATCGGCGGAAGCGCCGGATCGGTTTGGACGCCTGACGACAAATCGGTGAAGGTTGCGACAAAGCTTTCCGGCAAGACGTTCTCGATTGCCTTGAACGAAAAGAATGGCAGGGAATTTGGTGTGTTCATCACCAATAACCTTGATCAGCTCTATGAAGCGTTCAAGGAATCGAAAAAAGTGACTGAAACAGGAGATTAGACCCGCAAAAGAAAAAGGCCCCCAAACGACCCGGTCGTGGAAGCCTCTCTCAAAGTTCTAGCAGACTGAGAATCGCATTTCCACGAATCACTGTCAAGAGTCCCCGACGTCGTTTTGACGAGCAGATTTCTTTTGCCTTTTGAAAAGGGCAATGAGGATGAATGGAAATCTGATAACGACGCCCTTCGGGCGGCGGTCGATGTCGCTTGCGCATCTTCGGGCACAGACCCGGGCGCAAGATATTGCGCCGGGAAAGTCTGCAGACAAGTGGCAGGTCTATCGCTGGCTCTGTGAAGGCAAGGAAGAGGTTGGGATCAGCGACAGATCGCTCGCTGTGCTCAACGCCTTGTTGTCGTTTTTGCCGGACAATGAACTTTCCGAAGAAAACGGCACCATTGTCTTTCCATCGAATGTTCAGCTTTCGATGCGTGCGCATGGCATGGCCAACGCCACGCTCCGCCGGCATCTTGCTGCGCTGATTGAATGTGGTCTGATCTCCCGCAAAGACAGCCCCAACGGCAAACGCTACTCGCGCAAGGGCAGGGGAGGGGAGATCACCGAGGCTTTCGGGTTCTCGCTTGCGCCGCTCCTGGCGCGTGCAGAGGAGCTCCAGGCGGCCGCTGAGCGCGTGCGCGCCGAACGCCATGCCCTGAAGCTCGTCAGGGAGCGCATCACGCTTCACAGGCGGGACATCGCAAAGCTCATCGAGATGGCGATTGCCGAAGCTGTCTCTGGCGATTGGCAACAGTTGTGGACGCGATTTCGCAGCATTGTCGATGCTATCCCGCGCCAAGCGGAAAGGGGAACACTTCAGGAGATCCTGGCTCACCTCGTTGCTTTGCACGATGAGGTGGCTATCGCATTGGAAAATAAGCTCAATGAAGAAAATATGAGCGGCAATGAGTCCCGCGATGAACCGCAGCAACAGAATTCAAAACCCGACTCTTTCATTGAATTTGAACCTGGCTCTAGAAACAGCCAAGGGGCTGAAACTGCGCTACAACAGGAAACAACGGAACACGTCACCCAGACATATCCAGTTGGGTTTGTGCTTAAGGCTTGCCCGGAAATGAACGACTATGCACCTGGCGGCATTGCGAACTGGCGCGATCTGATGGCGACAGCGGCACAAGTGCGCGGTTATCTTGGAATTTCTCCCTCGGCCTACGCGGATGCGCTCGATGCTCTCGGCCAGGAGCGTGCCGCAATCGTCATTGCCTGCATCCTCCAGAGGGCCGAACAGATCAATTCGGCCGGCGGCTATCTTCGGGCGCTGACCGAGAAGGCGAGGGCAGGGGCGTTCTCGGTTGGACCCATGCTGATGGCGTGCCTGCGCTCGACGGGATCGCATCTACGGGTGGTTGGTGATGACGGATGAGCCGGGGTCCAGCGAGGCAAAGCGGCTAGACAACATGCACTGCCGCAGATGTTCCAGTGTCTACGCCGGATACGGTGCCTATAATCCGTGCCGCGGGATAATCGGCGTCAATGATGGTCTCGAGGAGATCTTTGGCTCGCTCGGGACGGCAGGCAATCAGCAATCCGCCCGACGTCTGCGGATCCGTCAGCAGGTGCCTTTGCCAGATGGGAAATCCCGCCGGAAGGACTACCGCTTCGCCATAACTTGCCCAGTTGCGGTGCGAGGCGCCCGTTACGAAGCCCTGTTGGGAAAGGTCGGCTGCCTGCGTAAAATAGGATATGTCGTCCGCGCGCAGGAGGATCGTTGCATTCGAGCCTCGGGCCATCTCAAGGGTATGACCGAGGAGCCCAAATCCCGTCACATCCGTGATTGCGTGCACGTCATTATCGCGAGAAAGTTCTGCACCTACGCGATTGAGCAGCGTCGTCGACGCGATGAGCTCACCATAGGCTTCGTCGGGCAGGGCGCCCTTCTTGAACGCCGCCGCATAAATGCCGACTCCGAGAGCTTTCGTCAGTATCAAGGCGTCGCCGGGTTTCGCGCCACTATTGCGGCGGATATTGGCAACCGGGCATGTGCCGATAACGGCCAGTCCGTAGATTGGCTCCGGCGAGTCGATAGAGTGTCCACCGGCGACCGGAATACCTGCATCCGCACAGACAGTGCTGCCGCCGCGCAGGATTTCACGCACCAGCTCGGCCGGCATCTTGTCGATCGGCATGCCCAGGATTGCGAGCGCCATGATCGGCTTTCCGCCCATGGCATAAACGTCAGAGATGGCATTCGTTGCGGCAATCCGGCCGAAATCGAAAGCGTCGTCGACCATAGGCATGAAGAAGTCCGTCGTTGCGATCACGCAAGTCTCGTCATCCAGCTGCCAAACCGCAGCATCATCGCCGGTTTCCGTTCCGACAAGGAGTTGCGCAAAGGGTCCCGCAATTGGCTGGTCTGCAAGCAGTTGCTGCAGTACCGACGGTGCGAGCTTGCAGCCGCAGCCGCCGCCATGTGCAAGCGACGTCAAGCGGAGCGGCACAGCGGTTCGATCATCCATGGCAGCCTCCTCGCACGTTGAAAGTACAGCAGGTGGCGACATTCTTGTCCATTTTGCGCAGGACGTCAAAGGTGAGCCACGGTTAGCTTATTGCTGCGCTGCAATGACAGTCGCAGGGAGTAAAAGCTTCCGCATGACAAGTAATTGTGGTGTTCGAAGTGATTTGGGCGGGCGTATATAGGACGTTCGTACAACCCAATTAATCATGATTGTTGTACTCATATTATAGGGCATCTTATTGGTTTGACAATTGAACTTCATCAGGTAGCATTTTGTTCGGAACGCTCGCGCGTTCCAAGTTGCCGAGCACTTGAAGTTTCCGGCATGCCGTGTTGGTAGGGCCGGCCCATTAAGGGAGGTGACATGCCATGAACATGGAACTCTCGCGGCGCCAGTTTCTTGCGGCGGCCGGCGCTGGTGTGGCGGGGTCAGCGCTGGGAGCCTTCGGCTTCGGCGCGGTGGAATCCGCCCACGCCAAGGCCATCCGCGATTTCAAATTGGTGAACACGACGGAGACCCGGAACACATGCCCGTATTGCTCCGTTGCATGCGGCATCATCATGTATTCCAAGGGTGACCTGAAGAAGGGCGAGAGCGCCGAAATCGTTCACATCGAGGGCGACACTGATCATCCGACGAACCGCGGCACGCTTTGCCCCAAGGGCGCGGCGCTGCTCAATTTCGTCAAGGCCGAGACGCGGCTGAAGTATCCGATGATCCGCAAGCCGGGTTCGGACAAATTTGAGAAAGTGTCCTGGGATGATGCCCTCGACCGGATCGCGCGCCTGCTGAAGGACGATCGCGACAAGAACTTCATTCAAAGGAACAATGACGGCGTAACGGTCAATCGCTGGACGACGACCGGGTTCCTCGCCGCCTCCGCAACGACGAATGAAACGGCCTGGGCGACCTACAAGGTCGTACGCAGCGCCGGAATGCTGGTATTCGATAACCAGGCACGTGTCTGACACGGCCCAACGGTGTCCAGTTTGGGCCCAACATTTGGCCGTGGTGCAATGACCAACTCCTGGACCGACATCAAGAACACGGATCTTGTTGTCATCATGGGAGGCAATGCCGCCGAAGCGCATCCATGCGGCTTCAAATGGGTCACGGAGGCCAAGGCCAACCGCGGCGCGAAGTTGATCGTCGTCGATCCGCGATTTACGCGCTCGGCATCTGTCGCGGATTTTTATGCGCCGATCCGCCAGGGGACGGATATCGCATTTCTCCTTGGGGTGATGAACTACTGCATCCAGAACGACAAGGTGCAATGGGACTACGTCAAGGCGTTCACCAACGCGACATACATCGTCAAGGACGGCTTTGAATATAAGGACGGTCTTTTTACCGGTTATATCGAAGCCAAGCGCGACTACGACAAGTCCACTTGGGAATATGTCATCGGTGATGACGGCTACGCCGTGGTTGACGACACGCTGACCAACCCGCGCTGCGTATGGAACCTCCTGAAGGCGCACGTTTCCGTCTACGTACCTGAACTGGTTGAGCGTATCTGCGGCACCCCGAAGGACAAGTTCCTGAAGGTAGCCGAGATGATCTCGGAAATGTCGTCGCCCACCAAGACGATGACTTCCATGTACGCGCTTGGCTGGACGCAGCATTCGAAAGGCTCGCAGAACATCCGCTCCATGGCGATGTTGCAACTCATCCTCGGCAATATTGGCGTGCGCGGCGGCGGCATGAATGCGCTACGCGGGCACTCCAACATCCAGGGACTGACCGATGTCGGGCTGATGTCGAACCTGCTTCCGGGTTACATGACACTGCCGACGGAAAAGGAAGTGGACTTCGACGCCTATATGTCGACGCGGGGCTTCAAACCGCTTCGGCCGAACCAGATGAGCTACTGGCAGAACTACAAAAAGTTCTTCGTCAGCTTCTTGAAGTCGATGTGGGGAGCGGCGGCGACGCCGGAAAATCACTTCGCCTATGACTGGCTGCCAAAGCTCGACGTCCCCGGTTACGATGTCCTGCGGGCATTCGAACTCATGAATCAGGGCAAGATGACCGGCTATGTCTGCCAGGGTTTCAACCCGCTGCTGGCAGTGCCAAACAGGAAAAAGCTCACGGACTCACTGTCCAAGCTGAAGTTCCTCGTGACCATGGATCCATTGGACACGGAGACATCGCGGTTCTGGGAAAATCACGGCGACTTCAACGACGTGGAAACCGCACAAATCCAGACCGAGGTCATCCAGTTGCCTTCGACCTGCTTTGCAGAGGACGAGGGGTCACTGACCAATTCCGGCAGGTGGCTGCAATGGCATTGGCCGGGGGGAACGCCGCCCGGCGAGGCCAAGACCGACGTATGGATCATGGCGCAGATATATTCGCGTCTGAAGGAACTCTATCGCCGGGAAGGCGGGGCGTTCCCGGACCCGATCGTCAATCTCAATTGGTCCTACGCGGATCCCGGCGATCCGACTGCGGAAGAACTCGCCAAGGAGATGAACGGCAGGACTTCGGCCACACTTTATGATCCGACAGATCCATCCAAGGTGGTGGTGGAAGCCGGCAAACTATTACCGAGTTTTGCGGCACTAAGGGACGATGGTTCGACATCTTCCGGATGCTGGATCTATTCCGGTTGCTTCAACGAAAACGGGAACAATATGGCCAGGCGGGATACGTCGGACCCGGACGAGACGGGTGCCTATCTCAAATGGGCATTCGCATGGCCGGTCAATCGCCGCATCCTTTACAACAGGGCTTCGGCCGATCTGAACGGCAAGGCCTGGGATCCGAGCCGGAAGCTGATTGAATGGGACGGCCAGAAATGGGCCGGATACGACGTTCCGGACATTGCGCCGACGGCCAAGCCTTCCGAGGTCGGACCGTTCATCATGAATGCGGAAGGAGTATCGCGGCTTTTTGCCCGTGGCATGTTACGTGACGGACCATTCCCTGCCCACTACGAACCGTTCGAGTCGCCGCTGGCCAACATCGTCGCTCCAAATGTGCGCGGCAATCCCGTTGCCCGCGTTTTCAAGGGCGATTTCGCGCAGTTCGCCGAACCGGCTTCGGAGGAATTTCCCTATGCGGCGACTTCTTATCGCCTCACCGAGCATTTCCACTACTGGACCAAGCATGTCTGGGTGAACGCGGTGCTCCAGCCCGAGTTCTTCGTCGAGATATCGGAAGAACTCGCCAAGGAGAAAGGCATCACCAAGGGCGGCTGGGTGCGGGTTTGGTCGAAGCGCGGATCGGTTCGGGCAAAAGCGGTCGTCACCAAGCGCATAAAACCGCTGATATGCGATGGTAAGCCGGTTCACGTGGTCGGCATACCGCTGCATTGGGGATTCATGGGAGCGGCCAAGAAGGGCTTTGGACCGAATTCGCTGACGCCCTTCGTCGGTGACGCCAACATAGAGACGCCGGAGTTCAAGGCGTTCCTCGTCAATATCGAGCCCATCGCCGGGCCGGTGGCATAGGAGACGGCAGCATGTTCCCGCCTGTACCAAACCCGACGACCCGGCCCGAGCCTGCCAGATTTGGCGAGCAGGACCTGATCCGACGCTCCGCATCCAATGTTACCCCGCCGGCACAGCGTCAGACCGAGGTTGCAAAGCTTATCGACGTGTCGAAGTGCATTGGCTGCAAGGCATGCCAGTCGGCCTGTATCGAGTGGAACGACACGCACCCACCAGTTGGCGAAAATGTGGGAGTCTATGACAACCCGCATGATCTCACCCCCGATATGTTCACCCTCATGCGCTTTACCGAGTGGGAGAATCCCGAGACCAACAATCTCGAATGGCTTATCCGCAAGGATGGCTGCATGCATTGTGAGGATCCGGGGTGTCTGAAGGCCTGCCCGGCTCCCGGCGCCATCGTCCAGTACTCGAATGGCATTGTGGATTTCATCCACGAGAACTGCATCGGTTGCGGCTACTGCGTAAAGGGATGCCCGTTCAATATTCCTCGCATCTCTCCGGTCACCCATGTTGCCTATAAATGCACGCTCTGTTCCGACCGCGTGGCGGTGGGGCAGGGGCCTGCCTGCGCCAAGGCCTGCCCGACGCAAGCGATCGTGTTTGGCACCAAGGAGGAAATGAAGCAGCATGCCGAGGGCCGCATCACCGACCTGAAGTCACGCGGCTTCGATAATGCCGGGCTCTACGACCCGCAAGGCGTCGGCGGCACGCACGTGATGTACGTTCTTCATCATGCGGACAAGCCAGAAATCTATGCCGGCCTGCCGAACAATCCAAGAATAAGTCCGCTCGTGGATGCTTGGAAAGGCGTTACGCGATATGCCGGATTTGCCGTCATGGGTGTCGCAGCCATCGCCGGATTGATGCACTACCTCGTCTCCGGTCCCAATCGCGTCTCGAACGACGATGAAGAGCAGGCGGAGAAGCTGGTTGGGGAGGAGCGGCCCCGATGAGCACGCAGTACGACGTGGAGAAGGGCGACAGCGTTCATTCCGGCAAGCCCGTCACAGTCGATCGCTATACTGCCGGCGCGCGTGTGAACCATTGGATCACGGCGGTCAGTCTCGTGCTGCTCGCGCTCTCGGGCTTGGCGCTGTTCCATCCTGACCTGTTCTTCCTGACGGGTCTCTTTGGCGGCGGACCGCTTACCCGGATTATCCATCCGTGGATCGGCGTTGTCCTTTTCTTCAGCTTCTTTGGCCTTTTCCTCCGCTTCTGGCGCGCCAATCTGTGGAAGCGCGAAGACGGCACCTGGCTCGCCCGTATTCGTGACGTGCTGACGGCTCACGAGGACCGGCTGCCCGAGGTCGGTAAGTACAATGCCGGGCAGAAATTCGTCTTCTGGTCGATGTCATTGCTGATCATCGTGCTCATCACGACCGGGATCATCATATGGGACCAGTATTTCTTCGATTTGACCACGATCGAGCAGAAGCGGTGGGCTGTATTGATCCATTCCATGGCGGCGATTGTGGCGATCAGCGTCTGGATCATTCATGTCTACGCAGCGATCTGGGTGCGTGGTACTATACGCGCGATGACGCGCGGTTCCGTTACTGGCGGCTGGGCATGGCGTCACCATCGCAAATGGCTACGAGAGCTGGTGGCGAAATCGCCCAAGGACAAATCGGGAAGTACGCCCGCCGAATAAGCGGGTATGGTAGAAGTTTCATCGGTCCACGTGGCCCGGCGGGTTCGTGAGGGAGCAGCATGAACAGCAAAAGTGCGGTTGAGCCGGATCCAACGGCAATCGGAGATATCTCGTCACCGCCCTTTGTCCGACTGCCGGATCCGGGTTCGATCTTTTCCACAAGGGCAGCACGGCTGCGGCAATTGGCTGAAACAAGCCACCTTTCACCGTACCTCAGATTTGTCGAGGGACTTGCGCGGGCCCAACACGAAATCCAAGTTGATTTGCCGGCTCCCGGTGGGACAGACGCGGCGGCCGTTGCGCGTGCCCGCGAATTCGCAATGCCCCTGATCGACCGGAGCAGGATCGAGGATGAGCCGACATTGGACGATATATTCGATCGCCTGTTTGCGGCTGTTGCACCGATCGAAAAGCCCGCCGCGGCTGCTGACGCTCTATCCCGCGTGACCGCTGCCAGTGTCGAGGCTCGCCGGGCCATGGCCAGAACGGTTTTCTCCAGCGCATTGCCGGCAGATGCGATTGCCGAGCACATCTATATCTGGGCGGCCCTGCAGGTGCATTTTGCCCGGCTGGCCTCGGCTCTGGATGCAAAGATGCTCGCGCCGTTAGCCGATGGCATCTGTCCAGCGTGCGGAGGTTTGCCGGTGGCATCGATGGTCGTCGGCTGGCCCGGCTCCCATGGCGCACGATTTTGCTCCTGTTCCATGTGCGGCACGTTGTGGAACTACGTCCGCATCAAATGCATGTTGTGCGGCTCGACCAAGGGCATTGGTTACCAGGAAATCGACGGGCATGGTGGCACGATCAAGGCTGAAACCTGTGACGAGTGCCAGGGCTGGATGAAAATCCTCTATCAGGACAAGGCGCCGGATACCGAGCCGGTCGCAGATGACGTTGCCAGTCTCGGACTTGATCTCCTGATGCGAGCGGAACCCTATCGGCGGGGCGGCTTCTCGCCGCTGCTTGCCGGGTTGTGAGGATGTGCGATGGACACCAATTCCAGCCTCCGCGCTCTACCCTCTGTCGATCAGCTGCTGCGGTCTGAATTGGCCGTGGCGGCCATAGAACGCTTCGGACGGTCGGCAGTGACCGAAGTTCTCCGCGACACCGTCGCCGACCTGCGCCGGAAAGTTCTTCAAGGCCACCCTATCCAGGCGTCGGAAATTATTCTCGACAATCTTGTCGCAAGCCTTGAGGAGCGCGAGCGCACCACGCTACGCCCGCTCTATAATCTGACCGGTACGGTGCTGCACACGAACCTTGGCCGCGCGCTTCTGGCTGAGACCGCAATTGACGCTGCGGTGGCGGCAATGCGCTCGGCCGTTTCCCTTGAGTTCGATCTTGAGAGCGGCAAGCGCGGCGAACGCGACGATCATTTGCGTGCCCTGATCTGTGAACTGACCGGCGCTGAAGATGCGACGGTCGTCAACAACAATGCGGCGGCTGTCCTGCTCGTGCTCAACAGTCTGGCGGCGGGCAAGGAGGCCATCGTCTCCCGCGGCGAACTCATAGAAATAGGCGGCGCCTTTCGCATGCCCGACATCATGGCGCGTGCGGGCGCCAGGCTGGTGGAGGTCGGCACTACAAACCGGACACACAAAAGCGATTATGCGAATGCTTTGGGACCTGACACCGGACTGATCCTGAAGGTCCACACCTCAAACTACCGCATCGAAGGCTTTACTAAGGAAGTAAAGCCGCAGGAATTGAAGGATATCGCGCACAAAGGCGCCGTTCCGCTGGTCCACGATCTCGGCTCCGGCACATTGGCGGATCTCACGCCCTTCGGACTGGCGCACGAACCGACGGTGCGAGAGGCAATCGAGGAAGGTGCGGACATTGTCACCTTTTCCGGCGACAAGCTGCTCGGCGGATCGCAGGCGGGATTCATCGTTGGACGCAAGGACCTTATCCAGGCGATCAACAAGAACCCGATGAAACGGGCGCTCAGAGTCGACAAGATCCGCATGGCCGCACTCGAGGCGACGCTGAAGCTCTATCGCGATCCCGAACGACTGAGCGTGCGCCTTCCCACTATGCGGCTCCTCAGCCGCTCCCGCGAGGAGATCGGTGCGCAGGCGCAAAGACTGGCTCCAATCGTCGCGAAGGCCGTGCAAGGTGCGTTCAATGTCGCCGTCGTCGACTGTGCCAGTCAGATCGGATCGGGGGCCTTGCCGCTGGCTACGGTGCCCAGCGCTGGTCTCGCCTTGACCGCGCTCGATGGCGGCGGCAGCGCGCTTGAGGAACTGTCCGCCGCTCTCCGGCGCCTGCCCGTCCCGGTCATTGGCCGTATCGAGCGCGGGTCCCTGGTTCTTGACCTGCGTTGCCTCGAAGACGACGCAGCATTTGCTGCCAATATCGCAGGCCTCGATTTGAGAGCGGGGCAGGCCGGAGGAAACAGCCAATCATGATCGTTGGTACCGCGGGGCATATCGATCACGGCAAGACTTCGCTTGTCAAAGCTCTGACCCACGTCGATACCGACCGGCTGAAGGAAGAAAAGGCGCGCGGCATATCGATCGATCTTGGGTTCGCCTACTTGCCAGTGGAGGCCGAAACGATCGGTTTCATCGACGTGCCAGGTCATGAGAAGTTCATCCACACCATGCTCGCCGGTGCGAGCGGCATCGACTTCGTGCTGCTCGTCGTCGCTGCCGATGATGGGATTATGCCGCAATCGCGGGAGCACCTTGCCATTATCGACCTCCTTGGTATCGAGCAAGGTGTCGTTGCGCTGACGAAGGCCGACCTTGTGCCAGAGGAGAGGCTTGTCGAAGTCGAGACAGAACTGCGCAACGAGCTTGCCGCAACGGCGCTTCGCGATGCGCCAATTCTGAGCATTTCCACAGTAACTGGAAAAGGCATTGACCAACTGCGCGACCACATTGTGGAAGCAGCACGCCAGTTTGCAAGGCTCGAAGCCGATGGCCGCTTTCGGCTCGCCGTCGACCGTTCATTCACGCTGCAAGGCACGGGAACTGTCGTGACGGGCACGGTCTTGTCGGGAAGGGTCGCGGTAGAAGATCATGTGGTCGTCAGTCCCTCAGGGATCGCGGCACGTGTACGCTCCATCCATGCGCAGAGCCGGCCGAGCAGGGAAGGCAAAGCTGGCGACCGTTGCGCCCTCAATCTCGCCGGCGAAGCCATTTCCAAATCCGCGATCAGCCGCGGCGACATGATACTGGACCAGAGCTTGCACGCACCGACGAACAGGATCGACGCGACTTTGCGCGTGCTCGGTTCCGAGCCTAAGCCGATAGGGCATTGGTTTCCAATCCGGCTCCATCATGCCTCGACCGAAGTTGGTGCGCGCGTCGTGCTGCTTGGCGATGCTCCGATCGCACCGGGTACCGCAGCAAATGTGCAACTCGTACTCGACCAGCCGATCGCGGCAGCAGCCGGGGACCGCTATATTGTCCGGGACACGTCCGCGCGGCGCACAGTGGGTGGGGGCCGCTTTCTCGACCTGCGGGCACCCGCCCGCAAGCGCCGCACACCCGAACGAAGGGCACAGATCGAGGCTCACCTGCTCTCTGATCCGGCCAAAGCCATGGAGGCCTTACTCGAGACCGCGCCCTATAACCTCGACCTTACCGGCTTCGTCCGGGACAGGGCCCTCGCGGCAACTAAAACCGAGGAGCTAGCGCAGGCATTAGGCGCGATTTTGCTCCCCGCTGCACCTGATTTGATAGCGATTTCTGCTTCGCGCTGGGCTTCATTTCGTGAGGATCTGTTGGGCCGGCTTGACCTCTTCCATGCCGATAATCCCGATCTTCTCGGCATTGGAGTCGAACGGCTGCGCACCCAGCTTGAGCCGCGCTTGCCCGTCACGGCGTTTCGATCGGCTCTACAAAGGCTTGCCGGGGCGGAGGAGATCGCAATCGACGGGGCGTGGGTACGGCGCGCCGGTCATGCGGTGACGATGGGCCCTGCCGATGAACATTTTTGGCGGAACATCGAGCCATTTCTTGACGGCGCTGAACGATTTCGTCCTCCACGCGTGCGCGATGTCGCGACCGCGCTCGCCGTTCCGGAACCCGAGGTGCGCCGCCTCCTGAAACTCGCGAGCCGGATGGGCAAGACACATGAAATCGCGCACGATCATTTCTTCCTGCGTGAAGCGGTAGCGGACATGGTTGCCATCATTGCCGGACTTAGCGCGGAAGCGGAAAAGGGATGGTTTACCGCGGCCGAATTCCGCGATCAGGTCGGAAATGGCCGTAAGGTTGCCATTCAGATCCTGGATTTTTTCGATCGCCACAGTGTGACTGTGCGTCGCGAAGATCTGCGACGCATCAATCGAGACCGGCTGGATCTCTTTGGGGTTTCTGCGAAAGTAACGAGCGACAAGCTCGCGTCAGGAGGAGATGCGTCCCCGGTGGGGCGTCCGGACTTCAAATCCGGGAGGGGCCGAGAGACGGTCTTTGGTGGGTTCGACTCCCACTCTCTTCCGCCAGCGCCCCCACGGTCAGAGCCGCCGCGATGAAATACCTGGAAACGCTGCAAAAGAAGGCAGACTCCACGCAGGCAGTCGAAACCCTTTATCGGCAGGAGGCTGCGGTCCGCATAGCATCTCTCGAGCAGGAAAGGGCATTCGCATTTCGCCGGCTTAATTTGATGCGAACGCTCGCGGCTGTAATGCAACCACAAGCCGGCGATGGCGAGTGGCAGCACGATGAAGAGATCGCAGTTGCGCGTGCAATTGCTGCCTTGCTGGCAAAACTCGGCTGGTCATCGGACAGCGACGCGCGCGAGGCGATGCTGGATAATTTCACGCCTGTGATTGTCGCACTCCACCGGGCAGAATTGACCGGATCCGGCACGGTCGAAGAGGTCGTGGACGCGCTTGCGCGCTTCGAAGCATGGTACGCCGCGACCTTCAACGCTTCGTTCTGGATGCTGTTCGAAAATCCTATTCCCGACACGCCGCGTGTCGATTTCTAGGCCTACCATTTGACGCGGAAACCTGCGGTTCCGTTAAAGGCGTAGCTGTCGCCGAAACTCTCAAGGCTGGTATTGGCTGAAACCTCGCCATAGACGGAATACTTGTCGTCGTTCCAGTTGTAGCTGCCACCGATCCCGATCCCGCCCCAGAACCGCTCGGGCCGCGTCTCGAATTTTACGCCGGAGATGTCCACGGAAGATCCGTCAAGGATTTCGTAATAGAGGTTGGCGATGCCGTAGACGTGGCTGCGGCTGGTCTTGCCCGCCTTGTCTTGCCAGCTCTGCTCGCGGTCGGCCGAGATGCCCAGCCGGCCGCGCAGGCTGTCGCCCGTGCCGAGTGAAACGTCAGCGCCGAAAGGATCGGTGAAGCCGTCGAAATCGACATTGGCGTAAATCAGCTGCGCCTGTGGCGTAATCGTCCAGTTCCCGCTCAAGTCGATCTTTTTGCCGGCCTCAACCGACAGGGCATAGCCGAAACCGTCATTGCCATCATTAAGCGAGCGATTGGCGGTATCGGATGTGAGATCGCTATCGAACCAGGTCAGCGATGCTTGCCCATCCACATAAATACCGTTTTGCCCGAGCCATGTCAGCGTGCCGCCAAAACCGTAACCGTCGGTATCGATACCGCCGTCGCCAAATACGGAGGTTACGTCGCTCGAAGCCTGCCCGTAATGGACTGTAATGCCGCCGATGAGCCGGCTGCCGTCTTGCGCTTCATACAGCAGACCGTCGAGCCCGGCTTGAAGCCGCCACATATCGAGATCGTAGTCGCTGCCGCTGGTACTGACCGCCGGCTCGATATGACTGTGCAAGCCCTCGATGCGGGTCCATACGCCGTTGCCTTCGAGCCCGTTTGGCGGAGCGAGCGGCTGTTCCCAATAGCGGTTGCCGACCCGCTGCTGCATCGTCGGCATGCTCATAAGCGCTAGCAGCGCCTGCGGATATGCTTCGTAGATCGGCACACCCGCCTGGAACAGGGGCTCCGGTGGATTGGGGGGTATTGGACCCGGTGGTATCAATTGCGAGCGGAGATACCAGTTGCCATCGGTGCCATCTGCGCCGACGCCGCCAAATTTAAGCGTATAGGCATATGCCCCGCCCACGACTGCCTGCTCGCCCTGTGTAGTCACATAGTCGCCTGCAAGCGAGAATGCACCTGGATCCGAGGCCGCCTTGTTGCGCACCTCGACAAGCCCGATACCGTTGCCCGGTGTCAGGACGCCGCTGCCTCCGACATTGGTCACGCCGATTGTCGTCGCTCCTGTGCCGAGCCGGGTGCCATCGACGACCAGCATGTCGGAGTAGGAGTTGGTCTGACCGGCAACAGGTATGCCGCCATTCAGCACGGTATTGACGAGCAACCTTCCGCCGTTGGATACATAAAGTCCGCTGCCCGGAACGCCTCCAGCGGTTGGGTTGCCGGTGATGACAAGGCTGTTGCCGACAACGGGTAGGGCGTTGCCAACGGCGGGATTGCGTAGGTCGATGGTACCGGCATTGGCGAAGGTTTCGAGGTTGACAAGCTGGCCCTGAACGACCCCTTCGCGGTTGAGATCGTAAAAGGTGGATTCAAGTGGGCGGCTATCCGCGCCTGGTCGTCGGAACGTAGTAGCCGGTCGCATCGGTTATTGCCGCGCCGGTGACAGGCAGGAGTCGCACCACGCCCGCAGCTTGGTTGACGAACTGGTCGCTACCCGCACCAAAGTCGGAGATGGCAACGGCCTTTGTATCGCGGATGCCGTCACCATCCGTATCGGCAAAATTGCGAATGTCAAAGGAGGTGGGCGTCAGGTTCTGGAAAGTGTCATTTCCCGACCCAAGCGTTACATAGCCCGTTATCGTTCCGTTGTTGACGATGTTCACGTTGCCCGGAAAGCCCGGCTGAAAATAAAGATCGGCCGCGGCGACGGCTCGATCGGAAAGTGCGCCAATAGTGCCGGTATTATTCAGCGTTGCCGTCCCGGAGGTTGCGCCCAGGATAACGCCGCTCGAAGGCATCTGATAATTCGGTCCCGCGCCATCCGCGGAAGATTGCCAACCGCCGGTCACCGCTCCCGGAACGCTGACGGTGACTGAGCCGCCGGTCGCCTTGATGCCAACACCGAATTCGCCGGTCGTCACGATATTCGAGGCAGAGACATCAACCGCACCCGTGGCGGAATTGGCCCATATGCCGTGGGATTCGCTACCATGGGTCGTTATGGGTGCGGCGCTGAGGACAGTAACCGGCCCACCGATACCTGACGCCGGATCGTCTGGACCGTCGCCAGGAAAAGAAACACCCGGAGAGGTCAGTGGAAGGCTAGGGCGCGGCTGGCTGCCGCTGTCAGCCAGGATGCCAAAGGATCTGTCGCCATTGGTGGTGATGGGCCCGCTGCTTTGAACGGTGGAAGCGCCGCTCCCTGACTGCGCGACAATTCCCATGCCGCGGCCGCCATCCGTGGTGATGCCTGCGCCGGTATAGATCACCGTGACCGGAACGTCGGTATAAGCAGTCGCGCGAATGCCGATCGGGTTGCGCGAGCGTTCGCCGGCGTCCCCGGCTACTGAACCGGTGTTGTCGATGGTCGAGGCGATCTCTCCTCGTACCATCTGGCCCCCAGCAGCGCTGCCGCCGCGGGCTGTCAACGAAATGGCTGCATGCGGGTTGCCGTTTTCGTCACCGCTCAGGGAAATCGACGTCCCAGGGTCAGTAATCACCGTCGCGGAGCCATCGCCATGGGAGACGGCATTTATCCCGAACACACGCGAGCCGGTGAGGCCGATCTCGCTGGTTTCGCCGACAGCGCCCATACGATAGCGTACCGAGGCACTGCCGCTGCCGCTGCCGGTCGTGTCGGCCTCGGCAGTGATGCCAAAGAGAAGTTGCGAATTCGTGGGCACGTTGCCAATGATACCGCCGCTGGCGTCGATCGAAACATTGCCGCTGCCACCCGCCGAACGGGCTATGATGCCAGCCGCGTCACCGCCCACCACATGAATGCTGGGCCCGCGATAAATTACAGAAAGATTGGCAGGGCTCGGTGTCAAATTGTTGAGGAAGATCCCACGGATATCAGTCTGGCCCTGAGCATCCACCTCTCCTGTGACATCAATGGTGAGATCACCAAACGCCGTGGCGTTCGGATTACTCTGAAGCAGGGAAACGCCATAGATATTCACCTGCCCCTCAGCCTCGAATAGGCCGCTCAGCCTCATTGAAATCGGGCCGCTGATGGGGCCGCTGACGCCGTTGGTGTTGATCTCGACGCCCCTGACAGGATTTGTCAGCACGAGAAGCCCGTCGCCAGTCAAGATCATGCCGGCGTTTGACGTGGAGTACACGATCCCCGTCGAATAAGTTCCCGGTGCGCAGGTGACAGTCGGGACTGCTCCGCTCGTATTGGATTGACCGCATTCATCATCCGCAAGCGCAACGCCGGGGAAGAAAGACGCGACAAGAGCGGGCACGACAATTATTGCCACTTGATGGGTAAGCTTCAGGCTCCACGCGCTACGCTGCGCTGTGCAGCGCCGTGATAGACTGTATTCGCGAGTACGCTTAACATCACGCGAACGGTTGGCGATGGCCTCCTCCTCCGAAGAACGTAGCCGGCGTGCCGATAATGCTTCAACCACGTTCCAGTGTCAAAATATTGCTACTACACGTTGATTGCGGTTGCTGCTGTTAGGAAGCAGATGACAGGTGAGGATGCCCACCTTGAAAAAGAGCGCTCCCTCGTTCACTGCTGTTTGATACGCACCTGTTCTAAAACAAAAATTTCATTTGATGCGTGACAACGGAACTCACTCTCTGGGTTTTTCAACTTTACCGGTCAAGAAGTGGCAGATAGGGTCGTGCCGCAATTGGCAAGGAGGATACATGTCTGAGATTTGGTTTCGCACGGGTGAGGCAACGGTTCTTGCTGCGGAGGGCCAGGCAACGGATGCCATGCCCGAAATAGTGATTGGATCGGTGCGCGGCCCCGTTGGCCACGCGTTCGCCTCGATGATGGGTCAGGTCAAGGGACACACGCGCATGTTCGTGGTCCGCGACCTCAACCAGGCGGTACGTCCCGCCACCATGATGACGAGCAAGGTTACTATCAAGAATATGGCCTATGCCGAACTTCTGGGCGGCGTCGTGCAGGCGGCGATGGGCGATGCGATCGTCGATTGCCTGTCGGAAGGAATTCTTCCCAGGGACGAGGCCGACGACCTGTGCATGATCATCACGGTCTGGCTCGATCCGCGTTGTGTCGATGACGAGAACCTCGATCGCAAGGATTTATATCGCACCAATTATGAGGCGACGAAACTCGCAATTTCCCGCGCCATGACCGGCAGGCCAACGGTGGACGAGCTCATCGCAAATCGCAAGACCATCAAGCACTACGCTCTTGACGGCGTGATCGACTACTGAGTCGCTGGGACGGCACTTCCAAAAACAAAACGCGCTCCGGAGAGCGCGTTGTAGATGGGCGTTAGCCTGTCGTTTTCTAAGTTGTTGTCGGCCTGTATTCATTTACCCGCAGTGCTAAGCCCATATTCTAACTCGAATAAATATAGAATTTCGACCTATGCCCCCCACTGCTGTCCGCTCATTCCTTGCATGGTGGATGCTTCTTATTGTTTGTCCTATGCATCGAATTCACGATCACAGGTTGACGCTATGTTACGCAGCGTTACAGGAGCGTGACTCGAATGCGCTCAAAGCGGTTTTTCCCCGAAATCTGCATAGTTAATTGTAATTAATCTCCCGCATAGCCCTTGAACGCGGACTAGTTCGCGGCTTGTCCGGCCTTCTTGCCCGATGAGTAGTGCGCGCGTTTATCCTCGTACATCAGAAGGTCGGCGCGCTTGGCGACCAATTCCATCTTTTCGCCGATATTGCTGGTCGCCCAGCCGATCGACATGTCGAGTGGAATATTCGAATAATACTGATTGTTGATCTCAACCAGACTGCGGATCTCCTCGACAAGGCTTCCTGCACCCAATTCGTCAATGGCGGGCATCAGCACGGCAAATTCGTCGCCGCCGATACGGGCCGCATAGCAGGGGGCTCTGACAGCCTCGTTGAGCACCTCTCCCACCCGGCGCAGCATGCTGTCGCCGGCGGCGTGGCCCCACTGGTCGTTGATGACCTTGAGCCCGTTAAGATCGAGAATGATGATCGAGACCGGGTGGAATTCGCGCCGTTCCAGCCTGTTGAGTTCATCGACGTAAAAGGCGCGATTGTAGAGTTTCGTCAGGACGTCGTGCTTGCCGAGATATTCGAGATAGGCCTCGGCCTTCTTGCGCGCGGTGATGTCGGTAAGCGATATCTGCACAAGCGCCCAGTCGTCTTCGTGGCCGGGCAAGACCGAGAACTGCAGCAATACGTGACGTTCTGTACCGTCCAGCGCGTAGTTGACAGTCTCCCGCTGGTGGAACAGGTTGCCGTTCCAAAGATCGATCAGTTGCTCCCTGAAATGCGCATTCATCTCGTCCTTGAAAACGTCGTTGATGCGGCGCAGCAGCGTCATCTTGTCGGGTGCGAGAAAGAGCTTCAACGTCTCGCGATTGATGTCGACGACCCGTATCTCGCTCATGCACTGGCGGACGAATTCGGGGTGCACGTCGGTGAAAACGCGAAAATCGGTAATGCCCTTGTCGCGCACTTCGTCGAGGAGGCGCTTGATGCGGCTGAAGTCCTCGACCCATAGGGATACCGGCGAATGTTCGAAGAGCCCCTCGGCGTAGCGCTTGCTCTCCACCTGCTTGCGCCGAGCATCTTCGCGTTCGGTTACATCCTCGATCGAAAGTAGGACCTGGCTCCAGCTGTCTTCGTAACCGGGCAGTACCGTACCGCGCAACTGGATGTCGAGACGCCGACCGGACAGCGTATAGTTGACGGTGGCGCTGGAAAACTCGGTCTCGCCTTCCCAAAGCGCCGAAAGTTCCTGGACGTGCGATTGCAGCATGTCGCCGCGAAAGATGGAGCCGAGATTCTGGGTGAGATGCTCGAGGTCCTCTGCCTCAAACAGCGTCAGGGTCTTCCTGTTGACTTTGATAACCTTGATCAGGCTCGAGCACTGCTTGATGCGGTTTTCATTTTCCGTGAGGTACGCCCTGATATCGGTGACGCCAGACGCCCGCCACGTTTCAAAGAGAGACCGAACCTCGCTGAAGTCCTCGAGCCATAGTGAGATCGGTGCAAGGTCGAATGTTTCGGCGTGATGAGCCTGATCGTGCATATCGTTTTCGAACTTTCAAAGTCGGGGCCACGCTCCTTTAAGCTGTGGCCCTCCAAATCAGTGAAAGCAAAGTTGGCTCAAAATCGCGTTGCCTACAACCCGTCCGTGTGCGGCATGGTCAACATTCCAATGCTTCGGCCGCTGCAATTGCCGACATGTTGACGATGCCCCGACTGGTCACCGTGGGCGAAAGGATGTGGGCTGGACGTTTCGTGCCCATCAATATCGGGCCGACCGCCAGCGCATTGTTCAATTCCGTTAACAGGGTCATCGAGACGTTTGCCGCTTCCAGCGACGGGAATATCAGAAGGTTTGCCTCGCCCTCATAGGCGGTCTTGGTAAGGAAGCGCTCACGCAAGGCCGGGTTGATTGCAAGATCCCCCTGCATCTCCCCCTCGACCAGAAGATCGGGAGCCGCCTTGGTGAGCAGCGCATAGGCGGCCCGCATTTTTTCAGCCGGGGCGCCGCCCCGTGATCCGAAGCTGGAATAGCTGAGCAGCGCCGCCTTGGCATCGATATTGAAGCGCTTGAGGTGGTCGCGCGCCTGCAAGGCGATCTGCACGATCTCCTCGGCACTCGGGTCTATGTTCATATGCGTGTCAGCGAGGAAGAACACGCCCTTGCCCATGATCAGCATCGAGAGTGCCGAAAGCTGCGCCGAATCATCGGCAAGGCCGATGATCGAGCGGATGTCGCGTGCATGTTTGATGAAGCTGCCTTGCAGGCCGCAGATCAAGGCGTCGGCCTCGCCGCGCCGAACGGCCAATGCACCGATGACCGTCGTATTCGTGCGCACGATGGTCCGGGCCGTATCGAGCGTGACGCCTTTGCGCCCGACAAGATCGTGGAACTGGGTGACGTAATCGCGGTAGCGCGGATCATCCTCGGGATTGATGATGTCGAAGTCGCGTTCTGGGCGAATGGTAAGGCCAAAGCGCTCAATACGGTGTTCGATGACCGCAGGGCGGCCTATGAGCACCGGCCGGCCAATCGACTCCTCCATGATGACCTGCGTTGCCCGCAACACACGCTCGTCCTCGCCATCGGCAAAGGCAACGCGCTTGCCTTGTCCCATGGCGCGCTCGATCATCGGCTTCATCACCAATCCGGAGCGGAAGACGAAGCGCTTCAGGCTGTCCTGGTAGGCGCGCATGTCCGCGATTGGGCGACGCGATACGCCACTGTCCATGGCGGCTTGGGCCACGGCTGGCGCAATGCGCAGAATGAGGCGCTGATCGAACGGGGAAGGGATGAGATAGCCACGCCCGAACGTCGCGGCGGCATCACTGCCCATGGATTCCAGGGCCGGCTCATGGGCAAGCTGGGCAATCGCGTAGGCTGCTGCCCGTTTCATGTTATCATTGATCGTCGTTGCGCCTGAATCGAGCGCACCCCGGAAGATAAACGGGAAGCAGAGGACGTTGTTGACCTGATTGGGATAGTCGGATCGGCCGGTGCAGATCATCGCATCCGGACGCTCGGCAATGGCAAGCTCCGGCATGATCTCGGGTGTCGGGTTGGAAAGCGCAAGGATCAATGGGTCACGCGCCATTTCGCGAATCATTTCGGGCTTCAAAGCGCCGGCTGACGAGAGGCCTACGTAGATATCTGCACCGGCCATGACGTCGGCAAGTTCGGTCGCATTCGTGTCCTGGGCAAAGGCGCCGCGCCAGCGATCCACCGAGTTCGCCCGCTTCTTGGTGACAAGTCCCTGCCGGTCGGCAAGGTAGATGTTCTCGCGGCGCGCGCCGACGGTCTCCAGCATGTTCATGCAGGCGATCGCAGCTGCGCCAGCACCGGAGGTGCAGATCTTGACCTCGGCAATATCCTTGCCCACGAGTTTCATGGCGTTGAGCACAGCCGCCGCAACGATGATTGCCGTGCCGTGCTGGTCATCATGGAACACGGGTATGTTCATACGCTCGCGCAGGCTTTCCTCGATGTCGAAACAATCGGGCGCCTTGATGTCTTCGAGATTGATGCCGCCGAAGCTCGGCTCCAGCGGTGCAACGATCTCGATGAATTTTTTCGGATCGGTTTCATTCACCTCGATGTCGATGCTGTCGATGCCGGCGAATTTCTTGAAGAGGACCGCCTTGCCCTCCATCACAGGCTTGCTGGCGAGCGCACCGATATTGCCGAGCCCGAGCACAGCAGTCCCGTTCGAGACCACGGCGACAAGGTTACCCTTGGATGTATAGAGATAGGCCTTCTCGGGGTCGGCTGCGATCTCTTCGCATGGGGCAGCAACCCCGGGCGAATAGGCAAGTGCAAGGTCGCGCGCATTGGCGAGCCGTTTGCTCGGCGTAATTTCGATTTTTCCCGGCTTTGGAAATTGGTGGAAATCCAGAGCCGCCGCGTGAAGGCTTGCTTTTGCGTCTTGTGACATGGCCGTCTTGCCCCTTTCGTTTGGGATGAACCGTCACGCGCGCGTGCCAGCACCGACGAGAATGACCCAAGCAATTAAAAGTGGTAGCGGGCCATAAGGCAAAAGAATTTTTCCTGGAACAGTGCCAATCGGCGTGTCGCACGTTCCCAACTCGCGGCAGCCTAACGGATTTGCAATTTTTGGCTGATAGCGTGATCGCAAACCACCATCAACGGTTGCTTGCAATTCGGATCCCTTGGCAATGCCACCAGCCGCAACGGAACATAAAGCAGAAAAACGGCGCCAGGATCGCAAGCGGACCCGCCTGCGATCCGGCAAGCTTGTCACGTTGGATGGTCACTTCCTGACCGAATGCCAGTTCCAGAACATTGCCCATGGCGGGGCGAGGATAAGGCTGATCGGCTCGTGCGCCGTTCCAGCCCGCTTCTGGCTGTTCGACGATCAATATTGCGGCGCGCTGATCACGGAAGTCGTATGGCACAAGGAGCCGGAATTCGGCGTCCGCTTCGTCCAGGACCCCACCGTCGAACCCCTGAACGACACGCTGCTCCAGACGCTCGCGGGCAAATATTACTCGCTTTGATCCAGTATTAGGGCCGTTCGAGGCCCTTGGTGTTCTGGTTGCGGATTTCCTTGGAACTGATGTAGTTGAACTGCTCGACGAGGAGGTCCTTGAGGAGCGGCTGCGGGAAATGCGCGTTGACGCGGTCGATGATGGATTTCTTCACATCATCGAACTTGACCTGCTGCACGTCCTTTACGTCCGAATACTGGCCGTAGAACTGTGAGAAGATCTCGTCATTGATGAAATAAGAGACGGGCACGGTCACCGACGCCTTGACCGATTTGTCGAGCGTATAGGCAAATTGCGTCACGACATAGCCATGCACCGCATTGTCGATGATGACGGGCACGCTGAAGACATCGGTCTTGCCATCGTCGAGCACGACTTCACCGGTCTTCGGCGCGACTGATGCGGTCGCCGAATTCTGCCAAACGGCAAAATAGAGCGAGCCAAGCGCAACGCCGCAAATCCACAGGCCGATAATGGCGATGCGGATCATGCGCCCTGACCGTCCCGCAATTGCCTGACCGTATAGGTGCCGTCTGCCTCCTGCGTTTCGAGGGCGTCACGGATGAGCCCGGTCAATTCCGTAACGGCGCGCAGGTGCAACTTGAGCGCATCGCAATTGCGATCGAGCTTCTGGCGCAGATTGTCGAGGAACGGCTGCAGGGACCTCAGCGCCGACGTGTCGACGGTTTTGGCGGCTTTGCCCATTGCCTTGTTGAAGTCGCGCAAGCCGCGGCTCTTATTGGCATTGATATCGGCGAGGTCGACCGTCTGGCCATCAAGGAGCAGACGGGTCTCGCGCTCGACGACTTCTTCCAGCCTGCGGATTGCAAAGAGCACTGGATCGAGTGCGGGTTCGTTTCTCTGGGCGAAAGCTGTCATCTCGGTGCTTTTCTGATTATCGTTGACGGTTTCCATATGAATTCCCTCCAAACGTTTCGGCCTCAGCCTTGTCGGGTTGATTCGACGTCATCGGTCGATTTCAATTGCCTGTGAATGAGTTGCCGTTCGATCTGGTACAAAATGACATTTGAATCCTGCTGTTTGAAATTGGGTTGGTCATCAGTTTTGATACTGTTTTCAGTCGCGGCTTCGGCAGCGGCATTTTTTGCCTTCCGCGCACTCTGCGCTTCGAGCATGCGCGCTATACCGATTCCGCCACCGTCGGACATCTTGTTGGCGATCGCCTCGGCCATCATCGATTTCCAGTAGTCGCCGGCAATTCCCTCACCGAAGACGGCCTGATTCTCGCCAGTGAACATCGACTCGACGAAGGATTGCAGCATGAAGGCCTCGAATTTCTTGTAGGCCTTGTTAGGCGCTTCGGCAGCCTTGGCGCTCCGAGCTTCCGGTGCTGCCTGCTGCAAAGCAGCGAAACTGTCGCGCGAAAGCTGCATCTGCGCTGCAACCCGGTCGGATGTCATCGCCCGCAGCTTGTCCGCCGCTGCCCGCATCGCATCGGGATCCGCGGCCATGGCAACATCGAGCACCAGATCGGACGGCGGATTAATGGCCATTTGTTGCAGCTTCGCTTCGTTGTCTCATAGGGTGCACTTTAATCGCCCAAACTTACGGGAGGCTTGAGCCTTAAATTTTCGGCGCTGCCAGTAAATGACTGATACTCTCATCGAGCTCGGCGGCGGCCTCCGCACGTGTAAGCTTTGCGTCAAGGACACGCAGCTTGTCGCTCAAGGTGTCGATCGTGCGCGAAACTCTCAGCCAGTTCTGTCGTTCTGTCATTGCGGTATCAGCCAGTGATGCCTGTCGCGCCTTGTTCGTTTCGAGCCGTCTCATGATAATTCCGACGGGAACGATGCTGGCCTCCGCTCCGAAACGACTCTCATGCATTCTGAAGAGGTCGAGATTTTCCGCTTCGACCGCCGCTGATTGCGCTTGAAGTCGGGCAAGCTCCATCTCGTGTCGCAACTTCGCAAGTTTCTGCAGGCGGATCATCTCGCGATAGGTGGCGCGTGTCGCTGCCATATCAGAAACTCCTCAGATAGGCGCCGGCCTCGTTGGTGAAGAAACGCAAGATGTCCGGGATGGCGAAATAGAGCAGCATCAGACCGCCCGCGAGCACGAAGGGCATCGATATGAAGTAGACCGGGATAGACGGCGTCAGCTTGTTGATCAATCCGATGGCAATATTGACCACAACGGCGAAAACGATGAAGGGCGCGGCAATACGGATGGTGCTGAGGAACGCCCTCGACAATGTATCGGTCAGATTGACCATTGCCGTGGACGCCTGGAAATTTCCGTCGACGGGTATGGCCGAGTAGGATGACAGGAGCGCCCGGAAAACCTCGAGGTGGAGGTCCGAAATAAAGAACAGGCAGAGCGCTGACAGGGTCACAAAGCTTGCGATTGCCGCCTCCGGCTCCTCGGATTCGATGGCGCCACCTGAAGCTCCCGAATATCCGGTCGCCATGGCGATCGCTCCCGCCATGAATTGCAGCGCCCAGAAATAGAGGCGCGCAAGAACACCAATCATGCCGCCGGTAATGATTTCGATGACGATGATCCGCATCAGCGGAAGGGGCGCCGACCGCGCGGCTGGCTCGACTTGCGCGAGGACCATTGGCACCACCATCAGCGAGCAGGCGAGGGCGACGAACAGACGGATTTGCATCGGTATTCGCGGGCTGGAGAGGCCCGGCATGACAAGGAGGCATGCGCCCACGCGCGCGAAAACCAGAAAGGCCGCGATAATCGTGTCGCTCATTTGCGGCATTGGCGGCAACTCAGGAAATCGTGCCGAGCGAACGCACTTCGACCCCGCGAGCGATCTCGACGTGGGAGAGCACCGACAGCGTCGCGAAGAGCCGTTCGATGATCATCCGGATATAAGGACGCGCCTCGGGCGATGCGACGAGAACAAAGCGCTCCCCGGCATCGAGATATTTACGGATCGCGGCACTCGCCTCCGTGCCAAATTGTTCGAGCAGCCGTGGGTCGATGTCGAACTCGACGATCTCGCCCTTGGCATCGCGCTTCAGGCTCTGGTGGAAGACGAGATCCCAGCGATTGCCGAGCCTGAGCACCGAGAGCACGCCATGATCGGCAAGATCGCCGCAGATTTGCTGGGCCATGCGCATGCGCACGTGCTCGACGATCATCTCGGAGCGACGCACATGCGGCGCGACTTCGGCAATGGCCTCGAGGATGAGGTTGAGATTGCGGATGGATACCCGTTCCGTCAGCAGCAGCTTTAGGACTGCCTGCAGCCCCGAATAGGAAAGATGCGCAGGGCAAATGTCGTCGAGCAGTTTCTTGTATTCCGGGCCGAGGCGGTCGAGCAGACCGCGCATGTCCTTGTAGGACAGGAGCTGCGCCAGGTTGTTGCGGACGATTTCGCTGAGGTGAGTGAGCAGGACCGAAAGGTTGTCGACGGTCATGTAATTATCGCGCTTCAGCTCCGCAGCAAACGTTTCCGGCACGGAATAGGCCTTCATGCCGAAGGCGGGCTCCCGCACTTCTTCGCCGGGAACGTGCGGGGGCGGCCTGTCGCCCGGGATAACTAGGATTTCGCCGACCCGGACTTCATGGGAGGCAACGACCGTTCCGTGAATCTTGATGCGGTACGTCTTTGGGGGCAGCAGGAAGTCGTCCGTGACCTTGATCTCGGGCACGACAAATCCATATTCGACGGCAAATTTCTTGCGCATCTTGTTGACGCGGTGGGCAAGTTCGAGCTGCGAAGCCAGAAGTTTCGCCGAAAGCTGTTTGCCGAGGCAAAGCTCGATCTGCGCGGTCTCGAGCGAGGCGCGAACCGAATTGCGATCCTCTTCGGCGGCGGCGTGCTGTTTCTGGGCAATCTCGGCCTGGGCAGCCGCGGCCACCCGCGCCAGCTTGCGGGGAACCGAAATGCCGATCGCTGTCAGGCCGATCGCGAGGATAAAGAAGGGAAAGGCCGGCAGACCGGGCAGGCTGCCGAGGACGAAAAGCAGGAGCGCGGCAACGAAGAGTGCCTTCGGGTAGGCGCCGAGCTGCCCGAACACCGCCTTGTCGGCAGAGCCGCGCGTGCCGCCCTTCGAAACGAGGAGGCCGGCGGCAAGCGAAACGATCAGGGCCGGAATCTGAGTGACTAGGCCGTCGCCGACCGAGAGTTTGGTGAAGACGTCAGCGGCGTGGCTGACATCCATGCCGTGGCGGGTAACACCGATGATGATGCCGCCGAAAATGTTTACGGCGGTAATGATGAGACCGGCGATCGCGTCGCCGCGCACAAACTTGGACGCACCGTCCATGGAACCGAAAAAAGCGCTTTCCTCTTCAAGCTCACGCCGGCGATGCTGTGCCTGCTTTTCATCGATCAGGCCCGACGAGAGATCGGCATCGATGGCCATCTGCTTGCCGGGAATGGCGTCGAGGGTGAAGCGCGCGCCGACTTCCGCGATGCGCGTCGCGCCCTTGGTGATGACGAGGAAGTTGACGATGATCAGGATCGCGAAGACGACAAGACCGATGACAAAGTCGCCGCCCATGACGAATTGCGAGAAACCGTGGATCACCTGTCCCGCAGCACCGTAACCCTCGTCGCCGTGGGTGAGGATGACACGGGTTGTCGCGATGTTCAGCGAAAGCCGCATCATTGTCGCGATCAGGAGGACAGTCGGAAACGCCGAGAAGTCGAGCGGCCGCTGAATCCACAGGGCGACCATCAGGATCAGCACGGACAAGGCGATGGAGAAGGCAAGGCCGATGTCGAGAACAATTGGCGAGACCGGCAGGAAAAGCACGGTTAGGATGACGACAATGCCGAGGGCAAGGCCGACATCACTGCCGGTCAAATAGCCTTTGTCGCCCAGGCCTTTTACTGCAACTTGCTGCACGGTCGTCTCCTATTGTCGCAGTAACAATAGGGGGCGAAGCTTGCGCGAGGCAGGCAGCGGGCTGACGGAGAAGCATATATAACGACGCGAGTTCTTTAAATCCCTGAACCGTCCAGCTGCTCGGCGTCTTCGCCTTCCCAGGGGGCGGGCATGGAGGTGCGGTTGAGATTGGCCGAGGGCATCGGCATCCAGCACTTCAATTCCGGCTCGGCATATTCGACGACACGGCCGGGTGAGGAATCAGAGGCGCGCCAGCCTTCGGCACCAAACTGGTCGCCTTTGGACCAATATGCGAGGTCAACTTCTGCCTGCCCCTGTTCAGTCGGGCGGATCGTTATAAGGATTCGACTGCCGTCTTTCGGTGCGCTTGCCATGTGGCGCCAACGGTCTGGCTCGTCCATTGTTTTTTCCTCTTGCCTCGGTGGGTTGCAAGTTTCTCCCCGCTATCGAAAGCGGTCAACTAAACTTTTCACAAGCCATCGCCCGAATTCTGCTTTGTAGTTGGGATTTGATGCCCGGAAACGGAGTTCGGAGGTTGGGATGAACGATCAAACCGTGCGGATGGCGCTTCAACGTCATTGGGAAGCGTCGGACGTGAGCGACTTCGAGGTCGAGCATGAGATCTATCGTGATGACGCTGTGCTCTACTATCCGCAATCGAATGAGCGGATTCGTGGCCGGCACAACATTCAAGAGAGCCGAACAGTTCAGCCGAACAAGAAGCGCTTTACGGTCCAGCGAATTATCGGCAGCGGTGATCTCTGGGTCTCTGAATTCGTGCTCACCTATGACGGTAAACCAACCTATGCGGTGAGCATCATGGAATTCAGCGAAGGACGTGTGGTCAACGAAACGCAATATTTCGCCGATCGATTTGAACCTGCGCCCTCGCGCGCGCATCTGGTCGAACAAGCCAGCAAGGGGACAGTACCGCGTAACCAAAAATAGAGCGAGCCGCGGCGGCTTCCTCCGCGTATGGCCCGACGCTCGACGTCTACTGGAGATCAAAGAACACCGTGTAGACCAGCCTTTCCTCGACCACTTTGCGCCGTCTCGTCGCACCGCCACGTTGTTCGGCGATGGTCCGGTCCGTGTAATAGCGTTCGTATTCACGTATGGCGAGGCGAGCCGGTTTGCCAGCGGTATCTGGCAGGGTCACATTGGCGCTCCATATAACGGGATCGAATAGATCGGGCGGGATCTGGACGACGTCGATCGGGCTCGCGATGTGCGTCAGGTCGAGGCTAATCCGCTGCCCCAACCGGTCGGCGACGGCCGAGGGTGCTTCTACCCTTACGGCCGGCTGAACGAATAAGGTCGTCGTAACGATCGGCCCTATTCCAGCGACAGGCGCCAATATGGCCGAGGTCAGCACCTTCTGATCGATCCAGGCGAGGTCGGAATCGATCGCCGGGTCGCGGGTCTGCAGTACTAGCTCGACCTTGTTTCTTCCGGTTTCGACCGCTTGGCCGGGGAGGGGGATAAAGGAAATGTCCTGATATTCCGAGTCGGTCGGGAATTTCATTGGACCATGACTTGGTACCGTGCCCCGTAGCTTGACCGCGACCACGGCGCCGTCGCGTTGGAACGATGAGCGGCGGCGCGGCAGGACCTGCGAGAAATCAGCAAGCACGACCTTCGAAATCTTTGCGCCTGCAAGCGCGTTGGGCTGATAGCGGACCAGCGCGAGCCGCACGAACGGCATATAGCTGCTGCCTGGATTAAGCTCGATGTCGCAATACCAGAGGGAGCGGGCTTGATCCCAATGGACCCGGTGGCCGATGATCTGCGCCTGCTGCCCTGCCGCTTGCGGCTCAAGCAATGGTACGGCTTCATTGATAACCCGCGAGGGGAAATCGGTGATCCGAATCGCGTTTTTCGGCAGCGACGTATCCCACAAGGGATCGAGACCCCACTGCGTTACCAGCGGAACGACAGGCACCGGAATATCGGTAAAGCGCGCATTGTCCTGCAGGATCACGACGCCGAGCAGTTCGCCGTTTCCCGAGGAGAACCAGGGGCGCTCAAGCCATACGCGCAGGCCGTTGCCAAGCCGTACTGTATCGAGAGATGAATTGTCCGCGGTTTCTTCCCAGCGGAACGTGGGCATGACGTAGACGATGCGCGGTTCGTCGGGTGCCGCGCTCGATTTGACGATGGTGAGCGGCGCGGCGCCAGGCTGGACAAGGAAGGGAGCGCCCGGATCATCATCAGAGCCAAGCTGGAATTGCTGGCCTTCGGCAATAGGCCCAAGGCGCGTAACCTGATCTTTCTGTTCATAGATTGATGGCGGAAGATACTCGCGAAAACGCGTCGTAGCGCACACCTTATACTCGACCAGCCGGAATTTTGTGTCGCCGAATTCGTGCCTGTCGCCCCGGGCGCGCGGGCGCGCGGCGTCATATTGCTGGGCGTTCACCGCGCCGTTAAGATCGAATGTGTTTACGTGGTTCTCGGCAAGCAAAATTTCGCCAAGCGCCCCATGGGAATCGACAAGTTCCGGTCCCGGCTTTTCCAGATCGTCGATCCACTCCTTCCAATGCGCTTCGACTTCGAATTTTCCGGTGCTGGGTCCATGCAGCCGCACCTGCGCTCGCAAGATGGCAAACTGGTCGTTCATACTGCGGCCGGCGACGAGCTTGATCATTTCGGGCGCGCATACCGGTTGCTGGGTGGCATGGACGAGCGTGAGTTCGCGATAGGGCGTCATCATCCACGCGCAGCCGAGTTCGGCCATGCCGCGCAGAAAGTCCCGCTCGCCGGCGGTGTCGATCCATCCCGGCAAACCAAAGGAGTCCCTGAATTTTTTATGTGTGAAGCTGGCATAGCGAAGGCGTGCAATACGTCCCTTGGCGATGAATAGTGTCAGGACACGTTTGTCCTCATCCCAGGCAGGCGTCCCATCGTCGTTGAATGTTTCGTCACAAGGTGGATCAAGGAGCGATGCACCACGCTCCTGAAGGACGATCCTGAACCCGGTTGAGTCCGGCCATTCCTTGCCATGGGCGACAACCAGAACGACTTCCTGGTTCGGGGCGCGCACCACCGCAGCGCTCGGCCCGAGGACGACGGGCACGGTCACGCCGGGGATCGAATGGCCTTGCATGGCCCGCAATGCGAAGCCTCCGGATGCCCCATCCGGAAGATAGGGCGTGGAAACCTGAGCGTCGCGATGAATCACGTATTGGCCGGCGGCGAGGCGATCGCCGGTTGGGTTGTCCGGGGAGGGCAATCGCAGCGGCAATATCGTGCGTGTGGCAGTTCCTGCTATGGCCGCAGGGGTGATGAGTTCGGGCGTCGATGTTGCCGTTGGATCGTTCAACGTTCCAGCCTCGCGGCTTGCAATCGCGTAGGCTGTCTTGATCGAGGCGGGATCGGCAAAGTAGAAGTCGAACAGTCCGTGCTGCTCGCATTGCAGTTGCGAGGATTTCGGTGGCACCACATGCCGCTCGTTGCTGGCCGTGTAATCGAAATCCTGCGAAGCCGGCAGCTTGATCGCATCCTTGAACGGCTTCTTCTTCAGATAGCCTTCGGGGTCGACGTCGAAGTTGCTTCTTATCACCATCCGCTCGAGCGACTCGCCCTCACTCACGCGTGCGCGATGAACAAGTACGGGAGGGTCCACGGGCTCAAAGCGCAAATAGCCTACGGGTTCGCTGACCTGCTTGTCGTCTTCAAGCGACCTGTCGTCCACGCCGAGGCTGTTGCCGGCCAGATCCACCAACCGGGCCCGGAAGCGGTATTGCGTGCCGAATCTCAGGCGCGGCAAGCTGCCTTTGGCCGCGACGAAGGTTGCCGATACGCCATTGCCACCGCTTGTTGCCTCATCTGCAACCGTCTCTGGGGTTTCACTTTGAACGCCCGAGGTGGGATCGCTGCTCGCGCGCAGCGTTTTTCCGGGGCGCTGCGTTACCAGGCTCCATCCCGTCCAGCGAAACATCGATTCGTGCAGATAATGATCATCCGGGTCGGCATCCTCACTGGCCGAACTTGTCGTCGACGCCCCCTTCACATAGCCTTCATCGTCTTCGAGGGGGAGGTCTTCGTTCGTGGCAATGAGCTTGTAAGTGCCATGCCGGCCGCAAAGGGTATGCCACTTCTCAGGCGAGCCGCTAATTACGGGCTGAACGTCGACTCTATATCCCCGCAACAGGTCTTCAGTGAACAGAACAACCTTCTTTCCTGCGCCGGACTTTACCGCTGCGTCCTTCAGCGCCGCAGATGCAGCACTCTGGGCAATCGTGAGCGCCTTGCCATGGCGGGATATGCCAAGTCCGCCCGTGCGAAGGGCGGCGACCGCCTGCTTGTCGCCAGTCGTATAGGTGACTGCACCGTCGGCGCCGATTGCCAGGCTCTTTCCCACAAGGTTCTGTGCGGTAATGACAAAATCCACCGTCTTCAGGGCTGCACCATCCGGGTCGACCTGATAGACGTCGAACAGGGTGCGCTTGTCATTGTTCCATTTATCGTCGGCATACTGCAGTTTCAGTAAGCCCCGCTCGTGATCCTGCGTCCTTGGACGCGTCACAAACCGGTACTTGTCGGCTATCCACGCGGTCTGCGGACAGGAATCATCGGCTGGATCGTGGGCGCTTCCCCATGAAAGGTTGAGTGACATTCGCCCTTGCACCTGCGGGGCAGCATTGAGCGCGAGATCAATGGGCGAATTCGGCTGGACCACGCAATCGATCACAAGGCCAAGGCGCCACAGGAGCCGCGGATAATCGCTGTAGGAGGCGACGATCCGATGGAAATCGAAATCGGGCGCTTTGGGCGGGGCAGGGACGTCGACAAGCTTGGGGCGACGCAATTGCTTTTGCGCGTCAAGCTTGTCGAGCTTTGCTTGTGTCAGACGCTCGCGGCGGTAGAAGCGATCCGCTTGGTAGAAAGCATATTCTGCCGCGGAGGAGAATTGCCCCATAATGCTTGAATCGGCGCCACCCCCGGCAGGATCGTGCCAGTCCGGAGGCAAGGCGCGGACCGGAAACTGCCCGCTGGACCTGGGGTTTCCCTGCTCATCGACATCCACACCAACGACCTGTCCGCGGTAAATACTCTTTGTGCCGAAGACGGTATTGCGCAAACGGTTCTCAGTGCCCTCGCGGCCTTCATCGTCGAAAAAGCGGTTGAAGCCCGGCACGAGGTATTCGATTTGCCGGTCGCCGAGGTTGATTTTTTCCGTGCGGGTGCCGAGTTCGCCCAGCATGTCCTTCAGGCCTGGATGGGCTTGCGACCAGGGCAGGAGGGTTGGCGGCGTCCCTGTCGATTGAATCGCGAGGTTCTTATAGTGCTTGCGCAACGTGCCGAGAACATTGCGCATGGGGAACGAGCGGAGATTGACCTTGCTCATGTCCTTGAAAACGTAGCCGCTGACGGGGGTTTGGGCTGAAAACAGCTTGGCCCAGAGATCGGCATCGGGGTCGCTTATACGTCGAAGCTCAAGCTCGTCGGGGCCAACCTGCAAGGAAAACTTCACGTTATCGAGCGTTTTTGGCCAGTTTCGCCATTCCGGAAACGCCTTCAACACCTGCTCGTCAGACGCCTCGGGCGTCAGGCGGGGAGACGCGACCAGGGACACGCGCAATTGGCCGGCAAATTCGCCGTCTTCCACGCGCCCATTGGGCAGTACCGTCCAAAGAATGGTTTGTCTTGCCATGCTCCCCTCCCTTAGGCGAACGCCTCTACATATTCACGCCATGCGTAATCGGTATCGGTGTCGATCAGTTCGAGCTCCTCGGCGATCGGCAGCGCCGCGTTGACCCCCATGAGATCGCGGAATGTCGGATCGCCGTTAGCTCCGGCAAATTTTCGTTCGCAGGTTACGGTGACGCTTGTCGAGAACATGAATATTTCAATTTCGATTGTCAGCTGCGCCTTGCCGACGCATTTCCCACTCTCGAATTCGTAGCGAAGTTCGAGATAGAGTTCGAGCGAACAGGAAATCAGCCCAAGTACGCTCACATAACCGCCGAGGCGGAAATAGCCGGTCAACGAACAAGCATCTTTCTCCATGCGGAAGTAGATGCCCGCCATGACATGGACCCCGCCTGAAGCGACGCCGAGATCGATGGAGATGCTCGCACCGAATTCAAAAGACGCCTCGAGGATCTGTATGCCGTGCGGGTCCAGCGTAATGCCAAAAAATCCGCCGCCGCCGAAAAGCGAAACAGTCAGGTTGAACGGCTGTTCGCGGGTGCAGAAATTAAAGCGGACGGACAGCGGCTGTCCGATGAACGGCACGGTAAAGCCGGCGCCAAGGCTCAGATTGCTGAGGTTGAACAGTCCGATGGCAATTGTCGGCAAGGTAAGCGAAAAGCCGGCATCTATGCCCTGAGGGGTGATGTCGAGATAGGGCGGATCGGAGAAGCCATCGAGCGGTATGAGATCGCGCAAGGTCTCGACGAAACTCAGCGGCCCGACAAATTTGATGTCGTTGAGCATTACGTCGACGTCCATCTTCGCGGCACTGTCGACGCGGAACTCGATCTTCTCGAAATTGAGTTCGATGAAACTTGCCGGTGCGATCAAGACCAGGTCGAAATGCTTCAGGCTGCAGACGACGTTGATCTTCGGCGCGCTGCTGCCGTTCTTCTTGACCTTGGCTTCCACGGCGACGAGGAAGCCGCGTTTGTCATTGGCGCGGAACATCGGGTTCTTCGCTTTGTCGACACCCGGGAGGGCCCAGTTGTCGATCGGCGGGTTCCAGTCGAAGCGGATCGTCAGTTCATCGCCGGTCAGCATTTCGAGGAGTTTTAAAAGGTCGCCTGCCGCGTTGAGGATCTCGACGACGAGTTCGATGGCCGAAAGAATTGCCTGTTTTGGCGCGCCGTCGAGCAGTCGCGACGCTTTGACGGTATCGTGCAAGGGGGTGATCTTAGCCTGCACCGCCGTCATCAGACCGCCTAGCGTGGCGGGATCGCCCAGCAATTGCGGCAGGTTTTCCGGATGGCCGACAATCGCCTCGAGCGCCAGATAAAGCTCTTTCCCTTGCGTGATAAGGGTGGTGATCGTCGCCACGTCGTTCGCGAGTGCTTTGGTCTGGTTGGCGATCAGCTTCAACGACTGCCGGAAGCCTGCTGGAAGGGATACACCCCCGACCTGCGCATCGGCGGCCGCCAGCAACTGGTCAGCGGCGTTGTTGACATTGGTGAGAGCGCCGGCAAGTCCGCCCAGCGGCAGGGCGAGGTCGACGCTCGTTACCGCCAGCAGCGGAGCGATTTCCGATTTTACCGCAAGGACCGCATTCTTCAAATCATTTACACGCGCCTTGGCATTGGCAACGAGCGCGGCTTGATAGGCTTCGGCCTGCTCAATGAGGTCGTCCAAAGTTCCGCGGACAACCTCGAGGGCCGCGTCGGCGATGCTACCCGGACTGTCAGCCAGATGCGTGACAAATTCGAAGAGACGCACGAGCCCGTTGATGAAGCTTTCGACCTTGGTGCTGGCTTCGCTGGCAAATTTCGGGACCTGTTCGGGCTTGTCGCCAAGGTTGGTGACTGCCTGGATGACATCGCCGAGCGGAATGCAGCCAAACAGCAGCGGCAAGGGAAGATCAGACAGGGTGGCCGGAAACGCATTGCTGCCGGTCATTTTCCCATCCATGAAATCGGATACGTTGCCGGTTACAGGACCGGTCAGACGCGAGAGCGCGCTCGGCGTGAGATTCGGCTGGACAAAGCCTCCCGACCTGTCTCCCTGGGTCGAAAAATTAAGCTGAGCCATGCCGGGCTCGCTGACGACGTCGACAAAGACTTCGCCCTGATTGTTGGTAAAGCCGGCGCTCAGATAGCGTGCGTTCCATTTGACCGTGTTCGATGCGGAACTGCCGGTTAACTGCGCAAGGGCGGCGATGCGAACGCCGGCTTGTTGGACCATGGGGTAAAAGATGGGTTTGGAAAGGTTCTCGCTGTAGGCGCGGAGCTTGAGGTTCTGTTTCTCGACAAAACCGTCAAACGTTATCGATTCCGCCTCGACCGAAGTGTCGCCGGCTTTGACGCTTGGTGCCAGCGCTACGCGTTGGCGCTTGAGCGGGGCAGTCTTCCAACCTGAATGAGAAGGATCGTTCCAGGCGCCGCGGGCCTTATCGGCATTGGTTTCGGCAAGATCGAAATTGGGTTTCAGAACCGGGGCTGAGCCGTCCTTCACCGGGCTTGCCAAAGAAAAATCGATGAAGATCATCGGGAGTTCGAATTGTACCGTGCGCCCGTCGATGTCGGTGGCCGACATCTGGAACTTGAAGGGTTGCCCGCCGACGCAGGGCCAGAACATGGTCTGATTGCCGACGATGGAGCCCGGCGCCTGATCCGGCCTGTCGAGGCTTGGCGTGACGGCGGTCAGAATTCGAACACTCGAAAACGGCATTTGCCGGTGCAGCGCGATGGTCTCGTCTTTGTTGGTAAGGTCCGGATCCACGAATGTGCGTTCGCGCTCACGCACTATGATGAACAGCCGCTGGCGCAGATATGCCGTATTGCCCGGCATGGCCTGGTCCGATCCCTTGCCATTGTGGAATTTGCGCTCGCTAACCTTGATGAGGGAGACGCGATGACCGAATGGGAAGAGGAAACCCTTGTAGACGACACGCACATAGTGATCCCGCCCCATGGTGGCGCGATGAGCCCATTCCTCCACCGACAGGCCAACGGGATCCCAGCCGCCCCTTGAATCCAGCCAGCCACCAAGGGCAGAGAGCATCATGAGGTTGGCATTGACCGGCAAAGGTGCGTAGTTCGATTTCGAGAAATTCGACGAGAGATGGACGATCTGAAAGCGATCGAAATCGTCCATGGGCATACGGAACGGGCTGTTGTTGGGATTGGGCAAGTTGCCCGCGGGATAGTCCGATTGCATCGGCTTGGGCGATCCCTCGCCGGTGAGCGCCCACACGGCTCTCACGGTCCGTTGCGAGTCAGCATTTGGGGGCTCGATCGTCGGTCCGGTTTGGGATGGTGCGACCAGACGCGAATGCCACAATTCGGTCCGCCCGGTCTGCTCCGAATAAATGGGAAGCGCTGCATGGCGCCAGCGTTCCGCGCCGTGCGGACTGAGGATCAGCCGCCATGGCATTTCGATTGCGGTCTGGTTCAGGCCAGGCAGGGCCGGGCGCGGACCCCGCAACGTCGGGAAAGTGCCGGCGTCGATGACAGGTCCGATCTGGACAAGATCGGATGCGCCGAGCCTGCCGGGTTTCAGCGCCTTCAATCCGGGACCACCCGTAGCCTGGCGCAGTTCAAACGCGCTGGCATTGCCCTGGACAGCGGCGATGCGCAGGCTTCGCGCCGCAAAACTTGTCAGGGATGCTCGTTGACGCGCACTCAGCTTGCCGAAATTGGAAGCGAATATATCGGTAAAGACAATCGGAGGGCGAGGCGCTGCGGGCGGCCGTGCATTGGCGGGAACGGAAAGTTCGAGCGTTTCGCAGGCGGCAAGGACATCCTCCAGCGTATAGGGAATGTCGAAGCCGTCCGGAACTTTGAACGCGAGCCTCGATTCGCCGGCAATTCGTGCACGGACCGGTGGTCCCGTGAGTGCTTCCGCCCCGCCAGGCTCGGGTTTTGGCGGAGTGCCGGGGCGGGGAGGGTCCGGGTTGTGCGTGGCAGTGGGAGGCGTTTCGAAAAAAGTCTCCTCGGTAATGGTCTGCGGCGGGAAATGTACGATCAGGCTCGCAGAGCCGGCGGCTGACTTCTTCAGCCGCGGCTTTGCCCCGCCTGATACGGTAAGGTTGATAAATTCGAGGCGCAATACCAGCATGTCACGCGGCCGCACCACCGCATCACCCCGGCGATTGATATCGAAGAAATTCTCGTTGGGATCCGGAATGAAGATGGGGTGATCAGGAATTCGGTCGACGATGGGGCCGATGGCTCCCGTAACAAGATCGGAGGCTTGTTGCGAGGACGGCGCTGCTTGTGTTCCACGCACCAACTTTGACGGAGCGGAACTCACCGTCGTTGAAATCGGTTTCTTTGGAGGCATGGCGAACTTTCCTTCACGAAAGTCCGACCATCCATTCAACAAAGCTATCCATTGAAAAGATACGCCGGGCTCGTTCGAACCACGCCGCGTTTCCCAGGATAATGGCTCACCACCCGGATCTGGGTAGCCAACTCGTCTTCATCAAATGTCATGTGCCGCTGCGAATGGCATGCTTCTCAAGAGTCTTGCAGCGTGCACGGCATGGCCGGATAACAGGACAGTGCTTATCTTGTGATTGTTTGCGAATGCGGCATCGATGTTGGACCGGTGTGGTCCGACGCTTCGGTTCAGGCGAAATCAACAATTCGATCTAGGGCATTGGGCCAAGGTCACACTAACCGCACAAGTGCCGTTTGAACATTAGCCCATAGGGAGTATGCGTGACGTTGATGACACTGCAGTCCGTTTAGCTGAGCCGGATGGTCAATTCCTCTCGAGATGAGAGAGCTCAAACAGAAGCCTGATTTTTTTGACGAGACCAGGCATGGCGTGGATGCCAGCAATCTCGGTGCTGTTTTCGAACAAATGCTTCTCCGATTGCGCCCGCCTGCCCGACGACCCTCTTCACGTGTGACCACCAATACACCGCTTCGAACGATGAGCACTGCCCTGCTCGGCAACGAACGTTCCTGCCGTTCAGCAAGTGCGTCGCTCGCCAGTTTGTCTCGACGGCTCTTCCTCTGTGCCGTCGCTGAGAACATCAGAGGTATCGCGTTGGTTTCCCGCTGAACAACGCTTGACTAGGCTATAGCCTCGGTGTCCGAAGGGATCGATATCGTCGCAATGGCCGCGACGACCGAGGCGATGCCCGCCAGAACGAATGTCGTCGACAGCGATGACGTGATCACCATGCCGGCCAAGGCCGAACCGAGAGGGAAACCGGCCAGATTCAGGCTCATCGAAATCGACATGACGCGACCGAGTTGTTGCGGATCGGTTCGACGCTGGCGAAGCGTCAGCAGAGCAACATCGATCGGACCGGACATGATGCCGGCAAGCATAAGGCCGATCGCCAGCCCGCCAAACCCAAACTCAGCTGCCACGGGCCATGCCGCCAAGGCCGTAATTACCATTCCGATAGCCATAATGTAACGCTCGCGACCGGTTGTTCGCAGGTGCCCGGCTAACAGCGCACCAATCCCGCCGGCAATGCCCATCGCAGCCCATAGGAAACCTGTCACCGAACTCCCAATGGAGGTGTCGTAATGGTTGGCGACAAAAACCGGAACGACGACATAGAGAACGCCCCAAGTGATCTGGTACATCGAATAGGAGATGGCAAGGCCGCGCAGCGTTGATTGTCTGGCGACTATCTGGATACCTTCCCACGTCTGTTGCAGAAACGAAGCCTGCCTTGACGCCAGACCTGGAAGGAACGGCACGAGAGACATACATATTGCCGCGCCTGCATAGAAGAGGGCGATCATAGACATCGCACTTTCAGGACCAAGCCACGCGACAATAATGCCAGCCATTGCTGGCCCGACGACATCAACGACGGCATAGACTGCCGTATCCAGCGCATTTGCTCGATCGAGTGCGTGAGACGGAACCAATCGAGGCAACAGAGTGCGGGTGCCGGCCGCGCCGAGCGGACCGGCGAGGGAAAACAATATAACCAGAAAGAACAGGACCGGTGGCGTCGTCGAGTCGAGCCAGCTCACGATACTGATTGCGGCAATGAATATGGCGCTGGCAATCATGTCGATCCTGACGGCTATGGTCGGTCCGACGCGATCAAGCAGAACGCCTGCGATCGGACTAACCAGCAGGCCAGGCACGATTGCCGCGAAGGTCAGCCAGCCGGCCAACGCCGGTGACGAGAACCGCGCCAGCACGAACAGCACCAGCGTGAGAATGAACATGCGTCCGGCCAGACGCGAGAGGGTGGCAGCGACAATGAGAGGCGTCAGACCGGGAATTGTAGTGAGGGCTCGGTATGAATTTTGCTGTTCCATCGTGACCTGCTGATGGTTGGATTTTTGAACAATAATTAAGTGTGCACGGAATGTCCGAGCTGAATGCAATGCAAGTATCACGCAGTGCGCAGAATGCCCAGACGGGGTAGTTCCCGACAGACAGATCGACCGAGGCCGAGCTGTTTTGCGGGCTTCTGACGGAGATGTTTTAGCTTCGATGAGTTTGATAGCTGCGTCGATCTTTTTTGTGTCGAGGGGTTGGCGGCCTGGATCACAACCAGCTCCGTTTTCGCCCTGCAGCTTTGCACCCTTCGTCATCCCGGTGGCCTCTGGCCCGAATCCTCGGCGCGATCCCGGCTTCGATGGGAGATGCAATCAAGCGACGCAACTGTCCACCCGGCGCGTCGGCCATTCCCACAGTATTAATCAGTCTCCGAAATTTCCCTCAGGCGAATTGCAGCCAGACTTTTGAACTCACCTTCCGGATATTTTTGAAGGTAGGCTTCGAACGCGGCCGGGGAGTTGCTCTGTTTTATCGAGTTCCAAAACTCGAGTTCCACCGCCCGGTCCGCAGCGGGGACAGCCTCTGGTTCCTCAGCTTTTGCCAGGCGGGCGCGGGCGAGCGCCACAAATTCGCCGTCGGGAAACCGTTCAAGGTAAGCCTCGTATTCCGACGGATCCTTAGTCTCCTGTATCGACTGCCAAAACGTCAGTTCCACTTGGTTCGACGTGCCCTTGATCGCGTTGCTGTCGTCGGATAGTTCAATGCTTCCCCTGGAAGGCGTGGCGCGAACATCGAGAAGATCAGAGCTTGCCTCGGGATCGAAGCAGACACGAAAAATCCGAACCGGGCGCGCGATATTCTTTACGGCGTGTTCCCCAAGATCCTCGAACTGGTAGTCCACCCTGTCGCGCAGATGATCGCGCACACCGCGCGTGACGCAAATACCGCCGGGTTCCGCCTGTGCCTCAAGGCGACATGCGACGTTGACACCGTCACCAAAGATGCCGCCGTCCTTGACCATGACGTCGCCCACATTGATCCCGATCCGCCAGAGCATTCGCGCCTGTTGGGGAAGGGACTTATTGGCTACAGCCAAGGACCGTTGAATGGAAATTGCACTGTTGACGGCGTCGACGATACTGGCGAACTCGGCAAGTACACTGTCGCCAGCCGTACCGGATATCCCGCCGCGTCCCGCCGCAATAATCTCGTCAATGATAGCCCGGTGCGATGACAATGTCGCAAGGGTGCCTTCCTCGTCTTGGTGCATGAGCCGTGAATAGCCCTCTACATCGGCAGCAAGGATGGCGATCAACTTGCGATCGAGCGGAGGTGCTTCCATGGCCATGTCTCAACGCGCTCCGTCTGCACGGCCAGACTGGTTTTGGGATGGTTGGCGTGCTCCCTGAAACGATTGTGAAAGGTTGTGGTTCCGCCAGGCCTATGGGATGCTTATTGTTATAAATCAAAACGAGCATACGCATGTTTTTGTGCGCATGGAGGGGCAATGGACAGTTACGGTAACATTCAACACGATGTCTCGACCTTGAAGACCGATGGAATTGTCGGCAAGAAATCGGCCTTTCCCCGCGCATGGGCTGAACAGATGCGCGAAGACATGATGACCGCCTTTTGGTCTGCGATACAGCGGCCGGGCGGAGCTGTCGGACGTGGTCCGCGGCGGTGGTATGTCGAAATTCATCCAGAGGAGTTCGGCGGATTCATTGATCTGGTCACGCATCCTTGGGTCACTGCGATGTGCGAAAATGTACTTGGCCCGGATTATCAGATCGTCGAGATCGGGTTTGATGTTCCATTTCAAGGCGCGAAATTCCAGCCATGGCATCGGGACTTCCCCTCGCCTGTGGACACCTATGTCGAGCGGCGCATTACATCTCTCGCGTTTAATCTGACAGGCGTCGATGTCACCGAGGATATGGGCCCGTTCGAAATTGCGCCCGGAACACAATATATCGACGGTCGCGAGTGGAAACACGAGATGTTTCCTGCAAAGACCGTATGGCCGGAGTTTCAGACAAAAGCAGTGCGCAAGTTCCCGCAGCTTGGCGATATCTCCTGTCGTTCGGCGCTAACGGTGCACCGTGGCACGGAACACGCCTCTCCGATAGCGCGGCCAGTGATGGTCCTTGGCGTGGACGCCCCGGGAGCGGGCCACGCGAAACTGCACGATCTCATGGTGACGAAGGGCTACTTTGAAAGTTTGCCGGACTCGGTGAAAAGGCATTTGGTCTGCCGTGTGGTCGATGAGTTGGTGCCAGTGACGCAAAAGCACGACATCGAAGGATTGGTGATGGGAGCCGATCCGGTCTGAACCACGCGATTGCAATGCCAGTTAAGGAGGATTTGCGTCCTTGGCCTGACCGCGGCGCTTCAGCTGCGCCGCGGTCAGGGGCCTATCATTTCATTTTGACATTTGGCTCGCGTGACCAAAGGCGTAGCTTACCCAATGCCGCAGTGAAGGTCGCGACATCCTTGCCATCGGATAAAAGGATCACCCCTTCATCAAGGTCGCCGGCAATACCTGCCTTCTCGAATAAAGGCAGGGCAGCGTCGTTGTGACCGATGAATTTGCAGTGTGCGAAAGCGTCGGCGACGAAATCCCTGGCCGTGGATTCTTTGACAAGAGCGGCCGCACCTTCAGGGGAGGGCAATATGGCCACTGCGTCATATAACACCGATGGCCCGCCATCGATCATCTGGTCACCTTTTATCAGCGTACCATCGCTGCCGCGAACTCCCCCAACGACGGGGGTAATAATTTCAAACACCGCTTTTTCGGCGACAATGGCATCTTGCAGTTCCTTGACGACGGCCGCATCGAATCCGTCCGTCAACAGAATGCCGAGCTTTCGTCCCTCGAACCGCCTCGGACCTCGTTCCACGATGCTTAGCGCCGGGGAGGGGTCGAGATCCTGCCTGGTGGGAATGGCGGCGTCCGCGGCCTGGGGCATGGTTTCAAGTCCAAGCCCTTGGGCAACTTTGCTTGCCAACGAATCGTCGATATTGAGAAGATGCGAGACAACACGTTCGCGGATTACCGGGGTTTTGACCTTGCTGAGTTCAAACGTCAGCGCGGCGGCGATATGTTTTTGCTCGGGCAGGGTCTGGCTGATGAAAAACTGTCGCGCCTGGCTATAGTGATCTGCAAAGGACTCGGCCCTCAGCCTGATCTTCTGACCGGATTCTCCATCGGCAAATGACCGGAAGCCTCGCTCGGGCGACTCGCGCGGACCTACTCCCCAGGAGTTCGGTTGGTAATTGACGCGGCCCGTCGGATTTCGCATGGCCATGTGACCGTCCTGCTGGAAATTATTGAACGGGCATTTGGGCGCATTGATTGGAATATGCGTGAAATTTGGTCCGCCAAGACGCTTTATCTGCGTATCGAGATAGGAGAAATTCCGACCCTGCAGCAATGGATCATTGGAAAAATCGATCCCTGGGGGAACGTTCTGCGTCATGAACGCAACTTGTTCGGTCTCGGCAAAGAAGTTGTCAGGCATTCTATCGAGCACGAGACGGCCAACGGGTATCGGCGGCAGAATTTCTTCAGGTATTATCTTTGTCGCATCCAAAATGTCGAAATCGAAAGCATCGGCAAAATCCTGGTCAAAAAGCTGGACCTGAAGTTCCCATTCCGGAAAGGCGCCGGACTGGATGGCGTCCCACAAATCGCGCCGATGGAAATCGGGATCGGCACCATTGATCTTGACCGCCTCATTCCATGCCACCGACTGCAAGCCAAGCTTTGGCTTCCAGTGGAACTTTACGAATGTCGATTCATCATTGGTGTTCACCAGGCGGAAGGTATGAACACCGAAGCCTTCCATGAAACGGAAGGAACGCGGGATGGCCCGATCCGACATCACCCACATGATCATGTGCATGCTTTCCGGCGTCAGGCTGATGAAATCCCAAAAGTTGTCGTGGGCCGACTGGGCCTGCGGAAAACCCCTGTCCGGTTCTTGCTTGACCGCATGAACCATGTCGGGAAACCGGATAGCATCCTGAATGAAGAACACCGGAATATTGTTTCCGACCAAATCCCAGTTGCCCTCTTGCGTATAGAGTTTAACTGCGAACCCGCGCACATCGCGTGCAAGGTCGAATGATCCCTTGTTCCCCGCGACTGTTGAAAATCGAACAAACGCCGGTGTTTTTTCCCCCGGACGTTGAAAGATGTCGGCCCGGGAATATTCCGCCAAAGACAATGTGTCGTATGTCTCGAAATACCCGTGGGCCCCATATCCGCGAGCGTGCACGACGCGTTCGGGGATGCGTTCGTGATCGAAGTGAAAGATCTTTTCGCGGAAATGGAAGTCTTCCAGCAAGGTGGGCCCGCGATCCCCAATCTTCAACGAGTTTTGATCGTCTAAGATGGGTCCCCCCTGGGCTGTGGTCAGTATGGGCGTATCACCGGCGGCGTCCTGATGGAGTTCGCCGCCCGCGCCCCGCCGCAACTTTTGATCGTGGATCGTGGCTTCGTTTTTGGGATTGGATTTGTTGGTCTTGGACATGTGTGTTCCTTGGATTGGCCTGCTTAATCGGCAAAGTATTTTGCGGATTTTACTTTGATGACTTCTTTGTTTTTGCCGATCCCAAGGTGTCGGAGAGAGCATCCAGATCGGCATCGGTCTGGATTTCCTCCTGCAACGTGGCGTCAAGTAAATCGGCCGCATCGGTTAGACCCAGCAGCATTGCGAGTTTTTTCAATGCACCGTATCGGGCCATTTCATGATGCTCGACTGCTTGAGCTCCGGCAGCGAGTCCCAGGTCCAGTGCAGAACTGTCCTTGTATTCGGCGATAATCTGATTGCCTTCTTCGATAAGCGCGTCAATCGCAGGGCAGGTTTTACCTTTTGCGGGTTTGCCGGATAATTCAAAAACTTGATCAAGACGATCAACGTGAACCTGCGTTTGATCGTAGTGCTTTTGAAACGCGGCGCTAAGTTCCTGGGATTTTGCAGCAGCTGACATTGTTGGCAGCGCTTGGAGGATTTTCCGCTCAGCGTAGTAAATTTCTTTTAATCCGTCGTAATAAAGGTCTTCCAGTATCTTGGATTGCATCATTTCACCTCTCCTGTTGTAGTTGCTTAACAGGTGGGTCGGGCTCTTGTTCCGCAGCAGACTAGTTTAGATCTGACTTAATTTTCCGAGGGACATTCGAGCGCAGCGCCAGGTTGCCACCTGCACTGCGGTAGCGGCGGTGGCCCTCCTTGTGGAACCGACCGTCCGAGTTCAACCCCAGCCTCCAAGGCTCGCTTAAGCGCGGGCGCTGAACTTGGGTCAGATAACCTTGAATGAGTCGCCCACAACGTGAATGACCTGATCGTCGTTAAGACCGAGACACATTGTGCCGTTGCCTTCGAAGGCTTTGTAGGTCTTCTGAACCAAGGCGCTGAAGCTGGCATGATCCATATGCGGCAGGATCGAAAAGTTGACCAGATTGAGGCCGATATCGTTGGTTTCCTCCGCCTTTGAGCGGTCATCCAGCGCGTCGGCATAACTGATTTCCGGTGTCGCAACGATCGAGCCGGCGCTGGAGCCGATATAGACCAGTCCTTCGCTAATACGCACCCGCACATGGTCAAAGAAGCCGCTTTTGCGCATATGATGCAGAAGATAGAATGTGTTGCCTCCGCTCATGTAGACTGCGCTGACCGTATTCAGTGCAGCCTTCACCTCGTCCGGGGTCTTGCCGACGAGGTCGTAGTCAATGACCTCGAAGCCCATTTCTTCAAAGGGGCGATAGTGGCTCTCATAGTCCGGCTTCCATCCTTCGCCGTATGCCGCCGTCGGAACGATCATGATTTTTGTGCCCGCAAATCTGTCTGCGAGGATCGTTCGGATCTTCGGAAAACCCGACGTGAGTTCAGAGGCCAGCAGTAATTCCTGTGCTTTCATGAAGTCTAACAAAACTGATTGTTCTTGGAGGAGCAACCCGTTCCGCGCGTGTTCAGGTTTCTGATCGGGGACTAAGCACAACTTTGATGCAGCAGTCCTTCGTCGCGGAACGTCTTGCTTTCCTGTGACCGAATTCCGTCCTGGAATTGTTCCGGCGGAAATTAAAATTGGAGGGTGGCGACCGCCGGACCCACGTATCAGACGATGATGCCGTACGGTTTCGGACAAAACGTAAGGGGCCGGAACATCTTGAGAGTCTCCCAGTTTGCTTTCCTCGCGGCTGAAAGCGCGCAATGGGAGAGGTTGAATGACATCCATGATCGTTATCAGTGACTTTCTGGATGACAGCCGGCCCAACCAACAGCACTCCAAGGAATACCATCTGAAAAAATGGCGGGACCGGCACGGCTCTGCCCCGTCCTTGTCTGTAAAGCCTCGGGTTATGGATGTGCAGGGCGGGTACCTGCAACGGCTCCCGCTGGCTTGCATCAACGCCGGCATCGTCGACCGTGCCGAGATTTGGCATCATACCCGCTCGGAAGGCAACCATGAGCTGTCGCCCACTGATCATGAATTGATCCGCCGATCGTTTCAACTCAGCGGCGAGGGCACGCCTTACATGTCTGACGACATGCTGGCGTTTCTCGAGGTCTTTGGACCGCCAGATATTCTCGTCGTGCTCGGACTTGGGGTTTGTGAAGCTGTTCTCGAAGCGTGTGCCCCGAGTTTCAAAATCTACAACTCGATCGACGCTCCGGCTCTGCGTATACCCGAGGCCGTTAGCCGGCACTTCGACCTCGTCCTGACGGGAGCGGAATGGCAGTCGGAAGATGTGGCGCGCCGGCATCCGGACATGGAAACGGCAATAATGCCAATCGGACCGGAGTTTGCTTCCGATACCACGTTTTTTCCAACTGGCGCAGATAAGCTTTACGACATCATTTATGTAGCTGCCGCACAGGCTTACAAGCGTCACGACATCCTTTTTAACGCCCTTGCCAGACTACCGCGCACGCTCCGTACATTGTGTGTTTTCGGCTACGGGGAGGATGCAGAAAAATTACAGGATCTGGCAACTTCCCTCGGCATTGATGTCGACTTCATAGGCCCGCCCGGCGTCTCGATCGAAGCAGTCAACGGACTCATGAACAGCGCCCGGATCGGCGTTGTTTGCGGGGTCGATGACGGCGCTCCAGCAATCCTGACCGAGTATATGCTGGCGGGTCTTCCAGTTTTGGCCAATGAGGAACTGTGCTGCGGAACGCAATACATCACGCCGCGCACCGGGGAGATAGCGTCCGCCGAGCGCTTCCATCTGGCGATAACGGAAATCCTCGGCCGCGCCGAACAATTTTCACCGAGGAGCGAGGTCCAGAATAACTGGACTTGGCAACACACGGTCGAACGGTTGCGAGGGCTTATCGCTTCTCACAGAAAGTTTCACTCCGACAGGAACATTGAAAGCAAGCGGTCGTTAGGCCTAGACAACCAACAGGAGCGAATATGCTTTGGTCCAATGTGAACCGTCAATTTTCCGCCGACATGTTGCCGGTTCTGGAAGGCCCGATAATCTGCTTTTCACACTTGCGATGGGACTCGGTTCGACAGCGCCCCCAGCATTTGATGGAGCGGTTCGCCAACCAACGGCAGGTGTTTTTCTTCGAAGAATACATACCTACCGATCATCACCTGGCATATTTCGAGATCCATAGTTTTGACGACTCTCCGATCAAATCGATCCGGCCCCGCATACCCGGAGATTGGGACAATGCCCGGCGCGAAGCAGCGTTGGCGAAGATACTCGATGAGATAATTCTGCTTCTGTGTTCGGCCAAACCCATCCTTTGGTTCTATACGCCGATGATGTTTGCATTCGCCCGGCACGTTGACAGTGCGGCGATCGTTTATGATTGCATGGATGAGTTGGCGAGCTTCAAGTTTGCCCCTTCTGAACTCAAGCATATGGAGCGTTTGCTTATAGGCCACGCTGACGTCGTTTTCACCGGAGGATTTAGCCTTTACGAGTCAAAACGACTTCTCCACGAAAACATTCATCCCTTTCCGTCGGGGGTTGAAACAGATCACTTCAAGGCGGCACGAAATCCTCTCTCCACTCCCGTTGACCAGGCGGTTATCGGAGGCCCCCGACTTGGATTCTACGGGGTCATCGACGAGCGGCTTGATCTTGAACTGATTGCCTTTGCAGCGCGGGAGCTTCCCGAATGCTCCTTTGTTTTCGTAGGTCCCGTCGCCAAGATCGACAAAGCTGAGCTGCCCGTTGCGCCGAACATCCATTATCTCGGGCAGAAGGATTATGCTGAGTTGCCTGCTTATCTGGCGGGATGGGATGTGGCCCTTATGCCATTTGCTCTCAATGAATCGACGCGGTTCATCAGCCCCACCAAGACGCCCGAATATCTTGCCTCCGGCCGCCCGGTTGTCAGCACGAAAATAACCGACGTAGTTCGTCATTACGGCGATGTCGACGGCGTCCTTACCGCCGCGACACCGAGCGAATTCGTAGCAGCCTGCCGCAAAGCTCTCAAGTTGCCGAAAGGCGACGCGAGGCGGATTGCCGCGATCGATGCCCGTCTGGGCGAAATGTCATGGGACAGTATCCAGCAACGTATGCAGGCCATCGTAGAGGAGGCGATTGAGCACAGAGGACACCCGCTTGGCGGAGAGAAACGCCGCGAAAATCGGGTCGTCTCGATAGCAAACCCGGGCAAGCCGCCTTTTGACTATCTGATTGTAGGTGCGGGGTTTGCTGGCTCAGTGTTGGCCGAAAGGCTGGCGTCAGCCGGCCACCAAGTGCTCATTTCGGATCGCCGGTCTCACGTCGGCGGCAACGCCTATGACTACTACAATGAAGACGGCCTTCTCGTTCACAAATACGGGCCTCATATATTTCACACAAACAGCGAAGAAATATTCCACTATCTTTCGCGGTTCACACAATGGCGAGCTTATGAACACCGTGTGCTTTCCAGTGTGAACGGCCAATTATTGCCGGTACCTATCAACCGCACCACGCTCAATCGGCTGTATGATTTGCGCCTTTCATCCGACGCGGAAACCGCCGCTTTTCTCCTGAGCAAGGCGCAAGCTATAGAGACGATCCAAACGGCCAAAGACGTTGTGCGGGCTCAAGTCGGCGACGAACTCTATGAACTGTTTTTTGAGGGCTATACCCGCAAACAATGGGGCTTCGACCCATCGGAACTTGATAAATCGGTCACAGCCCGCATTCCGACGCGCACCAACGACGACGATCGTTATTTCCTCGATACGTTTCAGGTAATGCCTCTCCACGGATACACACGAATGTTCGAAAATATGCTCGACCGTCCAGGAATTACGATTGAGCTCGCCACCGATTTTGAACAGTTGAGGGACCTCCGTCTGGCAAGCCATACAATATTTACGGGGCCGATCGACGAATACTTCGACTTTCGTTTGGGAAAACTTCCATACCGCAGCCTGAATTTCCTTCACCAGACAATTGACAGAGAACGGTTTCAAGATGCGGCCGTGATCAACTTTCCGTCCGAAGACATCCCCTATACGCGGATAACCGAATACAAGTATCTCACCGGCCAGTCACATCCGAAGACCAGTATCTGTTACGAAACGCCTTGCGCAGATGGTGATCCCTACTATCCGATCCCACGTCCTGAAAACCAGGCGATCTATAAGCAATATGAAGCGTTAGCGAAGCAACAATCCGATGTAAGCTTTGTCGGCAGGCTCGGAACGTACAAATACTACAATATGGATCAGGTCGTGGGTCAGGCGTTGGCCACTTTCAAACGCTTGATGCAGCAGGCCGGACATGTAGACCAGATGCGAAGCGCCGATCAGGCATCGAATGCTTGATTGCGCGAAAGCCCACATCGTCCTCGCGACAGATAGTCTTGATCCGTCCGGCATGGGCGAGCACATGCTGGCATTGGGTCGCGCGCTGTCGGATCGTTTCAAAATGACGCTGGCGCTGCCGGGCTTATCCCGCGGCAGGCCGATGATGGCCCGTGCAAAGCGATACGGCATGGCGGTAAAAGTCCTTGATCGCGACTTTTCCGCCTGGCTGTCGCGGGCTCGCGTCGACCTGCTTCATGTTCACGCCGGCATCGGTTGGGAGGGACACGATCTTGCCCGCTCGGCCCTTGCCATTGGATTGCCGGTGATCCGTACGGAACATCTGCCGTATGTCCTTACGGATGACGAACAAAAAGAACGCTACTTTGAGGGAATAGCCAATATCGACCAAATCGTTGTCGTTTCAAAAGCGTCGGAGCAAAGCTACCGCGAAAACGGAATAGCGGGCCTCAAACTGACGACGGTGTTCAACGGCGTTTATCCGCTTGAGACGACGAGACCGCCCAAAAGCATAGTTGAAGATCTCGAACTTGAAGGGGCGCGGGTGCTGCTGACAACGGCAAGATTCACGCAGCAGAAAAATCATGCAATTCTGATGGAGGCGCTCCCGGCGATTGTTCGCAACCATCCCGATGTCCTGCTTCTCGCGGCGGGCGAGGGGCCGCAGCTCGACGCGATACGCTCGCTCGCAGACAATCTGGGTCTAAGCAAGCATGTGCGTTTCCTTGGCCAGCGCAGCGACATCGGCAATCTGATGAGCATTGCTGAGTTTTTTGTTTTGCCTTCGCTTTTCGAAGGGCTTCCCCTCGTTGTGCTTGAGGCGATGGCAGCCGGGGTGCCCGTCGTTGCCTCGAAAGTAGGTGGGAATTGCGACGCTCTTGGAGAAGATCATCCTTTCTACTTTTGCCCGACTGACGCAGTTGGGCTTGGCGAGATGGTGTGTTTTGCCCTGTCCCGTCCGGACCTTGGTGAAACGACCGCCAAGGCAGCACGACGCCGGTACCGCGCGCAGTTCAGCGCAGAGCGCATGGCGGCCGAAACAGCAAGCATCTACTTGCGGCATCTGCCCCAAGGGTCCCCAATCCGGAGAAAGACAACCATGGAAACTGTTCGCATCGGGTTCATAGGCGCCGGCGGAATTGCCCGGCGCCACCTTGATATCATTTCCCGTTTCGACGACGTGCAATTGGTAGGACTCGCGGACCCCGATCTGGAACGGGCCAACAGCGCCGCTAGTGTCTTTGGTATGCATGGCTTTCCTGACGCGCTGGCAATGCTGGCGGAATGCGAGATCGATGCCGCATTTGTCTGTGTTCCGCCCTTTGCGCATGGCGATATCGAGCGGGAGCTTGCAGAGCGCAGAATTCCATTCTTTGTCGAAAAGCCACTGTCACTCGACATTGAGACCGCTGAAGAAGTCGCTTGCCTTGCCGAAGACCTTGTCACCGCGGTCGGCTATCACTGGAGATATCTCGATACAGTGGAAGAAGCACGCAACCTGCTGATTAGTAACCCGGCGCAACTGGTGGCAGGCTATTGGCTAGATCAGACGCCTCCGCCGCGCTGGTGGTGGAAACAAGCTGCAGCGGGCGGACAGATTGTCGAACAAGCCACCCATATCATCGACCTTGCCCGCTATCTCGTGGGTGATATCAACGAGGTTTCGGGGCTATCCAACCACCTCGAAAGGGCCGACTTCCCTGGTCTCGATGTGGCGACTGCCTCGGTCTCAAGTCTAAGGTTCGCAACCGGGGCCGTTGGCACCATAAGTTCGACATGCCTGTTGCGTTGGGGCCACCGCATCGGGCTGCACCTCTTCGCAGACGGACTGGCAATCGAATTGTCCGAGCGCGACATCATGGTTGACGTTGGCGCCGGACGCCCCTCTCGAACTGCTGGGGGAGACCCGGTACTGCTGCAGGATCGCCATTTCATCGACGCAGTAAAAGGAAGACCCAACAATATTCGCTGCCGATACCGGGATGCACTTCAAACCCATCGTGTGGCGCTTGCAATAAGCGATTCGATGCGCACCTGCCAAACCGTAACGATTTAGCCGGAGAACGAAAGCAATGTCGTACCGTCGGTCCATTCGCTCTTTGGGTATCGAAGCCCCGGAACGCGCCTACTACTTCGAATATGAGGAAGAACCGCCAAATGGCGAACAGCTTCAGCTTGATACGCTCTTCAGTGGCCTTTCAGCGGGGACCGAGCTCACGTTTCTGAAAAACACCAACCCATTCTTCCACAGCCGCTTTGATGCCGACCGGGGCGCCTTTATCTGCGGCGAGCCCGCTTTGCGCTATCCAGTTCCCTTCCTCGGATATATGGAGGTCGCTCGCATTTCCCGTTCGCAAGCGCCTGATTTTACGGAAGGTGACATTGTCGCCACAACGTACGGCCACAAATCCGGACATATCGCCAATCCGGATTCGGAATTATTGGTGAAGCTTCCGGATAGTCTCGAGCCTATACTTGGAATCTTCGTTGCCCAAATGGGGCCAATAGCCGCCAACGGCATCCTGCATGCCGATGCCGAGACCGCAGGGCAAGATATCGCCCTACTGGGACAAGGCATCGAGGGGCGTCCAGTCATCGTAATGGGAGCCGGCACGGTCGGCTTGATGACTGCGCTCTTCGCCCGCCATTGCCACGCGGCCGATATCATCGTTGCCGATCCTTCACCGTTTCGTAGGGCGAAGGCTGAGGCGATGGGATTTGAGGCAATGAGCGAAGAACAGGTGTCTGCACACGCCAAACGATCGTGGCACCATGGCGGCAGCGACAGGGGCGCCGACTTTGTCTTTCAAACGCGCGCCCATTCAAAAAGCCTCGATACCGCATTGAAAGCCCTGCGTCCGCAGGGAACTGTTATAGACCTTGCATTTTACCAGGACGGCGCGAAAGCCTTGCGCCTCGGAGAAGAATTTCACCATAACGGCCTCAATATACGATGTGCGCAGATCAACCGCGTCCCCCGCGGCTTGTCGCACCGGTGGGATCGCCGGAGGCTCGCCCGCGAAACCATCGTGATGCTGCAGCGTAAGGGATCGCTGATTTTGGAACACATGATCACCGACATCATCCCATTCGATGACGGCGCAAAGTTTTTGAACGATCTTTCGAGCCGGCGCCGCGACTTCATCCAAGTGGTATTCAAAGCCGATGTCTGACGCGAACGCACCTTCCCCGGTCCGTCTCCTGTTCGTGTTTGCCTGGCTCGTCGTCGGGGGTGAGGAAACTGAAGTGCGCCTTCTTGTGCGCCACCTTGATCCAAAGCGTTATGTTGTAGATGTCGTTGCTTGCTTTCATAGTCCTGGAATGACGGAGCAGACGCGCGACCAGCTTATTGCGGCGGGGATCGACGTCGACACAACACCTTATGAGCTGTCATTCGAAGACACCATCGGTTATCTCGCGTCGAAAATTCCGAACTATGACATTGTCATTTCCTGCCAAAACGTCGCCGACATCTATCCTGCGTATGAGCGCTTGCATCTGCGTCCACCGCTGATCGAGCACGGCGGGTTAGTGTCCGAGGCTTTGGCCGGACCCAAACACTTCACGGCGCGGTATGTAGGTGTCTGCCGGTCCATTCGCGATGCTGCTGCGTCAAAGATGCCAAGGCGGCCGCATCACGCTCTCGAGATACCTTCAATGGTTGACCTTACGGCATTTCGGCCGGGCGTAAGGTCATCTGTCCGCGCGATGTTAAAGCTTGGCGAAGACGATGTCCTGATAGGGTGGGTGGGCCGTCTGGACCGGAAAAAGAAGGTGGAGAACTTCATCGAGGCCGCCGCGATTGTGCATTCGAGTAATCCGAAAACACGCTTCATCGTTGTGGGTGGCCCGGACGCTTTCATGCCGGATTACGAAGTCGAACTCAAACACCTGGCGCGACAACGCGGCCTCGACACTGTTTTGACATTTCTTGGGGATCGCGATGACGTTCCCGACCTGATGGCCGCGATGGATATCTTCGCGTGGCTTTCGACTGGAGAGGGCATGCCGCATGTGATCGCTGAAGCGGGGGCGGCGTCGTTGGCGGTGGTGGCCACTGCGGATAATGGCAGCATTCAACAAATCAAGGACGGAACGTCGGGCTTTTTTGTGCCGCATGATGACGCGGCGGCGGCTGCGGCAAGAATTCTCATGCTGTCAAATTCGCCGGAAGCGCGGATCAAGACGGGCGCAGCGCTGCGCCGGCGAGTAGAAAGCGAATACAGTGTCGAAGCAGTGGTACCCATGTGGCTCCGGCTGTTTCGAGAAGTCCTCGCCGAGCGACCGTGCGGGATACGCGCGGGTTTATTCGCTTCATTCATGCAGGCGGGCTTCGAGTGTTCTACACACCGCTTGCGCGCTCCCGAAACCGGCACCCCGGGCAAACGTCTTGACTTGATTGCATCGACGGGCCACGACGTGATGGCAGAACAAGATTATAATCTCGTTTCCCGTTACAACATCCGAACGGTCAGGGACGGCTTCCGCTGGCATCTCGTCGAAAATTCGCCGGGACAATACGATTGGTCAAGCGCACTTCCGATGGTTCGGGCCGCAGCGAACTCCGGCACTCAGGTAATATGGGATCTGCTCCATTATGGCTGGCCAGATCACATCGATCCGTGGCGCCCGGAGTTCGTCGGCAAGTTTGCGCGATTTGCAAAAGCTGCCGCCAGTCTCATTCGTGGCGAGAGCGACGAAATCCCATTTTATTCTCCAATCAACGAGATTTCATTCCTTGCATGGGCCGGGGGAGACGCCGGCTATCTCAATCCATTTGGGACTAGGCGCGGCTTCGAACTCAAGGTTCAGCTCGCTCGCGCTGCAATTGCTGCGATGGATGCCATTCTGGAGGTCGACGCACGCGCGCGTTTCGTTCACTGTGACCCCGTGATCAATATCCCTCATGATCCATCGCGTCTTCATGAACGATCTATTGCCGAAGGCCATCGTCAAGCGCAGTTCCAGGCATGGGACATGTTGTGCGGGCGCGCCTGGCCGCAGCTTGGCGGGGATGACAGATATCTCGATATTATCGGCGTGAATTATTACTCCAACAACCAATGGTTGTATGGGGGCGAAACGATAGACACGGGCCATTCCCGGTATAAGCCGTTTCGATATTTTCTTACCGAGACTTATGCGCGCTATGGACGCCCCATATTTGTTGCCGAGACAGGAATAGAAGGCGACCGGCGCGCGTCGTGGCTTGCCTATATGGGCGACGAGATAAATGACGCCATGCGGGCTGGCGTACCCATGGAAGGCATCTGCCTTTATCCGATCATCAATCATCTTGGCTGGGATGACGACAGGCCGTGCGAGAATGGCCTATTTTCTTGGGATCACACGCGAACGGTGCATTTACCGCTCGCCGACGAACTATCCAGGCAGAGCAGTCGTTTTGGGAATTGATGCTAGATCACTCGCACGGCAGCACCGCGACCAGAAATACCGGAACTCTGGATGCGCAAATCACGCGCATGCCGTGATTCAATTTGGCGGTTAAGTACGTTGAGGTGTTGGTAAACTCTGAAGGATTTGTGATCGGGCAGGGACAAAATTTTATCCCGTCTCTGTCATCGGAAAAAGCGGTGATCCCATCGGTTTCTTCCGTTTTTCTTTGCGCACCGCGCTGTGCATCTCTTGCAGCGAGCAAGGAGACGAGAGATGACTCATATCAAAATCGAAGACGCAGAAATTATCGTTGTTGGTGGCAGTTCGGGCATGGGCCTAGCGGTGGCGCGGCGGTTGCTTGCAGAAGGAGCGCGTGTGACGATTGCCGGCCGAAGTGGAGAAAAACTGGCGGCGGCGCAGCGGGAACTCGGTAATCATTCCGGGCTGTCGACCGCGATCCTTGATATATCGCGCGAAGAGGCAATAGCCGCCTTCTTCCTGGATCGCGGTCCAGTTGACCACATCGTCAGTACCGCGGCGGATATCGAGGGCGCCTACCAGCTTCTGCCGGACTTGCAGATATCGGCGGCGCAACGGGTGGTAGAGAGCAAGCTTTACGGGCCTTTGCTGCTGGCGAAATACGGTGCACCAAGCCTGCCACCTTCGGGTTCGATCACCTACACATCCGGTGTGGCGGCATATCGACCGGCAGCGCGCGGTTCGGTCGTTGCAGCCGTCAATGCGGCCCTGGAAGGCTTGGTGCGGGCGCTCGCGGTGGAGCTTGCGCCGGTGCGCATCAATGCCGTGTCTCCCGGATGGGTCGATACGCCTATCTGGAGTTTCTTTGCGGGTGAGGCCAAGCAGGCAACATTGGAGGCGATGGCAAAACGCCTGCCGGCGGGCCGTGTCGGTCAGCCAGAGGATATTGCCGATGCGATCCGTTTCCTAATCGGCAACGGCTTTACTACGGGTTCTATACTGCATGTCGAGGGCGGACATCGACTGATCTGAGCGAACCCAGATCCTGGCTCGCCGCAGCAAGTAGCAGCGAGAGTGCCGCCGGCTGGATGCGCCGCCGCCGCCAAGCCATGATAAGCGAGGTGGTGGGGGTAGCACCTGGCCAAGGCATTATCCTTATGTTGCCCTGCTTCGCATCCGTGCCGAGCGCGAGGCGGGGCACGACGCCATAGCCGGCGCCGGATGCAACAAGCTTCATGATCGTCGCGATACTGTCGGCCTGTGTGGCGATCCGCGGCGCCGCGATGCCGGCGTCGGCAAATGCCCGATCGAAGAGGTGGCGGTAGACACAGCCCGTTTCGGTAGCGATGAAGGGCAGGTGGATGAGATCCTCAAGCTTCTCGGGCGCAGCGGCTTTAGAATTACCGCCCGCTATCAACGCCAGTGGTTCGCGCGAAAGCAGGCGCTTGACGAAACGTTCGTCGCGAAGGCCGCGATCGAAAGTGATTGCCATGTCGATCGAGCCTTCTTCGAGTTGGCGCTGCAGTTCACCGCTGCCCCCGATTTTCAGTGTCAGGTCGATATTGGGGTTCACGTGCCGAAAGCGCGAGAGAAAGACGGCGAGCTTTTCGGCCGCAATCGTCTCGAGCGTGCCGATCCTAAGCGCAGATTCCTGTAGTTGCGCGGCGGCGCGAATTGCCGCCTTCGCCTCGTCGTTCAACGCCATGATCTCCTCGGCATAGGCCCTTAGTACCTCACCCGAGGATGTCAGGATTACGCCCAACCGAGAGCGCTCGAAAAGTTGAACGCCCAATTCCGCCTCGAGTGCCTGCATCTGGTCGCTGAGGCTTGATTGCGCAAGGTTCGATTCCTTGGCGGCGCGGGTGAGGTTGCCAAGCCGTGCGACCGTTAGGAAAGTTTTCAGTTGGCGTGGGTTCATTATCTGCTCTGCTTATCGGGAAATTGGTCAATGAGCCTATACGAGCGGTTGTCCGCAGGCGACCGTCTTGCGTGATGAAGGATGTTCTGCTTTTGCGCAAGCGGACTTCACGATGGTGAACCAGATGGGCGGGCACCCAAACGTTGCGAAATGCGGCGTGACTTCGAGCAGCGGAGAGGCTAGGCTCGGATACCATTCGCCACCACGAAGAGCGCGCCACATGCCCCGCTTTCTCGCCGTCTACACCATGAAGCCCGAAGATGTCGCCCGCTTTCGCAGCCTGCCCAAACAGGAGCAGGACGCGATCGATACCGTCGGGTTTAAGCAGTGGACGGACTGGGAGGCGAGAAACGCAGCCTCGTTTCCCGATCGTGGCGGCATGGTTGGCAAGACGACGCGCGTGACAAAGGATGGCATCGCCGGCGCCGTGAATCCTTTCTGCGGCTATATCGTCGTTGAGGCCGAGACGATCGAGGCGGCCGCCCGTCTCTTCGAGAACCACCCGCATTTCACCGTCTTTCCAGGAGACGGCGTGGATATCATGCCCTTCGTCACCGAACCCGCGTCTTAGCCTTCGCCTAGGTCGCATACGTGATGGGAACACGATGACGCGCAGACGAATTTCGCAGGACGTCTGATATGGGTGCGACCTCAAGCCCGAGAACCGTTGGCGTGCGGCAATTCCTTGACCTTGAACAGCAGCGCGACTGGATAGCGGGCAAGATTGACTTGCCAGACACGAGCGACCGCTCGGAGTCCTTGGAACAGCGCTTCAAATATGTCGCCCGCTTTGAGAAGCTCCTTGGTCGCCCGCAAGCAGGGGAAGTACTGGCGCTTCTCGGACTCTACGGTGCAAACTGCATTCCGATACCGCGCAGGACCGAGCGCTACTACTGGTCGGTTTCCTGTCTGCCGTCAACTTCGGATAAGCCGCTCGTACGCGTCAATGCAAGCTGGATGGAGCTTTTCACGCTCTATGCCCACGGCGAAGACATCCGCGCCAGATTCATCGTGCATCTTTCGGATTTCACCACAGATCGTTCAGCCACGCCGAGCCGAGTGGACGAACCCTTTCTCGAGCAAAGTGTCACGATGCCGGAGCATGTCAGTTATTTCTTCCCGCGTGGTGCGGACATTTTCGGCATCAATGTGCACGGCTCTGTCTCGACTCGACAGTTCCTTGCCAGCCGCCGCGTGGTGAGCGCCATTCGCACGTTCAACCTTACGCATATGAACCGGGGGCGGAACGCCTATCAGGCGAGCCATTGCTACAGCGTGGCAGATTACATGCTGGCAGATTGAGGGATTCTCTGATGCGCGCATCCTAGGCCGAATGCCGAATGTAGTATCAGGGCGAATGCGTTCAAACACCGGGGAAGGTTTCGTTGTCACTCCGCGCCTTTAACGCGCCAGATGACGTCGCCCACATCGTCCGCCATCAACACAGCGCCGTCTGCCGCCAGCGCCACTCCGACCGGGCGGCCATAGGAATATTTCTCATCCGGCGACAGGAAATCGGTGAGAATATCTCGTGGCATTCCCACGGGCTTGCCCTTCTCGAAGGCGACGAATGCCAGCTTGTAGCCCGAGAGCTTCGAGCGGTTCCAGGATCCGTGCTGACCGATGGCCATGCCCGGCGGAAAGCCCGGCAGTGTGCTCTCGGGTAGCCAGCAAAGACCTAGCGATGCCGTATGACCGCCCAGCGCATAATCGGGCTGCAGCGCCAAGGCCACTTTGGCGGGATCCTGCGGCACCCGATCGTCCACCACCCGGTTCCAATAGCAATAGGGCCAGCCGTAAAACCCGCCGTCGCTCACCGATGTCAGATAGTCAGGCGGCGTTTCATCGCCGAGCCCGTCACGCTCATTGACGACTGTCCAAAGCATCCCTTTCTCGGGCTCCCAGGCCATGCCCACGGGATTGCGCAGTCCACCCGCAAAAATGCGGGACCGCCCCGATGTGAGGTCATATTCGTGAATGCAGGCGCGGTTTTCTTCGGCGGCCATGCCCGCGTCGGCGATATTGCTCAAAGACCCCACGGCCACGTAAAGCTTGGTGCCATCCTTGCTGGCAATCAGATTGCGCGTCCAATGCCCGCCGGGCACCAGATCCATTAGCTTTCTGGATGGTTTGGAGATTCTGGTCGCGCCCGCCTCGTAAGGATAGGCCAGAAGCGCGTCGCTGGCACCGACATAAAGCGTCTCCCCGACGAGCGCGATGCCAAAGGGCTGCCGCACGTTCTCGATATAGGCGTGACTTTCCTCAGCCACCCCGTCGCCGTCGGCATCGCGCAGCAGGGTCACACGGTTGGGGCTATCGCCCGAAGCGCGCGCCCTCTGCATAGTGGCCAACATGGCATGGTCGAAGAAGGTGCGTGGATTTCCTGTCTCGCCCATCGATTCAGCCACGAGCACGTCGCCATTGGGCAGCACATATATGTTGCGGGGATGCACCAGGCCGCGCGCAAAGGCATTGACCTTTAGCCCCGCGGCGGCCGTCGGCTTATGCTCGCCTTCCCAGCCCTTCGCCGTCGGCATCTTCAACGTCGGTATCCTCCCTTGCGGCTTGGCCTCCGGAATGGCCGGCGCTGTGCCATAGACAGGCGCTCGCTCGCCATCCCCAGAATGTCGAATGGCAGCAATGCCTCTGCTGACAAAGGCAATAAACCGGGCAAACGGGGAAGACTCGGCCATGGATCGTCTCTTGTTATGAGGGAGATAAGGGGAGCCCGGACGCTAAAGCCTTTACGCGCCCAGCACTAGAGGGGGCAGAAAAAATATCAAGGTGAGGGAAGAGGTTACGGAAGGAATCGGCAAAGGCGCCGACAGCAGGCCATCTTCATACATGGCCGGAAATGTAGGGCCGGAACGGGCAAAATTCGAATCAATCAAATTCCCTACTCGCTATGGAACCTGTATTCGCCGTATCTCTTATGCGCTTAGAGGGACGAGATCATTGACCGACGATGAGGAAAAGCGCCGCAAAAACATAAGAGACCAGGTCTTACAGCGTGGTTTCCAAGATGTTGTGCGTAGTGCGAGTGCCCCGCCTCTTCCAACAAATGGCAGGTTCAAAGAGCTGCTCGAGCGACTCGAAGAAAGCGAAGAGCGTGCAGCCCGGGCCGCTAAACCCTCTCGCGACTAGTATCGCAAAACCGATCTATTCTATCCGAATGATTTGACCATTGGACAGTTCGAAGATGCCGCTACTACCTCCTTACGGTGAAAGGTGTTTCTGCTCGCGTCACCTATAAAATACTATACACGTCAGAGCTGTGTCTGATATTGCCTGTTGACACCAAATAGCTGTCGGCGTTTTTGCGGGCGCGACCGTTCCCAAACGGAAGTGAGCGAAGACATCGGTTTGGCTATCCAACTTCGCTCGTTGGCTGACCCGCTCCTCCGGGAGAAAGTGGTCCGACGACTCCATTATTCGCGCCCCTCTGGGGACTCTAACGCTGACGAGAGCTGCTATGAACCAGAGCCAAATGCCGCAAATTTCCGGGCGCGCCCTGGGCCTCGATCCCGGCGTTGCATTTGGCCTCGCAGTCGCGATTGTCTTTTTCATCCTTAGCGGGCTTGTTGCTTATTTCAATCTTCAGGCCTTGCGCGAAGGCAATGAACGCGTTGTGCAAACGCACGTCGCCATTGTTACGCTGGATGAGCTGTTGTCGCTTGTTCAAGACGCCGAGACTGGCCAGCGTGGTTTCCTGCTCACCAACAAGGAGACATATCTGGCGCCGTACAACACGGCGCTTCAGGCCATACCGAAGAAACTCGATGAGATCGGCCAGCGCACCGCTGGCAACTCGGGTCAGGGCCAAAGGCTGGTCACGCTTCGACAACATGTCGAAGCCAAGCTCGCAGAACTCGCCGAAACCAACGAGCTTCGGCGCACCCAAGGTCTGGATGCGGCCCTTGCTATCGTCAATTCCGATCGCGGCAAAATCGAAATGGATGGGATCCGCTCACAAATCGCGGCCATATCGGCCGGGGAGGGCGAAGTCCGCCGCCAACGGCTAGCCGAGATGGCGAGCGCTCAGAAGACGGCCTTCCTCAGCACATTATTTTCAGGGATTCTTGGTATTGCCCTGACCGCCACGATCGGCTTTCTGATCCGCAGGGCGACCTTGGCCCGCCGACGCGACGAATGGCTGCAAAACGGCCAGGTCGGATTGACCTCGGCCATGATGGGAGACCAACCTGTTGAGCAACTCGGCAACAGCATTCTCGACTATCTGGCGCTCTATGTAGGTGCCGTTGCCGGCGCCGTCTTCACCGGCGGTGGCGGTCACTTTCAGCGCGCCTCTGTCTACGGCGTTCCCGACGAGGCAAGCGTTCCGAACGCCTTCAAGCCGCGCCAAGGGTTGCTCGGTCAGGCAGTAGCGGAAGCCAGATTCATGGTGGTCGGCGAGGTGCCGGATGGATACCTGGCTTTCGGCTCCGCGCTCGGCAAGGACAAGCCGAAGCATCTGGTCATTTTTCCAGGCAGCGTCGACGGCATCGTTAATTCGGTTATCGAGCTCGGCTTCCTGCAGCCGGTAGACGAGCGCGTCATCGCGCTTCTTGACCGCGCTTCCGAAGCGGTCGCCATCGCTGTGCGGTCGGCCAACTATAGGGGCGAACTGCAAAACCTCCTCGAAGAGACGCAACGACAGTCCGAGGAGTTGCAGACTCAGTCCGAGGAACTCCGGGTCTCGAACGAGGAGCTGGAGGAGCAGAGCCGCGCCCTGAAAGAATCGCAGGCTCGCCTTGAGCAGCAGCAGGTCGAGCTCGAACAGACCAATGCCCAGCTCGAGGAACAGGCCCAGCAGCTGGAGGGACAGCGCGACGATCTCGAACGCGCCAACGCGGAAGTGCAAACCAAGGCGCGCGAGGTGGAACAGGCGAGCCAGTACAAGTCGGACTTCCTCGCCAACATGTCCCACGAGTTGCGCACGCCACTCAACTCCTCGCTGATTCTCGCCAAGCTGCTCGCTGACAATCCCGACGACAACCTCACGGAAGAACAGGTCAAATTCGCCAAGACGATTCAGTCGTCGGGCAACGATCTTTTGAACCTCATCAACGACATTCTCGATCTGTCGAAAATCGAGGCTGGCCACGAGGAGATCCGCCCCGAGACGCTCTCGGTCGAGCGCCTGGCCAATAATCTCCGGCAGGTCTTCCAGCCTCTCGCCATGGACAAAAAGCTCGACTTTGCCATCGACATTGCTGCGGATGCCCCTGCGACGATCGAGACGGATACGCAGCGGCTCGAACAGGTGCTCAAGAACCTGCTCTCCAATGCGATCAAGTTCACCGAAGCTGGACAAGTCCGGCTCTCGATTCATACCGCCGGCGACAGCAATGTAGCGTTTGCCGTGTCTGACACCGGCATCGGCATCGCCAAAGAGCAGCAGCGCAGTGTCTTCGAAGCCTTCCACCAGGCCGATAGTACCATCAGCCGCCGGTATGGTGGCACCGGGCTTGGCCTATCGATCTCGCGACAGCTGGTGCGTCTCCTCGGTGGTACGATCGGGTTAGAGAGCGAGCCGGGGCGTGGCAGCACATTCACTATTACAATTCCCCAAAACTACAGTTCCGCAAATGTCGCGCCCCGAGAGCCGCTGGCGGGCGTGCCGGTGGCCTTGAGCCTTCAGCAGCCGGAGGCCCCTCGGCCCGCAGCGCCATCAAGTCCGTCGCGCAAGGTCGATGATGATCGCGATGCGCTGACGGACGCCAAGCGCATTTTGCTGGTCATCGAGGACGACGACACCTTTGCCGCAATCGTGCGCGACGTATCGCGTGACATGGGCTTCCAGTCCATCGTGGCCGGGACGGCCGAAGAGGCATTGAGGCTCGCCAAGCAATACTTGCCAAGCGCTATCGTGCTCGATGTCGGCCTGCCGGACCAGTCCGGCCTCGCGGTCCTCGACCGGCTCAAGCATGACGTCAAGACCCGTCATATCCCCATTCACGTGGTGTCGGCGACCGATCAGGTCGAAACCGCCTATTCCCTCGGCGCAGTCGGCTTCGCAACCAAGCCCGTGACACGCGAACAGTTGACACAGGTTCTGCAAAAGCTCGAAACCAAGCTGTCACAACGTGTGCATCGCGTCTTGATCGTCGAGGACGATCCAGTCCAGCGCGAGGCTGTGGCTAAACTTCTGAAGGCGGGAGACGTCGAAACCGAAACTGCCGGCACAGCCGCCGAATGCCTCGACCTTTTGAAGGATCAGACCTTCGACTGCATGGTGCTGGACCTGTCCCTGCCAGATGCTTCGGGCTACTCGTTGCTCGAGACGCTGAGCCAGGAGAGCGCCTATGCCTTCCCGCCGGTCATCGTCTACACGGGCCGGGAACTATCGGCGCACGACGAGCAGAGGCTGCGGCGCTACTCCAAATCGATCATCATCAAGGGCGCCAAGTCCCCCGAACGCCTGCTCGATGAGGTAAGCCTGTTCCTCCACCAGGTCATCGCCGAGCTACCGGCGGAACAGCAGAAAATGATCCGCAGGGCCCGTAACCGAGATGCCCTGCTCGAAGGGCGCCGGATACTCGTGGTCGAGGACGACGTGCGCAATGTCTACGCGCTCACCAATATCCTCGAACCACGTGGCGCCATCGTCGATATTGCCCGGAACGGCCGTGAGGCCATCGAAGCACTGCAGAAAGAATCCGGTGCACCGATCGAGCTGGTGCTGATGGACGTCATGATGCCGGTTATGGACGGGCTCGCCGCTACCCGCGAGATCCGTAAGAACCCGGCCTGGAAGAAACTGCCGATCATCACGCTCACCGCCAAGGCCATGCCGGACGATCAACAGCGCTGCATCGAGGCCGGCGCCAACGATTACATGGCCAAGCCACTCGACGTGGAGAAGCTGCTGTCGCTGGTTCGCGTCTGGATGCCCAAATGACAGAAGTCACCGTGCCAGAGAAGATCGAAGACATCGAGATCCGGCTCCTGCTTGAGGCCCTGTTCCTCAAGTACCACTACGATTTCCGCAACTATGCGATGGCGTCGATAAAGCGCAGGCTTAAACAAGCGCGCCAGCAACTGGGCTTTGCGACCTTCTCCGCGCTGCAGGAGAGCCTGTTGCACGATCCCGCGCTGTTGCCGCGGCTCCTGCGCTACCTGACCGTGCAGGTCAGCGAGATGTTTCGCGATCCCGGCTACTTCAAGGCAATGCGTGAGAAGGTGGTGCCGCACCTGCGGACCTATCCTTCACTCAAGGTCTGGATCGCCGGCTGCAGCACCGGCGAGGAACTCTACTCGCTCGTCATCCTGTTCCGCGAAGAAGGGCTCGAAGACCGCACGATCTTTTACGCTACGGACATCAATCATGAGGCGCTGCAGGCTGCCGAGGCGGGCATTTTTGCCCTCGACCGGGTGGCGCTCTTTACCGAGAACCATCGAAAATCGGGCGGAAAATCCTCGCTGTCCGATTACTATCAGGCGGCCTATGGCCGCGTGTCCTTCGACAAATCGCTGCGCCGGAACGTCGTGTTTTCCGACCATAGCCTGGTCACGGACGCCGTATTCGCCGAAATGCATCTCATCTCCTGCCGCAACGTAATGATCTACTTCGATAGCGGCCTGCAGGACCATGCTCTCGGCTTGTTCAAGGATTCACTTGTCCGCAAAGGTTTCCTGGGGCTTGGCTCGAAGGAGAACCTGCGGTTTTCTCGCCACGCCAACGCTTTCACCGACTTCGTGCGGGAGGAGAAAATCTACCAGAGGCGGGCCGAATAATGTCCGTTCAACCCGAAGCCATCGTCATCGGTGCGTCGGCGGGGGCGGTGGAAGCCCTTTCGGTCGTGCTGACAGCGCTCCCCGCCAGCTTTCGTTTGCCTGTCATCGTGGTCGTCCACGTACCGCCAGACAGGCGCAGCGTCATGGCCGAACTGTTCCAGGCCAAATGCGTGCTGCCGGTACAGGAGGCCGAGGATAAGCAGCCGATCGTCGGCGGCACGATCTATTTTGCGCCGCCGGACTATCATCTCCTCATCGAAGTCGACAGGTGTCTCTCGCTTTCGAGCGATGAGCCGGTTCTGTTTTCTCGGCCATCGATCGACGTGCTGTTCGAGAGTGCTGCCGATGCTTATGGCCCCACGATGATCGCCATCGTACTGACCGGCGCCAATCACGACGGCGCTGCCGGACTGCGGGCCGTCGTCGACGCAGGCGGTAGGGGTCTCGTCCAGGACCCCGAAACCGCCTTTGCCGCTGCGATGCCCGAAGCCGCTATTCAAATGTGCCCAAGCGCCCGGGTTATGTCGCTTGAGGCAATCGCCCAATATCTGAAAGAGGTTTGACGCAAGCATGGAACCTGTCCCTTTTCTGCTGGTCGACGACCTTGAGGAAAACCTGCTGTCGCTGGAGGCGCTGTTACGGCGGGAAGACATTCTCCTGTTGAAGGCCCGGTCGGGCGACGAGGCTCTCGAGCTTCTGTTGGAGCATGACGTCGCGCTGGCACTTGTCGATGTTCAGATGCCTGGACTCAACGGTTTCGAACTCGCGGAGCTGATGCGTGGCAACGAACGAACACGTCGCATTCCGATTATTTTCGTTACGGCCGGCACCGGAGATAATCAGCGACGGTTCCGCGGCTACGAGGCGGGGGCGGTCGATTTCATTCAGAAGCCGATCGAGCCGGACATCCTGCGCAGCAAGGTCGACGTCTTCTTTGAGCTCTATCGGCAGCGGCAGCATTTGGCAGCGCAGCGGGACGAGCTGGCGATGCAAGCTGACGCGCTAAAGGAGGCAGCGCGCCACAAGGACATCCTGCTGCAGGAGATCAACCACCGGATCAAAAATCTGTTCACCCTTGCGGCCGGGCTGATCTCCTTGAGCGCCCGTCCCGCCAAAAGCGTTGCCGAACTCGAGACGGACCTCAGGTCGCGCATGCACGCATTGGCGCGGGCACATGAACTGACCTTGCCTGACTTCTCGCGCAACAGTGATGGTGCACAGACCGCCACCACCGTAACTGCGTTGCTTAAGGCCATTGTCGCGCCGCACGATCATGACGCCGATTCACGCATTACGATCACCGGCTCGGACGCTCCCTTGACGGGGCAGGCACTGACCTCCTTCGCGCTGCTCCTGCATGAGCTGACGACGAATGCCGCGAAATACGGCGCTCTATCTTCTCCGGCAGGGAAACTGACGGTCGATGTTTCCGCGGCCGACGAACAGCTTCATCTGACGTGGGATGAGCGCGGTGGCAGCGTCCTTTCTCCGGCCCCCGATCGGGCTGGTTTCGGCACGACGCTCGAAACCGCGGCGCTACGCGGTCTCGGCGGCACAATTACGCGCGACTGGCGGGCCGACGGGCTCACTTTGTCGCTGAGCGTGCCGCTGGCAAGTCTGGTTGTCTGAAGCCGAGTCGATCGCCGAACAAAGGGGCTAGACGAGGGGCGGGACTTCGCGCCGATTTTTTGAGCCGCCAATCGTGCTAAGCCACGCCCTCTGCAGCGGCGCCGACGATACCCACGATGCTCCAGTCAAATTGCTGGGCGATCGCTGCTCGGTTCAGCGCACTCTGATAAAGACCGAAGAATTTTTGTAGTTGAGGAACTCGTGGGCCTTTCAGACCTTATCCGGGAGAATTCCCGGCTGCCTACGAGGCCTTCTCGGACCGACTTTTCGAATACAGCGTTCTGTTAACAGTCAATTGAAAGGAATTTTCATGACCCTGAAGGCCTTCGCTTTTAACAGCACGCTGAAGTCTTCCGCTTCTTCGGAGCCGTCCTCGACAGGCAGACTGCTGCAACTCATCGCGGAAGAGTTCAAAAAACACGGGGTTGAAATGGAGATCATCCGGCTGGCGGATCATGACATCAAACCGGGCGTGACATCGGATGAAGGCGAGGGTGACGCATGGCCGAAAATCAGGGAGAAGGTTCTTGAGGCCGATATCCTGCTGATCGGCACACCGATCTGGCTGGGACAGCCCTCGAGCGTCTGCAAGCGGGCCCTGGAACGGATGGATGCTTTTTTAGAGGAGACCGACGATCGGGGGAGGATGGTGTCGTATGGCAAAGTGGCGGCTGTCGCCATTGTTGGCAACGAAGATGGCGCTCACCATGTCTCGGCCGAGGTGTTTCAGGCCCTCAACGATGTCGGCTTCACAATTCCTGCCAATGCAGTGGCATATTGGGTCGGGGAAGCGATGGGCTCAACGAACTTCATTGATCTCGAAGAAATCCCGGAAGAAGTCGAGACAATGATCTCCATGCTCGCCCGCAACACCGCTCATCTCGCCGGAGTGCTGAAACAGTCTCAGTATCCCGGCGAGGAAGAGTGACACATCGCCCCGCAGAAACCATGCATACCGAAGCGGAATTCTGAGTTTGAAAATTGAGCAATCGACGGAGGAAGCCATGACCCAGCTCAAGGATATTGATGGCGCGTCGAAACCGCCCGAGAAGGAAGATTGGGTCCTGATCGAGAAGGTTGACGGGAAGTTCGTTGCGGATGGATCGTTATCCGCGATCGACGGGCCTGCCTACTTCCAGCCGGAGCCATTTGATACGCTCGATGAAGCTGTCACCGCGTCACTGGCTTGGGCCGAACAGAACGAGATTCCATTCGTCTATGTGCGCGCCAGCGAATAGTTGCGCGATGCCGCTGCGGGCTCTCCGCGAGCTTCGACAGCACTTACAACAAAGGGCACTTGTCGGTTCAAACTTTCGCATGACGAAGAAAATAAGACTCGGAACCTTAGCTCAGACCATTTGTTAGCTCCGAGTATCAATCTGCGAAAGGAGACCGAGACATGACAAAATCTATCTTAATTGCATTCTTCAGCCTGGCCTTGGCCAGCGCCGCTGTCGCTCAAAATTCGGGTAGTGGCAATACTTCGGGTGGTGCATCCGGCAACACCGGATCGTCGGAAAGTTCTGGCGGCTCCAATTCCAACTCCAATAAATCGGGTGGGGCTTCGGGCAATACAGGAACGCCCGACTCATCTGGCACTGCAACCCCGAACACAGGCTCCGGCTCGTCGAGTGACAAGCCTGCCGGCAGTGGAGCTCTCGACTGCCCGGACTCCTCCGGGACTGCGTCAGGAACGCAATCCACGACCGGCCAGCCACCGAAGGATTGCCCGAAATAGGCGAGAAGCAACGAACAACGCCCGTCGTTGAAAACATCGGCGGGTTTCGCTCATTCAGTGATCGGCTGGATCCCTACTGGTTCGATCAAGAAGACAGTTCTGCCAGTTGGGGTAGCGTAGAAAGCTTTGAATTCGTGCACTATGATTAGCAATGTATGCTCACGCAGTCGCTTAAGCGTTAAAAGCAGATTGTGATCAAGGTCGCTCCTGCCGAAAGAGTAGTATTGATCCGCCCAAAAACTCCTCCGCTGTATGATACGGCGCCACACGCTCATCATTGTGATCTCCAAGGCATGCATCGGGCTTAAGCAAATCTGTGGCCATGCGCCAGGCGGCGCACGGCGATCAATCCACGATCCCACGAACCAAAGCGCGTGAGGGAAGCCGGAAGAGCTATGTTTTAACGCGAAGTCGGAAGTTTTTGACTGGCTAACGGCACGCGTGTTTCACAATGCACTTTGACATACACAAATGTTGACAAAGTGCATATGCACATATATGTTTCCTGTATGAGTGAAAGATCATCAATGGCTGCCTGCAACAGCTTCGCAACCCGGCAGGCTTCCAGGTACATAACCCGGCTTTACGACCGTCACCTTTCAGCTGCTCAAGTGACCAACACCCAGTTCGGGATACTGGTGCTGCTCTGGGAAACCCCGGGCATGACGATGAGCGAACTTGCACTTGCGATGGTGATGGAACGAACCTCGCTGGTGCGCGCCATCAAGCCGATGGAAAGGGACGGCTGGTTGAAAACTGAACGGGCCGCACAGGAGAGCCGAAAGTTAGTGCTGTCGCTGACCGAGTCCGGACACAACAAGGTGCAGGCAGCTTTGCCCCTATGGCAAAAAGCCCAGCAGGAATTCGAGGCCCAGGTAGGGCCCGAAAAAGCCGCGCAATGGCGGCATGATTTTCTAGAGTTGACGCGCAACACCTAGGATCAGTCAGAATAACAAGTTTGCGCTTCGAAAAGTGTGTGTATGCACACAAAAAGTTTATGAGGAAAACATGACTAGGTATTTTAGAATCGCCACTGCCGCCAGTCTTCTGTACGGCATTACAGTTGCCAGTTCGCAGGCTCAGGCCGCCGAACCAAAGATCGCAACTGAAGGGCAGGGCATTTCCACGGTGCTCGGCGCAGATGCGTCCGCAGTCACCTATTGGGTTAAGCAGCCAGACGGCTGGCATGTGGTGACCACGGTCGGCACGAACGGTGCAGATAACACTTATACCGAAAGTCGCGCTGTCGCCCGGTTCTCCGCAGTGCTGTTGCCCGGTCAGTCCCAATCCATCTCAGTCCCTGCAGAATTAGGTAAGCCGCAGTCTACGCTGCTTATTCGCCGCGTGGCCGATCGCATTGAAGTAGAGACCAACTCGGACCTGGTAAATTAGGACGTGGCCGTTAGCTCCGAGCCATGCGAGAGAGGACGAAGTGGGGGGGGGCCATGCTGTTTGCGTATCCCATGGCCGCCCCAAGAGCGTAGTTCCATAATTGGTCTTATGCCGCAAAGGTGTGTAGCGGCAAAGTCAGAATGTCCTTCAACCACATTGCACGATTGGCCCGCGATGGTGATGTCGTCGCTGATTGCGCGCAGGCCCATCGTATATTTGACCTAGTGCGCTGCCCCATCCACGATAACGTGATCGTAGTTCATCGAACACTTCTCGATCCGGGCATATACCTTGTAGACCTCGCGCAGCATGGCGACCGAAACCACCTCGCCCGGTTTTCCTTGGAGATGGCGCACGTATCAACAAGGGCTCCATGATCGACGGCAGTCAAGTCGAGTTGTCTCCCTCATCTGCAATCATCGCATCTGGCATCACGTCGCCGGCTCGCCTCCGCATATTGGAAGTAAATGGTCAGGCGATGTACGTCATCCAGCCACCGAAAGGTCCACAAGTGATCGTTTCGGCTACAACTGGCGAGGTCGTAGCAGGCATTTCGAGCGAAGCTGCCAAGTCGATTGCCCAGTCTTTTTCCGGAACTGCGGTCAAAACGGTGTCGAAACCGCTGAACTATGATCAGTGGATGGTGCACCATCAGTACGACAGGTATCGCCCCTTCTACAAAGTCTCGCTTGCCGATGAGGCGGGGACCGACCTCTACGTATCTCAACGCTCTGGCGAGGTAATGCAGCGTACGACAACCTTCGAGCGATCCTGGAACTATCTGGGATCTGTGCTCCACTGGATCTACCCAACGGTCCTGCGCCAAAACTGGGTTGCATGGGACCGTACCGTTTGGTGGATGTCACTCGTTGGCATCAGCCTGACAATCGCGGGCATCTGGCTGGGTATCGTACGCTCGTACAAAGGCGCCAAATTCAACCAAGGGGCAATTTCTCCCTACAGAGGTTGGATGAAGTGGCACCACGTCGGCGGGCTGGTCATGGCCACTTTTGTCTTCACGTGGATACTGAGCGGCTGGCTTTCAATGGATCACGGAAGGCTCTTCTCGACCGGCGAAATGACCGACGCTCAAGCTGAAGCGTATATCGGGTTGACGGTAACCCAAGCGGCAGAATCTGTATCGCCTGACACAATCAGAGCCATTCTTCCCGCCAGCGAGGTGGAAGTGTCTGCTGTAGCGGGTAAGCCATACCTGCTTGCTCGTGGGCCCGAGGCCGCTCCTAAGATCGCGGAAATTCGGGATGGTAAGGTGGCTGCCCAATCCGGCGCCTTTCCCAATGATGTCATCTGGCAGGCCGCTTCCATGGCGTACCCTGGACAAAGAGCGGAGCGACCAACCCCAATCCCAGCCGACGATGTCTATGCGAACCTTCGGTCGAGTGATGGCGTGGGCGGAGACGGTCTGCGCATCATGGTAAAGGACGCAGCCAACACGGCCGTCTATGTCAATCCGGTGACCGCCGTGTCATTGAGGTCATTGACGCCAGCCGACGAACCTATCGCTGGCTATTCTACGGTCTGCACACCCTGGATTTTCCGTTCCTCTCCAACAACGCGATTTGGAAACCTCTAATGTTGACGCTTCTCGCTGGCGGGTTCGCTTTTAGCGTGACAGGCGTTTTGATCGGATGGAGACGCTTGCGTCGCAAATTTGCCAGATAGAAAAACCTCCAAGCACGGCGTGCGCCCTTCAGGAGAATCCGTGCTCGATGCGCGAGTAGACGAGCAGAGTGAGCGTGTTGATCTGCGAGCCGACGAAGGGCGCCGTCAGCGCGAGCACGGCGAGAATCGCCAGGATCTTCGGCACGAAAGTCAGCGTGATCTCCTGGATCTGCGTCAGCGCCTGAAACAGCGCGATGCACACGCCAGCAAACATCGCGGCACCGACGGCTGGACCGGAGGCGACAATCACGGTCCAGATGGCCTGATTGACGATATCGAGGGCGTCGGCTTCGTTCATCGTCAGCTGACCACGATGCCGGCGGTGATCGGCAGCGTCGCGCCGCCCTTCAGCGTTGCGATCATGCCGTCATTGTAGATGCGCACGGATTCGACGACACCGCTGATCTTGCCATCGGCGCTGGTGACCGTCCGGCCGATGATGCCGTCGGCCTGCTGCAGCGATGAACTGGCCAGAAGCTGGTCGAGTTTGGTGTTGGTCTGCACCGCCTGTTCGACACTGGAGAACTGGGCAAGCTGCGTGACCTGCTGGGTTGCATCCATCGGCTGGGTCGGATCCTGGTTCTTCATCTGCGCGACCAGCAGCTTCAGGAATGTCTGGTAGTCGACACCCGGACCGTTCGTCTTGCCGGTGTCGTTGTTCGTATTCGTCTGTTGTGTGCCGACGGGCGGAACAGTGGTCATGCGTGTGCCTCCGGCCTCAAGGCCTGGTCCGTTTGGGATGGAATGACGGGCGGGACTTCGCCTGCGAGAATTTGTGCTTCCAGGGTGTATAGCAGCCGGATCGATTTCAGCGCCTCGAAGACACGGTCGTTGAAGACTAGCTCGTCGATCAGCTTGAGCTCCTTGAGCATCCGCTGATTTTCGAAGGTCGTCAGCAAGGAGGCCAGCATGCGTTTGAACGTGCGATGAGCCTCATCCTTGATTGCAGGGTTGATCAGCATGATCTGCGCCGCAAAATAGAGCTGGCGCAGCGGCGTCGTGGTCTCATCGACCTGCATGACGTGCGTTTCGAGCAGGAAACTCACGTCGTTCATGAATTCGAGCGAGACCTTGCGGTCGGCGCGCAGCACGGCGCCGTTGACATAGATCTTTTCACCGGCACGAAGCGAGATCTTCATGATCAGAGTCCGTCCCGTATCGTTCGGGTGATTTCGATGATGCTGTCGTAGTCGGTCGACGTTTCCTGGCGGATTGCCTCGAGTTCCTTGAGGATGAAGATGCCGATCGAGATAAGCGAGGCACGCAGCTCTGGCGGCAATCCGTTGGCGGGGCTGCCGAGATCTTCGAGAACGAGCATCCACAGTCGCGAGGTGAACTGAACGGCCTCGATGCCCTTGAACGAATACCCGCCCTCGTCGCGCGCTTCCTCCAGCATCATGATCGACTGATCAAACAGCGAACGCTCGGTTTCCCTGGCGTTGTCGGCGCCGTCGCTCATGATGTCATCGTATCGGGCCTGGTACATGTTTGTTTCCGTTCACCAGCCAGCGCAGTGATTGCGCTGGTCACTATTTCAGATAGTTGAGCAAGCTCAGGCTTTGAATCTTGACGGTCAGTGCATAAGACGCCTGGATCTGTGTTGTAAGCGCATTCACGCGGGTGGCGGCCTCATTCGGATCGACGGCTTCAAGGTCGAGCACGGAGCTGTTGAGGACATTGAGCTGCACGGCCAGCCGGTCAGTCGCATCCTTGGTGCGGGCCTGCGCATTGCCGAGGAACGCCTGCGTGTCGGCGAGTGCGGTAATGGCGTCCGTCGTCGTCTTCGATGCCTTGCCGACGACTTCATCAAGGGCGGACTGGCTGAGCCCGATATTGCCCAGCTCCGCAACCATGGTCATTGCCATCGCCATCTGCCGGAAACCGGCGCTGTTGGCGCTGACCGAGGTTTCGGCGATTTCAGTGGGTGCAATGCGGCTCTTGACCAGCGTATCGGAGGCCGACGACCAGTTTGCCGACCATGAGGCGGCGTCGAATTCGCCGGCAAAGGCGGTATCGAGATAGTCCTTCATGGCGGCGGGCGTAATATTGGCTGTCTGCGGATCCGTGGTCGGAAAGCCGAAATAGTCCTGGAACGACTGCAGGACGGCGGCTCGAGCCAGACCTCCCGCAGCGTCATAATCGGCAAGCGGCTTCACGTCGGTGTTGACACCCGCGAAAATATACTCGCCATTGAAGCTCGAATTGAGCAGCTCCGTCGTCGACTGCATCAGGTTTTTGGCCTTGTCGACAGCGACAGCCCTGCCCGCTGCACCACCTGACATTGCCGTCACCGTGCTCAGAAGGTCTTGCGTTCCCTTGATGATGCTGGTGAGCGCATTCTGCGACGTGGTCATTCGTTCCTTGATGACGCCGTTCGTGTCGGTCAGGACGGACAGGCGGTCATATTCCTTGCGCAGTGAGATGGACTGGCCGGTGCGGCTGCCAAGGGTCAGCCCCTTGTCGAAAACGAAGCCGGTCGTTCCCTCCTGCTGTGCCTTGATCAGCTCGGATTGGGCCTTTGCCAGAATGTTGCGGGTCGCATTTGCCAGCATATAGGAGGAAACGGATTGGGTTTTCATATCTATGACGCCGCCTGAAGGAGTTCTTTCAACATGGAGTCGATCGTGGAGATGATCCGCGCCGACGCACTATAGGAATGCTCGAGATCCAGGAGCGACTGCATTTCGGTGTCGATGTTGACGCCGGTCGCATTGGAGATGGCATCGCTCGCCCTGGAAGCCAGAATGCCATTGTATTCGTTGGTCTGCGTTGCAGACTGCCGCTTTGCCTCAAGCGAACTTATGGAGGCAGAGGAGAAGTCGAGCAGGCTCTTGTTGTTGCCGCCGTTCGCCGTTGGATCGTAAATGCGCGGTGAGGTGATCGCACCGATCAAATTCTGGAGACGTACCGAAAACCCGGCGGAACCATCGGGGTTCTGGACGTAGTCCGGATTGGCCGGCACCGTACCGCCGTCGCGCAGAAGCGCGGGATTGCCGCCTTCGCTCAGGACATAGGCCGATGAAACCTTGATGGTGCCGGCGAGACCCGGAAGGATCGTGCCATCTGCTGGCATTGCCGGTGCGCCGGGATAGGTGAACAGGCCCGGCACTGTCGGCAGCGTCGGCGGCGTCTTCTGATCGGACTCGGCGAACATGCTGACGAGGCTGCGCGCAATCTCGTCGAGTTGCTTCTGATAATCGGGCGCGACCTGGTCGCGTAGCTGCAGCAATCCGGAAAGGCGTCCCGTGCCATAGGGCTGCTGGAACGTGTCGTGCGTCAGCGGCACGCCATCGATATAGACCTGGTTGCCCGAAGTGCCGGCGCTGAAGGCGCTGGTTGGCGTGAAGCTGACGGCGCGCGGCTTGCCTTCGAACAGTGAGACGCCGTTCTGGGCGAAGATCACCATATCGTTGTCGCCGCGAACGAGCGTCGTGATGCCGATTTCGCCGGAAATCTGCTTGAGCAGGCCGTCGCGTTCATCGAGCGCGTCCGACACGTCAGCGCCGGAACGCGTGCCGTTGATCACCTTGGTGTTTACCGTTTCGAACTTGGCAAGCAGCGTATTCAGGTTCTTGACGGAGTCCGCGATGTCGGTATCGGCGTCCTGCCGCAGTTTCTGGATTTCGTCGTTGCCCCGGTTCAGGGCATTGGCAAGGTCGGCGGCTTTCGTGACCGCGGCCTGTCCTACCGTCGTATCGCTTGGCTTGTTCGCATAGAGCTGCAGGGCATCGCGCAGATCGCCAAGCAGGGCACTTGGCGACCCCGATGCGTCATTGGCGGAATAAATACCGGAAAGGCGGTCGAGACCGCCTTGAAGCGTGTCTGAGGCGCCGAGCTGGCTGTTGCTCTCGATATACTTGGACAGGAGCGCATCATCGGCGGAACGGGTGACCGAGAGATATGTCAAGCCGCCTGGACCGCTGACCACCGAGCCGATGCGCCGGGTGAAATTGGGATCGTTGGCGCCGGCAATATTGCGCGACACCAAAGCAGTCTGCTTCGATACGGTCGTTATCGCACCTTGAGCGGTGTTGAGCGCCGAAGTTAGTGACATACCCTTTGTCCAATCGCCATGAGTTGTTCAACTACCTTTTTAGATTGACCAGCACGTCCATCAGGTCCGCACCCGTCTGGAAGACTTTGGAATTCGCCGTATAGTTGCGCTGGGCCTCGATCATGTCGGTCAGATCCTGCGCGATATCGGCCGTCGACTGTTCGAGCGCACCCGAATTCAGATTGCCGAAGCTTCCCGTGCCGGGGAATCCAACCTGGATGTCGCCGGAGTCAGCACTCGGCGAGAACACGTTGCCGGACATGACGAGCAGGTTGTCGGGACTTGGGACGTCGGCGAGCGCGATCTTGTAGATCGCCCGCTTGGCGCCGTTCTTGTAGATCGCCATAACGGTGCCATCAGCACCGATGTCGACATTGTCGATCGGGCTCGGAGAGTTGCCGTCAACCTTGACCTGGATAGGCGTATAATCGCCTGCAAGCTGTTTCGTCGCGGAGAAATCGATCTCGAGCGCCTGGCCATTTGGGACATTGATCGAGATGGACTGGTCGGTGGAGTTCAGCTTTCCGGTCACCGCGTCGAACGTATAGTTCTCGGTCGTCAGCGGCGTTGCCGGCGTATAGGGGAAGCCGCCCGAGGCCGCCGCATTGGCATGGTCATAGGCCGCGACTTCCCAGGCATTATCTGCGGTCTTGGTGAAATAGAGGTCGACGACCACGACATTGCCGAGATTATCGAATGTCTGGATCGACGTTTTCGCCGTGTACTTGGCCGAGGCGGTGGCGTTCGCCGGCGGACGGTCAGCTGCTGCCACGATGTCCGCGCCTGCCGGAAGATTGGCGGTGAAGATACCGGTCCGACTGGGATCCGCGATGAGGTCGTTCTGGGCAATGCTGATTTTTTCGAGACCCTGGTAGCCGTTGGCGACAGGATTTACGTTGCCGTTGGTGATTGGATAGCCCATCAGGTAATAGCCCGCCGTATTCACCAGGTTGCCTTGCGGGTCCGGGACGAATGAACCTGCACGCGTTAGGTACGGCGTGCCGCTCGAATTGCTGACGATGAGAAAACCCTTCCCCTGTAGGGCGAGGTCGGTCGAAGAGGTCGTGTAACGCAGGGACCCATCTTCGGAAATGTGGTGGCGGACCGTGGTTTCGATGCCACCCGAATTATACTCGCCGCCCGAGCTTGGCAGCACGAGCGAGGAAAACTCGGTGCTTGCCCGCTTGTAGCCGGTCGTACTGGAATTGGCGATGTTGTCCGATACGGCCGACAGGCGGTTGGCCTGGCCGTTCATGCCCGAAATGCCGGTTCGCATCATTCCATAGAGGCTCATATCCGTCTCCTTGCGTCACACCTTGCGTACAAGATCGTTATCCTGCGATTCTTGCGCGAAGCTGACGCCTTGTAGTCCTTTGGGATTAAGGGGTTCGGCGCTTCCGCCACTGGCGAATACAGCGCCTAGTCGAGATTGATGCTGTATCCGAGGAAGCGTTTCGAATCGATCGGGTCGTAGCCGAGCTGCTCGCGCAATTTCTTGCGCAATTTGCTGATATGGCTCTCGACCACGCTCTCTTCGACATCGCTGTCGAAAATGCCGTAGATGGCGCTGAATATCTGCGCCTTGTTGAGCCGGCGGCCACGGTTGGCGATCAGGTATTCAAGGATACGGCGCTCGCGTCGCGGCAAGGAGAAATCGATGCCATTGACCTGCGGATCGCGCCCGTCCGAAAAGACCCGGATTGGACCGATCTGCGTGCCGGCATCACCGTTGCCGTAACGGCGGCGGATCGCGTTGATGCGCGCCAGGATTTCCCGCACGTGCATCGGCTTGCGGACGACGTCGTCGACACCTGCCTGAAAAAGCTCCAGTGTATGCTCGAGAGACTGTGTCTCGTTGACGGCGATAACCGGTGCCGCACAGCGTTCACGAATTTTGTGTGGAAACTTGTTCCGATCGGCGCATTCCCCTAGCAGAAATGCTTCGACGGCCATAATGTCGTTCTCCTGAACAGTGGCGACCCAGTCGCCAAAATCGTCAGGAGCAAAGCCGGTTGTCGTAATGCCCTCGCGGGCGAACCACGCAGAATACCCACTCGTCACCAAACTTCGCTCGTCGACGACTACGATCACAACCCCACCTTTCGAATCAATAAGTTGCCCCAAGCAACACACAACTAGCGGTGGTGGTGACTCGTGGACAATTCCCAAGAAATAGACCCCAATTTATTGGGAAGGACTGGCCGCTTCGAGCGTACGATTTTTCCTTGACTGTGTCCTGTTTTCTGATTCGTTTTTGGGTCGGAACAAGCTTCGCAAGAATCCCTTGAAGGGAATTCACGTTTTCTTACCAAGTGTTACGGGTCATGGTTGATTCTTGCCGCAGAATTGGCGTGCTTTCGCGGTCCAGCTACCGAAACCAGTGGCCACCATGTTTTCGATAACGCGGCAGACATAATATTGCTGGGCGGGATCATTGTTGGGCCCGGCGTGATAGCGGGCGACCGCCATGGTCCAGCTTCCCTCGCGCGAACGGAGCCCCTTTAGAAACCGCGCTGCGTAGTCGACATTGGCCTTTGGATCGAGCATTGCGGCGACGGAGGGAAATGCGTCCGCATGATAATGCTGGTTGATCTGCATGCAGCCGAGGTCGATGAGTTTGGCGCCCTGCATCTGTGCTTGGGCGAATTTGGCCGCTGCGGCGGCGGCAGACGGCATGAAGTATGGCGTGCCGTCGATATTCATGGCGTAAGGCTGGAGCGACTCCTTATGCCCGGTCTCGGTGAGGCCGACGGCATAGAGAATGCCGAGCGGAATGCCATACTTCCCCGACGCCCGGTGCATTTCGCGCTCGCAGAGGTTTTCGGATGATGCGGGGTTCGCGATGGCAAGAAGGCTAGACAACCAGACCGCGTGAAACGTGGCTTTCAATACCAAGCTTACCTGCTTTTTCCTCGCGCTCATCTGCTCTCGTGTCTCCCGGATATTGCTGGCCAGTCGATCCGCCCTGCTTGGCACCTCCGGATGCCGCCTGTCCCTGCCCATAGGCCCGCGCATCCGCTTGTGCGTCCTGCCCGCCGGAATTGAGATGGCCACCCTGAGCATTCGAAGTCGGGCTCGACCGGTCGATTACGGCGATCGTAATCGACGAGGTGTCGTCGCCAACACCTGCCAGTTTCAGAGCCTTGCCGAGGGCCTCATGATCACGGGCGAGATGTTCGGCCGCCACATTGTTCTCGGCGTTCAGCTGAATGTGCATGCCTTCGGACGTCAGCCGCAGCCGTGCTGTCACAGTGCCGAGTTCTATGGGTTGAAGCTGGATCACGAGCGTCCGCGTGGCGCTGGTGCTGCGATCGGAAATGACCTGGACATCGCTGATACCGGGACGCCCGGCAACCGGCGCGGCAGCGGCCGGCGTTAACGGCGTTGCGGTCCTGAGATCAGATTGGCCTCCAGCGCTCGCGTTCGCCATCGCAGCGTTTGTCGATGGCGCAGGAGAAGGCTCCGCCAGGCGGGGAACGCTTCGTTCCGTCGAAGGCGGCTGCGCGTTCGTTTCGCTCGCTTGCGGACGCGCGGAAGGCGGTGTGGCCGCAGGCGTAGCCTCTCCGTTGCGGAGCTGCGCGGCCTCGGTCTTCATCGGCGATGCTACCGCGCTTGTCTCAGACGCTTTGTCAGGCAATGCGGTTTCGGAGGACGCGTCGCCGACGGGTTTCACCGGAGTCGTATCGTTAATCAGCGCTGCTGCGTCGTCGACGCTGCTGGCCGCAAAGTGCGGGTCGGCTGTAGCGAGGGAATGGTCTTGCGCCTGCTGCTGATTCTGGAGCAATTTTTCAAGAGCCAACATGGTCTGGCCGAACACCCCCTGCCCGGCGGCGGGGCCAGTCGCGTCGTCGTTTTTGGCTTCGGCGTCTTTGTCCGGCGTATCGAGCACGCCGTCCTTCACCTCGCTCTTCCCGCGATGAAGTTTCGGCGCCGTCGTCTTAACCATGGTCTCGAAGTCGAGAGCCGCCTTGCCGTCCGCCGGCAACATCAGATCGACGGGGGATTCGCCGTTGCTGCTGTCCTTGATGCGGGCTCCGATCAGCGATTTCAACGGCATGTCGGCTCCAATGGTCATTTACCTGTCCTTCCGAGGAGCGCGTCGATAGCGTCTAGCTTCTTTCGGGTCTCGAGTACGAGTGGATCTGGCTCATCCGTGGTCGGCGCTGCGCTGGCCGCCGTTGGCGCGCTGGACTGCACACTGGCCTGTACCGGCGCGCTGCGGGCTGCCGACTTTGGCGGTGCCGCCAATTCGGGAATCGGTTGCGCCAGGATCCGGCTCGACATGGCAAGCGCTGCGTCCAGAAGCTTGGCATCGCGTTCGTGCAGGCGGTCGCGCGGCAGCTTCGACAGCATGAACTTCGCATCGCCGGTCTTGTCGGAGCCGACATTGCTGACTGCAAGATAGAGCTTGGCCTGTGTATCGTCGGTCTTAAGTTCGGCCGCCAATTTATCGGCTCGCTCCGAAACAAAACGAGCGCGTGCAAGATCGCCTGCGACCAGTGCTCCCCGCGCTATCCGCAGGTAGAGGGGCAGCCGCGCGCGCGGCCAGGCCAGTGCTGCGATCTCTTCGATTTCGTCGTTGCTGACGCGATCTTTCAACTCCATCAACGCGTCGACGAGCTGGCGGAAGAAATCTTCCGAATAGGGCGAATAGGAAAAACGCTGCAGGTAGTTGCGGGCGAGAAGCCTGACCTTGTCCTTGTCGCCGAGGCGAGCGGCGATCGTCAGTCCGCGGCGCAGCGCCGCTTCCTCAAGGAGCGTGCCCGGCGCATTGAGCCGGATATAATCCAGACGCTTCAGCGCTGTTCCAGCATCGATGGCGGCAAGCTGGGTGGCGGTCACGAGATAGATCGAAGCGACGAGTTCGCTTGGAACATTTGGCGGAATTTCCTGGAAGTTCTCGACGAAGTGCAGCGTGTCGCCGTCAGCATAGGCCAGTGAGCCGGCGACCAGCTTGGGGTCGACCTGGTCAAGCTTCGCCGATGCCAGGATCGCGCGCACCACCTCCGGGTTACCGCCGTTCAAGAGGTAAACGAAGATCGCATAGGCATTTGCCGGCTTCTGCCAGACTTCGGGCTTTGCCGCCCGCAGCTGTTCGGCGATATGGCCGAGCACCCGATTGAGCATCGGCAAGGCTTCCGGCTTGCCGGACGCGACCTGATCCTGCAACATCCGCATGGAGCGCACGAGGAGATAGGGTTCGGGCGTCGGCAGATTGACCTGCGCGGCCGCGCCGGCAAGCGGCAAGCTGAAAAAGCCGAAGACCAGCCAATGGATCGCGCGCCCTGCCCTCATCTGGACCCCGTCTTCAGGAAGATGTCGATACGCCGGTTCTGGGCCGCATAGGGGTCGGACGCGATCTTCGGATCGCGGTCAGCGTAACCCTCGACGCGTAGAACGCGCTTGGCGTTGAGGCCCTTGCGGGTCAGCATGTAATAGGCCATCTGCGCCCGGGCGGATGAGAGCCGCCAGTTGTCGTAGGTATCGCTCTTGAATGGCCGGCTGTCCGTATGTCCGCTGATGACGACCTCGCCGTCGCGTTTGCCGATAATCTTGGCGATTTCGTCGATCACCTGGATGACGCGTTTGTCGGGCTTGGCCGATCCGATGGCGAACATGCCGTAATCGACCTTGTCGGTCAGCTGGATAAGCAAGCCGTCATTCCTGGCGACCACGGTGATGTCTGGCGCCTTGGCATCGCTGGCTGCACCGGTTTTCTTGGCGATTTCGGTGGCAAGCTCCCGCGCCGATTCAACCTGTGCGGCATCCGGTGCTTTTTCATCCTTTGAAGGAGCAGCCGGTGTTTCGGCGGTGATGGGAGGCTTGGCCTCCGGCTGATCGGGCGCCGATCTAGCCTCGCCCGCGGCGATGCGTTTCTCGAGCGCCGCCTGCTGGGCATCGGCATCGGCCTTGGCATTCGACGCCGATATCGCTTGCTCCTGTGAAGGCGGCGGGACGGCGGGGCTATCGGTCAGCGGAAAAATGTCGTCCTCGACATGGGTCGACCAGTAATTCGGATTGAACGGATCGCGGTAGGCATCGCCACCCTTGGCACCCGTCGAAGGGCCGGCCTGGCTGGAGCCGCCTTCGCCCTTGGCTGAGCGGTTCTGGAGAACGCCGGAGTCGGTGGCGATCTCGGCGAGAACCGCATAGGGGTCCTTGAAAATCTGCCGCTCCTCCCGTTCGGGGACGGGCTCGACCTGTTTTTCGTTGCGGGCGCTCTTGGTAATGGGATCGACGGATTCGGGCCGCTCGAAGCGAACCTTGCCCTCCTCGTTATCGATCTCCTCTATGCCCTTCGGCTGCGCCTGCCGGTCCATCAGCTTTACAGGATTGAAGTAGCTGGCAACGGCGGCCTTCGTCTCCTCATTGGCGGCATTGATCAGCCACATGACGAGGAAGAACGCCATCATCGCCGTCATGAAGTCGGCATAGGCGATCTTCCAGACGCCGCCATGGTGGCCTTCCTCACCGTCGCCGCGACCGCGCCGGACGATGACGATTTCGCGATGCGTTTCAGGGTCGATGTTCATCGGGTTTGGTCCTTCAACGCGTCGATCAGGTGGCCGAGGCGTGTTTCGATCACGACATCATCGAGTTTCATCGTTAGCTCGGATTGGTTTGCCTCGCGGAACGTAAATCGGATCGCATCGATCTCCGGTCGAGTTCGCAGCGCGTCAAGCAGGTAGCGAGGCCCGGTTACGTCGATAAGAATGCCTTCGAGCCCTTTTGTAAGGCGCTCGAGTTCACCGACAAAACCACTTATCGCCCGTTCACGCAGGCTCGCCTCGACGAGAGGAGTGAGCGCAGCTGCAAGGGAACCGGAAAGATCTGCAGCAATACCTGACAAGCCATCGGCAAGTTGCGCGGCAAGGCGCGCGCCCGTATCGGCAAGAAAGGCGGCATCCGCAGCGGCGAGTTGTTCCTGGAACTCGCGCTCCAGCCGGACTTTCTCGGCTTCGAAAAGTACCGCCGCTTCCGCCTGACCTGACTCCCGCCCCGCTGCGAAGGCTTCCTTCACCTTGAGTTCGTAGTCGATGATGTCGACGATTTCCTCGGCCGGCTCGATGACCTCGTCAAGCGTAGCTGCTCGCTCGCGAACGCTGGTGAAAACCGTCACGCGATCTGGCGGCACCCGTTTCGGGGTAAAATCGGTAAGAACGCTGGCGAGGGATCGTGCGCTCATCTCAGGCGGCCTCGTGGACCCATTGCTTCAGGATCGCCGCGACCCGTTCCTCGTCCATGTCGATCATCTGTTCGAGACGATTCTGGGCAGGAACGCGCATGCGGCGCCTGAGTTCGCTCAGATCGTCGTAGGGCATGCTTTGCTCGGAGCGAGCGGGCGCGACGGCAGGAAGATTTGCTGCCATTGCAACATTCGGGACAGCAAGCTCTGACACGCCGGCAATTTGCGGGACCTCCGCCGCCTTGCCCATTTCGCGCATCAAGGGCCGGACGCCAAGCCATAGAATGAGCGCAACGGCGGCGATGAGCGCAGCCGCGTTGACGAAGCTGCCGGCCTGGCGGAAGACCATTTCCGATATAGGCGTCGAGGTCGGCTGCAGTTGCTCGTCGGTCGTTTCCATGAAATTGACGGCGGTGACGTTGATGACGTCGCCGCGCTTCTGATCGAGGCCCGCCGCCGTCGCTACAAGCTCGGTGATCTTGGCGATCTGCTGGTCGACGAAATTGGCCGGCGGCGGCGTCGCACCAGCCGTTTGCAGAAGGCGCGCCTGATCGATGACGACGGCGATCGACAGCCGCTTGATCTGGTAGCTGTCGCTGGTGGTCGATACGGTTTTCGAGTTCAGCTCGTAATTCGTCAATTCCTCGCGCTTGTCGGTCTTCTCCGACGAACTGTCTCCGTTCTTGCTGGCGATCTGTTCTTGCGGGATGTTCTGTTCGACACCGGTCGCATTATCGCTGGTCGAGTTCTGCGAATCGCCGCTCTCACGGACGACCCGAACCGAGCGCTCAACCCGGGACTCCGGATCGAATACCGTCTCATTGGTCTGTCGCTTGTCTGTATCGAGCGCCACCTGAACGCTCGTCTGGAAGTGTCCGACGCCGAGATAGGGGGCAAGCGCCTTGCGAATGTTTTCATCGACGGAGGCGGAGACATTCTGTTCAAGGGTCGCCGACATGACCGCACCGGCGCTCGTTCCATCGTCCTTGGAAGCAAGGAGGCGGCCATTGGTATCAAGTATGGTCACTTCGGCGGCGGTCAGTTGCGGCACCGCGGCGGCCACAAGCTGGCGGATCGATTGGGCAGATTCGATCGCAAAGTCGCCCTCGGTACGGATGACGACCGAGGCGGATGGCGCCTGATCACCGCGGCGGAAACTTCCTTTCTCTGGAAGAACGATATGAACCCGCGCCGCCTTGATGCCGCGGATAGCCTGGATCGTGCGGGAAATCTCGCCTTCAAGCGCCCGTACGCGCGTAATTTCCTGCATGAACGACGTAAGACCCAGCGAGCCCATATTGTCGAAGAGTTCATAGCCGGCATTGTTGCTGGTGGGCAGACCCTTTTCCGCCAGGTACATGCGGGCCTGGTCGGCCTTGCCGAAGGGAACGAGAATCGAGGTGCCGTCGGATTTCACGTCGAAGGGGATGCCGGCTTCGCCGAGCGCCATGCCCATTCGGTTCACATCATCGCGGCTGAGGCCGACATAAAGCGTCTCGTACTGGGGACGATTGAGGTAGAAACTCGACACGAGAATTACGCTGAACAGCGTCACACCAACGATGCCAAGGGCAATGAGCCGCCGCGCCCCGAGCTTCTTCAGCGCTGCAAACAGCTGCTCGAATGTGTGCCTGATATTCTTTTCCATCGATTCCCACCACGATCCCGTAACGGAACCATAGAGGTCGAAGCTTGCGCGAAGTTAGAGCCGCGCGAGACCATGTACCGATGAAAATTCTCCCGTAGTATCCGGCTAGTACCGATAGGCGATCTGCATTTGCTAGGCTTTCCTTCGTTGAAACCTTGGGAGGAAAAACATGCCAAGCGCCAAGATCCTTATGATTACCGGTGACTATACAGAAGATTACGAGACGATGGTGCCGTTTCAGACACTGCTTGCCTGCGGCCACACTGTGCATGCGGTCTGTCCGGGGAAAAAGGCCGGCGACACGGTCGCAACGGCCATTCACGATTTCGAAGGCGACCAGACCTACTCCGAAAAACGCGGCCACAACTTCGCACTCAACGCAACGTTCGCCGAGATCCGTCCCGAGGATTACGATGCGCTTGTCATTCCCGGCGGACGGGCGCCGGAATATCTTCGGCTCGATCCGAACGTGATCAAGGCCGTCCGCCACTTCTTCGACGCCGACAAGCCGGTTGCCGCGATCTGCCATGGCGCCCAGCTTCTTGCCGCAGCAGGGGTAATCGAGGGGCGCAAATGCTCGGCCTATCCCGCATGCCGCCCCGAAGTCGAACTCGCCGGCGCAAAGTTTGCGGAGATCGCCATCAACGATGCCGTTACCGATGGCAAGCTCGTAACCGCCCCAGCTTGGCCGGCCCACCCTGCCTGGTTGCAGCAGTTCATGGCTGTGCTCAACGCGTAAGCGCTGCTAAGCTCAATGGGTGTTTGCGGGTTTGGAGGCAGCATGTGTGAATTGTTCATCAAGGCGGATGCGCGTCTATGGGAAAGCACGACGCGCTCGCTGCGAATCGACGGTATGGTCACCAGCGTGCGGCTCGAGAATTTCTTCTGGTCTAAACTGGAGGAAATCGCACGGCGTGACGGAATGAACGTCGTGCAACTCATTACGCGGCTGCATCATGAGTCGATTGACGCCGGTCATGATCTCGGCAACTTCACGTCGTTCCTTCGCGTCTGCTGCGCGCGCTATCTCGATCTGCAGCTGTCGGGGGATATACCGAGGGATCTGGCGCAGCCGATTGCGGGTCTCAATGCCCGAGCGATCCTTGGCCGTGAACGCGAAAAATATCACTGAGGTTAGCAAAACGAAAAAGCCCCGGATTTGAAGTCCGGGGCAAATTTCTTGTAACGATATTATTTATCCGATTAGCCGCGGAAGAGCGACAGGATGCTCTGGTTGCTCGAGTTTGCAATCGAGAGAGCCTGTACGCCGAGCTGCTGCTGAACCTGGAGAGCCGACAGACGAGCCGATTCCTTGTTCATGTCGGCATCGACGAGCTGGCCGACGCCGCGATCGATGGCGTCCATCAGGTTGTCAGTGAAAGCCTGCTGCGTGTCGATGCGGGTCTTGGCAGAACCCAAAGCGGCAGCTGCGTCCTTCATCGTGCCGATTGCAGTTTCAACAGCCGACGAGGTCGTTGCAGACGTCAAGGCAGCTTCGAGGTCGAAAGCGGCAACGGACATGGTGGTGACGCCGGTACCGGATGTATATCCCGTCACGATGCTCTGTGCGGTGCCACCGGTAGCAAGCAGATTGACGCCCTGGAAGGTTGCGCCCTTGGCCATTTCGACGATCTGAGCCTTGAACTGGGCAATGTCGGCGTCAATAACGGTGCCGTCGGTGCCCGGGGTTTCCTTGGCAACATACTTTGCCTGGATCTTCTGAGCGAGGTCGATGGCGCTGTTGAGGGACGTGTAAGCCGTGTCGACGATCGAGGCACCGAGACCGAGGCCGTCCTTGACTGCGGACAGAGCCGTGTTCTGGGTGCGCATGCCGGTCGCGATCGACCAATAGGCGGCATTGTCGGAAGCCTGGGCGACGCGCTGGCCCGTAGCGATACGGTCCTGCGTAGTAGCAAGGTTCTTGTTCGTTGTGTTAAGCGTCTGCAGCGCCGTCATTGCCGACGCATTGGTAAGAATGCTGGTCATGGAAGTAGGTCCCTGATGAGATACAAAAAAGGGGACATACCGGGTTTTCACCGGTGTGACGGAGCGGCCTGATGCCTATTGCCCTGAAGGCAACCCGCCATATTGTGATCAGTACGTCTAATGTATTACCGTTTTAATAACAAGGTCCTACGGATTTTATCTAATATGAAAATTCCGCCGGCGAATGGAATTTTCACCGGCTAACGGACGTTTCACGTATAGGAGCGGATCAGGCTCCCGACGAGGATGTTCCATCCGTCGATCAGCACGAAAAACAGGATCTTGAACGGCAGGGAAAGTACCGTTGGCGGCAGCATCATCATGCCCATCGACATGGTCAAAGTTGCGACGATGAGGTCGATGACAAGGAATGGCAAAACGATGAGAAAGCCAATTTCGAAGCCGCGACGCAATTCGGAAATCATGAATGCCGGGATGAGAATGCGCAAATCGACGACGCCGTCGGCCTTGGTGCGAAAGGATTCGTCGGCAAGGTCTTCGAACAGGCGGAGATCCTTATCGCGTACCTGCCGCAGCATGAATTCACGAAAAGGCGTCGTGATTTCATTCATCGCGACGTCCCGGGTGATCTGGTTGTTGACGAGCGGCTGGACACCATTCTGCCACGCGCGATCGAACACGGGAGCCATGACGTAAAAGGTCATGAACAGCGCGAGGCTGATCATCACCAGGTTTGCCGGTGTGGTCTGCAGACCAAGCCCCGCACGAAGCAGGGAAAATGCAATGGCAAAGCGGGTAAAGCTGGTCACCATGATCAGGAGGCCAGGCGCGATCGACAAGACCGTGAGCACCGCCAGCATCTGGATGATCTGGCCACTTGTCGAGGCGCTGCCGGGCGGCAGGAGCCCTTCGAGGATCGATGGCGTTTGGGCCATGGCGGTCCCGCCGAGTGCGAGGACCAGCAGAGGCGTCAGCAGACGTATTTTCATTCCATCACCAGCGCCCAGATATAGACTTTTTCGATCTTGCCCTCAGAGCGCATTTTCGCTCGCTCTTCGAGGTCCGTTCGCAGATATTCGAGCCCGGCCGGGCCACGAAGCTGCATAAGGTTGACCGTGCGCAGAAATGCCATGAAATCGCCGGTGATCGTCGCGGCAAGCTCGTCCGGAATTTTCTCGCCCGGCCGCGCCACAATGCCGGCTTCAAGCCGCAACCAGACATTCTGCGGAATTCTCACATTGGTGAGGATAGGCTTCAGTGGCACGACCGTTCCAAGCGGCATGTCCTCAGCTGCAGGCCTGCGATTGGTTTCGGTAGCCGTCTCCGCCGCCTCGTTTTTCGCGAGTCCAAGCTTGCCGCCAAGGAACCATCCGCCGCCGGCAGCTATGAGGGTCAGGATGACGACAACGCCGATCAGGGCTACCAATGATGGACCCTTTGGTGGTGGTGTGGTTTCTTCGGCGACGGCGCTCATCGGTTTCGACCTTTAGAATGGTGCAACGGTGTCAAGGACCTGCTGTCCCCATGGCGGCTGCTGCACTTCGCTTTGCCGTCCGCGGCCTCCGTAGGAGATGCGCGCCTCCGCAATCTTGTCATAGGAGATCGTATTGGAACCCGAGATGTCTCGCGGCCGCACGACGCCGGCGACGTTGAGGATACGCAACTCGTAGTTCACGCGGACTTCCTGCGATCCCTGGATCACCATATTGCCGTTCGGCAGGATGTTGGTGACGATCGCGGCGACGCGCAGGTCGATCTTTTCAGAACGCTCGATCTTGCCCTCGCCCTTCGATTTCGTATCCGAGTTCAGGTCGAGATTGCCGCTGATGTCGCCGCCCGAAATCCCGCTGCCGCTGATATCGGCCGTTGCGCCGTAGACTTGCGAGGAGGCGCGCGAACGATTCGACTTGTTGTCGAACTTCGCTTCCTCGTCGAGCCTGATGATGACCGTGAGCACGTCGCCGGGATTGGCCGCGCGCGGATCGCGGAAGAATCCCGCCTGGCGGTCTTGCCAGAGCGAATATTGCTGCGGCTTCGGCTGCGTCGGATAATAGGCGGGATCGGTGACGCTGAAAGTCTGGCCGACGCCTGCTCCCACCGGCGACATGGCTGGCGCCCGGTTGAGATCGCGGAAATTATTGGCGCAGCCGGCAAGGCCCATAAGGCTGGCGACCAAGATGAAGGAGGCCGCTTTTTTCATTGGGCGGTTCTTTCTTTTTGTGAAACGACGCGCGATCCGACAATGACACGCGCGAGCTTGGAGGCCTTATCGGGCGGCATCTCGTTGAGTATGACGCTCGATACGCGCGGATTGAGCTTGAGCAACAGCGCCGCTGCCGCTTCATCGCCGAGCAGCGCCATTTGCGCAGCGGCGGCATCTGGGCGCATCTTTGAAATGATGCCGACGAGCGAATCTTCGGCCTTGTCGACGAATTCATCGCGGCGCTTCAGCCAAACTTCATATTCCTGACGCTTGGCTTCGAGTTCCTGGATGCGGCTATCGACATCGGCGCGCAGTTGCTGAAGTTCGCGCGTTTGCATGGCGTAGCGCGCATCGGCGGCCTTGTCGTTGATGTTGGTACAATAGCGGTCGATCTCCTGCGTGGCATCCTCGTGCCCTGCATCCTGCGCGCCTGCCACCCCGGCAAAGCTCAATGCCGCGCCTAGAATCATCCCGAAGAGGGCTCGATAGGCTCTACCCGAAGCCGTCCAGGCGTAACTCATTGCACCACCAGTTCCGCATGCAGGGCGCCCGCCGTCTTGATACCCTGCAGGATGGCGATGATGCCCTGAGGCTTCACGCCGATCTGGTTCAACCCCTTGACGAGACTTTCGAGATCAGTTCCACCGAGAACGCCGATATTGGACGTTTGCGTTGCCTGGATATCGGTATTGGGCTCGACGGCGGTCACGCCATCGCTGAAGGGCTCAGGCTGGACGACCATCGGCGTTTCCGTAACGCGCACCGAAAGGCTGCCGTGGCTGATGGCGACACGCGAGATGCGCACCTTTTCGCCGATCACGACGGTGCCGGTGCGCTCGTCGACGACTACGCGTGCAACCTCGTCCGTCGGTACGGGGAGACCTTCGATTTCGGCGACGAAGCGGGTGGCCGAGATGTCTTTCGGCTTGCGCAGGCGGATCGATTTCGAATCCCGCTCCTTGGCGACCGACTGTTTGTAGCGGCGCTTGGCGAAGGCATTGATCGTGTCGGTGATGCGGACGGCGGTCGTAAAGTCTGCCTCACGCAGCTCAACCACCAATTCGTCCTGGCCGAAATTGCCGGTGACTTCCTTTTCAACAAGGGCGCCGTTTGGAATGCGGCTGCTGGTCGGAACGCCCTGTGTCAGGCTCGCCGCATCGCCCGATGCGGAAAAGCCGGAAACGACGAGATTGCCTTGCGCAACGGCATAGTTCTGCCCGTCCGCGGCGGCAAGGGCCGTCATGACCAGTGTGCCCCCGGCGAGCGAAGTGGCATCGCCGAGCGACGACACCGTGACGTCGATACGCGAACCGCGCCCGGCGAAGGGCGGGAGGTTTGCTGTGACGATGACGGCCGCGATATTCTTGACGCGCGAGGCTCCGGGAGGCGGACTGATGCCAAGGTTGTCGAGCATGGCGCGCATCGACTGTTCGGTGAACGGCGCATTGCGCAGGCTGTCGCCAGTACCATTGAGGCCGATGACAAGACCATAGCCGACAAGCTGGTTCTCGCGGACGCCCTGGATATTGGCGATGTCCTTGAGGCGTGCGATCGCACCGCCCTCGCCCAGCGGCGACGCGGCACTGCCCCAGCGCTCGGCTTCGTTCTCGGCGCGGCGCCAGGCAGCGTTGGCTTCGGCAGGGGTTTTATAGCCTTTTTCGTTGGACTCGCCGGCATTGGCCGCAATCGTCCCGGTAAGAATGAAGGCAAGGAAAAAGGCGAGAAACCGCATTATTGCATCCCGACCTGAATCGAGCCGTCGGCGAGGACCGTGCCGGTCACGATGATGCCGCTGTCGACATTGCGGACCTTGACGAAATCGCCCGCATGGCCCGGCTCCATCGCCACGCCCTTTGCGCTGATGACGAGGGACCCGGTGTTGTAGACCAGCGGGACTGCAACGCCGCGCTGGATAAGGTCGGGCTCGTTGACGGCGGTCACCAGGATAGGCTGCCCCGGCAGCAGCGTCCGTCGTGCAACCTTGCCGACGAGCTGATTGACGTGGAGCACGTAATTGCCGGCAGCGCTGGCCTTGATGGTGAAGATCTTTTCGGACAGACCCTCATTGCCGATGGTCTGTCCGGGATAGATGATCTGCGACGGCACGATGAACGCGATACGCTCGGCCATGGCGCCGGTGGCATGGACCATGGCCCATAGCGCGAGTGCGATGCCGCCTGCGATGTTTGCGAATGTGCGTCCTGCTGCCGTCATGATTATCCTCAGCCGCCAAGATTCTTCGAGACGACCGATGCCATTTCATCGGCGGCCTGAATAACCTTCGAATTCATCTCGTAGGCGCGCTGTGCGGTAATGAGATCCGTGATCTCCTTGACCGGATCGACATTCGAGCTCTCGAGATAACCCTGCTTGAGCGTACCGAAGCCGGGATCGCCCGGAACGCCAACCACGGCGTCGCCGGAAGCATCGGTCTGGCGGAAGAGATTGTCCCCGAGCGGTTCGAGGCCGGCTTCGTTGGCGAAATTGGCGATCTGCAGCTGGCCGAGGTTCACGAGCTGCGTCTGGTCGGCCATCTTGGCAAAGACCTGCCCGGTATCCGTGATCTTCACCTCGACCGCATCGGTCGGGACGACGATATTCGGTTCGACGAGGTTTCCGTCGAGTGTCACGAGCTGTCCCGTATCATTCGTGTTGAAGGCGCCGGCGCGGCTGTAGAGCGTTTCGCCGGCGGCGTTCTGGATTTGGAACCAGCCGCGCCCGACCATGGCGACGTCGAAGGGATTGCCGGTCTGATTGAGCGCGCCCTGGATATGCAGGTTGCGGACAGCGGATGTCTGCACGCCGAGGCCGACCATGGCGCCTTCCGGAACGACACTCTGGTTCGAGGCATTCGGCACGCCCGCGCTGCGTTCGGCTTGATAGAGCAGGTCCGAGAACTCTGCCTTGGCGCGTTTGTAACCGGTCGTGTTGATATTGGCGATGTTGTTGGCAATCACTTCCAGGTTCAGCTGTTGGGCATTCATGCCGGTCGCAGCGATCGTGAGCGCTTTCATGGAATTTCTAATGCCCTTCCGGCCATGTCGGCCAAGTTCCGTTGATGTGCCTAGATCGGCATGCGGCTGATTTCGAGATAGGCCTGGACGATCTTGTCGCGGATGGCGATCGCCGTCTGGAGCGACTGCTCGGCATCCATGACGGCGTTGACTACATCACGCGTCGGCACGTCGCCGGTCATGCTCTTCATTGACATCGCCTCGGCATTTTCGAGCTTGCCGCTGACCGATCCGGCGAGCTGCGAGAGAACGTTGTCGAAGGAAGGCCCGCCGGTGGTGGCTGCGGGCTGAACCTGAGACGCCCCGCCGGTTCCCTGGCTCACCGTCTCGGTTAGTTTCGAAAGAGCGTTGCGGGTGGAAACACTGAGAAGTTGATCGATCATCAGGAATTCCTCAAGAGGTCGACGGTCATGGCAATGAGTTCGCGTGCTTGCTTGACCACTTGGAGATTGGCTTCATAGGAACGGTTCGCCTCGCGCATGTCCGCCATTTCGACGACCATGCTGACGTTCGGATATTTGACGTAGCCGCGCGAATCTGCGGCCGGGTGGCTGGGATCGTACTCTTCGACCAACTCGGAGGTGTCCTTGCCGACCTCGGCAATACGTACGGTTTCGACGCCGGTGCTGCGATCGAGTTCGGTGGCGAACGATACGGTCTTGCGGCGGTAAGGGTCGCCGCCGGCTGTCTTGGCCGTCGACTGGGCATTGGCAAGGTTTTCCGAAACGATGCGCAGTCGCGTCGATTGGGCGTTGAGACCGGAAGCGGCAACTTTGAGGGCGGCCTGTAGCGGATCGGACATCGGCTTAGCTCTTTACCGAAGACAGCATCATTCGGTGAAACGCCTTCACGATGCTGGTGTTGAGCGCAAACTGTCGGTTGACCTCACCGGATTTCACCATCTCGCTTTCGAGGCTGACGGTGTTTTTCGAGTGGTTCTGCTCGGCAATCGCATCCTTGCGCATGGTGGTTGCTGCAATTCCGGACGCGTCGATTTCGAGGTGTTTCGGATTGGTCGCAGCCATCGTCAACTGCGTCTGCTGCAGCACGTCCTTGAACGGTTCGACGTCCCGCGCCTTGAAGCCGGGCGTGTTGGCGTTGGCAACGTTGCCGGCAACGGCCGCTTGCCGCACCGACAGCCATTCGGCCTGACGCGATGCCAGTTCGAACAGATGGATTCCCTGCATGTCTTCCTCGCACGTCAGAAGCGCTTAATCTTTGCTTAACCTACGCTGCCAAACTTGCGTGAGACTTGCGGCCCGAGCCAGCTTCGGAACTTCTGTCGTTGGCTCGAGTCAGTTGGTTCGGGTGATGACGTCGCCATCGGAGGTCTTGATCGAGAAGCTGCCCGGATCGGCGCCGCGCTCGATGGCGACAAGCGTGCTTCCATCCGGCAAAGGCGAGCCTTTTTCGACGAACCAGTAGCCGCTTTCGTCCTCGATCATCACCAGGCCGCCTACAACCTCGCGCAGCAGGAATACCGGTTTGCCGGGGAAAGGCTGCTTGCTCGCCTCCTCGATCTGCTTGAGCCTGTCACCGGTGAGTTCCGCCGTCGTGGCCGTGGTCATCGCATCCACGCCTTCGCCGGTTTGCGCCTGTGCCGAGCCGCGATTGCCGTGCGTTTCCCTTACAACCTTTTGATTGGTCCGATTGAGGGGGTCGCGCACCGTTATTCCAGAAGCAACCGGCTTTGGGCGCGCATCGAGAATGTCGTAATACATGACGAAGGGAAGCACGGCGCAGATCGTGGCGAGCACGATGCCGGCGCCCTTCAGGTAGCCGTCGAATCGCTTGTCACGGACGCGCACTGGCGGCGGGTCAATCGCGTCTGCCTTGCCTGACGCCGGACGCTTCGTGTCGCTGGGCTTCATGATGGCTCCTTTGGTCTCAGCGCGGCGGCGAGATCGCTATAGGGATCGATCGACAGTGGCGATGCCGGAGTCTGCTGCATGGCATTGTAAATGAGCGGAACCAGTGTGACGGCCTGATCGATATGCGGATCGTTGCCTGCCTGGTAGGCACCGATCATGCGCAGGTCGCGCGTTTCCTCGAACCGCGCGATCAGACCGCGCAGGCTGGCCGCAAGCTTTGCCTGTTCGGGTGTCCAGTTGTGCTGCGCGAGGCGCGAAATCGAACTCAGGATATCGACTGCGGGAAACCGGCCCTGCGCTGCAATGGCCCGGTCGAGCACGATATGCCCATCGAGCGTGCCGCGGATTGCATCGGCAACAGGATCATTATGGTCGTCGCCGTCAACAAGGACTGCATAGATGCCTGTGATCGTGCCTTCGCCATCGAGCCCCGGTCCGGCCCGCTCGAGCAGGCGCGGCAACTGGCTGAACACGCTCGGCGGATAACCGCGCGAAACCGGGGGTTCGCCGGCCGCAATCGCGATCTCGCGTGCGGCATGGGCGAAGCGGGTGATCGAATCGACGATAAGCAGAACATTGTCACCGCGATCGCGGAAATACTCGGCGATGGCCGTCGCGGTGTTTGGCGCAAGCCGCCGCATCATCGGGCTTTCGTCGCCCGTCGAGACAACCGCAATCGTCTTGTCGAGCTTGCCCGCCATCGTATCTTCGAGCATGTCGCGCACTTCGCGGCCACGTTCGCCGGTAAGGGCTAGGACGACTGTGTCGAAGTCGGCGGCCCGGGTCATCATGGCGAGCAATGTCGATTTGCCGACGCCGGAGCCGGCGAAGATACCCATGCGCTGCCCGAAGCACATCGGGACGAAGACGTCGACGACGTTGACCCCGCAGCGCAGTCCCTTTTCGACGCGGCCGCGCCCCATGGCCATCGGCGCTGCGCGATCGACAGGCACGGGTTCGATCCCCGCTCCGAGCAGCCCCTTGCCGTCAAGCGGTTCCCCAAGCGCGTTGATGACCCTGCCCTTCCAGCTTGCCGCTGGCGACAGGCGCAGTTGTCCCTCCGGAAACACCGGCGTTCCGAGCGAAGGCACGATGCGGTCATCGAATGGCTTGATCAGCACGCGCTTCTGTTCGAGGCGGACGACTTCCGCCGGGCGCAAACCTTCGGTGGTCCGGATCATCACCATGTCGCCCAGCTGCGTGCTGTCGGAAATGCCGCGCACGCCGATCGCCGAGCGGGAGACATCCTCGACGTAGCCGCCGGTCGCCACGGCGCGTTCGCCTGTCGCCTTTGAAATCAGGCGGGCCAGCGCGTCGAGATTGCCCTTTCGCTCAGCTATGGTCTGAAGTGCGTCTTCGAGTGCGTGCATGAGCTAGCTATCGGGCGCCAGGGAAATGGCTCATGTGCTGGACCCCAGGGTCCTGACAGCATCCTTGAACGTATTCTCGCTACCACGCAGCAGCGCATCGACGCGTTCAAAGGCGCGGGAGACATTCATCAGGCGCGTCATTTCGCTGATGGCGTCGACGTTTGACCCTTCGATAGCGCCCTGGATGACACCAGCATCCGGATTGTCGATCGCAGGCTGCGCCGCAACGCTTGGAATGACAGCTGAATTGTCGAAGTAAGTGAGCTTCGCATTTGGATCGATCGTGAACAGTCCGATCACGCCAAGCTGGCGGCCGTTTTGGGTAACTGTTCCGGAAGGCGAAATCTGCGGCGGGCCACCATTGGGATCAATGGTCAGCGGCTGGCCGCCGGCATCGAGAATTGGGTAGCCCTTGACCGACAGGAGCTCGCCCGTCGTCGACATCTGCATGCGCCCGTCGCGGGTGAAAACCTGTCCGGCGGGGGATTGAAGGGAAAACCAGACATTGCCTTTGGCAGCGACGTCGAGCGGATTGCCGGTCTGGGTGATTGGCCCTGCCTCGGTCTTGATGAAGCTCTCGCCGGCGCTGACGAAGCTCGAATTCTCGGCGGCCTTCGAAACCATGACGTCGAATTTCATGCCGGTGGCGCGAAAGCCTGGCGTCGACATGTTCGCGACATTGTGCGCCAGCGCGTCCATGCGCCGTTCAAGCGAGATTTGCGAAGACAGGCCGACATAGATCGAATTTTCCATCAGCGGCCACCAAGCTTGAACGACTGCAGCGTTGTCAGGATGCTGTCGGCGATGCCGATCTGCGTGGAACCGCCGACGAGCAGCGACGGTATGCTGGTCGAGGTCGAAGGGTTTTTCATCTCATACATCGCGGTGAAGCGCGTGATCAGCTTGGCGAGCTTGGCGGGGTCCTTGAGGTCCGCCAGGTTCAGCTTGTCCTCGACCATCTTGGCCTGGCGGTCGATGTCCATGCCGGATGTCTGCGCAGGAATCGAGAAAGTGGTCTGAAAGACCTCAAGCAGTGCTTTGTCGCCAAGAATCTCGTAGGCGTTGGTAATCGCGGGCGCCTTGCGGGCGAAATAGAGCGCCAGACGAACCCCCTCATTCTGTTGGCCAGTCTCCACCTCGAGTGTCTGCCGGACATATTTGTCGACGATCGGCTGCAGCGTTCCTGGCTGGCTCGTGGCCTTGTCGCCGTACTTCACGAAGTTGAACGCGGTCGCAAGCTCCTTGTAGCGCCCGTCATTGAGTTTGTTGGCGAAAGCCTCGTTGCTGTCGATGCCCTCGGTCAACACCTTGCGGATGAACGCCTTGGCATAGGCCATGTCACCAAGGCCGAATGACTTCAATGCAAAATTGTAGAGCCGCGTGTCCTTCATGAAATCGTCGACGGATTTCACGTTCTGGATGTTCTTAAGGTAGTACTCGCTGTCGCGCTTGACCGCGGGTTCTGCAGATACACGGGCAAGTGACCGCGGCAAATCCTTAGCGATCAGGGTGTAGCTCGTCAAAGTGTTCATGATGCGCCTTTCCCGAAGGGTTTGCGCATGTGTCGCAGACCAAGCTTGCCTGAAGCTGTCCGCGCCGTCCCTCCAATCCTGCAAGGTTCACACAAGCCGCAACTGCTAGCTCTTGGCTTCGCTGGCAAACCTGCGGGAGAGTGACTTGGGTATTCTTATTGGACTGGTTGTGACGATGGGGTGCCTGCTTGGCGGATTTATCGCCATGGGCGGACATGTTGCCGTTCTTATGCAGCCATGGGAATTCGTCATCATCGGCGGCTCCGCCTTCGGCACCTTCCTCGTTGCCAATCCGTTTTCGGCGGTCAAGGATACGGGCCGCGCCTGCATGGAAGCGTTCACCAACAAGATCCCCAAACAACGCGATTATCTGGACGTCCTCGGCGTGCTCTACGCATTGATGCGCGAACTGCGCGCGAAATCGCGCAACGAAGTCGAAGTTCACATCGACAATCCAACGGAATCGCCGATCTTTCAGGCGTTTCCGAGCGTGCTGAAGAATCACGACCTGACGAACTTCATCTGCGACTACTGCCGCCTCATTATCATCGGCAATGCCCGGTCACATGAGATCGAAGCGCTCATGGATGAAGAACTCCACACAATCGCCCGCGACAAGCTGAAGCCATACAACGCCATGGTCGCCGTATCGGAAGGCCTGCCGGCGCTCGGCATCGTCGCCGCCGTGCTCGGGGTCATCAAGGCGATGGGCGCGCTCAATGAATCGCCGGAAATTCTCGGCCATTTGATCGGCGCCGCGTTGGTCGGCACCTTTGCCGGCATTTTCCTTTCCTACGGTGTCGTCGGTCCGATCGCGACGAAGATCAAGACGACGCGCGAGAAGCAGAACCGCCTTTACATGATCGTGAAGCAGACGCTGCTTGCCTACATGAACGGCGCCCTGCCCCAGATCGCGCTCGAATACGGACGCAAGACAATCTCGGCCTATGACCGTCCGTCGATCGATGTGGTCGAGCAGGAGACCCTGTCCCCGGCGCCGATGCAGCAGGCAGCATAGGGTGATCATGGAAGCCGAAGCGGAAACCAAACGACCTGACGTCCTCGCCGAGAGCATTCTTCGCGCCGCCGGGATGTCGGTTGATGACCTCAAATCGCTGGAGACCGTCTTCCGGGAGCTCGCGGCGTCATTCGGTGCGCGGTTTGCCGGACAGACCGAGGTGCCTGTTACCGCTGAGCTCGCTGGCGTCAGGACGCTGGAGAAAGACGCGATCACGAACACGCTCGCGCAATCCGGTCTTGTCGGGATGGTGCCGGTATCGAAATGGGGCTCCCGCGTCGTCCTCGCTGCGGACCGCAGCTTTGTCGATTGTGGGATCGAAGCGCTTTTCGGCTCGGGAACGAGTGCCGGAACGGGCAGCGCCGCACGTCCGCTCACATCAGTGGACCTCATCATCGCCCGACAGGTCTTTGCGGATGTAACGGCATCGCTCGACCATATGTTTGCCGCAGGTGCCGAGGGGCTGTTCCAGGTTGGAGATCTGGTCGAGCCGGCTCATCTCGCGCCAAACACAATTTCTGAAACCCGCATGATTTGCTGCGCTGTCACGTTGAAGTCAGCCGGTCGCTCGGGGCAAATACTGATCCTCTTGCCGCGATCGAGCTTCAAGCCCATGCAGGACGCCATAGCCCGCATGCTGCGGCAACCCGCCCATCATTCCGACCCCGCATGGGCAAAGAAGCTGCGGCTCGAAGTCAGCCGCGCCCACATCGATGTGGAGGCCTATCTCCAGCAAGGGTCGATGACGCTCGAGCAACTTGCGCTCCTGAAGCCGGGCCAGATACTTCAACTGCCCAAGGATGCGATCGACCAGGTGCGGCTGCGCAGCGGCCACCAGGCACTCTACAAGTGCCGTCTTGGCAAGGCTGGCAGCGCATTCACGGTCCGGATCACCGACCCCATCAATGAAGAAGAGGATCTCCTTGATGAGCTTGCCGCTGGTTAATCTCGTCTCGATCGTGCTGACCGCCGTCTCGCTTGTGGTTTTCCTGGCGGCCCTGCGCAAGGCAAATCGCCTCAACGCGATGAGCCGGATCGTGGCCCACCAGGTGGCCAGTTCAGCCGCCAACCTGCAACAGGCCTTGGCGATCCTCCAGGCGGAACGCGAGACTTGCCGCGACGAAAGCGTGCGTCTCGAAGCGCGCCTGCGCGATTCCGATCGCGTCCGTTCCGAAATTACCCGGGCCATCGATCTCGTCGAGCGCGCCAAGTCGGATCTGCAGGATGGCGTCCGCACCCCGGCGGTCTCGGTACAGCCTTCCTTTACTGCTGCAAAGGCGGCATCAGCCCCGGCGCAGCCCGAAACTCCGGCAAAAATCCTTCCGGTCTTTGTCAACCGCATCGTTCGCAGCGCAGATGTCGCAAGCGTCGTCCTCTAACCTTCATCGGGATAAATAGATCATGGCCCCCCACGACAGGAATTCGATCGAAGACGAGCTCAACGAAGCGATCGAGGAATTGAAGCGCGATGACTCGCAGCCTCGCAAACAGGCGGGCGCAAAACCCAATATCGATCTCATCATGGGTATACCTGTCGACGTTCAGGTCGTGCTCGGCAGCACCTCCATGCCAGTCGCAAATCTTATGAAGCTCGGCCGCGGCGCCGTGGTGACGCTCGACAAGCAGATCGGCGATCCAGTCGACATCGTCGTCAACGGCCGCGTCATCGCGCGCGGTGAGGTCATCGTCCTCGAAGACGATTCGTCCCGCTTTGGCGTCAGCCTCACCGAAGTCATCGGCAGCGGTGCCTGAGCCGAATGAGCGATCAGGAATCATCCGAAGCGGCAAGCGCCATCCATGACCTCAGCGGTCCGGAGAAGGTTGCTGCATTGCTGGTGGCGATCGGACGGCCGTCCGCATCGCGGCTTTTGAAGCATTTTACTGCCGATGACCTCAGGTCGCTCGCCGGCCATGCCCGCAAGCTGGAGCCGATTACGCCCGGCGACTTTGAGGAACTGGTCAAGGAATTCGAGAATGCTTTCGCCGACGGCGCGCCGGTGTCGGAAGCCGGCATGCGCTTCGAGGGGCTCTTGCGCGATACACTGTCCGCCGAGGATGCGAGCGCGGTCATTGAAAATCGGCGCCCCGAACTCATTACGCAGGAATCGGTCTGGGACCAGCTTCCGCGCGTTCCGGCGGATGTGCTCCAAAGCTATCTTATGGCGCAGCATCCGCAGGTCTCCGCCTACGTCATTTCACGCCTGCCCTCGGACGTCGCGGCAAAGTTGCTCATCCGGTTTGCTGCGGCAGAACGCAGCGCCATTATTCAGCGGACCTTGCACATTCGGAAGGTCACGCCTGCCATCTCGACCATGCTCGAAGGTATCCTGCAGCAGGAGGTGACCGGCAAGGAGAATACGAGCTCGGAAAAGAGTCATCATGGCGCCATCGCCAACATCATCAATCAGCTCGACAAGTCAGATGTCGAGGAAATCCTCGCCGGCCTTTCGGACCTTGGCGCGGACGACCTTGCCAAGATCAAGGCGAAGCTCTTCACTTTCGAGGATATTGCGCGGCTGTCGCAGCGGGCCCGGCTTGTGCTCTTCGACGAGATCCAGACCGATGTCGTTACCACGGCGCTGCACGGATGCGACCCGCATCTGCAGGAACTCATCCTGCAGTCGCTCTCGACCCGCGGCCGGCGCATGGTCGAGACCGAGCTTTCGAACCAATCGAACGTCAACACAAGTGCCGTCACCGAAGCGCGCCGGGTTATTGCCCGCACCGCGATCAGTCTCGCGGAGCGCGGCAACCTCAAGCTCGACGTGGAAGAGCCGGCATCGTGAGACGTGGATAGCCCATGTCGGACGACGCCGATAAAGACAGCAAAACCGAGGAAGCGACTGAAAAGAAGATCAGCGATGCCGTCGAAAAGGGAAATCTTCCCTTTTCGCGCGAAGTGCCGATCTTTGCATCGATCGTTGCCTTTCTCATCCTCACGGTTTTTGTCGCGGTTCCAGGTGGCATGAAACTGACCGCGGTTCTATCCGAACTGCTCGACAAATCGGATGACTGGCGGCTTACGAGCGCCGACGATGCGCGGCAGCTGTTCGGAATTGTCGGCGCTGCAGTGGCGTTGGCGCTGCTGCCGGTCCTTATCATCGTGCCCGGCGCCGGCATCCTTGCGTCTGTTCTGCAGAACGCGCCGCGCATCGTCTTCGATCGAATCGAGCCGCAATTGTCGCGAATATCGCTCGCCAAGGGCTGGTCGCGCGTTTTTGGCACTGCCGGACAGGTCGAGTTTCTGAAATCGACGGTGAAGTTCGTAGCAGCCAGTGTGATCGTCTTCATGATCTTCTTTGAAGACAGCCATTTTTTTGTCGATGCCATCATTACCGAGCCGAATGCCCTGCCGGAACTTATCCGGACTCACATTGTTCGCCTGCTTTCGTCTGTCGCCATCGCTGTAACCGTTCTGGCCGCCTTCGATCTGGCATGGACCCGTATCCATTGGCGCAGCGAACTGCGGATGACGCGACAGGAAGTTAAGGACGAGCACAAGCAGGCGGAGGGTGACCCCCTCGTCAAGTCCCGGCTCCGCTCGCTGGGTCGTGACCGGGCACGCCAGCGTATGATCGCTTCGGTCCCGGGTGCAACGCTGATCGTCGCAAATCCGACACACTTCTCAGTTGCATTGCGCTATGTTCCGGCAAAGGATTCAGCGCCGGTGGTCGTGGCCAAGGGTCAGGACATTATTGCGCTGAAGATCCGGGAGATCGCCGAAGCAAATGGGGTACCGATCTTTGAGAATGTCCAGTTGGCACGGGCGTTGTATAAACAGGTCCAGGTCAACAGTGTAATTGCTCCGGAATTTTACAAAGCAGTTGCCGAGCTCATTCAGTTCGTTAATGCACGTCGAAAATAATTGCCCAGACCGTTATCGGATCAATGCATGAAGAAAACGCAGTATTCCGCAACCCGCGTCGACATTATCTCCGGACATTTGACGGAGGTTGTGGATGATCTTCGGCTCGTGGACGTTGCGGACTACATTGCGTTCATCCGCTGCGAGCTCTTTGGCAATATTGCCGACATCGTCAATTCAGCGACGGAGCTGACATTCTATCCCGACACGCTCACATTCGGTCTAGGCGGCGAGTACACGCTCGACTGGAATACGGCACCGAAGGTAATGCTCGATCTCGAGTTCAAGAACATGGGTGTTAACGCCTATTTCCGGCTGACACTTGGCGCCGATTCAACCGAAATTGATCTCCACCACGTCAGGTTCGCGGAGACGGGCCGGAGCCCGGCCGACAATACCGCCCTTCTCGCCGCGGCCTTCGAGAATGCGCGCCTGCCACAACTGACCGCGTCCGAGAACCTCGGCTAGAATTTGTTGCTGATCGCAGGCATCTCGATCACGCCGAGCGCCAGTGCCGTCGCGACGGTAGAGGTTCGGTTGGAACAGCCGAGCTTGTTCTTGGCGTTGGTCAGATAGGTGACGACCGTCCAGCGTGCAATATTGAGAATCTCACCGATTTCCCCATCTGTCTTGCCGTTCGCCGCCCAGTAGAGGCAGTCGATTTCCCGTTTGGTCAGGAGACTGGCGACGGATGCCGCCAGCGCGGGATTGCGGTTGCTGTGGAGGCTGTTGTGAAGCTTTGCCGACACGCCGGCCAGTCGCTTGCCGATGGCGCCGATCGAGGCCATCTGTTCGGCTGATTGCACGTCGAAGGTGAATTCGGTAACGCCGCGAAAACCGTGCGAGTTCGATGTAGGCACGACGAGAAAGAGGTTGCCGAGGCCGCGCAACTGGCTGTCACGCAGGAACTTCCTTGATTCCAGCGGTAAGCTTTTGTCTTCCGCAAGATTGCGAATCGTGCCGATCGCATCGAAATGCCGGCGCGCCTGCATGATGCCCTGCACCAGCGGATCGACGCGATAATAGTTCTTAGCCGAATAGCGCACGACCCAATGGACCGGCAAGGTCGTCAACACCGAGATTTCAGGATCGCTGCCGCGCTGCGGCTTCGTCAGATCTGAATAGCCGATATGAGTGATGTAGCGACAGCCTAATTGCTGGCGAATATCCCTCAGCATTTCCAGTGTATCTAGTTTTAGGCTGCCACTGGAAAAGCCTTCCTGGAAATCCGGGAAATGGGCCAGATCAAAATGCATGTACAGCGCAAACCATTATTTTCAGCATAATATGCTGGCATCACCAAATAACTCTAGAAAATCAATCGTAGTTTGACGTTCAGAATCAATCACGTGTGGATGGTTGCACTAGCTTGACGCAGTGCACAAGACGCGCACAACTCTATTTTTGGTTCTACACACTTTTGCAGCAATTGAACAATTCATGTTTCGTGCAATTGGTAGTTGAAGATTTCACATCCCGCCACTGTCTCTTATGGTGCATTAAATAAAGACCCAGTTGTATTGCCGCCATGCAGCTTGAAGACTAAACCGGATCGCCTGCTACCGGCGATTGTGCTAATGGCAAACAATGTCCACACAATCGAGCGAAAATTTCTTTGATAGGATCCCCGTCTTTGTGGAATTCGAAGGCGTTGTCGATACGGCGAACTACCAGCCGCTACCCGATGACTGGGTGCTTGCGACAGCAGATATTGTCAGTTCGACCGAGGCCATTGCGGAAGGCCGCTACAAAGCGGTCAATACCGCCGGGGCAAGCGTGATCTCGGCACTGCTCAATGCAGTTGGCAAGAAGGACTATCCCTTTGTTTTTGGCGGTGACGGTGCACTTGTAGCGCTTCCTGTATCGCTCTCGGAAAAGGCGCGCGAAGCGCTCGCCGCCGTTCAGTCCTGGGTCGCCGAGGAACTCGGGCTCAATCTTCGCGCCGCCCTTGTGCCCATAGCGGACATACGGGCGATCGGGCTCGACGTCCGTGTTGCCCGTTTTGCAGTGAGCCCCGACGTTTCCTATGCCATGTTTGCGGGCGGTGGCACAAGTTGGGCAGAAGCGCAAATGAAGGCCGGCAAATATGCGGTGGATCGCGCACCCACGGGGACACGGCCCGACCTCACCGGCCTGTCCTGCCGGTGGAATCCGATTGAAGCGCGCAACGGGGCAATCGTCTCGATCATTGCGGTTCCTGGCACCACCGGTGCCAACGTGCAGTTCCGCAAACTCGTCTCGGATGTCCTGGCTGTTGCCGCTGGCCAGGGACGCGGCGCGCACCCGCTGCCCGCGGAAGGTCCCACCGTCAAGTTTACGACGGCGGGCGTCGACGCCGAAGCGCGCGCAGCAGCGCCGCCGGGCAAGCGATTTACCCGCAAGCTCGCCATCATTGCACAGATCATCCTGATATACGTGCTCGACAAGTTCGGACTGACGGCCGGGGGATGGGACCCGAAAATATACAAGCGCGAGCTGGCGCAGAATTCCGACTTCCGCAAGTTCGATGACGGGCTGAAGCTGACCATTGATATCGAGCCTGAACGCCTGCGCCGTATCGAAATGCTGCTCGACCAAGCTTCGGCCGCCGGTATCGCGCGCTATGGCCTGCACAAGCAGGATTCCGCGCTGATCACGTGTTTCGTGCCGACCCCGATGGCGCACGATCACATTCATTTCATCGACGGCGCATCGGGCGGCTATGCGATGGCAGCGAGCAATCTGAAGGCCAAGCTTTCTTAGTCCGTTCAGGACTTCACGATGTGTTCGACCGAAAGTCCGAGCTTCGCAAAGACGTTGCGCGTATCGATGATCAAGGGCGACCAACGTGCGAGGTGAGCATAATTGACATTATCGTGGTCTGTTGCAATGAGCACGGCGTCATAGGACCGAACGATCTCCTCGGTCAGAGCGATGGATTTGCGTCCTTTCAGACTCATATGTTCACGTGTGGTCGGCACGGTCGCAACGAAAGGATCATGATAGTCGGTAGTGCCGCCGCGTTCCTCGATGATTTCGATCAGGCGCAGGGAGGGGCTTTCGCGGATGTCCGGAACATTCTTCTTGTAGGCAAGACCGACGATGAGGATACGCGAGCGGCTGAGCGCCTTGCCCGCGCGCCTGTCGAGCGCTTCCGCGAGGTTGGCGACGACATAGCGCGGCATCGCTGCGTTGATCTCGCCGGCAAGTTCGATGAACCGTGTCGGCAGTTCGTACTCGCGCGATTTCCAGGTCAGATAGAACGGATCGATTGGGATGCAGTGGCCGCCTAGCCCGGGGCCGGGGTAAAAAGGCATGTAGCCGAAGGGTTTTGTCTTCGCGGCCTCGATGACTTCCCAAATGTCGATCCCCATTGCCGCATAGAGTGTCTTAAGCTCGTTGACGAGCGCGATGTTGACCGCCCTGAAGATGTTCTCGGTAAGCTTGACTGCTTCGGCTGTCGCGTTCGAGGAAACCGGGACGACGGTCTTCACGGCGGCGCCATAAAAAGCCAGCATCAGGGCGCGTGCCTCGTCCCCGTCTCCGGCGACGATCTTCGGAATGGTGGCGGTATCGAAATCGCGGTTGCCCGGATCCTCACGTTCCGGCGAAAAGCCGAGAAAGAAGTCGGTTCCGGATTCAAGCCTGGTCTCCTCGAGGATGGTTTTGACGATATCGTCGGTGGTGCCGGGGTATGTTGTGGACTCCAGGACAATCAACTGCCCGCGACGCAGTGTACGGGCGATCGAGCGGCTCGTCGCCTCGACATAGGATAGATCGGGATCGCGGTGCTTGGTTAGTGGGGTCGGCACGCAAATGACGATAACGTCGCAGGTTGCGAGCAGTGCGAAGTCAGTCGTGGATTTGAAGCGCTTTGTCTTCATCTCGCCGGAGAGCGCTTCGCTGGAAACGGCTTCGATATAGGACTGGCCGGCATCGAGCGCGATGATCTTCTCCGGGTCGATATCGAAACCTGTTACGGCAAACCCGCTCCGCGCCAGCGTTATCGCCAATGGAAGGCCGACGTAACCGAGACCGATCACCCCCGCATGCGCCTGGCGTGTTTCGATTTTGCCGGAAAGAGCAAGATAGGGTGAAGCAGACAAGGTGATCTCTTTCGTGCCAAAGCGTGCGCAAATCTGGGTGCTTTAGATGGCGGCAATGAACAGGTGTGTCAAGCAAGAGCAGCTACTCCGGCGCATGTCAGCTTTTTGAAGACCGGAGGTGCCGACCTATTGCTTCGGCCGGTCGTGACACCCATGTGTGGGAAATAGAACAATGATCGATAAAGGACTGCCCGACGAAGTATCCCCGGTTGCATCGGACTGGTCTCGCCAATGCTGACGTGCCCCACGGGCGACGTTGACTCCAAAGCCCGATTCACTCATTTTCGATCTACACGGATTGGTTGTGCCGATCCGAATTGTGGGGAACGGACGTGGCTCGTATTTTTGTAAGGACAAGCGATGAGCGCGACCCAATCTGATGTCTCCACCATTCTCCTCGACAAGGTAGCCGACTGGCTTACGCACGCCTCTCTCGCCGGTGACAATCTTGAAACCATCGTCAGGGGTTTTTGCGAACGCATAGCTGCGGCTGGCCTCCCCATCGCGCGCGTCAACCTGTCCTTTTCCATGCTGCACCCGCTCTACGACGCACTGGGTTTTACATGGATGCGCGCCACGGGCATGAGCGTCGAGGGATATCGCCACGATCCGGCCGGCAAGCCAGAGCGTTTCCTGCAAAGCCCGTATTTTTATCTTCTCAACAATAATCTTGAACATTTGCGCCGCCGGCTCGACAGGGACGGTCCGGTGGAATTCCCGGTCCTCGAAGAACTGCGCCAGGAGGGAATGACCGATTACCTCGCCTTCCTGCAGCCATTCGGCGGCCAATCCACGCAAGGCATGATGGGTTCGTGGTCGACTGACAGCACCGGGGGGTTCAGCGATGCGATGATTGCTGCGCTGCTGCGGCTGCAAAACCATCTCGCCGTTGCGGCCAAGATGGCCGTTCTGGGCAAGCTCGCGGACAATATGCTGACGACTTATCTCGGCGGCAATGCCGGCAAGCGTGTTCTCGACGGCCAGATTAGGCGCGGGGACGGCGAGACCATTCGCGCCGCCCTCGTCATGGGCGATATGCGGGAATCGACCATGCTTGCCGAAAAGGAAGGCCGGCAGGCCTATATCGACACACTCAATCATTTCTTCGACGCGATTGCCGCCCCGTTCAACCGCAGCGGCGGTGAAATCATGAGCTTCATGGGTGACGGCTTCCTTGCGGTCTATCCGTGCGGCCGCCACAAGGATCCGTCGAAGATTGCCTGCGATGCAGCGCTTGCTGCCGTTTTCAAGGCGCAGGCGCGTGTTGCCGAACTCAACAAGGATCGCCGCAGCAACGGGCTCAGCGATGTTCGCTACGGCATCGGCCTCCACGTCGGCAATGTGATGTTCGGCAATGTCGGGCTCAAGGATCGCCTGACGTTTTCGGCATTCGGCTCGGCCGTCAATGAAGTGCAGCGGTTGCAGGTGCTGACCAAAAAATATTCGCATGAAGTCATCGCCAGCCAGGCCTTTGCCTCCTATTGCGGGGGCGACTGGACCACGCTCGGCGAAGAACAATTGCGCGGTGTCGGCCACAAGGTGACGGTGCTGCTGCCGAACGCTTCAGGCGATCCGATTAAGATTGATGACGCCTACGACGATGTTGCTTATGATGGCCTCTCGGAAGCCGAACAAGTCATGCTTCTGCACCGTGATGCCAAAACCCGTCGCCCTCTATTGGAAAAATTCATGCAATGATCGGAAAGACGCTTGCCATGGCTTTCTTCGCCGGAACTCTGAGCCTCAGCCCCGCGGCAGCCGATCCGGCAAGCGACTTTCTCCATGACGGGTTTGACGGCGCCGACTTCGCGCCAAGCGGCGGGCTCTACTATCGCAAGAATTTTGAGCAGCGTGCGGGAACGGCCGAATTTCAGTCGGAGGTGAAGCTCACTGGTTCCGGGGCCCTGAAACTGAGCGTGCGGCCATTCTGCCCGGCTTCGCGAAAGAACTGCAGCGAGCGGGCTGAAATCTGGGAAAAGACCGATCGTCGCGTCCCCTATGATCAGGGCGTCTGGTATGGCTTCGCGGTCAAGTTCGCCGATCCAATACCGATGGGCGACCACCGCTACCTGATTGCCCAATGGAAGCGTGAAATCGGACCGGACGCCGTGGGCGATTTCAGTCCTTTCCTGGCGCTGCGCCTCAATCAAGGCAAGCTCTTTGCGACGATCGAAACGAATTATGTGGCGCCTGGCGCCCAGACCACCGACAGCGTGAAGTCGTGCGGCGAAGCCAAGACGCCCATTTGGTATCGGCCGGACGTCAACCAAATGCGCGCACTGATTGCCACAGACCCGACATGGACACCTGAGAACGGTAGCCAGTTCAGCGCGTGCACCAACGAGATCGTTGTGACCGATCGCGGCAATAAACTGCCGACACCGGATTCAGGCTGGATCGACTTTGCCATTTACAGCAAGCCCGGCCCGGATGGCTCAGGCCATGTCGAGATTTTCGCCAACAAGAAGTGGATTGTCACGGTCAAGGGCCGCATTGGCCATGGTGACGAGGGCCTCGGCAAGAACCAGTACTTCAAGTTCGGTCCCTACCGCGCCGCGGACGATACCAATTGGACGCTCTATTATGACAATTTTCGCCGCTCATCGCGCTGCGAGGACGTGCTTGGCGCGGATGCCTGTCCGACGCCGTAGCTAGACCGGCCGCCTCACCTCCAGCGTAGCTTCACGTTTGGCGATCTTGATGAAGTCCGCATCGAACGACATCATCGCTTCGCAATTGGCACTTGAGGCGAGGTGAAAAAGTCCATGCCTTCTCTCGCCAATGTCAGCGCCTCGCGGCCAGAAAGCAGACACAATAATATCAGAATCGACCGCGATCATTCTTTTCCCTGAAGGCCTCTGTTACCGCGTTGTCCATGTCCTGCAGTGATCGCGGTCGGCCGTCGTGTTTCAACATGCCGGCCACGTCTTCGATTCTGGTCGGTGCAAACAGGGGAGCGTTCTTCAATAAGATGCCGTCAAGCGTTTCTTCGATAAGAAGGCGGGTGCCGGCATGCCAGTGCCGCTCCTTGCGCACTGCCGCCGGAAGGACGACCTGACCCCTTGTGGATACGACTGTTGTCAGCCTCTCATCATGCTTGGTCATTGAAAAACCACCCCGTTAGCAAGACGATAGTAAGTTCGTGGCTCCCAGCGCAATTGCCAAGAGCCTTCACTCTAATTGGCAGGCGCACGATCACGCCTGAGCCTATCACGCTAGACTCCCCCAAGACCGTACGATAGTCTCGGCACAATAAACGATAAATGATGTGCTGCGGGGAACAGTTGGCTCTCATGAAATCCGGGTCTGATCTTCTGCGTATCGAAAACCTCGGTATCTCCTTTTCGATGCTCGGTGGCCGTTTGCACGTCGTCAAGGGCGCCAATCTGCGCGTGCTCCCCGGGAAAGTCACAGCGCTCGTCGGCGAGTCCGGATCCGGTAAATCCGTTATAAGCCAGTCGGTCATGGGTATACTGCCGAACACGGCAAAGGCTACCGGCAAGATTCTTTTTACCGATCCTCTCGATGGCAGGACCACCGACATTCTGCAATTGCCGACTGACGGCGAGCAGATCAGGGCGCTGCGCGGCAGCCGCATGGCCAAGATTTTTCAAGAGCCCATGACCTCCCTGTCGCCGCTTCATACTGTCGGCAACCAGATCAGCGAGGTCCTGGCGATCCACACTGAGTCTTCCAAGGAAGAGCGCCGCGCGCGAACCGAGGAGATGCTGGATAACGTCGGATTTTCCAATCCAAGCCGCACCTATGATATGTACCCTTTCGAGCTTTCGGGCGGTATGCGCCAGCGTGCAATGATCGCCATGGCGCTGATCTGCCGGCCCGCGCTCCTGATTGCCGATGAGCCGACGACGGCGCTCGATGTGACGATCCAGGCGCAGATACTGGAGTTGCTTCGGGAACTCCAGCACAAGCTGAACATGGCGATGCTTCTGATCACCCATGATCTCGGCGTTGTCGCCAACATGGCCGATGAAGTCGTGGTGATCTATCACGGCGAGATCATGGAAGCCGGACCCGTCGAAGCGATTTTCCGCAATCCGCAGCACGCCTATCTCAAGGGACTCATGGCCGCGGTCCCGCATTTCGATATGAAGCCGGGCGAGCGTCTGAAGGCTCTGCGCGAAGTCCCGGTGAAGACGGACACGCTGTGGGCCAAGAAAAAGGAAGTTGCGAACGCGCCTGAGATCCTGCTTTCGGTCCGCGATCTGACGAAATCGTACAAAACCCGAAAATCCGGTCTTTTTGGCCGCAAGCATACGACGGAAGTGCGCGCTGTCGATGGTGTCAGTTTCGATATCAGGCGGGGCGAATGCCTTGGCCTCGTTGGTGAAAGCGGCTCCGGCAAGACCACAGTCAGCAAGATCCTTATGCGGGCCGTCACGCCCGACAGCGGGTCGGTGACGTTCGATGACGGCTCTGGCAAGATTAATGTACTCACGGCCCAGGGCGACGATCTCATGGATCTGCGCACCCATATCCAGATGGTTTTCCAAGACCCGGTGTCGTCGCTTTCGCCGCGCATGACCGTCCAGAATATCCTGAGCGAGCCGCTTGAGATCCATGGACGTGGCGACCGGGCCTACAGGCTCGAAAAGGTGCGCGGCCTGATGCAGGCCATAGGTCTCGACCAGCGCTTTCTCAATCGCTACCCGCACAGCTTTTCCGGCGGTCAACGCCAGCGTATCGGCATCGCCCGTGCGCTTGCCCTTGGCCCGCAACTGCTGATTTGCGACGAGCCAGTATCAGCGCTCGATGTGTCGGTGCAGGCCCAAATCCTCAACCTCCTCAAGGACTTGCAGAAGCAGCTCGGCTTGACCTATCTCTTCATTTCGCACAACCTCGCCGTCGTTGATTACATGGCGGACCGTATCGCGGTCATGTGGGGCGGGCGCATTGTCGAACTCGCCCCGAGGGAGGTCATCCTGCGCAACCCGGTCCACCCCTATACGCGCGGTCTTCTCGCCGCCGTCCCCTTCCCCGACCTTGATCGCCCGCTCGATTTTACGACGCTGCAGGCGAGCGGTGCTTCGGAACAGGGCGAGTGGGCGCCGCAATTCAGGCCCGATGAAGCAGGAGACCCGCTGATACCCGCCGATCTCGGCGACGGTCATTTTGTCCTTGCACGAAAGAACGTTGACGTTCGGGAGCTTCGCCCTTGGTAACGCGTCGTACAGTTCTCGGCGCACTCGGCTGCGCCGTCCTGCCCGGGGTCGCGCGAGCGGCAGACCGCGAGATGGAGCACGAGCCGGATTTCCTTGCCGATCGGCTCCTTGCCCGCAGTCTTCCTCCGATTTCCGAGCGGCTGCCCAAGCAACCGCGCATCGTACCGCTGAAGAGCATGGGACGGATGCCCGGCAAATATGGCGGGACGATCCGTACCATCATCGGCAGTGCCAAGGATATCCGGCTGATGACGATTTACGGCTATGCGCGGCTTGTCGGGTACGACGAGCGTCTGGTCTTCCAGCCGGACGTTCTCGAAGCATTCCAGTCGGACAAGGATACGGTCTTTACCTTCAAGTTGCGGGAAGGACACAAGTGGTCGGACGGATCGCCATTCACGACCGCGGATTTCCGCTATTGGTGGGAAGACGTCCTTTTGAACAAGGACCTGACACCAGGTGGCGGTGCGCTTGAGCTGCGGGTCGATGGCAATCTGCCGCGTTTCGAGGTCGTGGATGATCTGACGGTCCGCTATTCCTGGGAGCGGCCCAATCCGAATTTCCTCCCTGCCCTCGCCGGGCCGCAGCCACTCATCATTGTTGGCCCGTCGGCCTATATGAAGCAGTTCCACAAGAAGTATCAGGACGAATTTCGGCTTTCCGCACTGATGAAGGAAAACCGCGTCAAGAAATGGGCTGATCTTCACATCAAGATGGCGCGCGAGTACCGCCCCGAGAACCCTGAACTGCCGACGCTCTATCCTTGGAGGAATACCACAGCGCCCCCGGCGGAGCAGTTCATCTTCGAGCGGAACCCCTATTTCCACCGCGTCGACGAGAACGGCAAGCAATTGCCCTATGTCGACAAGTTCATCCTCAATGTCAGCTCGTCGTCCATCATCCCCGCCAAGACCGGGGCGGGTGAAAGCGACCTGCAGGCGACGGGTATCGATTTCAACGATTACACGTTCCTGAAAGACGCCGAAGATCGCTATCCGGTGAAGGTCGATCTGTGGAAACTGACGCGCGGCTCGCGCCTCGCCATCCTGCCGAATCTGAATTGCGGTGACGATGTGTGGCGAAACCTTTTCCGCGATGTGAGGGTGCGGCGCGCGCTGTCGCTCGCCATCGACAGGCATGAGATCAACATGGCTGCTTTCTACGGCCTCGGAAAGCCCAGCGCCGATACTGTTTTGCCGGAAAGCCCGCTGTTCAAGCCGGAATATGCCAAGGCGTGGATAGACCATGATCCTGAGCAGGCCAACGCATTGCTCGATGAAGCCGGCCTTCAGATTCGCAATGACGATGGCATTCGGCTTCTACCTGATGGCCGGCCTGCGGAGATTACGGTCGAGACTCCGGGCGAAAGCACGCTCGACACCGACGTTCTCGAACTCATCACCGATCATTGGCGCAAGGTGGGCCTGGCCTTGTTCACGCGAACATCGCAACGCGACATCTTCCGTAGCCGCGCGCAAGGCGGCCACATCATGATGTCGATCTGGTATGGCATCGAAAATGGCGTGGCAACCGCCGACATGAACCCGCAGCAGCTCGCCCCGACTGCCGACGACCAGCTGCAATGGCCGCTCTGGGGGATGTACTATCTCTCGCTCGGCCAAAACGGCAAGGCCCCCGATCTGCCGGAGGCCGTGGAACTCGTCAATCTGCAGAACAGCTGGCGCGCATCCTCCAGCATGGCCGAGCGTACGGAAATCTGGCACAAGATGCTGTCAATCTATACGAGCCAGGTTTTCTCGATCGGTATCGTGAACGGGACGCTGCAGCCCATCTTGCGCACAGCGCGCTTGCAGAATGTTCCGAAGCAGGCGCTCTACGGCTTCGATCCCACCTGCTATCTCGGAATTTACATGCCCGATACATTCTGGCTGAACGAGGAGCAGGTTTAGAATGTTGTTGAAGTACATCTTGTGGCGCATCGCCGCGATGATCCCGACCCTGCTCATCATATCCGCTCTCGTGTTCACCATCATCGAATTGCCGCCCGGCAACTTCCTCGATAGTCAGATCGCGGAGATGCAGGCACAGGGCGAAACGGTGAACCTCCAGGATATCGAGGAACTGCGCCATCAATACGGTTTCGACCAGCCGCCTGTACTGCGCTATTTCCACTGGCTCGGCGGGATGCTCCATGGCGATTTCGGCTACTCCTTCGAGTATCAGCTGCCGGTCAGCGAAGTCGTCGGCGAGCGCATGTGGCTGACGATACTCGTGTCGTTCGTGACGATCATTTTTACCTGGCTGATTGCATTTCCGATCGGCATGTATTCCGCGACGCACCAATATAGCTGGGGCGACTACGGACTGACGCTTTTTGGTCTCCTTGGCATTGCTATTCCGAATTTCATGCTGGCGTTGATCCTGATGTATTTCGCCAATATCTGGTTCGGCACGTCCATCGGGCATTTGATGGACCAGAAATTCCTGAACGAGCCGATGAGCTGGGAGAAAGCCAGGTCGATACTTTCGCATCTTTGGATCCCCGTCATCATCGTCGGGACGGCCGGCACCGCGGGCATGATCCGGCGCCTGCGTGCCAACCTGCTCGACGAGTTGCAAAAGCAATATGTCATGACGGCGCGCGCCAAGGGGCTTCACCCGTTCAAGACATTGGTCAAATATCCGTTGCGGATGGCGCTCAACTTCTTCGTTTCCGATATCGGATCCATTCTGCCGGCGATCATCTCGGGTGCGGAGATCACGGCCATCGTGCTTTCGCTCGAGACCACCGGTCCCATGCTCATCAAGGCGTTGCAAAGCCAGGATATGTACCTTGCCGGCTCCTTCCTGATGTTCCTCGCTTTCCTGACGGTCATCGGCGTCCTGATATCGGATATCGCTCTTGCCTTTCTCGACCCGCGAATTCGGCTTGCCGGCAGGAGCACCAAATGACGGCACAGCTCCCCTCTCCCGGTGCGCCGCTGCAGCACTATGTTTCGACGGCGCCGTTCGATCCCATGTCGATCGAGGTGATGACGGAGGAGCAGGCGAAGCTTCATCTGGCTTCGCAGCGGAAGCTCATGTGGTGGAAGTTCAAGCGTCACAGGCTCGCGCTTGCTTCGGGTATATTCCTGCTCCTGCTCTACGGCATGATCGTCATTGCTGAGTTCCTGGCGCCGTACAACCTGCATACGCGTAATGTCGACTTCATCTATTCGCCGCCGCAGCGAGTTCGCCTGTTCCACGACGGCAATTTCGTCGGGCCTTTCGTTTACGGGCGCCAGATGTCGCTCGACATGGATACGCTGAAGCGCACCTATTCCGATAACCGCAATGACGTCCAACCAATCCGCTTCTTTTGTCGGGGTGACAGCTATAAGTTCTGGGGAGCTATCGAGAGCAACATCCATCTTGTTTGCCCGGCGGTGGGCGGGCAGATGTTCCTTCTCGGCACGGACCGTCTTGGCCGCGATGTCCTGTCGCGCATTATCTACGGCGCCCGCATATCGCTCACGATCGGCCTTATCGGCATTACGATCAGCTTCGTCCTCGGCATCGTTATCGGCGGGCTTGCCGGCTATCACGGCGGGGTCTTCGATCTCCTGGTGCAGCGCGTCATCGAAGTGTTGCAATCTTTGCCTAGCTTGCCGCTTTGGATGGCATTGGCGGCTATCATGCCGGTAAGCTGGAGTCCGATCCTGATCTATTTCGGTATCACGCTCATTCTCGGCATGCTGGACTGGACGGGGCTGGCGCGATCCGTACGCTCCAAGCTGCTTTCGCTGCGCGAGGAGGATTACGTTCTCGCCGCACAGTTGATGGGCGCCAGCAGCGCCCGCATAATCGGGCGTCACCTGGTGCCCGGTTTCATGTCGCATCTAATTGCAACGGCTACGATTTCCATTCCCGGGATGATCCTCGGCGAGACCGCGCTGAGTTTTCTCGGACTTGGCCTGCGGCCACCCATAACGAGCTGGGGCGTGCTGCTGACTGAGGCGCGCAGTGTCAATGTGATCGCATTCTATCCCTGGCTGCTGTTTCCGATGATTCCGGTTATTCTTGTCATTCTCGCATTCAATTTCTTGGGAGATGGGTTGCGCGATGCCGCCGATCCATACAGATAAGGGCCCAACAGGTTCGGGTGCACTGTGCGGGTCAACCCGCAAAACAAAGGGTTTTGACCATGATGCGGCGTTTCGAAGATGCTCGGATCCTGATGTACAGTCACGACACGTTCGGACTCGGCCACTTGCGCCGTTGCAGGACCATTGCGCATTCGCTGGTCGAGGATTATCGCGGGCTTAACATCCTCATCATCTCTGGCGCCACTATTGCGGGGGCGTTCGACTACCGCGCCCGCGTCGATTTTGTGAAGGTGCCGAGCGTCATCAAGTTGCGCAACGGTGAATATACCTCGCTTGCGCGGCATATCGATCTGCATGAGACCTTGAAGATGCGCCAATCGATCATCAGGCACACTGCGGAGACGTTCCAGCCGGATATCTTCATCGTCGACAAGGAGCCGATGGGGCTCAAGGGCGAAGTCGAAGAAACGCTCGCTTACCTTAAATCGCGCGGGACCACCCTTGTCCTCGGATTGCGCGAGGTCATGGATGCACCGCATCTGCTCGAGGCCGAGTGGAAGAACAACAATGTGATGCGCAAGATCGACCAGTTCTACGACACGGTGTGGGTCTATGGTCCGCCGGACTTTTATGACCCGCTGGTCGAACTCGACGTGCCGACGTCTGTGCGCGACAAAATGAAATTTGTCGGTTTCCTCCAGCGTAGCCTCTCGAACGACAGTGCGCCCACACATGTCCCCGAGGGCGACTATATATTGGTGACGACCGGCGGGGGCGGTGACGGCGCCGATCTCGTGCACAATGTCATCCACGCCTACCAGCAGGACCCGACCCTGCAGCACAAGGCGTTCATCGTGCTCGGACCCTATATGCCTGCCAAGCAAAGGGCCAAGCTCGTCCAGAAGGGCAGCAAAATACCGCAGATCCAGGTCATCGAGTTCGATAACCGCATGGAAGAACTGATCGCGGGCGCGAAGGCCGTGGTCGCCATGGGCGGCTACAACACCTATTGCGAGATCCTCTCCTTCGACAAGCCGGCGCTTATCGTTCCACGCGTAGCTCCCCGCGCCGAGCAGCTCATCCGTGCGCGGCGGGCCTCCGAACTCGGCCTTGTCGAGATGCTGCTGCCCGAACAGGCGGACAATCCGCAGCTTCTGGCGGAAGTGCTGAAGCGCCTACCGCATCGTGCGCCGCCGTCGCAGACCGGCAAGGGCATGCGCCTCGAAGGGCTCGTCCATATTTCCGAGATCGTCGGCGACTGGCTCGACGAGCGCGAGCAGCCGCTTCCGGCCGTCGCGGAATAGCCTTTATATGCATTCGCCTCTGATACGTCGAAAGACGCTTGTCGTTCTTAAAGGCTACCCGCGCCTTTCGGAAACGTTTATCGCTCAGGAACTGCTTGGACTGGAGCGCGCCGGCTTCGATCTCACGCTCATCTCGATGCGAAGGCCGACCGACAAGAAGCGCCATCCCATTCATGACGAAATACGCGCGCGGGTGGTCTACCTACCTGAGTATTTGCACGAAGAACCCTTGCGCGTTTTGCGTGCGCTGGTTGCCGGATGGCGCAAGCCGAACTTCAGCGAACTCCTAAAAAGATTCTGGAAAGATTTGCGCCGCGATGTCTCGCGCAACCGCTTCCGCCGGCTCGGCCAGGCCCTTGTCCTTGCCCATGAATGGCCGGACGCAGGCGAATGGCTCCATGCCCATTTCATCCATACGCCGGCCTCCGTCACGGCATATACCAGCATCATGACCGGCGTGCCCTGGTCCTGCTCGGCACATGCGAAAGATATCTGGACGTCGCCCGATTGGGAGCTGACTGAAAAGCTCGCTGACGCACGGTGGAGCGTGACGTGCACGCGCTCGGGATTCGAGCACATGCGCGATCTTGCTCCAGCCAAGGACCGGGTGCACCTGAGTTATCATGGGCTCGATCTCGAGCGGTTCGGACGCTTCGATGCCGAGCGGTCAAGACGCGACGGATCGGATGCGTCCAACCAGGTACAGATCTTGAGCGTCGGCCGTGCTGTGCCCAAGAAGGGTTATGATGTGCTTTTGGAGGCCTTGGCGCTTCTGCCGCGCGACCTTCATTGGCGGTTCGTGCATATCGGTGGGGGCAATGAACTATCGCGGCTGCAGCCGCTTGCCACGAGGCTGGGCATCGCAGATCGAATCGACTGGAAGGGCGCCCTCGCTCAGGTGGATGTGCTGGACCACTATCGCCGCGCTGATGTTTTTGCTCTCGCCTGCCGGGTAGCAGCAGACGGCGATCGCGACGGCCTGCCCAATGTTCTGGTAGAAGCGTCCAGCCAAAATCTCCTCTGTGTTTCAACGAATATTTCGGGCGTTCCGGAATTGCTGACGGATGACGCGAATGGTCTTGTCGTCGCGCCCGAAGATCCGCAAGCGCTGGCGGCCGCGCTCGAGCGTGCCATCCGCGATCCGGATCTGCGGCATCGGCTCGGTGAAGCAGCAGAAGCACGCGTGCGCGAACATTTCGACCACGATTCGAGTATCCGGCAATTGACGCGGCTCTTCGAAAGCGAATGGCAGAAGGTATGACTCCACCGCGCATATTCTTTTACGTTCAGCATTTGCTGGGTATCGGTCATCTGGCGCGGGCGAGCCGAGTAGCTTCGGCGCTCGCTGCCGCCCATTTTGACGTCCTGGTCGTCACAGGAGGCACAAAGGTTCCAGGATTTCCCGCAGAAGGGATCAAATCTGTCGCCCTTCCCGCCGTTGTCGCCGCCAGCGCCGGTTTTTCGGGCCTTGCCGACATCAATGGTGACACGGTGGGTGAGGAATTTCTCGCCCGCCGCCGCGCCCTTCTGCTGGAAGCTTTCCACGAGATGCAGCCTGATATCGTGATTACAGAGGCTTTTCCGTTCGGCCGCCGCCAGATGCGCTTCGAACTCCTGCCTCTACTCGGCGCGATTGAAGCCATGGCCCCGCGTCCGATTGTCGTGGCGTCGATCCGCGACATCTTGCAGGAACGCGCGAAGCCTGGACGGGATGAAGAGACGGTGGCACTCGCTAAAGAGCATTTCGATCACGTACTCGTTCATGGCGATCGCTCCTTCGTCAGCCTGCCGGAAACCTTTCCGCTGGCGGGCGAGATCGAGGAGAAAATCATTTATACGGGGCTCGTCGCCGCACCGGCCCCCGAGGAACCGGATGACGTGTTCGACATCGTTGTTTCTGCCGGTGGAGGCGCGGTCGGAATTGACCTTATTCTTGCCGCCCTTGCTTTAGCGCGACGGTCGAACCCGAACAGATCCTGGTGTCTTATCACCGGCCCCAATCTGTCAGAGACCGAGTTCGCCGGACTTGCAGCGGACTTGCCTGATCATGTCCGCCTTTTTCGCTTTCGCAAGGATTTTCCCGCCTTGCTCAAGCGCGCAGAGCTTTCCATCTCGCAGGCCGGGTACAACACCGTCTGCGACATCCTTCAGGCGGGGTGCCGCTCGATACTGGTTCCCTTCACTGCCGGCGGCGAAACGGAGCAACGCTTGCGTGCAACGCGGCTCGCGGCCATGGATCGCGCGGTCGTCGTGCCGGAAATGGGGCTGAATGCCGGGACGCTCGGCAATGCGCTGGACGTGGTTCTGGCAAAGCCGCGCCCGCTTGCGGGCGGGCTCGATCTGAAAGGCGCGCAACGCACCGCCGAGATCTTGCGGGAACTCGTCGAGGCGCGCGGGATTTAAACAAATCGCGCTTGCGACCTGTCATATAGCCTTCGCGGAACGGATGCTGTAGGCTAGGACGATTCAACCATGGAGTTCATCCATGTGCACTTCAAACGTTTCAGTTCTTGAAATGCCTGCTGGATTCACAGCGTACGGTTACCAATGGAAAAAAGCCTAACCCGTTATATCTGGTCGCATACCCGGCTCCAGCAGATGTGGATTCTGTTCGTGGTCGCGGTTTCAATGATTCCGTACTTCCTGTCGTTCGACCTGCCGAAACAGATCGTCAACGGTCCGATTCAGGGAACGGGGTTTGACACGCCAGGTTCGACGCAAACCTTCATGCGCATTGAGTATGACTTTCCCTATATCGGCAACATCCTGTTCTTCGAGGGACTGCAACTGACGCGCTTCCAGATGCTGATGGCCCTCAGCCTGGTATTTCTCTTCCTGGTCGTCATCAACGGTCTCTTCAAGCTTTACATCAACACCTATAAGGGCCGGCTGGGGGAGCGAATGTTGCGGCGCATACGCTTCGAACTGGTCGACCGGGTGCTGCGTTTCCCGCCGGCAACTTTCAAGCGGGTGAAGTCGGCCGAGATCGCGACGATGATCAAGGACGAGGTCGAGCCGATGGGCGGCTTTACCGGCGATGCCTTCGTTCAGCCCGCGCTTCTGGGCGGCCAGGCAATCACGGCGCTGGTCTTCATCATCATGCAGAATTTCTGGCTGGGAATGATTGCGGCGGGCATTGTCGCCGTGCAGGGCGTCGTCATTCCGCGCATGCGCAAGCGTTTGCTCGAACTTGGCCGCCAACGCCAGCTGACCGCGCGCGAGCTTTCGGGGCGCGTCGGCGAAATCGTCGATGGCATCGGCACGATTCACGGCAACGATACGTCTAATTTCGAGCGTGCCGACATTGCGGCCCGTCTCGGTCTTATCTTTTCGATCCGCTATGACCTTTACCAATGGAAGTTCCTGGTGAAGTTCATCAACAACTTCCTCGCGCAGGTTACGCCCTTCCTGTTTTATTCCATCGGCGGCTTTCTGGCGCTGCAGGGACGGCTCGACATCGGTCAGCTCGTCGCGGTGATCAACGCCTACAAGGATCTGCCGGGGCCGCTCAAGGAGCTCATCGACTGGGATCAGGCGCGGCAGGACGTTCAGGTCAAGTATGCGCAAGTGGTCGAACAGTTCAACGTCGAGCGCCTGGTCGATCCCAAGATCCAGGCCCTGTCGACCGATCCCATCAGTCCCCTCGAACATTCGCTCCATGCAGTGAATCTAACCGTGTCAGACGATGCAGGCGCGCCGCTCCTGCGGCATGTCTCGCTGGAAATCATGCCTGGCGAGACCGTTGCCATCGTCGGCAACAGCAGCAGCGGCGCGGAGGCACTTGCCGAGGCATTCAGCCGTCAGGTCTGGCCGGATCAGGGCCGCATCACCATTGACGGGCGCGATATTCTGGAACTGCCCGAAGCGATTACCGGGCGACGCATCGCCTATGCTTCGTCCGACACATATTTCTTCCAGGGAAGCTTGCGCGACAATCTTCTCTATGGCCTGAAGCATGCGCCGATGGTCCCGGTGGAGTATGAGGGCAAGCTTGCGGATCAGTACAAATGGAACATCATCGAGGCCCGCAAGGCCGGTAATCCCGAGCTCGACGTAAACAGCGACTGGGTCGATTATGCTTCGGCCGGGGTGACAGGGCCCCAGGATCTCTTTGACGTCTTGCGGCCGGTGCTCGATGCCGTGCTGATTTCGCAGGACATCCTCGACATGGCGCTGAATTCGCGCGTCAATACCGCCGCCCATGGCGATTTGACGAGCCGTATCGTCGAGTTGCGCGAAGCGCTGCGCGAGCGCCTGAAAAAAGAGGATCTCGACGACCTGGTCGTGCCGTTCAAGCTCGATGCCTACAATCCACAGGCGACAGTCGGCGAGAACTTCCTGTTCGGGTCGATGAAGCGGCCGATGATGACCAATCGAAAGCTTGCGGCGAATCCCTATTTCCGTTCGGTTATGCGCGAGACCGGCCTGCTCGATGACCTTTACGCAATGGGTCTCGAGATTGCCGAGAACGCAGTCGAACTCTTCCAGGATCTGCCCCCCGACCATCCGTTCTTCCAGCAGCTCACTTTCATGACCGCCGACGATATTCCAGGCTATCAGCAGCTCCTGCAAAAACTGAAGGGGCGCGACATCGATGCCGCCTCCTCGGATGAACGCACCAGCATTATCCGCTTGAGCTTCTCCTATATCGAGCCGCGGCACCGTTTCGGTCTCTTGAATGATGAATTGATGGCCAAGATCGTCGAAGCGCGCGGTCGGTTCCATCGCGATATGCCGGAGGATCTCAAAGCCGTCATCGAGCGCTACGACCCGGAGAAATTCATCGCCTCGGCGACACTCATGGACAACGTTTTGTTTGGCAGGGTTGGGGTTACGCAAGCAGATGGGACGGACCGCATCCGCGCCATCCTTCGCGATTTGTTCGACAAGCTCAGCCTTTTCGAAAGCGTGCTCTCCATCGGCATGGATTTCGATGTGGGTTCGGGCGGCAAACGCATCACAAATGTGCAGCGGCAGAAGCTCAACGTCGCCCGTGCCCTGTTGAAGCGCGCGGACTATGTGATCTTCAATCGCCCGCTTCCGGCACTCGACCAGCGCGTTCAGGATCAGATAACCCACAAGATCATGGAGGACCTTCACAAGGAAGGACGCCCGCCAGCCATCGTCTGGGTGCTGTCGAATTCGGCGCTTGCAAACCTCTTTGACCGTGTCATCGTGTTCGACAAAGGCACGCTGGTCGAAGAGGGAACGCACGCGACTCTTCTTGAGAAAAACGGTATATTCAAGGAGCTGGTATCGTAGAATACCACGGAACCAAGGGGCGAAGTGGAAGACCTAAAAAGGGGGCAGTGTACGTTCATGTTGCTGAAAGACGAAGTCGAAATGCTACGGCGGGTGCCGCTGTTTTCGGGTGTTGCCCCTGCCAAACTCAAGCTGCTGGCCTTCACCTCCGACCGCGTGAGCTACAAGGCCGGGCAGACCCTTTTTCGCCAAGGGGATCCAGCCGACGCCGCCTATGTCATCCTGACCGGCGGCGCCGATATTCTGTCGGAGACCCCGAGCGGCGAGATCAAGGTCGCCGAGATCGAACATGATTCCATCGTCGGTGAAATCGCCATTCTGTGCGACGTATCGCGAACTGCGACCGTGCGCGCCAACTCGGCGCTGGAAGCGCTGCGCATCAGCAAGGATCATTTTTTCAAGCTTCTGAGCGACTATCCGGAAATGACCATTGAAATCATGCGCGTCCTTGCCGACCGTCTCAGCCATACGACGACCGAGCTTAGCGAAGCACGCAGCAGGCAAAAGCAAACGGCAAAGTAGTCCACGGCCTTAGGCTTATTCGATTTCGCAGATTTTTCCGGTTGCGAGATCGATCGTGAAATTGCGTGATGGATGGCCAGATAGATATCGGGCCATCATGCGAAACAACCGCATAAACGTGTCCTGTGCCTCGCCCGATTTCACCGAACTTTGGTCG
>NZ_JABUMX010000006.1 GCF_013327855.1 Phyllobacterium pellucidum | reverse complement strand
CTTAAACCTTGCCAAGGACCGCTTGCATCAACACGTCAGTCTCGCAACCAACCATCCTGCAAACCTTAGGGCGCATTCAGCAACCGCCAGCGGCGCCCCGCCCTCGTTGTGCCGGTATATAGACCCCGCCCAACAAAACTGTCAACACGCCTTTTTCAATTTCCCGAAACTTTTTCCAACCACCAACCAACACTGTGGATAAGCGCGATTTCATGCCTGCCGACAACGCATTCTTAACCAAACATCCGGCCGCCTCAGCGCATCGAGCCAAAGCCCGTCAGGAACGAGGTGAGATTGTCGGAAAGCGCATCGCAGAGGTAGCCGCCCTCCTGAACGATGACGGACGGCAGGCGCAAGGCCGCAATGCGTTCGGCAATTCTTGCGAATCCCGCGGTGGATACCGAGAGCCCGCCGAAAGGATCGCCCTCGAAGGCATCAAGGCCAAGGGCGACGACGAGCGCCTGCGGTGCAAAGGCCTCGATGCGCCGGCATGCGGAGTCGAGAGCTTCCAGAAATATATCGTCGCCGGATTTGCGTGCGAGCGGCAGGTTGTAATTATAGCCGAGCCCTGCCCCCTCGCCGCGCTCGTCGGCATAGCCCCAGAAGAATGGATAGAAGCGCACCGGATCGGCATGAATCGACACGGTCAGGACGTCGGCTCGGCCATAGAAAATCCCTTGCGTACCGTTGCCATGATGCAGATCCACGTCAAGAATAGCCACGCGATCAGCATGCTTGCGCAGCGTTTGCGCGGCGACCGCAGAATTGTTGATGAAGCAGAACCCGCCGGCAACGTCGGCGAAGGCGTGATGACCGGGTGGCCGGCAGAGAGCATAGGCGGCTGGTTCACCCGACATGACCGTTGCGGCTGCCTCCACCGCGCTCCAGGCGCTCCAGCAGGCACTCTCGAAGGTTTCCGCGGAAATCGGGCAGGACGTATCGGCCATGTGGTAGCCGGCCTGGCCGACCGCCGAGGCTGGATAGCTGCCGGAGCGATTGATCGGGTGAATATTTGGAATGACTTCGTGCGAGGCGCCCGGGATCAACTGCCAGCGCCGATGGATGTTTTGCAGGAACTCGAGGTATTCCGGCGAATGCACCGCTGCGATCGGGGCGAGGCCATGATCGGACGGGTGATGAATGCTGCAACCTGCGGCCCGCGCGCCGGCAAGCAGGCGATCGATACGTACGGGTTTTTCCGGATTGGGCTGCGGAGCGCCGCTCGAAAGGAAGCCCTTCGGGTCGTGACGCCGCTGCTCTTCCGCATAGAACGTTTTCATCGCCCCTCCTCGTCGATCTCATGTTCCGCCAATGCGACAAAGGCGTCGCCATATATGGCGTGGATATGTTCGGCTTGCGACCACTCTATGCCAAGGCGGCCATAGAAATTCTGGGCGCCGAGATTGGCCGTATCAACGGAAAGCCGCAAGTAAGCGGCACCGTTTTCGCGGGCGCGGGCGGCAGCCGCCTTGAGCAGCCGCTCCCCGACCCTGCTGCCGCGAAAGGCCGGCTCGACGTAAATGTCCTGGACATAGATGCCGGGCCTGCCGCGCCAGGTTGAGAAACTTCGAAAGTACAGGCACATGCCGGCAAAGGCGCCGCAGATCTCGGCGATGAGCGTTTCGAAAGCAGGCTTGTCGCCGAAACCGTAGCGCGCAAGATCCTCCGGCGAACTCGTCACCCGCGCTTCAGACCCCATGCCCCGTGCCATCGCAACAATCGCATGATGCAAGAGCTGCACGTCGCTCGCCTCGGCGAGGCGAATGGACACCGGCGCCATCAGAAGGCCACCCGGTCGCCGCCCTTCAAGGCGAGCATGCTGCGCGCCTCGGCAGGCGTCGCCACATCGAGCGACAGGGCATCGAGAACTGTCCTGATGCGCCGCACCTGATCCGCGTTGGACCGAGCAAGTTCGCCGCGCCCGAGCATGAGGCTGTCCTCGAGGCCGACCCGCACATTGCCGCCCATCGCGGCGGCCATCGAAATCATCGGCATCTGGTGTCGACCCGCTGCCAGCACCGAGAAATCGTAGCTGTCGCCGAAGAGCTTGTCGGCAATACGCTTCATATGAGTAAGATTTTCAGGATCAGCCCCGATGCCGCCGAGAACCCCGAACACGAACTGGATGAAAAGCGGCCCAGCGACAAGCCCGCTATCACGGAAATGGGCAAGCGTATAGAGATGGCCGACATCGTAGCATTCGAACTCGAAGCGTGTGCCACAGCCCTCACCGAGCCGCTTCAGAATATCCTCCATGTCGGCGAACGTGTTCTTGAAGATGGTGCTGCGCGTCGCTTCAAGAAGCTGCGGCTCCCAGTCGTGCTGCCACGCGGTGTAGCGGTCAAGGGCAGGGAAAAGCCCGAAGTTCATCGAGCCCATATTGAGCGAACACATTTCCGGTTCGGCGCGAAGCGCCGCAGCGAGGCGGTCGTCGAGCGTCATCACCGAGCTGCCGCCGGTCGAGATATTGATGACGGCATCGCAGGCCTGCTTGATGCGCGGCAGGAATTGCATAAACACGGCCGGATCGGCTGAGGGCCGGCCGCTTTGCGGATCGCGCGCATGCAGATGCAGGATCGAAGCGCCCGCCTCCGCCGCATCGATGGCCTGCGTCGCGATCTCGTCCGGCGTGACGGGAAGGTACGGGCTCATGGTCGGCGTATGAACTGAACCGGTGACCGCGCATGTGATGATGACTTTTTTCCTCGCCATATCGCCCTCAACCGTTGACGGGAAGATCGAGTTCGCTTGCGAGCTGGCGCAGCGTATCGTCAAGCATATTTGCGATTTCCACGATCTCGTCGCGGGTAATGATCATCGGCGGACATACCAGGAAATGATCGCCCTCGACTCCGCCGCGCGTACGCCGCGAATAGATGATGAGGCCCTTGTCATATGCGATATCGACGACGCGCTGGAAGGCGTTCTTCTCCTTCGGCAATGGCCGCATCGTCGATTTGTCGGAGACGAATTCCGCAGCGAGAAGCAAGCCCTTGCCGCGCACATCGCCGATGAACGGATAGCGGGCGGCCAGCGCAACGAGCTCGGCCTTGAGAAGTTCGCCCATGGCCGCGGCATTGCCGACGAGATCATGCCGCTCGATCTCGTCAAGAACCGCGCCGCCGGCAGCGCAGGCCAACGGATTTCCGGCATAGGTATAGCCGTGCTGGAAGCCGCCATGGTCAAGCACCGGCTGGACCATGCGCGAGGGTGCTACCATGGCGCCGAGCGGGCTATATCCGGAGCCGAAACCCTTCGAAAGGGCGATGAGGTCCGGCCGGCAATTCCAGTGGTCGCCGCCGAGGAACTTGCCGGTGCGGCCAACGCCGCTCATGACTTCGTCATGGATCAAAAGCACGCCGTAGCGGTCGCAAATCTCGCGAACCCGGCTGTAATAGCTGTCCGGTGCGACGAGCGCGCCGGTTGATGCGCCGCCGATCGGCTCCATGATAAACGCAAGGACTTCTTCCGGCCCTTCTGCGAGAATGGCTTCTTCGAGCTTGTCGGCGTAGCGCAGGCCCCGTTCCTCCATCGAGAAATTATCGCGGTCGAGATAGGCGGTGGGCGCCGGAATGCTCGGCATTTCCTTCATCATCGGCCGGAATGGATCGGTGAGCGCCGCATAGCCCGTAACCGCAAGCGCACCCAGCGTGCCGCCGTGATAAGAGGGGAAGCGCGATATGACCTTCCAGCGCCGGCTTTGGCCAATCGCCAGCGCGTATTGCCGGGCGAACTTCAGGCAGGATTCGACTGCTTCCGAACCACCCGAGACGAAGAAAACCTTGTCCATGCCCGCCGGCATATAGGTCGAGATGCGGCGTGCGAGATCTTCGGCGGGCTCGTTCTCGAAATGCAGCCGATATGCGAACGTGACCTTGTCGAGTTGCTTCTTCATCGTCTCGATCACATGGCGATTGCCGTGGCCGATATTCACAACCATGGCGCCGCTCGAACCGTCGATATAGCGGTTGCCCGCCTGATCCCACAGGTAAATACCCTCGGCCCGGTCGACGAGCGGACGCCGCAAGCGGCTCTGGTAGAACAGGTGCGACGCGGCGCGCGGTGCAGGCGTGATCTTCGGCATTGGCTGGCTGGACATCTTTATTCCGTTGTTATCGTTGAAGGTAGCGGTCGAGAACGTTGGCAGTGACACGTTCGACCATTGGATCGCGGCGCAAGAGCCCTGAAACCCACTCGCAGGTTCCGGCGTGAAAGACCTCGCCCTTGCCGCGCGGAAAGTTTACGATCATGCCAGCGCCGCGCTTGTAGCGCTCTACGGCAGTCTCGCCATGATTGCCGGCAAGAACATCGGCAACGAAGAGCGCATCCTCGTCGCCGAGGAACTGGGTGTCCGCAGGGATATCTGTGCTTTCCTCCTTGAGCGAGGAGAGACCAAGGCCAAGAATCTGCAATCCTTCCGGCGGGTTGCCTTCGCCAGTCGGCTCCGGCAGCCCGTGACGGATCACGTAGTCTAGGCCATCAACCTCGTAGCCGAAAATGTGGCTATCTGCACCGAGGACGTCGCCATAATAGATGCCCGTCCCCGCGAAAGCCCAATGCTCCGGCCGGTAGATTGGAAAGCCGCGCGCGCCCCGCGGTGCGCAGCCGCCCCAGCCGGCATAAAGTCCATACGTGGCATTGAGGCCGAAGGTCTCGGCGCCCGGGCGGCCGATTTCCTTCGCCTCCCATGAATTGGTGACGCGGCGAATATCGCCCGCGTGATAGAAGGGGTCTTCGGCGCGGGCGCGATATTTATAGCAGACCTGACGCTTGCCGGCGTTCTCGAGGCGGGTCTGCCACATGAAGTTGCCGGCAAAGCGGGCGACACGGCCGCCGCGATCGACATAGTCGTCAACCGCATCGCGCATCTCCCAGGTCCAGTACTCGTCATGGCCGACGAAGACGACACAGTCATAGAAACCGATCAGATCGGGGGAAAAATGCAGTTCGTGCTGGGTGACAAGATCGATGCCATAGCCTGCACTCTCCGCCCAGCGAAAAAAGTGGCTGTCATAGCTGGCCCAGCCCGCAGAGGCATATTTCTTGGAATAGCCGTTGGCATAAGCCCACTCCATGTGCGGATAGCGCGGCACCGTCGCAGGCGGAAGCGTGATTTCGAGCGGCACCCGCGGGGCTGTCGCCGGCAGGCGCACGAAGCCTCGCCCGAACGGTCTTTCCATGCTCACGATCGGCGCAAACTGATTGCGCTCCGGGCCGGTTATGCCCTGATAGTGATTGGAGCCTCCCCAGCTGTTATAGGCGGCCCATGTTCCACTGGCCGCGACCTGGAGGATTCGGCCGGCTTTTCGCCCTGGCGCCGGCTGCACGATAAACAGATGGTCGCAGGCGATGGGCGCGCCCTTGCGGCCCTCCGCGGTCAATCGCACCCGGTAGGCACCGGACGGCCACTCCGCTCCTATATTGAAATCAAATGCCGCCTCCCAGCCGCACCCTTCGACGGAGCATTGATCCGGCGTTTCCTGCCAGTAAGCACTGATATTCTCGGCTTCGAAGACAACCTCGACCGAAGCACCATCGCGGAAGATTTCTATAGCGAAAGTCGGCGCCGTCGAACTGACGAAAAGCGTCACCCGTGCGCCCGGCTCATAGGACCATGCGTCGGTGTAGCACCAGATTTCGCCGCGATCGCCATCCATGCCCGGATATTCGTAATAGTGGCCGAGCACGGCTTCACGCCGTTCGGATTCGGTCAGTCCAAAGTCGGGAAAATCAGATCTTGCGTGCACGATGGCCACCTCCCTGGCCAGGATCGTTCACATTCATCCATCCCCCGTGACGAATAGTCAAAATGCGGCGGGGCAATGCTGGCGCTATCAACGACCGGCCGCACCCTTGCACGGCCGGTCGACGATTGTTTTCAGAAAAGCGACTATGCCTTGTTCTTGTTGTAAACGTCGAAGACGACGGCGGCGAGGAGAACCAGTCCCTTGATCACCTGCTGCCAATCGATATTGACGCCCATGATCGACATGCCGTTGTTCATGACGCCCATGATGAAGGCGCCGATCACAGCCCCCATGACCTGGCCAACACCACCCATCGCCGAAGCGCCGCCGATAAACACAGCCGCGATAACATCGAGTTCGAAGCCGAGGCCGGCCTTCGGCGTTGCGGTGTTCAACCGCGCCGCGAAAATCAGTCCGGCGAGAGCCGCAAGCACACCCATGTTGACGAAGGTGAAGAAAGTCAGCCGCTCGGTCTTGATGCCCGAAAGCTTCGCCGCCTTTTCGTTGCCGCCCATGGCATAGATGCGCCGCCCGATGGTCGTGCGCTTGGTAACGAACACGAAGAGCGCGATCAACAGCGACATGACGATGAGGACGTTGGGAAGCCCCTTATAGGACGAGAGCAGATAGGTCAGGTAAAGGATGATGCCGGCAATGATCAGGTTTTTGGCGACAAAGAGCGCAAAGGGCTCACCCTGGTAGCCATGCTTCTCACGCTTGGCGCGTCCGCGAATGCTGAAATAGATCATGAGCGCGACGAGGACGATGCCGATGAGCATCGAGGTTATGTTGAAGGTCGTTCCGCCAAAAACATCGGGAATGAAACCCGAGCTTAAAAGCTGGAATTGCTGCGGGAATGGTCCCACCGACTGGCCGCCGAGCAGCCAGAGTGCAAGGCCCTTGAAGACAAGCATGCCGGCGAGCGTCACGATGAATGACGGGATCTTGTGATAGGCGACCCAATAGCCCTGCGCCGCGCCGATGGCGCCGCCCATGATCAGGCAAAGGATGGTCGCGGGAATGTAGTGGATGTGCCACTGCACCATCATCACGGCGGCAAGCCCGCCGACAAATCCCGAGACCGAGCCGACCGAAAGGTCGATGTGCCCTGCCACAATGACGAGCAGCATGCCCAGCGCCATGATGATGATATAGCTGTTCTGCAGCACCAGATTCGTCAGGTTGACCGGGCGGAAAAGCGTTCCGTTCGTGGTGAACTGGAAGAAGATCATGATGAGGATCAGGGCGAGCACCAGACCGTATTCGCGAAAATTGCCTTTCACGGCCGATCCGTCGGTCTTGAAATCCTTCTTTCCCTGCGTTGCTGCTGTTTCGATAGTCATGATGCTTTCCCTTCAGCACGTATAATGGCGCGCATGATCTTTTCCTGGCTGGCTTCGCTTGCCGGCATTTCGCCGACGAGCCTGCCCTGGTTCATCACATAGATCCGGTCGCAGACGCCAAGCAGCTCCGGCATTTCCGACGAGATCATCAGGACGCTTTTGCCTTCGCTTACCAATTGGTTGATGATTGAATATATCTCATATTTTGCGCCGACATCGATACCGCGCGTCGGCTCGTCCAGGATCAAAAGTTCGGGATTGGCGAAGAGCCATTTCGACAGAACCACCTTCTGCTGATTGCCGCCGGAAAGGTTGCCCGTCTTCTGATAAATGCTCGACGAGCGGATGTTCGTTTTGCGGCGATATTCATTCGCCACTTTCAGCTCGGCCATGTCGTCGATGACACCATTCTTCGATACGCCGTCGAGATGGGCGATCGTCGTGTTGTGCTTGATATGGTCGATCAGGTTGAGCCCGTAGGTCTTTCGATCTTCCGTGACATAGGCAATGCCGTTGTCGACCGCCTTGCCGATTGTCGAGACATCGACCTTCTTGCCCTTGATGAAAACCTCGCCGCTGATCTTCTGGCCGTAGGCCTTGCCGAAGACACTCATGGCGAACTCCGTGCGGCCCGCGCCCATCAATCCGGCAATGCCGACGACCTCGCCTTTGCGCACATTGAGATTGATGCCGTTGACGACGGTTCGGTCGCCATGGATGTGGTGGTGAACGACCCAGTCCTTCACCTCGAACACCACCTCGCCGATGTTGGGGTCCCGCGTCGGAAAGCGATCCGCCAATTGGCGCCCGACCATCAGGGTTACGATGCGGTCCTCGGAAATGTCCTTCTTGTCCAGTGTCTCGATCGTCGCGCCGTCGCGCAGGACGGTGATGCGATCGGCAACCTTACCGACTTCATTGAGTTTGTGCGAAATCAGGATCGAGGAGATGCCGTGCGCCTTGAATTCCAATAGGAGGGAAAGCAGCGCGTCGCTGTCCTTTTCGTTGAGGCTCGCTGTCGGCTCATCAAGAATGAGCAGCTCGACCTCCTTGGAAAGCGCCTTGGCGATTTCGACAAGCTGCTGCTTGCCGACGCCGAGATTGGTGATCAGCGTCAGCGGATCTTCCTTGAGCCCGACCTTGGCAAGGAGGTCGCGGGTACGCGTTTCTGCGACATGCCAGTCGATGATGCCGAATTTTGCCGGTTCGTTGCCGAGGAAAATGTTCTCTGCAATGGACAGCAAGGGAACCAGAGCCAGTTCCTGGTGGATGATGATGATGCCCTTCCTTTCGCTGTCGGCGATATCGCGAAAGTGCTGTTCTTCACCCTTGTAGTGGATTTCGCCCTCGTAGCTGCCATGCGGATAAACGCCGCTCAGCACTTTCATCAGCGTCGATTTACCGGCACCGTTCTCGCCGACGAGCGCGTGAATCTCACCCTTGCGCACATTGAGATTGACATTGTTGAGCGCTTTCACACCAGGAAACGTCTTGGTGATGTTGCGCATTTCGAGGATAGTATCCATCAAGGTCCTCATCGATGCCCTTGCGACCGCTGGTCCGGCATCGCTCCCTTTGCATTTTTATTGGGCTTTGCGGTGCATTACCACCGGATTCCGCCAAAGCCACTTGTCAAGAAAACAAACCCCGCGCGGTAAGGCGCAGGGTTCGCTTCAGTTCGGTTGATTACTTCACCTGGTCTTCCTTGTAGTAGCCGGATCCAACGAGAATTTCCTTCCAGTTGGACTTGTCGACTTCGACTGGCTTCAGCAGGTAGGCCGGAACAACCTTGACGCCGTTATTGTACGTCTTGGTGTCGTTGATTTCCGGCTGGTCGCCCTTCAGAACGGCGTCAATCAGGTTGGACGTTACCTTGGCAAGGTCACGCGTGTCCTTGAAGATCGTCGAATACTGCTCGCCGGCAATGATCGACTTGACCGACGGTACTTCCGCATCCTGACCGGAAACGAACGGGAATGGCTGATCCTTGGTGCCGTAGCCGACGCCGCGCAGCGACGAGAGAATACCAATCGACAGACCGTCATAGGGCGACAGAACGGCATTGACCTTCTTGTCGGTGTAGTAGGCCGAGAGGAGGTTGTCCATGCGTGCCTGGGCGACGGCGCCGTCCCAACGAAGCGTACCGACCTTGTCCATGCCCATCTGGCCAGATTGTACGACGAGCTTGCCGCTGTCGATCAGCGGCTGCAGGACGGACATTGCGCCATTGTAGAAGAAGAAGGCGTTGTTATCGTCAGGCGAACCGCCAAAGAGTTCGATGTTGAACGGGCCGGCCGCGTCCGGCAGTCCAAGTGCCTTCACCAGTGACGAGGCCTGGAGCACGCCAACCTGGAAGTTGTCGAACGTGGTATAGTAGTCGACATTCGGGCTGTCACGGATCAATCGGTCGTAGGCGATGACCTTGATGCCGGCATCATGTGCCTGCTGAAGGACATTCGATAGGGTCGTACCGTCGATCGCTGCGATGACCAGAACCTTGACACCCTTGGTGACCATGTTCTCGATCTGGGCGAGCTGGTTTGGAATATCGTCTTCCGCATACTGCAGATCGGTATTGTAGCCGCGCTCTTTCAGCGTCTTGACCATGTTGTCGCCATCGGCGATCCAGCGGGCCGAGGATTTCGTTGGCATCGCAATGCCGACAGTGCCCTTGTCCTCAGCAAAGCTTTGCGCGCCTAACACGCTCAATGCGAGCAGGCTTGCAGCAAATAGTTTCAGGATTTTCACGTCTGTTCCTCCCAGTTTTCCATCAAATTCGATGCGGCAATCCTAGCCTCAGCCGTTGGATTTTGTGCACCGAACCAGTTCCTCCCAGAGCGGGGTCGCACAACACTTATCGCAAAAGTATTACTTTTGAAATAGGCCTTTACGTGTGTCGAAAAAATGTCGCGACCCCCTGGCGACGCTCGGCGGCATTAGCCGGCCAAGCCGTTTACATCAATATAATACTATTATATTATTTTTGGAAGAAGGTTCGGCCGCTTATGTGTGGGACCTATAATTCATATACCCAAATATGCGGGAGGAAAGCCTTGAATTTGGTTCAATTGATCAATGCCAATGGAAAGCGGCAGGTTGCCGCACGTGTTGGCGATGAGTTCCGGCACGTAAAGCGCACAAAGTCTGTGCTCGAACTCGCTCATGCTGCCATCGAGGCCAAGACCAATATCGCAGAAATTGTCGAAAGCCGCGGCCTGGGCAAGAAGGTAGACGTCGAAGCGGCCTATCGGGAGGACCGCCTCCTTGCCCCGATCGATACCCATGATTCGGCGCATATCCACCTCACAGGTACCGGCCTTACGCATCTTGGTTCCGCGGCGACCCGCGACGCTATGCACCGCAAAATCGGCGACGCCAAGGAAGAGACGCTGACCGATTCGATGAAGATGTTCCGCATGGGTCTCGACAACGGCAAGCCCAAGAAGGGCCAGACCGGCGTGCAGCCGGAATGGTTCTACAAGGGCAACGGATCGATGCTGACGGCACCAGGCGAGCCACTCCTGTCGCCCGCCTTCGCTGACGATGCGGGCGAGGAACCGGAGATTGCTGGTATCTACGTCATCGGCCCCGACGGTTCGCCGTTTCGCATTGGATTTGCTCTGGCGAACGAATTCTCCGATCACGTCATGGAGCGCGTCAACTACCTTTATCTGGCTCATTCCAAACTTCGGCCCTGTTCTGTCGGTCCAGAGCTGATCGTGGGCGACCTGCCTGCTGATATCCGCGGAACGTCGCGCATACTGCGCAAGAACAGGACCGTCTGGGAGAAGCCGTTCCTGTCGGGCGAGGACAACATGTCCCACACGATCGACAATCTCGAACACCATCATTTCAAATACAGTGTATTCCGCCAGCCCGGCGACGTTCATGTGCATATGTTCGGGACGGCCACGCTCTCTTTTGCCGATGGTGTGAAGGCAGAAAATGGCGACATCTTCGAAATCGAAGCGCCGGCGTTCGGTTTGCCGCTTCGCAACCCGCTCAAAATCGAAAAGACGTCCAAGGTGAAAGTCAAAACTCTCTAGACTCTGGGCAATATGCGGATCGCCGACTCTACCCGGCGGTCCCCTGCCCCGCGGCGACGACGCGCTCGGCGCCTTCGCGTATCACCACACGCATAGCCTCTTTCGCCGCCTCCGCATCGCCGGCCTTGATGGCGTCGGCGATTGCCGCGTGCCTTGCGACGGAACGCACGTGGCTTTCGGAGTTCGGGATCGGCGAACTAATGGTAAACGTGGTGACCAGCGCGACTTCAATCAGCGCACTGATGGATCGCATGAAGGGGTTTCCCGAGGCCTCGGCAATGGCGATGTGAAACTGCAGATCGCTGTAGACGAAATCGGCGGCGGATTCGCTCGCGCTGCCCATCTTGCCAACCCAGTGGTAGAGCGTTTCAAGCTGATCCTCGGTGCGGCGCAGGGCAGCAAGGCCCGCCGCTTCCGGCTCCAGAGCCAGCCGCATCTCGACGATGCTCGAAAGGAAATGGGCGCTTGCCCCTGCCTCGAAATGCCAGACGAGGATGTCGGGGTCGAACAGGTTCCAGTGCGAACGCTCGCGCACCCGCGTGCCGATCTTGGCTTTCGGCTGAATGAGGCCCTTGGCAGCAAGCGTTTTCAGCGCCTCACGAAGAACAGTACGCGAGACACCGAACCGATCCAGGAGTTCGGCATCGCCGGGCAGAATCGTGTTTTCCGGGTAAGCGCCGCTGATGATCTTCAGGCCGAGATCACGCATGACGTGGCCATGATGGGTACGTGATTGGCCCGCCGTGCGGAAGTCATAGTTGAGGAGATCGTTGTCTGCCAACTTTTTGCCTGCTATGTGCTTCGTGGGCAAAATCAGCCAACATTTGCCGCTGCTTAGCGCGTAAGCGGCAATGCCTCCCAGCTGTCCTCCCAACCTCTTGCCTCTATTTATAATATAATAATATCAATAACAATCTACAAAGCTTTATGCACACCCGAATCAGTCATTTTGATCGGTCGTTCGACGTCCCTATTATCGCAAACCGTGGGACTTGCACGTCGCCACTTGCATTAATTGATCGCTTTTCAGAACAACTTGCGCATTGGTGTACATGACGGTTGGTGCCGCGCACTTGGCCGCGGCTGGAAGCTGTGTTCTTATAAATCGAAGGAGACAGCAGACATGACGACACGCGGCTTTACGGGACGGGGGCAATCCCCTGAAATCAAGGATCGCGTCCCGCCGGGGCAATCGCTGACAGAAGATTTTCCGGTTCTTTCTGCCGGTCCGACGCCGCGGGTTCTCACAGAAGATTGGAAGTTCACCCTCAAAGTTGGACCGAAGCCGGTCATCTCCTGGAACTGGGACGAGTTCAACGCGCTGCCGCAAACGAAGCTTACCCGCGACATTCATTGCGTGACCGCCTGGTCGAAGCTCGATACGCACTGGCAGGGCGTGCTCATCGACGATATCCTTGCCGAAGCCAATCTCGAACCGCCCACCGACTTTCTTCTCGCGCATGGCTACGACGGCTATACGACGAACGTGCCGGTCAAGGATCTTACCGGTGGCAGGGCGATGATCGCAACGTCCTACGACGGCAAGCCGCTGACCGCTGATCATGGCGGACCAGCGCGGCTGCTCGTGCCGCACCTTTATTTCTGGAAGTCGGCAAAATGGATCAACGGCCTGCAGTTTACGGCGCGCGACGAACCTGGCTTCTGGGAATTGCGCGGCTATCACATCTATGGTGATCCGTGGCGGGAACAGCGTTACACCGGCGATTAGGGCCTGAACCGTGCAGGACCAATCGGCGAACGCGCGGGTTGAATGGCAAACGGCGACCATAACCGGGGTTGTGCGCCAGACAGCCCGCGTCAGCAGCTTTTTCTTCGCTCCGTCCGTACCCTTTGTCTACACGGCCGGCCAACACGTCGATGTCCGGCTGAGCGCGCCGGACGGCTATCAAACGCAGCGAAGCTATTCCATCGCCTCTACTCCCGATAGCGGCGCAACGATCGAGCTTGCCATCGAGCGGCTCGATGACGGCGAGGTATCGACCTTTTTTCATGACGTGGCGCAGATCGGCGACGAGATCGAATTGCGCGGGCCGATCGGCGGACACTTCATCTGGACCGTCGCTGATGGCGGGCCGATATTGCTGGTCGGTGGGGGCTCCGGTGTCGTGCCCCTCGTCTCCATGCTGCGCCATCGTAAGGCGCGGAATTCGACTATCCCGGCACTTCTTCTCTATTCGGCGCGAAGCTGGGATGAACTGATTTTCCGCGATGAACTGCTTGCCCTTGCCGAGTCAGAAAACAATTTCGACTTGGCGCTTGCCCTGACGCGCGACCCGGTGGCGCGCGCAAACCACTATACGCGTCGCATCGATGCATTCATCGTCACCGAAACCCTGGCCCGCCTTCCGGCTCCGCCCAAGCAAACGTTTGTCTGCGGCTCCAATGCATTCGTCACCACCGCTGCCGACGCACTGGTCGCGGCAGGCATACCCGCCGGCTCCATCCGTGTGGAGCGGTACGGCGTTTAGCGAAACAACCTTTGCTTAGTTTATTAGGACCCCCACAAAACAGGCTTGGGGCGCTATTCCGCTTTCAACCGGGACGACCCTAATGGGCGAGGGGCCTGCCGATGCGCATTCCGTTGCTCGCGTCAAAGAGATGGGCATGTGCAGGGTCAATCGAGACCGTAATCACATCGCCTGGCCGGATCGAGAGTCGTTCGCGGAAGAGGCAGTTGATCTCCTGATCGCCGATCCTGCCCACCACCATGATTTCCGATCCGGTCGGCTCCACGACGTCCACCTTTACCGCGACGCCCTCGGATGCGACCTTTATGTGCTCCGGGCGAATGCCGTAGATGGCCTCATTGGAAGACGCTCTCTCCGTGCCCTTCGGCAGCGGTAGTCGCACACCATCACTCGTTACGAAAGCGTCGCCTTCGACCTTGCCCTTGATAAAATTCATTGCCGGGGAACCAATAAAGCCGGCAACAAAAAGGTTCGCCGGATAGTCGTAGAGGTCGAGCGGCGTGCCGATCTGTTCGACCAACCCGTCCTTCATGACCACGATCTTGTCGGCCATGGTCATGGCTTCGATCTGGTCGTGCGTCACATAGACAATGGTCGTGCCGAGGCGCTGGTGCAGGCTCTTTATCTCGCTGCGCATCTGTACACGAAGCTTGGCATCGAGATTCGAAAGCGGTTCGTCGAATAGAAAAACTTGCGGATCACGCACGATGGCCCGGCCCATGGCCACACGCTGGCGCTGGCCACCCGAAAGCTGACGCGGAAACCGGTCGAGCAGTTTCTCGAGCCCGAGAATTTCAGCGGCGCGGCCGACGCGGCTCGCCTTTTCCTGCTTCGGCGCATTCTTGAGCATGAGCGCAAAGCCCATATTATCGGCGACCGTCATGTGCGGATAGAGCGCATAGTTCTGGAATACCATGGCAATGTCGCGTTCCTTCGCAGGCAGGTCGTTGACCACGCGATCGCCGATGGCGATTTCGCCGCCGGTGATCTCCTCCAGGCCGGCAATCATGCGCAGAAGCGTCGACTTCCCGCAGCCGGACGGCCCGACGAGAATGACAAATTCACCGTCATCGATATCGACGGAAACGCCGTGCATGACATTAACATTACCGTACGTCTTAGTGACGTCTTTGATGGAGACCGAGGCCATGCGACCCTCCTTGGATAATCAGCCGCCCTTGACCGCGCCGGCGGTAAGCCCGGCGATGATCTGGCGTTGCGCAAAAACGGTGAGCAGCAGAACCGGCAAGGTCACGATAAAGGCGGCGGCCGCAAGCGGTCCCCAACTTACCTGCTCAAATGAAAGCATATTGTAGACAGCGACGGGCAAAGTCCGCGTCTCGCGGCTGGCAAGCACAATGCCGAAGACGAAGTTGTTCCAGGAGAAGATAACCGCGAGGATGAGCGACACGACGATGCCGGGCTTGGCAATCGGCAGGGCCACCATGCGAAATACCTGCCAGGACGTCGCGCCGTCGATCATTGCCGCCTCTTCGAGCTCCATCGGCGTCGTCTCGAAATAGCCGATCATGATCCAGATCACGATCGGAACCGTCACCACGAGATGAATGATGATCTGCGGCCACAGCGTTCCGAGCAGCCCGAGGGTTTGGAACAGGAGAAACAGTGGAATGAGATAGGAAAGTCCCGGCGTCATGCGCGCGATCATGACGACGATGGCTGCCTTGTTGGCGCGCAGTCGGGCGATGCCGTAGCCGGCCGGCACGCCGACAAGCAGCGCAAGCAACGTCGCCGTGCCTGTCACGAGCAGACTGTTCCAGAAATAGTGCAGGAAATCGTTTGTCGCAAAGATCTCCGTGTAGTTCGACCAGGCAAAATTCTCCGGAATGAAGATCGGAGGATACGCGCCGTTGTCGATTTCATATTTCAGCGAAAGCGACAGCATCCACAGAAAGAAGAGGATTGCGGGCGAGACGATGACGAACACGACAAGGGCGGTTCCGAGGGACTTCAGCAGGCGGCGGCGGGCCATCAACGGTCTCCTCAGCTATTCCACTTTGTCCGCTGGCGCAGATAAAGCAGAGCCAGCGACATTGTGATGATGACGATGAAAAACACGACGGCGAGGGCCGAACCGTAGCCAATGTCGTAATAGGCAAAGGCCACATTGTAGAGATAGATATTGATCGTTTCCGACGCGGTTCCCGGACCGCCCTGCGTCATGGCAAAGATGATGTCGAAGCTTTTGAGCGCATCGATCGAGCGGATAATCACGGCAACCATCATGAACGGCAGGATCATCGGCAGCGTGATATAGCGAAACTTCTGCCAGCCATTGGCGCCGTCGATTTCAGCGCTCTCGAAGGGGTCGCGTGGCATGGCTGCAAGACCGCCGAGAACGATCAGCATGACGAGCGGCGTCCACTGCCAGGTTTCGACAAGAACCAGCGACGGTATCACCGTGTTCTGGTTGAAGATCCATTCCTGCGGTCCGATGCCGACGAGCGACAGAAGATAATTGAGGACGCCGAGCTGCGGGTGGAACATCATGGTCCACACCAGTGCGATTGCAACGGGCGTTGCCATCATCGGCATGACGAAGATACCGCGCAAAAGGCCGCGCATCGGCAGTTTGCTGTCAAAGACCAAGGCGGCAATCGTTCCTAGAACCAGAGGGGCTACGACCGACAAGACGGTGTAGACCACCGTGTGAACCATGGACTCCCAGAAGCGCTGGTCACCGGCGATGCGGGCGAAGTTGGCAAAGCCAACAAAGCGCTGGTCACCGCCGAGATGCCACTCATTGGCGCTCATCCACAGGGTGAACGCCCAGGGGAAAATGATGACCGCCCCGACGATGACCAATGCCGGCACGACAAAGGGCCAATAGCTCGGCTTGAGCCTGCTCTTGCCTTTCTTCGCTTTGGCATCTTGCGCAAGACGGGTCATTGTCGGGGCAGCTGTTGTCATGACGACTTCGCCTAGCTTTCGCTGCGCGCGAGGACCGGACGGAATTCCTCCGTAGCGCGCTTCAATTCAGTTGCGGGATCGGCGCCGCCGAGAAGATTGGTGAGTCCGACACCCATCACATCGCGGAATTCGGTGACGGGGATGATGACGGGCAGACAGAGCTTGCTGACCTTGGCCGATTCCGAAAGCGCCGTGACCCAATCCTGCGGCATGGTTACGTTCTTGCGCACTTCTGGGTCGTTGAGGATGGAGTTGCGGAATGGAACGCCGGAACCCGTCTGCAGCAAGCGTGCACCCATCTCCTTCGAGATTGCCCATTGGCAATAGAGGTAGGCGGCTTCCTTGTTTGACGAGCCTTCCGTCACGCCGATGCCGTCGCCGAATGTCGGCGCAGCCTGGGCATTCGGTCCCTTGGGCATGACGCCGTAGCCGACCTTGCCGACGACGCGCGATTTCTGCGGGTTTTCGAGCGGCGGTGCAAAACCGATACCATCGAGCCACATGGCAACCTTGCCCTGGAGGAAGCTTGACTGGCACTCGGCCCAATTGAAACCGGTGACGCCGGGAGGTGCCGATTTGGTCATCAGCCGCTGGTACAAGGTGGCCGCTTCGATCGCTTCGGGCGTATCGGTCTGCAGGGTCCCGTTCTCCACGGTGCTCTTGCCATAGCCGAGCATCAGGCTCGCCCAGACGGGGGTGTTGGCGTTCTTCATGCCGCGCGCGACGAAACCATAGGTTCCGCTTGCGGCATCGGTGAGCTTTTCGGCAGCTGCAACCAGTTCGTCGAACGTCTTCGGATACTCGACGCCCTTCGCGGCAAAGAGATCCTTGTTCCAATAGAGAATCCAGTAGTCGACGGAAAAGGGGAGCCCGCCGAAACGGCCATTCTGATCCTTTGCGAAGGCGAGGCCAGCTTCGGCGAAATCGCTCTCGGTGAGGCTCGGTTCGGTAAGGCTTGGATCCTTGAGAAACGGAGTAAGGTCAGCCAGCCATCCACCCTTTTCAAACTGGCGCTTCTGCACGTGATAGCTGATGTGGATGACGTCGAAGCTCGGCTTGCCGGAGGTCAGCTCGATCACCGCCTTCTGGCGCTGCTGCTGTTCCGGCGTCTGTTCGGAATTGACCTTGATGCCGGTCAATTCCTCGAATTCCTTTTGGTATTTCTGCAGGATATCGCCGCGCGGGCTCTTGATCAGGTTCACCTCGAGTGTCGTGCCGGCGAATTTCTTCCAGTCGACATTGGCGAATGCGGGCTTCAGGCCGGTCATGCTTGCAGCGCCGAGCGCTGCCGAACCTGCCAGAAACTGCCGGCGTGTCGGGTTCAGGAATTTCATGCTCATTGTCTCCTCCTCGTGTCGTTTTTCGACGGGGCAACTCCCATTGCCGGTGTCGGGCTTTCAAACCTTCAATGCAAGATTCCTCGCATTGTTGATGTGCACGGCTATCGCTTCCATAGCTGTCGGCGGATCGCGGCTCTCGATCGCAGTCAGCACCGCGAGATGTTCGCGCATGACCGGAATGACCCGGCCGGTGATGCGGAACCGCTCCTGATTGATGAGCCGCATCTTGATCGCATTGATCCGATAAGCCCGCGAAATGATCCCGTTATCGAGCGAATCGATTATCGTTTCATGCAGGTCCCAGTCTATGGCCTGAGCGCGCAGTTCAAGTTCCGGGGTTTCCCTGTTCTGCAGGGCCTCTTCAAGCGTATCCTCATGCTCCTTGCGCAGCTTCGCCAGAAGTTCCTCGGAAGCGGAAACGCAAAAGACCGCAATCGCCTCCTTCTCCATGAACAGGCGAAACTGAAAAGCCTCCCGGATCAGGTTGATATCAATATGCGCGATCTGTATGCCGCGCTGCGGTATGGTCCGGACGAGACCTTCGGCCTCAAGCCGCGGCACCAGTTCCCGAATCGCGCCGAGCGGCATGCCCGTCATCGCCACGAGTTGGCGTTGTGAGACGAACTGCCCTGGACTGATATCGCGGGCAAGGAGATGCTCCGTGAAACTTGCATAGGCTTTTTCTCGCAGTCTCACCGGTTCGTTGCCATCATCCATACGCGATCTCCGTCCCCCGAGCCCTCAGTTACTCCCTTATTACGCAGCGGCAGCAATAAACAAGCGGTCGAAAATGCCGGTGATCCGCTTGGCGTCCGTATCCGAAAGGCCCTGCAGTGGCGCTCGCGTCCGGCGCCAAGCATCGTCCTGATTATGATGCGCCAGAATGGCCTTCACGGCAGGCACGACCGGGAACTTCAAAATCTCTTCGACAGCCTCGATAACAGCCGGATCGTCGCGGCCCTCTTCGATGAGCGGCAGCAGGCGGTCAGGATAGAGATTGGCCATGCCTGAAATCGACCCTTGCGCGCCGAGCCGAACCGCTGCGGCCAGGGTGCGTTCGTCACCGATCAGGATGGCGAGATCCTTGTGCTTGGCAAGAAGTGCCTGGGTATAGGTCCAGTTGCCCGAGGAATCCTTGACACCCGCGATCGCACCGGGAAACGCTTCGCGCAAACGGGAGACCAACGCGACCGAAATCTCGACAGCAGTGACCGATGGGATATTGTAGATGATAATCCCGCGTAGGCCCGCACCTATTTCCTCGAACACGGCCGAGAACCAGTCAAAAAGCCCATCGTCACTGACATTCTTGAAGTAGGACGGCGGAGCGAGCAGTACGCCGCGGCACCCGGCATCAAGAGCGAGCCGAGACTGCGCAGCAGCATCGACATACGAATTGGCCATCACGCCGACAATGATCTGCGACGGCTCAAGCCCACCTTCGATAAATGCACGAATGACATTACCGCGCTCATCATAACCGATCGAGGAGCCCTCTCCCGTCGTGCCGAATAGGGTAACACTGCGGCAGCCACGGCCGAGACAATCCTGCGCATGCGCGAGTGCCTTCGGCACGTCGATTCGCATGTCGGCGTCAAAAGGCATGGTCAATGCTGCGGAAAGTCCAAATCGTTCAGCCCGAGACACCTGCTTCTCCCAATCTCATTGCTCACTAGAGACATACTAACATGTTAGTTGAAAGTCAACGTGTCTGTCCTGACTTTTTAGTCAGCGAAATTGGCGCTGATTAGGCTGGCGCTTCCTTCGTTTGCGTAGATTTGTCCGCCCCCGTCCCCAATGTGCCCGTCTAGGTCAAGAAGGCGTCGAGTTCGGCTTTCGTCGGCGCACCGCTTCTGCCACCGAAGCGGGAACACTTGATTGCAGCCGCGGCACTGGCAAAGCGCATGATCTGATAGATTGGGTAATTGCGCGACAGTGCCCAGGCAAAGGTGCCGTGGAACACGTCACCGGCAGCAAGCGTATCGACGACATCCACCTCGAAGGCGGGCATATGACGCACCTCCCCTTCAAGTTCATCGTACCAGAACGAGCCTTTGTTACCCGCAGTCACCGACACAAACGCGCCATCGCGGCCATAAAGGGCGGCCAGCGCAACGGTCGCCTTTTCTGGATCGCTTTCGCCAGTCACCCGTTCGGCGGCCGGCTCGGAAGCCACGATGTGCGAGGCGAGCGGCAGCAGCATTTCCAGCGTTTCGAGTGAAGCGGTGTCGGCGTCGAGAATACCATGGACCTCAGCCTCGCGCGCTGCCTTCAGGACCTTTGCCGCCGCAAGCGGCCAGCGAACATCCGTCATCACAACGTCGAAGGTGCCGTCGATAACCGGCGGGATTTCACTCGGGGCGGGGAGCAATCCTGCATCGTAATAGGGAACGATCACCCGTTCGCCCGCCGCGTCGACGAATATCGAGAACGCCGAACGGGCATCGGCAACGCTGCGCACGTGCGAGCAATCGACGCCCTCGGCGGTGAGTTCGGCGACGGCGCGCCGCCCGATCTCGTCATCGCCCGTCGAGGCGAACAATGAGACGCTGCCGCCTAGCCGCGCAATGCTGGCTGCTGCACTCGATGCCATGCCGGCAGCAATTTCGACCGCCTCCAGGGGAATATACTTTCCGGGCCCGGGCGGCAGCCGGTCCAGCCGGAAGATCGTGTCCATGGTGAGCGCGCCCACACAGAGAATTTTCGGAGTGGCTTCATTGGCCATGGAATGGAACCTTACAGATGAAGTTTGGCAGCGATGTTGCGCCGGGAGACGCCCGCGGGCAGGCATCAGTTAGCGTTTCTAAGGTGTGCTTGGCAACAGGGTCGCTCGCGATCTACAACCCTTGGAGGTAATTGACTTTCCGCGTCGAAACCGGAGACACTTGGTCCCACTTTCACGGGGGAATCGCCATAATGAAAGAGGCCGCCTTGAAACCGGTCGTCTACGCGCTTTTCGACAAGCGAACCAGTTCAGTCCAGTATGTGGTCAGCGATCCGTCGATGAAGCATTGCGCCATCATCGACCCGGTGCTGGATTTCGACGAAAAATCAGGTTCCACCGCGACGTTCAATGCCGATCAAATCTTGGAATATATCGACCGATACAGCCTGAAGGTCGCGTGGATCCTCGACACCCATCCCCATGCCGATCATTTTTCCGCCGCTCAATATCTCCGATCGAAAACCGGCGCGCCAACGGCAATCGGCGACCACGTCGTCGAGGTCCAGGAGCTATGGAAGAAGCTTTACAACTGGCCGGACTTTCCGGCCGACGGCTCGCAATGGGACAAGCTGTTTGCGGCGGGCGAAGGCTTCAACATCGGGGCGCTAGAGGGACGCGTAATGTTCTCGCCGGGTCACACGCTGGCTTCAATCACCTATGTCATCGGCGATGCAGCCTTTATCCACGACACGATGTTCATGCCGGACAGCGGCACCGCCCGTACGGATTTTCCAGGGGGCAGCGCCGAACAATTATGGCAATCGATCCAGGCGATTCTCGCATTGCCGGACGAGACGCGTGTTTTCGTTGGCCACGACTATCAACCAGGGGGACGCGAACCACTTTGGGAAAGTACGGTCGCCGCACAGAAGGCGAGCAATACGCATATAGCCAAATGCCGAGACGCCGCTGATTTCGTCGCGATGCGCACGTCGCGGGACAAGACCTTACCTATGCCGCGACTGATCCTTGCGGCGCTGCAGGTCAACATCAATGGCGGCCGACTGCCGGCGCGGGAATCGAACGGAAAGCGCTATCTGAAGATACCGCTAGACGCCCTCGACGGCGCAAAGTGGGATTAGCGAAGAGGCCCGCTACCGCAAAGATAGCGAGCCTCGCTCCTCCCCAAGATGCAGGTCTCAGGCGACCTCGTGATTCGCAATGCGCTCGAGCGCTCGAACGAGACCCGAATGGTCGAGGCCACTGTCGCCATTGGCCGCGCAACTGTTGAAGAGTTCCTGCGTCGACGCCGTGTTGGGCAGGGAAACGCCCAGGGTTTTCGCGCTCTGCAGGGCGAGATTGAGGTCCTTCTGATGCAGCGAGATACGGAAACCCGGATCGAAGGTGCGCTTGATCATGCGATCGCCATGCACTTCGAGGATACGCGACGAGGCAAAACCGCCCATCAGTGCCTCGCGCACCCGGGCCGGGTCTGCCCCCGCCTTGGAGGCAAGGACCAGCGCTTCCGAAACCGCCTCGATGGTCAGGGCAACGATGATCTGGTTGGCAACCTTGGTCACCTGCCCATCGCCGCAATCCCCGACCAGCGTAATGTTCTTGCCCATCAGCTTGAAGAGAGGCAGCGCGCGGTCGAAAGCCTCCTGCGAGCCGCCGGCCATGATGCTGAGCGTTGCACCCTTGGCACCGACCTCGCCGCCCGACACCGGGGCATCGATGTATTCGCTGCCCGTCTCGCGCACCTTTTTGGCAAACTCCTTGGTTTCGATCGGCGAGATCGAACTCATGTCGATGACGAGCTTGCCCGGCTTCAACCCGAGAACGACGCCGTTTTCACCAAAAAGAACGTCCTTCACTTCCGGCGTGTCCGGGAGCATCAGGATGATAATGTCAGTCTGTTCGGCAAGCGCCTTGGGGCTCTCGACGATCTTGAGACCATTGTCGATGAGTTCCTGCTTCGGGGCGATGAAGAATTTCGACGTGTAGAGCACATGCCCCGCGTCCTGCAGGTGGCGCGCCATCGGCGTGCCCATGATACCCAATCCAATGAAACCTATGTCAGCCATTTACTCAGCTCCTCATCCTGATGATATCCGCCTGCTTGTAGGCAGCTGATGTTTCGTTCAGCCAGCCAAGCCCGCGTTGCGTTTCCGTTTTTGGTTTGTATTCGCAGCCGATCCAGCCGTCATAGCCGGCAGCGTCGAGTGCCTTGAAGACGAAGGGATAATTGATCTCTCCGGTACCCGGCTCGTGACGACCCGGATTGTCGGCCAACTGGACGTGGGCTATCAGTTGCTTGTAGCGCTCATACGTTGCGACGAGTTCGCCGCGCGTCCGCTGCTGGTGATAGAGGTCATATTGGATAAAGAGGTTGTCGCGTCCGACTTCTTCGATGATTGCGGCCGCCTGTTCTACCGTGTTGAGGTAGACCCCCGGAATGTCGTAGGTGTTGATCGGTTCGATCAGCAGCCGAATATCGTATTTCGCGAGTTCCTGAGCGGCCAGGCGAAGATTGTGCACGAAAGTGGTGCGCAGCGCATCTTCGGAAAGGCCATTCGGAGCGATGCCGGCAAGGCAATTGATCTGCTTGCAGCCTAGCGCCGTCGCATAGTCGATTGCCGTCGCAACACCCCGGCGGAACTCGTCGATGCGATCCGGGAGAACGGCAATGCCGCGCTCCCCGGCCGCCCAGTTGCCGGCCGGAAGATTATGCAGAACCTGGATGAGATTGTTATCGGCGAGGACCTGTTTCAGCTCCTCGACATTATAGTCGTAGGGAAAGAGGTATTCGACGGCTTCAAAGCCGGCTTCGCTTGCAAGCGCGAAACGTTCGAGAAACGGCACTTCGTTGAAAAGCATCGTCAGATTGGCGGCAAATCTAGGCATTCATGCCTCCTGAAGAAATGAAATTGCAAGTTCAGTCGAGATAGGCGGCAACCGCAGTCGGCACGTCCTCATTGCGCTCGGCGAGGTCTTCGAACTCGACGACAGCGTTGATATCGGGACCCATGGCGACATTGGTCACGCGTTCGAGGATGAACTCGATCACCACAGGAACCCGGTGCTCGTCCATCAGCGCCTGCGCCTCCTGGAAAGCTTCGGCGAACTGATTGGGGCTGCGGACCCGGATCGCCTTGCAGCCGAGACCTTCGGCGACCGCGACATGATCGACGCCGTAACCCTTCTCGGCATCGCCTGAAGCATTGATATTGTCGAACGCGAGGCTCACTTCGAAATCCATGTCGAAGCCGCGCTGCGCCTGGCGGATCAGGCCGAGATAGGAATTGTTCACGACGACGTGCAGATAGGGCAGCTTGTGCTGTGCGCCGACTGCGAGCTCTTCGATCATGAACTGAAAATCGTAATCGCCGGAGAGCGCAACGATCGGACGATCTGGATCGGCCGCACGCACGCCGAGTGCTGCCGGAAGGGTCCAGCCGAGCGGGCCCGCCTGGCCGCAATTGATCCAATTGCGCGGCTTGTAGACGTGCAGGAACTGGGCGCCGGCGATCTGGCTGAGACCGATGGTCGTCACGTAGCAGGTCTCGCGGCCGAACACCTTGTTCATTTCCTCGTAGACACGCTGCGGCTTCAGCGGCGTCTGGTCGAAATGGGTCTTGCGCAGCATGGTGCGCTTGCGACCGCGGCATTCCTCCGCCCAGGCCGACCAGTCACGCAACTTTCCTGCCGCTTTCCATTCGGTCGCAACGTCGAGAAACAGCTTCAGCGCCTTGCCTGCATCGGAAACGATGCCGAAATCCGGCGAGAAAACGCGACCGATCTGGGTCGGCTCGATATCGACATGGACGAACTTGCGTCCCTCCGTATAGGTCGAGACGTTGCCGGTATGCCGGTTCGCCCAGCGATTGCCGATGCCGAGCACGAAGTCGGAGGCGAGCATGGTCGCATTGCCGTAACGATGCGAGGTCTGCAGGCCGCACATGCCGGCCATCAGTGGATGATCGTCCGGGATCGTGCCCCAGCCCATCAGCGTCGGGATGACCGGAACACCGGCAATCTCGGCGAACTCCACCAGAAGGTCGGAAGCGTCGGCGTTGATAATGCCGCCGCCGGCAACGATCAGCGGCCGATCGGCCTGGTTGAGCATCGTCAATGCCTTTTCGACCTGCGCCCGCATTGCTGCGGGCTTATAGGCTTCGAGCGGTTCGTAGGTGTCGGGATCGAACTCGATTTCTGCCAGCTGCACGTCGATCGGCAGATCGATCAGCACCGGACCGGGACGACCCGATCGCATGATGTGGAAGGCCTTCTGGAAAACGTAAGGAACGAGGCCTGGCTCCATGACCGTCACCGCCCACTTCGTGACAGGCTTGGCGATCGAGGCAATATCGACGGCCTGGAAGTCCTCTTTGTCGAGGCGGGCCCGCGGCGCCTGCCCGGTGATGCACAGAATTGGGATCGAATCGGCCGAAGCGGAATAGAGGCCGGTGATCATGTCGGTTCCGGCTGGACCTGACGTGCCGATGCACACACCGATATTGCCATGTTCCGCTCGGGTGTATCCCTCGGCCATGTGCGACGCGCCTTCGACGTGGCGCGCAAGGATGTGGCGGACAGTGCCCCGCGCCTTCAGCGCGGAATAGAACGGATTGATTGCAGCTCCCGGTACGCCAAAGGCGCAATCGATCCCCTCCTTTTCCAGAATACGGACTGCTGCATCGACGGCACGCATTTTTGTCATTGTCATTCCTCCAAATTCAATGAGAGCATAATCCATATCTGACACTTAACAACCAAAATATGGAAATCACTTCCATCATATGGAAATAAAGATTTTCAATAAAACTGGTAAAATAGGCTGCGCGCAGCTATGGCACATGAGGGCACACGAAACGGGACACGCAGCGAGCATGGCTTTGCAGGGCACGTCATTAAAGGGGAAACGGGGGCGCAAGGCGAATGAGAACGCGGCGCCGTCTTCCGTTCAGGTCTTGGATCGAAGCTTGCACTTACTCAAGCTCATCGCGGATGCGGACGGGTCGACCCTGATGGATCTCGCGGACCATACCGGCATGGCGCCATCGACTGTCCACCGGCTGCTGACCTCGCTGGCCAATCACGGCATGCTCACCCATGATCCGGAATCAGGTGACTGGACGATTGGCGTTGGCGCCTTCGAGATCGGCAACGCTTTTCTGCGTTATCGCAAGCTGGGTTCAATCAGCCGCCCCTTTCTCAAGCGGCTGATGGACGAATGCGGCGAGACGGCCAATGTCGGCATCGAGGATGAAGGCGACGTTGTCTTTATCTCGCAGATCGAAAGCCATGCGCCGATGCGGGCTTTCTTCCGTCCCGGACGGCGCGGGCCGATCCATGCATCGGGAATAGGCAAGGCAATTCTTTCGACCTGGTCGGATACCGATATTGCCCAGGCGCTCACAGGCAAGACGCTCGCGCACTTCACAGCACATACGCTCGATACGCTGCCGGCACTCTTGAAAGATATCCAGCACATCCGTTCGCGCGGCTGGTCGATCGACGATGAGGAGCACACGCTCGGGATGCGCTGCATCGCTGCGCCGCTATTCAATGAACTTGGCGAAGCCATTGCCGGGATTTCGGTATCGGGTCCCGCCGTCCGCCTGCCCAAGGAAAAGCTCAACCTGCTCGGGCCGGTCATACGCCGCACAGCGGATGAATTGACGAAGGCGATGGGCGGACGCCGACCGGACGAACTATAGGGCCCGTCCGCACCTGCCTACGCGGTCTGCAGCTCCGGCAAGGCCCGAGCCTTGACCTGCGGCGTGGCCGTGTCGATCCTGCTCTTCATCGGCTTGCCAGCGACATAGACTTCGGCGACCGAGCGGTCATCGCCCATCGTCTGCAGGATGAAGAGCTCTTCGGCAAGCGTCGTTGCCGTGCGCATGCGCAGTTCCATCGCAGGCTTCGCCTTGCTGTCAAGAACGACGATATCGGCATCGCCTCCGGTCCGGAGGGACCCGATGCGGTCTTCGAGACCGAGCGCGCGGGCATTGCCGAGCGTCATCATGTAGTAGGACGCAAATGGCGACAGCCGCTGGCCCTGCACGTGCAGCACCTTGTAAGCTTCGCTCATCGTCTCCAGCATCGAGAAGCTTGTACCGCCGCCGACATCGGTCGCGACAGAAATGCGTGCGCCGAGCGAACGGAAGCGGTCTCGGTCAAAGAGGCCGCTGCCGAGGAACAGATTTGAGGTAGGACAGAAAACGGCGACCGACTTCGTCTCGGCGAGCACGGAAATTTCGCGATCCGACAGGAAGATGCAATGGCCGAGCAGCATTTTTTCGCCGAGAAGGCAGTATCCGGCGTAAATATCGGTGTAGTCCTTGGCCGACGGATAGAGCGAGGTCGCAAACGCGATCTCGTCGCGGTTTTCCGAAAGGTGCGTCTGCACGTAGCATTCGGGATGTTCGCGCACCAGGGCCTGGCTCATTTCCATCTGCCGGGGCGTCGAGGTGATGGCAAAGCGCGGGCTGATGGCATAATGCGCGCGGCCGCGTCCATGCCATTTGGCGATCAACGCCTTGGTATCGTCATAGCCCGACTGCGGCGTGTCGCGGAGCGCGTCGGGCGCATTGCGATCCATCATCACCTTGCCGCCGATCATCAGCATGCCACGCTGTTCGGCTGCCGTAAAATAGGCATCGACGCTTTCGCGGTGCACCGAGCAATAGGCCACAGCCGAGGTCGTGCCGTTGCGCAGCAATTCGTCCATGAACCGTCCCGCGATGAAATCCGCGTGGGCGGTCGACGAGAATTTCTGTTCCTCGACAAAAATATAGGTGTTGAGCCATTCGAGCAGCTGCGCGCCGTACGAGGCAATCGCCTGCGTCTGCGGAAAGTGCAGATGGGTATCGATGAAGCCCGGCATGATAAGATTGGGGCGGTGATCGACGATCTTGGCATCGGCAGCAACCGGGGCGATGGCGGCATATTCGCCGACATCGACGATCTTGCCGTCCTCGACCAGGACCGCGCCATCTTCGAAATAATTATAGGCCGACTGATCGTCGATGCTGGTGGGCTCCTCGACGAATGTCAGCACACGGCCGCGCAAAATGAGCTTGTTCACTGAACGGTTCCTCCCTTGACGGCACTCTCATACCAGGAGACGAGGAGCTTGCGTTCCTCGTCGGTAATACCGCTGACATTGGCGGGCGGCATGGCATGCGAGCGGCCGGCTTGCAGATAAATCTCCCGGGCATGGGCGGCGATCTGCCCGTCCGATTCAAGCACCACGCCCTTGGGCGCTGTTATGATGCCCTCCCAGCCGGGTTCCTTTGCGTGGCACATCGCGCAGCGGCCAAGCACCGTGTCACGAACCTTTGGAAAGGCTTCGGCACTGACGAATGGTTGCTGCACGGCGGAGAGCTTTTCTTCCGCGCTCTCGCCCGACAGAACCTTGGGTACGGTGGAGAGCCACATGATGATGATGAAGAGAATTGCCGTTGCCAGCCACGTCCAGGTCGGCTCGCCCTTGCGGGCATGGCGTGTGTTGAACCAATGGCGGATGGTGACGCCCATCAGGAAGACCAGCGAGGCGATCATCCAATTGTATTTCGTGCCGAATGCCAGCGGATAGTGGTTCGACAGCATCAGGAACAGCACCGGCAACGTCAGGTAGTTGTTGTGGGTGGAACGCTGCTTGGCCTGTTTGCCCAGCGCCGGATCCGGAGTCTTGCCGGCGATCAGGTCCGCAACGACCTTCTTCTGGTTGGGAATGATGATCATGAAGACGTTGGCCGACATGATCGTCGCCGTGAAGGCGCCTAGATGCAGGAAGGCGGCGCGTCCTGTGAAGAGGTGGGTATAGCCCCAGGCCATGAAGACCAGAACGAAATAGAGCAGAACCATCAGCCGCGTGTCGTTGCGGCCGAGCGGTGACTTGCAGATGGTGTCGTAAACGACCCAGCCGCCGAAAATCGAGGCGAGCGAAATCGCAATGGCGACCGGACGCGATACGTCAAGGACGTGCGGGTCGATCAGATAGAGGTCGGCTCCGGCATAATAAACGATGCAAAGCATCGCGAAGCCCGACAGCCAGGTTGCATAGGATTCCCATTTGAACCAGGTCAGATGCTCGGGCATTTGAGCCGGCGCAACCAGATATTTCTGGATATGGTAGAAGCCGCCGCCGTGCACCTGCCACTCTTCGCCATAGGCCCCGGCCGGAAGCCCGGGACGCTGACGCAGGCCAAGATCGAGCGCGACGAAATAGAAAGACGAGCCGATCCACGCGATACCGGTGATGACATGCAACCAGCGGAAGGCGAAATTCAACCATTCCCAGGCGACGGCGTATTCGTACATGTGGCTCTCCCTTTTAGTCGGAAGAGTATGTGCCAAAGCCTATGCCAAGAGGAAACCGGCTAATGCACCCATCTCTTTCAAAAAAAACTTTAAAATGCTAGATCAATGGGCAGTGTAGGGGTTGTGCGAAAACAATGTCGTACCTTGATAACCTTCGTGTTTTCGTTCGTGTCGTCGAACTCGGAAACCTGTCTGCCGCCGGACGCGATCAGCGCGCCTCTCCGGCCGTTGCGAGCAATCGCATCAAGGAGCTGGAGCGGCATCTTGGCGTGCGCCTCTTCAATCGTACCACGCGCAAGCTGACACCCACCGAACACGGCCGAGTATTCTACGATGGCGCCGTCAAGATCATCGAGGCGATCAACGAGGCGGAAGCGGCCATCGCCGATCTTGCCAAGAAACCGAAAGGCGCGATCCGAATTACCGCGCCGCTCGGCATAGGCAGGCGGCTCATCGCGTCAGGCATTCCCGAATTCCATGACAAGTACCCCGACATTGAAGTGCGCCTGCGTCTTTCCGACCACAACATCGACATCATGAGCGAGGGCGTCGACGTTGCTTTCAAGCTGGGTATCCTTGAGGATTCCAACCTGCGCATGCGCGGCATCATGAATTGCGAGCGGGTAATCTGCGCCTCGCCGGAATATCTTGCCAGGCGCGGAATCCCGACGACCCCGGATGATCTTATTGCCGACCATCACGACTGCCTGCTTCTGCGCTATCCGGGGTCCAAGGAGTACTATTGGACGCTGCAGACGCCCGAAGGCTTGCGCAAGCTCGAGGTCAGCGGACCTTATGATTCAGACGATGGCGATGTTCTGACACGCTGGGCGCTCGACGGGCGCGGGATCATCAACAAGCCGCTTTTCGAAGTGAAAAGCCATCTCAACGACGGCGAACTGGTACCCATCCTCGAAGACACGCCGCCGGCGAGCATCCAGCTTGCTGCGATCTATCCGCACAAACGCTTCCAGGATCCGAAGGTTCGGCTGATGATCGATTTCATGACCGAGCGCTGCCAGCGCCTCGTTACGGAAATGCTGAAATAAGCCTCGACCGGTCAGGCCGGGACGCGCAATTTGATGCTGGCGACGCTGGCGTTCCGTTGCCGGTAGTTAAGCGCGGCCGTCATGACCTCCGCGGCTGCGAGCGCAGCAATGACCGGGGGACGCTTGTCCTTGACGGCTGTACCGCCCACAGGGCAAACCAGCCTCTCAAAGACCTCGGGGCGGCCGACTTCCCGCGTCAGCCAGTTGCGGAATGCCGCACGCTTCGTTTTCGATCCGATCATGCCGACATAGGAAGCGTCGCTTCTGGCGAGCGCTTCGGCAGCGATGAGGAAGTCGAGCGCATGATCATGGGTCAGGATGACGAAGGCGCTCCCCTCCGGCGCGTCGCGCACGAGCGCTTCAGGCATGGCGGTCAGGCAGGTCTCGACACCCGGCACCTGTGAGGCAGACAATTCTTCTTCGCGCGTGTCGACCAGAATGACCCGGAGCGGCACCAGCGAAAGCGCCATGGCCAGCGCGTCACCGACATGGCCGGCGCCGAAGACATAGACATGCGGGCGCTGGGCGATTTCGCGGTCGACCTTTTCAACAAGCGCGGCGGCGGCATCGCGGTCGACAGGCTTGAAGTCGAGGGCAACACGACCGCCGCAACACTGGCCGATTTCGGGACCGAGCGGCACGGTCAGCGCCTCAATCTCGCTCCCGCGCTTCAAAGCACGGCGGGCGTGATCGATGGCTATGTATTCCAGCTGGCCGCCGCCGATCGTGCCGAAAATGCAATCCGGCGCCACCAGCATCCAGGCGCCGGCGTCCCGCGGCGTCGAGCCATCGGCCGCCTTTACCTCAACGAGGACGACACGTTTGCGCCGGTTGAGGAAATCCCTGATATCGTCGCGATTGCTTGGCATGGAAAATCACCTCTCAGCTTCCCGCAACCGCTCGACAGCCATCAACACGCGTTCGGGCGTTGCCGGCGCGTCGAGACGCGGCGACAGGCGATAGTCCGCAACGCTCGCCACCGCCATCGACAGCGCTTCCAGCACCGAGATCGCCAGCATGAATGGCGGCTCGCCCACTGCCTTCGAACGGCGGATCGTCTCTTCGCGGTTTACGGACCAGCTGGCGAGGTTGACATTGAATTGGCGTGGTCGATCGGAGGCCAGCGGGATCTTGTAGGTCGATGGCGCGTGGGTGCGCAGCCGTCCCTTGGCATCCCACCAGAGTTCCTCGGTGGTCAGCCAGCCCATGCCCTGCACGAAGGCGCCTTCCACCTGGCCAAGATCGAGCGCCGGATTGAGCGAGCGCCCGACATCGTGAAGGACATCCGTCCGGTCGACCTGATACTCGCCCGTCAAGGTATCGATGCTGACTTCCGATACCGATGCACCGTAAGCGAAATAGTAGAACGGGCGCCCGCGACCTTCGGACCGGTTCCAATGTATCTTCGGCGTCTTGTAGAATCCGGCTGCGGAAAGTTGCACGCGCGCGCCATAGGCAGCCCTGATGAACTCGTTGAAGGGAACGAGATTGTCGCCGGCCCGCACCATGTTCGGCTCGAAGAAAACCTCTTGCTTCGCAACGCCAAATTTCTCGACAGCGAAATCGACAAGCCGCGCCTTGATCTGCTGGGCCGCATTTGCGGCAGCCATGCCGTTGAGGTCAGAGCCCGACGAGGCCGCTGTCGCAGAGGTATTCGGCACTTTCGCCGTCGTCGTCGCAGTGACCTTGATGCGGTTGAGATCGACCTGGAACTCGTCCGCCACCACCTGCGCAACCTTGGTATAGAGCCCCTGCCCCATTTCCGTGCCGCCATGGTTTAGATGGATCGAGCCATCGGCATAGACGTGAACGAGCGCGCCTGCCTGATTATATTCGGTCTTGGTGAACGAAATGCCGAATTTCACCGGCGTCAGCGCGATGCCCTTGCGGATGATGCGGCTCTCGCGGTTGAAATTGAGAATGGCCGCGCGCCGTGCAGCGTAATCGGACGATTCCTCGAGTTCCGCCACGATCTGCGGGATAATGTTATCCTCGACCGTCTGGTGGTAAGGCGTGACGTTCCTGCCTTCGCCGCCATAGAAATTGGCTTTGCGGATGTCGAGCGGATCCTTGCCGAGCGCATAGGCGATCTCCTCGATCATGCGCTCGCCCCCGACCATTCCCTGGGGACCGCCGAAACCGCGAAAGGCGGTGTTGGAGACCGTATTGGTCTTCAACGGGCGCGAGCGAAGCCGGACATGCGGATAGAAATAGCAATTGTCGGCATGAAAGAGCGCGCGGTCCGTCACTGGTCCCGACAGATCAGCGGAGAAACCGCAGCGGGCCGAATAGGTCGCGTCTACGGCCTCGATCCGGCCTTCATCGTCAAACCCGATTTCGTAGGCGACGTGGAAGTCGTGGCGCTTGCCGGTCGCAACCATGTCGTCATCGCGGTCAGGGCGTATCTTGACGGCGCGGTTGTATTTCTTGGCAGCAATCGCTGCGGCGGCAGCAAAAAGATTGGCCTGCGTTTCCTTGCCGCCGAAACCGCCGCCCATGCGCCGCACATTGACCGTGACGGCATTCGACGGGACGCCGAGAACGTAAGCGACCATGTGCTGGGTCTCGCTCGGGTGCTGGGTCGAGGAATAGACGATAACCTCGTCGTCCTCGGCGGGAATGGCGAAGGATATATGACCTTCGAGATAGAAATGATCCTGTCCCCCGATGCGCATCTCGCCCACGAGGCGATTCCTTGCCTTGGACATGGCCGCGAGAATGTCGCCGCGTTCGAGTTTCAGCGGATCGATAACAAGGGGATAGTTGGCCCTCTCCGCCTCGAGAACATCCGTAACGTGGTCCAGATCGCGATATTCTATCTTCGCCTTTGTGGCGGCCTGGCGCGCCATCTGCCGGGTTTCGGCGATGACGGCGAAAATCGGTTGACCATGGAACTCGACCTTGCCAACCGCAAAAACCGGATCGTCGTGCTTGCCGGCAGGGCTCACATCGTTGTGCCCGGGAATGTCGTCCGCGGTAAGCACGCCGACTACACCTTCGCAGGCAGCGACCGCATCGAGATCGATCGAGACAATCTCGGCATGTGCCCGCTGCGACAAGCCAAGATAGGCGTGGAGCGTGCCAGCCGGTTCGGGCATGTCGTCGATATATTCGGCGGTACCCGCGACATGTTTGTGACCGGACTCATGCGGCAGTTTCTCGTGGACGCCACCACGGATGCTTGTGATCGGTTGTATCGAATTCATCGCATCCTCCTCAACCAGCCACGGCGTAGCGGTTCAACCGCACGCGCTTCTCACCAGCGGATTCAAGATAGAAGCGCCGCAAGAGGTTTTTCGCGGTCAGCATCCGGTAATCGGCGGAAGCGCGCCAATCCGTCAGCGGCGTGAAATCCTGCGGGAATTGCTGGATCGCAGCCTCAATCGATGCCTCGTCCCATATCGCACCCACCAGAGCCTGCTCGACTGCAGCGGCACGCTTCGGCGTACCGGCCATGCCGCCGAAGGCGATCACTGCACTCTCGACGCGTCCCTGCTGGTCGAGCCGGACCCGGAAAGCGCCGCATACGGACGAGATGTCCTCGTCGAGCCGCTTCGATATCTTGTAGACGGCAAAGAGATCATCAAACGCGAGGCGTGGAATGCGAATGGCTTCGACGAACTCGCCAGGGGTACGATCCTGTTTGCCGTACTCGATGAAGTATTTCTCTATTGGAACCGAACGCCTGACATTGCCCTTGCGCAGTTCGACGAAAGCGCCAAGACCGATAAGTGCGGGCGGCGTATCGCCGATGGGCGAACCATTGGCGACGTTACCGCCCACCGTCCCCATATTGCGGACCTGCTCGCCGCCGATCCTGTTCCACAACTCCTTCAGCTGCGGGAAATGGCGGGTGATGGCTGGATAGGCCTCGGTATAGGTGACGCCCGCGCCGAGGACGAGATGGTTCGGCTCCTCTGTGATCTGGCGCAAATCGTCGACCCGCGACAGGAATACGACCGGGCCGATATCGCGCATGAACTTGGTCACCCAAAGGCCGACATCAGTCGAACCTGCAACGATCGTGGCACCAGGATGGGCTTCGAGCGCGTCAGCGAGATCGTCGGCATTTGCCGGGACAATGAGCTGTTGCTTGCCTTCCCCGATGGCAACGCGCTTGTTGTCCTTGAGGGCGAGCAATTGCTCCGTAATGCGCGCTCGTTCGGTGACGAGTGGATCCTTGCTGGCATCGCCCGCCGCCGAAATACTCTCGGCGGCGCGAATGATCGCGGCATAGCCGGTGCAGCGGCAAAGATTGCCCTGCAGAGCTTTTTCGATGGCCTCGACGCCGGGATGCGGATCTTCCATCCAGAGGCCGTAAAGCGACATGACGAAACCCGGCGTGCAGAATCCGCACTGCGATGCATGCGTGTCGACCATGGCGCGCTGGACGAGATGGAGGCTGCCATCCTTGGCCGCGAGCGCCTCGACGGTCACCACATGGCATCCATCGAGTGAAGCGACGAAACGGATGCAGGCATTGACCGACTCATATTTGAGCCTGCCATCGAGCAGCCGGCCGACGAGCACCGTGCACGCGCCGCAATCGCCTTCCGCGCACCCTTCCTTGGTGCCACGCAGCTTCCGGCCGAGGCGAAGGAAATCGAGCAGGGTTTCGGTAGCAGCGATATTGCTGAGTTCGACGAGGGTGCTGTTGAGCACAAAGCGGACGCAATTGCGGATCTTGCTAGCCATGACGCGTCAGCTCCCGCGATAGGTCGAATAGGCAAAGGGCGCCACAAGCAGCGGCACATGATAGTGCGCCTTTTCGTCGTCTATGCCGAAGCGGATCGGCACGACGTCGAGAAACGGCGTCTCTTCTCGGCCGCCGAAATAGGCGCCGACATGAAAACGAAGCTCGTACGCCCCTGAACGCATGCTCCCACCCGAAAGCAATGGACTGTCGCAGCGGCCATCATCGTTGGTAAGGGTGCTGTGCAAAGGCTGCAGCGTATCGCCTTCGATGCGATAGAGATCGACCTTGAGTCCGGCGGCTGGTTTGCCGCTCGCCGTGTCGAGCACATGGGTCGTCAAGCGCCCGGTCGCATCGTTGTGAGAATGCATCGTTCCTCCTCCCGTGGAGAACTTCTTAAAATATCCAACACTCAGTTTGTCGTTTGGCGTGCTCGCGGGGTAGCCGGAGCTTGGTAAAGGGACTTTCAAATTTTTCAGGGGGAATGCTTCGCCGGTAATTTGAGTAATCAGAAAACGGAGTGAAGGACTGAGGAGGAGAATTCTGTGAGATATCCCCGCGACATGCATGGTTATGGCGGAAAAGCGCCGCGCGCGAATTGGCCTGGCGATGCGCGCATCGCCGTTCAGTTCGTTGTCAATTACGAGGAAGGCGGCGAGAACTGTGTCCTGCATGGCGATGCCGCGTCCGAGGCCTTCCTGTCGGAGATTGTGGGCGCGCAGCCCTGGCAGGGCCAGCGCCACTGGAACATGGAGTCCATCTACGAATATGGCGCACGCGCCGGTTTCTGGCGGTTGCATGAGCTGTTGACCTCGAAAAATGTACCCGTCACCGTCTATGGCGTCGCCACGGCGTTGCAGCGCTCACCGGCCCAGGTTACGGCGATGCTCGATGCGGATTGGGAAATCGCCTCGCACGGGCTGAAATGGATCGACTACAGGGATTTCACGCCGGAGGCCGAGGGCGAGCACCTGCTGGAGGCGATCCGCATCCACACTGCCGCAACCGGCGAGCGGCCCAAGGGCTGGTACACCGGCCGAACGTCGGTCAATACCGTCGATCTTGTCACCGACGAAGGCGGTTTTGACTATGTTTCCGATTCCTATGCCGATGACCTGCCCTACTGGTACGAGCACAACGGCAAGTCGCAGCTGGTAGTCCCATATACGCTCGACGCCAACGACATGCGCTTCGCGACCCCACAAGGGTTCAACTCTGGCGATCAGTTCTTCGCCTATCTGAAGGACAGTTTCGATACGCTCTATGCAGAAGGCGCGGCGGGCTCGCCCAAGATGATGAGCATCGGCCTGCATTGCCGGCTCATCGGCCGTCCTGGCCGCATCGCCGCGCTCGCACGTTTCATCGACTACGTACAATCCCATGAAAAAGTGTGGCTCGCCCGCCGCGTCGACATCGCGCAACATTGGGCCGCCACCCATCCCTACAATCCCCAAGCCGCGCGCCCATCCGCACTTGACGAAACGACCTTCGTCGACCGCTTCGGCGGCGTATTCGAACATTCGCCGTGGATTGCCCGCCGGGCTTTTGCCGGGGAGCTTTCGCCCGCCCACGACACGGCATCCGGGCTGCATGCGGCACTGCGCACAGTGTTTCGCATGGGCACGCAAGAGGAAAGGCTCGCCGTCCTCAATGCCCACCCCGATCTTGCCGGCAAACTGGCGCAGGCAAAGCGCCTGACCGAAAGTTCGACGCAGGAACAGGCTTCCGCGGGGCTCGACGCCCTGACCGACGCGGAACGGGCCGAATTCACGAAATTGAACACCGACTACGTCAGGCGGTTCGGCTTTCCCTTCATCATCGCTGTGCGGGGACTGAACAAGCAAGAGATCCTCGAAGCGTTCCAGGCCCGCATCGCCAATGATCGCGAAACCGAGTTCAACACAGCCTGCCGCCAGGTCGAAAAGATTGCCCTGCTGCGGCTGCGCGACATGTTGCCGGACTGAGGGCGGGCCGATGCGTGAAATACTGATCCAGAAACTGACGCGGGAAGCCTTTGCACCTTTCGGGGACGTCATCGAGAGGGAAGGCGCGCACAGCTTTCCCATCAATCACGGCATGTGCACCCGCTACCATGACCTTGCCAAGGTCGAGACCACGGGTGACAACGCCCACACGCTCATCAGCCTCCTGCGCGGCAAGCCTTACGAACTGCCGCTGGAGCTTGGCATGGTTGAACGCCACCCGTTCGGGAGCCAGGCTTTCGTGCCGCTCTCGGCCAATCCGTTCCTGGTGGTTGCTGCGCATGACGGGCGTGGCGGACCCGGCGATCCTGTCGCCTTCATCACTTCTCCGGGCCAGGGCGTGAACATTCACCGCAACGTCTGGCACGGCATCCTCACGCCGCTTGGCGGTGAAAGCGACTTCGTCGTGATCGACCGCGGCGGCGACGGGATCAACCTCGAAGAACACTTCTATGCGGAGCCGTTCCTGGTCCGCTGATCGAGAGAGCATGCCCTGCCCTTTAAACAGAAAGGCCGCACGAACGCACACGGGCGGCCTTCTTTTGTAATCGGATGGGTCAGTTGAGCGGGATCGAATTGCCGCCCTTGCTCGCCTGGTACTGCGCAGACAGATCATCATACTTGCGCGCGATCGAAGCGGCCCGCTCCTGCAACCTCGGCCGATCCGGTTCCGGTTGCTGCGCAATCAGCTTGTGGATCGAATAGCTCTTCCAGAAGGCGTTTTCGGCGTTATAGCCGCCGGGCTCCAGCGTGAAGACCTCTTTCAGGATCTTCAGGTCATGCGGAATGGCGAAGGCATCGCGGGAATCTTCATGGCTGAAGAAATAGTAGAAATTGTCGAAGCCGGCCCAGGTGATCGCCGAAAGGCACATCGAACATGGCTCATGCGTCGACAGGAAAATGAGATCGCGGGAATCCGGGCGCTTGTCGCCATCGACCTCGTAGAACCGCTTCAGCGTATGGACTTCGCCATGCCAGAGCGGATTTTCCGTCTCGTTGTTGGTTTCGGCCAAGACGACCGACAGATCCGATTTGCGCAAGAGCGCCGCGCCGAAAATCTTGTTTCCGGCCGCAACGCCCTTCTCCGTCATCGGAATGATCTTTTGTTCCATTGCATCGAGCAATGCGTCGAGCACCTTTGTGGTTGAAGTTTCTGATGGCATTTTTGGTCTTTCTTTTCGGGTTGAAACGACCTGATCCGGGCCGCTGAATTGCGACCGGACCAGGTTGCACTGTTAGACCGGGAACAGGGCGAACCGCACGACAAAGAGGATAGCTACGAGCCATGTCGCGGGATGGATCGAGCTTACGCGTCCGGTCAGCGTCTTCAGCACGACATAGCTGATGAAGCCGAATGCGAGACCGTTGGCGATCGAGTAGGTGAACGGTATCATCAACGCGGTCAGGGCAGCCGGCGTCGATTCAGTCACGTCGCGCCATTCGATGTCAACGAGCTCATGCATCATGAGGCCGGCGACATAGAGCAGCGCGGGCGCGGTTGCATAGCCCGGCACGGATGCAGCGAGCGGCGCAATGAACAGGGCAGCAAGGAACAAAACGGCGATCGTCAGTGCCGTAAGGCCTGTACGTCCGCCAGCTTGAACACCGGACGCGCTCTCGACATAGGCCGTGGTGCTGCTGGTGCCGAGAAGAGAACCGGCAACGATCGCGGTGCTGTCGGCAAAGAGAGCGCGGCCAAGATTGTTCGGTTTGCCTTCTTCGATGAGGCCGGCGCGTTTGCTGACGCCGATAAGTGTACCGGTGGCATCGAAGACTTCAACCAGAACGAAGACGAGGATCACCTGCAGGAAACCCGTATGCAGTGCGCCCAGAACATCAAGCTGCAGGAATGTCGGCGCAAGGCTCGGCGGTGCAGAGAAGACGCCCTTGAATTCGCTGACGCCGAGCAGCACCGACAGGACCGTCACGGCGAGAATGCCGATGAGGATCGATCCACGTACCTTCATGGCGTCAAGCGCGGCAATGATGAAGAAGCCGAGAATTGCAAGCAGCGTGCCCGTCGCGCCGAGATGACCCAGGCCAACGAATGTTGCCGGATTGGCAACGACGATGCCTGAAGTCTTAAGGGCAATAAAGGCAAGGAACAGACCGATACCGGCCGCGATCGCGCTGCGCAGCGATTTGGGAATGCCGGCGACGAGCCAGCTGCGCACCCCGGTTACCGTCAGTAGCAGGAAGATACAGCCGGAGATGAATACGGCGCCGAGCGCCTGCTGCCAGGTGAAGCCCATGGCCCCGACCACCGTAAAGGCGAAGAAGGCATTGAGACCCATGCCCGGCGCCATGCCGATCGGCCAGTTAGCGACCAGGGCCATGACGGCAGAGCCCAAGGCGGCCGCGATACAGGTCGCCACGAATATGGCGTTGCGGTCCATGCCGGTCGAGGACAGGATCTCTGGATTGACGAAGATGATGTACGACATCGTCAGGAATGTCGTGATACCGGCCAGCACTTCCGTGCGCACGGACGTGTTGTGGCCTTTGAGCTTGAAAAGCCTGTCGAGCATTGTTCCTCCCCTTGGCAAAACGCCGAGTCTCCGGCTACCGCCCGGTGCGTTTATGCACCAGAAAGCATGGCATCCGTTCTGATTTTCAATAGTTCTCCACTTGAAAAAATGATCGTCGTGCACTCATCTGCACGCGCATCATTCTCCCGGTGTCGCCACCGCAAAGCCGATTGTGCGTTTTTCGCTCAATGGATGCTAGGTGCCCATTCCGCATTCATTTGCGAAACACCTTCAATAAATTCTTGATTTCGAAAGCCAAAGAAAATGCCGTCAGCCTTGGAGATTCAAGACTCGTTCAGCGCGTTGCCACGATGAACAGGCGCGGGAAAGGCAATAAGACCGTGCCATCGCGCATAAGGGGATAATACGGGGCGATGCGCTCCCTGTACTTCTCAAGAAAACGCAAACGCTCGTCTTCGTCAAGCGCCGCAAGATAAGGACGCAGGCCAGAACCCTTGAACCATTCGATAATCCCATCAAGACCTTGCAGGGGATGATGGTAGGTCGTGCGCCAGACATCGACGCGTTGCGCCAATGGCCGCAACAACTGATAGTAGAATGAGGTGTCGCCAACCCTGGTGCGGGAAAGATCGGCCTGCGCCATCTTCTTGGCCCAGGCGCCCTCCTTCGCCACCTCGCGCATCCCCACGTGAGTGGGTTGCTCGAGGTTGTCGGGCATCTGCAAGGCCAGCGAGCCCCCCTTATTGAGGAAGCCGAGCAGCCGCGGAAAGAGCTGGTCGTGATCTGGCAGCCATTGCATGACGGCATTGCCATAGAGCAGGTCAACCTTCTCCCCAGGTTGCCAGGCGTCGATATCGGCCACGGCGAATGACAGGTCCGGAAGGCGACGTTTTGCCTGCTCGATCATTTCCGCAGACGAGTCGATGCCGGCAATGACCGCACCCGGATATCGTTTGACGAGGAGCTCGGTCGAATTGCCCGGACCGCAGCCAAGATCCACTGCCCGCTTTACGTCCTGATTGGAAATAGCGGTCAGCAGGTCATTGGCCGGGCGCGTCCGCTCGTCTTCGAATTTCAGATACTGGTCTGGCGACCACACAGCCTTTGCCACTTTTGGCGCCTCCGTTTCAAAGATTCGACTGCAGGATATCCGAAGGGTCCCGAGATTACAGCCATTATCGATCACAGGCCGGAACCGGCTGGACAAGCTCAGCAAAACAGAACCTCATTGCAAACAGAAGTTGTAGCAACCGGGATGGAAGCGGCGATGACGCATAAACGGATTCTGTCGATTATTTTCATTTGCTTCGGCGTTCTCGCCTGGCCCGCTTATGCTGCTGCCTACACCGCCTATACAACGGGCAACGTGAACATTCGAACGGGTCCGGGCACCGGCTACGCAAAAGTCGCGACTCTCGCGCCAGGGTTGCGGGTCGATGTTCTCGCTTGCGAAGGCAGCTGGTGCCGCGTCGGCTATCAGGGGCTGCGCGGCTGGCTGTCGGTCAACTACATCGATCGCGCCGTTTCGACGCGTCCGCCGGCAGTCGTCATCCAGCCGACGATCGTCGTCAGGCCGCCCTACCGGCCTCCATATTATCGCCCGCCTGCATACCGTCCGCCGCCACCCTATTATCGGCCCCGGCCGAACTGCCGGATCGCGCCGGGCTACCCCTGTCCGTAATGCAAGCGACCGGCTGGTCGCGCTGGCGGCGCATCAGGGTTTATTCGACTGAAATCGCATAAAATTCTCGACCCGCTGTCGGGATTGGCGTTACCTGTTCGTCATCACTCAGAGAGGAACGAACGCGAATGCTCTACGCCATTTTTTGCTACAATCCCGAGGATGTCGTCGGCGCCTGGACCAAGGAAGAGGACGATGCCGTCATGGAGCGGCTTGGCAAAGTCCAGGACAAGCTCAGGGAGCAGGGCCGGCTCGGGCCCGTCGCGCGTCTCTTACCGACGACTGCGGCAACGACGCTGCGCAAGGGCCGTGACGAGCCGATTATCATCGATGGCCCATTTGCCGAGACCAAGGAGCAATTGCTCGGTTTCTACATTATTGAGTGCGCATCGCTCGAAGAGGCCATCGACACGGCAAAGGATCTTGCCGTCGCCAATCCGGGCACCGGTTCCTACGAAATACGCCCTGTCTCCATCTTCCGGCCCGGAGTCGATCTGACATGAGCGAAGGGTGCTGGATCGACGCAGCATTGACGGCCGCCCGCCCCCAGGCGGTGGGTGCGCTGCTGCGTTATTTCCGCAATCTCGATATCGCCGAAGAAGCCTTTCAGGAGGCATGCCTGCGTGCCTTGAAAAACTGGCAGACGAACGGGCCGCCTCGCGATCCCACAGCCTGGCTGATCTTCGTTGGGCGTAATAGCGCCATTGATGGCGTCAGGCGTCAGGCGAAGCAACAGCCGCTGCCGCCCGAGGAATTGCTGTCAGACCTTGGCGACCGCGAGACCGCGATTGCCGAGAAGATCGACAATTCCGACTACCGCGACGATATATTGCGACTACTCTTTATCTGCTGCCATCCCGATCTTCCGGCAACCCAGCAGATCCCGCTTGCCCTGCGCATCGTTTCCGGGCTGTCCGTCCGGCAAATTGCGCGCGCATTTCTGGTTAGCGAGAGCGCCATGGAACAGCGCATCACCCGGGCGAAATCTCGTATCGGCAGCGGCGATGTTCCGTTCGAAACGCCAGGGCCCGTCGAGCGTTCCGAACGGCTCGCGGTCGTTGCCGCCATGGTCTACCTTATCTTCAACGAAGGCTATTCGGCTGGCGGCCATGAGCAGCAGGCGCGTTTCCCGCTCTGCGATGAGGCCATAAGGCTGGGGCGGCTGCTGCTGCGCCTCTTCCCGGCCGAACCTGAAATCATGGGGCTCACCGCCCTCCTCCTTCTGCAAAGTGCGCGTAGTGCCGCCCGCTTCGACGCCGACGGCGCGGTCATTCTTCTCGAAGATCAGGACAGGCGCCTGTGGAACAGCAAGATGATCGCCGAGGGCCTCGCATTGATTGACAAGGCGATGCGCCATCGAAGCCCCGGTCCCTATCAGATCCAGGCGGCGATTGCCGCGCTGCACGCGAGGGCCGCGCGGGCCGAGGATACCGACTGGACGGAAATCGATCTGCTTTACGCCGCGCTCGAACGGCTGACCCCTTCGCCAGTTGTTACTCTCAACCGGGCCGTTGCCGTCGCGAAGGTGAAGGGGCCGGAAGCCGCGCTTGCCTTGATCGAGCCGCTGGAGGAAAGACTTTCAGGCTACTTCCACTTCTTCGGCGTCAAGGGCGGCCTGTTGATGAAGGTCGGACGTACCAAGGAAGCACGCGAAGCTTTCAATCATGCAATTTCGCTGGCGAATACGGCGGCCGAAGCGGCCCATATCAGGATGCATCTCGACAGGCTCGCCGAAGGCTAGACAATCTGTTTCAGTTGCTGTCGGTTTGGCGGCTTTTCGTTCGTCCTTGAGTTGAGGTTTATCAATCAAGGAGAAATCCCATGGACGAGAGACATGCAGTCGAGGCGGCCATCAAGGCCTGGTCCAGCGCCATAACCGCCAAGGATGCCGCAACAGTAATTTCGAACCTGACCGACGACGTCGTACAATTCACCCTAGCACCGCCGCTCCAGCACAAAGGCAAGGACGCGGAAGATCTTGCAGGCTGGTTCGACACCTGGGAAGGACCGATTGGCGGCGAAGCGCGCGATACGCGCATTGAAGTCGGCGGCAACGTAGCCTTCGCAACGAGCCTCGTGCACATGGCCGGCACGAAGACTGACGGCCAGGATGTCGATCTCTGGTTCCGCCAGACCCTTGGCCTCGTCAGGCAGGAGGGCACCTGGAGGATCGCCCATGTCCACAGCTCAGTACCGTTTTACATGGACGGAAGCATGAAGGGCGCTTTCGACCTCAAGCCGTAAACGACATCAAGCCATGTCGATCGGGGTCTTATGCGCCTCGATATCATGCGGGACGATGGTCTGGCGCTCGACCATGCGATGCACGCGCGGATTGTCTTCGCCGCGATGAAGCTTACGGATGCGATCCCAGATCTCGGCATCGGCGTGCGTCCGCCGCTGGTTGTGGCGGACATATTCGACCCAGGTTGGAGTGTGGTAGCTCTCGGTCCACACTTCTGGATTTTCGAGATCGCGCATCAGCGCCCAATGGCCCGCGCCATCGCGAATGCGCACGCGCCGCCGCTCGGCCATGACGCTAAGAAACTCCGGAACGTCTTCCTCGGCAATGATGTAGTCGATCATGATGACGATAGGGCCGCTGCGCGGTTTCAGATCGAGCGCCAGCAGGGGCTCGCTGAAGCGGTTGAGCGGATCGAGATTGAGCGTCTTGAATTCCGGCAGGGCATAGCGGAGACCTATGGCGGCGCCCGCAAGCATGATGACGCTCGATGCGAGCAGCGCCTTGTCGGCCCCATATTCACCGGCCATAACACCCCAAAGCCAGCTGCCGGCAGCAATTCCGCCGAAGGTAGTGGTCTGGTAAAGCGACAGGGCGCGTCCTACAACCCAGCGCGGCGTCGAAAGCTGGACGGTGACGTTGAACAATGAGAGTGCGAGTACCCAGCAGGCGCCCGCAGCAAGAAGGGCTGCATTGGTCGGCCAGGCGCTCGGGCTTACGGCTGCAATGGCTGAACTCACGGCAAATCCGGCGAAAGCGATGCGGACGATTGCTTCGCTCGACAGGAATTCGCGCAGCCGCGCGCTGAGGAGCGCCCCGCCGATGGCGCCGATCCCGAACGATCCCAGCATGACGCCATAAACGAGCGGACCGCCGCCCACCAGATCACGCGCGACGAGCGGCAGCAGCGCCAGCACGGCGCTCGCCGAAAAACCGAAGATGAAGCCACGGAAGATTACCTTGCCGATATTCGGCGACATGGCAACGTAGCGCAGGCCCGCGGAAATCGCCCGCCCCATCGTCTCGCGCGGCAAAGTATTGGGCGGGTATTTCGGCTGCCAGCGCATCAAGGCGAATATGATCGGAAAGTAGCTGACCGCGTTGACGGCAAAGGCCGCCGCCGCGCCCGCTGCGGCGACGATAACACCGCCGACCGCCGGGCCGACGCTGCGCGTAATGTTGAAACCCATGCTGTTGAGCGCGACGGCGCCCGGAAGATCGTCGCGGGGCACCATATCGCCGACAGATGCCTGCCACGACGGATTGTTGAGCGCGGTTCCGCAACCGAGCAGGAAAGTAAATGCGAGGAGGAGCCAGGGCGTGATCAGTCCGAGATAGGCGAAGACAGTCAGGAGCACGGAAATGACGACCATGAAGGTCTGCGCCACGATCATGACAGCACGGCGATTGAAATTATCCGCGAGCGCACCGGAAATGAGCGAAAACAGCATGATCGGCAGGGCGGTCGATGCCTGCACGAGTGCGACCATATCGACCGAACTCGAGATCGTGGTCATCATCCATGCGGCGCCGACCGCCTGAATGAGTGATCCGAAGTTCGAGGAGAGATTGGCGATCCAGATCGTGCGGAACGTTTCGTGTCTGAACGGCGCGAGTGGCGATATTCGGTCTGGCACCTCGAATGCTTCCTATTTGCGGTGATGGCTCGTAGTGCCCTTATAGGCGAGCCTGCCGCGAATTCCAGTTCTCGTGAACGACCGGTCCGTTCAACTTACGTTTTCGGTCTTAAGGAAGTGTGGGTGAGGCTCGCCTTTCCTCTCCTTGTCGAGGGGACGGCGCCCAATAAAAAAGGGACGCCGCATCATTGCGAACGTCCCTTGAATTCGATTGAGCATTGCACTCATCATCTACGGTGCAATTGCTGCTTTGCGCGCCCCTTGTTCAAATGGTTTCCCCATGGCGAGCCTCGTCCCCGTCGGATCGGTACCACCTGGCCACCCGGCTCTCCGCCAGGTCCCCACTGGTTTGGCGCAGTACCTGATCCAACAGGCTCACCATGAGGAAAGTCGTCAATGCGAAGAAAATGCCGAGGCTAAACATCACGCCACCTCATCATACATCGCGTTGATCTTGTAGATCGCTTCCGAACGGTTCGTGACGCGCAGCTTCTTGAGAATATTGCGAACATGAACTTTGACGGTGTTCGGTGCCAGGTTCAGCGTATACGCAATTGACTTGTTCGCCTTACCGAGCCGCAGCACCTGAATGACGTCCTCCTCGCGCGGTGTAAACATCGCCCCCCGCTTGGATTGGTAGCGCCTCGTCCCCAGGATGCGCTGGATGTCAGTCAGATTTTCGGCCGCAACAAACACACCCCCGGCCAATGCCATCGAAATTGCTTCCATGCAGACCGATATGCCGGCATTGCCTGGAAGATAGCCCCGTGCCCCATGCTCGAGAACGGTCAGTATTTGCTGGAAGCCGCAAATATCGGCCTGGACGATGACGGGTGCGTTCGGGAATCTCAGCACCAGTTCCTCGATTTCGAGCACAATCGAGTTATCCATAAATCTTGAATCGTCGACACACACGAGAATGGCTGAAAACTCCGAGGCATCGAAGTCTTCGATATCATTCACCGAGCCGAAATTGACGATATGCAGGCCGAGCCCATTCGCAAGGAGACCCCAGGAGAGGTGCTCGCGAGAGAGCACGCGCCCGTCGATGATGGCAAGCGACTTTTGCGGCCGTGGATTTTCCGAAGCGATATGCAGCGTGGCACGACGGGCAGCTGTACGTCGGTCGGCAATTGGCCTGCCATCCGGTATTCGCTCATACGTGATTCCTGACATGATACTCACCCCTAAAACTTACTCACTGATTTTCCATCAGTTGTTTGTAACTCTAAGTTGTACGACATGATTTACTGCGATGGCCGGTAGACCTCTTGAGCACTTTTCAGCCGGCCACGGCTTACTCCACTTTGGTGTCCGTTCCTTCACTTGCCTGAATATTTCAGGGAGCGAATTGTCTAACGGAAGCTCATAGTTGTCGATTTTCCGGCAAAGCGCTTCACCCTGCGGGGTGAAACAAAAAAAACTGCAAATTTTTTGTTTGAAAGGAAGTTTAAAGGCCTTCCAGACCTGCAACCATCCGGATCAATTCGACCTGGTTTGCGGCATTGGTCTTTGCATATAAGCTCTTGATTTGCGACCTGATCGTCTCTCGGGAGAGCCCCGCCTCGGCCGCGATTTCATCGGCAGTCCGGCCGCCGATCAACCCGTTCAAGGCCCTGACTTCCGCACCGGTAAGCGCGTACATTTCGCGGAACTCCGCGAGGTCGAATACGCGTGGCGTCGTGCGTTGCGGCTCGAGAATCACGACGACAGTCGGCCCCTCGAAGAAGAACGAGAACCTGTCCTTCTGAACATGGATCAACGTCACCTTGACGTCATCGACCTGAAAACTTGCATATTTCGGTTCGTGCGACGTGCGATCGAGCATCTTCTGCAACATGGCTTCGGCATCGTGGGAGGCGATGTGCAGTTTCCCCAGCGCGGAGGTGCGCACACAGTTTCCCTGCTCCATTATCTTCTGCGCGGTCTCCGAGGCGGACTTTATCCGGGAGCTGTCGCCGACGATAATCAGCCCGACATCGATGGCGTCGAAGGCAAGACCCCGGGCTTCCTTGCTGAACCTGTTGAATGAACGGTTCTGATAATATTTGAAGACCCTGTTGAGATGCGGCGCCAGTCGGGTCAGCAATTCGGCCGCTTCGGCAGTACGCTCAGTTTCTCGCTCGCTGGTCAGAATGCTTAAAAGAAAAGACCGCCCTTCAGTGCGGACGATCGTAACGCCCACAGCCGATTCGGCGCCGGCCGGCACAAGAAAGTCGCTATAGAACTCGGTCTTCACCAGCCGGTCATAGGGCAGCATCTGTTCCGCCGTGACACCGATTCCGATCTTGCGGTTCGCGGCCCTCGGCATCCAAGGATTGATGCGGCAGAAATAAGTATCGTACTGGTTGACCTGCTTGGAGGTCATTCCGGAGGTTAATGACAAGGCGCCAGTTGCCTTGTACTGATCGTGATAAAAGAGGGTTGATTTGCCGTCCGGAAGGGTCGCCGCAAGCCGATCGAGAAAATGCTGCCAGCTGGTTTCACCCAGGAGGGAAGCATATACGAGGTCAATGAACTCGTCGTCGATAAGCTTCAAGTCGTGCTTCATCCCACTTTGCCGCTGAACTGTCTTATCTTGCGCGAGTATAGCGCTGCGAGAGAATTTTTCCACAGCAACCCTAGATAATCGGAGCAATGGCTCCGATGCGCCAACTTGCTCCAAGACCGCGGGAACTCCGTACGGACAAAGCCGATTAGCTAAATATATAACCCCAACTGATTACCGATTAGCCCATTATTTGGTTCGACTGTCAGTATATTTTCTCATAACATTGATAGATCAAACGCACTACGATGTATTATTTGAGACAAACGAGCGTACATCCCATATTCAACCTGCAGCTGTAAATATTCCACAGATTATTTCACAGCGCAAGGCGGTCCCGTCCCGCCAACGACTTCTAGCAGCATCGCAAGATAATCTTCATTCATCTCGCGGAGAGCGATTCGGCCGCCTGTGCTTTGCTGCGACTGCCATTCGAGGGGGAACCAACATGGCATTTACGGATAATTGCGACATCTTCGCCTCGTTTCAAGAAGATGCGTTCAATGCAGTGATAGGACACGTGCGCCGGCAGCGGCCGTCATTGTTCAATTATGCTTCGCTTGGCGTCATCGCCAACCCTGGGCTGCTGTGCCGGCAAATCGATGCGCACCCCGTCGTTGCCCAACGCAACAATCCACTGATGACGCGCATCGACCCGCTGCAAATACCGGGGACCAACTTCGCCATGGAACTGGCCGTTCAGGTCACCGAGGCCAAGATCGACTTTCACCCAGGCAAAGGGATTGCCCTACCCCCGGAACTCGGAAAGCTCGCGCCGCAACGCTTCGCAATGGCGCTCGGGGTATGCCTTGGTCTTGGCTGCCCGCGTGATTTCCCTGTCGACAGGCTAATTGATCCTCCCAAGGACAAACCCGACCGCGATGACAAAGGCCGGGATCCGGTACCGCCGCGACCGCTGCCTGTGCGCAGCCTGATGTGCTTCTGTCTTGAAGTCTTCGCCGTGGGCGGAGTGCGGATCCGCTTCTACAACGGCAAGCCCTACCTGGAGCCGTTTCTCGACCGGATCGAGATTGTCGATATACGCCCCGACGAACTCGAGGCGATACTGGAATGCTATCTGGAGATGATGCTGAAGCTCGGCCTCATCCCAAAACTCCGCATCCTGCTCGAACGGGCGCCGCTGGAAATCATCAAGAACGTCGTGAGCGTCGTCGTCAAGCCAACGCCGATCTCGGCGGCGGTTCCGAACAATCCGGCAATCGAGGACGACCAGCTGAAGGCATTCATCAACCTGGAGGTGATCTGAAATGGCCAACCTCACCATTGCCGCTTCCGAAGCGAGTTTCGTTCGCCTCTTCAATGCCATCCGCGACAACTTCACCTTTGCGGACGCTGACAGCGCCGACTTTGGACCTTTCACAGCAAGTTATGACGTCGCCTTCCACCTTGAGAACGGCAATGTCGATCTTCGCGGCGACAATACGGTAAAGATCGACGAACTCGACATCAAATGGGACAAGCTCGACCTGTCGCTTGGCATCGATATACCGAGCATCTGCATTGGCGGCTGGTGCATCATCCCGACGCCATTCGGCTGTGCCCTTCGCCTGCCGAAAATCTGCATCTTCGATGACGATCCCGATATCGCCATCACGCTGCCGCTCGGCGGGCTCGTTTCGGAAGTGTCGCTGACCGGGCGCCTTGTCATGCGCCATTTTGACAATCCGGCGCGTCCACCCGGGATGAACGCCTGGGATGCCCAGGACGCCGTGCCTTCCCTGGCGAGCGAATGGCGTCTGTTCTTCGATGATCCGATTGTCGATATCGACCCTATCGATGTCGGCGATACAGTCGGCGACTTGCTGGAGGCAGCGGTCAACGCAGCGGTCGACAACCTTCTCTTTTTCCTTCCCGGCTGGGCGAGGGATATCGTGAAGGGGATACTCGGGCCGGTCATCGATCTCGTTCGGGCGATCCTCGACATTCCTGACGATATTCAGGAATGGATCTCGGACCTTCTGAATGTCAGCTTCGGACTGCTCGACATCATCGCCCAGTACATCATCGATTATTTCGGCGACATAACTCCGCTGACGGCGATCGAAGATCCCTACCCATTGCTGCCGGGAACCACCAACCCGAACAATTTCGGTCCCTCCATGCTCATGCCCGTCAAGATCCCGATCCGGAAACTCAACGTCTTCAACAACGATGTCGAGATGATTCTGGAAGCAGATATAGGATGAAACGATGTTAGCGACCCTCAACCGGCAATTGTTCGAGGCTACCGTTTTTGACAGCGGGGCGCTTGGGCTCACCACCAGCATTGTCCATCAGTTCACGGTCGCCGGGATCTATTCGGCAACCGTGCGCAAAGACGGAAAGCACATGGGAAATGTCAGTTTCGAGGTTCGCGACGATGCGACCTCGATGCAACTCGACATTGATCTCGCCAAGACCCAGCAAGGCTCGAAAGATGGCTGTTGCTGCGGCACGGAAGCCGGCCAACCTGTGTCGTCAAAGGGCTATGTCGTCTTTCACACGACATCCGGCACGGGATGGTCGGTACATGTTGGCGAAGGCAAGCAGGCGAGCTTTGACAGCACACGTCTGACGAAAGGCGATATTTTTGCCCTAACCCTGCTCGAGCCAACCCGGTACGGCATCGAGAACAAACTCGGCAGTGCGAAGGGTTCCGTCACGGTGGAGTTCAGCAAGGGGGATGCGAAGCGCGTGAGCGAACTCAAGCCTGTCATGGTGACGGCCGGAAAAAAGTTCGACCCCGAGAACTTCAAGCTGATCGCCACGCAAGGGCTCGTATTCCGCATCGAAACCGATGCCCGTATCGTCATCAGCCGCAAGGAAGCGCGTAAGGCTGAACCTGACAAGGGGCGCATCCGCTTTCAACGGCCGCGTATCGTCGAAACCCGGCCGGCGCGGAAGGCTTCATAGTATCGTCCGGAGGCTAGCGCGCGCTGCGATACAGGATCTCGCCCTTGCCCGACACGGAATTGTCGCCCGCATATTTCCCGGGCCTGTTGCCAAACAGGGGGCGGTCGAGGATGCCTTCCGCGATGAGGTAGCGGTCGAAAAGGCCGGAAAAAGCGATATCCGGCCGCCCGCAAGGGATGAAGGTCGGCGACAGTGCCTCGGGGTGGCGGTCAAAGAGCAACGAGCCGCGTTTCATAAGGTAGCCCGGCATTGCACCGACCTTGCCCGTAACCACGATGGTTCCTGCGATCATGCGATAGCCCACATGATCGCCGCAGCCCTTGGCGATTGCCACCGTGCCACGACGCAACCGGTCGCCGGCGTAATTGCCGGCCCTGCCGCGAACAATGAGGACACCGCCTTCCATGCCTGCAAGCTCGCCGGCAAGCGGTGCGGCAACGTGATCGCCAGCGTTGCCCGTAAGTTCGATTCGCCCGCCAGCCATGCCAGATCCCAAATGATCGCCAGCGTTCCCTTCGATCAGCAGCGATCCGCCGGACATCTTGCGGCCGGCCTGGCTCCCGACATTTCCAACAACGCGCAGACTGCCAGCACCCATACCGGCCCCGACACGGTCGAACCGGGCGCTTCCGCCCTCGACGATGAGGTTTTCGGCATCTTTTCCGGCCAATTTGAAAAGGTCGCCGACGACGGCTGGTTTGCGGCTTGTACCGACGCGCACACTTTCAATCTGTGCGAGCGAGAGCCCTGATATGCCTGTTGGCGTAAGGACGGAGAGATCAAGGCGCTCCTCGGGCTCGGACAGCAGGGTGAAGGTCATGGCTTTCATGGCAACAAGTCCTTCAGATGATAGTGAAACTTGCCAAGCTTGCCGCCATAATTGCCAGCACTGATCCGCAGCGCCCCGCGCTTCGGGCCAAGATCGATCGCCGCCTTCAGTCCGGCGCGCATCGCTGCGGCAACCGCATCGCTGGTTTCGCCGTCGATGACGATCTCCAAAACGGCGTTGACGTCCGCCGTGAGTGAGGAATTCACCACGCCGCGCAGCGTCGGCGCAAAAGCATCGTTGGTCGAAGCCATCATGCCCTTGTATTTCCCGCCGACTTTCGAGCCAGACCGAACGATACCGCCTGGGAACGGCATGATTGCACCCGGCACTTTTTCGATGGCGGCGACCGCTCGCTCGGCGGCGTGCAGCGCCTTGGCATTGTCCGCCGCAAGGAAAAGCAGGTTGCCGCCGCCGACTGCATTCTTGGTAAGGCCCGTCGTCGCTTCGCACAGAAATTCGCCATCCATGACCGGCACGCGCCAGTAGTGGCGGTCGCCGAACTTCTTCGAGATTTGCCAGCCGTCGCCGAAATAGCGCAGCGAATTGCCAAGGTCGAGCCGCACTGTTCCGTCGAGCGCGGCGAAACACGCGCTCCCCGGCGAGGTCAGCACACATTGGCCGAGCCGGGTCTTGAGCTGTTTCTGCAGATCGTCAGTACTCATTGCGAAGATCATGACGCGGCAGCCCGGCCGGCCATCCGGTGTTTGGGTCTCCGGCAAGTCCATATCGATGGCGGCCTCACATCCGCAGCCGATCACGGACGTCGCAAAGCCGGTCATGGTGATCGCTGCCTGACGAGCCCACGTCAGTGTCGGCGCCGTAATGAGGATTGCGGTGGCCCGCATGCCGAAGGCCTCGGCAAATGTATCGTCGATAACGACCCCATTGCGGCTCAGCTCTTGCATGAAACCTCCGCAAACGGCTCTTCGCGGGCAATCGCGGTATCAGCAAAGGTGAACCACTCCAGCGACAGGCCGTAGCGCTCGTCGTGATAGTCCCGCATGCGTTTTACCATGGCCTTGTCCGCCGGCGGATTGAGCCGCAACGCCTTGCCCCAACGGTATTTGGTCACCTTGCCGTTCTTGACGACCACCTCGCCGTTCTTGAAGACGAGCGCGGCTTCGCGGAACATCTTCGCGATGTCCTTGCCGCGCCTGTAAACGGCAATATCGGCGATCGCACCCGCCGCGAGATGGCCCCGATCCTTGAGGCCAAGAAGCTTTGCCGGCGCGGCCCGCGTCATGATGGCGATCTCCTCGAAAGTGTATTCGCGCCGAACCGAAGCCAGCGTCGTCAGCTCCAATGCCCCGGCATTGAGCTCGGTCGCCTTGGCGTCTCGCGCCTCGGCACTCATCAGCAGTTCAAACAATTCCGGATAGGCGGTAAAGGGCGCACCGTTGGGATGATCGGTCGTAAAGAACACGCGCCATGGATCGGTAATGAGGAGAAAGAGCTCGAGCCCTACCGCCCACTGCAGCGAGCCATAATAGTCGTGCTTGTAACGGTAGGGAACAATGCCGCCACCGCTATTGCCGTCACCGTCGATAATGACGGATTTCTTCGGATTTGCATTACCGAGTGCCGAGAACTGGCGCATAACGTCAGAAGAAATCGTCACCGTCTGGCCGAACATCACCTGGCCGATATCGATCGTCACGTCGGGGTTGCCGTTGACAAGTTCCGCAAGCCGCGCGGCCTCGGACGAGAACTTGCGCTTGCCTTCGGTCCCGTAGCCATAGAACTGCAGATGCGCCAGATGCAGGGGCGTGCCTTCCGTTGCAGCAATCGTCGCCGCGGCCGTGTCGGCGCTCCCTGCTATGCCGAGATTGTTGCAATGGACATGCAAGGGATGCGGAATGCCGAGCCGCGTGACCGATGCCTGCAGCGCCTTGACGATGCTGCGCGAGGTCAAACCATACTCCGGTACGACGTCGTCAAACGAAAACGATCGCACATTGTCCTTAAACGCTGCGGCTGCGCCGGCGTTGATTACCTTGACGCCCAGCGCACGGGAAGAAGCGACGATCCAAGCAACATAATCGTCGAGCATGGCCGTTGATTTTTCATCGCGCAGCAGCGAAAGGGTAAAATCGTCATTGCCGAGAATGGCGAGCGTCGCCTTGTCGATGATGGGTATGTCGGCAAGCTCGAGATGCGTGTGAAGGGCGGTGCTCGGGGCCATGGCCGGCTCCACGACCGTGGTAAAGCCCATCTGAGCGTAGAGGCATCCGGTCTGATAGGTCGACCAGCCCGCACTGGAAAGCGGGGTGTTTGCCGGGCGTGGCTGATGCGCTGCGTGTTGCTCGGGCAGCAGCAGACGCGCGGTATTCACATTGCCGCCGCCGATATGCGAGTGAATGTCGATTGCGCCCGCCATGACGATGCAACCGGATACATCGTGGGTTTCGTCTGCTGCGCCGCCCTCGGGAGCTTCCACGATAACACCGTCCCTGATCCACAGGTCACGGCGGCCACTTGTACCATTGACCGGATCTATCACGTCTCCCCCCACGAGACGGATCAGCATGGCAGACCCATTCGCCCGGGAAAAACAAGCGCAAGCTGCTGCAGCACGCTTGCTATGCTCGGCAATTCGGACGGTGCCGAAGCCGTCAGCGAATGAAACGTGCCGATCCTGCTTGAGAAGGCAACCCCGTCATGATCGACTCCCGCCCTGCCGACCGATATCGTCACGGCAGCCCCTTCCGTCCGCTTTTCCGTCCGGCTCAAAGAGACCAACCCGATCCTGCCTTTCGGGGGCATTGTTCCCCGTGCGGACACCCAGACGTGAAGGTCCGCTTCCTTGTCGCGAACCATACGCTGGGTGTCCCATCGCACGGGGTCATAGCTTGGGAGGCTATCGGAAAATCCTGTACGGGGCGGAAAACCGGTCATCCACAGTGATGTGAGGGCGGTACCCCAGGCATCATCGTCCGTGGGAAGAAACAGACTGCTGGCGCGACCTTGCTTGTTGAGGTCGGCCACAAGTCCCTGGAGCATGGCAAGGTCCGGCGAATTCATCGCGCCGGAAAAGACGAAGACCGGAAACCGGCTCTTGCCGAGCGCGCTCTTCAGACGATCTACATTTGCCAGCGAACCAGTCTGATTTCGCCCAAGCAAATCCGCGCGCAGGGCAGCGAGCACGCCCGAAAGTCCGAGGCCCTCCCCGCCGATCGCAACGGGTCTGAGCTTGCGATGGAGGCGACCCGCGTCTGAGGGGGGCTCCAATGCGCCCTCGACATGAAACCAGACCCGCTTGTTGCGATCGCCGAGATCAGGATTGGATCCTGCCAGATGGAGGAGGAGTTCATGATGGGCAACGGGAATGTCACCGACGAGAACGACGAGGCTGGAACGGCGCCGCGTCTCACCCGGCGTCGTGATCATGGCGCCTTGATCGGCGAACAGCGCCACCTCCCTTGCGAGCGTGTCGCCATGGATATGATCGAAGGCGCCACCAACTCTTTCCGCGAGTGCAATCGCACTGCGCGTACCATGCACATCCGCATCTATGGTGAATACTGGACAGCGGCTTGATACCAGAAGCTTTGCAACGTTCTGTATCGCATCCATCAAGGATACCGGCTGGCTGCCAATCCATGCAACCGACATATTCCGCATCTTTCTGGTGCCAAGATTAACTTAGCTACTTCTTTTTCGATTGTGAACCCTGACGCCAGGCAAAAATCACGCGGTCAATCGTCGTATTTTATATAGGCAAAGCGCTGGTCTGTTTGCGGCGTTCCTTCCAGCGATCCCGTCTCCTTGCCGGGTTGCCACTGGACCACACTTTCGATCTTCTTTGCGAGTTCGAAGTCCTTGTCGGTAATGCCTTTGGCCGCGTGATTCTGGAGCAGGACCTCGACCCAGGCATAGGACGCCTTAAGATCCGGATGATGCCATGCGGCCTCCGCGAGATGACCGATCGTGTTGATGACCATCAATGTCGACTTCCAGCTATGCGTTTTGTATTTGCGGCGAATCCAACCGTTCTCATAGCGCCAGTGAGGCAGTTCTTCCTTGAGCTTTGCGACGATTTCGCTTTCGGAATAGACGCGTTTCTTGATCTTCGGTTCATCGGTCATTGGCATTCCTCCCTATTTCGTCACGCATCGCGCTTGCGCCGAGTTCGAAAGACGATATCATAGCGGTGGGCCCGATTTTTGAGATTATGTAAAGAATAAGCAAATGTCGGATTCCGTCACTATCAAAGTCCCGGCCCGCCTGCATCTTGGCTTTCTCGACATTCCCCGCTCGCCGGATGATCGTTTTGGCAGCATTGGCCTGCCCGTCGAAGACATTGCGACAACATTGACGATTGCACGTAGCGCCGAGACGCATGTGGTTGGCGACGAAGAGGCGCGTATCACCCAGCACCTCGAAACGCTCTGCACACATCTCGGCATCAAGGCGCACCACAGGATCAGCATCCAACATGCAATTCCCCGCCACATCGGTCTTGGCTCCGGTACACAGATTGCCCTCGCCGTTTCAGCCGCATTGCGCACTCTCCACGGACTGCCGCTTGAGCCAGCCAACGATGCCGTGCTCTTGAAGCGCGGATCGCGTTCCGGCATCGGGATTGCGGCGTTCGATGAAGGCGGCGTCATCATCGACGCTGGGAAAGGCGATACCAACCGGGCACCGACAGTTGTTGCCCGTTTCGCATTTCCGGACGCCTGGCGCATCATTCTCGTCTTTGACAATGCTGCACATGGCATCCACGGCGACGCCGAGATCGCTGCTTTCCGCGCGCTTCCTCTGTTTCCTGTCACGACATCCGCTTCGATCGCACGCACCGTACTCCTCGGGATCATGCCGTCACTGGTCGAGCGCGACCTTGCTGACTTCGCGCGCGGGATTGCATCCATCCAGACCGAAATCGGCAGCTATTTCGCGCCGGCCCAAGGGGGCGTTTTCACGAGTCGCAAGGTCGAGGCGACATTGCACCGGCTCGCCGACGCGGGCGCCCTTGGCATCGGGCAAAGTTCCTGGGGTCCGACCGGATTTGCGTTTACACAGACGCAAGCCGAGGCGGAACGTATCGTCAGCGCCATTGGCGGACGCGCTCCCGGCACGACGATCCAGATCGTTGCGGGCCGGAACGCAGGCGCGGAGATCACGCACAGCGCCCTCAATCTCGCCAGAGCTTGAAATCATGGGCGCCACAGCCAGAAAGGAGCGGGCACGATGAGCCGCAAGACGATCCTTCACATGTTGACGCCACTCCGGCACATGAGCCCGTTCGATGTGAACATGGCGCTCGATGCCGGTTTCGATGCGGCAATTCCCTATACGGAAGTCGGCCTTGCCGATATCGGCAACCTTGTCCAGGATGCGATTTTTTCCCGTCCGCCCGATGCCGGCGTCGCAACCGGCATCTTCATCGCCGGCAAGGATGCGCCGCTCGCGCTTGACATGCTGGGTGCAGCAAAAAAAGCCATGGTTCCGCCGTTCGAGGTCTCGGTTTTTGCCGATCCGGCAGGATCGTTCACCACTGCCGCTGCCATGGTCGCCAAGGTGGAAAAGGCCCTTATCAAACACCATGATCGCGGCCTCGCCGGAACGGCTGTCGCCGTGTTTGGCGCAACCGGGGTCGTCGGCTATTGCACGGCGGTCATCGCTGCCAGCGAAGGCGCCAACGTTACCATTGTTGGCCATGACGGTATTGATCGCGTGGCGGATATCGCAGCCTCGATCAAGGAGCGTTTCGGCGTCGTGGTCGAGCCTGCCGACGGCTCGACCGATGCGTACAAAACCGCCATCGTGCGCGCGACAGAGGTGGTGCTCGCCGCCGCCAAGGCCGGCGTGCAGGTCCTGTCAAAGGCGCAGCTTGGATCGGCAGGCGGGCTGCTCGTCGCCGCCGACGTCAACGCGGTACCTCCGGCCGGCATTGAAGGGCTCAAGGTCAATGCCAATGGCGAACCGCTCGATGCGACACAGGCTGTCGGCATTGGTCCACTCTCCATCGGCAACGTCAAATACAAGACGCAGGCTGGTTTGTTCGAACAGATGATCAAGGCAAAGAAGCCGGTCGTCTATGATTTCCGGGACGCTTTCACACTTGCTCGCGAACTTGCCAAATAATGCCGCGATCCTGATCGCCGCGATATCCGGGCGCTCGCTGGCGGCCGCCGCTCGGCGCGCCGGTCTGCGGCCACTGGTTGCCGATCTTTTCAACGATGCCGATACGCTCAAGCTCGCTGAACGGGCTGTCAAGCTTCGCGGCAGCCTTGAGGCCGGGATCGATCCGCACGCAATTGTCGAGACGCTTGCTGGCCTTGCCGGTGAAGCCCAACCAGTCGCGTTGGTGTACGGATCGGGGTTCGAGCGCCGACCCGAAATGCTGGAAGCAATCTCCAAGAGGTTTTCGCTTGGCGGCAATACGGCCGACTCCGTCCGGCTGGTGAAAGAACCCGCCAGCCTCGCCAGCCTCTGCCACGAGTTTTCCATCCCACATCCGGAGATCCGCTTCGACAATCCCTTGGAAGCAACGGGCTGGCTGACAAAACTAGGCGGGGGAGCCGGCGGCTCACATGTCAAGCGCTTGAATGGGCATAATGTCATCCAGCCCCCCCTACCGGTGACGGAGGGGAGCCGTTTCGAACATAATAGCCCGCAAATGGGACACTATTTCCAGCGCTTCGTCGAAGGCAAAAACCTTTCAGCGCTGTTCCTCGCAGATGCAACGACGGCGCATATTGTCGGCTTCAGTCGGCAGTGGCCATCGCCGCATCCCGGTGCGCCGTTTCGCTACGGCGGCGCGGTGCGGCTGCGCCGCTACGACCGTGGCAAGGCTTTACAAATTGAGGCTTGGCTCTCCACCCTGACACAGCGCGCCGGCCTTGTCGGTCTGTGCAGCGCCGATTTCATCGAGGCTGAAAACGGTCTCAGTCTTATCGAAATCAATCCCCGCCCGGGGGCAACGCTCGATATTTTCGACAGCGACGCAACGCCGCTGCTGCGTGAACATTTGCGTGCAGTAGCGGGCGCTTCCATTACGGTTCCTGCCTATCGCGGCTCGGCCGCATCGGCCATCGCTTACACCAATAGGCCAATCAGGGCCTTTCCGCCGGTCGACTGGCCGGCGATGACAGCCGATCACCAGACATCCGGAACTGCACTCGGTGCGGGGGATCCGGTCTGCACCGTGTTTGCCTCGGCGTCCTCAGCAGCAGCAGCCGAGCGCGCAGTAAGGCACCGCGTCAGGACGTTGGCGATCAATTGGGAGGAGGATTTCGCATGAGGGACGGTCATGCCTATCTGAACAGGAATGCGCAGCGCCTCGCTGACGCGATGATCGAGGACGCCGATCGGCTCGGGATAAGCCATAGTCGCGGCAGCCTCGGCGAACACTTGATCGACGCCGGGGCCAAGGCTCGCGGGGGAATAGAAGCCGGCCTGCGCATTGTCGAAATCTGCATGGGCGGGCTTGCCACCGTCTCGGCCAGCCTCGATCGCAGTTTTGGTAAATGGCCATACACAGTGGACGTGCGTTCGTCGCAGCCGGTCCTTGCCTGCCTTGCCAGTCAGTACGCCGGTTGGAATCTCTCGCACGAAAAATACTTCGCCATGGGGTCCGGACCGGTGCGGGCTCTCGCTCGAGTGGAGCCGTTATTCAAGGATATCCCCTATCGCGAGCCCGAGGCGCAGTCTTCCGTCGTGATGCTTGAAGCAGCGACGCCACCCCCGGCGGAAATCGTCGAAAAAGTAGCGAAGGCGACGAAGCTCGATCCACCGCAATTGACCTTCATCTATGCGCCGACGCAGAGCCTCACGGGGTCGATGCAGATCGTGGGACGGGTCCTCGAAGTCGCGCTCCACAAGGCGCACGATCTCAACTTTCCGCTCGATGCCATTGTCGACGGCGCGGGACGGGCTCCAATACCCGCCCCGCATCCGGACTTCCTGAAAGCCATGGGCCGAACCAACGACGCCATTATCTACGGCGGCATCGTCCAGCTTTATGTGCGTGGCAGTTCGCAAGCGGCCCGCGACCTTGCCGAGCAGCTGCCGAGCCACCGGTCACGCGACCATGGACGGCCGTTCGCCGACATATTCAAGGCGTTCAAAGGCGACTTCTACGCAATCGATCCGCATCTCTTCAGCCCTGCCGAGGTGATTGTAACCGCAATCGAAACCGGCGATACGTTTCGCAGCGGCAGCCGCGATGATGAAATGCTCGAGCAATCCCTGGGATGAGACGACCGTAAATGCCAGATACGATACTGATCCTATCCGACCGGGCCGATCGGCAGGTCAGACAATTACAGGCTTCGCTTGAGCGTCTCGGCTTCAATATCCTCACCTTGCACCTTGCCGATATCGCTTTCGATACCCGTTTCTCATCGGGACTTGCGATCCCGGGATTGAACGGCGCTTTGCCAGCGGGTGTCATCGTGCGTTCGATATCATCAGGATCGTTCGAGGCGATTACCCGAAGGCTCGGCATTTTGCATGCCTTCGCGCAAATGGACGTTCCGGTGTGGAACTCGGCCAAGGCCATCGAGCGCTGCGTCGACAAATCGACGACCACCTTTCTGTTGGCGCATGCCGGTCTGCCGACGCCGCAGACTTTTGCCGTCGAGAACCTCGCCAACGCGCGCGACGTTGCCGAGCGCGAGCTTGGGCACGGCCCCCTGGTGCTGAAACCGCTATTTGGATCGCAAGGCAAGGGCCTTCGCCTGATCAGGAGCGTCGATGACCTCCCCCAGCCCGAGGAAGTCGACGACATCTATTACCTGCAGCGTTACGTTGCGCATTCGGGACCGCCCTTCTGCGACTACCGGGTTTTTACGTGCGCGGGTGAGGTGCTGGGCATGATGGCGCGCCGCGCCGACGGCTGGATCACCAACATGGCCAAGGGCGCCAAGGCCGAACCCGTCATCGGTACCGTGCGCCCGCTGCTCGAAGGTCTGGCGCTCGCCGCGTCTGCAGCCATCGGCACGGACTTTGCCGGCATCGATATCGTGCCCGCCGCCGATGGCCGCCTTCTAGTCCTTGAGGTCAACAGCATGCCGGCCTGGACCGGCTTGCAATCGGTCGTGCCGGTGCGCATTGCCGATCGTATCGCCAGTGCCCTCGCCGCCCGCATCGCTCCTGCACTCGATGAAAGGCCTGCAGCATGAAACCGACACGGGAGCAGATAAGGCGTGCCTATATCGATGCCTGTTATCACGAGATCGACGCGCTCAAACCGGGAAACGTGCATCGATTTGCTGACGGCCACAAGATGAGCGCCGCACAGTTCTTCGACAGCGCGCAGGCTTCGGCTGCGCCGATTGCGGACCCTGAACTTGCCATTGGTGCGCGCATCCTTGCCGCGATCAGGGCGACGCGGCAGAAGGTTGAAACCAACACCAATCTCGGCATCGTTCTCCTTTGTGCGCCGCTGGCACAGGCTGCGGAGCGCGGCGGCGCCGACCTGCGCGTTAACCTTGATGCCGTGCTTGCGGCGCTCGACATCGATGACGCGCGCAATGCGTTCGCCGCGATTGTCCTTGCGCAGCCCGGCGGTCTCGGCTCCGCCCCTAGGCATGACGTGGCAGAAGAACCCGCAGTCACGCTGCTCGAAGCGATGCGCGAAGCCGCCGACCGTGACATGATTGGCCGCCAATATGCCACCGGCTTTGCTGATATCTTCAGCGGCGGATTTGCCGCGTACGCTGCCGCTGTCCAAGCGGGCGAGGAGCAGATGTGGCCCATCGTATTCGTCTATCTCCATTACTTGTCGGCCTTTGCCGACAGTCACATCGCTCGCAAGTTCGGTGCGGCGCGCGCTGAAGCAACACGCAAGAAGGCGGCACATATACAGGAGCGTGTACACGCTCTTAAGGACGGCACTGAACGGGAAAAGCTGCTCCTCGCCTTCGATGCCGAGCTCAAGCATGATGGCATCAACCCCGGCACGTCCGCCGACCTCACCGTTGCAACCCTTTTTGCGCTACAACTCAACTTGGTCTTGCATATTCCCTAGGTAAATGGTTGAATTTCGTTAGTGGATTTCATCCGCTGCTATCTGGCCAACCGACCCCCAACTCAAGGGTGCTGCGAACAAGGATAGCTGTCCATCGAGCGTCGTGTCTCGAGGTGCGGCATCTTTGGACGAACCATTTGGGACCGCTATAGGGAGGAAATAGGCTGTGGCGAAAATCAATAAAGTTATGGTTGGCGAGTCGCTGGTTGGCGACGGAAATGAAGTTGCGCATATCGATCTTCTGATCGGGCCGCGTGGCAGTGCCGTTGAGACGGCATTCTGCAATGCGTTGACGAACAACAAGGATGGGTTCACCTCCCTGCTTGCCGTCATTGCTCCGAACCTCGCATGCAAACCCAATACGATCCTGTTCAACAAGGTTACTATCAAGGGCGCCAAGCAGGCCGTCCAGATGTTCGGACCGGCACAGCATGCTGTTGCCAAGGCGGTTCAGGACAGTGTTGCCGACGGAACGATTCCTGCGGACGAAGCCGACGATATCTTCATCTGCGTTGGCGTTTTCATCCATTGGGAAGCAGAGAGCGACGCGAAGATCCAGGACTACAACTATCGCGCCACGAAGGAAGCAATCCAACGCGCAGTAACGGGCAAGCCGACGGCCGCGGAAGCAACCGCCCAGCGCGATTCCGTGAAGCACCCCTTCAGCGCATAGACAAGAGACAACCCCGCACAGAGCGCGCCCTCTGTTGAACCGGATGGCCTGCTGCGCCGGTTGGCAAAACTCTTGGGATTCTAGGTTTCGAGGAAGGGGACACCCTCTTCCTCGAAGGCTCTGCGCCTTTTCACACCTTGTGCATGAAAGATGCGATCGCCTCTGAGGCGAGAGCACCATTGTGAAGCGACGTCGCTACAAGTGCGCCCTCGATGCCCATGGCGGCGAGCTGGTGAAGGTCGTTGGCATCGCGGATACCGCCGGCGGCGATGACCGATCGATTGCCGGCACGCCGCTTTATGTCAGCTAGCCAACTGAAGTTCGGACCCGCGTTCGCGCCAATACTGCCAAGGGTCATCACGATGATATTCGACGGCCAGGTTTGGGCATCCGCGAGGATCCCCTCTGGTCCAAGAAATGCGTTGCCGCGAAAATCTAGGGATAGAATGATGCCGGGCATCTTGAGAAGCGCCAAATCGCGCTGGGACTCGGAGCCAATGACCGGAACAATTCCCTTGAGCGACAGTGCTTGTTCAACCTCTTCTTGAGCAGAGAATCCGGCATCTAGCCAGATGGCCGAGGGCGCGAGCGCGTCCTGCAGTTGCGACACGAGGTGAAGTGGCGGATGGCGGCCTTCGATTGCGTCGAGATCGGCGACGTAGACAAGTGGAAACGGATAGAGCGAGTTAAGGCCCCGTGCGACATCGCCTATCTCGGCCGTCGGGCTCAGCGGGGTCTCGATGGGGCGATAATTGGCACGATCGCCGAGATGCGCCCGCACCACGCGGCCGTCTTTTATGTCGATTACCGGAATGATATGCACAGGATCGAATCCAAGTGATGAGAGTGCCATGAAACCGCGATTTGCCAATGAAAGAAAGCCCCTCGTAACCGGTTGGGATCTTGGCGGTGCACACCTGAAACAGGCGAAATGCCTGGGCGGTGAGATCGTCTCCGCGCAGATTGTAAAGACCCCCCTATGGCTCGGCATCGACCAATTGCGCGCAGCGCTGCGTGAAATGGGGCCTTTGCGCAAAGCGGGCAACCTCAATGTCTTCACCATGACCGGCGAACTTTCCGACACCTTTGCGTCGCGCGACTCAGGGATCGCCGGCCTGCTCGATCTTATTGAGGCCGAATTCGGTAGCGATGACACGCTGATCTATGCGGGACGGGCGGGATTTTGCGATGTCACGACGGCGCGCGGGCTTGGAAGCGACATTGCGTCTGCAAATTGGCACGCGACGGCAAGTTTAAGCGCCAAGCTCCTGGACAGCGGGCTTTTCGTCGATATGGGTTCGACCACCACCGACATCCTTGCCTTCAAGGCCGGCGAGATCGCGATCGACGGCTATACCGATGCTGAGCGGCTTTTGACGGGAGAACTGGTCTACACGGGATTTGCCCGTTCGGCGCTTATCGGCATCGCGGCGCTGGTACCGGTGCAAGGCCGCATGACACCCCTGATGAACGAATACTTCGCCAACACCGCCGATCTCGGCCGCATTCTCGGCACGCTGGATGAAGCCGACGACAAATATCCATCGGCCGATCGCCAGGCAAAGTCTGTCGCCGGCTCTATGGCGCGTCTCGCACGCATGGTCGGGCGCGACAGTGCCGATCTGGAATACGACGAGTGGGTGGATATCGCGCGGTGGTTCAGCGAGCATCAGCTGCGCATGATCCATGACGGCGCCTTCCGCGTTGCGCGGCGCATAGGGTCGAATTATGCGGCACCTATCGTCGGTGCGGGCATTGGCCGGCCGCAGATCAAGCGTCTTGCAGCGCGACTTGAACGCCCCTTTCTCGATTTCGGATCGCTTATCCCGGCAACCGATGCTGCGCGCGATGATGCGAGCAAGGCGGCGCCGGCTGCTGCGGTCGCACTTTTGGGCTCAATGCATCTTAAAGGAACTGAAGCTCCCTATCAGCCGTGATGATGCTCATGATGGATGGCATCCTTGCCTTTCGCATCGCGGGCATCGCGATGGTCCTTCACTCTTTGCATCAGCCATGACCAGGCCTGTTGCTCGTCAGGGCCGGCCGTTTTCTCCATGGCTATCGATAGATATTTTATCTCGGCCTCGATCTTTTCAGGTGGCAGCATGTGTAATCGGCTGACGAGAATCGCGAGTTCGAGGATGGCTGCCTTGGCGCGGTTGAGCCCGGTAAACGGAGCGTGCGTCTCTTCCGACACGATCTCGCAAAGATGCTGGGGTCGAAGGCCGTCATCATTGACCGAAACAACCTTCAGAACCGAGTGGCTGAGCGCCGATTGGAGACGGGGAACTTTGCAACCCTTGACGGCGACAGTGGGCCAGTCTTTGCGCCCGGTCAGGCATCCGGCAAAAACCAGCATATCGTCCGTGTAGTTGGCGATTGCATAGGGCACTGCAGCGAGGTTTTCCAGCGTCTTTGACGGCCGGAACGGCGCAATGATCCATTTGTCGTCCTGCTGGATAATGCCGAGCGGAGCGATATGCACCGCGCCTTGATTGTCCACAGTCGTTACGATCGTTTCCCTGATGTAGGTCATGGCGCCACATCCTTTTTTGTCCGCAACGTATGTCCGGCCTCGGCCAGCCTCGTGCGGTCCTCTTGTTTCTCAGGCGCAGCAGCGCCCCATGCGAGCGGCTCGTCCTGCGCATAACGCTTGCCGAGCTTCCAGGCGATTTCCGCTTTCGTCAGTTCCGCACCGAGATAGAAGGCGTGCGCGCCATCAGCCTCAACGCCGAGACCAGGGAAAAGTTCGAATACGTCCTGTGCCGTCCGGTGGCCCTTGCCGTTGAAAACATGGACACCGTCAGGCGCGGTCATGATGCGGAAATTCGCATCGCGAACGTCAGCGGCGAGCGTATCGATATCCTGAATGCTGTGCGGATAGGGTTTGCGATCATGCACCTGCAACAATCCGGCATCGTAACCACGCGGCAAGGCGTGATCCTCCTTCGCAGCGAACATCATGCGGCGGGCGCGGTCATGCTCTTCAACGGTGCGCACCGTGTGCGGACTGACGTTGACGACGAGCACATTTTGGATCGAGAGTTCGGAACAAAGTCCGGCGAGGACCGCCGTAACCCCTGAAGAGTCGGCGTCGGTAAGTTCGGTGAGATTGCCTGTGCCCATCATCATGGCAATGTCCGGCCAGCGTTTCCGCGCTTCGATGAAACGGCCAATCGAGGCCGCAAAGCCGAAATGAATGGGATCGAGAACCGGATCGGCTATGAAGGAGACACCGGCCGTCTGCGCCGCTGAAATCGCACGGCCGAGTGAATCGAGATCGCCGGCAGCCGCGGGGATGAGGATGGGGGTCGCACGATATTTTTCGGCAAGCCAAACGGTCTCCTCGGTCAGGCTGAGGAGATAGTCGGCGCCAGCTGCGGCCCCCACCTCCAGCTCCTTGATATTGGCGGAATCAACGCTGACCTTGAGGCCCAATGCCTTCAGGCTGCGAACGGCCTCGGCGAGATGCGGAAACGGCGTTTCCGGCAGGCAACCAAGATCGATTACATCGGCGCCAGCGGCGCTGAGCGTCATTGCACGCCGCACCAGCGCCTCGATGCCCAATGCCGATGCGTCGACAATTTCGGCAAAAATCCTCATGTCGTGGCGCGAAAGGTCGACCGGCCTACCGGACCTCCCAAGGAAGGCGGGAAGATCGGCCACCTCATCCGGACCGCGCACAAAAGCCACACCGAACCTGTCGCTCAGCCGCGCAAGATCACCCCGGTAGCGCCCAGGCAGGATCACGCGGTCCGCAGTGAACGGCGGCTTCAAACGGCGCGAAATGATTTCCTCGGTCATCAAGGCCGCGACCTTCACGCCGATATCGACGATCTCATAGGAAAAAGTCGTTTCCCCGAGGTCCGCGAGAACCCGCTCCAGCCGCGAGCGCGCCAAGTGCCCGGTCAGGAACAGCAGGCGCTCAGCCATCGCTGGCAATCTCATTTTGCCGCTGTGCGATGAGCCCCTGCAGTTCGGAAAGTGATTCCACAACCTTGGTACGGGGATAGGCCTTCAGGCGCTCGGTGTTTTCCAGGTCGATGGGCCGTGGATAGACCTTGACCATGCCGCCCGGCGCCATGGTTTCTAGTTCCGGCGCGGTGTCGCAGGCAAAGACGATCGACGGCACGCGGCACTTGCCGGCCTGCGCGTAAACATTGGTGGGCAAGGAGTCCGATATGCCAGCCACGCATTTCGCCACCGTATTCGAGGTAGCCGGTGCAATCACTGCCGTATGATAAACGCCGTGGTAAAACCCTCCGATCGGGATTGAACTGGCCGTCTTGTCGTGGAGAACGCGCATCGTATCGGGGAAATCGAGCTTCAGGCCATACATGCGCAGGACCTCATTCGCCGCTTTGGATACGAATATATCGCAGTGTTCGAGCGTGCGGATCAACTCGAAGCTTTCGATGAAGAAATGGCCCGAGCCGGTAAGGGCCCAGGCCCAGCGCGGCCTATGAAGTTGTGTCATTGAGCACCCATGTCTTCAACAATACTGCAACGCATGATCGGGTGTCCGGGGATCGTTGCCAAGGGTAATTTCAACGCGTCGAGTGTCTGCGGACCGGCAATATAAAGATCAATGTCGGGGGCAAGCATCTTGTCCAGCAGCGGATCGACAATAGCGGCGTCAGCAAGGGCGGAAAGCGATGCGCAATGCAGGTATTCGTCCGTCTGTTTGATGAGAAGCAGCGCTTTGGCCCCGAGTTTTTCTGCGAGCCAAGCGCTCAGCGAATCGGACGTCACATTCCAAGAGCGCTCGACATCGGCGGCGTCGATCGTCATGGTCGAAGGCAGCCAGACAGGAATACGTTCCGCCACCAGCACGTCACCTATCTCGCCGACAGTTCGGGCAAGGCGAAGCCTGTCATGGCGCTCGGCAAGCATCATGCCGAACTGATCCATGGAGAGGATCGCCATGGCGTGAGCAGCGTCATCCGAAATGCCGAACCGCTTTTGCGCAAGCCGCACCTGGTCCGCAAAGGGGCCACCGCCGGGGACGATTACGAGCGGAAAGGTCGAGCTCGCCAGAGCGTCGATCCAGTGCTGCATTTCCGCCTTTCCCGCCGTGCTCCCGCCGAGCTTCACGACAAGCGGTTTCATGAGGAGGCGCCGCCCTTCCTGCCTCCATGCACATGCACCTGCTCGGCCTTGCCCTGTCTCGACTTGGCCGAGTTTCGCATGTCGTTCTTGCGCTCGATCTCGACGCCGACGCCGCCTGGCCCGAGTTCCAGTTTCTCCGCCCGGACGACAACACGGGTCACGCGTGGATTTTCCAGAACCAGCGCCGCCACCTGTTCCGCCAATGTCTCGGCGAGCTCGACATGGCCCTGCGCAACGATCGCCCGGATGCCGTCCATTATGAGGTCGTAGGAAACGACATGGCGCATGTCCTCGGGATTGCGCGTCACGCGGAGCACATCCGCAGTAACATCGAAGCGAACCTTCTGGCTCTTGCCGTGTTCGAAACTATAGGCGCCGATCTGCACGGGAACGACGAAATCCCTGACGAAGATCTTGTCGGTTCCGAGGCCGGCTTCTGCGGGATCGGGAAAATAGGCGCGGGCGGCGAGCAGCTTGTAGTCGACACCCGGAGGCGCACGCAGCCCCTCCGTTTCCGGAATAAGGCCACGTATCTTCGCTGTCGCCTGCGCGTCAACAGGCGAATTACGGCTGAGCCCCGCGCACAGCGCCCCGCGAAATCCGAGAAAATCCGGCTTGAAGGCAAGGAGCCGTGGAACGTCCGGCGCCTCGAGCGATCCCGCTACGCCGCACATCAATTCGTGCGAATGGCACTCCTTGATGAAATGGCCGATCTGGTCGGGCGTCATGTGGTCGAGCAGCCGGCCCGAAGCCTTGTCCGCGGTATCGATCATAACGCCATGAAACCCTGCAGCGGCCAGCTTCTCGACAAGGTTTTCATCATATTCCGCCACATGATCCGCGAAGAGAACGGCAATCAATTTTCCGTGCGTTGCGAGCGGCTTCAGTACCTCGATGCAGGCATCGAGCTGCGCGTTCGGGAAGAACCCAACCTTGAGATAATCGATCCCGGCCGCCGCAATTTCCTCGACCTTGCTGCGGATTGTGTCAGGGTGCATCGGCAGATCGCCACAGGCAGCGCTGAGCGGTCGGCGTCCGGCAATATAATCCTTTACTTCCAATAGCTTGGATAGTTCCACCGCGCCCAGGGCACCATTTGCCGGATCCTTCAGATCGATGATATCGGCGCCGTTCAGAAAGACGATTTCCGCTTCCTGGCGATCCCTTACGCTGGCCAGCATCTGCGTCATTGGCGCGCTCCCGACAGAATGAACATCACATCAACCAACGCGTGAGAAAAGCTGACACGGTGGGTTGAGATTTCGGCGGGCTTGTTTAAAAACACTCTGGGCACCTCTGTTCTTAAGCGACCGCCATGACGCGAATGGCGGCAAAACGGAATGGTATGATTATGAAGAGTACGGTGCCAAACACTCTCGTTTTTTTATTCGGCTTTTTTTTGCTCTTCGTCAACGTCCCTTCCCTAAACGCACAAGCTACACAACCCGACAAATCTGCAAAACCTGCGCTTGATGTACGCATCGGTTATCTGCGCGCCTATGAGCCGCAACTTGCGCTCTCCGTACTTGATATTCCGCCGCGCGACGAGGGCGTGGCCGGCGCAAACGTTGCCATTAACGACAACAATACGACCGGCAAATTTCTCGGCCAATCCTTTATTCTCGATGTAACGGAAGCCAAGCCGCAGGCCGACATCGTGCCCGTTTTCAAGGAAATGCTGGCGCGGGGCGATCGCTTTATCCTCGCCGACATTTCAGCCAAGCAACTGCTTTCGATCGCCGATCTTGCCAAGGAAAATGGCGCGATCCTCTTCAATGTCGGGGCCACCGACGATTCGCTTCGGGAAGAGGAATGCCGTTCGAATGTCTTCCATACGGCGCCCACCCGCTCGATGCTGGCTGACGGCCTCGCGCAATATCTTGTCTGGAAACAATGGCGCAAATGGGTGCTGCTTTATGGCTCCCACGACGGCGACAAGCTTTACGCCGATGCGATGAGGCGCGCCGCCACGCGTTTCGGCGCGACCATCGTCGAAGAGCGGCTTTACGAGGACAAGGGCACCGCACGCCGCACTGACACAGGCGTCATCCAGGTACAAAAGCAGATGCCGGTATTCACCCAGAACCTGCCCGAACATGACGTCGTGATCGTCGCCGACGAAAGCGAGGTCTTCGGCAGCTATGTGCCCTATCGGACCTGGACGCCGCGTCCAGTTGCAGGCACGGCGGGGCTTGTGGCTTCGAGCTGGCATCCCGCCAGCGAACAATGGGGCGGATCGCAAATCCAGAACCGTTTCGCCAAGGCGACTGGTCGCCGGATGCTTTCAAAGGACATGCAGGCATGGACTGCGGTCCGCATTGTCGGCGAGGCGGTCACACGGACGAAAGGCAATGATCCGAAGCAGGTCGAGGACTACATCAAGTCGGACGGTTTCTCGATTGCCGCGTTCAAGGGCCAGAAGCTGACCTTCCGCAATTGGAATTGGCAGTTGCGCCAACCTGTTCTGATCGGCGATGGCCACGGGGTGGTGTCGACTTCGCCGCAGGAGGGCTTCCTGCATCAATTCTCCGAGCTGGATACGCTCGGCGTCGACAGGCCGGAGACCAAGTGTAAACTGAACTAGAAATACTGGGAGGACTGAATGCGACGGACCTTACGCCTGCTCGCCGCGACTGCGGCTCTGCCATTTCTTGCGGGCCCAAGCCTTGCGAATATGGTGTACGTGTCGAACGAGAAAGACAACACGGTCACCGTCGTCGATTCGAAATCAATGGAAGTCGTCAAGACGCTCGAAGTCGGACAGAGGCCGCGGGGAATTACCATCTCGCAGGACGGTAAATTCGTCTACGTCTGCGCCAGCGACGACGATACGGTGGAGATCATCGATACCGCCTCCGGCGAGATCGTAGGATCGCTTCCCTCCGGCCCTGATCCCGAACTTTTCGTGCTCTCGCCTGACGGCAAGAAGCTCTACATTGCCAATGAAGACGACAATCTCGTCACCGTTATCGATATCGAGAGCAAGAATGTCATCGCCGAGATACCGGTCGGGGTTGAGCCGGAAGGCATGGGTGTCAGCCCTGACGGCAAGACCATCGTCAACACGTCGGAAACGACCAACATGGCGCATTTCATCAATACCGACACCCACGAAATCACCGACAATGTCCTTGTCGACTCCCGCCCGCGCTTTGCCCAGTTCAAACCTGACGGTTCCGAGGTCTGGGTGTCAGCCGAAGTCGGCGGCACCGTGTCGGTTATCGACAACGCCAAGCGCGAAGTGACCCACAAGATCACGTTCGAGATCCAGGGGCTGCGGTCGGAACAGATCCAGCCCGTCGGCATTCGCATCACCGCCGACGGCAAGAAGGCCTATGTCGCTCTCGGACCGGCCAACCGCGTCGCGGTCGTCAATGCCGAGACCTACGAGGTGGAGAAATACATCCTCGTCGGGCAACGCGTATGGCAGCTCGCCTTCACACCGGATGGCAAGAACATCATCAGCACCAACGGGCTTTCGAATGACATCACCTTCATCGATACGGCCACGGACGAGCCGATAAAGTCCGTTACCGTCGGGCAACTGCCCTGGGGTGTCGTGGTGGCGCCGAACTGACCAATGAATGACGCATATCAAGGGAGGAAAAGCATGAGAAATTTCAAGACGGTCGCCCTCGCGACATTCCTGAGCATTATGGCCGCCCAAACGGCATTTGCCCAGGCCGATGATGACGACGACGATCAGGCGGCACCGAAGCCGAAGGCCGAAGCACAAACCAAGGCACCGGCGGTCACGCGTGCGAGCAAGAACCTCCCGGAACTCATTCTTGGCTCCAAGACCGACGACTTCGCCGTCAATCAGAAGGATTTCGAGCTTGTCGCCGGACAAGGCTACCGCTGGAAGATCACCTCGGCCGCCGGTTTCGAATACAAGTTCTTTACCGACCTTTTCCGCAACGTCTGGATGAACCAGATCGTCATCAACGAGCTCGAGGTGCACATGAACGGGGCGCCCGCCTGGCTCGAATTCGATTCACCCGGCACGATCAATGTTCAATTCACCGCGGTTCGCCCGGGCGAATACACATGGTCGGTTCCCGACCTTGCCGACAAGGGAATGAAGGGTAAGATTACCGTCAAATAAGTGATACCGCATACGGTACCAGGGTGGAGCTCAATGGGTACAAATGCCGGACTGAGAAATATCGAAGGCAGGACTTTGCCGGAAGCAGACGTTCCCGCATTGCAATTGACTTCGGTGAGTTACGCCTATGGCAAACGACAAGCGCTGGATGACATATCATTCTCGATTGCGCCCGGACGTTTTGCCGTTCTTTTGGGTTTGAATGGAGCGGGCAAGACGACGCTGTTCTCATTGATCAGCCACCTCTTTGCCACGCGGCAAGGGAATATTCATGTCTTCGGGCACGATATAAACCGCAAGTCCGGCGACGCGCTTCGGCGCCTGGGAATTGTTTTCCAGGCGCGAACGCTCGATCTCGACCTTTCCGTACACCAGAACCTCGCCTACCACGCCTCGCTCCACGGCATTGGCTCGCGGCAGGCAAACCAGCGCATCAATGAACTCCTGATGTCGATAGACATGAGCGACCGCCTGCACGAGAAGGCGCGCAGCCTTTCCGGCGGCCAGATTCGCCGCGTCGAAATCATACGCGCGCTTTTGCACCAGCCGTCGCTGCTGCTGCTCGACGAAGCGACGGTCGGGCTCGACATCAAGTCACGCGCAACGATCCTCTCCGACATCCGCAAGCTCGTCCAGAACGAGGGCATCAGCGTACTCTGGGCGACCCATCTCATCGACGAGGTTAGCCATGCCGACCAAGTGATCGTGCTCGATCGGGGCAAGCTCATCGCCAATGGCCCCGTGCACGACGTCATCAAACGCGCGGGCGCCGAGACGATCAACGAAGCATTTTCGCGGCTTACGGGCATCGTGGCGTTAACCCCAGGGCAGAAACCATGACGGACATTGCCGGAAACGTACCACTTCCCCGGTCCTCGGCGCGCAAACGCTTCGGCCTGATGCAATATCTTGTCTGCCTCAAGGGCATTCTTATCCGTGAGGGCCTCCGCTATCTCAACCAGCGCGAGCGGTTCATTTCCTCGCTGGTTAGGCCCCTGCTTTGGCTCTTCATCTTCGCGGCTGGCTTTCGCCAGGTCCTCGGTGTCTCGATCATCCCGCCCTATCAGACCTATGTGCTCTATGAGGTCTATATCACCCCCGGCCTGTGCGGCATGATCCTTTTGTTCAGTGGCATGCAATCATCCTTGTCCATGGTCTATGACCGCGAGATGGGAAACATGCGCACGCTCCTCGTCAGCCCGTTTCCGCGCTGGTTCCTGCTGGTAGCGAAGCTCCTGGCCGGTGTCGCCGTTTCGATCACCCAGGTCTATGCCTTCCTGTTCATTGCATGGTTCTGGGGTGTCAAAGCGCCGCCCATTGGCTATCTCCTGACCCTCCCCGCCCTCTTCCTTGCCGGCATGATGCTCGGCGCGCTTGGCATGCTGCTCTCTTCGGTGGTGAAGCAGCTCGAAAACTTCGCCGGGATCATGAACTTCGTGATCTTCCCGATGTATTTCGCCTCGTCGGCGCTCTATCCGCTGTGGCGCGTGCAGGAGGCAAGCCCGCTGCTTTACAAAATCTGCCAGCTCAATCCGTTTACCTATGCCGTGGAATTGATCCGGTTTGCCTTCTATGGTCAGGTCGAATGGACTTCGCTTGCCGTCGTATGCGGCTTTACGCTTGCCTTCATGACCGGCGCCATCATTGCCTACGACCCTTCGAGGGGTCTCACCATTCGCAAGCAGGAGGGAGGAAATACGTGAGACAAGCGCGCAATATTGCCCTGATTTCGGCAACGCTTCTTCCCTTTTTTGCTACGCTTCCCGCTTATGCGGCGGCGAGCAACGATCCGGACTGGCCCTGCATCCAGCGCAAAGTGCCGGAAATTTCGGTCGGGCAGGTCTGGAACGGACCGCAAATTCCCGAAACAGCCAGCGACTGGGGCAACGATCCCAAGATCGATGATCTGGTCAGCGAGATTGCTGCCCGCCGCAACCCGCTCGACGCGGCACAGAAACAGATAACGGAATTTGCCGCCGGACTTCCCAAAGACCAGGCCAACGACAAGCTCTTTCAGGTTTTTCAGGGGGTCTTCGACACGCTCAGCCGCGAGCGCCAACAGGTGATGACCGGTATTTCACGCTACGCCATGCGCCAGCGCGACATGGCGGAGGACCTGCGTAAGGAAGCCGCCCTTGTCGATGCCATGCGCGCCAAGCCCGATGCGGATCCGGAAGAACTGGACCGGCAGGACGAGCGTCTGAAATGGGAGACGCGCATTTTCGACGAGCGCGTCCAATCCCTGACCTATGTCTGTGAGGTTCCGACGATCATCGAGCAGCGCCTTTACGGTTTGGCGAAGACGATCAGCCAGTCGCTGGTCAAGCCGTAGGCTCCGTGACCCGCCCGATCCGCCGATAGGTGAATGTTTCGGCGCCATTCGCCGAAGTGCTGGCTCCGGCCGCTTCGTTGATGAGCGCGCCCATGCGCGCGTGCAGCGGGGATTTGATGCAGGCTGGATCGGTGGCGGCGGCATCGCCGGCAATGGCCAGCGCCTGGCAGCGGCAGCCGCCCCAATCGATCTCGCGCCGCTCGCAGCTCCGGCACGGCTCCTGCATCCAATCGGTACCACGGAAAGCATTGAAAGCTGAGGACTCATGCCAGATGCGGCTTAGAGTCCAATCGCCGAAACGTTCGAAATGCAGGGTTTTGATGGTAGCGGCGGCGTGGCAGGGAAGCACAGTGCCGTCAGGCGCTACCATGAAGGCGTCGCGGGCCCACCCGCCCATGCAGGGCTTTGGATAGATGGCAAAGTAATCGGGTGTGACAAAATCGATGGTCATGATGCCCCGTAACCGCTCCTGCGCTGCCTCGACCACTTCGACCTGGCGTTCGACGGCTTCCCGCTGCGGCATCAGGGCATTGCGGTTGAGCAACGCCCAGCCCGCATATTGCACATTGGCGATTTCGAGCCGCTCGGCACCAAGTGAGAGTGCGAGATCGATGAAGTCGGGCACCTCTTCCATATTGTGCCGATGGATCGGCGCATTGATGGTCAGCGGCAGGCCGGCGGCGCGAATGCGTCGCGCCGTCTCCAGTTTCTTTTCGTGTGCGCCGCGCGCATTGCCGATCTTTTCGGTCGTCGCTGCAAACGCTCCCTGGAAACTCAGCTGGACATGATCAAGTCCCGCTTCAGCAAAGGACTCGATGCGGCCCTCAGCAATGCCGACACCCGCTGTGATAAGGTTCGTATAGACGCCGCGCCGCGCAAGGCACGCGATGAGGTCAACGAGGTCAGCGCGCAGGGTCGGCTCGCCGCCCGAAAGATGCACCTGCAGCACACCGAGATCGGCCGCCTGTTCAAAGAGCGAGACCCAGCCCTGCGTGTCCATCTCGCGATTGGCCTTGAGCAATTCAGCGGGGTTGGAACAATAGGCGCATTGCAGCGGGCAGCGATGCGTCAATTCCGCCAGCATGCCGATCGGGGGTAAGACAGGTTCCGTCATAACGTCACCAGAAATTTGTCGGACCATTCCTGCAGAAAGCCGGTCACATCCGGCGCAATTTCCGCTTCGTCCGCTCCATATTGGTCGCCGAGCGAGGCAATCATTTCAGCCACGGTCTGCCGCCCATCGCATAGACGCAAGATATCAAGACTGACCTCATTGGGCCAGAACACGCGCTCTGGCGACAGGAGGGCCCATGCTTCACGCACTCTATCATATTGCAGACGGACATGCCGCTTCAGGATCGGTTTCGATTGCATCGACACGAGCGAACGGGCACGGGCGGTTTCGATCATGTTAACTCCGGATCGAAGGCGCCTGGCGGAACGTGGCCCGCTTCGCCATAGGCATGCGCCAGCGCATCGAGCATCGCCCAAAGGACGTCGCACTTGAAAACCAGCGCATCGATAACCGCCTGCTGCTTCTCGGCCGTGTCTGCATGTTTCATGACATAGGCAAGGGCAAAGTCGGAATCGCGCGATGCCTGGGTCGGACGTTTGTCGAAATAGGCCAGAATCTCCGGCGTAACATAATCGTATTTCGCCAGCATCGCCGGAACGCGCTCGCCGATTATGACCGGCGAGAAGAGTTCGGTGAGCGACGATGCCACCGCCTCGAGCAGCGTGCGGTTGGTGCAGAACGAGAGATAGGCGCCGACTGCAAAGCGCGTCGCAGGCAGCGCCAGCTTCTCGCTTTTGACGGCGTCAGCATCGAGGCCTAGCCCCGTTGCGAGTTTCAGCCACCGGGCAATTCCGCCGTTCCAGCCATCACTTCCGTCATGGTCTTCGATCCGCTTGCGCCACTCGGCGCGGAATTCCGGGTCCTCGGCGCGTGCGATGATCATGGCATCCTTGCGCGGAATCACCGACTGATAACAATAGCGATTGAGCGCCCAGGCCTGCATCTGCGCCTTGGTCAGCGCTCCGCTGGTCATCTGGTGATGATAGGGATGGCGATTGTGATAGCGGACCGCCCCCACTTCGCGCAGAACGTTCTCAAGTTCCGCCGGCGAAAGGCCGCTTCCCGCCGCATTGCTGAAATCGCTCAAAGCCTTACCTCCATGCCGTCATGGGCGACTTCCCATCCCGCCTCCCCGACCGCGGCGCGCTCCGCCGATGCTTCATCCAGGATCGGGTTGGTATTGTTGATGTGGACATAGATCCGCCGCTTGACCCCGAGATTGCTCAGTGCATCGATCGAACCGGAGGGCCCTGAAATGTGCACATGGCCCATCCGCGCGCCGGTCTTGGAGCCGACGCCTGCAGTGATCATCTCGTCATCAGTGAAAAGCGTTCCGTCAAAGAGCAGGCAATCGGCATTCGACAGGCGGCGCTTCAGATTGGCGTCCACGGCTGCACAGCCCGGAACGTAAAATGCTGCATGTGGCGTCTGCGACGACGAGATACGAAGGCCGATCGTGTCGCCCGTCTCGGTGCCGAAACCCTGCGCGGCCAAACTTGGATCTTCGAGAAATAGCGCCACTTTGCCTGGAACGGCAAATGCCTCGACAACGAGACCGGTGGGCTTGCCGCTGGCGTCAGCGATTTTCGTAGGCTCATCGAGCAGAAGCTCGCGCCGCTTGACGATCGCTGGATCGAGCACGTTGAAAATGGAATTGCTTGCGAGAACTTCCAGGATTCGCTGGGAGGCGTAGATCGCAAATGGCTCGCGTTCGCGCAGGCTGAGAAGCCCGGCAATATGGTCGACGTCGGCGTTGGTCAGAACGACCGCGCGGATTGGTGTAGACCGCAATGGGCCTGCAGAAGCAGGCTGGAGCTCGGGTGTCGCGGCAATCTGCTCACGGATATCCGGAGACGCATTAAATACCACCCAATCCGTGCCGTTTGCACTGGCAATGAGGCTGGACTGGGTTCGGGCGCGAAAATTGATATCGCCGCTCCGGGCACCCCGGCTCAATCGATAGTTGCAATTCCATTGCGGAAACCCGCCACCTGCCGCTGAACCAATTATCTTCAAACGCATTGCAGGCACGCATCCTCACAGCCGAACAGCAAGGCATTAGCACGTGCTTTCAGCTTACGATTGAACCAGAAGGCCGCCCCACGCTCGATATGTGCGTGGGGCGAGAGGTATGTGGCTTATTTCTTGGCCTTCAGTTCCGCTGGCAGGTAACGCGAAAGTTCCATGCCGGCAGCAACTTGGCACATGACTGGCTTTGTCCAGGTTTTCTTCATGCTTTCCTCCTTCTCAAATCAAAGATCATTCCCGATCTTTCTCCAGCATCATACGCCACAATGGCGCAGGATTGAAATCAGTAGGGTTCATTTCTTTGTGTGGCCTGCTTGGCAGCGGTCCAGCCGTCGGTGCCGAGGGGAAACCAGATCACCGAAGTGTATCCCCATTCGACAGCCCTTTTGGCTGCATTCCACGACATCCAGCAGTTCTCCATACAGTAGAAAATCACCTTCTTGTTCACGTCATCACCCAGACGAGATTTGAGCCCCTTGCGAAAATAGGCCTCTGTCTCCTTGTTAATGACCCCATATCCGACATTGGGAAGCCAGATGCTTCCTGGAATGTCCTCTCGAATCTTTTCCTTCCAGATCGTGCCAGCCGGCAATTCTGCTGGCTTCGGATCATGGGGAAGAACATCGACGAAAACAGCGTCCTTGCTCTTCCATAGTTCGACCGCCTCGTCGGTCGTGATCACCTTTGCGCCCTTCAGCGTCGCCGGCGTCGGCGCCCTGTAGGCTTCAGTCCTGTAACCGTCGGGCTCGGGAACCGTTCCTGCGGCAAGTGCAAAGCCTGTCCCTGCCACTATCAGAACGGCTGCCGCCACAAGCCGGTTCCACTGCAATTTCAAGCGTCCTCCGTCATCCTATTGCGTCACCGGCTTATTGTTCTCATCGATCAACGGAACCTGGTAATCGAGCAGGATTTTGTTGATCTCCGCCTGGTTTTCCCTGATCACCTTATTCAGGGTCCGTTTCCACTCCTGGTCGGACGGGCGCACGCCCATGGTGATGCGGAATGCCATGTGCCCCGACTTCTCATTCAGGAGCGGCACGAAGGCGAGATCGGGATCGATCTGCTTGGCATAGTAGCCTGCCATTGGCCCCCACAGAATGGCGACATCGATGACACCGCTCTTCAGTTCCTTGATCATGACTTCGGCCATGGACGGAGCGAGGCGCGTATCGACCATCAGCGGATACGGATGAACGTTGCGCATATAGCCTGCCTTGGCGAGATTTACCGATGGCGGCGTACCGGCAACCACCCCGATCTTCTTGTTGGCAAGCTTCGGATCCTCGATGCTGTCCACGCCATCAAGCCCGGCGCCCTTCTTATAGATCAGAACGTAGGTCGATCGATAATAGGCGTTGGTGTTCTGGACGAGTTCATCGCCCTGGGCGTAACCCATGATGATATCGCAGCGATGCGCACGCAACGTATTGCGAACGAAACCTGTTGCCATCGGATACCAGGTATAGGCAACCGACTTGCGGCCGGTCTTTGCCGCAACGAGCTCCGCGAGCTTGTTCTCAAAACCTTTGCCGCTCTCGTCGGAAAACGGCATGTCGGAGGGATCGGCGCAAACCCGCAAAACGTCTGGATCGACAAGTTCACCGGCCGCACCGAGCCCCGCCCCCTGCGCCAACGCCGTAGAGGGCGACGCCAGGAATGCCGCCAATGATAATGCGGCAATCCATTGCGGAAGAGAGCGGAGGCGCAGTTTCATATCAACCACCCATGCAGGATGTTTCCTGCTCCTTGGCCGCGTCGGGTTTGTTTTCGTGCTTCGCCGGGCGGCCGCGCGGCAAGTCGCCGACAGCGCGCGCACGCAGATAGACATAAAGATCGTCCATGTAGCAGTAGACGTTCTTGTTATCGCCGAAGGCAGGCATGACCTTCTCATTGCCACCACTGAGATTTTTGCGCCCGCCGGCAACGATCGCCATGAAATCTGCGTAGTTGATGGACTTCAGCGAAGTGGCGAGGGCCGGGGCAAAGGACGAACCAGCGCCATCAGCGCCATGGCAGACGTGGCATTCGGAGTTGAACCGCCGGTAGCCGCTATAGGTGTACCAATCGACTGTGCCATCTTCCTGTATCTTGTATGTGGGATTTCCCTCTTTGTCGGCATATTTGCCGTTGGCGTCGGATGCGACTGCAGCGGTTGCTGCGTCGTCGGCGTAAGTGCTGCCCTGGCTCGCCAGAAGGGCGAGTCCGGCAGCGACGGCAAGCAATGTCTTTCGAATGGGCATCCGGAGTCCTCTTTCCAATCCGCGGTCAGCATCTCACGATACAGGCCCACGGTTGTTATTGATCAATGTTTCGGCATTTGAGACACGAAGGGCCCGGCCTGGAAGGACCGGGCCCTATTGTTCAGAGCCTGCCTGCGCACGCTCCCAATGTGTCCGACATCGTTCCTGTCATTCAGGAACGGTGAATACGGTCAGCTGACCACCCAACGTGGTGTAGTCGGCCAAACCGGCGTAACCTCCGACGGCGCCGAGACCTGCAGTTCCGACTGACTTGGTTTCGTCGCCCTGGGCCCTGCCCTGATCGACTGCGCCATGCCATGCAGCTGCATTCTTGGCTTCGAGCAGACCGGCTGCGAGACCGATGCCTGCCCAGCCACCAACACCGGACAGAACGGCAACGTATTGTTTGCCCTTATGTTCGTAGGTGGTGACATTGCCGATGATCCCGGAAGGTGTCTTGAACTTGTAGAGTTCCTTACCGTTCTTATCGACCGCCTTCAGGTAGCCTTCGAGTGTGCCGTAGAAGACGACGTCGCCATCCGTGGCAAGGGCGCCGGACCAAACCGAGAACTGCTCGGGAATAGACCAGACGATTTCACCCTTGGCAGCATCCCAGGCAATGAAATTGCCCATGCCGCCGTGGCTGTTGGGAGCCGGATACATGGAAACCGTGGCGCCCACATAAGGCTGACCAGCGGTGTAGCTGACCTTGTAGGGCTCGTAGTCCATGCAGACATGGTTCGTCGGAACATAGAAGAGCTTGGTCTTCGGCGAATAGGCCGCAGGCTGCTGATCCTTCGTACCGAGAGCGGCCGGGCAGATACCGGTCGTATTCGTATCCTCACCCTGAGCCTGGGTCGAATACTTGTCTACGACCTTTGGACGGCCATAGGTCTTGCTGCTCTTGTCCATGTCGACTTCAGTGGCCCAATTGACAGCCGGATCATATTTCTTTGCGACCAGAAGCTCACCGGTTGCACGATCCATCGTATAGGCGAAGCCGTTGCGATCGAAATGCACGAGCACATCGCGATCCTTGCCGTCGATCTTGATGCCATCGGCCAAGATCATTTCATTGACACCGTCATAGTCCCACTCATCGTGTGGGGTCATCTGATAGAGCCATTTTGCCATGCCGGTGTCGGCATCGCGGGCCATGATGGTCATGGACCATTTGTTGTCGCCCGGGCGCTGGTTAGGATTCCAGGTCGATGGGTTGCCCGTGCCGTAATAGATCAGGTTCAGCTTCGGATCGTATGAGTACCAGCCCCATGTCGTCCCGCCGCCGATCTTCCATTGATCGCCTTCCCAGGTATTCGTTCCAGAATCAGGTCCGACTGGCTTGCCGAGCGCTGTCGTCTTTTGCGGATCGATCAAGGTCTCCTTGTCGGATCCCATAGAATAGGCCCGCCAGGCCTGCTTGCCGTCCTTGATATTATAGGCTGTCAGGTGACCGCGGACGCCGAATTCACCGCCGGAAACACCGACGAGAACCTTGTCCTTGATGACAACCGGCGCAGATGTGCCGGATTCACCCTTGCTGCCGTCAGCTGCTTCACCATTCTTGACGGACCAGGCAACGGCGCCGGTCTTGGCGTCGAGAGCAACGAGGGTCGTGTCAGCCTGGTAGAGGAAAATCTTGCCGTCGCCATAGGCAACGCCGCGATTGACCGTATCGCAGCACATGATCGGAATGACGTTCGGATCCTGCCTTGGCTCGTACCGCCACAGGATTCTGCCGTCATTGTTGAGATCGAGCGCATAGACCGTGTTCGGGTAAGGAGCATGGACATACATAACATCGCCAACTACGAGCGGACCGCCTTCATGGCCGCGCAGTACACCGGTCGAGAACGTCCAGGCGACTTGGAGGTTCTTGACGTTGTCCTTGGTGATCTTCTTCAGTTTCGAGTATCGAGTGTTGGCGTAATCGCCCGTCTGCATAGCCCAGTTCTTGGCATCCGAAGACAGGGTCTGAAGATCATCATTGGCAAATGCTCCTCCCACCAACGAGAGCGTCATGGCTGTGGTAGCGAGTGCAATGCCAATGAAGTGTTTGTGTACACGCATTCTGAGTCCTCCCTAAGTTCACTTTAATGAACCATCGGACGGCGCCATCTCAAAGGACGACTCCGCTCCATCAGCTCACGCAAATGGGAAGTATTTCCGGCAGCGTGTCACGACCTAAGCCAGGCGAGCAGAGGGCACCGTTACTGCCCACCCCGCTTGGCCTACGAAGACTGTCACCACTCCCTTGACGGTAACGTCCTTGAAGCCGGAAACAAACCGACGATAGGAGAAACAAATGCATTAAGCAAGCAGGATTATCAATTTATATTTGCTGCATTGCAATACACTTCTATTGCACTGCAGTAACCTGCCTATTTTATTCATATATTCTGCTTTTTGCGGCTGTCACACAATTTGATACTTAAAACCGGCATAAATGTTTGCAGATCGTTGTTATCTTTTGCTATCTACTTGGAAAATGTATATTTCAACGCCACGAAAGCGAGAAATGCCATGGCCGCGTTCAGAGTTGCCAAATTCGCCCTGTTAGCAGTTGCAATATCTGGCTTCACTTTGCCGGCAAATGCTGCGTCAGACTACCCCACGGCGACGGTCGCAGAATACGTGTACGCCTGCATGAAATCCAATGGCGAAAACCGGGATATGCTGCAGCGCTGCTCGTGTTCCATTGACGTTATTGCCTCCGTCGTGACCTATCCTCACTACGAGGCGGCTGAGACCTTCAAGCAGATGGGACTGGTTCCTGGCGAGAACGGCGCACTGTTCCGTGAGAGTGCGCCGGCCAAGGCTGCAAACGCAGAGTTGAAGCGGGCGCAGGCAGAGGCTGACGTGCGCTGCTTCTGATCCTCAAAGGGTAGATGACTGGATCGGCCACTCGTTCTGGAACTTCTTGCCCTTCGTATCCGCGGCATCGACCTTGATGTCTTCGTCCGGCTTTGCGTTGAAGTCGAAGCGGAAGTTGGGATCCTCCGAGATCGATATGCCGCCTACCATGGACATGATCAAGCGATCGCCCTGAGTGATCGTCAACCCGTCGATGAAATGCGGCGGAATGTAATAGCGCGTGACCTGATCCATCTGGAGCCCGGAATTGTTAGGATGCCGGATCATCAGCTGCATCTCCGTGGCGCGTGTCATCGGCTCAGTGCCCGCAGCCGTCGACGGAAAAACCTTGAGCTTCATCTGGCCGAGCGAAGCCAATGCTTCGTCCTGGTTCTTCATTGCTGGAGCCGAACAGCCGCCTGAGGCCTTTACGAAGGTCTCTGTCATGTGCAGCTTGCCGTCCTCGGTCTCGGCAATCGCCCGGATATAAGAGTAGGCGTTGACGCGCAAACGTGTGGCGAGATGGGTGACGCCGGCATCCTTGCCGAATTGAAAGACCGCGGCGACCGGCGAAGGGTTTTCATCGACGATAAGGGTAACGGCTTTCAGCCTGCCTGACGCGGCGTCGGTCTTGAAACGCAGATCGACCGGAACGATCGCCGCATCTTCCGCGCGTTTCGGTGCCTCGATACTGATGATGCCATCGGCTGGCTCGATCGGCTTCGCGCCGAACACGTCGCCCTTGAGGCTGTTCCAGGTCGTCGGTTCCGGCCCTGAAGCGCTCTGCGCCATGGCGTTCGGCGCCAAGCCGCCAAGAAATGCCAACGACAAAACGATCGCAAAACGGCTGCGCCGATCTGTGAAATTAAAAGTCATGCTTTGCCTCCACCAAGTTTTGGCGGTGCCCGGCCAACTGCCATTATACCACCACGCCGAACTGTCTGGCAAACAACACCGTCATTCCCATTCGAGTTCGGCGAAGGCTGCCGTCGCATTGCGTTCATTGTAGTCGTCAAAGAGATGCCAATTATCTCTTTCGCTTCTGGCCGCGCTCGTGACGGCCTTGGCCATTGGCACGCCATCGGCAATCGACTTGCGGATGTCCGCGGCAAGCACGTCGAAATAGCGACGCTCGGCGTCGAGCGCCTGCGGCCAGTTCACGGGCACGTCGCCGTGGCCCGGGACTGCACGTTGGGCCTCGATGGATGCCAAGGCGCCGAGTTGGGCCATCCAGCCGCGCAAGGATCCGTCCATCGTCGGCAGATGCCCGAGAAAGCAAAGGTCGCCGGTAAAGAACGTCGCGGTTTGTTGATCGAAAACCGTCAGGTCGTTGTCCGTATGGGCAGGTTTCCACGCTTTAAGCGTCAGTTTGCGCCCGCCAAGGTCGATCTCAACGACGTCGGTGACAAGTTGTGTCGGCGGCATGATCCTGACGTCTGCCATCAGCGCAGCGCCCATTGCATCGCGGTAGCTCTGCAAGTAGAATTCGCCGCGGGCGGCAAGGGCTCGCGGCAGATTGTGGTGCCCGACAATTGTCGCGCCCGTCTCGGCAAAAGCGGCATTGCCGAAGATGTGATCCGGATGCATGTGGGTGTTGATCAGGTAGCGGATCGGCTTGTCGGTCACGGCGCGGATCGCAGCGACGAGTTCCCTTCCCTCGGCCGTGCTTCCTCCGCTATCGATGACCGCAACACTCTCATTGCCAACGATGAAGCCAAGATTGCAGATCTTCCCCTCGTTGGCGGCTAGCATGAGGGCCGGAACACCCCTGAAGGCGTGAACCCCGCTAGCAATCTCCGTGACTGTCAGCGATGACTGCGCCCTTGCGAAGCTGGAATGCATCATGCCGCAACAGGCAAAGAGCATTCCTGTCTTGATGATGCTTCGCCGGGTTGGCGCCGGAATCATGGTTCAGTCCTTATGCCGGCGAATTTCTCCCGGAATGCTCGCAGCAGATCGGCATTGACCTGTTCGTTGCGATAATTGCGCGGCAACCGGATATCGAATGTGCCAAGGACGTGGGTCGGCCTGTCCGAGAGGACGACAATGCGGTCGGAAAGCATGATTGCCTCCTGCAGGTTGTGCGTTACCATCAGAGCCGTCGTCGGGCGGTCCGACCAGACGCCAAGCAGGAGGTGCCGCAATTGCTGGGCAGTCGAGGCATCGAGGGAAACAAACGGTTCATCGAGGAGGAGAATATCGGGCTCGATAGCCAATGCCCGGGCGATTGCTGCGCGGCGTGCAAGGCCGAGCGAAAGTTCTGAAGGGTAGAACCCCCGCATCTTGGCGAGGCCAAGACTTGCGAAAAGCTGGTCCAGGCTGGTGTCGCGAAGGTGCGTCGGGAGGGCAAGCCGAACGTTCTGTTCTACGGTCCGCCAGGGCAAAAGCAGTGGTTCCTGAAATACGGCACCCATGCGCGCCTCCACCTTTCCAGGCAGCTGGACGGAGCCGCGAAACTCTCGGTCGAGCCCGAGCAGGATGCGCAGCATTGTCGTCTTGCCGCATCCGGAGGGTCCCAGCACGCAGGCAAATTCATTCTCCCCCACCTCGAAATTGAGGTCGCGCAACACCTCGATCGTTCCGCCGTCCGAGGTGCGGAACGATTTCTCTTCGATGTTGACCTTAAGCCGCGCGGCGGCGCCAGCGAGTTGATGAGCGTTCAAGGGGTTGTACCAGGAGGAGTTCGATGAAAAGCATGACCGCGACGAAGGCAAGCGCATAGGCCAGGATCGCCGCGACGTCGAAAAGTTGGAAGAAAAGGTTGATCTCGAAACCGACACCGTTCGACCGGCCGAGCAGTTCGACGACGAGTACGATCTTCCAGATCAGGGCAATACCCGAACGCGACGCAGCGGCGATGTAGGGCTGCAATTGCGGCAGGAGAATATGGCGAAGCCGATCGAGGGGTCCAAATCGATAGACGGCTGCCATCTCGGCATAGCGCGGATCAAGCGCGCGCGTGCCCTCGCGCATCGTGACGATGACGTTCGGGATCTTATTGACGGCCACGGCACCGATCGCCGCCACCTCGTTGAGGCCGAACCAAATATAGGCGAGGACGATGACGACAAGCGCCGGAATGTTAAGAAACAGTATGAGCCACGGGTTGAAGAATTGGTCGGCGCGCCGGAAACTGCCGAGGAAAACACCGATGACCGAACCTATGACCATGGCGAGGACGAATGATGCCGCGACGCGCCAAAGCGTCATGCCAAGATGGTAAGGCAAATCACCGCTCGCCGTTTCGCGCAGGAAAGTCTGGAAGACCGGCAACGGACCCGGTAGGGAGCGGCTTGGCCATGTAACGGCAGCGAAATGCCAGGCGGCCAAAAGGACGGCAAAAGATAGTGCGATCATGATCGGCGAGGTCAGTTTGCTGCGATCTGCCGGTGCCCTTCCCCGTTGCATGCGGTCGGATTCAGCGCTTGCCAGCCCCATTCATTCGTCTCCCCAGAACGTGCCTGCCGCCAGCGTTTTGGCCGGGCCTACCAGCCTCGGCCCACCGAGTTCGGCAAGCACAGAATAGAGCTTCGTGGCATCCGCCTGCTGTTCCTCGATCGTATCGTCGGGGATTCCCTCCCGGTAGCGATCCCGCAAAACGTCCAGTTCCCGGCCTTCGGCCCTCACGACGGGGGCGAGGCGCCGCCAATCCTCGTCCGAGGTTGCCAGCAATGCCTTGGCGTCGCGGCTGGCCGCAATGAAGCCGGCAACGGCCTGCGGATGCGCTTTCGCCCATTTTTCATGAAAGATGTAACCGATGGCCGAAGTGGTGCCGGACGCGCCAAGCGCTTTCGCGGCATCATTCGCGCTCAGCAGACGGCGGAAGCCGTTTGCCTCGAGCCGCGCGCAGAAATTCCAGAAGTTGAGAACCGCATCGAGCTCGCCCTGCATCGCCTTTTCGGCCAGCAAGGGCGGCGCGCCGTAAATAATCTCGTTTTCAGCAGCAAGATCGAGCGCGTACTGCTGCTTCGCCAGACCCTGGATCAGCAACCAGCTCTTGTCCAGGGGTCCACCGGCCACCCCGAGCTTCATGCCCTTGAGGTCTCCAAGGCTTTTAATGGGCGATTGTGCTGGCACCATGATGGCGCCGACCGAACTTGAGTATGGGACGAATGTCAGGTCCTCGCCGGACGATCGCTGGCGCGATACCCATAACCAGTCGCTGACGATGATATCCACGTCGCCGGCCATCATCGCAACGTTGGTGGCATCTTCGCCAGCGAAGAACCGGATATCGAGATCGATACCGTGCTTCTTATCGAATTTATGAAACTTGATCGTATCAAGTTCCCAATTCACCGTGCCGAACTTGAGAACCCCGATCCGTACCGTTTCGTCAGCCAAGGCGCGGGTGATGCCCACTTCGTAAACCAGAAGCAGAATTGCCAGACTGAAAAATGCCCGTATGCATACGCGAATCACGACGCTCTCCTCACAGCGAGCGTTCATCTGTCGGATAATCACACTTCCAGCGGACTACCTTCTGCTTGGGATGGAGCTCCGACCATTTCGCGATCTCGGCAGGGGCGAGAAACATGCAGTTCAGCTGGCCACCACGGTCTTCGAAATGCAGCCGCTCCTCCCGACAACTCGAGGGATTCGACGCAAGGCATATTGTCAGGACGAGATCGATCACATTCATTATCGGCACCTCCCGCCTTCTGCCGAGGTCTTCCTACGCTCAGCCGCACGTCCGGCGCGAGAAAGACTCAGTCACGCTGATCGGATTTCTCAAGGTGCCCGAATGAGAAATATTGCAACAGGTTACGGTTCCCGTATGCGAACGTCAATCACGGCGAGCATGGAAAAATCGACCCGCAATTTCTCGGTGTAAGCGATTGACTTCTCAGGAACGGCGGGTAACTCTGGAAGAGTTCTAAATGGTGGACACCAATGCATGGAAATTGGTGCCAGTCTTCGTCCAGGGCACCCTTGGCGAAAATGAGGAAATGCCATGCGATACCAGAATGCCCTACTTATCGGTCTATCAATTGTTTCGTTGTCAGCTGTTGGAGCGCGGGCCCAGGAGGGTGATGCCACGGCAGGTGCAACGGTGTTTAAGAAATGCGCGGTATGTCATGTCGCCGATAGCGACAAGAACAAGGTCGGGCCCTCATTGTTCGGCCTGTTTGGCAGGACTGCCGGAACGCATCCTGGCTTCAGTTATTCGACTGCCATGGTCGAGGCGGGCAAGGGTGGTCTCGTCTGGGACCCGGCAAGCCTGAAAGACTACCTGCATGATCCGAAAGCCAAGGTCAAAGGCACCAAGATGGCCTTTGCCGGTTTGAAGGATGATACGGATATCGCCAATCTGGAAGCTTACCTGAAGCAGTATTCGAAATAAGCGCAATGCCGCCGCTGAACGCGGCGGCGTTCCCCGGCATTCACGCCGGTTCGCGCCATTTGATCGAGCAACCGATCGAAGCGACCTGTTCGCGCGGGCCCTGGCCAGAATTTGCTATCTGTTTCATGGCCTCGAAAAGATCGCGGCGAAGATCGGTATCGCCTTCCTCCTTGCGCGATGCATCAAGCCGGCCGCGATATTGTAATTCCCCAGCAGAGTTGAACCCAAAAAAGTCGGGCGTACAGACCGCTCCATAGGCGCGTGCCACCGTTTGATCGGCGTCATGAAGATAGTGGAATGGAAAGTCATGTCCCCGGGCGAAGCGTTGCATGTTTTCGAAAGAGTCGGCCGGATATGCCGCCGCATCGTTGGCGTTGACCGCGACGAAACCAATGCCGAAATCCTTGAGATCCCGGGCATCGCGCACGATGCGTTTGATCACCGCTTTGACGTAAGGACAATGGTTGCAAATGAAAGCCACCACCAATCCCCTTCGACCGGCCTGCGCCAGGATCGAATGTGTCTCGCCATCGATACCGGTGAGCCGGGAGTCGATAGCCTTCCAGCCGAAATCGCATAGGGGTGGGATCCCCGCCATTGTCCTCGCCTCCGTTCAAGCTGCCCGCGCGTGCATTGCCGCGTCGGCAGCATGACGGATTGCTGCGATATTGTCAGCATAGGCGAGCTTGCCATTTCCCTTGAATATCGCAGAACCCGCTACAAGCACATCGGCGCCCGCTGCCGCTACGAGTGGCGCGGTCTGCGGTGTGACACCGCCATCGATTTCGATATGGATCGGACGCCTGCCGATCATGGACTTGACCCTGCGTACCTTGTCGATAACCGAAGGAATGAAAGCCTGTCCGCCAAAACCCGGATTGACGGTCATCAGCAGGACGAGGTCGAGGCGGTCGAGGACATATTCTATGACGTTCTCGGGGGTCGAGGGGTTCAATGAGACACCGGCCTTCTTGCCAAGGTTGCGTATCGACTGCAGCGAGCGATCAAGATGTGGTCCGGCTTCCGCATGAACCGTGATAATGTCGCAGCCGGCTTCGGCGAAGGCGGCAAGATAGGCATCGGCCGGAGCAATCATCAAATGACAATCTAAGATGGCTTTCGTCCGGTTGCGGATCGATTTGATGATCTGCGGACCAAAGGTGATATTGGGGACGAAATGTCCGTCCATGACATCGAGGTGCACCCAGTCCGCGCCAGCCGCAATGACATCCTCTACCTCTTCACCGAGCCTGGCGAAATCCGCCGAGAGCACGGACGGGGCGATGATGGTCTTCTGGCCTATCATGATCATTCCTCCTGCCTGGACATTGCGAAGACGCGGCTGACCCTGATGTCGGGCGCAGTGATCGTTGAAAGCGCACGCGAATCGATCGGACCATCCGAACTTTCAAAGAGCCGGTTGGCCTGGCGCAGGCGCGCCCGGTCGAGTGCGTTGCGGATGGAACGGGCATTGGCGAAATGTGGCTGCTGCCGGCGTAACGTGATGTAATCTGCCATGATGGCGCGGGCTTCATCGTCGAAATGGTAGTTCTGCTTCGACAGCATCGTTTCAGCAATACTCAGCAATTCGTCATCGCCGTAGTCAGGAAAATCGATGTGGTGGGCGATGCGCGAGCGGAAGCCCGGATTGCTTTCAAAAAACTTGTCCATGCGGTCCGCATAACCGGCGAGGATTACCACGAGATCGTCGCGCTGGTTTTCCATGACCTGAAGCAGGATCTCGATGGCCTCCTGGCCATAGTCGCGCTCGTTTTCCTGCCGGTGAAGATAGTAAGCCTCGTCGATGAAGAGCACTCCGCCCATCGCCTTCTTGAGGATTTCCTTCGTTTTCGGCGCGGTATGACCGATATACTGCCCGACGAGATCGTCACGCGTCACCGAAACAAGGTGTCCCTTGCGGATATAGCCGAGGCGATGCAGGAGATCGGCCATGCGCAGCGCGACCGTGGTCTTGCCAGTACCGGGGTTACCGCTGAAGCTCATATGTAGAGTCGGCGTCTCATGCGCCAATCCCATGCGCCGGCGGGCGCGCTCGACCAGGAGCAGCGCTGCCGTTTCCTTGATACGCTGTTTTACCGGCTTCAACCCGATCAACTCGCGGTCAAGCTCATCAAGCACGTCTTTGACGCCGGATTCGACATATTCGGCGCGCAGATCGACGGCGGCAGGCGCCGCCGCGATTCTGTCCTCGGCCGGAAGTTCCTGGACGGCCGTATCAGCCATAACGCTGCCCCGCTGGTTTGTCGGCTGCGTAGGCGCGGGTCGTATAGCGCACGACACGCCCTCCCGCTTCCTGCCGGGCCAGATGGAAACCGGGCTCTTCCGCCGGCCGGTTGACCAGGAACGAAAGCTTCACCGACTCCCAGCCATGGCTGTTATCAAAGGCGACGAAGCGGATATAGCGCTCGCCATAGACCTTGCGGCATTCCCTAAGCTCCATCATCAGCGCCGCCGCATCGGGATTGTCGAACATCGGGTGGGCCCACATGTCCCAATAGGTGTTACGCGGATGCGGATCGTCGGTGAATTCCAGGCTCACCGCCCAGCCATTGTCGATGCAGTACTGGGCCTGTTTTGCGATCTGTTCGTCGGTCAAATCCGGCAGGAACGAGAAGGCTCCCTGTGTGACACGCATATTGTCCTCCTATTCTGCTGCGGTTGCTGTCGGAACGAAATCCGGCGAGTCGGTCGATGTGTAGTTGAAGGTGACATCCTTCCAGATGTCCAACGCCTGCTGGAGCGGCTGGCAGGTGCGCGCGGCCATGCGGAGGATCTCGGGACCCTCGTTGACGATGTCGCGACCTTCGTTGCGGGCAAGGATCATGCACTCCAGCGCTACGCGATTGGCGGTCGCACCGGCGGCGATTCCGAGCGGATGGCCGATCGTGCCGCCACCAAACTGGAGGACGACATCTTCGCCGAGAAGATCGAGCAGTTGGTGCATCTGTCCGGCATGGATGCCGCCGGACGCAACCGGCATCATCTTGTTCAGCGATGCCCAATGCTGATCGAAGAACACGCCGTTCTCAAGCCGCATCGGGTTGAAGTCCTCGCGGCAGATATCGTAATAGCCGCGTGTCGTCGCCGGGTCGCCCTCGAGCTTGCCGACCACCGTTCCAGCATGGATATGGTCGACACCCGCCAGCCGCATCCACTTCGCAATGACGCGGAACGAGACGCCGTGCGACTTCTGCCGGGTATAGGTCGAATGGCCGGCACGATGCAGGTGCAGGATCATGTCGTTGCGGCGGGCCCATTTCGACATGGACTGGATGGCGGTGTAGCCGATCACGAGGTCGATCATCACGATGTTGGAGCCGAGCTCCTTGGCAAATTCAGCGCGCTCATACATGTCCTCCATGGTGGCGGCCGTCACGTTGAGGTAGGTACCCTTGATTTCGCCGGTGGCGGCCTGCGCCTTGTTGACGGCCTCCATGCAGTAGAGGAAGCGTTCGCGCCAGTGCATGAAGGGCTGCGAATTAATATTCTCGTCATCCTTGGTGAAGTCCAGCCCACCCTTGAGCGCCTCGTAGACGACGCGGCCGTAGTTGCGACCCGAAAGGCCGAGCTTCGGCTTTACCGTCGCTCCGAGCAGCGGACGGCCAAACTTGTCGAGGCGCTCGCGTTCGACAACGATGCCAGTGGCCGGACCCTGGAAAGTCTTCACATAGGCGACGGGCAGGCGCATATCCTCAAGACGCAGCGCCTTCAGCGGCTTGAAGCCGAATACATTGCCGATGATAGATGCCGTCAGGTTGGCAATCGAACCCGGTTCGAAGAGATCGAGGTCATAGGCGATATAAGCAAAATACTGGCCTTCCCCGTTTGGAACGGGATCGACGCGATAGGCCTTCGCCCGGTACTTTTCCGTTGCTGTCAGCCGATCGGTCCAGACGACCGTCCAGGTGGCGGTAGAGGATTCGCCGGCAACGGCCGCCGCGGCTTCGATGGGATCGACCCCGTCCTGGGGCGTTATGCGGAACATAGCGATAATGTCCGTATCCTTGGGCTCGTAGTCCGGCTCCCAGTAGCCCATCTTCTTGTATTCCATCACGCCGGATCTGTAGCGCTCCTTTCCCGTAACCGTCTCTGACTTGTTCAGCATTTGTAGGGTCCTTTCCGTTGATTGGGTCCTGTCAGGCAGCCTTGGCTGCAGCGATCTGCGGGTCGAGTTTGCCCGCGGCGTAGCGTTTGGCCATGTCGTCGAGGCCGATGACCTTGATTTTCGATGCCTGGCCCGCGGTTCCGAAACGCTCGAATCGATCGCGGCAAAGATCGCGCATCGCATCCATGGCCGGTTTCAGAAATTTCCGCGGATCGAATTCAGCGGGATGCTCGACAGCGATGCGGCGGAACTGGCCGCTCATCGCCATGCGGCAGTCCGTATCGATATTCACCTTGCGCACGCCGTGACGAATGCCACGCTCGATCTCTTCGACCGGTACGCCATAGGTTTGCGGCATCTCTCCGCCGAACCGGTTTATTACGTCCTGCAGCACTTGAGGAACGGAGGACGAGCCGTGCATGACAAGGTGCGTGTTGGGCAGTTTGCGATGGATTTCTTCGATCACACCCATCGCGAGGATATCGCCATCCGGCGCGCGGGTGAACTTGTAGGCGCCGTGCGACGTGCCGCAGGCAATCGCGAGTGCATCCACATTGGTGCGCAAGACGAAATCGACCGCCTGATCCGGATCGGTCAGCAGTTGCTCATGGCTGAGTACACCACTCGCGCCGTGTCCATCCTCAGCCTCCGACTCCCCGCTCTCCAGCGATCCGAGCACGCCGAGTTCGCCTTCAACCGAAACCCCGACCCAATGTGCAATCGTCGTCACGCGGCGGGTGATCTCGACATTGTAGGCATAGGAGGCAGGCGTGGCAGCGTCGGCTTCGAGCGATCCATCCATCATGACCGAGGTGAAGCCATGCCGGATCGCCGTCAGGCAGGTGGCTTCGTCATTGCCGTGGTCCTGGTGCATGCAGACGGGAATGGAAGGATAGATCTCGACCAGCGCATCGATCATGCGCGCCAGCATTAGATCTTTCGCGTAGGAGCGGGCTCCCCGCGAGGCCTGCAAGATGACGGGAGCGTCGCAGGCCGCGGCGGCTTCCATGACGGCAAGCCCCTGTTCCATATTGTTGATGTTGAAGGCGGGAACGCCGTAGCCATGCTCGGCCGCATGATCGAGCAATTGCCGCAGGGTAATTCGAGCCATGATCGCTATTCCTTGTTAACGAGTTTGCGCGCGGTCGCGACGATGTTTTCCGGCGTGATGCCAAAATGACGGTAAAGATCGGAGGCGGGCGCACTCGCGCCGAAGCCCTGCATGCCGATGAAGTCCCCTTTCTCGCCGATCCAGCGATCCCACCCGAGCCGGGCCGCCGCCTCGATTCCAACGCGCGGCGCAGCAGCGAGAACCGACCGGCGATAGGCGGGCGTCTGGGCTTCGAACAGCTCCCAGGACGGCATCGAAACCACCGCTGCGGCGATCTTGTGCTGCCCGCGCAGGATATCGGCGGCCGTGCAGGCGATCTCGACTTCCGAGCCTGTTGCAAGAAGGGTGACCGCGCGGGGCTCGGCGGGCTCGCGAAGGACGTAGGCGCCGCGGGCCGAACGATTTTCCTCGACATGCCCCTGGCGCAGCATGGGCAGGTTCTGCCGCGACAAAACGATGATGCTTGGCCGGTCCGTATAGCGCAGGGCAAGTTCCCAGCATTCCGCCGTCTCGATGATGTCGGCAGGGCGGAACACGTTGATGCCGGGCGTTGCGCGCAACATCGCAAGATGTTCGATCGGCTGATGCGTCGGGCCATCCTCGCCAAGGCCGATCGAGTCATGCGTCATGACGTAGATGACCTGCTGACCCATCAGCGCCGACAGCCGAATGGCGCCGCGCGCATAGTCGGCAAAAGCCAGGAAAGTGCCGCCATAGGGAATGAAGCCGCCATGCAGCGCGATGCCGTTCATCGCGGCGGCCATCGCATGTTCGCGAATGCCGTAGTGAATGTAGCGGCCGGTAAAATCGTCAGACGTAATGTCGCGAAGCCCTGGGGTAATCGTCAGGTTCGAATGGGTAAGGTCGGCTGACCCTCCAATCGTGATTTGCGTTGCACCATTGATGACGCCGAGTACCATCTCCGAGGCCTTGCGCGTTGCAGCCTTGGTCGCTTTTTCCACGTGCTCCCGGCGAAACGCATTCAGCGCGTCAAACAGCTCCGCAGGAAGCTCCTTCTGAACCTCCTGCTTGAACGCTTCCGTCTGGAGCGACGCGGAAAGCCGCACGCACCACTCACGGCGTTCGTCTGCACCACGGCGGGCGACGTTGCGCCATGTCTCGACGATTGCTTCCGGAACGTCGAAAGGTTGATGAGGCCAGTCGATGGCGAGCCGGGTGGCGGCGATCTCGGCCTCGCCAAGTGGTGCGCCGTGGGTTTTCTCTGTTCCCTGGAGCTTTGGTGCACCCTTGCCGATAATCGTCCGGCATGAGATCAGCGATGGCCGGTCGGATAAACGCGCCCGCGTAATGGCGGCGGCAATCGCCTCGAAATCGTGCCCGTCGATCTCTTCAACCTCGAAGCCGGCCGCCTTGAACCGCGCAAGTTGATCCATCGACGTCGAGAGCGATGTCGGGCCATCAATCGAGATGGAGTTATTGTCCCAAAGCACCACAAGTCGCGCCAGTTTCAGGTGTCCGGCAAGATCGATCGCTTCATGGCTGATCCCTTCCTGAAGGCAGCCGTCGCCGGCGATCACATAGGTGAAGTGATCGACAATTTCCTCGCCATAGCGCTGGCGCAGAAGCCGCTCGGCCATGGCCATGCCGACCGCCGTTGCAAGCCCCTGCCCGAGCGGCCCCGTGGTCGTCTCGATACCCTGGGCATGGCCGTACTCGGGATGGCCGGCGGTCTTGGCGCCGAGCTGGCGGAACCGCTGCAATTCCTCGATCGGCATATCGGGATAGCCGATCAGATAGTGCAGAGCGTATTGCAGCATTGAGCCGTGACCGGCCGACAAGACGAAGCGGTCGCGATCCGGCCACTGTGGATGCAGGGGATCAAGCTTGATGAAGCGGTTGAACAGAACCGTCGCAACGTCGGCCATCCCCATCGGCATGCCCGGATGGCCGGAATTGGCCTTCTGCACGCTGTCCATCGCGAGCGCACGGATCGCATTGGCCATGTCGCTTTCGCTGACAATCTCGGCGGTTGGGGTCTCTTGAAGGAAAGCTTGGGTGTTCATCGTCTTCTCCTCACGAGGCTCGGTTCTTGCGTTCCATCAGCTGCATGATCAGCGGGGTCAAAATCAGCTGCATTGCGAGATCCAGCTTGTTTCCGGGAACGACGATGGAATTCGCCCGGGACATGAAGGAATCGTGGATCATCGACAGCAGGTAGGGGAAATCGATGCCGCGCGGCTTGGCGAAGCGAATGACGAGCATCGATTCGTCGGGAGTCGGTATCCAGCGCGCGATAAACGGGTTGGACGTATCGACGATCGGAACACGCTGGAAATTGATGTCCGTAAGTGTGAACTGGGGTGTGATGTAGCGGACATAGTCCGGCATGCGGCGCAGGATCACATCCATGACCGCCTCGGTCGAATAGCCGCGCGTTGCCCGGTCGCGATGGATCTTCTGGATCCATTCGAGATTGATAACCGGGACCACGCCGATCTTCAGGTCGGCATGGCGGGCAAGGTCGACCTCATCCGTCACGGCGCAACCATGCAGCCCCTCATAAAAGAGCAGGTCGCTCGGCGGAAAGTTGCGCCATGGCGTGAAGGTTCCGGCCGGCGCTTCATGCACCTTCGCCTCATCCTCGTCGTGAATATAGCTCCGCGTCTGGCCCGTGCCGCGCCGGCCATATTCCCCGAAAACTTCCTCGAGCTTGTGCAGTTCATTTGCATCGGCATGAAAATGCGTGAAGTTGGGATTGCCGCGTTGTTCTTCCTCGGCGACCTTTTCCTTCATGGCGTTACGGTCATACTTATGGAAGGCGTCGCCTTCGATGAACGCCGCTTCGATCTCCTCGCGCCGGAAAATCAGTTCGAAAATGCGCTTAACCGAGGTGGTCCCGGCGCCTGAAGAGCCCGTGATGGAGATGATGGGATGCTTTGCTGACATGGTCGTCTCCCATCAGGCTCTGAACAGGCCACGGTTGCTGAAGAGCGGTGCTCGCTCGCCGATGCTGCTTGGCTGCGTGTGATACCGGCTGATCCGGGCGACTTCCCGGGACGAGCCGAATACCAGCGGAACCCGCTGATGCATGCCTCGCGGCGTCAGCCCGAGAATGCGATTTTGCGTGTCGGTTGCGGCGCCCCCGGCCTGCTCAATTAGAAAAGCTACCGGATTTGCTTCGTAGACGAGCCTGATCCGTCCCTCGCCATAGCTCTTGCGCCGGTCGCCGGGGTAGAGAAAGACGCCGCCGCGCACGAGGATGCGATAGGCCTCGGCAACAAGCGAGGCGACCCAGCGCATATTGAAGTCGCGTCCCCGGGGGCCTTCATTGCCCTTGAGGCAATCGTCGACATAGAGACGTACAGCCTCGTCCCAATGGCGGTAGTTGGCCGTGTTGACCGCAAACTCATGGGCACGGTCGGCAATGACGATGCTCTCATAGGCCTGGACAAAGGTGCCGAGCCTCGAGGAAAACACAAAGATGTGGGTGCCGCTGCCGAGGGTCAGAACCAGGGCGAGCTGCGGTCCATAGATAAAAAAGCCGGCAGCGAGCTGAGCCTCCCCTTTTTGCAAAAAGGAAGCATCAGGCTCGCTGTCCGGTTCACCAGCCACCGGGAGGATGGAGAAGATTGTCCCTATCGAGACATTGGTGTCGATGTTCGAGGAGCCGTCGAGCGGGTCGATGGCGAGCGCCAGGGGTGCTGAAGGGTTGAGAATGGCCGGATGCTCAAGTTCCTCCGAACCGTAGACCGCCACGGGGGCCTGCCGCATCGCTTCGATGAACATGTCATCGGCAAGGATATCGAGTTCCTTTTGTGTGTCGCCACCCGCATTCCTGTTGCCCTGGCTACTCGCGAAAGCCTTTCCCAGAGCCCCCTGATTGATGGTGTTGCGCACCTTGACGGCGGTGAGAGAAAGGTGGCGAACGACGGCGGAAACCGCGATGCGGATCTCGTCGCCCTTTTCGCAATAGGACCCAAGAAAGGCGTCTAGTGTCGCCGTGGTCATCGTATTCCTCCCGTGCCTGACGTCTCCCCGTGTCAAGCTTCGGGTTCATGGAAACAGCTTCATATCCGTAAGTAAAATTTAATATATTTACTGGATCACTAAATTATTTTAACTTCGTTGGATGCGAAATCTTACCCTCAAGCAATTGCGTGCAATCCAGGCCATCATGAAGCACGGAACCATCGCTGCTGCTGCAAACGCGCTTCGCCTGACCCCGCCTGCGGTCACAATACAGTTGAAGCTCGTCGAGGAGGAGGCGAAGGTATCGCTGTTTGACCGGACCAATGAAGGGCTTCGCCCTACTGCCGCTGGCCTCGCATTTCTGGATGCCGCCCAGATGATCGAAGAGAGGCTGCGTGTCCTTGATGACGAGATTGACGCAATCAAGGGCGTGCGGGTCGGCAGCCTCAATCTCGGCGTCGTATCAACCGCGAAGTACTTTGCGCCGCGGCTGATGGCGACCTTCAGGAACGAACATCCGGATATTGCCATCAAGCTTCTTATCGGCAACCGGGCCGAGACCATTGCCAGTCTCAAGAGCCATGAGGTCGACATCGCCCTGATGGGCCGGCCACCAAAGGATATCCCGCTCCGCTCGGCCGTATTCGGCGATCACCCCCTTGTCGTCATCGCCGCTCCAGACCATCCCTTGGCCAAACGCCGTGACATAACCAAGGAACGCATAGCCCAGGAACACTTCCTCGTACGCGAGCCCGGATCAGGGACACGCATCTCTCTCGAGATCTTTCTGAGCGAGTTGCCCGGGAGGCTCGATGATCTTGGAACCGAAATGTCGTCGAACGAAACGATCAAGCAGGCGGTCATGGCCGGGCTCGGCGTCGCATTCATTTCTGCCCATACGATCGCCCTCGAACTCGAAGTCGGCAAACTGGTCATGCTCGACGTGGTCGGCATGCCAATCCGCCGGCAATGGTTCTCCGTGGTACGCACCGACCGCACCCTGTCGCCTGCCATGAAGGCGTTCCAGGATTTTCTCAACCGCAAGGGCGCGCAGTGCCTGCCTTTCTTCGACAAGCTTTATCCGGATATGGGCAGCATCCACAGATAGCGCAAACAGACCGGAAAATGCTTCGCCCGATGGTTGACTCATTGCTCGCGAGCAATAGGTTGCAGTCTGATTGTCGTAGGGGTCATTCGTGAATTCACCGTTTTATCGCGCTCTGCTCTTTGCAATCTTGCTCGGACCCGCGCCGGCAATGGCCGCCGTCAAAACGATCTACCTGACATTCGACGACGGCCCGCTCAACGGAACGTCGAATATCCTTAATGTCCTGGACGCCGAGCAAGTGCCGGCAGCGTTGTTCATGGTCGGTTTGCATGCCGAGGCGAGCAAGGAACGGCAGGCGCTCGTGGCAAAAGCGAAGTCGCTGCCCTTCGTGACGATCGGCAATCACAGTTACAGCCATGCCTATAACCATTACAATATTTCTATGCTTCGGTCGAAGGGCTCCTTGCCGACCTCGCCAGGGCGAACAAGGTTCTCGGATTGAAGGGTCCACCGATTTATGCACGCCTGCCCGGGCGAAACGTCTTCCGCCTGCCCGACATGTCATCCGACGACATGGCGATCGGCAAACCGGAGGATCACCGCGAGGAGCCCGGCTTCGAATTCGTGGCTGCCTCCGGCTACTATCTTTACGGCTGGGATCACGAATGGGTACACGACGACAGCGGCAAGCCGGTGCAGAGTGTCGATCACCTCGTCAGCGAGATCGAGCATCTTTTTGCCTACGGTAAGCTGGCAAGACCGAACAAGCTGATCCTGCTCATGCATGACGAAATGTTTCAGGACAGCTTCAACGGAACAGCCAACCTGCAATCGCTCATCGCGTCCCTCAAGAAACGCAGCTACAAGTTTGGACAGATTTCTGCTTTTGACGACTAGTTCAAATGATGAACTTGCAACCCTGGTATATCTGGTTCACGCAAGAGTTGCAAAATGGCGGACTATAGCCAGTGGATTGGCTATATTCACGGAGGGGCGTGGTACCATCGTCCAGGACGATCGTAGTCGCCGGTACAAGCAAGGAGATTTCCATGGGACTGATGACCCGTTATTTCCGCGGTGCGGCGCTGTCGCTGTTCGCCATCTTGTTTTCGGCGAGCATGGCATCGGCGCAGGTCGGCAAGTCAGGCTGCTCGCTGCAGCAGGTCGGTGGCACATCTCGCCAAATGCTCAAGTGCACGGGTGGCTTGACGATCATTGCTGAAAAGGGTGCCCGCTACTCGCTTGTCGACCGCAACCGGGACAACCGTGTGGACGGCGTCCGGCTGCAGAGCAAGGCGCTGCTCCTGGACTTCGCCCCGGGTTCCGGCACCGGGTTCCAGGTCACAACGCCACAGGCGATCGCTGCGGTGCGCGGCACGAAGTGGGCGGTCGATGTTGGTGCTGGCAAGACTTCGGTCTTCGTTGAGCGTGGGCAAGTCGGCGTGCAGCGACCCTCCGCAAATGCCGGGGTCGTTCTCGGGCCCGGCGAAGGTGTCGATGTCGCTCAAGGCACGAGCCCCCTCACCGTGAAACGCTGGCCGCGTCCCCGCGTAGCGGCATTGATGGCACGCTTCGGCCAATAATTTCATGAGCGGAAAAGCGCTCCAGACGCTGATCGCCCTCGTTGTCGCAGGAATTTGGGGCGCAGGGCTTGGCCTTGCGCATCTGCGCGGCGACATGTGGTTCATCGATCGGGTCGAAGCGACAATGACCGACCTGCGGACAGTCATCCGTGGCCAGAAGCCAGCACCTGACGTCGTCACCATCGTTGCCATAGACGACGAGGCTGTCAGCCAAACTGGCAGTTATCCCCCGGCGCGAGCAAAGCTTGCCGAGTTGATCGACGCAATTGCCGCCTTGAAGCCCAAGGTCATCGGCGTGGATACGTTGCTGATCGATCCGGGGCCGGCCGAGGGCGACCAACGGCTGGTTCAGTCTCTGGCCAAAGCACCGGTCGTGCTTGCGGCGGCGGCCGTTTTTCCGCAGGGTCAGCAACGAACCCAGAATGACGCCGCCGACCCGCTATCGGGCGTACCCGACGCTGAGCGCTTCCTGTTGCCCTTGCCTGCCTTTGGCGATGTGGCTGCGACCGGCGTCGTTAACGTGTCGACCGATCGAAATGGAACGCCACGGCTCGTTCCGATGCTGTTCAAGAGTGGCGGCGACATCGAGGCATCCTTTCCGCTTCGGGTGGTTTCAATTGCAAAGGGTGTCGAACCTGCCGTGGAACCCGGCAGATTGCTGCTCGGCGACGAAATTATCCGAACCGATATCGGCCAGGGCCTGCCGCTGAGCTTCTATGGCACGCGCGGGTCGATCAGCACCATCAGCGCCGCGGACGTGCTTGCTGGTAAACTGTCACGCGAAAGCATCGAGAACCGGATTGTCGTCATCGGAACCACCGTTACCGGCGGTGGTGACGTGTTTCCGACACCATTCGATCCGGTATTGCCGGGAGTGGAGGTTGTTTCCACAGCGATAACCCACTTGATGAGCGGTGGCGCTCTCATCCGCGATCACACCGTCAGGCTGGTCGATGCGGGATTCGCTGCCGCCCTTCCCGTCATCCTGGTCAGCCTTCTCGCCTGGCGGCGCAATGCCATTGGCCTTATCGCAGCGTTATGCGTGGTTCTTGCCTGGTTCGCACTCAACCTCGCCGCCTTCTTCAACGGTGTCTGGCTGAGCGCCGCCGTGCCGCTGGTTGCGGCCATCCCGCCGGCACTCGCCTTCGGAGCAACGCAGTTGTGGATCGGAAGGCGACGGGCCCAACATTTTGCTGAACAGAGCAAGCTTCTGCAGCAAGTGCAGGCGCCGGGACTCGGCAACTGGCTGGCGCGCAATCCCGATTTCCTCGCAGCGCCGGTGCGCCAGGATGCCGCCGTCGTGTTTGTCGACCTTTCAGGGTTCACCGGTCTAAGCGAAACCTTGGGACCCAACGCAACGCGCGAACTCCTCAACGGATTCTACCAGCTGGTGGACGAAGAAGTCGCCGCCAGCAGCGGGTCGATCACGAGCTTCATGGGCGATGGCGCCATGATCCTTTTCGGATTGCCCGCGTCGCGTCCCGATGACGCGCTCAATGCCGCCCATTGCTGCGTTGGCCTTTGTGGCCGGACGCGCGCGTGGCTGGATGCGCTGCCTGAGGCCGTCAGTTCCCGTATAGGCTTCAAGGTCGGCGCCCATTTCGGCACGATCGTGGCTTCGCGGCTGGGGAGCGGCACGCGCCAGCAGATCACCGCGACGGGCGACACGGTGAATGTCGCGAGCCGGTTGATGGAAGTGGCCGCAAGCAACGGGGCGGAACTGGCGTTGAGCGAAGAAATTTTGCGCGCCGCCGGGGAGAATGCCGATCCATTCAAGTCGGGCGTCCTTCGCGGTCCGCTCGAGACCAGGATACGCGGGCGCGCAGGGTCAATCGCCATATGGCTATGGCGAGGCAAGGCTTCCGACAGCGCGCGCGGGCAAATTGAAATATCGAAGTAAAGATCAGTTGCCGACACGCCTGTAATAGCGCGCGACGGCGTTTCGTCGCTGCGGATGACGCCTGTCTTGGCATCAAGGCAAATGGTACGGCAACTAAGCAGCTGCAGCCGTTGTGATATTTTAGCCAACTTACTGCGCGGGCAGACCCAGACGGGGTCATTGCCTGTTAACGGCGGACACCACCTGCGGGGAGGGGTAATAAGTATTCGTTCAGTAAATCTTCCGGACATAAAGTTGTGCACTGCACAAAACCTTTCGCGGTCGCGGACAATACAACCTAGGGTATAAATTTTGCTGTCATTGCCTGTTTTTCGTCTTTGTGCAATGCTACCTTTGGGCGCCTACAGATTGCATGTTCATGTCCACAGCCGATGTCGGCAGGGAGGTGGCAAGAAATGGCTGTCGTACTCATTCTGGTTCTAGTAGCGGTTGCGTCAGTTCTGTTTCATCTGTTGAGTCCCTGGTGGTGGACGCCTATTGCCTCCAACTGGCACTACATCGACAATACAATCATCGTCACTTTCTGGATCACCGGCGTTGTCTTCGTCGCGGTTGTCCTTTTCGTTGCCTACTGCGTCTATCGTTTCCGCCACAGGCCGGGATTGAAAGCGCACTACGAACCTGAAAGCCGTAAGCTCGAATTCTGGCTCGCGACGGTAACCGCCATCGGCGTTGCGGCAATGCTTACGCCTGGCCTCTTCGTCTGGCATCAGTTCGTGACCGTCCCGAGCGACGCCACTGAAGTCGAGGTTGTCGGGCAGCAATGGCTGTGGAGCTTCCGCCTGCCGGGCGCCGACGGAAAACTCGGCACGTCGGAGACGCGCGATGTGACCAGCGATAATCCGCTGGGGATCAATAAGAACGACCCGGCCGGGCTCGACGACATAATCATTTCGGGCGGCGAGCTGCATCTGCCGATGGATAAGCCGGTAAAGATGGTGTTGCGCTCCATTGATGTGCTGCACGATTTCTACGTGCCGGAGTTCCGGGCCAAGATGGACATGGTGCCGGGCATGGTCACCTATTTCTGGTTCACCCCGACCCGCACCGGAACATTCGAAGTGCTGTGCGCCGAACTTTGCGGCGTCGGTCATCCGCAGATGCGCGGCACCGTCATCGTCGACAATGACGAGGATTACAAGACGTGGCTTGGGCAGCAGCAGACCTTTACGCAGTTGATGGCATCGGGAGAGACCAAGACCGTGAACTGAGCATGCGCTTTTCGGGAGACGAAGCGATGAGCATTGAGGGAGGCAATTGATGGTCAATATTCCATCCAGCATGGACGACCCCATCCCGCCGGCGGAAGTCGAAGATGTGGAGCTCTATCATTCGCACAGTTGGTGGACGACCTACGTCTTCAGCCAGGATGCCAAGGTTATCGCCATTCAATATTCGATGACGGCAATGGCGATCGGCCTCGTTGCGCTCGTGCTTTCATGGCTCATGCGCCTGCAACTCGGCTTTCCGGGCGTTTTCACCTTCATCGATGCCGAGCGCTATTACCAGTTCATCACCATGCACGGCATGATCATGGTCATCTACCTCCTGACCGCCCTCTTTCTCGGCGGGTTCGGCAACTATCTCATACCGCTTATGGTCGGCGCTCGCGACATGGTGTTTCCCTACGCCAACATGCTGAGCTACTGGCTCTATCTGCTCGCCGTCTTGATACTTGTTGCCAGCTTCTTTGCGCCCGGCGGACCGACAGGCGCCGGCTGGACGCTCTATCCGCCGCAGGCTGTTCTTTCAGGCACCCCCGGCGGCGCCGATTGGGGCATCGTCCTGATGCTTCTGTCGCTCATCTTCTTCATCATCGGCTTTACGATGGGCGGGCTCAACTATGTGGTCACCGTGCTCCAAGGCCGTACCCGCGGCATGACGCTGATGCGCCTGCCGCTGACGATCTGGGGCATTTTTACCGCGACCGTCATGGCCCTCCTCGCTTTTCCTGCCCTTTTCGTTGCCTCCGTCATGATGCTGTTCGACCGCCTGCTGGGGACGAGCTTCTTCATGCCGGCGATTGTCGAAATGGGTGAGCAGTTGCAGCACGCCGGGGGAACCCCAATCCTCTTCCAGCACCTTTTCTGGTTCTTCGGGCATCCCGAAGTCTATATCGTTGCCTTGCCGGCATTCGGCATCGTCTCAGATCTCATCAGCACCCACGCGCGCAAGAATATCTTCGGATACCGCATGATGGTCTGGGCCATCGTCATCATCGGCGCGCTCAGCTTCGTCGTCTGGGCGCACCACATGTATGTCAGCGGCATGAACCCCAACTTTGGCTTCTTCTTTGCGACGACAACGCTGATCATCGCCGTGCCCACGGCGCTTAAAGTCTACAATTGGGTGCTGACTCTCTGGCGTGGCGACATCCATCTCACGCTGCCGATGCTGTTTGCCCTCGCCTTCATCGTCACCTTCCTCAATGGCGGGCTAACCGGTCTCTTCCTCGGAAATGTCGTCGTCGATGTTCCGCTATCCGATACTTTGTTCGTGGTTGCTCACTTTCACATGGTGATGGGCGTCGCGCCGATCCTCGTTGTTTTTGGTGCGATCTATCATTGGTATCCGAAGATTACCGGGCGGATGATGGACGAGACTCTCGGGCGTATCCATTTCTGGGTGACGTTCCTGGGCGCCTACCTGATCTTCTTCCCGATGCACTATCTCGGCCTGCTCGGCATGCCTCGCCGCTACTACGAAATGGGTGAAACCGCCTTTGTGCCGCCCTCAGCACATTCGCTGAACGAGTTCATCACCATCGTGGCGCTCATCGTCGGCGCCGGCCAGATGGTGTTCCTGTTCAACCTCTTCTGGAGCGTCCGGCACGGCAAGGACGCCGGTGGTAATCCGTGGCGGGCAACCACGCTCGAATGGCAGACGCCGACGACACCGCCGCCGCACGGCAATTTCGGCAAGGACCTGCCGATCGTCTATCGCTGGGCCTATGACTACAGCGTGCCGGGCGCGGCGGAAGATTTCATTCCGCAGAACCAGCCCAACGACGACCGGATATCGAGGGAACCGTCTTGAGCGCGATCCTCATCTTCCTCGCGGCGCTTGCCCTCATCATCACCTGGTGGATGGCGCAACAGCGGCTCATGTCAAAACCCTGGCTCGAAGTCGGGCATGCCGGCGACACGCCCCAACGCGAAGGATCTTCCATTCCAACGGCAAAGATCGGGCTCGGCGTCTTCCTCGCAGTCGTCGGCGCCTTGTTCACGCTGCTGATCAGCGCCTATTTCATGCGCATGGGCCTCAATGACTGGTGGGCCGTGCCGATCCCGGGCCTGTTGTGGTTCAATACTGCCCTGCTCGTTGCAAGCAGCCTCGCTTTGCAGTGGACCAAGGCAAAGGCGCAGCGGGGTAATCTCGAAGCCGTGAAGGCCGGACTTGGCCTCAGCTTCGTAACCTCGGTCGGCTTTCTCGTCGGTCAGATCCTGGCCTGGCGTCAACTGACAGCGGCAGGGTATCTTGTCGCCGACAACCCGGCGAACAGCTTCTTCTACCTGATCACCGGCATGCACGGCCTGCACATTTTAGGCGGCCTCGTCGCACTTGGTCGCACATCCTTCAGGGCTCTCAAAGGCGTGCCAGCCAAGGCGATCTGGCTAAGCGTCGATCTGTGCGCCATGTACTGGCATTTCATGCTGCTCGTATGGCTGATCCTTTTCGCCCTGCTTGCGGGCTGGGCGAACGATTTCGTCGAAATCTGCCGGCAATTGCTGACTTAGAGGTGTGACGATGCACGAAACCACAAAGACCAAGCCTGGCATTGCCCTTCCTCCGCTCGCTCCCGGAATGCAGGGCTTCGCCTCCGACTGGGCCTCCGACCAGCGGGCATTCAAGAATGTCTCCTGGGGCAAGGCGATGATGTGGATCTTCCTGTTGAGCGATACATTCGTTTTCGGATGTTTCCTCCTTGCCTATATGACCGCGCGCATGTCGACCACCGTGCCCTGGCCGAACCCCAGTGAGGTCTTCGCGCTCAATATTGGCGGGCAGGACATTCCGCTTATTCTCATTGCGATCATGACCTTCGTATTGATCAGCAGCAGCGGCACCATGGCCATGGCGGTGATGTACGGCTACCGGCGGGACCGCCGCAAGACCGCCGCGCTCATGCTCCTTACCGCGCTCTTCGGCGCGACCTTCGTCGGCATGCAGGCCTTTGAATGGACCAAGCTGATCCATGAGGGCGTCCGTCCCTGGGAGAACCCCTTTGGCGCGGCCCAGTTCGGATCGAGTTTCTTCATGATCACCGGTTTCCACGGCACGCACGTGACGATCGGCGTCATCTTCCTCATCATCATTGCCCGCAAGGTTTGGCGCGGGGACTTCGATCAGGAAAAGCGCGGCTTCTTTACGAGCCGCAAGGGACGCTATGAGATTGTCGAGATAACGGGCCTCTATTGGCACTTCGTCGATCTCGTCTGGGTCTTCATTTTTGCTTTCTTCTATCTGTGGTGAGGTGGGTCACATGGCACAGACTGCAGCACATGCCGAACATCAGGAACATCCGATCAAGCTCTATCTGCTTGTCTGGGGGCTGCTCTTCGTCCTCAGCGTCTGTTCCTATCTCGTCGATTATTTCGGCCTGCACGGATATTTGCGGTGGGGCCTGATCCTCATCTTCATGGTGCTGAAGGCCGGGCTTATCGTTGCTGTCTTCATGCATATGGCCTGGGAGAGGCTAGCGCTCATCTACGCCATCATCGTGCCGCCCGTCCTGGTCCTGGTATTCGTCGCGATGATGGTTTCGGAGTCGCACTATACGCTGCTGACCCGGGTCAACTTCTTCGGCGCCGGCCCGTGATCTAGTCTCTCGCGCTTCGCTCAACTGGAAACGGCGCCATCTGGCGCCGTTTCCATTGTGCCTAAATGAATTGATCGTCGTTACGCTGCTGTCGGCGCAGGCACGACAATCTTCTTGTAGAGATGCCAGGTCGCGTGGCCGAGCACCGGGATGAACACGGCCAAGCCGACGAACAAAGTCAGGAAGCCCACGAGAAGGAGCGCTGCAACGATCAAGCCCCAGAGCGCGATCGGTACGGGATTGGCAAGCGTTGCCTTCACGGAGGTGACGACCGCCGCAAAGGCGCCGACGTCGCGATCGAGGAGCAACGGAAAAGCGATCACTGTGGTGCACAGAACGACCACGGCGAAAACGAAGCCGATAGCGTTGCCGAGCAGGATCATCCTCAGGCCCTCCGGAGTCTCGAAAACCTGGCTCATGAATGTGCCGATCGATGCGGGGACCTGATCACCGAAGAGGTTCGTATAAAGCGTCTGGGCCACCAGTATCCAGGCGACGAACAGAACGAGAAGCATGACGCCGACCGCGATGATGGATGGGATTGCCGGCGAGTGGCGTACCTCGAAGGCATGGCTCCAGGACGTGTCGAGATTGAGTTCCCTGCGCCTGCTGATCTCGTAAAGGCCCAGCGCCGCGAACGGCCCGACCAGTGCAAAGCCCGACATCAGCGGGAAGAGCAGCGGCAGCATGTTGGCTCCGGATGTCCAGCGTATCAGGACCAGACCGGCTATCGGATATATCAGGCAGAGAAAGACATAGTGCGAGGGCTTGTCCCAAAAATCATCGAGCCCCTCGCGCAGCGCGGCAAAAACATCGGCCACACCAATTCGACGAACCTCCGGATAGACGTTCGTTTCATTCGCACCAGCTATCACGTGAAATTGTGCCATGAACAATTCTCCCAATCTCGTTTCGAGCGGGAAAGGTACCGGGGGCACCGTGCAAAGGCGGGGCCAAGGGACCTAAACCTGCACAAGCAAAACATAACCTGATCGGCATGCATTTGCCAGATCTATCGGCAACCGCTGGTAGAAAGGCCGCCCTATGGCCAATCCCTATGGTGATTGTGGTGTGCTTCGGTCAGCCCGTTCTGGAAGAACCGTTCATAGTAGTCGATATCGACGTGATGCACCTGCAGCCAGACGCCGGGAACATGGATCGCATCGCAGTGAGCCGGGAACCTGCCATGGGTATCATAGATATAGGTGCAGATATCCTTGACGCACTCGATCACATCCGAACTGTAGACAGCAGCTTCGGAAAGGTACCGATTGCCGTAGTCGCCTTTGTAAATCTGCGCGAAAAGGGCCTTGTCTGTGTAGAAACCGCCCTTCTCGCCAAATTTTTCGCGTACGACCTCCTGAACGGCGCTCGCCATGGAGTCGTAGTAGGGCGGTGACATGCCCTTGATCAGATGCTCGCCCTTGTGGCGCAGGCCGATCGGATTGCTCCTGAGGTTGGAGTAGCGCGGCAGCGGCACATGCCAGCGCAGAAGATCCATGATGCGCCACTTCGGCGTCTCCACATCGAGTCCGAGCATGGGCCCGTAGTCCTTGGTGAACTTCGGGTCTCCCACCAAGACGGGCGGACTGATCGAGGCGTGTATCCAGGCGCCGAGCCCCATCGCATCGGCGACGAGAAAGAGATTCTGCAACAGAAGGTCGGCTTCGATCTGCGTGCGAAGCGAACCAATGGCGCCGAGCGGCACCTTCAGGTCCTTGTTGAGAAAGCCCTTCTCGACCCATTTCTTCACGCCCGCCGACCTATAGAAGTTGCGGTCGTCGACAATAGCCGGGCGCGCTCCATCAGGCTGCGTCAGGATGTACATCATCCCGTTGATATATTGCCGTGACAGGTCGACCACCGGGAGCAGCACCGTCGTTCCGGGAAGGTTCGAAAGGAAGCGGTTGGAATCGAGATAGGCCGGAAAGTCGCGCTTGCCGTTGGGCACATCGAGGCGGTGATCGAGTATTTTGACTTTAGCCTGATTGGCGCGCTCCACCAGAAGCTCGGTGCTGAATGCCTTGTTGCCGTCTGCTGGCGGCGGCAGCTTGCGCAGGAAATAGGTTCCGGAATCGTTGATGAGAAAGAAGTGCGTTCCTTGCGCGTTGTCCGGGCTTCCCGCCGTTCGTCCCGGCATGTTGAGATTGGGCTTCGCCATGATCGGCTTGCGCGTGGCAGGATCCTCGAAGGGCCGATCCGGCATGGTTAGGCCGGTACAGCCGGTCATGGCGATGAGCACGGCTTCCTCGAGTTCGGAAAGCGGCTCGCGTGGCTTGTCCGACTCGTAGCTCATCGTACCCGCCAGCACCGTACTTCCCTGGCTGACCCGATGCGTACGCCGGCGCCAGATCGTCTCTAAAAGCGGCCGCTTCAGGAGGGCATCGAGCCCCCGGTGTCCGGTGGATGCGGGAGCATTGGTGGGGAGCGGCTCGGTCACGGCGTCGCTCCCGTCATCGACGGCATTGTGCTGTTCGGCAGGATCGGGCGCCAGGGCGCAAAGGCGCTGCCGGTGCGCGGCAGCACCGAGGCAAGTTCCGGACAGTGCCGCAGGATGACGCTGGTCATGTTGTTGTTGGCGATCCAGTCGATGCCGAATGACGAATAGACCTCCGGCCTGAAATCGACGGTCAGGAAGCGGTCGCTCTGCAGCCGGCGTGATGCCATGAGTATGAAGATACGAAACGCCGTATCGCTGAAACCGAAGCCGGTGGGCGCGGGTTCGGCAAAGAGACCGACGACCGTATCGACGCGGTCGATACTTCCATAGAACTTTTTCAGGAGCTCGATGTCGGCGGGATTCGTCGTCAACTCTTCGAAGCTTCTCAATCTCGGCCGATGCAGGCCGGTACGGAAATCATTGTAGCGCGGCACGCCGCGCCGTCTTGTGCGCACGAGGTCGACCACCGAAAGGTCGATGATCTCGTTGTCGCGTTCGAGCGCCAGCAGCGAGCGGGGATAATTGTGCAGTGTGATCGCACCCGGATGCGCGATGCCGAACGAATAAAGCGTGTTGCGCAGGCCGAACGCCCGCATCGCATCGTCGGCCGCCGCTGCCTGGATGTCGAGGAACCCCTTATCCGCAATCTTGCTGCCATTGGCGTGGTTGTAGAAGCAGTAATCGTCAGGCAGGAGCGGATGCAGCCGGTAGACGGTGACAAAGTCCTCCGTCAGGCAGTATGGCGCGCCATGATGATCCGGCAGGGTCTTTGGAATGCCGGTCAGCGCGTGCGCGTCAAGCAGCCATATGCCGAGCTTGGTCAGCCAGTCATTGGCTGGCGGCCCGTTCCAATTGCTGGAGAGGCCGACGTCTATGGCTTTCGTTGCGAGGATCGCCGGCGTCCATTCAACGGTGTGGATCTTGGCAATCAGGGCCGAGACGATCAGGCGGGCCGTATGATAGACGCGCTCGTCATCCCAATTGCGATAGCGCGAGCGAAGCTCGTCGCACAGGAGATTGTGTTCGCGCGCAAACAGCGTGTGCAAGGCGCTGAGACCGAGCCACCAGCTTTCGTTGAAGCCGGTAACCTCCATGCCGCGCATGTCGACCGGCAGATGCCCGTCTACCAATCGCAGCTTCGGGCCCTCGCGCAACAGGTTGGCGGACTTGCTGTCCGGCCCATAAACTTCCGAACCGTCCCACCACTGAGAGGCAGCATTGCCGAAATAGATGGGTGGCTGGCCGTCGACCGGATCGCGCCCGGCCACGTTGCTGGCGATGCGCATGACGTCTTCGCGCGGACCACCAACGCTGCTTTGCCAGGTCATCCCCTTCGGCAATGGCACAATGACATCGTCCTTGCCGAGCGGGTTGCGCGCATGATTGACCCAGTCGTGCACCTGGAACTGGATCCATGCGGCGGCCAGAATGTTCAGCGAGCGCGCGGGAATGAACGTATCGCGGTGCAGCAGTTCACGAGCCACCTCGACCGGATTGGGATTGTCGAACTGATCCGGCTCAAAGACCGGCTTCAGATTGCGTCCGAAGGCGGAGCCGATCGATCCCATTTTTGGCTGGGACAAATCATTGAACGTTCCATCGTACGTGCGCGCCTGGCGAACTGTCTCGTCGACGCTGGACGGAGGGACCGGACGGGCTGTCGGCGGTGCTTCATAGACTTCCGTGTCGATCAGGTTCTTCTCGCGCAGCACATAGCGGAACGCATCAAGGTTGAGCAGGCTCAGGCGCAGCGATAATTTATGCCACTCGATGTAGCGATTGATGACCAGAAAGCCCTGTCGTGCAATAGCACCGAGCACGCGGTTGCGGAGCGGCGTTTCAGTTCGCCAGCGATAGACATGCCGGTGTGCCGAGCTTGCATCGTAGACCGATTTACGGGCACGGTTGAGATTGCCCAAGGGCCGAAATTCATCGGTCGTATTCCAGGGATTGAACGAAAGCTCGTCGATGACCCTCGCATTGGTGAACGCCTCGGCGATGCCCGAATTCGGCTTCGAAATCGTGAGGTCGGCCACCTTGATCGGGCGCGATACCGATTCCAGCCACTCAACCGCCGTATCCTCGATCGGCGTGGACGCCACGTCGACGTAGGGTTGGAGGCAGAGTTCGAAGCGGACGTCGTCACGATCGAGACGGCGCGCGAACTCGTTTGAAAGGTAGCCGGGATCCTTGTCGGAAGGTTCGGGAGCCGACGGAGCGTCGGCAGCGGGGCACAGGATGAAGCGCACGGCAAGCGTGTCGCCCCAACGGATGGCCCCGCGGCTCCAATAGGACTCAAGCGCGACGCTCGAGACCTTGCGTTTGCGTGCGGTCGTGACATTGCGGAGCATGCGGATGACCTCGGACGGCCCGAATTTCACCACGAGTTGCACAAGGCCGGCGAGTTTACTGAAAATGCCGCCGGACGTTGCTTTGGCGAACGCCACGAACTGCTCGGCATTGCGCGCATGCGAAACGGGAAAATTGGTGGCAAGCAGGTCGTGGAATTCGTCGTCCGACACCTTCACGCGCAAGGCAACGCCACGCATGTCGGGCTTGTAGTCAGGCTGCCCATAGCCGTTGGCGTTCGAAAAGCGGACGATCGTCGTGTATGACGCCCCGGGCTGCGCAAATCCTGCGCGGAATTCCTCCGGAAGGTCGTCAACGAACGTCAGTTTCGCGTCAATGGCGGAAAAGACGGCCTTGCTATGAAACGCACGCTGGATTGCCGGCGCCTTGCCATGCTTCTTTGCCTTGACCTGAACATCCATCATGTCTTGGGCCAGACGCTCGAACGTCAGCCGTTCGGCTTCCGCACTACCTTGATATTCCTCACGCCACGTCGACATTTTTGTTCCCCTACGCAGGCTACATCAGAAAATATGCGACTTTTTTCGTGCCTTCAGTGCGCACGAACCCTCTCTCCCAGTCGCTCGACCAATCCGGCGAGCGTTCCCTCGGGCGATGAGCTGTATTTAGGCAGTTCCATGCGTGAAATATGGGCGTCGATAAGCACCGGCTTGTTGAGGGCAAGCGCCTTGTCCAAGGCCGATTCAAACGCGCCGACCGTTTCGACCCGGAAGCCTTGCGCACCACACGCGTTGGCATAGGCGACGTAGTCCGGATTCTCGAATTCGACGAGACCGGATTCGCCATAGGTCGATAGCTGGTAAATCTTGATCAGTTTGAACTGGTTGTCATTGAAGATGATCCAGATCACTGGAAGATTATACTGAACCGCCGTCAGTAATTCGAAGCCGGAAAGCAGATAGCAGCCGTCGCCGCAGCCGACGATGACGGTGCGGTCGGGATGAGCACATTTGACGCCGAGCGCGCCATTGACGCTGCCCGCCATGGGACCGAAGCCGCCTGGTTTGCGAAACCGCTGGTGCGACTTGAGTTCGAGATAATATCCGAGCCAAGTGAGATGCGCGCCGGCATCTGCAAGCACGATGGCATCGTCAGGCAGGCGGCGTGAGAGAGCCTGGGCGAGCTGGCCCGGATGAATCTTGCCCACCAGATCGTGAATCTTGTCGGATCCATAGTCGTAGCGGGGGAAGGTTCGTTTCGGCTGCGGCTCCAGTTCGGCCGACATGCGGTCGTAAAGCGCCGTTATTGCAAGCTTTGCATCGCCGATGATCGCTGTATCCGCCTTGTAGACCTTATCGACTTCGCCGCCATCAATATTCAGATGAATGAGTTTCTTGCCCTTGAGAAGGTCCTTGCGGAAATTGAAGGTCGCATGCTGGGCAAAGGAGTTGCCGATCGCGAGAATAATCTGCGCCTCCTTGAACGCTTCCCGCGCCGCTTTGTGACCGCTGTCGCAGAAAACGCCGATCGCCAAAGGGTGGCTCTCGTCGATAATCCCTTTCCCGTCGAGCGTCGTCACGAACGGGATTTGGTAGCGTTCGAGCAGGCGAAGCAGGGGCTCGCCGGCGTCGCTCAAAATTGCGCCGAAACCGATGAGCGCGAGTACTTTCTCGCCTTTTGCCAATGCGGCGAGCAGCATTTCCGCGACCGTCTCGACCCTTGCCGTCTCGGGCACAACCGGCTTGATCTGCAAATCGACGTCGCGATAGTTGGCAACGGAAACGCCCTTATGGGTCAGATTTTCCGGCACGTGGATATGAACAGGCCCCGGACGGCCGTCAAAGGCGACGTTGACAGCCTCCTCCAGCACGTCGCAAGCCTTGGCCGCATCCTCAAGGAGAAACGACTTCTTGGTGGTCGCCACAAACATCGCATGGGAGTCGGGTGTCCGGCTGACACCGGACGTCTCGTTCAACGCGCCCTTGCCTTTCCATTCCAGCGACGAATAACCCGAAATCGCGAGGATGGGATAGGAATCCGACATGGCGACGGCGAGCCCTGAAAAGAGATTGAAGGCGCCGGGGCCCGCCGTGGCAAAACAGACGCCGAGGCGGCGCGAATACATGGCGTAGCCGCATGCCATGAAGGCTGCGGCCTGTTCGTGACGCGTGATCACCGGCCGGATCGTCTTGGAATGTTTGAGCGCCAGCATCAGCTGGGCAGCGTTCTCGCCGGCGCCGCCAAACGCAGCGCCGACGCCAACGCTCTCCAGGCCCTTCACCAACGCCTCGTAGATCCTCATTGCGAGCGCTCTCCGGCTGCGCAGGACTTCCTCCTGCACAACAAATACTCACCAGCGAGGCAAGCGCCCCGACCAAGAGTGATGACTTTACATTACAGATCGTATTTTCGGCAGAACTTGTCTTACACGACTGTCAATAAATGCTGTCTTTTATCGAGCAGAAACCCTTTACGGATCATAGCATTCTTTGAATGACTTGCAATCTCTTCGGATGAACTTAAGCGTTTCTCACCCATAGGGATTAGCCCAATTTTTGGAGGCCGCACAACTTCGTTGACGCGCTATCCCTCGCCCTCGCGATTTCGCTGTTCGGCAATGTGCCCAAGGATCGCAGTTCGCATATCGTAGGGAATGTTGAGCAATTGGAGGGCGGACGAAACCTCCGCTTCCCATTCGGCCGAAGGCGATCGTGGCTTGGCAAAATCATCGGCGCCGGCAAACAATCCTCGCGTGGCGTGGAAGCCGAGCGACCGATAAGCTTCAAATTGCTCCTCGCTGAAAAATTGATCGACCGTCGTTTCGTGTGGAAAGGCCGGGTTATGCCGCTTGTAGTCGAGGACATAATCGTTCTCGTCACCGCTCAGCGAGGCCTTGATATAGATAAGGATGCCCTGGCCGTCATCGTAGCGTATCTGACCGATCACAGCGTGTGGCCCAAGCTTGCCGGGAAGACCGTTCGGGCCATAGAGCGCACTCGCCGTGACGCCGGTTGCGCTGGACTGCAGTGCCTGCCACGGCAGTTCGATGCGGATGCCGAGGTCGATGCGCGCCATGACCTCGAGGTTGACCAGGGCGGAGAACGTCATGTTGGGGTCCGCTTCAGCATCAACCGCAACAATGACTTTGCAGCGCCGGCGCAGCAGTTCATAGATGCCGAGATTCTCGATGTGCCCGCCATCGGTCAGATAGACGTTGAGGCGCTTCTCGTTGAGCTTTCCGAGGGTCTCCATGGCAAAGAACCAAGTGCCGATTTTAGCTTTCCAGCGATTGCGCCACGAATGAAAGTCATCGAGCCGCGCTGGATTTGCCAGCCAATATCCAAGGCGGATATTGAGGAGCGACAGGCTGAACGTCAGGACTTTGATGGTATTTCGGCCCATATTCGCCGAGGCGGCGGCACCCGAAACTGCCATTGCCGTCGCCAGACTGAAATCCGGCACGATGGTTTCCATCCGCGTCGTCGGGACGTATCCCGTCCACCAGCTGCCCACATGCAACGGACTGAAGATGAAGGTGTCGCCGTTGCGCCCGCGCTTGTTGAGGTCTTCGGAGGCTTCGAGATTGATCGCTGTATTTGTCAAAAGGTATGGCGCATAGGCGGCCGACGGCAGCCAACTTCCCGTCGCTTCCGCGCGCGGTTTCAACGATGAGAACTTCCAGGTATCCACATCGCTTGGCGCATTGTGGGTGCCCATCTGCGCCCGCTCGAACAGGAAAGCGCGGCTCAGGCGGTCACGGTAGAGCTTGTGCAGGGAGTTTGCGTTGGGCCCGATGAAGAGGGTGACCACGACAATAGCCAGCGCGACCACGAGATAGATTGCCAGCGAGCTAAAATCGCACAGAGTGAGCCATCGCATCCAGTCGGCCGTGCCGGCGGCGCAGCGATTGCCGGAATAGTTCTGGATCGCCCAGTAACTCAAGCCGATATAAACCAGCCAAAGCAAAAGCGGGACGATAATTGCCGCCACATAGAGGGCAATGCGGCTTGCATATTTTTTGAGAGTGGCAGTCCACGTCGCCTCCCCTATTGACGCCTTCGCCACATTGGCGAGCTTCTGGGATGCGGCAATGAGCACCGTGGCGACGGATGTCAGCAACGCAAACAGCCGTGAAAGCCAGGCCATATCCATATTCGCAGGACCACCAGCGCGCGACATAATTGCCGCAAGGATATAGGGTTGGGCCTGGAACACGGCCGCGACCAGAACGAGAACAACGAGCAAGCCGATGCCCTGCCCGAGGATCTCCCTCGATCGGAGGGTGCCTGGCCTGAAGGAAATGTAGATGGCGCTTGCCACCATGAAGACCGCCGTGAGACCGGCCAGTATCAGCGTCAATGTGAAAGACTTGTAGAGGTCGGGTCGCGGATAAATCGCAACGGTCAGGGCCGCAAGGAGCAGTAGCACCGGCAGAACGATGACGGCATTGACGAGTATCCCGCGCAAAATCAGCGCGAAGCTGACGAGGTAATCGATGCCGCCATTGGCGGTGAGAAAGTTCGAATAGTCGCGCAGATGCTGCGTCTCGGGCGCTTCCTGTTCATCAAGGCGGCTGTCGAAGGGGAACGTTGCATTTTCCTGCATCAAACCGGCAACAAGCGACGTGCCGATGTAACCGCCGCCGGATACAGCGGAAACGTAATCAATGGCATCGATCACCCGCGGCTCATTGTGCTTCGACAGGGAGTCGAGACCCTGGAGCACTCCAAGCGAAAAGGACGCTGAACGTATGCCGCCGCCGGAAAGCGCAAGGCCGACAAGATTGCTTCCGGGAACGGTCCGGGTTGTCTCTCGCCCGGGGACCACGCTCTCGGCGAGAGCAGCATCGGTGCGCGGGGTCAGGAAATGCGGATTTTCCGCGAATGGCACTTCGACATCGGGAAGAAACAGGTCGGTACTGCCCCGGCGGGTAAGCGATCTTGCGCGTGCGACCGCTCCATCCTGGATGGTGCGTCGGCGGTAATTCACAACATCGAGTTCGTTCCGGAAAATATCAAAGAACGAAAGCACCAATTCACGCCTCCGACTTCATTCAAGATGTCAGATCATCATGTGCAGGCAGATATCGAAGTTCCCGGATGCCATCCTAAAGCGTTTCCCATGTAAATAGAAGCGGTTCTGTTCAGCCTCGGCCATCTACGCCGAAAGTTGGGGCCTCATGGCAAAAAACTCTTAACCTTTGCGCCGTATAGGACAGGCATGCGGCGAACCATCCTTTTTCCATCGGCGGCAATTGGCTTGTTGCTCATCTTTGCCGGTTGCGCGACCGCGCCGAGCCGCATCAACGATGTCTGCTCCGTCTTCGACCAGAAGGACGGCTGGTTTGACAACTGGTACGATGCGGCCAAGAAGACAGAGCGGGAATATGGTGTGCCGGTTCCGATCCTGATGGCGACGATCCGCAAGGAATCCGGATATAACGCCTATTCGCGCCCACCCCGCACCAAGCTGCTGGGTTTCATTCCCTGGAAACGGCCGTCAAGCGCCTATGGCTATTCCCAGGCCCTCGACGGCACCTGGGCACGGTACAAGAACGAGACCGGAAAGTTCATGGCCGACAGGAATAGTTTTGCCGATGCCGTGAATTTCGTCGGCTGGTACCATAGTCAAAGCCACGAGAAGAACGGCATCGAGCTCAACGATGCCTATCACCTCTATCTCGCCTACTATTTCGGCCACAACGCCTTTGCCCGGGGCGACTGGAAGACCAATGCAAACATGCAAAAGGTCGCGCGCAGCACGGCGGAGATGGCCTATAGTTATGGCGCGCAGATGCAGGCCTGCGGCCAGCAATAGAAACCCTAAAGGCGCTCGATAGCAGCCGCCTTCGTGGATTTTGGCGGCGAGCAGCGGATCTTTACATATTCGTTCGGGGACCGCCCGACGATGGCAGTTCTTGCGATGAAGGCCTGGCCCTGCAATCCACACATCATGGGATTGTTTGCCTGCGGGCCGATGATCACATCGAGAGCCGTGTTGGTCTGGCACTCGGCTGGCGAAAGACTGGTCGCGCAGATCAGGATTACGATTTGGAGCATGTTGTCACCCTCAGCAACGATTTGCTCCTCCCAGTACAGTCACGATAGCCCAATTTTGCTGCATTGCAATAAGGGTTTTTGTGCATCGCACATAGACTAAAGGATGTATGGTGGCATTAACTGTATTTTCCTGCTTTCCATGCTAGCTTCCCGCCATGACCGATGTACGCAACATGCGCCTCCATACAAGGCCCAATCAGTCTGCCGACAGCGCCGAGGCAAATCGCTGGAGCTTCGCCCTGGAATCGGCGGGTCTGGGCGTATGGGATTCCAATCTTGTCACCGGCCAGTGCTACTATTCCTCCACCTGGAAAAGGATGCTCGGCTACCGGGAGGACGAACTTGGTGACAGCGGCGATCTTTGGCTGACGCTTATTCATCCGGACGACAAGCAGCGCGCCATCGAGAGTGGACAGCGGCATATTGCGGGCGAAATTCCGCAGATCGAAACGGAGTTCCGGCTGCGCCACAAGGACGGCCATTGGGTCTGGGTGCTCGATCGCGGCCGCGTGGTTGAGTGGGATGCGGACGGAAAGCCTACCCGCATGATAGGCGTTCAGACGGATATTACCGACCAGAAGAATGCCGAACATCAGCTGGCGCTGCTGAACCAGCGCGTCGAACTGGCGCTGGACGCGGGCCAGATTGGCCTGTGGCATTTCAACATCGAGACCGAAACAGTGCTTTGGGACCGGCGGATGCGCGAAATATTCGGCATCGGGTCGGGCACCGACGAGGTCCCCCGCGCCACCTGGCACCGTCTCCTGCATCCGGAAGACGCTGCCATAGCGGAACAGGCGGTCGAGGCGACCTTCAAGACCGGCATTCCCATGAAGACGAGCTATCGCATCGTCAAGCCCGACGGCGAGGTGCGCCACGTATATGCTCTTGCCCGCCTCGTTAAGCGCGAAGGCATGCCGGAGATGCTGATGGGCAGCATCTGGGATATTACCGAGCAGGTCCACAGCGCCGAGGCACTGGCGCGCGAGAAGGACCTTTATCGCGTCACGCTGCAATCGATCGGCGACGCGGTGCTGACAACGAATGTCGATGATATCATCACCTTTGCCAACCCTGCCGCTGAACGGCTGTTGCTGCGATCTGCCAGCGAACTGATCGGCGCCCCGGTGAGCGGCGCCCTTCGCCTCGTTGACGAAGTGAGCGAGCACGTTTTGACGTCGTCGACGATGCGAGCGATGGAGAACAGATCGACGGTCGATCGCGTCGAAAACGCGGTCGTCGTCCGAAGCGATGGCGAACGCCGCTCGATACGTGACCTTGCATCGCCGATTTTCAATACAGCCGGCGCGGTCACTGGCTCGGTGCTCGTCGTTCAGGACGTGACCAACGCGCGCAATTTGCAACGTGAACTCTCGCACGCGGCGACCCACGATACCTTGACCGGGCTTCTCAATCGGCGTGCATTCGAAGTGGCCACCGCCTCGATACTTGCTAGCCCCGACCGGCGACACGCGCTGCTCTACATCGACCTCGACCGTTTCAAGATGGTGAACGACACGCTCGGCCACGCGGCCGGCGATGCGCTGCTGAAGCTTGCAACTGCGAGCATGAACAGCGTTCTCCCGCATGACGCCGTCATCGGCCGTCTGGGCGGTGATGAGTTCGCCGCGGTCCTGCCCTCGGCCAACCCCGAGGACACAAAGGCAATAGCCGAGCGCCTGATCGAAGAGATCCGCAAGGTGCGCCTCGAATGGGACGGGAAACTGCAGGAAATCGGCGCAAGTGTCGGTATCGCATTTCTCGACGACCCCAACCTCACTCTTAACGAGGCAGTCGCGCGGGCCGACGCTGCCTGCTATGCCGCCAAGGCGGAAGGGCGCAACCGCACAGCGATTTACGATGAAAACACTGGCGCGGCGAAGGAGAACCTCGCAAGCGTCCAGGCTGCATCGGGCATTCTCGAGGCGCTGGCGGAAGGACGGCTGGAAATCTACGGCCAGGAGATCAGGGAGATTTCCGATACGACCGAAAATACGGTCTACATCGAAATCCTGTCGCGAATGCGCGCTCCGGACGGCACGTTGATTGCCCCGGCGGAGTTCATCCCGGCGGCGGAGCGCTTCGGCCTGATGGGTATCGTTGACCGCTGGATCATCGAACACACGCTGGAGCAATATGGCGAGCGGCTTATGGCGACCGACAAGGTTGCGATCGCACTCAACCTTTCAGCCAACACGATCAGCGATCCGACTTTGTGGTCGTTCATCAAGACGACCACGGAACGTACAAACGTCTCCCCCGCGCGCCTGATCTTCGAGATCACGGAAACGACGGCCGTCAACAATTACGAGGCGGCCGAAAATTTCGTCAAGGAAGCCCGGGCTGCCGGCTGCCGCATCAGTCTCGACGATTTTGGCGCGGGCCTCAGTTCCTTCGGCTATCTGCACCACTTCGATGTCGACAGCATCAAGATCGATGGTGCCTTCATCGAAAAGCTCTCAAACAGCCGGCTCAATCAGGCGGTCGTCCGGTCGATCGGCAGCGTTGCGCGCGAACTCGGCGTCGATGTGGTTGCCGAGCATATCGAAGACACCGGCGCTGTCGGCATCTTGCGCTCGCTCGGCATCGGCTTTGGACAGGGCTTCCTCTTCCACCGTCCCCAGCCGCTTGGAAACTTGCTGCAGGATCTCGATGTCCGGGAAGCAAACTCGTAGCTATCGCTTCGATTGGGAGGGGAACTGATTGATGATCTCTCCAACAATGTCGTCGGTCGTTGCGAACTGATCCGTATCGAGCACCCTGCAGCCATGCTCCCTGACAAGTTCGGTGGTCTTCTGGTCGAAGAGGATGGTTCGCTCCAGAAAACTTGCAATCATCGCGCGGCTTCGTTCGTCGGCATTCTGGTAACCGCTGCTTTCATGGATGCGCGACCTCAACGTTTCCGCGCTAGCCGTCAGCCAGACCGCGCCGATTTCCTTCAGGCGATGACCCGCTGTAATAAACGGCCAGAGAGCGGAGCCTTCGAGCACAGTTCTCTGGTCATTGGCGCCCTTTAGTATCGACCAGATGAATTCCGCAACGAGCGGCGACATGCGCCTGTGATGAAGGATCACAGACTCCAGTAATTCGTCGGCTTGCAAATTGAGGTAGTGTTCCGAAACGTGGTTCGGGACCTTTTCCTTTCGCTTGGGCCATGGCCTGCCTGGATGTTTGGCGAGGCTGTCGGTTGAAACGCAGCGCCAGCCAAGCTTGCCCGCAAGCACATCCCCAATGGTTGATTTGCCCACATTGGATGATCCGCCCAATAGAATGACCTTGAGCTTGGCGTCTATGCGTTTGGTCAATGAGTTTCCCCTACCCCACAAAAGCTTCGAACAGTGTTTATCGCAGTACAGTTTTTATCAATTGAACCAGCTCTAATATAAGGGTGCCCAATAACACAATTCAACTTTAGAGTGAAAAATTCAACCCATAGGTGCACCGTTACACCTTGATAGATTCCTTGATCCTCACCATGCCGATCAATTCATTTACCGTAGCGATCACAAAGCGCAAGGCAACCATGACTGTAGCCGTCTTCATATAGAAAGTCTTAATCGCTATAACGCAACTGTTGCATGTGCCGCACTCGCAGTTTCAAATTGAGCTCAACATGTCAAATACGCCTGCGCGCAGTGTATCCAGCGCGAAGACACGCCAACTTGCCGATCTGGTAGCCGAAATGATCGCGTCCCTTGGTCGGCGCGATGATGCCGAAACCGCGTCGCGCATAAAGGCAGAGCTTGATGCCATGGAGTCGCGCATCCGCCAGCAGGCAGCCGCGCTCGCTCACAGCCAAAGAATATTCGATCAATCGGCGGCGGCAGCCCGGATCGGCATCTGGGAGTGCAGCCTTCCCGATGAAACGCTGCGTTGGACCGATGTCGTCTACGATATCTTTGATCTGCCACGGGGCTCGCCGCTCGATCGAAACGAGATCATGTCGTTCTATTCTGCGGAATCCGCGCGCGAACTCATTCGGCGCCGCAGCCGCGCCGTCGAAGAGCATAGCGGATTCACCATGGAAGCCGAAATCGTCACGGCAAAGGGCAATCACCGCTGGATGCGCATTACCGCTACCGTGGAATGCTCCGACAATGAGCCCGTGCGCATCTTTGGAATGAAGCAGGACATCACCGAGCAAAAGCTGCTCCTCGATCAGACCCGCTATCTCGCCGAATACGATCCGATGACCGGCCTTGCCAACCGGACCCAATTCCAGGCGAAACTTGCGCAGATGTGCAAGCAACATGGCGAGATGACCGATGCGGGTGCGTTGCTCCTGATCGATCTCGACGGTTTCAAGAAAGTCAATGACACGCTCGGGCACGCGGTCGGTGACGATTGTCTGAAGGAAGTGGCACATCGCCTGGCACATGCTTGCCGCGCCGCCGAGATCGTCGCCCGTATCGGCGGCGACGAGTTCGCCGTTCTTACAAAGACATCGCAAGGCAGGGATGCGCCCGAGGACCTTGCACGCATTATCGTCGAAGCGCTGAGCCAGCCGATCGAGCATGATGGAAGGACGCTGCGACTTGGTGCCTCGGTCGGCATCGCCCTCGTCGATGCGGGCTCGCCTTCGGACGTGTTCAAGCGGGCAGATATCGCGCTCTACGCGGCAAAGGCTGCTGGACGCAACCGGTTCCAACGGTTCGAACCGCCGCACGATCTCAGCGCGTGATCGGCATTCATTTCTGTCGAAGGCATGCTGTTCCCGTGAAGCGCACGTGTGTGCTCGGCCAGCCACGGGATCGGGTATCAAATACCAACGAAGCCGCTGACCGTCGCCTCCATAGTTGAACGCTCGGCGGGACAAGAGCGCGCCCATCCCATTGGGTTGAAGCGATTGCATAGAGCCAAAGAAACGGGCAGCATGCCATTTCCTGGCGGTGCAAGGGGCGACAGCGCAATTGCCGTCGATGCGCTGCCAGGGAGGGCTGGCAAATGCGGTCATGACACGCGCGCAGCAATTGGGGGTAATTATCGGCCTTGCCTTCGTGGCGGTGCTCACCATCCTCCGGGCCGGTGATCCACCCATCCTGAAGCTCGCCCGCGACGTCACCTTCGATGAATATCAACGCATCCTGCCGCGCGCCTTCGAACCCATGCCGGTGAAGGTGATCGATATCGATGAGGCATCACTGCTCGAATACGGACAATGGCCCTGGCCGCGCGACCGGATCGCTGCCCTTGTCGACAAGCTGAACGATCTTGGCGCCTCGGCCATCGCCTTCGATATTCTTTTTGCCGAGCCGGATCGCCTGTCTCCGAGCAACGTGGTTCGCGACGTCAAGGGTATCGATCCCGCGCTCCTCGACAAGTTTCCCGACAATGATGCGATCTTCGCCAACGCCGTTCTGGGAAAGCCGGTCGTGTTGGGCTTTGGACTGTCGAATGAAGGAAGCTACCGCCCGCCCGTAAAGGCGGGATTTGCGTTTACCGGAGAAAGCCCATTCGGCGCCCCGCCCCGTATCAAGTCGGCGACGCCGCTGCGACCGCAACTTGAGGCAAACGCCGCCGGCCTTGGCCATATCAGCCTCAATCCCGGCAGTTCCACATCGGTCGTGCGGACGGTTCCGCTGTTTCTGAGCGACGGTGCGCAGCTTTACCCCAACCTTGCTATCGAGGCGCTTCGCGTCGCACAGGGCGCCTCGACCTATGTTCTCGCCGATGCGCCCGATGTCCCCGACACGATAACACAGGTGAAGATCGGCGAGTTTGCGGTGCCCGTCACCGCCGCAGGTGAATTGTGGCTCTATGTTACCCCAGACCGAGCCGAACGTTATATCTCGGCTCGGCGCGTACTTGGCGCGGAAGGCAACTCGCCCGAACTCGCATCCGCCATCGAAGGCAGTATCGTCTTCGTTGGAACATCAGCGGCGGGGTTGCAGGATATTCGCGCCACTGCGCTCGGACAAAATGTTCCGGGCGTTTCGCTACATGCGCAGACTGTCGAACAGATTCTATCCGGCAAATTCCTGTCACGGCCGGACTGGGCCAACGGCCTCGAGATCCTTGCCGTCGCCGTCGGCGGTACCTTCCTTGTCCTTGTCACAACCTTCATCAGTCCCGCCTTCGCGCTCGCCTGCGGCTTGCTGATCACCGCGCTCGGCCTCGCCGCATCGTGGCTCGCCTTCTACTATGCTGGACTGCTGTTTGACCCTCTCGCCCCGATCGTCGGCTGGTCGGTCACGCATTTCGGGGCGACGGCATTCCGCTTTCTGGTGACTGATCGAGAACGGCGGGAGGTTCGCAAGGCCTTCGGTCACTATCTTTCGCCTTCACTGCTTTATCGCATCGAGCACACGCGCAATGCCTTGCAGCTTGGCGGCGATGATCGTGAACTCACCGTGATGTTCGTCGATGTGCGGAATTTTACCGAAATCAGCGAGCGGCTCGAACCGACCGCTCTCGTCGGCTTCCTGAATACGCTTCTCGACGCCTTGAGCCAGCATGTCATTGCCAATGAGGGAACGCTCGACAAGTTCATCGGCGACTCGATCATGGCGTTCTGGAATGCACCGGTCGATGTCGCCGACCATGGCCGCAAGGCAGTGCGGGCGGCGCTTGGCATGCGCGAGACACTCGTTAAGCTCAACGCCCGCGACGCGTTTGGATTCGGCGAGGAACAACCCGTAGGCATTGGCATCGGCATTCACACCGGCATCGCCTGCGTCGGCAATATGGGGGCCGAGGCACGCTTCAATTATTCGGCGGTCGGCGATGCCGTCAATGTCGCGGCGCGTATCGAATCGTCGTGCAAGGATGTGGGCTTCGATATTCTCGTGTCCAACAACACCGCGCGTCTCCTGCCGGACTACGCATTGCTGGAAGTCGGCGACCTTGCGCTAAAGGGCAAGAGCACGCGGACGAAACTCTTTGCCGTGGTCGGTAATGAGCAAGTCTCGACGTCGGCGAAATTCGCCGAATTGCAGACCATTCACCGGCAACTTATCGCGGCAATGCGCGCGCAGTCGACAACCAGCCGCAGAATGGTCAATGCCGCCAAGTCGAAAGCTGCGGATTTGGGCGTTGGGCTGCCGGAATTTTACGGCCGCATAACACGCAGATCCCAACATTATCTCGATGAGCCGAGGCGCAAAGGCAACGGCCATTCAAGATAGCCGGTGCCGGCGAGAACAGTTCGACTAACGTTGGTGTCGACCGCCACCATCCCAGCCGCCACGGCCCCTGCGATCGCCGTCATGATGATCGTCGTCGCGATCATGGTCATGGCGATCATGTTTGCCGTGATGATGCCCCTTGTCGGGCTTGTCGGGCTTGTCAGGCTTATCGGGTTCGTCCGGCTTATCCGGCACGGTTGGCGTATCAGGCGGTTCCGCCTGCGGGGTCGGAGCCGCCGGTGGGCTCGGCGGTGCCGGCGGGTCCGGTTCGTTCTGTGCCACCGGCGTGGGCGCCGGTGGAGCGGGAGCCGCCGGCGTCGGTCGCTCGGGCCTGTTTCTTTCGGGTGCGGTCTGGGCAGGATCCGACACAGCCTTGGAAAGCCCGCAACCAGTTACAAACCTTCCGAAGCCGGTCGAAAGTTGCTGATTGCCGGACAGGAACGGCAGGGCGCGGTTATTGCCCAGCGTCTTGAAGATGCTCTGGTTGACGCGGCCGGGGTTCGTCATACGGCCATTGGGTTTCGCGACAACGCAGTCGCAGCGCTTTGTCAGTTGCCGGCATCCACCCGGGCCGCAAAATCCGACAGCACCGCTAAGCAGCACGACGGCAGTGGTGCCGTCGCGATCAATATAGAAGTCGAACGCCGTACCGCGAACGCCAATCGTGCCGGCGGGCGTGAGTATCTCATAAGCGGACGATTTCGAGCTGCCGCTGATCCAGCGGAATGTCCCTTTTGCGGCCTTGATGGAGAGCCTCTTGACGGTGTCGGAATCGTCGAAGACGAATTTGTCGAGGGTAACGGACGAGCCCCACCCAACCGCAAGCTTGGTGCCGTCCTTGAACACGAACTGGCCGAGGCCGTCCGGGGACGTGCTGATCTTCTCGTTGCGATGTACGGGATCGGTAACGGCCAACGTCCCGCCCGCGCCGGTTACTTCGGTCTTGATCCGGACCGCTTCGCCAATTGCTTCAGCAGCAACAAGAGGCCTCGGGCTAAACAGCGAGAGGCTCAACGCCACGATCGCGGCACCACGCATCCACGTCATGGCACCCCCTTCACCAAAGGCGGAAGGTTACCATGTCACCCCGTCAAGAGTCGTGTCATCCCTTTGGGTTAAGTCAGATGTTTGGGCGAACGCGCTTTTCGCCCACTATTTGGCTTCGGCCATCGGCGCCTTGGCTGGCTGCTTGCGCGCTGAGCGCCACTCCTCGAAACGCTGCATAATGACGAAGAATGATGGCACGAACAGCACTGCAAGGCAGGTCGAAGCAATCATGCCGCTGAACACGGTGATGCCGATCGATTTGCGCGCACTGGCACCAGCACCCGTCGCCACGACGAGCGGCGCCACGCCGAGAATAAAGGCAAACGATGTCATTAGGATAGGCCTGAAGCGGGACCTCGCCGCTTCGATGGCGGATTCGGTAATCGATTTCCCTGAGGCCCGCAATTCCCGCGCCATTTCGACAATCAGGATGGCATTTTTAGCGGAAAGCGCGATGAGCAGGATCAAGCCGATTTGGACATAGAGATTGATGGGCGTGTTCGCGCCAAGCAGTACTCCAACCGGTCCGACGAGCGACATCGGGGCCGCGAGCAGGACGGAAACCGGCGCGATCCAGCTCTCATATTGGCCGGCCAGAACGAGATACACCAAAAGGAGGGCAAGCGCGAAGACCAGATACATCTGGTTGCCGACAATCTTTTCCTGGAATGAGAGCGCGGTCCAATCGAAACCGAAGCCCGGCGGCATGGTCTTCTCGGCAATCTGTTCCATAAGGTTCATTGCCTGTCCCGAGGAAAAATTGGCTTCGGGAACGCCCGTGATCGAGGCGGACGGATAAAGGTTATAGAGGCTGATCAGCGAAGGACCGACGCTTGGCGTAATGGTCAGGACAGTGCCGAGCGGGATCATGTCGCCATTCTTGTTGCGCACGGTGAGGTTGTTGATGTCGTCGGGCGCCAAGCGGAACTGCGCATCACCCTGAACATAGATCTGGAAGACACGGCCGAATTTGTTGAACTGGTCGACATAGCTGGAGCCGAGATAGCTCGCGAGCGTATCGAACACCTGATCGGCGGTGAGCAGCAGCGTCTCCACCTTCTCGCGATTGATCTGGACATCGTATTGCGGCACGGTTGCCCGGAACGGCGCGCTTGCACGCTGGATACCGGATTGCGCTTCCGCAGCAGCGACCATGGTATTCGTCACGCTCTGCAATTTAGCGAGATCGAAGCTCCCGTCACGGACTTCGACCTGCATCGTAAAGCCGCCCGCATTGCCGATGCCCTGGATCGGCGGTGGCGGCAGCACGATGATGCGGGCCTCCGGATTGGTGGCGAGACTTGCATTCAGCTTTTGGTAGAGCGATCCGAGGTCTTCACCCTTCCCGCGCTGGCTCCAATCATTGAGCATGATGTAGGCGAGGCCGGCATTGGCGAGGGTGGAACTATTGTCGAGGGCTGACATGCCGGCAATGGTGATGACCTGCTTCACCCCTGGTGTCTCCTTGGCGACCTTCCCGACATCCTCCAGAACCTTTTGCGTCCGCCCCAGCGCCGCGCCATCAGGAAGCTGGACCGCTGCCAGCAGATAGCCCTGGTCCTCGATGGGCAGGAAGCTCGTCGAGGCGCGCGTCAGGCCGTAACCCGCCGCGCCGATGATCGCCAAAGCGATGATTGCCATGAGTCCGGCGCGGCTGACCATTGATCCGATCAGCCGGATATAGGCGTTTTCGACGCGCTGGTAGACGGCGTTGAAGCCGCGATAGAACACATTGCGCTTTTCCATCGGTACGGTCGGCCGCAGCCACAGGGCGCATTGGGTCGGCTTGAGGGTTACGGCATTGATCGCGCTGATCAACGCCGTCGCCGCGATAACCAGCGCGAATTGCGAGAAGATCTGTCCGGTGATGCCGGGCAGGAACGAAGCGGGCAGGAACACCGCCATCAGCACGAGGGTAATGCCGACGATCGGTCCGAAAAGCAGATCCATGGCACTGATCGCCGCATCGTGCCCCGACATGCCCTGCTCGATATTGTGGGCAGCGCCTTCGACAACCACGATGGCGTCATCGACCACAATCCCGATGGCAAGCACGATCGCGAACAGTGTCGACAGGTTGACGGAAAATCCCATGGCCGCCATCGCCGCGAAGGCGCCGATGATCGTGACCGGAACGGTCGTTGCCGGCACGAGCATGGCGCGCCAATCCTGCAGAAAGACGAGAATGACGATCAGCACCAGCAGCGCCGCCTCAAACAGCGTCTTGTAGACCTCGTTGATCGCCTGGCTGACGAATGTGGTGGTATCAAACGGTATCGAATAGGTGACGCCTTGCGGGAATTCGGCGGCGAGCGCCTTCATGCGATCGCTGACAAGCTTGGCGACATTCAGCGCGTTGGCGCCGGGTGACAGAAAGATTGCGAGGCCCGCGGCCTGCTTGCCGTCGAGCTTGAAGTACTGACCATAGGTCTGCGCACCGAGTTCGACGCGGCCGATATCGCGAACGCGCGTGAAGTCCCCATTGGTGCCGGTCTTGACGATGACGGCGCCGAACTGCTCGGGATCGCTGAGGCGGCTTTCAACATTGATCGTATATTGAAACGACTGGTCCGCCGGCACCGGCGGGATGCCGACCTGCCCTGCGGTCACCTGCGTGCTTTGCTGTTGCAGCGCCTGGATGACATCTTGCGCGGTCAGGCTGCGTGCACGCATCTTGTTGGCGTCGAGCCAGATGCGCATGGAGTACTGGCCCGCACCGAAGACGCTCACATTGCCGACGCCGGGCACACGCGCGAGCTCGTCCTTAAGACGGATCGTGGCATAGTTGCTGAGATAGAGACTGTCGAAGCGATCGTCAGGCGACGTCAGGGTTACAATTTCAAGGATCGACGTCGATTTCTTCTGTACGTTTACACCCTGTACCTGCACCGACTGCGGCAGAGCGGCAAGCGCCGCCGAAACCCGGTTCTGCACCAGAACCTGCGCCGCATCGAGATCGGTGCCGATCGCAAAGGTGACCGTCAGCGTATAGCTGCCATCGGACGCGGAATAGGACTGCATGTAGAGCATGCCCTCGACGCCGTTGACCTGCTGTTCGATGGGCAGCGCCACCGTATCGATCAGGGTACGGGCGCTCGCGCCGGGATAGCGGGTCGTCACCTGCACAGTTGGCGGCACGACGTTGGGATATTGCGCAATCGGCAGCCGGTAAAGCGACACGAAACCGATGACCACCATGAGAATGGCGATGACATTGGCAAGGACCGGACGCTCGATGAAAAATTTGGAGATCATTGCGTCACGCCGTCAGCAGCGGTGGCGGTGAGAACAGTCATATGCGGTTCGATCTTCTGGCCGGGAATGGCCGTCAACAGGCCGGAGACAACGACGCGGTCATCGGCGGTGACGCCGGAACTGACGACACGCAATTCGCCGACAAGCTGGCCGAGCTGAACCGTGCGCTGTTCTACGATATCGTCCTTGCCTGCAATAAGCACATAACGCCCGCTTTGATCGCTGCCGACGGCGCGGTCGGGTACGAGCAGCCTGTCCGGCTCCTCGAAAAGCGGCACGCGCACGCGCACGAAATAGCCTGGCAGCAATTGCCGATTTTCATTGTCAAACACACCGCGGACGGCAAGCTGGCCCGTATTCGCCGTTATTATCGGAGCGGCGTAGTCGAGGGCTCCGACGTGAGGGTAGCCCTTCTCGGTTTGCAGGCCGATCTCGACCGGTATCTTCTTCAGATCCTGCGTCGTCACTCCGCGCTTCTGCATTGTCGCGCGAACACGCAAGACCTCCTTTTCGCTGACGTTGAAGTCGACATAAATCGGGTTGAATTGCACGATGCTGGCGAGGGTCGATACATTATTGGGGCCAACAAGTTCGCCCACCGAAACGAGCCGCGCGGTGACGACACCATCGAAGGGCGCCTTGACCTGCGTATAGCTCAGATTGAGTTCGGCCTGCTGAATGCTGGCTGTCGCCTGCTGCTGGGCAGCAATATTGGCGTCACGGGCGGCTTCGGCTTTTTCGAGATCCTGCTGCGTGGCGAAGGTCTTGGCGACGAGGGCCTTCTGGCGCTCAAATTCTGCTTGGGATTGCTTCAGCGCCGCGTCGGCGGATGCCTTGGCAGCGTTCGCTTGATCGAGCGCCAGCTGGTAAGGCTCCGGTTCGATGACAAAAAGCACCGTCCCGGCCTTCACCGCATCGCCATCCCGGTAGTTGATCGATTGGATGAACCCCTGAACGCGGGCGACCAGAGCCGTCGAATTGATGGAGGCCGTGGTGCCGGTCGTTTCAAGATAGGGCGTCACATTTTGCTTGACCGGTAGGGCCACATCAACTTTTGGCGGCGGCGGCGGCTCGTAGGTGTTCTGTTCGCTGCAGGCGGCGAGTGCGAAAGCGCCGGTAAGCAAAGCAGCGGAGAGGACCATTCTCTTGCGGGGCACGGCTCTCAAAATGGCCGCAAATATTGAATTTGGGTCTCCGCCCAGCTGTCTTTGCGGGCGATATGCATTGTCTTCGCGCCTGCCGGCATGCAACCCCAATAGACCTGCCATCAAACTCCCCGATTGACGTTGGTTGCAGGGAAATCCCGTCGGATGCTACGTTATTCCGCAATCGGAGGATAGATCTTCAGCGGCATATTTTGGGAGGTTGTGATGCGGTTGGTCTTTGGTTTACTTGCGATCGGCATTGGACTTTCCGGCGGCATGGCAGCGGCACAGACAGCTGCCGAGCGGGAAGCATGCATGCCGGACTATCAGAAATACTGTAGCGGGGTAGCGCCCGGTGGCGGGCGCATTTTCGAGTGCCTGGCAAAGCAGTTGGACCAACTATCCCCGGCGTGCAAGAAGGTTGTCGAGGCGCACGCCCCCAAATAAGGCCTTGATCCTGGCAACCACCCTATGCAGGCGTCTTCATGGTTTCCTGCTGGCGGTGCCATTTGGACTGCAAAAGGAACCAGAAGTCCGGCATGATTCCGAAGGAGCGTCCGATCCGAAGGGCGATGTCGTAGGTTATGGGATGCCGTCCCGAGATGATGGCATCGAGCGTCGTTGCGGGCAGGTCCGTCCGGTCGGCAAAGTCTTCCACGGACAGGCCGCGGGATTGGATGCACTCAAGGAGATGCTGGCCCGGGTGGATTGCCCAATGCGGCGTCCATCGATTTGCTGATGTGTTCATCTTGCTTGCCGATCTGTCTCGCATCACTTGTGCCTCGAATCATAGTTCCGCCGCATGTCAGGCGAGTGAAAAAATCGTGGCGCGAAAGCGGCAGTTCGACGTTGCCGATCAATAACGCGTGACCCTACTTTGCCGGCCCCATACCAAAGATATTGGAGCCGGTGATTGTTCAGCGCCAATGGGCCGTGCTAGATTTCGCTCCAATCCAACGCCTGGCCATGCAGCGCCTGGAAGCAATCGCGTTGGTTTCAACCGTCATCGGACTGGGAGAACTACAATGGGCCTACGTATCAATGATACCGCACCGGATTTTACCGCTGACACGACGCAGGGCGAGATCCATTTTCATGACTGGATCAAGGACAGCTATGCCGTGCTGTTCAGCCATCCGAAAAATTTTACGCCGGTCTGCACCACCGAACTCGGTTACATGGCTGGCCTTGCTCCCGAATTTGCCAAGCGCAACGCCAAGATCATCGGCATTTCCGTCGATCCTGTCGAAAGCCACGCCAAGTGGAAGGCTGACATCAAGTCGGCGACGGGCCACGAGGTCGACTACCCGTTGATCGGCGATAAGGAGCTCAAGGTCGCGAAGCTCTACGACATGTTGCCGGCTGAAGCAGGCGATACATCCGAAGGCCGCACACCCGCAGACAATGCAACCGTGCGCTCGGTATTCGTGATCGGACCGGACAAGAAGATCAAACTCACGATTACCTATCCGATGACGACCGGCCGGAACTTCGACGAGATCCTGCGCGCGATCGACAGTATCCAGCTGACAGCCAAGCACAAGGTGGCGACGCCGGCGCAGTGGCAACAGGGAGAAGACGTGATCATCACGGCCGCCGTTTCGGACGAAGAGGCGAAGGAGCGCTTCGGCGAGTTCGAACGGGTTCTGCCCTACCTGCGCAAGACAAAGCAGCCGCAGGCTTAAAATACTTCTGGGCAAAGAGTTCATCGCCGCCAGTACCTTCGCGCCGGCGGCGATTGCTTGTCAGGCTGTCTCGGGCGGAATGACACCCTTGGTAAGCATAAAGCACCCGTAGAACCGGGTCTCTCCAGTGGTAATCACGCAATAGGCCTTCTTTGCTTCCTCGTAGAACGCAAAGCGCTCGATGCCGTACATGGGTGAGGCCTTGCCTTCCGCCGCATCGACCTCAGCTTGCACTTCACGCTGGACGGGCGGCACTTCGCCCGGCGCGCCCATGACTTCCATGCGACCGACCGACGGCTGAATCGGCGTATCCAGCGGCATCACCGACAAAATCGCCTTTATCGCGCGAGCAGCTGAAATATTGTCGATACGCAGGAGCTTGCCCAGCGTCGTTTGCCGAGCGATGGCGTCGGAGGGAAAGTTCGTATCTGAAATCACCAGCGTGTCGGCGTGACCCATGGACCGCAACGCGTGGAGAACGTCCGCATTGAGCGCCGGGTCGATATTCTTGAGCATGAAATTCCTCCAGAGTTGCAGGGCCTTGATCTCTGACTATTCCTATTCGCCGTAAGGAATCCAGATATTCTTTACATCGACGGCGCGGCGCAGGAAAAGCGTGCCTTCGGCGGCGGCGCGGTCGTTCCAATCGGTGGCCTTGCCGTAATCGACGAAGGTCCGCTTAAGGTTGCCGACGGACAGTTTCTCGACAGTGGCGGATAGTTCATCGCTGCCAAACGCCCAAACAGCATCGACATCGTTGTGAGCTGCAAGGGTCTTGGCGAGTTCGATTGCCGATCCGGTCACTATGTTGATGACGCCCGCTGGCACATCCGACGTCTCGAGGATCGAGTAGAAATCAGTCGCGGCGAGCGGGTAGGCCTCACTCGGCACCGCAACCACGCGGTTGCCCATGGCGACAAGCGGCGCAACAAGGCTGACAAAACCGAGTAGCGGAGCTTCGGGCGGGCATATGACTCCAGCTACGCCCAATGGTTCCGGCATTGCCAGTGCCACACCCCGCAGGGGCGGCGAATGCACCGCGCCCTCGAACTTGTCCGCCCAGGCGCCATAGGTAAAGAGCCGTGCGATAGAAGCGTCGACCTCCGCCCTCGCCGCCGCTGCGGAAGACCCGGCCATGGCGGCAATCCGCGCGGCAAATTCGTCGGCACGTCCGGAAAGGTTTTCGGCGATGTAATAGAGGATCTGAGCGCGATTGTGCGTCGTCGCGCTCGACCAGGCGGAGGCCGCCTGCGCGGCAACAACGGCGTTACGGATATCCTTGCGGTTGCCGTCGCCGACCTCGCCGATCATCTTGCCTTTTGGCGAGACCACGGGGCGCGAATAATTGCCGTCCGGCCGCGCCTGCTTGCCGCCGATGAAGAGCTTGGTCGTCCGGTCGATCGCCGGCGCGGAAAAATCCCCGACTACAGGCTTGAGCTCGGGCAAATTCGGTAGAACGCGCGCCTTGCGGCCGATCCACGCTTTGGGCTTCAGATATTCGTAGCAGCCTTCGCGCCCGCCCTCACGTCCAAAGCCGGATTCGCGCTTGCCGCCAAAGCCGACCGCGGCATCAAACAGGTTCGTCGCATTGACCCAGACGACGCCGGCCGCAAGCTTTGCCGCGACGTTGAGCGCAAGGCCGATCGTCTCGCTCCACACGCTGGCGGAAAGACCATAGCGCGAATGATTGGCGAGTTGGACCGCTTCCTCGGGCGTGCGAAACGTCATGGACACGGCAACCGGCCCGAAGATCTCTTCGGTCGCAACGATCGAGGTGGGTTGCACGCCGCTCAGAAGCGTCGGCGGGTAGAAACTTCCACTCTTCGGGATTTCGATCTGCGCCTGGTGCAGTTCTGCGCCTTCGGCTAGGCCCTTCTTCACCAGCGCTTCAATGCGGCTGAGTTGCACTGGCGCAACGATGGCGCCCATGTCTATCGCCTTGTCGAGCGGGAGACCGACCCGCAGCGTCTGCATGCGGCGCTTCAGCCGGTCATGGAAAAGCTTGGCGATGCCTTCCTGGACGAGGAGCCTCGATCCGGCGCAGCATACCTGACCCTGGTTGAACCAGATCGCATCGACGACACCTTCGACCGCACCATCGACGTCGGCATCATCAAACACGATGAAGGGTGATTTGCCGCCAAGTTCGAGGGTAAGCGATTTGCCGCTGCCCGCCGTGCGCTCGCGAATGATGCGGCCGACTTCCGTCGATCCGGTAAAGGCAATCTTGTCGATGTCGCTATGATCTACGATCAGCGCACCGGTTTCACCCTCACCGGTGACAATATTGAGAACGCCCGCTGGAAGGCCGGCCGCCGCTGCTAGCTCCGCGAAAAGCAAGGCGGTCAGCGAGGTAAATTCGGCAGGCTTAAGAACAACCGTATTGCCGAGCGCCAGCGCGGGGGCAATCTTCCATGCGAGCATGAGAAAGGGGAAGTTCCAGGGAATGATCTGGCCGACGACGCCAACCGGAACGTGATCCGCAAATTCAGTGTCCTTGATCTGCGCCCATCCCGCATGATGATAGAAGTGGCGAGCGGCGAGCGGCACATCGATATCGCGCGTCTCGCGGATCGGCTTGCCGTTGTCTATGGCTTCGACCACTGCGATCAGGCGGGCGTGCCGCTGGATCATCCGGGCAAGCGCGTAGAGGTGGCGAGCACGAAGGTGACCGGGCAGCCTTGCCCAGGAAACTTGTGCCTTGCGGGCTGCGGCGACCGCCTTGTCGACGTCCGCCTTGTCGCCAACGGCGAGTTTGGCAAGGCGCTTGCCGGTGGCGGGCTCGAACGTGTCGAATGTCTTCCCCGACGTAGAAGGCACGAAGGCGCCGTTGATGAAGTGGCCAAAACTCGACTTGTGGCGAGCCAGCCAATCGCGGGCTTCGGTATCGGCCTCGGGCGCGGGGCCGTAGGACATTTCGTCAAAATAGGTCGCGACTGTCATGGCATTATCCGATCGGATGTCTGTTGAGCGCGGAATAGGCGCCCGTAACGTGATGTTCCAATTGCCGCTCGATGTCGGCAAGAAGGCTCGATGCGCCGATTCGGAAGAGATCGGGCTCGAGCCACTCCCGGCCAAGTTCTTCCTTCATGAGGAACTGATAGTTCAGCACGTCCTTTGCCGCAGAAATGCCGCCAGCCGGCTTGTAGCCTATTTTGAACCCCGTGCGCTCCTCGTAGGCGCGGATCATGCGCAACATCACCAGCGTAACAGCCAGCGTTGCGTTGACGCCTTCCTTGCCGGTCGATGTCTTGATGAAATCTGCACCGGCCATCATGCAGACGAGCGAGGCACGCGCCACATTGCGCAAGGTCTTGAGGTCGCCGGTGGCGAGGATCGCCTTTACGTGCGCATCGCCGCAGGCCCTGCGATAGTCCTGCATCTCCGCATAGAGTGCGGTCCAGTTGCCAGTCAGCACATGTTCGCGGGTGATGACGATATCGATCTCTTTTGCACCGTCGGCAACCGACGCTTCGATCTCCTTCACCTTGAGGTGGTGCGGACTAAGCCCCGCCGGAAAGCCGGTCGAGACCGCGGCGACGGGAATGCCGGAATCGCCGAGGGCTTCCACCGCCGTCGCTACGAAGCGATGGTAGACGCAGATGGCTCCGGTGGTGATCGACCGCTTGCCCATGCCCAAAGCGTCGAGAATATCCTGCCGCACCGGGTGCATCGCCTTGGCGCACAGGCGTTTGACCCGTTCGGCCGTGTCGTCGCCGTTGAGTGTCGTCAGATCGATACAGGTGACCGCCTTCAACAGCCACGCTGCCTGGGCGTCCTTCTTGACCGTACGCCTGCCGGGAAGGCTTGCGACACGGCGCTCGACGGCGGAAAGGTTAACCCGCGCGTCAAGCACCCAGGAAAGGTCGAGTTCCATGCCAGGATTGCGCGGCCAGCCATTCGTCCTGGCGTGGTCCACCAGCCTCGCTGGCGAGGAACCGGCTGTCACAACCCCGCCATCGCCTGATGCAGTGATAATCCGGGCTTTTTCCACGAGAAAACTTCCTCCAGCGAATGCAAGTCTAGCATAGGCGCTTCGCGCCGACAGACCAGAACATTCGCACCGGCCTTCGCCATCATTGTGAGAATAATATCAGTTTTTGTTATTTTTCCATCAAAATGGCCATGGCGTCAAGGGGCTTTAGGCACGTCAATCTCGCCTTCCTCGGTGATGATCGCCTGGAAGGCCGTAATTGGCGCAAACAGAACAGGCTTGACCTTGCCCATTTTGCTGCTGTCGGCGACAAGCAGGTTCATTTCAGCAAACTCGATCGCTCTTTGCTTGACCGGTGCTTCATGAAAGTGCGCGCAAGACGCGCCTCGGCTCATATCCAGCCCGGCAGCCGAAATGAACGCAGTATTGATGCCAAGCTTGGAGAGGGTTTCAAGGCCGGAATCGCCGGAAAACGAAGCGGACGAAGCGTAATAAAGCCCACCTAGCATCACCACGCTTATGTTCGGGCGGCGCGTCAGCCGCTCGGCGACATTAAGCGCATAACAGATGGCGGTGATCCGGTAGTCGGCGGGAACATGGTCGATGAGGCTGAGCAGCGTCGTGCCGCAATCGATAAAGATCGTATCGTCGGGGCGAATATATCTGGCGGCATGCGCGCAGGCCCTCACCTTGGCGGCGGCATGGGTGTCCACCGCCTGCGACAAATCGTAAGGACTGTCGTTCCAGAAATCGCCAGCCGGAACGATATGGCCGCCAAGGTAGCCGAACTGGTCGGGATTTTCAGCAACGTCGCGGCGGACGGTCATTTCGGAAACGTTGAGCAGCAGGGCTGCATCCTTGAGACGCAATACCCGCCGCGCCCGGAGCGCTCCCGAGAGATCTGCTATTCGCCGTGCCTTGCGGCTTACCATTGCGTTTCGTCCCCTCAACCATTGTGACAACTGTTAAAAACATAACAGATCGCGTTCAAGGAGCAATGAACCGCAACGAAGCCGCATAACTATGTTGCTCGTGCAGAAAAGCGAAGGAGTTCTGCCGCCGTCATAATCGCTGGCTTATGGTACCACCGGCACAGCTTGACCGCCGTTGCTCCACTTTTCTGACATATTGACGCAGATTCTTTGTCGTTACCTATACAATTTGCCAGAGAGACTACTTACATCTTTGGTGAAGGACAGACGACGAAAGGTGATCCTCACCTCATTGCAGACACAACTATGTGCCTAAATTGCATCTACACAAGATAACAACAATTAGTGTCTTGCACAGTGGAGCGACTCACCTGACAGTGTAACGATACGGCATGCAATCCTCTGAGCGGAGGGGCGGCCCCTTCAGCTCAAGTTCCGTCGAACTTGCATGCGGCTGGAGGTTGGAAATGACAACGCAGGCATCTGACGTATTCAGTCTCTTCTCAGAGATCTACAGCAGCGAAAAGCAGGAAGAGATGAGCCTGCAAGAGTATCTGCTCGCCTGCCGCAACGATCCCAAAATGTTTGCCACTGCTTCCGAACGCATGGTCGATGCCATCGGTGAACCGACCCTGGTCGATACCAGTACTGACGAACGCCTCGGCCGCATCTATCTCAATCGCACCATCAAGATCTATCCGGCCTTTGCCGATTTCTACGGCATGGAAGACACGATCGAACGCATTGTCGGCTATTTCCGCTACGCCGCACAGGGTCTGGAAGAGCGTAAGCAGATACTTTATCTGCTCGGTCCCGTTGGAGGAGGTAAGTCTTCACTTGCCGAACGGCTGAAGCAATTGATGGAGCGCCGCCCCATCTACACCCTCAAGGCCGGCAACCAGATAAGCCCCATCTTCGAATCGCCGCTCGGCCTGTTCCAGCCTGATCGCATGGCTGGCCTCCTCGAAGACAAATACGGCATTGCCCGCAGACGCCTCAACGGCCTGATCTCCCCTTGGGCAGCGAAACGGCTCGACGAATTTGCTGGTGACATCTCCAAGTTCAGTGTCGTCAAGCTTGCTCCATCGCGGCTGCGCCAGATTGGCATCGCCAAGACCGAACCTGGCGACGAGAACAACCAGGACGTTTCCTCGCTCGTCGGCAAGGTCGATATCCGCCAGCTCGAGAATTTCAGCCAGGCCGACCCCGACGCTTATTCCTATAGCGGCGGCCTTAACCGGACCACGCAGGGAATGCTCGAATTCGTCGAAATGTTCAAGGCGCCGATCAAGGTCCTGCACCCGTTGCTGACGGCGACACAGGAAGGCAACTACAACGGCACCGAGAATTTCGGCGCCTTCCCGTTCCAGGGGATCATTCTTGCCCACTCGAACGAATCCGAATGGCTCCAGTTCAAGAACAACAAAAACAATGAGGCCTTCCTCGACCGCATGTCTGTCGTCAAGGTGCCCTATTGCGTGCGGGTGACGGAAGAAAAGCAGATCTACGAAAAGCTGTTGCGTGAGAGCGAACTCGTCAACAATCCCTGCGCACCGGAAGTGCTGGAAATTCTCAGCCGCTTTACGGTTTCAACCCGGCTTGCGGAGCACGAAAATTCCCCGCTCTACACGAAGATGCGCGTCTATGACGGCGAGAACCTGCGTGAATCAGATCCGAAGGCGAAATCGGTGCAAGAGTACCGCGACGCCGCAGGCGTCGATGAAGGCATGAACGGCATCAGCACGCGCTTTGCCTTCAAGGTTCTCTCGGAAACTTTCAACTACGACACCAAGCAGGTTGCGGCTGACCCCGTGCATTTGATGTATGTGCTCGAACAATCGGTCAAGCGCGAGCAGTTCCCGCAGGAGATCGAATCCAGCTACCTCGATTTCATCAAATCCGAACTCGCATCTCGTTATGCAGAGTTCATCGGTCACGAGATACAGAAGGCCTATCTCGAGTCCTATAGCGAATACGGCCAGAACCTCTTCGACCGTTATATCGCCTACGCCGATGCATGGATCGAGGACCAGGACTACAAGGATCCCGATACCGGCCAGATTCTCAATCGAGGCATTCTCGACGGTGAGTTATCGCAAATCGAAAAGCCGGCCGGCATCGCCAATCCCAAGGATTTCCGCAACGAGGTCGTGAAGTTCACCCTCCGCGCCAAGGCCAAAAATAATGGCCGCAACCCGTCCTGGACGAGCTACGAAAAGTTGCGCGAAGTCATCGAGAAGCGCATGTTTGGCCAGGTCGAGGATCTGCTGCCGGTCATCAGCTTCGGTTCGAAGAAGGATGGCGCCACCGAGAAGCAGCATACGGAGTTCGTCCAGCGCATGGTCGAGCGGGGTTATACGGAACGGCAGGTTCGTCGACTGGTGGATTGGTACATGCGCGTGAACAAGGCGGGGTGATCGCCGAAGAAAGGTGCTTGCATGCCGAGCTTCATCGATCGCCGCCTTAACCCCAAGGACAAGAGCCTGAGCAATCGCCAACGCTTTCTGCGCCGCGCGCGCGGAGAGCTGAAGCGCGTCGTCCATGAAAAGATAAAGTCGGGCAAGATCGTCGATGTGGATGCGGGCCACAGCGTTCCCTTTCCACTGGACGGCACCAGCGAGCCCAGCTTTCAGGCGGATCGAAGCAGCGGCAGGCGCGAACACGTACTGCCCGGCAACAAGGAATTTACCGCCGGTGACCGCCTCGCCAAACCCGGTCAGGGCGGCGGCACGGGTGCAGGCAAGGGTGCTGCATCCGAAGGCGACATGGAGGATGATTTCCAGTTCGTGCTGTCGCGCGAGGAGGTGCTCGATCTTTTCTTCGAAGACCTCGAACTTCCGGACATGATCAAGTCCAGTCTCAAGGAGGCCGTTACCTTTCGCTCGCGCCGTGCTGGTTTTACCATTGCCGGCGCCCCGACCAACATCAATGTCGGGCGAACCATGCGGAACAGTTTTGGCCGCCGCATCGCACTGCAGCGCCCCAAGCTTGCCCAGGTCGAAGCAATCGCCAAAGAAATCGAGGAACTCGAAGCAAAGCACCCGAAGCCCGGCAGCGCTTCCTCCGAGCGCCTTGCGAAAATGCGCAGCGAACTGGAACGTCTTGAGCGCCGCCGCAAAGTGGTTGGTTATATCGACCCTGTCGATATTCGTTTCAATCGCTTCGAGCCGCAGCCCTTGCCGAATGCAAGCGCCGTGATGTTCTGCCTCATGGATGTTTCAGGATCCATGGGCGAGCGCGAGAAGGATCTTGCGAAGCGCTTCTTCGTACTTCTCCACCTGTTTTTGAAACGGCGTTACGAGCGCATCGACATCGTTTTCATCCGCCATACCCATCAGGCGCACGAAGTCGATGAAGAGACGTTCTTTCGCAGCACCCAAAGCGGCGGCACGGTCGTATCGACCGCGCTGGAGGAAATGCAGCGCATTATCCTTGAGCGCTACCCCAGCCAGGATTGGAACATATATGCCGCACAGGCTTCGGACGGCGACAACCTCGCGGGCGATTCCGAGCATTGCGTCAATCTGTTGAACAAGGAGATCATGAAGCTTTGCCAGTATTATGCCTATGTCGAGATTCTGGACGAACGCGAGAGCGCCATATTCCGCTCGACCGACAATGGTACCTCGCTGTGGCGTTCCTATCGACAGGTCGGGGAAAATTGGCGAAACTTCCAGATGACGCGAATAGCCAAGCCAGGCGACATCTACCCGGTGTTCCGCCAGCTCTTCGCCAAGCAACCATCTTCCGCCAAGAACGGCTGAGCGGGGTCTAGATGAGTAAGAGTGCGGGCGCTTCCGACCTTCTGTTCACCGGGTCCGACTGGACCTTCGATACATTGTCCCGGACCTATGACGCGATCAAGGAGGTCGCCCTCGATGATCTCGGGCTCGACTGCTATCCCAATCAGCTCGAAATCATTTCCTCCGAACAGATGTTGGATGCCTATTCGTCCAATGGCATGCCGCTCATCTACCAGCATTGGTCTTTCGGCAAGCATTTCGTCTACGAGGAATATCTCTACCGCAAGGGCAGGCGCGGCCTCGCCTATGAGATCGTCATCAATTCCAATCCATGCATCGCCTATCTGATGGAAGAAAACACGATGGCGTTGCAGGCATTGGTCATCGCCCATGCCTCCTTCGGCCACAACCATTTCTTCAAGAACAACTACCTCTTCAGGCAATGGACCGATGCCAGCGCCATCCTCGACTATATGGAGTTCGCCAAGGGCTATGTTTCGCGTTGCGAGGAACGATATGGTTTTGCGGCCGTCGAATCCATCCTCGATGCAGCGCATACCCTGATGGATCAGGCGGTTTTCCGCTACCGCCGTCCGCCCCGCATTTCCTCGGCCAAGGAACAGGCGCGCGTTCGCGAGCGCTTGGAGTATGAGGAAAAGATTTTCAGCGATCTTTGGAGAACCTTGCCGCAGCCACGGCAAAGCGAGGACACGACCGAGGCCGAAATGGAGGCGCAGGAGCGCAAGAAAGCCCTCAACCTGCCGGAAGAGAACCTTCTCTATTTTCTCGAGAAGAACAGCCTGATCCTCGAACCATGGGAGCGCGAGATCCTGCGCATCGTCCGTGTCGTCGCCCAGTATTTCTATCCGCAGCGGCAGACCAAAGTGATGAATGAGGGCTGCGCAACGTTTGTCCACTACACGATCATGAACATGCTGTTCGACCGGGGAAAAATAAGCGAAGGTCACCTTCTGGAGATGCTTCACAGCCATTCCAATGTAGTGTTCCAGCCAGGGTTTGACGATCCGCGTTTTTCGGGACTCAACCCTTATGCGATCGGTTTCGCCATGATGCAGGATATCGAGCGCATCTGTACCAAACCGACGGCCGAGGACCGCGACTGGTTCCCTGAGTTTGCCGGCAATGGCGACTGGCGCGGCACCTTGCTCGACGCTTGGGCCAATCACCGGGATGAATCATTCCTGCTGCAATATTTGAGCCCTGCGCTCATCCGCAAGATGCGGCTGTTCGCTCTCGATGATGAATCGAAGGAAAAGCACTACCAGGTCGCGTCTATCCATAACGAACGGGGCTATGAGAAAATTCGCAGCTCCCTCGCCCGCAGCTATGACATCGGCATGAACCAGCCCAACATCCAGGTCGTCGATGTCGATCTGCTCGGCAATCGCCACCTTCGGCTGCAGCATACGGCTCGCGACGGCATCGTGCTCAGCGAAAGCACCAGGGATGCGACCTTGCGCCATGTTCGTCGCCTGTGGGGCTATGACGTCAGTCTCGTCGGCGTCGATGCCGAATTCGGCAACGTCCTCTACGAAACATCGACGGACAAGTTCGCCGGATAGCGATTCAGGTCGAGAGGCGGTGCTCGCGGCGGTCACTCTCGGTGACGTTTGCAAGGTCAATCGCCATTTGCAGCCTCGCGGCGTGGCGAAAGGACGGCTCGAGGGTCAGGCCAATGGCTACGGCCTCGACGAAGCGCTGATAGTTCGTCTGTACCGGATCGACATTGATCTCCCTCCACGTTGCAGTCTCGATATCGGCGTCAAGGCAAACAAGAAGCCTGGAACCGTCGTGGCGATGAAGCACTTCGAGCGATCCCTTGTCGCCATAAACGCGCAGCCGCAGTTCATTCACATGACCTGTCGCCCAGCGGCTGGAATGCACCACGCCGAGGGCGCCGTTCTTGAAGCTCACGCTCATGGTGAAGCTGTCATTGGCATCGAGTTCATATTCGCCGATACGATTGCCCTCGGCTTTGTCGAATGCTTTTAGCCGGCAAAACACTTCGTCGATTTCGGTGTCCGTTGCATAAACCACGAAATCGAGAATGTGGACACCGACGTCCCCCAGGGTGCCGTTGGAGCCATGGTTCTTGGAGAGGCGCCATAGCCATTGGCTTTCCGTGCGCCAGTCGCCCCATTGCCTTGAGACCAGCCAGCTTTGCAGATATGACGCCTCGACATGCTTGACCGTCCCGATCCGACCGCTGGTGACCAGCTTGCGCGCCGCCTGCAGCTGGGCAACGTTGCGATAGGTCAGGTTGACCATGCCCACGAGATTGGCGGATTCGGCCTTCTCGGCCATCTCCATCGCATCTACCGAATTCGTGGCCAGCGGCTTTTCGCAGAAGACGTGCTTGCCGGCGGCGAGGCATTGCAGCGTCGTCGAATAATGCGCGCTGTCGGGCGTAACATTTGCAACGGCATCGAAGTTTCCCCAGGCAAGTGCGTCTGCCAGCGAGGTGAACGCCTTTTCGATACCGTATTTCGCGCAAAACGCCTCGGCGCGGGCGGGGTCGACATCCACGGCACCTGCAAGCGTCACCGTATCGATCTCGGCGAAACTGCGCGCATGTGCGTTAGCCATCTGGCCGGTACCCAAGATCAAAAGACGCATCGACCCACCTGCTCCTGATGCCAATCCAGCGATATCAGCGAAAGCCTTCCTGGCCTTCGGCGTGAACGCTGCCGCCCCGCGCCTCGATCGGCTCGAGCGCATTCTCGACCGGCACATTCGGCGCGGTTGTTATAGTGGGATACCGCTCAGGATTATAGGCCCAGTTCACGGCGTTACGCAGAACGAGGCCAACCGTCTCGTGGTGATAGGTCGGATAAGTCTCATGACCCGGCCGGAAATAGAACACATTGCCCGCGCCCCTGCGATAGGTCAGACCCGAACGAAAGACCTCGCCGCCCTGGAACCACGATACGAACACCGTCTCGAGCGGTTCGGGCACGGAAAACGGTTCGCCGTACATTTCCTCGTTCTCGATCTCGAAATAGGCAGGAAGCCCTCGCGCAATGGGATGACCCGGATTGACAACCCAGAGCCGCTCACGCTCGCCGGCCTCGCGCCAATTGAGGGCACAAGGCGAACCCATCAGCCGCTTGAAAATTTTCGAGAAATGGCCGGAGTGGAGAACGATCAGCCCCATGCCCTCCCATACGCGTTTTGCCACCCGTTCAACGATCTCATCGCCGACATCGCCATGGGCTTGGTGCCCCCACCAAACCAGCACGTCGGTTTCACCGAGCGCCCTTTCGGTCAGACCATGCTCAGGCTCTTGCAAGGTCGTTGTCTTGACGGAAATCTCTTCGTCCGCGGCAAGAAGTTTTGCTATCTGTGTGTGCATGCCTTCGGGGTAAATCCCGGCAACGGTCTTATTCGTCTGTTCATGAACGTTTTCGCCCCAGACGAGTGTTCGGATAGCCATGTCTCTATTCCTGTTTCTCGGATACGATTGGGAGGGTACGCGCCCAGTATGACGCTCAGAAGGCGATGCCTTCAACCAGACCAATGATCAACGCATTGGTCTGGTTCCATATTCTTCAGAAACAGGATGCATGAAACCCCCTCCAATGAACGAAGGGATTTCCGTTGTTAGCGGATCGGCGGGGCGTACATCAGGCCGCCGGCATTCCACAGGGCATTGATGCCGCGATCAATCTTGAGCGGGCTGCCCTTACCGAGACTGCGCTCAAACATCTCGCCGTAATTACCGGTCGCAGCGACGATGTTATAAACCCACTTCTGGTCGAGACCCATGGATTCGCCGGTATTGCCTTCCGCACCGAGGAAGCGGCGAACTTCGGGATTGTCGGATTCCAACTGCGCCGCGATGTTATCCTTGGTGACGCCGAGTTCCTCCGCGTTGATCAGGGCAAACAAGGTCCACCGGACTATGCCGAACCAACGGTCGTCGCCCTGGCGGACGGCCGGTCCCAACGGCTCCTTGGAGATGATCTCCGGCAATACCAGCGATGAATCCGGATCGGTCAGGACAAGACGCTGCGCATAGAGCGCGGAGGCGTCTGTCGTATAGACGTCGCAGCGATCCGTATTGAATGCAGCAATCGTCTGATCGGCTTTTTCGAACGAGATGATGTCGTACTTGATGTTGTTCGCCTTGAAGAAATCCGCGGCGTTCATTTCGGTGGTTGTGCCGGTTTCGGTGCATAGCGTCGCGCCGGAGAGTTCCTTTGCGCTCTTTACGCCAACGGATTTCTTCACCATGAAGCCCTGGCCGTCATAATAGATCGTCCCGACGAAGCGCATGCCCATGCCGGTATCGCGCGACTGCGTCCACGTCGTCTGGCGCGACAGGAGATCGACTTCGCCTGATTGAAGAGCCGCAAATCGCGCCTTCGTCGAAAGCGGAACATAGGTCACCTTAGTAGGATCGCCGAGGACGGCTGCCGCCACGGCCTTGCAGAAATCAACGTCGAAGCCCGTCCAGACGCCTTTGTCGTCGGCATTGGAAAAGCCGAGCACGCCTTCGCTTACGCCGCAATTGAGCTTGCCACGCTCCTTGATCGTTGCGAGTGTATCGGCCGACGCGGGCGATGCCGCGAACGCTGCCGACGCCAGCAGCAGTGCAATAACGGATGTCAGTTTCATTGTGTTCTCCCTCGTTTTGGCAGGCAAAGCCTGTCCGTGCCGCCGGACACATGTCCGAAGACCCATTGGTTTCGATGTTTGAGTTTACCGGCGTCGCCTGCTGCAGACTGTGCCGGGCTTGCGCCTTTTATACCTCGGCCATGACCGCTGCGAAGGTCTCCTCCATGACCTCGATCAGCAGATCCGCATTGGCGCGGCTGAAAATCATCGGGGGACGCAGTTTCAGCACGTTGTCGTGCGGTCCCTCGGTTCCCATCAACACGCCCCGCTCCCTTGCCCCGTTATTGATCGTGCGGGCAATCTCCGTGGCCGGTTGCTTGGTCTTGCGATCGGTAACAAGTTCGATGCCGAGGAACAGACCCTGGCCGCGAACGTCGCCGATCACTTCATAACGCGCCTGCATCGCCCTGAAACGCTCCAGCAGATAGTTGCCGATCGAGAGCGCGTTGCCGCGCAGATCGTCACGCCCGATTACATCAAGCACGGCAAGCCCGACCGCGCAGGAAACAGGGTTGCCACCGAATGTATTGAAATATTCCATCCCGTTATTGAACGAGGCGGCCACCTCGCGGGTCGTCACCACGGCTGCCATCGGATGGCCGTTTCCGATCGGCTTGCCCATGGTGACGATGTCGGGCACGACGCCTTGCGTCTCGAAGGCCCACCAATGGCTCCCAACGCGCCCGAACCCGACCTGCACCTCATCCGCCGCGCAAATTCCGCCGGCGGCGCGCACCATGGCATAGACTTCCCTAAGGTAGCCTTCGGGCAGAAAGACCTGTCCCGCCACGCTGGGGATGGACTCGGCCAGGAAGACGCCCGGTCCCTTGCCGGCCCTGCGCATCACCGCGATCTGCTCGGCAACGCTCTCGGCATACCGCTGCGCGATCTTATCCGCTGGCCAATCGGCAGGCGCGCGGTAGGTGTCAGGTATAGTCGCTTCATAGACGTGCGACTTCCGGCCCTTGCCGCCTTTCCGCTTATATTTGTAGGGGCTGAGATCGATAAGCTCCTGGGTCGTGCCGTGGTACGCCCAATCGAGCACGATCGCCTCCTCGCGGCCCGTATGGGCGCGCATCATCCGCAACATCAGGCTGTTCGCCTCGCTGCCGCTGCAGGCAAGGGTTGCCACGCACAAGTCACTGGGAAGGGTCGCTGTCAGTCGCTCGGCGTAATCGACGATGTTGTCGTGGAGATAGCGCGTGTTCGTATTCAGAATTCCGGCCTGCTTGCGCAATGCCTCTACGACATCGGGATGGGCATGGCCGAGATGGCAGACATTGTTGAAGCAGTCGAGATACGCCCTGCCGCGATCATCGATCAGCCAGGCGCCCTCCCCGCGGACAAATTTGATCGGCTCGGCATAGGAAATGGAAAGGTTGGGCAGAAGGATGGACTTGCGCTCGGCAACGATCTCGCTCCGGCTCCGCCCTGACTGCTCGAACGTCTCCGGCGGCAATCCCGCAAAGGCTGCGGCATTGGGGAAAAGCTCGGCCCAGACCGGGAGAAATGCCGGCTCGCCGACACCCAGTATCTCCATCGCGGCCAGCTGCGCATCGACCGATAGTTGGAGATGCAGATGGGGCACCCAACCGCCATTTTCCGAAGGACCACCCATCTCCCCGATCAGGTCGCCGGCGGGGAGTTTTTCACCAGGACGCAAGCGACCAACTGCCTCATGCGCGAGGTGCCCCCAAAGCGTCGCGAAAGGCGGACAGCCCTCCGGCCGATGTTCCAGCTTGACCAGACAGCCATAACCGAGAGGGTCCTCCTCGATCATCACTTCGCTGACGATGGCGTCGATCGGGGTGTAGAGCTTCGTCCCGGCAGGCATGAAGAGATCGAGCCCGAGGTGCCGCGTGCGCCGTGTTCCTGCAATGAAGCGCGACTCGAACATCGTGCCGGTGTAGACCGAGCGCTCCTCCCCCCAGGGACCGATGCCGAGCGCAATTTTATGGTCGGCAGCATAAGCATCCCACCACTCGGTCGCCTTCTCGGGCTCCTTTCCTGCCGAAAGCAAGGTCATGGGGTTCTGTGGATCGCCATATGGCACGATGCCCTTCCCGAACCGCGCCGGATGCGTCGCAAGAATCGGCTGGAAGGACTTGTTGTTGTCCTCTATCCAACGGACGATTGCTTTTGCGCCGGGGAATGCGTCGTAGCCGCAGGCCTGTCGCAGGATTGCGGTGGCAAGCCCCGGGTTCATCCGGTCGAGCCGCCTTAGCAAGTTCCAGGCAGGTGCCTCGCTCACTTGCAGATACGGATTTTCGGCAGTCTTGTCGCTGCGCTGTGCCGACATGGTTACGCTGATGACGAGCCGCATTACAATCAGGTCGAAGAGCAGGTCGACTTCCTCCTCCAGAAGCGAGTACTGCGCGTTGAAACCTGCAACAATCGACCCAGCAGCTCCGATCGGGTCCTCAACCTCCAGAATGGAGTAGGCGCAGGCAACTGCGACCTCCGCAATCACCACGCTGTGCAGTGCATCACCGAAATCGATGAGGCCGGCGATGCGAGTGGGGTCGGAGGCATCGACCAGCACATTCCAGTCATTGGCATCATTGTGAATGACGGCAGCGCGCAAGGCAGGCAGGCGCGGGGCTACATCACGGTCGAAGCGATCGAGCCAGCGTTCCAGCAAGGCGCGATCGCCTGCGTCGTTGACATATTGCACTCGCTGCCGCGACAACCCCGCCGCCCGAATATCCCAATCGAAAGTTCGCAGGGCACCGGCGTGGATGAAGCCCTGCAATGCCCGGTCCAACTCGCCGAGAACTTTGCCGAGATTGCCAAGCGTTGCGGGCGTTCGCTCCATTGTCGCGAGTGGTTCGCCGATCTGCCAGGACACCATGCGAACGGCGTGATGCTCGCCGCTCGGCCCTTCGACGCTTGCGAGCGCAAGGCCGGTCAAGGTGCGGCGCAGCCGGGGCATGGCAAGTTCGCAGGCGTGCTTCTCAAGGTGCTCAAGCAATGCCGTTTGAAAATCGCTCTGGTCACGCGGCTCGCAGGCGTTGACCATTTTCAGGATGAAGGAATGGCCCTCGTTCGCATCGATCCTGAAATTCTGGTCCCGCTCGCTGGCAAGCGGGCTGATCCGGCCTTCGATACCGAAGTGCTCACGAGCGATTATGAGAGCTTCCGCGTCCGAGAACGACGGTGCCGGATGAGACAGATCAATCATGCGCAGGCTCCATTGTCTTCAAGCTTGGCATGGGTCAAAAAATCGGGCATCCGTTAATCCGCCGGTTTCATCGTCGTTTTGACGGCCCTGACCGGCATTTGGTCGGCGAGGATGAAAGTGCAATGAAAGAGCTTGATGACAAGGACCGCGCGATCCTCAGCATTCTTTCGCGCGATGCCAAAATTCCCATCAAGACTCTCGCCGGCGAGATCGGTCTTTCGCGCAGCGCGACGAGCGAAAGGATACTCTTTCTCGAAAAGTCAGGTGTCATTCGCGGCTATCGCGCCGATATCGGCCAGCTGAACGAAGGGCTGATTTGCGCCTTTCTACTCATCAGCCTGGTTCGCACGCCCTCGCTCGGCGTCCTCGACCGCCTTGCCGCCTATCCCGAAGTTCGGCGTGTCTCGTCAGTCAGCGGCCAACTTGACCTGATCGTCGAAATTGAAGTGCCATCGATCAATCACCTCAACATAATTCGCGACAGGGTCGCGACGATGGATCAGGTCGACGATGTAACGACGTCGATCATCCTGCGGCGCGACATCGACCGAGGCGACGCCAGCCTCGCACTTTAGCTGTTGCCGACTTGACGGCGGACCGCCGCGACCTATGCTGCTATGGATCGGCGGATCGCCAGCACTCTGTGGGAGGAGAGCATGGGAAGACTGCATGAGGGCTTGCACGCGGAACACATCCAAACGGCGCTTGCCGGCGATGCTGCGGCGCAGTCAGCACTTGTCGCATCGTGGGGACGGTCCATGCGCCTCTATGGTCTCAACCCGGAGGAACACACCCCGCCGAACGTTTTGACCGACCGCGAACTATCGGAGGCGCGCGAACGGCTCGGTTCGCTCATCGACACGGCGTCCGGAACACTCGACCGGCTCTATACAGCCGTCGGCGGTGCCGGTTGTTGCGTTCTCCTCGCCGACAAGGAGGGCGTGCCTGTCGATCGTCGTGGCTATGCTGGTGACGATACGACGTTCTACAAGATCGGCCTTTGGACGGGAGCCGTGTGGAGCGAAGAAAGCGAAGGCACGAACGGGATTGGAACCGCCATCGCCGAGCAACGATCGCTGACCATCCACCGCGACCAGCATTTTCGCAGTCGCAATACCGCTCTTTCCTGCACTGTCGCGCCCATCTTCGACCATCGCGGTCGCTTGATGGCCGTGATCGATGTCTCGTCGGCGCGGTCCGATCTCACGGAAGACTTTGTCAAGCTTATTGCCATGGCGGTCGTCGATGCGGCCCGCCGGGTCGAGGCCGAGAATTTCCGTCTTGCTTTTCCCAAGGCGCGCATCGTCATGGCCGGCGACAATATTGCGGGTGATCGCGTCGTCAATGCGCTGATTGCCGTCGACCAGGACGATCTCGTCATCGGCGCGTCACGGTCCGCACGCCACGTCTTCGGCTTAACCGATGAAAGCCTCAGCGGTCCGCTGCCGGCCGCCAACCTCCTTGGCCAGGAGATCGATCCCGAACGCGGTTTCGCCTCAGCCGAGCGCAGCGTCATCCGCCGCGCTCTCAGCAATGCAGGCGGCAATGTTTCCCTTGCGGCCGGGATCCTTGGCATGAGCCGCGCCACGCTGCATCGGAAGCTTAAGCGCCTCGGACTCAATTAGCGCGGGCAATTGTCTCAGATCTGCGACACTCGCACTGTCATGTTGCCGGCACCCGGCTGACAGGCCGGGCTTTCTCGCCGATGCTCCAACCCTGCCGCAGGAGGCGGTATTTAACGCGCGAGTTCGTCAAAACCGGCTCGCGTCAGGGAGGAAATCACATGAACAAGGTAGAGTTCAACCGCACAGCCAAACCCAAATTCAAGTCGCGATACGGCAACTTCATCGGCGGTAAATTCGTCGAGCCGAGGTCCGGCAAATATTTCGAAAATACGTCGCCCGTAAACGGCCAGGTAATTTGCGAAATCGCCCGCTCTGACGCCAGTGATGTCGAAGCAGCACTCGATGCAGCGCATGCTGCCAAGGAGGCCTGGGGCCGCACCAGCCCGGCCGAGCGCAGCGTCATCCTCAACAAGATCGCCCAGGTGATGGAAGACAACCTCGACATCCTGGCCGAAGCCGAAACCTGGGACAACGGCAAGCCCATTCGCGAAACGACCGCAGCCGACCTGCCACTGGCGATCGACCATCTGCGCTATTTCGCCGGCGCCATCCGCGCGCAGGAGGGTGGCATTTCCGAGATCGACCACGACACGGTCGCCTATCATTTCCACGAACCGCTCGGCGTCGTCGGCCAGATCATTCCGTGGAACTTCCCGCTTCTCATGGCGATCTGGAAGCTTGCTCCCGCGCTCGCTGCGGGCAACTGCGTCGTGCTGAAGCCTGCTGAACAGACCCCCGCATCGATCCTCGTTTTCGCTGAATTGGTCGGCGACCTTCTGCCGCCAGGCGTCCTCAATATCGTCAACGGCTTCGGCCTTGAGGCAGGCAAGCCCCTCGCCTCCAGCCCGCGCATTGCCAAGATCGCATTTACCGGCGAGACGACGACTGGCCGCCTGATCATGCAATATGCCAGCCAGAATCTCATTCCGGTCACACTCGAACTCGGCGGCAAATCACCCAACATCTTCTTCAAGGATGTCACGGCCGAGGATGACGATTTCTTCGACAAGGCGATCGAAGGTTTCGTCATGTTCGCGCTCAATCAGGGCGAGGTTTGCACATGCCCGAGCCGCGCCCTCGTTCATGAAGCAATCTATGACAAGTTCATGGAGCGTGCGTTGAAGCGCGTCGAGGCTATCGTCCAGGGCGACCCGCTCGATCCAGCGACCATGATCGGCGCGCAGGCCTCCAGCGAACAACTCGAGAAGATCCTCTCCTACATGGACATCGGCAGGCAGGAAGGCGCCGAGGTCCTGATCGGTGGCGGTCGCAACGAACTTCCAGGCGATCTTGCCGGCGGCTACTATGTCAAGCCGACGGTGTTCAAGGGTCACAACCGCATGCGCATCTTCCAGGAAGAGATCTTCGGTCCAGTGGTTTCCGTGACCACCTTCCGGGATAATGACGAGGCCCTGTCGATTGCCAATGACACGCTCTACGGTCTCGGCGCCGGGATCTGGAGCCGCGACGCCAATACCTGCTATCGCTTTGGCCGCGCCATCCAGGCCGGACGCGTGTGGACCAATTGTTACCACGCCTACCCGGCGCATGCCGCGTTCGGCGGATACAAGCAGTCCGGCATCGGCCGGGAAAATCATCTGAAGATGCTTGACCACTACCAGCAGACGAAGAACATGCTTGTGAGCTACAGTCCAAAGAAACTCGGCTTCTTCTGACCGGTTGGATCATTGATGGCGCTGGAAGGCCGGCGCCATCAATTTCACTTGGAGGCTCGCATGGAAGAAAAAGTCACCGCCACCCCTGCTGCACTCGAATTGATTTCGACCCTGCAATCGGAATACGGGCCGATCCTCTTTCACCAGTCCGGCGGCTGCTGCGACGGTTCTTCGCCCATGTGCTATACGCAAGGCGATTTCATCATCGGTGACCAGGACGTCAAGCTTGGCGAGATCGGCGGCGCGCCGGTCTATATCAGCGCCTCCCAGTACGATGTCTGGAAACACACCGACCTGATCATCGATGTCGTTCCGGGACGGGGTGGCATGTTCTCGCTCGACAATGGGCGTGAAGTGCGGTTCCTCACGCGGTCCACGATCTGTGCCGTTGGCAGCAACGACTAACCGCGGCTTTGCTCCCCCCGAAAGGCCAAGCGCAGCCCACCCGTTAATCCTCTGTTTAGGTTAATGTTTTTGTCGAAGCGGAAGACAAAACGACGTTCACTTCCGCTTCATCGGCGCATCCATATGTTCGCTCGCCATGCCTGGCTGTCATAAATCCGGCCTTCGTCATGTTTTCACCAGTTGAACGTGGCTGCCATTGGCCCGCAGCTGAGCAAGGAGCATCGGCCAGACCGAAAACTCCTCGCGTGCCGCCTTGTCCGTCAAGGAACGCAGATAACCGCCGGCCGAGTTGATATGGTCTGCCCTTTCGAGGATGCATGCTACGACAATCGCCGCATTTTCCTGGCCCAGTATATCGCAAGCTTCCTCATAGGCCGAAGGACTCACCCCAAGCATCGAGCGCACGACCACGGCCGCGGCCATCAGGTCATGCCAGCTTGAAATACCGTCGCGCCCATAGGCGGCAATGCTCGGGCATGCCTGGCGAACCAATGCAAGCGGGATAGGCCTGTCGGTCTGTGCAGTTTCCGGCGTCTGCGCGCTTCTGGCCATCTTGTCTGATACCGACTGCTTTGTCTCTGTCATGCTTCCCGTTTGATCCACGACTTTTGCCCCCTGGTCTTTTCTAAAGCTAGGTTCAAGATCAGAGGTGGATTGGGTGTTTGAATTTTGTTTGTGGCGCTCAGTTTGAGACTCTTTGGCGCTCATATTCTCAGAATTTAACTGTTTCTCCAGGTTGTTAGACACTTCCATGTGGATGCATTCCAGACCGTCCACAGCGGGTTCCAGATCGTGGATGGTCGCTTGACGCGGAATCCCGTCAATGACACTGCGAAACCGCCTGTACTGCACGCTCCAGTCGAGATCGGGCAAAGTCTCGAAGCCGAGTTCAATGAGTTTGACGATATCGCGCCGGAGCAGCGTTACGCGCTCCTTCATCAGTTTCAGCTGAAGCCGTTCGCTTCTCACCTGTTCGGCCATTCCTGCGAGTTCCTCGGCCCGCGCCACCAAGGGAGCCAGCGAGAAGCCGAATGCTTCACCACCCTCCCCTCCCCGCGCCTTGCGTGCGAAGCGTTTGCCGTTGGGGCTGTCCTTGCGGAAAATGAGCCCCGCTTCGATCAGGGCAGCGAGGTGGCGACGCAATGTGGCGGGAGCCATTCCATGCGCCCGCAACGACAGCTGCGCGTTTGACGGGAAGACAACAAGCCCGTTTGCTTCGCTGAGCTCCGCCTGTGGATAGAACGTCAGCAGAGCGTTCAGTACCACCAGAGCGCGGTCCGAAATTCCTACCAGCGCCCTCGCCTCGCACAGGCTCCTGAACAGCTTCCATTTGTCGATCGACGTTGCCGGATCTATCTCCAGGGCCAGGTGTTGGGTTGCCAACATGCCAAGCGATAGCGACCGCCGCCCAAAGGGCGTCGTGAATGCATTCCCCGTCTGCATTGCCTCTTACCTTTCTAAAGGCAAAAGAAATCCACTCGCCAGAACGACGTCAAAATATCTTGACACTGATTCGGGGAAATGCGATTCTCGATCCTGCTAGAGATATGAGAGAAGCCTTCCGAGACAGCGATGTTGAGGTGGGCTTTTTTCTTTTGCGGGTTAATCTCCTGATTTATTGACCGTTTCCGATTGCTGGAATTCGCGGTAAAGCTCCTCCAGCCTGTCGGTAATATAGGATCCGAAGCGCGAAGCGTTTTTGGCTTTGAGCGCCAGGGTAAACGCCTTGCCGTTGTCGTTGATATCGACGCGGAGCGACTTGTCCGTCGGCGCCCAGGCCTTCTTGCGCGAAGCAGCGGCCTTAGCGGGGCGCTTGTTGGCCTTGCTCAACAAATCGAACAGTTGCCCAAAGCGCGCGTCGCCCGTCTCCGCTTCTAGTTCACCCGACGCGACCAGTGCCTTCGCCTTCGCCGCATTGCCTGGCATTTCCAATAGCTTCGAAAGCTGCCACCACCGATCCCGTCCCGTCGCCTTCGCAGCGCCGATAGCGAGGATGATATCTTCCGGGATGTGGGCGCCGACGGACTGCATTTTCGAGAACGTCGTCGCATCGATCGCCAATGCGGACCTGATGATGGACTGATCGTAGCCGAGATCGCCCAGCCGCTTTGCAAACAATGCGCGCTCAATGAAGGAAAGATTCGAACGGGCCGCATTCTCCTGGCCCTGTGCGATCACATGGTCCTGGTCCTCGAGCGCCTTCACGACGGCGCGGACCTGCCGGCCGAGATGCTTTGCTACCTTGACACGGCGGTGGCCGAAGACAACCTGGTAGCGCCCGGCCGCCGCTGGGTGCGGCCGCACAAGAATGGGCGAATCCTGCCCCCTCTCCCGCACCGCGGTCAGCAGCTCCTGAAACGCCTCGTCGTCCTCGTCGATACGGTCGGCAACGAACGATCCATCGACGAGATCGGGATCAAGTTCGACGACGCTTCCCTTGGCGAGTTCCTCGAAGGAGCTCTTTATCGAGCGCGACGCACCACTTACCACATAGTTCAGGGCATTGTTGCGCTCGGTCTTGCCCGGCGCCGGGTTCATGACACTGCTGAAAATGTCCTTACGGGCCATCTATCTGCTCTCGCCAAGCTGTAAGCAATTGATCCTGCGTTCCAATTTCGCGTTTTTTACTGCGGTAAACCCCTCACCCATGGTCAGCGTCCCCACGCACGGTGAATGAGCGTTGCGATCTCGGCGCTGACCGCGTCCAGCGACTCAATTGCGCGTTCATAGGTTGATCGCGTGAAGCTGTTCTTCTCGACCTCATAGAGGGTCTGCTTTGTTAGCCCGGCATCGGAGATTGCCGTGGATTTCAGCATGGGATTGGAAAGGATCTCCTCGGCCAGCATCGATTGCATGAAGCCGACCATCTGGGCCTGCGGAATGTCCGTCGGCTCGTAGCGCGTGATCAGGTAGCGAAACCAGTCGAGCTGGACCTTTGCCCCAGCCTGCTTGACTGTCTTCAGGATTCCGCCGAGCATCAACAGGAACTGCGACATCGACATGAGGTCGAGCATCTGCGGATGAACGGTAATAAGAACGGACGTCGCCGCCGACATGGCTGTCAGCGTCAGATAGCCAAGCTGCGGTGGGCAATCGACAACGACAACGTCGTAGCGGCTATCCACTTCTTCGAGGGCCTTGCCGATCCGAGTGAAGAACTGACGACCTTCAAGCGAGGAGCGATCCTGCATAGCCAGCGGGGTGTCGTATTCATATTCCTGTAGTTCGAGATTTGCCGGGATGATGTCGAGCCCGGGAAAGTTGGTCGGCAGGATCACCTCGGAAATCGGCTTGCGCTCACCGTCATAACGAATGGATTCGTAGAGCGACAAATTGCGATCGAGTTCGGGTTGAAAGCCATGCAGAGCCGACAATGAGGCTTGCGGGTCAAGATCGATCGCAAGAACGCGGTGTCCGGTCAGGGCGAGGTATTGGGCAAGATGCGCAGCGGTCGTCGTCTTGCCGGATCCGCCCTTGAAATTGACCACGGCGATGACTTGCAGCTTGTCGCCCGGTTTGCGGTGCGGCACGTATTTCTTCACTTCGGTGCGGCCGTTGCGATCGAGATAGTGCCGCAATTCCATCATCTGCTCGGCCGTATAGGAACGGCGACCTGACGCAGCCTGTGCAGGTACAGGGCCTTTGCCCTCGAGGTGCAGTCGCTTCAGATTGTTCTGGGTGACGCCGAGATAATGGGCGACCTCGGCCATCGAAAAGGAACGCAATGTCTTCTTCGCATTCGGAGGAAACTTTTCCATCCGAAGTTGGTCCAGCCGGCGGGAGATCTCCGCCCCTTGATCGAGGATTTTGTCGTCGAACTCGAACTTGGGCAGAGGCATTGCGATATTCATCTGAATCGAAACCTCTAATAGCGCTTTTTCAAAGCAAACGCTTTACGAAGCGCCATTAAGCTCCGATTCGTCTGATCCGGCAAGAATTTTTGGGTTAACAAAAGGTTAACAGGGTTTCGGCCTGTGGAAGAGCCGGCGAATCCGGGAAGGCGTCAACCGCTCCAAACGACATTTGCCATCACATGGACGCCGGCTCTTGGTGATTGATTCAACGCAAGAAATCAATCCAGTTTACCGCAGTAAACTGCTGCTGCGCAGAACAAAGCTGTGATCATCTGCGCTGATCGGTGCCATCCTTGCGTGTCCCATCGTCCTCTACGAGTTCGTACCACATCGCATTAAGGACGGCGAAGGCCGCGGCGAATGGTAATCCGAGAAGCCAGGAGAAATACCACATGATTCGATCCTCTCAATCAGTAGGCGTGGCCGCTTTTGTCATCGACTGAATTGGCATCTACCTTGCCCCAGAGCACGTGATAGACCCAGCTTGTGTAGGCGACGATCAGCGGGATGAAGATCGCGGTCACGACCAGCATGATGAACAGTGTGAGATGGCTCGAAGATGCATCCCAAACCGTCAGGCTCGACCGTGGATCCAGCGAGGAGGGGAGGATGAACGGGAACATCGACACGCCGACGCTTGCGATCATTCCGAAGATCGACAGAGCGCTCACGAGAAGCGTCGCTATTTCCGCCCTCGCGCGAAAGCCGTAAAAGGCCAGGGCAGCGCCGGCAAGTCCCAGTATCGGGGCGATGAGCAGCACGGGATAGGCGCCATAGTTGCTAAACCAGCCAGCCGGCGCCTCCGCCACCGTTTTCATGAGTGGGTTTGACGGGCCGTGAGGATCGATCGCGCTCGTGATGACGTAGCCATCAATGCCCAGCCAAAGAATGATACCGGCAAGAGCGTAAAGTACGAGCGTCACGAGTGCCGCGAGCGCGCCATAGCTGCGGGCGCGTTCGGCGATCGGGCCGTCGGTCTTCAGCATCAGATAGGCGCTCCCATGCATGATGAGCATCACGACCGAAAGTACGCCGCACAGCAAGGCGAACGGATTGAGCAGGCCGAAGAACGTACCCTCGTAAAAGACGCGAAGGTCGTTGTTGAAGCGGAACGGAACGCCCTGGAGGACATTGCCCACCGCGACGCCGAAGATAAGCGACGGCACGAACCCGCCGATGAAAAGAGCAATGTCCCATCCACTGCGCCAGCGGTCGCTATCGCGCTTCGAACGGTATTTGAAGGCGACCGGCCGCAGGATCAATGCCGCGAGGATTGCGAACATCGCGAGATAGAAGCCGGAGAAGGAAACCGCGTAAAGCGGGGGCCATGCGGCGAAGATCGCGCCGCCGCCAAGAATGAGCCAGACCTGGTTGCCTTCCCAGGTTGGGCCGATGACGTTTATCGCAATGCGCCGCTCCGTCTCGGTCTTGGTGACGAAGGGCAGGAGCGTGCCAATCCCGAGGTCGAAGCCGTCGGTAATAGCAAAGCCGATGAGAAGAACGCCCAGCAGGACCCACCAGATAAGGCGCAGGAGCTCATAGTCGATGAATTGGTGCAGTATCATGTTTGCTTACTCCGCTGGCACGATGTGCGGGGAAATGAGTTCGGCTTCCGGCTCGGTGTCGGGGTCGGGGCCCTTTTGGATCGCGCGTAGCATCAGGCCCATCTCGATGAAGATCAGAACCGTATAGATCAGCACGAAGCCGCAAATGGTAAGGAGCACCGTCGATGCACCGAGGCTGGAGACCGCCGCGGCTGTCGGAAGAACGCCCTCGATGATCCAGGGCTGACGACCGGATTCGGCGACCACCCAGCCGAGTTCGGCGGCGATCCAGGGGAGGGGGATCGCAAACACTGCGACCCGCAACAGCCAGGGATAGGCATCGATCTTGCGGCGAACGGACAGAATAAAGAAGGTCGTCGTCAGGATAATGAAGAAGATACCGAGCCCAACCATGATGCGGAACGACCAGAACAGTCTCGGGACGTTCGGAACCGTATCCCAGGCCGCCTTGTCGATCTGCTCGGGTGTGGCAAGACGCGGATCGTCGACATAGCGCTTCAGCAGTAGGGCGTAGCCGAGATCGGCACCATTCGCCTCGAAAGCATCGCGCACCTCGGCGGAAACGGCCGTCGTGCTGCCGACCTCTCTTATTTTCTGCAAGGCGTCATAGGCGATGATGCCTTCCTTAATACGCAAACGAGCGTGTTCGACAAGTTCCTCAATGCCGGGGATTGGCGTCGTCAGCGACCTCGTACCGATCAATCCCATAACCCACGGAACGCGCACTGCAAAATGCGTTTCCCGCGATTCCTGATCGGGGAAGCCGAAAACGGTGAAAGCGGCGGGGGCAGGTTCCGTCTCCCACATCGCTTCGATCGAGGCGAGTTTCATCTTCTGGTGCTCAGTCGACAGATATCCGCTCTCGTCACCGAGAACGACGACCGATAAGGCGGATGCGAGGCCGAACGAGGCGGCGACGGTCATCGAACGCTTGGCGAGCGCAATGTGACGCCCCTTCAACGCATACCACGCCGACACGCCGAGAACGAAAAGCGATGCAGTGACATAGCCAGCCGAAACGGTGTGAACGAACTTCGCCTGCGCGACAGGATTGAACAAAACTGCATAGAAATCAGATACTTCCATGCGCATTGTCTGCGGATTGAAGGTCGCGCCTACGGGATTCTGCATCCATCCATTGGCGATGAGAATCCAGAGCGCCGAAAAGTTGGAACCGGCGGCAACACACCAGGTCGCGACGAGGTGGCCGACCTTCGACAGCTTGTCCCATCCGAAGAAGAACAGGCCGACGAATGTCGCTTCGAGGAAGAATGCCATCAGCCCCTCGATCGCGAGCGGCGCGCCGAAAATATCGCCGACATAGTGGCTGTAATAACTCCAGTTCATACCGAACTGGAATTCCATCACGATGCCGGTCGCGACGCCGATGGCGAAATTGATACCGAACAGGGTACCCCAGAATTTGGTCATCTGGCGCCATATGACGCGGCCGGTCATGACGTAGACCGTTTCCATGATCGCCAGGAGTATTGAAAGTCCAAGCGTCAGCGGGACGAAGAGAAAGTGATATAACGCCGTTATCGCAAATTGCAGGCGCGAAAGCGCCACGATATCGAGTTCCATTGCATCTAGTTCGGGCCTACCCCGACCCCCCTGTTGACCGGCAGCACATTTGCGTGCCGCCGAATGAAGTTGCTGGCCCTCAGTCCGGCCGTAGCGCGGCGAGGGCGGTATCGAAAACCTTCTCCCCACGGCGCGGCGCAGCGACGATCCGCCCGTGTTCGAGAATGATGATCCTGTCAGCGAGTTCGGCCTCGCGGCGAATATGCGTCGCGATCACGACCGCATGGCCCGGCATGGCACTGCGGAGCCGTTGCAGCACGTCGCGGGCGGTGGCGCCGTCGAGGCCTTCGGTCGGCTCGTCAAGCAGCCAGAGCGGCGCATCGCGCAAAAGCAGTCGCGCAAGAGCAAGGCGCCGCGATTGTCCGCCGGAGAGGCCGAGCCCGCCTTCGCCAAGATTGGTGCCGAGACCCATCGGAAGCGATGCAACAAGCTCGTTGAGCCCCGCCTGATCAAGCGCGCGATGCAGTTGCGCGTCATCCGCCTCCGGCGCTGCCAGCCGCAAATTGTCACGCAGCGTATCCTGAAAGAGTTCTGTCCTCTGCGTCAGCAGAGCAGATTTTGCGGTCGCGACTTCGCCGCGATCGGCGCCAAGTTCGCCGGCAATGAGCGCCAGCAGGGTCGACTTGCCGGCACCGCTCGGTCCGATCAGTGCAACACGCTCGCCGTCGGCAACAGTGAAGTTTAATGCGTGGAGGGCTGGTAGGGGGGCCCCGTCATGGGTGACGCTGGCATTCGCAATACAAACCGTGTCTCCGTTCCGCGCCGCTGTTCGTGACAGGGGAGGGGAGGGGGGTGCTAGGCTTGGTCCAATTCGCCGTGAGGCGAGTAAGGTGCGGCCAAGCTCCACGGCGCCCCGGCGCAATGCTGCAAAGGGTTCGAGCGCTGCGAGGGCCACCAGAACGCCAAGCGCCGCAACGGGACCATTGATCGCGCCCGCGCTGGCCAGGGCCGCCATGGCCATGAGCGTCCCGCCAAGCAGGAGCGCCGAGGCGACCCCAAGCCCTGCGCCGGCGAAAACCTCGATCCAGTTCAGACGGCTATCGGCGGCAGCCGCCCGGCGGTCGGCGGCCGCCACCCCTTCCACTTGCGCCGCAAGCCGACCGGTCATCAATAGATCTGTCTGTCCGGCAACGAGATCGATGCTGCGGGAGCGGAGCGCCTCAAGCGCGTGAGCGCGGCGTATCGACGAGGCACCCGCGAACCTTGCGGCGATGAGCGGCACGCCAAGCCCTGTGAGAAGCAGGAATGTCCCTGCGCCAAGACCGACAAGCGGATGCATCATCCCAAGAGTTACGGCAACGGCGAGCGCTGTCACGATCGCAACTGCTGCCGGTACGAGCACGCGCAGATATAGCGAATCGAGCGCGTCGATATCGGCGGTAAGACGGAACAGCAGGCGCGACGGCCGCTGAACGAGCAACCTTGCGGATTGCGGGCGTGACCAGTAGCGAAACAATTGTTCGCGCAAACCAGCGAGCACGCCGAGCGTTGCATCATGCGTTGTCAGGCGCTCGCCATAACGCGCTGCCGTTCGCGCGAGAGCCAGAAATCGGATGGCAGCAGCCGGTGCGAATACGTCGAATGCAAATGCTGTTGCAGATGAGAGTCCGGCAATGGCCGTCGCAGTGATGAACCAGCCGGAGAGGCCAAGCAGCATGATACCGGCAAGAACTGTGACCGCTGCGAGCAATGCACCAGCAAGGAGCATGCTGCGGCGCTCTCGGTAGAATAATGCAATGATCGGCCGGAAAGTGTGGAGGATCCCCATCACGCAGCCTCCTGCGCGATCTGAGGGAATAGCCTGACGATGCGATCCATGCGGGCGGCGAGTATCGGATCGTGTGTTGCAACGATCAGTGTCTTGCCCCTGGCGATTTCGAGGAGGCCTTCGGTGATTTCGCGAGCGGTGACCGTGTCCAGATGTGCCGTCGGCTCATCGGCGAGGATAAGATTCTTTCCTGAGCCAGCAGCAGCACGCGCGAGCGCCAACCTCAATATCTCGCCGCCCGAAAGGCCGGAACCGCCGTCGCCCAACTGAAGATTGCCGTGGGCTTCGGCGACATGTTCGAGGGCGGCAAGAGCCAGTGCACCGTTCGTCCGCGCCTCGTCGACATCGGGACGCCCGAGCGCGATATTCTGATATAGTGAGCCGGCAAATATATGCGGCCTTTGGCCGATCCAAATCATTCGATTGCGCAATTGATCTGCAGTCGCGCTCGTAAGATGCGTGCCGCCGATGACGATCCTGCCATTTTCAAGGGGAGCCAGTCCTGCGATCAGCGCAAGCAGGGTAGACTTGCCCGACCCACTCGGGCCCAGTATCGCGACACGCTCGCCGGGCTTTACCTCGAGGTCGAAGTCTTCCAGTACATCGCGATCACGCGCCGCGTGAGAATAGCCAAGCGCTTCGATCGAGACTGACGCGGCATTGTCATCGTCGTTCTGATCATTGCCGTCAGACCCGCCCACAATGGCGATGCCCTGATCGCTGAGCTCAGCAAGTGCGGCCAGCGCCGCTTCACCGGCAGCACGGTCGTGCCATACGGATGAAAGTTCCCGCAGCGGCTCGAAGAAGGCCGGCGCAAGCAGGAGGATGAACAAGCCTTCGCTCAGATCGAGCCGCCCACCCCAGGCACCGAATGGCAACTGTCCAAGATAGTGGAAACCGATATAGACGGCGACCATGGCTACGCCGAGGGCGGCAAAGAGTTCAAGTACAGCTGAAGAGAGAAAAGCAACCCGCAGTACAGCCATCGTACGCGAGCGCAGGGATTCGGCGTTGGCGCGCAACCGGTCGGCCGTCAGGTCAACTGCATCGAAAACGCGTATGGTCGTCATTCCACGCAGGCGATCAAGAAGAAAGCCATTCATGCTACCCATCTCGACCAGTTGCTTCTCACTGGCAGCCTTGGCGCGCCAGCCGATCAGCGCCATGAATAGCGGTATCAACGGCGCGGCCATGAGCAGCACCAGAGCCGGCACCCAGGAGAACGGGACAATGGAGGCAAGGATGGCAAGGGGAACATATGTCGCCTTGAGCCGCGCCGGTTGGAAGCGGGCCAGATAGGGCAGGATAGCCTCGGTCTGCTCGGTTATCGCACTGGCTGCAAGCCCGGAGGCGGGACGCGTCATGTCGAGAGGCGAGCGCCGCGCCAGGGAGGCGATAGCGGTTTGGCGCAGTTCGGAAAGAGACTTGCGGGCGGAAAGGAACGCAACCCGCGTACCCGCCGCGTCAAGAGCAGACCGCAGGACGCCGAGGGCGACAACCCCAACGGCGAGCCAGACAATATTGCGCCAATCGGTGCCCGCGATAATCTGGCCAACCGCCATTGCCAGCAACCATGCCTGCGGAAGCCAGAGGAGGGCCGGCGCTAGTTGCAACGACGCAGCCGCCTTGACGCGAGCGGGCGGCTTTTGCTTGTCAATCGGCAGACTGGAAGACGGCTTACGAGTCGATTCCCCCACAGTGCATGCATCTGCCGGGCTCACCTCTGAGCGAAGCGCCAATGATGCATCTGCTGCGGGTCCCATGCCATCAACCCTTTTCAGTAGTGCGCTTCGATCTGCCGAGCGAGACGATCTTATCCTTCGCCTCCAGCAGTTTCGTGACTTTGGCGCCCAGCGTCAACAGGGTTGCCAGCCGGTCGGTCTCAAGCTGCTTGACATCCTCATACCAGGTTGTCAGCCGCTCGATCAGCCCGTGCATTTCACTCATCCGCTCCTGCGCATGCCGTTCCGCCTCGCTCGCAGGCTGCTGCATCAGAATCTCTCGCAGGACCGACAGTGTAGGATCGACCTCGCGCTTCTTGCGCTCTTCTGCGAGCGTCCGCAGGATCTGCCAGACGTCGTCGGGCGTCGTGAAGAAATCGCGACGATCATCGGGCAGGTGTTTCAAAAGAACCAGATTCCAGGCCTGCAATTCGCGTAAGCTCATGGAAACGTTCGAGCGCGAGATGCCGAGAGCATCAACGATCTGATCCGCGTTAAGCGGATCCGGCGAGACATAGAGCAGCGCATAGATCTGGCCAACCGTCCGGTTGATGCCCCAGCGGCTTCCCATTTCGCCAAAATGCAAAACGAAGGACTGTACGAGCGGCGGGAGATTCATGGCGCTCTTTCGCTTTATCTGTTATTTCAGAAATTACTGAAATGACAGTAGCAAAGAAAGCGAGCGGGTCAAGAATGGGTACGGGGCGGGGCGAAAATGCCGCACGCCGAGCGGGCAAACAAAAAAGGCCCGGTCGCGATGACCGGGCCTCTTGCACCTCTCGATTCTGAGGCTTGTCAGTTCAGGCCGAGCTTTCCGCGCAAGGTCGAAAGGTCTTCGGCGAGCGTGTTGACGGCAGCGGCAAGGACCTTGCGGTCGTCTTCGCTCAGCTTGTCGTATAGCTCGTAGCCATCGGCGGTCTTGTACTTCGCCAGGGTCGTATCGACCGCGTCGAAATTGGCCGAAACCTTGGTCACGAAGGCGGCCTCATCCTTTTCGATCAGGGGACGAACAAGATCGAAGATCTTGCGCGAACCATCGAAGTTGGCCTTGAAGTCCCAAAGGTCGGTGTGGCTGTAGCGATCTTCCTCGCCGGAGATCTTTGTGGCAGCTACTTCTTCCATCAGAACGGCAGCGCCGCCGACGACCTTCTCCGGCGGCAGGGTGAGGTCGGTAATGCGCTTGTTGAGCTCGGTTACGTCAGCCATGAGCTGGTCGGCAACCGGACCAAGACCCTCGGTGCTGTTCTGAGCGAAAAGGCCATACTCAATCCGATGGAAGCCCGTGAACCCAGGGTCCTTTTCAGCAAGCTCATGATCGTCGGCACGCGAGTCGATCGAGCCGTCAAGATCGCTGAAGAGTTCTGCGATCGGTTCGATCGCCTCATAGCTCATGCGGGTCGCGCCAAAGAGCGACTTCGCCTTTTCGACATCACCGGCCTTGACGGCGTCAGTGAATGCCTTGGTATCAGCCACGAGCTTCTCGGAGTTTTCCGACACATAAATCTTGTAGTCGGCGATGGGCTGCACGAGATCGAGCGGCGATACCTCGGCCACCGCGACACCAGGGAGGATGGCCGCGGAAAGGGCGAACAGGCTGGCAGATAGTGTAAGTTTAAGCTTCATCGATTATCCCCTTAAGATCTGACGCGGGTCACGGCGTGACCCGCTGCTTCGAGTAGTGTCCGGCCCAGGAAGTCGGTTTCATCAAGTGGGCCGGGTAGTGTGAAGAAGAAGCCGCCGCCGATCGGCTTGATGTATTCTTCCAGCGGTTCACCATCCAGCTGGCGCTGCACAGTGATGAACCCTTTTTCAAGATCGGCCTGGTAACAGATGAACAGCAGTCCCTGTTCGAGCTGACCGGACTTGCTGACACCATTCGAATAGTTGAACGGACGGCGCAGGATGAGGTTGGCCCCGGATTCCGGCGTGCGCAGATTGGCGAGCCTGATATGGGCATCGAGCGGCGTCACCTTGCCCTCAGGATCCTTCACATAGTCCGGCACGTCATGTTCGGTTTCGCCAGAAAACGGAGCGCCGGTTGCTTTCTTGCGCCCGATGATGCGCTCCTGTTCGCCAAGCGGCGTCCGGTCCCAGCGTTCAACGAAGTTGCGGATGATGCGCACCACCTGGTAGGAGCCCCGACGCGCCCATTCGGGCTCATCGCTGTTCTCCGTCAGCCAGACGATGCGGTCCATCAGTTCGGTATTATTGGCGTCCGGATTGGCCGAGCCATCGCGGAAGCCGAGGAAGTTGCGCGCGCTCTCATGACTACCGTCTGGCTTTGGCGGCAAGACAGGGACAGAGCCCTCCTGCTTCCAGCGCAAAACCAGAAGGTCCGGCATGGTCTTGATGATATCGCGCAGCGCGTGAATGTTGGTATCGGGCGTATTGGACGATATCTGCAACGTCAGATCGCCGTGGCAAAGGTCGCCATCAAGCGCGTCATTGCGAAACGCCTTCATTCGCGACAACCGCTTCGGCTTGTGTGCCCCGAGCCAATCGCGCTTGGCAAAGAACGACGAGCCGAGCGAGACCGTCATGGTCAAATTATCTGGTGGGATGACGGGCCCGAGAATGCCCGAATCCGACGGCGGCAATCTGTCGTCGAAGACGGGGGGCTTGCCCCCCTGCATCAGAAAAGCGATGCGTTCCGACAAGGTGCGGAACAGCCGCTCGACGTCTTCAGGGGTCGAGGCGAGAACGTCAAAGGCTGCGATCATTCCGGCAGCCGGGCGGGGCGTGATTATACCGGCCTGATGCACGCCGTAGAAGGGCTGGCGCTCCTGCGTCTTTCCACTGACGGGAGCGTCGGTAACCTGTTCCTCCTGCTTCGCGGCCGCGCTTGCGCTGCCAAGCCCGGTGGCGAGGACACCGCTGGCCGCACCCACGCCAAACAGTACATTTCGGCGCGTGGTGACGAGGCCCTTGTCGTTCGCCGCCATCGTCGTTACTCCAATCCCACAGCGGCGTTGAGCTTGCCGATCGCGTCCGCCAGCGCCTGCATCTTCTGCGAAAGGACCTTCCGGGTATCGGCATTGACGCCGTCATAGGAAGGATAGCCATCCGGCCCGCGAAGGGCTTTCAGCTCGGTGCTCACATCAGTCAAACGCAACTCAATATCCCCGACAACCTGCGGGGCTGCGGTCACCGCGACGGGCTTCAGCAGCGCCATCATCCGCGATACGCCCGCGACGTTTGCCTCGAAGTCGGAAAGATCGGTCTGCGCGTAGTGGTCGACACCCGCAGCCACCTTCGTCTCTGCCGTGGACGCCATGAGGCGCTGCGCACCCTTGGCGATCTGCTCTGGGGAAATTCGCAAACCGCGAATGCGGTCTTTCAGTGCTGTCACGTCGGCCAGCAGTTTGGTCGAATAGTTTTCGAGCCCCGCCGTGCTTTTCTGTGTGTAGAGGCCGTATTCGATGCGATGGAAGCCGGTGAACGCCGGATCCTGCTCACGCTTCTCGAGATAATCGGCGACAGGATCGATGGCATTGTGAAGGTCCGCGAATTGATCTGCCATCGGCTCGATCTGCTTGTAGGGAACGCGCGCGCTTTGGTAGGCTGCCTTGGCCTTTTCGAGATCGCCCGCCTTGATGGCGGCATCGAGGGACTGGCTCGCCTTGACGAGGCTGTTTCCCTGGGTAACGAGAAACACCTGGAATTCGGCGAGCGGCCCAAGATAGGCGCGAAGTGCCGGCCGCGCCGCCTCGGCGTCGGATACGGCGGACGGTGTCACATGCAAAGTTCCGCGCGGATTGTTGAGGAGCCCACAGGTGATCTCATAGTCGCCGGGCTTCAATTTCGCCTGCAGCGTCTGGCTGATTCCCGGCGCGATATTCTCCCGCTCCTCGATCACCATGACGCCGTCGAGAATTTCCCACTCGAGCGCGCGATCCGATTGGTTGACGATCGTAAACGTAGAGGGACCGGCGGCCACGGTAATCGCATTGGGATCGCAGGCGCCGTTCTTAATTGTTACCGTGATGGCATCGCCCGCTGCCGCTGGCTTTACATTCTTCGATGCATAATAGAACGCGGCGCCGCCGGCGACGACGAGGGCCGCCGCCCCGACGACGGCCAATTGCATCAATTTCTGTGATGCGGGGCGAGGGGAGGCGGAGCCGGTGGATTGCGACATGAAGAATCGTCCGATCAGTTCGAGGGCTTGGTCGCTGGCGCGTTTGCGGCAGCCGAAACGTAAGGTCGCAAGAAAAAGTAGAGGCTGATCGCAAGGAACGAGAAGTAGACGATGACTTCGCCCAGCGTCGGCATATCCTGATAGCCGAACATGCCCGACAAGATCGTCCCGAGCGGGCTGCTTACAGGCAGGATTTCGCTCAAATCGATGACCACGGTCTGCAGGCTGTTCCAGACACCTGCCTCGTGGAAATGGCGCAGTGTGCCCGCAAGAATGCCGGCAGCAACAACGAGAATGAACAGGCCCGTCCAGAAGAAGAACCGGCGGAGATTCATCCTCACACCGCCGAAATAGATGCCGTAACCGAGCGCAATCGAAACCAGAATGCCAAGGACGGCCCCAAGTGGTGCTTCGCTCGATGGGCTCTGCTGGAAGATGGCGAGCAGAAAGAACACCGATTCAAGCCCTTCGCGCGCCACTGCGAAGAACACCATGGCGATCAGTGCCGTTGCTTGCCCGGACGTATGGGCGAGGGCCTCGTCGATATGCGTATGCAGCTCGGATTTGATCGAGCGCGCGGCCTTGCGCATCCAGAAAACCATGGACGAAAGCACGATGACCGCTATCAGGCCGACGATCGCCTCGAAGAACTCCTGTGCCTTTTGGGGAAACTGGGCGCTGACCAGTTGCAGGGCAGCGCCGACAAAGAGCGACAAGGCGACTGCAAGGAGAACGCCCACCCATACGGCAGGCATCCATTCACCGCGTCCGGTCTGCTTGAGATAGCTCGCGACGATACCCACGATAAGTGCTGCCTCGATACCCTCGCGCAGCATTATCAGAAACGGAACAAGCATGAATTCAAACCCCAGCGCAGGCTTTGCCGTGCGAATGACACGGCTTATACGCGGGCCAAGTCATAAACTTTCGCTAAAAACGAAGCAATAACAATATATTAGAAGTGTTCTAATCTATATCTGGACTGAATTCCTCAGTTATTTCCGTATCTTGAGTAAGCTTGTCCACTATAGCGCTTATCCGCTCTAAGCGCCGAGATGGAGAGCTGCCGCATTATTGCCACAATTCTGAACGGCGCTTTATAGAACCTTGTCTATCCGACTTGACACTCTGTCTGCGTTCGGCAAATGTGAAACCGGTTTCACTCGCTTGGGGATAGCCGTTTGAAATTTGACCTGATGATACTGGCGCCGCACGTGCCATTCTTGCTGAAGGGCGCGCTTCTGACGGCCGAGGCCTGCGCACTGGCTTTGTTCGGCAGCCTTGTCATCGGACTTCTCGTCGCGGCCCTGCGCACGTCATCTTCGCCCCTCCTGTCGCGTGCCGCTTTCATATATGTGGATCTCTTCCGCAATATCCCGTTCATCGTCCAGCTGTTCTTCTTTTTCTACGGGCTTCCGGAAATCGGCATCTACATCGATGCCTTCACGACCGGAGTTCTCGCGCTTTCGATTGCGGGAGGTGCGTTCAGTTCCGATGTCATTCGCTCGGGAATTCTCGCCATCGATACAGGCATCCTTGAGGCTGCAGAGGTAAGCGGGCTGTCGAAACCGACGATATTTCGCAAGATCGTTATGCCGATTGCCCTGCGCACATCGATAAGGCCGCTCGGTTCAGTCTTCATCAATCTGGTGCTGACCTCGTCGATCCTTTCGACCATCACCCTCAATGAATTGACCGGTTCGGCGAAGATCGTGGCCTCCGATACGTTTCGCCCGTTCGAGGTCTATGCTGTGCTCCTGATCGTCTATGCAAGCTTGACCTATCTTATCTCGCTCGCGATAGGCGCGCTGCATCGGCGCCTCAATCGCGACCGCATGCCGGACGTCGCCTGATGCGGTATACGAGCTTCACCTCCTATGACCTCATATTGCTTGCGCAGGGGCTCGGCGTCTCGGTGGCGCTCTTTCTTGTAACGACGCTCATCGGATTCCTGATCGGCACGATATGGGCGGTCATGCGCTTTTATCGCGTTCCTCTGCTTACGCCGCTTATTACATTTCTCGCGGAGCTTCTTAAAAACTCGCCGGTTCTGGTCCAGCTGTTTCTTGTATTTTTCGGCCTGCCCGCACTGTTGAAGATTAATGTTACGCCGGTCGAGGCCGCTGTTATTACGCTATCGGGCAACACGGCTGCGTTCATTTACGTGATAGCCGTTGCGGCGATCGAGTCTATCGGCCGCGACCAGATCGAATCCGCGCGGGTTTTCGGCCTGTCGCGCTGGCAAATATTGCGCCACGTCGTTGCGCCGCAGGCGATGGCCTTTGCCATTGGGCCCCTGACGGGACTCCTCGTGAACCAGCTCCAGGTGACATCGTTGATCTCCGTCATCGGCGTCGTCGATCTCACCAAGATCGGCAACATTCTTAATCTGCGTACATTGAAGCCATTCATCGTCTGGACCGTTGTCGGCGGTCTCTACTACATCGCCGCCAAGCTCATCGCTCTTGGGGGCGCACGGTTGGAGCGGCGCCTGCGCGCTCACACTGCATGGAAAGGTCTGTGAGATGATCCGCGCCCGCGGCGTACAAAAATCCTTCGGCTCCGCCGTGGTCCTCGACGGAATCGATCTTGACGTCAACGTTGGCGAGGTCGTCTCTATTCTCGGCTCCAGCGGGTCGGGAAAGTCCACGCTGATCCGCTGCATGAACGGGCTCGAACGGCTGGACGGCGGGCTCATCACCATCGACGATTTCGATGTTTCGAACCCGAAAGACCTTGCCGAGGCGCGCAAGCGCTCGGCAACCGTGTTCCAGCTCTTCAACCTTTACCCGCATATGACCGCGGTCGAAAACGTCACGCTTGCCCCGATCCAGGTGCTCAGGATTCCTCGCGCGCAGGCCGAGTCCGAGGCCCGCGCCTTGCTTGATTCTGTTGGGCTCGGGGCGCGCGCCGACGCCTATCCGGCCCAGCTTTCAGGGGGGCAGCGTCAGCGTGTCGGAATTTGTCGCGCTCTGGCGATGAAGCCGCGCTATCTGCTGCTGGACGAAATCACCAGTGCGCTCGACCCCGAGATGACCGCCGAGGTGCTCAATATTCTCGCGCAGCTTGCGCGTACGGGCACAACGATGGTGTTCGTTACCCATGAGATCGAATTCGCGCGGACGATTTCCTCGCGCATCGTCTTTCTCGACAAGGGCCGCCTGGTGGTCGACCTGCCGACGGACCGCTTTTTTGCCGGCGATGGCGGAATGGCCAATGCCCGTATCGCCCAGTTCCTCTCCAAAATGCGCAAAGAATAGAACATGATCCTCATCGCAAATTCCGAGGCCTGGCCCGGTTTCGAAAAATCCGTCGAGCTCTTGCAGCAGAATGCCCACGGCATCGATGCAATGGTCGCCGGTATCACCGAGGTGGAGCGCGAGGTCAAGGTGCGCAGCGTCGGCTATGGCGGCTGGCCGAACATGCTCGGCAAGATGGAACTCGACGCAGGCGTCATGGACGGCACGACGCGCGATGTCGGCGCGGTCGGTGCCGTGCCGGACACATTGCCCGTGGCCGCGCTCGCCCGCGAAGTCATGCGGCGGCTGCCGCATGTGATGCTGACCGGCGACGGCGCCCGACGCTTTGCAACCGAGATCGGATTTCCGCTCGACGACGTTCTTTTCGACGACAGTAAACGTGTCTGGTGGCAAAGGCTCGAAAAGGAGCTTTCTCCCGCACAGTTGGCGGCGTTCCCCGACATAGCGCTCGCCCCCCTCAGCCGCGCCATCACCGACCCGGAACGGGTGCGCGACACCACGGTGTTCCTGTCGAAGGATATGGCAAGTGGCATCCATGCCGCCACCTCGACTTCGGGTTGGGCCTGGAAATACCCGGGCCGCCTCGGCGATTCGCCAATTGCCGGCGCAGGGTTCTATGCCGATAGCCGCTATGGCGCTGCCGCCTGCACCCACACCGGCGAAATGACGATACGCTGCGGCACCGCGCGCAGCATCGTGCTTGCCCTTCGCTTCGGCTACTCATTGCGAGAAGCGGTCGATATGGCGATCGACGATCTTGCCGAACTTGACACCGGTTTCCTGGCCGGGGTCGTCGTTCATGCAATCGATGCGGCGGGCAATCATGACGTCGCAAGTTTCCGCTGCCCGGGAGAGATCAAATATTGGTTCTGGGAGCCACAATTATCGAAACCTGAGCTGCGGATTGCGAGGCAATACGATCCACGGCCCACAACACAAAGGGGAAATGCATGAAAACCATGATTGCAAGGATTGCCGCCGTTGCTCTGACCGCGGCAGTGGCATTTACCGGTGCCGCACAGGCCGGCAAGCTCGAAGAGATACGCGACCGCGGTACGGTGCGCATCGGCGTTTCGCTCGGCGGCGAGCCGATCGGCTTCCGCGACGACAAGAACAATCCAGTCGGATATGACGTCGATGTTGCGACGCAACTTGCTGCGAAGCTTGGCGTGCCGGTCGAATTCACCGACGTCTCCGGCGATGCGCGCATTTCCATGCTCGTGTCCGGCCAGCTCGACATCGTTGTCGCCAATACGTCCGCGACGCTTGAGCGGGCAAAGACGGTCAACTTCTCCATTCCCTATAATCGCGCCGGCCTGCGCGTGATCGTTCAGAAGGACGCTGGCATTGCTTCGCTTAAGGACCTCGCCGGAAAGAAGGTCGTCGTCGGCCGCGGAACGACCGGCGAAAGCTTCCTGAAAAAAGCCGTTCCGGATGCTGAGCTGGTCTATACTGATAATTTCTCGCCGGATGGCGTCCTTCTGCTCCAGCAGAAGCGTGCCGATGCAGCGATCGAGGATTCTTCGCTCCTCGATTACCTCGCGACCAAAAACGACAACCTCGTTACCCTTCCGGGCCTCTTTTCCAACGACCCGATCGGCATTGCCGTCGCCAAGGGCGACCCGGAATTTGTACGCTGGCTCGACATGTTCGTTTCGGACTACATCCAGTCCGGCGCATATGAGGCCAACTACAAGAAATGGTGGGGCGAAAAGGCCAACCCGCCGACGCTGAATCCGCTCTGGTAAAGACAGGTATGGGCCGGCTTGCCGGCCCAATTCTTTTCGTTCAGGAACTGTCGCGCGCAACGAAATAGGTCGGAACCCGCACCAGAGTTCCGCCCGACCGAAACTCCTTCGGGTGCGTGAGGAACCGCAGAATCTCCTTGATATAGATCGACTTGTCATAGCCTATGGATGAAATCGGATAGGCCTCATACTCGGCCAAAGTCACGTCGTCGAAGCCGTAGAGCCGAAAGGCTTTGGGACGCGTCTGCAGGACCCCGTCTCTGTGAACATCGAGCACGCCCATGGCCATAGCATCCGAAGTGCAGAATACCGCGTCCACCTCCTTCCAGTCGGGTGACACCGCAAGGCGTCGGCCGCTCTGGTAGGAATAGTCCCCGCGCAACTCGCCGGCGAGCGCAATTTCGTTGCGTTGAAGTTCCGACCTGTAGTGTGCGACCCGTGCCTGCTCGACGGCCGATGCCGCACGCCCTGTCACGAGAAGAGCGGTGCGAACACCTTTGCCGGCAGCATCCGCAACTGCGGCCGTGATTCCGGTCAATTCGTCGGGAATAATGGCGGGCGCGGCGGCGTCGCGCATGCCGTTCAGCATCAGCACGCTGTCATTGCGAAACATCTTGCGCACGGTGGCGGCGTCGGCAAAGTCGGAGAAAACCAGCGCAGCGTCGACGTGATAGGCAATCCCGTTGCGCAGGAACTCCTCGATCCCTTGCGAGGACCCGACTCGAACGAAGATCACCTGCTTGCCGATGGACTGGATCTCGCTGATCAGGAGATCGAACAGGTCGAGATCCGAAAGGTCGTGAATATGATTGACCACCACGGCAACGAGATTGACCGTCTTCGTCGTCAGGCTTCGTGCGAGGAGGTTCGGCTTGTAGCCGAGCGTCTGGGCCGCCTTCAGCACACGTTCGCGCTTGTCGGCCGAGACCGGCCTCGGCTCGCTCGAAAGCGCGCGCGATGCGATTGCACGCGAAACGCCTGCGAGTTCGGCGACGTCGGCAATCGTCGGCTGTCCAGTCCCCTTGCGCGGCTCAATCATGCAACACAGCCCCCCTTTACGGTCCGGCTGCTCCCCATGGCGATCGGTGCGGGGTGGCGTCAGACCACCCTCCTGCTTAACCGGTTCGCCGCATGGGGTTCAATGATAAAAGCGTGATCGTCAGCCGCCCAGGCCTCCATGGACACTCGTCTAGACGTTGGCGAGGGTCTTTTCACGCTGTTTGGCTTCCCGCGCCTGCAGTTGCCGTTCCCATGCAAGCGCGTCGCCGACGATCAGATCGAGATCGTCGCGTTTTGGGGCGAAGCCGAGCAGGCTGCGCATCCGCTCGTTGCCCGCCACCAGGATTGCCGGATCGCCCACTCGGCGCGCCGCGAGTTTGACCGCAAAATCCACGCCGGAAACGCGCTTCACCGCATCGATGATCTCGAGCACTGAGTAGCCATAGCCGTAACCGCAATTGGCGGCCGTGCTGCGCCCGCCATCCTCGAGATAGTTGAGGGCGCATAGATGAGCCTGTGCGAGATCGCTGACATGGATATAGTCGCGTACACAAGTCCCATCCGGGGTCGGATAATCCGTTCCGTAGACTTCCATATGCGAGCGTTCGCCCGTTGCGGCCTGGCTCGCGATTTTGATGAGGTGCGTGGCCCGCGGAAACGATTGACCGGACCGCAATTGCGGATCAGCCCCGGCAACATTGAAATAGCGCAGGGCGACATAGTTGAAATCAGGATAAGCGGCGGCTGCATCGCGCAACATCCATTCGGTCATCAGCTTGGATGTGCCATAGGGCGAGATCGGCTGGTGCGGCATATCTTCCGTGATCGGCGTCGTCTCGGGCTCGCCATATATCGCAGCTGTGGAAGAGAAGATGAAGTTCTTGATCCCTTCACCTATGGCGGTCTCGATCAGGTTGCGGGACTGAACCGTATTGTTGCGATAGTAGAAGAGCGGATCACGCACCGAATCGGGCACGACGATCGACCCGGCAAAATGCAGGATCGCCGTGATTCCATAGCTGCGAATGACATCGCGAACCAATGCCTGATCGCCGATATCGCCGCGCACCAGCGGTATGTCGCTTGGCACCAGCCATGGAAAACCGCAGCTGAGATCGTCGAGAACCACAACGGAACGGCCGGCATCCTTGAGCGCCAGCGTCATGTGGCTGCCGATGTAGCCTGCGCCACCGGTAACAAGAACAGTCATGGGAAGTACTCCTGAAGGATTGAGAAAGGTTTGGGGATAGACAGGTCTGCCAATCGATTACTGCGCCGTTCCTCCTCCCTGTCCCTTCGCTGTTCCTCCCATTGAAATCGTGACCGGCACGCGCACGAGGTCCCTGTCCCAGGTGACCTTGCATCCGGTCAGCCGATAGCGTGTGAAATAGATGAAGGCATTGTCCCCGGTATCCTGGAAAGACGGTGCGTTGGCGTTGGGGTCGAGCAAGGCAGGGTAGAACACCCTGCCATCGGCCCCGCAACTCTTCTCCCACAGCAGCGGCGCTTCAAAAATGAGCCTTGGCTCCGACCAGTTCACCAGATCCCTTGAGGTCGATGCATAGATTCCGGAGGCGGTCTTGCCGTCCTCGGTGCGCCGGTCGCCGAAGACGGCAATGACTTCACCGCTGCCGCGATGTTCGGATATCGAGCCGATCATGCGGCCGATTTTATTTGTAGATACGGGCGCACAGACATGATCCTTCGCGTTTGCCGTCTGCTGGCGGAACGGATCGATGAATTGAACCGAGAATTCCTTGCCGTCCCAGGCGCGCCAAGAAGACGGATCGCCAAGGTCGCGCGTGCGCAACACGCAGTTGCCGCGCTTCTGGTCGCGATAGCCATCCGCGAAGACCATGGCGTAATACCAGCCGTCGCGCTGGATTATATTTGTCGGATTGGCATAGCCGACGCGTGCCTTGCGATCGTTCGGGAAAGGGTAGGGGAGGTTCGCAACCATCGGGCCGGCACCTGAGCCAGTTTCCGGTGCAAAGTTCTTGCCGCCATCGCGCGACACCAGGGCGGTGACCGTATTCAACAGGCAGGAACTATAGGATTTGTTGCTGCAAAGACCAGGGGCGCGATTGCCGCGCAGTTCCATATGGGCCAGCGCATAGACGGTCTTGCCATCGCCGGTCCACACACCGCTGATCCAGCCCATATCGTCATACTGGCCGAGGACATTGGATTTCTTCGCCTGGTAGATGACCGCACATTCGGGCTGCAAGTGATTGAGATCGGGGCCGCTGAAGCGGCGATTGTCATTGTGGCTGGCGATCAGGTGGACCTTGCCCTCAGAGTCGCGAAAGGCACGTGCCGGCGCATCGGGCACGTGCGACTTGACGCAGGCCTGCTTTGCCCAATCGAATACCATTTCCTCCGGGCCGGAAACGCCGAGCGTGGCGCTCGGCGTCTCCTGGCCAAGAGCAGGCCCAGCCACCGCCAGCACGAGTGCGGCGGCGGCTATGGCGAAGCAATTGCGCATCAGGCAACCTTGCGGACAGGTTCTTTAATGCGCTTGCTCGTGTCGGTCATCTTGTGGTCGACACCGTTTTCGGTGAGGAAGCGATGCATTTCACCATAGGTCTGGTACCAGGCGCGATTGTACTTGTCGAAGAGCGACTGATCCCAATAGTCCTCGAGCTTGAATTCCTTGTTGCTGAAGACGTCGAAGCTTGGAATCTGGTAGGTCTCGGCGAACTCAACCGTACGGCTGTCATAGGTGAAGTAGATCGACGGGGTGCCGTTCGACAAGGCCATCAGGTTGCCGTGCAGGCGGTAGCCGAGCACGAGATCCTTCGACTGAACGAGATCCTCATAGTCGGCAACCACGTCCGAATAGAACATGCGCTCGCGATAGAGTTTTTCGACAGTCTCGTCGAGGAACCAGTCAGAGACCCACTTGTTGGCCTTCAACGCTGCGATGGCTTCCTCTTTCTGCTCTTCCGTGCCGAAGACGAGCTTCTTTTCCTCGACTTCGCCCTGCGACATCAGCACAGCGTCGAAGCGTCCGGCAAGTTCCTTGACGAGGTCACGATGGAACGTCAGGTAGCGCTTGATATCCTGCGCATAGGTCGGCGACACTTCGCGGCGCATGGTGATGCCGATGTTCTGGACATCATCGAGCGCCGGCAACTTGATGCGCATTTCGGGATCGTTGCGGCGGAACGCCGTGGGGCAGCCGACGATGCGAACATTGCGGATTCCGATGTCCCAGAGCACCTGCGCCGAATAGGCGCCGCGCACGCCGATAGACGCGGTGGAATCGGCCATCATGTGGAGGACGGTCTTGGTTTCCTCGGAAAGCTCGAGCTTGCCCTTGACCGGAGCCTGCGCGCCGATGCCGAAGGCGATGACCGGCAGGCCGAGACGCTTCAGAACCGGGATGGTCTGGCTCCAGCCCATCGACTGATGGACGTAGTTGGAGCCGCGCAGGAAGACGTAGTCATATTCCTCCCGAAGGCGGTCGATGTCTTCCATCTTGGGTTCAGCAATCGGCAGTACGCCGAGCTTGTCGTAATTCATCAGCTTAAGCGACGAGTCGAATACGAAAGCATCGCCAATATTGTGATAGTGGTTGATGCTGCGCTGAACATCCTTGTAGTTGTACCAGCGAACACTGTCGTGATCGTACACTTCGCCTGAGGGGATCATTACGAGTACGCGTGCCATAGAAATTACCTCCGTTTGGCTTTCGGACTTAACGGTGTTTCAGCGTCAACTCGCTTGCGAGAGAACGATGTCCGCATTTGTCGTGACATTTATCGGTTGGTTGCGTGTCGATTTCAGTAGTCGTTCATAGAGTTCCAGGTGCGCCTCGGCACACTCAATGTGGTTGGTCGGTTGGCGGATAGTTTGGTGCAGGCGCTCCCAGATCGTCTGGTCGCTGAGAACCTCGGTGAAGCGGTCGGCAAGGTCTTCGGCGCTGCGGACGCGGAAATGCAGACCATCCTCGCCGTCGCGGACCTTTTCGGCCATGCCGCCGATATTGGAGCAGATGATCGGCCGGCGATGATGGAGCGCCTCCTGAATGACGATGGGGGAGTTTTCCCACCACACGGAAGGCATGACCACCCAGTCGACCGACTGCATTAGGCGCGGCATTTCTGAATTCTGGTAGGCACCGTAGAAACGCACGCGCGATCCTGCGTCCTCGATGAGCTTTTCCATGCGATCCTGGAAGTCGCGCGGCTGCTTTTCGAGATTGCCGCCGAAAATCATCAGGCGCGAATCCTCGCCCCAGACATCTTCAGGAACACGCGAGACCGCGTCGATCAGCACATCGACGCCCTTGAACGGCGTCATCTGGCCGAAATAGGCGAAGCGGCCGCGCCGGGGCTTTGGTCCGGTCAGTTCGCGTGGCGGCGTAACACCATCAATGAAGATGCCGTTTTCGATCACGCTGAGTTTTTCGGGATCAAGGCCCCATTCGGCATATTTGCGCGCAAGGAACATGCTTGGGGAAACGAACCCGTCGGCGAGTTCGAGCATGCCGCGGACGAAGCGCTCACGCTTGAGGAAGCGCGCCGGCGGAATGTCGGGGAAGCAGCCGTGGCAATCAATGGGGGAGGCCTCGTTGCAAAGCTTGGCCGATCCCGCCTTCACCATCTGCCCGTGATTGTGGCAGATCGACAGGAACTCATGGAACGTGACGAGGATCGCCGTATCGGGCAGCGCCTCGCGAATTGCGTAAAGCGCCTCAAGTCCAAGACCAAGGACATGGTGGAAGTGCACCACATGGGGATTGAGGTCGCCAACGAAGCGCAGGAGATCGCGGCGAATCTCGTCCGTATTGTTGTTGGAAAGATAGAAGTGATCGTACTCGTCCGCGTGAAACAGGATCTCGTCGCTGCTGCGCCGCAAGCTCATCAAGGCCGTCGTTCCATGGCGCGGGATCGGATGGCCGGCGCGCGCGAGATAGACGGACTGGACGCCCGGGAGCGTATTCAGACCCTTGTGAAGATTATAGGAGGCGATTTCTGCGCCACCCAGGGAAATGCTCGGGTGTGCGTGCGAGACCACGAGTACCCGAAGTTGTTCAGTCATCTATTTGACCTCCGATGGCATGCCATCTTTCGTTAGAATCTTAGCCCAACGGGAATCGAATACCTGGCGGTCGATGCGCTCGATCAAGGCAATCGTCGAAGCCTTGTCGGAGACGGATATGTCGTCCGTTCCGAGCATCTGCGCCGAAGGCAGCCAATAGGACCTGAGGCCGGACTGCTTGAGTTTGAGGCCGAGATCGAGGCCCTTCTCATGCGTGCCGAGATAGCCGCGGGTGAAGCCACCCACGGAAAAAAGAGCGTCCCTCGGCAGAACGCAGCATTCGAAGGTGGCCGTGGCTACTTCCGTCGTACCCATGCCGGTGACGGCATCGATCGGGTAGCCGGCATAGCGGCTGATGAGCGCCCGGTCGGACTGTGAGCCGGCAACCCATGTGCCTGCCCAGCGGATGGAATCATCCTCATAGGCAAGGGTCGGTGACAGCACGCAGGCCTCGCGGTCATGATAGGCCGCAAGCAGCTTGTGGAACCAGCCATTGTTGCGCGGCAACAGCGACGCGGCGAGGAACACCACGGTCTCGGTGGAAACGGCGCGTGCGCCGACTTCGAGCGCATCGTAAAGGTCTTCCGAACCGCTCGCCGATACGAGCCGCAGGCGCAAGCCGTAGAAATTGGCCAGCCGGCGCACATGGACGCCGATACGGTCGATCAGTTCCGCTGCAGCGGCAATAACGATGGGCGCGCGGCGCGTTTCAGGGTCGAGCGCAAGAAGCGTCAGGAGCGGTGCGATTTCCTCAACGCGTTCGTCGACGCCGATGACAATGGCCGGTCCTTCGGCTTCCTCGAAGGCGCCGACATCGACAACACCGAAGATTTCGGGTGCCGGGCGGCTGACGACGCGCAGCAGAGGTACGAGCTGCTGATCGACGATATGACGCAGCGCCCAGGCATTTGGATCGATAGCACGGATCTGCCGGACAACGGCATCGCGCGAGGTGATGCGGGTCGGCGTCAGCGGCATGAAGGCACGGCGCGTATCGCTCAAGGTGAGTTCGAGATAGAACGGCGCCGTGCTGTCGCCCTCGAGCTCCGGTGCAAATGCAACAAAGCCGTGCGCATGCCGGTTCGGGTTGAGGCCTGCATTGAACGGCGGCTGGTTGTCGAAGCCGCGCGTAACGTCAGGTCGGTCGATGCGCGTCCAGTTGCCGTCGAGCTGCGCTTCGCCGCGATGCCGCCGCAACTTGACGGCTTCGACGTGACTGTCAGGATCAAGCAGCCAGCCCGCGATCAAAAGGCCGCTTCCCTCAACGCGGTAGGCATTGTCGATGCCCATGCGCACGGGAAATGGCAGGCTCGAAACCGTCTCGGCGCCGTCAAAGCGGTTGGCGGCGGAGCGCATACGCAGGAGGATCTCCGTCGAACTGCGAACACGCGGCAGGATTGCCCGGACGTGGCCGGGCGTCTCGCGGTTGCCGGCGATGACACGGCGGTCATAAACTTCGGTGAAGCGCCATCCGCGACGTCCGCGGAACAGCAACCGCTCGATATCATTCGGCTCGACCGCTTCGCTGGCAAGGAGCAGACCCGCAAATCCCGATGCCTGGTCCTGAAGATCCGGGCGGGCGAAAACACTGATCGAGCATTCGGCGATCGAAGGGGTTTTGCCGCTGATCAGGAGACGGGTCACCGAAGGCGTAAGGTCCTGCGCCCATCCCTGGACGAAGATTTCACCTTCATCGCTGCCGCCGATAAGTTCGACACAGCCATCCGAGCGCGCGCCTGCCTGCAGCAGCGCGGTGATCGCCGAAAGTTTCTTGCGGCCAATCGGGCCGGATATGAGGCCTTCCACAAGGCCGTCGATAACGACGGGCAGATCAGCGCCCGCAAGGTCGGTCACCATGGCGACGAGGTCGCCGATGGCGGCGGCGCGCCCTGCGAAGGCATAGCGTGTCGCCTGCGCCTTGTGCTGGAAGAGCACGGTCTTCAGCGATCGGCGGCGTAGGATATTCGTCGGCACGATGGCGACGAAGCCATGGGTACCGGCAGGCGAGGGCTCCTTCAGGTGCCAGCTGACAAGCGGCACTTTCAGGCTCATCGCCGGATCACCGTTCAGGAATACCGTGACCTGTTCGGAGGTCAGACCACCAATGCCGAGAACGAGAATGAGCGTGTCATCAATAGGGCATCCGACCACCATCTCGCCTTCCATCACCATCGGGTGACGTTCGGGCGCTTTGCCGGATCGGGACGCCGGCGTATGTTCTTTTTCGTCGGGAAGCACTTGCTACTCCATGATCTCAAGAAAAGGCGAACATCGCGACGGCGGCGCCGGCCGCGATGCCAACCAGAGTGAACAGCAGCAGAAGCAACGGTTTGGCCTCGCCGCCCGAACGCTTCTGCAGCGACTCGATGCGAGTCTCGAGGCCAGCAACCACACCGTCCATACGCATGAGGTGAACGTCGAGTTCGGTCAGGCGCTGGTTGATATCGCCGCGCAGCGTCTCAATTGAACCGCTGATATCAACGAGATCGACCGTCGGGCTGTTACCGGCACCGTCGATGACCGTCGTCGCGTGGCGCTGGATCGAGCGCTGGTTGACCTGAAGCTGGCGCTGCGATGCCATCAGCACGTCGAGCTTGTCGAGGATCCGTGCCATCGGCGCCGCAATCAACGCTTCCGCGGCCTGTTCATCGGGGCGCGGCACGCGCAGCGGATGCTGCTTGCCGGCAGTCGTAAGGGCGACAACGCTAAGTTCGCCGGCGCGCCGTACCGCGAATTCCGGCAACATCACGTCGAAGGCGTGAAGGCCATCGCCGATGCCGTTGCGCTTCAAGTCCGGCCGGTCGCGGTCGGCGACGGCCTCGGCGATCGGTTTGCCGTCCAAAAGCACGCGGATGGTCAGGCGATTGGCGGGCGTTGCCGGATCGAAGGCCCAGCCAAAGAGCCTGCTGTTGTCGATTGCGTCGACACGGCCCTTGATGCCCTGCTGGCTATTATCCTGTTCAGGCGTGGCGCTTGGCGCGGCTTGAGCTTGCGCTGGAGCCTGCGGCGCCACTTTTGTCACGATGGACATGGTGTACTCCTCTAGGCTGCGACACGCGCAGGACGCAGGCTCTCGATGAGTGCGAGATAGCGAAGTGCTGTCGTGTCTATGGTTTCGGGGTGACGCGCCCCATGGCTCAGGATCTCGCGCAGATCCGGGTCCTCCACGATGCGCCGCATGGCGGCGGCCAGCGCCGTCGGGTCATTCGGCGGAACAGTCAGGCCGTTGACGCCGTTCTCGATCATCTCGGCCATGCCGCCAATATTACTGGTAATGACAGGGCAGTTCTGGCCTTGGGCTTCCTGGATGACCAGGGGCGCATTTTCCCACCAGATCGACGGCATGACCATGCAATCCACGGAACGGATCAGGCCAGCAATGTCGTCGCGGCGGTAGGCTCCCCGCCGTTGCACCACCGGCGCGGTTTCGGCGAACAGCTTGTCGATCGACTCGACGAAATGTTCGCTCTGGAAGGGAGCGGCGCCGTGAACCCGCACCTCGAAATCGAGACCTTCGGCAATGAGCCGCTTGGCCGCTTCGAGCAGGACCGTGCCGCCCTTCCATGGGTTCAGATTGCCGAAATATCCAAATACCGGCTTGCGACGTGCAGGCGCGTCAGTCTGCGCCGGAGCCGGGCGTTCGGGCTGGCCGTTCGGAATAAGGCTGATCCTCTCTTCCGGCAGGCCCCACTCGACATAGCGCTGCCTGAGGAAGGCGCTCGGAGCGACGTAGCCATCGACAACGCTCAGGAGCGATTTCAGATGGCGCTCGCGCAGGACGAACTTATCAAGCGGAATATCCTTGAAACAGGCATGGCAACGGTCGGGGCTTGCGCCGTAGCAGAGTTCCTTTTCCTTCGTTCGGACCATCAGACCGTCGTGGTGGCAGATCGGATAGTAGTCATGCAGGGTCATGACGATCCGGCAGTCCGGCAGCGTACGGCGGACGATGTGCGGAAATTCTGCGCCGAGCAGCAACAGGTGATGCAGGTGCACGATATCGGGGCGGAAATCCTGCAAGAGTTCAACAATATCCGGAACGACGCCGTAAAGGTCGATCTGACTCATGAAGAACCGGTCGAAATGGCCGGACCACAACAGGACCTCGTCGCCACTCGAGCCGATGCTCTGGAAGCTCGTGCCCGGGCGCTCCTGACGATGGATCTGGTTGGTGGCGCCGAGAAACAGGGCCTCGCAGCCCGCCCTCTGGTAGGCGCGAAAAAGATCGTGTGCAAAGATTTCGGTCCCTCCCGGATGAAGGGCCGGATGGTTGTGGGCAGCAACGAGAACGCGCGTCATCGGCCGTCCTCCCTGTATTCTGCGATGAAGACGTCCTGGTAGTGATCGGCGGGCACGCCGCGCCAATGACCAAGCGATTTCGTAACGATCGAAAGCCCGGCGCGGGTCAATGCGCGATCAAGGAAGCCATCATCGAAGCCAACCGCCGCAAGCGGCGGCATTTCCGGCACGAACCAGCATGGACCTTCGTCATAGCGCTGGAACCCCAGACGCGCGTCACGCTTCTTTGATCTGTTTTCTTGCGCCGACTGATCGACCACGAATGCAGTCATGAAAACGCGCCCGCCAGGAGCCAGCACGCGTTCGACTTCGCGGAGATAGGCGGTGACTTCTTCGTCGGGCAGATGGGTGACGACCGAAGTCATGATGATGAAATCGAACTTGCGGCTGTCGTAAGGCAGCTTCAGTTCAAGACCGTTGATCTCGCCCTTGGGATTATAGAGCGAGTGGGCGATATCGACCTGACGGAACTCGAAGTTCGGGTAGGCGGGGCTGACCATCCGCTGGCACCAGTTGATGCCCCCGGCAACGGGGTCCATGCCGCAATAGCTTCCATTATCGCCGTCAAGATATTGCGTGAGCGGGACCGCCATGCGGCCGATGCCGCAGCCGATGTCGAGAACGCGGCTTTGCGGCTGTAGGCCGCCCATGCGAATGAAATGGCCAAGAAACTCGGCGCCCACAGCCTGGAAATCGCCATCGCCGACAAAGATGCTGTCAGGGTCAGGGCGCGGCAGGAAGCGGTTGCGCAACACGGCATCCGTCAACCAGCGGACATGATCTTCGTGGAAGGGGAGGTGACGCTCGGCCAGAGCCTGCTTCAGTGCGATTACCTCGTTCAAGCTGCACTCCTTTTCGACTTCTCGGCGACGAAGTCGGTCACGGTTTCGTCCGCAGCCTCGTCCACGTAAGTCGTCATCAATTCGGTGATATCTTTGTTCCAGCGCTTGGTGTGCAGCCAGGAATTGTACTGGCTGGCCAGCCCGCGCATGTAGTCCGGGCTGCGGCGTATCGAGCGCCGCTCGAAATGGTAAAGCGAAACCGCCGGCTGATAGGCAATCTGGAAGCCGATCTGGCGGATCTTCATGCACAGATCGCTGTCTTCGTAGTCACCGATGATATAGTCCTCGGTAAATCCGCCGACGAGATCGTAAATATCCTTGCGGGTGACAAGACAGGCGCCCGTCACCGCCGGGACAGTGCGCGCGATCTGTGCCGGCGCATAATGGCCGGGCATGCCCTTGTGGAAATGGTGGTTGAGCCAGACATTGCGCCGGTCGGGGGCGAAATAGAGCCCGGCGTGCTGCAGCGAACCATCCTCGAAGAGCAGCTTCGGACCGATGGCGCCGAGCTTCTTTTCTTCGAGCAAGGGCTCGACCAGCGGCCCGAGCCAGCCTGCTTCGGTTGGCACGACGTCGGAATTCAGCATGACGAGCACGGTGCCGCTTGCAAGGCTAGCGCCGGCATTGCAGGCGCGGGCATATCCGCCATTCCGGTTCATGATCGCAAGCTTCATCGGCAGGCCGTGGAGCAGATGCAGGCCGCCGAGAAGGTGCTCCGTATCCTCCTGGATTTCGGGCGAATCGAGAACGTAGATGAGTTCCGCATTGGCAACGAGCCACGGATCGGTCGCCATCGCGGAAAGCTGGAAACGCAGGAAGTCGAGGTTACGGTAGAGCGGTACAACGATCGAAACGAGGGGGGCAGCCGGCATCACGCCGAACTCCTTCGTATCGGCGATGCGAACCGTCTTGCCGAGCTTGCGCTCGACCTCGGTGAGGGCAGGTGCCAGGATATTCTCGAAGACTTCACTGCGCGCATGCTGCGGCGGAACGGCGCGCAGGATCCGGTTGCGCTGCGCTGCGGGCTCGAATGGCTGCAGCGGCGGAATAAGCGGTGCAGTCGCCCCGGAAGTCAGCCGCATCTGGAATCGCGGCTGCAGCACCGGACCCGCAGAGGAGGTTTGCGGCACCCAGGCGACAAACCCGGTGACATCCGCGCCCAACCCGTCTTCGCGCGCCTCGGTCTTGCCTGCGAACTTGTAGAAATTAGGCTTGAGCGGAAGGATGCGGCCTTCTTCGGTCAGATATTCGATACCTGCAAGCATGGAGGAAGGATCATGCGTCCAGCCGCCAACGAGCAAGCCGCCATTGAGCGCAAGGGCAAGGTCGATCTCAGCGGCGGGATGAGTCTGCGACTTGGCGATCTGCTTGGCTGTCAGCGGCATGCGCATCTGCATGTCGATCGCCGTTGCAATGCCTGCAGCGGGAATTTGGGCAAGCTGGCGCACGAGGAACTCGCGGAGCTCGGGATGTGCCTGGTTCTTGCTCCACCACTTCTGGAAATCGCCGGGGGCAGCCTCCCGATCCGTCAACTCGCGAATGGCGACGCCGTTCTTGCCGGTGAGAATGATATGGAAGGATTGCGGAAGTGTTTTCGCCGACTCAACGAGCAAGTGGCATGGTTGCCAGCCCTTGCGGACGCGGGAGCCGATGACAAACTTCGAAGGCAAAGCTGAAACTGAATTGGAGCCGATCGCATAGATCGAGGTAACGTCGCCAAGTTCGGGATCGATTGCCGTCTCAAGCAGATGCTGGCCCTCGAGCGGTTGCGCACAAACGCGAACCTTGCGCGGCTCGGGGGCGAGCGCTAGCGCGACTTCACGCACCACGCTGGCAAAGACCTGATTCTGCGAGAGCCGGAACATGCTGCGCCAGGTGCTAAGGAGATTTGTGAGCAGCTTGATATGGCCCGCTGCCGAAAGGTTGTTAACCGCCCGATCGACGTCGAGATGCGGCAGCTCGGCCGCCGGATAAAGCAGCGTCTGTTCTGTCGGCCCAAGCGAACCCGCGGAAAGCGTCAGGCCAATCGGTTCGTCCTTGGTGCGCATGGCCCAAAGGACGCGGTGCCCGCCGGTTTCAAGAGGAATATTGAGGCTGACCAGAGGAACAGGCTGTTCCTTCGATTCAAGCACGCATTTGGTTGACGCCCGCATTGCGCCGGGCAGATCCCAGATCAGGACAGCAATGTCCGTGCAGAGCCGGGAGACATAAATACTCTCAGTATCGCCTTCAATGTCCGTCGAATGGTCGAGGTTCAATACACGGCCCTTTCATTCATAGCGGAAGGAACGCGCCCCGCATGGAGCGGAGCGCGCAATTTGATTTCACGATCAATGAACGGTGAAATAGTTGTCCGGATGAGCCTGCACGTCTTCCGAGCTGGTGTTGACCAGCGTGACGGAATCGCCATGACCGAGGTCCACGACAACATTGTTGCCGACCTGGGTAACGCGCGACGCGAGGTCGTCTGCGGAATGGATGTCCTGGCCGTTGATACCGCTGGAGATCTGGAGGATGTCTTCCCCAGGGGTAAAATCGAGCACGACATCGTTGCCGCCACCACCGGTGAACTGGAACACGTCGTTACCGGCACCACCGATAAGGACGTCATCGCCAGCGCCACCTGCAATGAAGTCATTTCCGGCGCCGCCGAGAAGAACGTCGCTCCCCGCACCACCAAACAGCGTATCGTTGCCTGCTCCACCCTGGAGGACATCGTCGCCCTTGTCGCCGAAGAGAACGTCATCGCCGTTGCCGCCGCTCAGGACGTCATCACCATTTCCACCGAACAGAACGTCCGTTCCCTCGCCGCCGAACAGAGCATCATCGCCCTTGTCGCCGAACAGGAGATCGTCCCCCTCATCACCAAAAATCGTGTCATGACCATTTCCGCCAAAGACAACATCATCACCGCCATGGGCGCGGATGAAGTCGTCGAAACGCGAGCCAAACAAAACGTCGTCGTAGGCGCCGCCTTCTAAAGTGGCCATCTGCTTCTCCTTCTGTCCTGCTTTGAGTTTACAAAATGTCGGAGCTGTTCCGACGTTTATGCTTTAACGATTGTGCACTGCACCAAATCGAAATGCAACCTAGTCATGGAATATAAATGTGGCAACACATAGTAACAATTTATTACACGGATGTATTATGATATGTAATAATTCGTGAAAGTAATTTATATTTTCCGAGATACTACTTTGGATCTGGATATTAATTGGAACTACTTTATTTCTAAATTTGAAGTAATCTAGAAACATAGGGAAATAAGGGGCAAATCGCCCCTTAGTCCTCGCGGAACGCCCTATTAAAGCTGTCGGCAATCGGAGAGGTTATGTACTCGATGGCCTTACGCGACTTGTGGACGATGACGACCTCGGCGGGCATGCCGGGATAGAGCTTCACCTGCGGATTGGCCGCAAGCGATTGCGGCGTGATTTCGGCGCGCGCGACAAAGTAGGCAGCGTCCGTCTTTTCGTCGACGAGCTGGTCGGCGGCAAGATAGGTGATTTTTCCGTCCAGTGGAGCCTGGGCACGCTGGTTGTAGGCCGTGAGCCGAACTTGAGCCGGAGAGCCGACCGTCACGCTATCGATATCGCGCGGGCCGATCTTCATCTCGACGACGAGCGGCTCGTTTTCCGGCACGATATCAAGGAGCGGCTCGCCGGCAGCGACGACGCCGCCAGGCGTGCGCAATCGGATATTGGCAACGATACCTGCCTGAGGCGACTTGATCTCTACGCGGCGCATTACATCCTTCGCCGCAACGATGCGTTCTTCGACATCAGCGAGTTCGACCTGGCTCGTGGTTATTTCGCCGGCGATCTCCGCCTGCATGTCGCTTTCTATGCCGGTGAGCGCAAATTCTGCGCCGGCCTTGGCCTGTTCCGCCTTGGCCTTGTCACCCGCATACTCGCCGCGATCCCCCGCAAGCTCGCTGAGACGCGTGTCGATCTCGATGAGTTTCGAGCGCTGGGCAAATCCCTTGGCGACCAGACTTGCAATGGCCTTGCGCTGTTCGTCGATCAGTTCGATCTGCCGATCGGTCGCCCTGGTCTGGACGTCGAGCGCCTTTGCCTGTTCCGTATATTGCTCGATCGTCTTCTTCTGAATATCGATCTTGCTCTCTTTTTGCGTCTGGCGCTTGGTAAAGAAGACCTGCTCGGCCTTCTTGGCGCTGTCGGCGGATATATCGCCCACCTCGCCGAAATTGGCGGGGAACGTAATTTCGGTGTTGCCGGCTTGTTCGGCGCGCAGGCGTGCAAGCTTGGCGATAAGACCGACGCGGCGGCTCTGCAGCGACTGCAGATCCGAGCGTGCGCGCGTATCATCGAGCCTGATCAACGGCTGGCCTACTTTTACCTCATCGCCTTCCTGGACGTGAACGCGGTCCAGAATGCCACCCTCGAGATGGCTCACCGTCTTGCGCTTCGAATCGACGATGACGCTGCCAATGGCCACCGCGGCACTGCCGAGTTCGGCCGAATAGGCCCAGCCGAAGAAGCCGCCGAAGGCTATGGTAATGGTCAGGACCCCTGCGATAATCAGCCGTCGCAGCGGCGGGTGGTCGGAATCATGTTCGAGTTCCGTATACCAGACAGGTCTGGTGATCGGCCGGTGCGCCGCGAGTTGACTGCCGACGGTTTTCATCGGAAGCGAAGCGTCGGCGCGAACCGGCAAATTCTTCTTGATCTTGTCAATCATGCTCCGGCAGCCCCCATCTTCGAATTGACCGGCGTAATCGATGCGACCACATCCGTACGCGGCCCGAACTGGGTGATCCGGCCGTTTTCAAGAACCAGGAGTTTGTCGGCCACCTGCATGATTGTCGGTCGATGCGCGATCATGATGACGATGGCGCCATCGTCACGCGCTTGTTCGATCGCCCGCATTAGCGCTCGCTCGCCGACCGAATCGAGATTGGCGTTTGGTTCATCGAGAACGATCAGCCGCGGATTGTTATAAAGGCAACGGGCAAGGCCGATGCGTTGACGCTGTCCGCCCGAAAGCGTCAGGCGGCCATCGCCGACCGGCGTGTCATAGCCGAGCGGCAGACGCCCGATCATCTCATGCACGTCGGCAAGGCGGGCCGCTTCAAGCACGCGCTGCGGCTCGCTATCGGTCATGCGGGCGATGTTGTCGCGAATCGTTCCTTCAAGGAGCGCGACCGATTGCGGCAGATACCCGGCGATCTCGCCAAAGGAGCCGCGCTCCCAGAGATAAACATTGTTGCCGTCAAGGAAGACGCCGCCGGCGGTCGGCCGCACGATGCCGATGAGCAAGCGCGCCAGAGTGGACTTGCCGGCCGCCGAAGGTCCGACAATGCCGAGCACTTCGCCCGGCGAAAGCGAGAATGAAATACCCTTGATGATCGGCACGTCGACACCCGGCGCGGCATAGACGAGCTTGTCGATGACAAGATCACCGTGGGGGCGCGGGGTCGGCATCGTCTGCCGCACCGCAAGATTCTGCGACAGCAGCGACTGAATGCGTTGCCAGTTGCCGACGGCCTGCACCCAAAGGCGCCAGTTATCGACGACATGGTCGAAGGGGAGCAGCAACCTTCCGACGAGGATACTGGCGGCAATCATCGCACCCGGCGTAATCTGGCGATCCATTGCGAGGAGCGTACCTGCGGCGAGCACGGCGATCTGGACCATGAAGCGCATGGTGCGGGCGATTGTCGCCATGGCACGGCTGCGGCTGCCGCCGAGATCGAGCAGGCCAATCGCATTCATTTGCAGCGAACGCCAGCGGCGGGCGAGGGCGGGCAACATGCCCATGGCCTCAATCACCTCGGCATGGCGGAGCGTGGAGCCGATCTTCGAAATGGCTTCGATATTGGCCTGGTTTGCATCCTTGACGAGGCTGCGCGTCATAAGATCGGTGATGACGCCGCAGCAGACGAGGACAATCACAGCGATGACGCCGATGATGCCGTAGACCGGGTGCATAAGGAAAAGGGCAGCGAGGAAAATCGGCGACCAGGCCGCATCAAGCGGCGCACTGACCGCCGAAGAGGTCAAAAAGCTGCGCAATTCTGTCAGATCACGGAGTGATTGCGTCGCCTTCGGCAGGCCCTGGTCGATCGAAGCCTCGACCGCAGCCGATAGAACCGGAAGGTTCAGCCGGCGCACAAGCGCGCTGCCCATCGCCTGGAAGGACATGGCGCGAATGAACTCAAGAACACCGAAAACGATAAGAGCGCTCACCGCCAGGATGGTGAGCATGACGAGCGTGTCCTTGCTCTGGCTGTTCAGGACCCTGTCATGCACCTGTAGCATGTACAAGGGTACTGTAAGTTGCAAAAGGCTGATGCAGGCACTGAGCAGAGCGGCATAAAGCAGGCCCGCCATGAATATCCTACGGGCCCGCAAAACCAGCGCTTTTGGCTCGGCGTTCGCCGCCGAAAGCGCTTTTTTACCAGCATGGCTCTTGCCATTTGGATTGATTTGACGAGTATCTGTCATATGTGATCTGCCTTGGAAATGACACAGCCTTTGGTTAGCCCTGGGGCGTCAGTCTAATGCAATAGACTTATAGAGTATTACTGCAGAGAATGTGACAGAAAAAAGTTCTTTTGGTGGGGAAATCAACGAGGGAGACCCGAAAACATACTTGTAACTTACTTCAAAATTTGAAGTAAAATTGACTAGGAGAGAAGGATGATACAAAAACTTCTACACGAAGGAGTGGAAGTCGAAACATCTATCGACGGCTTCGCGGCCGCCGATTTCCCTGAAATATCAGCCGACAACAAGAAGGCGAAGCCCGCAAACCATGCGGTTGTCGTCACACACTTCGAACTGGCGCGCATGATAGAACGCGTCAATCGTCGCTTTGCTGGCGTGCTGCGCAATGAGATGACGAAACTCGGAATCGAAGACGTGGGGCCGGCCCAGGCGATGGTTCTTTTGGCGATAGGGGATGTCGAACTTTCGGTTGGAGAACTCCTGGACCGCGGCCACTATGTCGGTTCCAATATCTCATACTATTTGAAGCAGCTGGCTGACGGGGGCTATATCGACAGGGTTGCTTCGCAGCGGGACAAACGCTCGGCGCGTATCAGACTGACTGAAAAGGGTGAGCAATTATGTGCCGATCTGCGCAACGCAGGCGGAACCTACAACCGATTGCTCGCACGGGACGCAGAAGACCTCCGCAACCTGGAAATCGCCTTCCAAACCTTGCATCGACTCGAACTGGTTTGGGGCAATGCCACGCGTTACGGACTATGATTTGCCTTTGAGCGATCCCAACCAAACGTCAGGCAACCATCGCTGTTCCTCTTGGGACCGTTTCTGACGTCATGCATGTGGCATTCGTTCATCGTCGTGGATTCGGGCAGTTTGCGGCATTGGCCTCCCACCTTGCCGAAACTGGGCACGATGTCAGCCTGATCAGTGAATCTGTCGACCGGCGTATTCCATCGGTCCGCGTCATTCGGCATCGCGTCGAGCCCGGTCCCCGGGCTGACAGCCAGATGGCGCGGCACCTCGGCATCCCGGATCACCATGTCCGCATCGGCCATCGCGTCGCGGAGACCCTCGACGCGATGGTTCGCCACGGCGAGCGGCCGGATATCGTCATCGGTCACATCGGCTGGGGTAGCATGATGTTTGTCAAGGATGTTCTGCCGCAGGTTCCAGCCATCGGCTATTGCGAATTCTTCTATCGCTCTGAAGGCGCTGACGTCGGGTTTGCGCCTGACGACGTTCCCGATCTCGATACACGAAAGCGCTTGCGGCTGCGCAATGTGGCGCAGCTTCTCACGCTTGAGGCGATCGATGGCGGGGTGAGTCCGACCCGCTGGCAAAAGAGCCTTTATCCGGCGCCGGCCCAACGGCGGATAGCCGTGTGCCATGAAGGCGTCGACACGCAGCGATTTCGTCCCGACCGCAATGCGACGCTGAAGTTTCCAGATGGGCGCGTGCTAAAACCCGGCGATCCGCCCATCGTCACATTCGTTTCGCGTGATCTCGAGCCCTACAGGGGATTTCCTCAGGCGCTCGCCGCGGCGGCAAAAGTCATCCGCAGCAATCCTGATGCCATTTTCGTCTTTGTCGGTGGTGATGGCGTCAGCTATGGCGCCCCTCCGCCGGGAGGCGGTTCGTGGAAAGATCAGCTCATGGCCGAGCACGATATCCCGGCGGACCGCATCGTCTTTACCGGCGCCATCTCGCACGATCTTTTGCGCAAGCTCTACCAGGTCTCGGCGGCGCATATCTATCTGACCTACCCCTTCGTCCTTTCCTGGTCGGTTATAGAAGCCATGTCATGCGGCGCGTTGATCATCGGTTCCGACACAGCACCCGTCCAGGAGGTGATCCGCTCGGGACAGAACGGTCTGCTCGTTCCCTTTTACGACACCGACGCACTCGCCGGCACGATCCTCGACGTTCTCAAGGCGCCGGAGAAATTCATGCCATTGCGCGTTGCAGCGCGGCGCACCATCGAGCGCAGTTTTAGGCTGATCGACTGCATCGGGCGGCAAAAGGCCCTGATCAATACGGTCTTGCAGGGCAATTGAGGCTGCTATCTATTCCTGGTCTGCCGGTTGATTGCGGCATTGCGGTCCTGAACGTCACGCAGGCTTGTATCCGCCGAGCCACCGGCCATCTGGCCACCGCCCGAGCCATACGAGCCGCCGCCAGCCGGTCCGGCCATTCCACCGCCGCCGCGCCGGCCACCGCCCACCATATTGGTAACAATGCGAACGACGCGATCGCTGCCGAAGGCATCGCTGATCCATTCCTGCGTGCTTGTCGCAATGCGCCCCGCAAAGGGCACGATCTGCGCCATGAGAAACACGCCAGCAAAACAGATCAGGACAAAAGGCGCCACGTCCTTGATCATCAGCGGCGTATCGGGATTGCTCACTGCCTTGAACAGCACCATGATGTTGGCGCGGACGCCGAGTATATAGAAGCTCAGGAAAGTGCTGAGGAAGATCGGGACCAGCATGGCCTGGAGCGTCCCCGTCAGCCAGCCCGAGAAGAAACGCGACGGTATCTTGAACATCAGCAGGATGATGAAGATCGGTGCCAGCGCCAGCATGACCCATAGCGCCATTTTGGCGAACAGCATCAGGAACATCGCATAGCCGACGAAGAGCGCGGCGGAAATCCAGACAATTGCCGACTGCAATGAGGTCGTCAGCACTGTCTCGAGCGGGTTCGTCGGCGGCTTGCGCGCCGGCGTGGCAGGTTGGGCTCCCGGGACGGGCTTGCCGTCTGGCCCTAAAACTTCCGGAGCGGCGGCTTGCGACGCCGTCGCTTCCCGTTCGATCTTCACCGATGCCCGGACAGCAATCGAATAGATCGTCGAAATATCGGTTGCGACCGTGCCGACTGTCATCGCCTTGCCGGTATCCGGATTGACGATGTTGTTGAGCATCACATTGTTGCTGACAAAAAGCGGCGCCATGGTCACAACCTGATAGACCGCAACCTGGAACGGCCCCCAGCTGGTGGCAAGAAAAAAGATCACCGCGAGCCGAAGCATGCGGAAGGCAGCCGTAACGACATTCGTGTCGCCGCGCCCCTGCCAGAACTGAAAGCCCCAGAACACGAGGTAGAGTACCATCAGCCCGCTGAGCACCGGCGTCATATAGGCGGCGAGAACGCCGTAGGTGGTTGCCGTGAAACTCTTGCCGAGCGCATCAATGTTGGATGACAGGGCAGCAATGAAATTTGGCTCCATGCGGCCCGTCCTATAGTGGCTGCTGGACGATGATATTCGTCAGCGCTTGGTTGACCGGCAGCAGCGGCCCGCAGTCATCGACCGGTCCGAACGACAGCGCGGATGCGGGCAAATCACACGGAGTCTTCAATTTCTGCCGGCTCGCACAGCCTGAAGCAAGCAATGTGGCAAGCAGAATTACGCATACACAAGTTACTCTCACACCTTTACTCCTTGCCCGCAAAAGGCGGGCAACCATTGCTTGGGATCGTCGCCGAGCTTCTCCCTGAGGGCATTCAGTTCCAGTATTGTCTCCGCCCGTCCCGAAAGAACCTTGAGGAGGTCGTCCATTTCAGTCAGCCGCAGGCGGGCGATGACCGATTCCTGTCCGTGCTTGATCAGAAAGCAGCGGCTTGCCGGATCCGTCGACTTGATCCACTGCATTTCGCGCGCCGAGAGGCCGAGCCCACCGGCATGACTTTCGAGGTCGGCGCGTGGATTGGGGAAGAAAATATGCGTCGCACTCTGCTCGATCAGCGTATGGGCGATGTTCGAATTGACGATATCCGATGTGCTCTGCGTGCCGAAGCCGATGATTCCGTTGAACTTTCGAATCGTCTTCATCTTGTCCCTGATGAAGGCCGCAAACACCGGGTCCTCCAAAAGCCGCCAGCCTTCATCGAGGAAGATCTGGATCGGCGTCCCGTCGAGGAGTTCGTCGAGCCGGTGGAAGATGTACATCAACGCCGCGCTGCGGGTCAGCGGATCGTCGAGGATCTTGGTCATGTCGAAGCCCGCGACATCAGACCAGGTGAAGCGATCGACGGGATTGTTGAACAGCCAGCCGACCTGGTCCGGCCGCAGCCATTTTTCGAAGCGCGCCAGCAGATCGTTCTCGCCGGCGCGAATACGTCCTCGCAGCAGGGTGGCAAAGGCCGGCAATGATCTTCCCTCAGGGGTCGTCGTAAGAATCTGGGCGATTGCCGAGCGGATGACGCTTTCTTCGCTCGCCGGCAAGGGCTGTCCGTCGGGCCGTCGCAGCATCAGCGAAAACAGCTGGAACAGGAATTCACGATTGGGACCGGTATCGCTGAGCTGCAGGGGATTGAACCCCGTCGGCTCGCCCGGCTGCAGTATCTCGTAAGTGCCGCCAAGCGCGCGGATGAAGATTTCGCCGCCGCGGTCCTTGTCGAAGAAGATGCAGCGGGGTTCCGGCTTGATGCGCTGCGACTGGGCCATCAGGAAAGAGAGGGCAACGGTCTTGCCCGATCCCGACGGACCGACCATGGTGAAATTGCCGAGGTCACGCACGTGGAAATTGAAGAAATAGGCGCTCTGGCTGGTTGTCTCCAGAAGCGAGATAGCGCTGCCCCAATGGTTGCCGTCGCGCTTGCCGCCGGGGAAATTATGCAAGGAAAGGAACCCGGCAAAATTCTTCGACGAGATCATCGCCGAGCGCGCCTGATAGGAGAAGTTCCCCGGAAGCTGCGCCCAGAATGCCGCCTCGCAGTTCAGATCTTCCCGCAACCAGATGATGGACTGGTCCGTGAGCGTCGCGCCGACCGAACGAATGCAGCGGTCGAGTTCGGCCTTGTCGTTGCCGAGGCACATAATCGACAGATGGTGCTCGCCATAGATGGAACGCGAGCTCAAAAGTTCGTCTCGCGCGCCGACAAGCTGGTTGCCGATGATGGAGCCGGCTTCGTCAGCCATGGCGATCTGGCGCGAAACGCGCTCGATCTGGTTTTGTGCAACCGGCTTGTCGATGATGGAAAAACTTTGGCTGACGATGAATTCGTGCGGCACCTTCAACAGGCCATCAAGGAGGAGGGGACCCGTATAGGAAGGATACTCGCGCACCGACAGCATAGCACCGAGGCGGGAATCTGCAGGCGGCGTCGCGCCGACGAACTCAACGGCATTGCGGCCGAAATGCAGGCGCTTCATCGCCAGGGCGCCGTCGAGCGACATGCGTGGCAGACGCATCTTGACCGGCTCGATCCCGTTCAAAATCTGGACGAGGAATTCGAGAGGCTCGGAATAGAAAACGCCAGGTTCCGTCTCGCGGATGCCGAGGAGTTTGACCTGATAATCTTGCAGGACCTCGCGCACACCGAGGACGGCATCGCGCAGTTCGCGCAATTCCTCGGCTTCGCCCTGCCGCGCGCCCTTGGGTTGGCCCTTGCCGCCGCGCGCGAAAATGCCCTTGGCGATGGTTTCAATCATGCCCACCTGGCCGCGTAGCGGCCGCCGGACGATGGTGATGTACATCTCGTTGACGAACATGCGCCGCTGCTCGAGCTGCGCCATATAGCGGCGGTTCAATTCGTCGGCGAAGGGGTTGGTAAACTCGCCATCGAGCTTCGGTTCGAGTCGCCGCCGGATCATGTGGCCATAGACGGCATACCGGCTGTTGCCGAGCGTGCGCAGGATGGTGTTGCGCCCTTCGAGCTTGCCGTTGATCTGCGCCATATCGGCGGTTTCGAAGCAGAAGCCCTCGACCTTGAGCACGCTCAGGAGCAGTCCGTCCTTGGTGCGCAAGGTGGTATCGTCCACATGGCGCGTATAGGGCACGTGGGCGGCGACGGAGCGTTCGCGCGTCGCCTGGGCGCCGTAGCGCATTTCCTTGCGGACAGCGCGCGACATCATGTCGGATCTCCCGGCGCGTAGCTTTTGACACCCCAGAGGGTGGTGGACTGCGGCGGTGTCTTGGCGGCCTTGACCCGCAAAATGTTGAATATCTGCTCGTCGCGCAGTGTCAGGAAATAGCCGAAACTGTGGATAGGGAGCACGAGGAAGAGCGTAAACAGGCTCTTCGTCGCCAGAAAGATGACCGCCGTCACTACCATATTGAACATGGCATACATATACGGCACGCCGAACAGGGTAGGTGCGCGCGTCAATGCCTTGACCAACGGGATCATGTCCGGCGCTTCCTCAGTCATCTCATACCCTTTCCGGCGAAGCCGGCCGCAATCGCAAATGCAGATCTAGCACGCTGCCGCCTGTCCACACCGAAGATGCGGACCTGCACATCCAACCTTGCTCTCGTCACTTTAAGTCTCCGATCGGACGGGCCGATCCTGCCCCAGTCCTAGTGGCCTAATGCGCCCTGAAAGAACGATACGATCTGTGTCGATCCGAAAACCAGGACGATGCCCATGATGACGGAGCCGGCAATGCCCCAGGTAAACCGGCCGGTCCAGGCAAGGAAGCCGCAGCTTATGACGGCAAGAATGGCCAGCATCGACGCGATCGGCCCCGTCAGAATGTTGATCATCGTCTGCAGAACAGACGATACCGGCTGCAGGCTGGACTGTGCGAAGGCTTCGCCGGCAAAAAATGTAAGTGACAGAGCCAATGCAGCCCCGGAAATGCGCAATCTATTAAACATTCTGACTACTCCACATGTAATACAAATCCTTGAGTCCATTCCTCCGGCTTGGCAGGTTGGCCCTCGTTCTTCTTGCCCGCCGTCCGCTTTTCGCCGTCGGATGCTGGCACTCCAAGCGATTTCCACCCGTAGAGATCGGTAAGAATGGCCGACACATAGCGAACGGTTTCGGGATAGAGCGGTATGCCGCGATTTTGGTCTACGGCGCCCTCACCGGCATTATAGGCGGCGAGCACGTAAAGCGGATTCTGGTAACGCTTCTGCAGGAAGCGCAGGTACCGTACCGCTCCGCGGACATTGTCTTCCGGGTCGCAGATATCGACGCTGAAGCGCTTCGCCGTGGCAGGCATCAGTTGCATCAGGCCCACGGCGCCCGCGCTCGAAACGGCATTCATGCGAAAGCCGCTTTCCTGCCTTGCAATGGCGAGGAGGAAGTCGAGGTCGAACGCTTCTTCGTCCGCTATTTTGCGGATGATGATTTCGCCCTGTTTTGCATCCGGCACCTTGCTGAAATCGCAACCGGCAGGTTTCGCGGCAATCGTCGCACTGGGCGGATTGACCGGCGCCGCATCCTCGATGACAGTCACCTTGACCGGCTCATCTTCAGCAGGCGCCAGGCCCACCGACCCGGCGGCCATCACGGCGAAGGACGTCAGCAGGAGACAAATCCGGTTCATTGCTTGCGCCCCAGCGGAACGACGCCGGGCTCCTGCATTTTCGAAAAGTCGTTATAGGCAGCTGGTCTTTGCCGTCCGGAGCGCACGAACGGATCGTAAAAGATTTCGGTAACGACACCCGGCCGCCCATCGCGCCGGCCAAGCTGGACCACGAGCGGAACCGTCGCCCGCAACATCTCGACGATCTCGACCTTCGTAAGGCCAAGCCCGCCGCCGCTGCCCTGCATGACGAGCAATGCGAGACGCGTATAGGCGGCGCTCGGCGAATTCGCATGCACCGTCGATAGCGAACCAGGGTGGCCCGTGTTGATGGCCTGCAGGAAGTCGATCGCCTCGCCGCCGCGGATTTCGCCAAGCAGCAGCCGGTCCGGCCGCATGCGCAGCGATGCTTCAACCAGATGGCGCGGATCGACGCGGGCGACGTTCTGGTTGCCGCGCGTCGCAATAAGGCTGACGTGATTTTCCTGCGGCGGCGTCAGTTCCGGCGTGTCTTCAATCGTGATCAGGCGTTCGTAATCCGGAATCTCCTGCATCAGCGCGTTAAGAAAGGTAGTCTTGCCCGAACCGGTACCACCCGAAATCAGCATCGATACGCGCCGGCACACGGCTTCGCGCAAGAAAGACTCGATGTTGCCGCGCGCGATCAGGTCGCAAAGCAGCGTTTCATCATCGGTCAATTGATAGGCACTGTCGGTGACAAGGGTCGAGCGAAGTGCCCCTGAGGCCGCATAATCGTCGAGGACGAGCTGGCGTGTCACCTGACGGCGAATGACGATAGCGCCGCCCTTTGGTGCAGCCGGCGGCAGCACCACCTGGACTCGCGCACCATCGGGCAGGGACGCCGAAAGAATCGGCTCTTCCTCGTTGATGAACTGGTGGCTTGCAGCTGCAACCCGCTCAGCCATGAACCGCATCCGCTCCGCTGTCAGCTCGGGCATGACGTAGCGCATCATGCCCGGCTGACCTACCCGTTCGACGAAGGCGATTCCCGGTTCATTGATGCAGATTTCGACGACATCGGGAGACTGCAGAAACACGCGCAGCGGTGCGAAGGCGAGTTCGATGAGATCGGAGAGTGAGGCAGCGTAACTCATCGCAGACCACCTCCGAGCCTGACTTGAATACGGTCAGTATTTGCCATCCCAGCCTCGCCCACGTTTGAGTTCCTTGAGCTTCTCCTGAACGGGATCGGGATAAAGTTCGGAAAAATCGAGATCGCGCCGCACGAAGATCGCAACCGGTGTGCCCTGATTGATACTGATCGTCGGCGGAATATTGATCTGGCTCTTAATGGCCTCCTGAGCCAGTTGAGTAAAATTCTGCACCGCAAGCGCCGCGCCCTGCATGGCCATATCGTTGAGCGCGACCTTGTTAGTAGTGGGCGTTTGTATCGTAATACTTTTAGTCGGGTCGCTCGGATCTGGGATCGATTTGATAGTGTATCCGACATCGTTAGTCGGCATGCTGGTTGCCGCCATAATTTGGGAACCCGCGCTAATCAGACTCAGCACACCCGCCGCGCCGAAGCGTTTGAGATAATGGTTGTTAACGGCACCGGCCGAGCCCGAGACGCCGAGTTCGTCGGTCCCGATCGAGCCCAGATTGAGTGACACGCCATCTGCACGAAGCAACCGGTTCCATACGATGAAGGCACGGGGTCTGGCCCTGTGCAACACCCGCATTATATTCGCCGATCATGCGCGAACCCGAGGGGATGAGCACGCGGCGCCCATCGAAGGACCACACGTCCTCCGTCGTTACTGCGCGCACCATGCCGGGCAGGTCGGTCTGCACCGCCGTTTCGAGGACACCCCGGATCATCGTGCCTTGCGGCACCAGCGCGTCGATGCGCTTGGTCTGCTCAGCCGTCGCGACTTCCACAGGCTTGGCGGCCAAGGCGGAGAGGAACTGGTTGTTCGGGTTGGCGTCCTGGAAGGTTGCGGCGCTCTTTTCCTTTTCCGCCTGTTCCGGAGTCTTGCCTGCCTGGGCCAGCGGGTCGACCTGGCCTCCGGTCTCGGTCACCACCATGGGCGAACGGTAGCGCTCCCATCTCTTCTGGTCGTTTTCGGATTCGCGTGCCAGCCGTTCGGCCTCGAGTGCCTTGCGCTCTTCGGCGAGGCGGCGCGCCTCTTCCTCGGCGGCCTGCTTCGCCCGCTCGAGTTCAGCGTCCGTCGCCGAGTTTCCGGTTGGCTGTATCGGCGCTGCCGCCGGCGCTTCCGGCTCCGGCGGCGGCACGTTCAGCTGCACTTTTGCTGGCGGTGCCAGGAATTCCTCGTTCTCATTCGATTCCACATTGTCCGGCGCCTTCGGCTGCGCCAACCAGATGGGCATCGCCAGAAGGGGAATCGAAACCATGCCAAAAAGTACGACGATTGCAGCCTTGCTCAAGCCGCGCTTCGGCTCCGACAGTTGCGATTGCGCGCTTTCCTCTAGTTCGACGCTTTGATGATAATTGGGATCAGGCATGGCGCTACCTCATCCGCTCATTGGAAGAGGTGGTCCTGGCCGCAACGGCGGAGCCGCCGATCTTCTGCATGTTGAACAGGCACAGCGCGAGATCGCCGCGCCGCAGCATCCACTGCCTGGCGATCTTGTCGACGACCAAATATTCGCCTTCGCGGCGGAAGTTGGCCAAAATTTCCCGTTTGCCGCCTTCGACAATGAAGATCGAGGGAATGTCGCCGTCAAACTTGAACCAGGTCTTCACCCCATCGTCGAAGGCGTAGGTCGGCTTCAACTCGCCGTCGCCGCGGAACTGGTAGTTCGTATTGGAATTCTCGAACTGGAAATTGGCGCGGTTGGGTTCGGAGACAAGGCGCTGCGCTTCCGCCAGCAGTCGCGAATCCGCCTCCTCGTCCGGATAGCGGAACTTGACCAGATATGTCTGGTCGCCTTCAGATTCAGCATGGGCCCGCAGGATGAACGTGTAGACATGCTTGTCGCTGACGACGTTCATGTTCGTCGTCGTCTTGGCCTCGACCGGCTTCAGGAAGATGATGTTGCCACGCTTGTTGGGCTCGATCTTCCAGGACAGGCTGTCACCGACCGCTACAGTTTCGATCTTCTCGGTATCGCCGAGGACGATCATCGTCGAGACGCCGTGGGTTGCGTCGACCGAGACAACATTGGCGGGATTGTAGTTGACGGTGCGTACGCGCGCATCGGCCTGACCGCGCTTCGGCGCAATTTCGGCGAGGACCGGGCTTGCGGCGAGAACCCCGGCGCAAACGAGCGGCGCAATCAACTGCAATCGGCGAACGGAAAACAGCGTCATGATCAATGCCCCTGTTCCGATGCCGGCACGCTTTCCTGATCGCGCCGGTAGTCCTGGATCTGAAAGCCGAGCGGATTGTCGAACCGCCACTCATTGGTCATCGGTTCGCGCGAATAGCGGAAATGCATGAGCGCCACCCAATGCTCTTCGGGCCCGGTATCCTGACCTACGCGCTGGGTGGAAAAACGCACGATGGCGGTCTTGTTGTTGGGTATCTGGATCGACTTGATGGTCGGAAGCACACGGGTCTGGCGGCCAAACCGATTGACAGGGTTGGTTGGGCTGGAAGGGCCGTAGAGGTTGAGAAGATCCCGCTGCGCATCCCCGGTCGAAAGGAGTTGCGCCAGATCGAAATTGTCCTGAACGGAAGCAGGATCATAGGTCTCGCGCGCCTTGACGTAGCGAACCACGTTCATCCGGGTGATTGCTTCCGACTGCGTCAGGTCGCCCTCGGCGAGCGGCCGCTTGATCTCCATGAAGCCCGTCGTCTTGTCGACCTCGATAACATAGGGCTCGAAGGTTTTCAGCGGCAGGAGCAGGGCAAGGCAGGCCATAGCGAGGCCGGCGAGCAGGGCGCTGAACCCAGCGACGATCCAGGCAACACGCCTTGACCGCTTAACCGTGCGAACAACGTCGTTTTCCCAGCGCACCGCTTCGCTGAAATAACGTGAGTCGAGACCTTTGTCCGGCGTCAGGGTCGCCGTGTCGCCGCCACGCTCAACCATTGGAACACAGCAACGCGAAAGAATGAACGCAAAGAGAAAATGCCGAACTCAAAATCAACCCGCCTGAAATAAATTGCAATATATTGCCAACCGTAAATTCGGTTCGCTAAAAAGAAAAGCAAAAGTCGTCCATCGCCTTGCTTTTTTGATTCAAGCAAGATTTATCAACACTCGGATTCGTTGTATTCTCTAAATTATGCCACGTTATGCGTGTATTTAGTTGCGGGTCCTGTGTCAATGAGACTTTAGTACTATTCCACATCCATGACATGCTGATATAAATGATTTTTTCCATGTATTATGAATGACTTGGAGCATTTCGCAACAGTCAGTGGATTTCTCGATCCCAAGCGCCGACGGGCACTTGCCGCTGAGAATTCTTGGTCAAATGTGCAGGTCGTGCTACCTCTTTTATCAGTTGCAGCATGGGTGAAGAAACCGTGACCGAAGCCGAAATCGTTGAAATCGAAACCTGGCTCAATGCCCAAGGCATCTGCGGTGCAACCGAAACCGATCTCATGAACGGGTTCTGCGATCGATGCGTTGCATTGGGCATCAAGCTCGAACGCGGCAATACATTCGTCGATACGCTTCATCCGATCTATGAGGGGAGAGTGTTTCTCTGGCGGCGCGAGGGCGAACTGGAGCGCACCATCATCGAGTATGGCTCGTCGCAAAGCGGCGAGAGCGCCGAGAATTGGCAGGCATCGACTTTCTATCATTTGCTGGAGATCGGCGAGGTCGAAATGCGGCACAGGCTGACAGCCGACGAAACACCATCGTTTCGCCAACTTGCCTCGATGCGAGACGAGGGCTGCACAGACTATTTTGCAATGATCGTGCCGTTTTCGAAGCAGGGCAGCATCGGCGAAATGGATGGATTCTATTCGTCCTGGGCCTCCGATCACGCCGAGGGTTTCAGCGATGCGGACATCATCGCCCTGCGAAGGCTGGTAAGCAGTCTTGCACTCGCGATGAAATGCGCTTCGCTGACGCGAATCGTCAGGACGCTGGCAGAGGTTTACCTTGGCCACGACGCCGCCAAACGGGTGCTTGCCGGCCGCATCAATCGTGGCGCCGCCGATCGAATCGAGGCCGTGCTCTGGTATTCGGATCTTCGTGATTACACGCGCATTTCCGACGCTGCCGCGCCCGACGCCATCATTCCCATGCTCAACGATTATGCAGAGGCCGTAATATCGTCGATCCAGGAGATGGGCGGCGACGTGCTGAAACTGATCGGTGACGGTACGCTCGCGATCTTTACCGACGGCGATTCCGCCGACGCAGCCACAGCGGCCTTGAAGGCCCAGGCGCTCCTGCGCAAGAAACTGACCGTTCTCAACCGGCAACGGGTCGAAGCCGGACAACCCGCGACCAATGTCTACCTCGGCCTGCATATTGGCGAAGTGTTCTTCGGCAATATCGGCAGTGACACGCGACTTGACTTCACGGTGGTCGGGCCCGCTGTAAACGAGGTCAGCCGTATCGCTTCTATGTGCCGGTCCGTCGACCAGGAGATCCTGATTTCGGAGCGCTATGCTGCGACGCTCCCGGATGCATTCCGCTTGAAGCTGGTCTGCGTCGGCCGCTTCGCATTGCGCGGGGTAGGGCGCGCCCAGGAACTCTTCACGATCGACCCCGCGATCATCCAGAAGGCCATGGCGTCGGTGTAAGTTTTAAACATCATTTATTTAGACAGTTGGAAAGTATTTTGACATGAACGATTATCAACGTACCGCCCTTATTGATTGCACCGGAATTTACACGATTGAGGAATTCTTCCAACGTTACCTTGATTCGACAAACCCCAGATTCCCGGCAAATTTCGGACGCAACCTTGATGCCTTATGGGACGCGATCGAGGGCGGCGGCCCCGGCTGCCCGGTGGATTTTGATCATCTTCATTTCATCAATCTGCAGCAATTCGTCGATGAATTGGGTGGCCCTGATTCTCCCTGGTACCAAGCGCTTCGGAGGGTCGCCAGAGATGCCACGGAGGTCAAGCTGACCCTCAGTCTGGGCGGCACAAGCTGAGTCTGCGCCTCAGCGCCTCCATCTCCAAGGAACATAATGCCAAGAGCGATTTCATTATTCGAAAAGGGAGGAGAAGCCCTCATTAATCGCATAGAATTCATGCGAGATGACCTAGAGTTTTCCAAATGATTTTTGATTATCCCGAAAATGATCCAATGTTGTACATGGTGTACAGGACAAATAGAGACCAAAATCAAAAAATTTATGAAAGATTCGGCGTTAGTGTCGATATTGATAATTATGATTGTTCCGTTGAGTACTATGAATAAGCTCAGAGAATCGCTCCTAATGGGCGGATGCAGATGAATTGCACAATTGGTGCAAAGTCGCACTTCAAACTTAAACCCACCCGACTACACAAGAATGCGGCGTAAGATATCTTATGGAACTCCGATTGTTCGCCAGATCGATACTTCAAAGTTTTGGAAACCGGAATATCTGTTGATGGCGAACTCTTCAATGTCGTGGCTGTGGGGCGGTCTCCGTTCACCGCCGCTGGGAGTTATACTTTGCGCGAAGGAATGCCTGTTGGGGGGCCTGCGAGTCAGTTTTCGTTGGATTATCCCTTTTCAACTGCATTTTATATGGCAAAGGGATAATCTATCTAATATCGCTTTATAACATCGCCAAATCGCGATATTATCCCCAATACGACGCATTTCTCGTTCTCATGGGATAAGATGAATAATTTCAACGAATTATCGCCAGATCAGATTCGCCAACTTGTGAATACCGAACAGGTTTATGAATCCTATAAGGCGAGTTCGAAGGAATACGAGCAGCGCTTTTCCGGTTCCATGTCGTGGAAGACGAGCACAAACGGCAAGGAATACCTCTACAAGAAATCCGGCGGCATCTGGAAATCACTTGGTCCGCGTTCCACGGAAACCGAAACAACATTCGGCCAGTTTCACGCCGGGCGCGAGAACTCGAAGGAGCGCGTCGGCAGCCTCGCGCAGCGTCTCGATGAACTTGCTCCGGTCAACCGCGCCATGTCGCTCGGACGCGTACCGCAATTGACGGCCCGCATCATCCGCGCACTGGACAAGCTCGGGCTGATCGGCACCGCCATTGACATCGTCGGAACCAACGCCCTCTTCGTCTACGAGCGCCTTGCGGGGGTACATGTCACGAGCGGCCTTCTCTCGACGCAAGACGTTGATCTCCTCATGGACTCGAGATTCAGCCTGCGCTTGATCGGCAGGACCTTTTCGCAGAAAGGCCTGATCGGAATCCTGCAAAAAGTTGACCATTCCTTCGCACCACTGGCGAAGAACAGCTACAGGGCAGCCAACCGCGACGGCTTTCTCGTCGATCTGATCAAGCCGACGCCGAAGAACATCATGTCGGGAGGCGGCAGGTCAGGATTCAGCTCGGACGACGAAGACCTGCGCGCCGTTGAAATCGAAGGGCTTGCCTGGCTCGTCAACAGTCCCAAGGTTTCGGCCGTCGTGATCGACCAACGCGGCTATCCGCTCAACTTTTCCTGTCCGGATCCCCGGGCCTTCGCCCTTCATAAATTGTGGCTGTCGCGTCGTGCGGACCGCGATGCTGCCAAACGCTCGCGTGACGGCATGCAAGCCCGGGTTGTTGCCGAACTCATCCGCACGCGGTTGCCACACCTTCATTTCGGTTCCGAGGACCTTCGGGCCATGCCGGCGGCGCTCCGCCGGCTTGCCGAAGAATTCAACGTTTCAGATAGTGCCGACGAAGGCCGTCTCACGCCCAATTGGTAAGAGCAACGGCGCAACACGAAGCGCCCCCTCCCCAAGGATAAGGAGGCGCTTGGCTTAGCTATAGGCCTGCATCGGCGGACATGAGCAGACGAGGTTGCGATCTCCGGCCACGTTGTCGATGCGCGAGACCGGCGGCCAATATTTCGGGTTCTCGTCGCTCGGTCCGGCCGGCAGGCTCGCCTCGCTCCGGCTATAGGGATACGACCAATCGTCGGCCAGAACATCGTCTGCCGGATGCGGTGCGTTGACCAGTGGATTGTCGTCCTTCGGCCAAGCGCCGCTCGCAACCTTTGCCGCTTCACCGGCGATCGCGATCATGGCATCGCAGAACCTGTCGATCTCGCGTTTCGATTCCGATTCCGTCGGCTCAACCATCAGTGTCCCCGGAATTGGCCAGGACATGGTCGGCGCATGGAAGCCGTAGTCGATAAGCCGTTTTGCGATGTCTTCGACGGTCACCCCGGCGCTCTCCTTCAGCACCCTTGTATCAAGGATGCATTCATGCGCGACGCGGCCATTGCGGCCCTTGAACAGCACCGGATAGTGGTTCTCGAGCCGGCCTGCAATATAGTTGGCATTTAGGATTGCCATTTCCGTCGCGCGCTTCAGCCCGTTTGCGCCCATCATCCGGATGTACATCCAGGTGATCGGCAAGATCGATGCGCTGCCGAAGGGGGCCGCTGAAACAGCGTGGCCTGTATTGAGCTCGACATGCCCCGGCAGGAAGGGAGCAAGGTGGCTCTTGACACCGATCGGGCCAACGCCCGGTCCGCCGCCGCCATGGGGAATGCAGAAGGTCTTGTGCAGGTTCATATGGCATACGTCCGCGCCGATATCACCCGGACGCGCCAGCCCGACGAGGGCATTGAGATTGGCGCCGTCGAAATAGACCTGCCCGCCATGCGCATGAATGATGGCGCAGATATCCTTGACACCCTCCTCGAAGACGCCATGCGTCGAGGGATAGGTGATCATCAGCGCCGCCAGATTGGCACCATGCAGTTCCGCCTTGGCCTTCAGGTCGTCGAGGTCGATGTCGCCCGCTTCCTCGCAGGCGACGACAACGACGCGCATTCCGGCCATATGGGCGCTGGCGGGATTGGTGCCGTGCGCCGATTCCGGAATGAGGCATATGTCGCGATGCGCATCGCCACGATCGAGATGATAACGGCGAATGGCAAGGAGACCGGCATATTCGCCCTGACTGCCAGCATTCGGCTGCAGGGACACCGCATCGAAGCCCGTGATTTCCGCGAGCCATGTTTCGAGGTCAGCCGTGAGCGCCTTATAGCCGAGCGCGTGATCGGCCGGGGCAAACGGGTGAACATTGGCGACGCTTTGCCAGCTCACAGGTAGCATCTCGGCCGCCGCATTCAGCTTCATCGTGCAGGAGCCGAGCGGGATCATGGCCCGGTCGAGCGCAAGATCCTTGTCGGCGAGGCGACGCAGGAACCGCATCATCTCCGTCTCGGAGCGCTGCTGATGGAAGACCTCCTGGGTCATGAACCCGTCTGCGCGGCGTTCGCCCGGCAGGCGTGTGTCCGTATCATCAGGCAAGATCGCGCCGAACAGGGCGGCGAGAGCCTGCAAATCCGCCTCGGTCGTGGTTTCGTCAAGCGTGAGGCCAAGCCGATTTTCATCGATGATCCGAAGCAGGCGTCCATCCTTTTCCGCAGTGGCGGCAATCTCCCCCGCCCTGCCCGGCACATCGACGGTAAGCGTGTCGAAGAAGCGCTTGCCGGCAAGCCCGATGCCTGCGGCCTCCAAAGCAGCGGCAAGGCGGACCGCCTGGCTGTGTACGCGCGAAGCAATCGCCTGCAGCCCCTGTGGTCCATGCCAGATGGCGAAGGAAACTGCCATGTTCGCCAGCAATGCCTGCGCCGTGCAGATGTTCGAAGTCGCCTTGTCGCGGCGGATGTGCTGTTCGCGGGTTTGCAGGGCAAGCCGGTAACCAGGGCGGCCCTTGCTGTCCACGGACTGGCCGACCAGCCTGCCCGGAATAAGACGCGTAAGTGCGTCCGCTACGGCGAGATAGGCGGCGTGCGGACCACCATAACCGACGGGCACGCCGAAGCGTTGCATCGATCCCGCGGCAATATCGGCGCCGAGCGATGCCGGAGGGGCGGTGATCGTCAACGCCAAAGGATCAGCGACCGCTATCACCAGAGCGCCGGATGCCTTTGCGTCCTGAATGGCGGTGGAATGATCCCTGTAGACGCCATATGTATCCGGCCATGGAACGATGATTGCTGCGACTTCAGCGTTGATCGCGCCGCCGTTGACGCTCATCCCGAGTGGCTCGGCGCGGGTGCGAACCACGTCGAGAATCTGGGGATGCACATCACCGGCCAGAACAACGCGGGTACGCTTCTCACGATGATGCCGGTAGGCGATGCCGACCGCCTCTGCCACGGCCGTCGCCTCGTCAAGCAAGGACGCCGACGCGACCGGCAAGCCGGTCAATTCGGTCACGAGGGTCTGGAAATGGAATAGAAGCTCCAGCCTGCCCTGACTTATTTCTGATTGGTACGGCGTATAGGCCGTGTACCAGGCAGGATTCTCGAAAAGATTGCGCTGGATAACGGCGGGCACATGCGTCCCGTGATAGCCTTGCCCGATGAAGCTCTTGTGGGTCTTGTTCTGCGCCATCTTTGCCGAGAGTTCGGCGAGCGCTTCGGCCTCATTCACTGCTTCGGGAATGTCGAGGGGACGCTCGAGCCGGATGGATTTCGGTACCGCCTGGGAGATGAGCGTTTCGAGGGAGGGAATGCCAACTGCCGCCAGCATGGCACGCGAGCCCTGAAGGCTTGGCCCGATGTGGCGCTCGGTGAACGGAAAGATGCCCTTGTTCTGCATGATAATCAGCCGATAATTGCTTTGTAGCCGGCTTCGTCGAGAAGGCCGGTCAATTGGTTGGTATCCGCAAGCTTCATTTTCCACAGCCAGCCATCGGCAACCGCCGAAGAATTGACCAGTGCTGGGTCGCTGGCTGCCGCCTCATTGACCTCTGTCACTTCGCCATCGACCGGCGCGTAGACGTCCGAAGCGGCCTTGACCGACTCGACGACGACGGCAGCATCGCCCTTTGCAAGCGTTTGCCCGACTTCCGGCAATTGCACGAAAACGAGATCGCCCAACTGGTCCTGCGCATGGTCGGTAATGCCGACTGTCGCAATCCCGTCTTCAACGCGCAGCCATTCATGATCTTCAGTGAAATAAGTGACAGCCATTTCAATTATCCTTTGTGGTAACGATGGGTAACGAAGGGAAGCGGGTGGACATGCAGCGCGATGCGGCTGCCGCGTATCTCGGCAAATACCTGTGAGTCAGTCGTTGCGAGTGCCTTCTCGACATAGCCGATGGCAACCGGGTGGCCCGCCGACGGACCATATCCACCCGAGGTAACGATGCCGACAGGGTTGCCGCCGGCATCGACAAGCGTCGCGCCGGATCTGACAGGTTGGCGCCCCTCGGGCTTCAGGCCGACGCGCTTGCGCCCTGACCCGGCGGCGAGCTTGGCCTGTAGCGCTTCAGATCCGATAAAGCCGCCCTGACCCCGGACTTGCTTCGATATGGCCCAGGTAAGCCCCGCATCGACCGGATCGATTTCCGGCGTAATGTCCTGGCCATGCAGGCAAAGGCCGGCCTCGAGCCGCAGGCTGTCGCGCGCGGCGAGCCCAATCCATGTCACGCGGTCGTCTGCGAGAAGCTTGGCGACAAGTGCGCGGGCGTCCGCTTCCGGAAGGCCGATCTCAAAACCATCCTCGCCCGTATAACCCGAGCGGCTCATGAACCAGCCAGGCTGAGGCTCGTACCCGTGCATGAACTCAAGATCGGTGCCAGCAATGCCTGCCGTCTGCAAAACATCTGCCGCTTGCGGGCCCTGGATTGCCAGAAACACGCGGTCAAGGGCATCGATGCCGGCATTGAAATCCTTGCCGAGTTCGCGCAGATGCGCCTCATCCACCGCGGCATTGCCGGCATTGGCGACAACCATGAAGCGTTCGTCGCCGAGCCGCGTGACGATCAGGTCGTCGATGATCCCAGCCTGTTCATTGAGAAACAACGTATATTTTGACTGGCCCGTCGCGAGCGAGCCCGCGTAGAGCGGACAGGCACGGGACAGGAGCGCCGCGGCACCCTTCCCGGCGATCTCGAAAAGCTGCATATGCGAGATATCGAACAAGCCCGCCTTTTCGCGCGTATGCAGATGTTCCTTCATTACGCCGAGCGGATAGGTGATCGGCATCGACCAGCCGGCAAAGCCGCCGAAGCGCGCATTTGCCGCTTCGTGCAGGTCGCCAAGTGGCAGCGATTTCAGTTCGTCGGTTTCAGGATTGACTTCAGCGCCCATTTTTACTCCAGAGACATGCAAAGACCTCCGCCACAGCGACGGAATGATGCTTTACCCCTCTGTCGGAAGCCTGAGAGACTCGCTCGCGGCGCCTTGGCACCGGCTGAACTTACACCTTCGGCGCGGGGTTTCCCCCGACTTTCCAGAGTTGCCTTATCGGCTTGCGGTTCCTGGTACCTGAGAGATTTCGGGCGATTTCCCCTTCGGTGGACCGGCGCACTCGCACACTGGCCACTCTCCCGCAAGCTGACAGGGCCTTGCCTTCTTGCAAATCACAAGGCCCTCGACGTTCCGAACATATCGCACCGCACATGGCCTGTCATCGCCCTAAAAGCAGATTTGACGCTTTACGGACAGAATTTGTCTGTATGAGAACATTCAGCTTGGCCCCCGCTTGACCAAGCTGGACTCCCCGACTTTTTTACCGCTCAGGAAATAAAGGCCAGGATTCGAAGAAGGCTGCCGCTGAAAGTGGCTTTGATTGTCGATGCATACGTGGCCCCTTCCTGGGTACGAGCGTACGAGCAGAATGCCGAGGCCAACAGAGTGCTGCGCCAGCTGAGGGCGCACTGGCGATCAATCAAAACATGCCCTTGCAACGCTGGGTAGGCGCCTTGCAGTTGCGGCCCGTGCGGAAAATATCGAGGTTCTAGGCTCGCTGCGCCACGAGTTCTGACTGCTTACCGCGCGGGCGCACAAGGGCCATGACGCCGAGGCTTTGGCCCTTTCCCCGAACCGCATGAGTACCGAGATTGTTGCTGCGAATACCGTCGGGCAGCGTCAGCCGCGCGGCAAGATCGCTTGAGATCAGCACCGGCGTGTTCAAACTGCGGCAAAGCTGTTCGAGCCGTGCCGTCGTGTTTACCGTATCGCCGAAATAGGTGATCTTGTGATGGTCCACCCCGATCTCGGCAGTAACCACCGGCCCACCATGCAAGGCGGCGCGCAGACGCGGCACGCGGCCGAATTCACTCAGCCACTTTTCCGAGTTTGACTCGATCACATCGATGATGTCGAAGAGACATGCGACGCAATCGGCATTGCGCAGGCCCCGCTGCATAGGCCAGGTAATGATCGCAGCATCGCCGACGTAGTCGTCGATGGTCCCGTTGTGCCGCCGGACGGGTCCGGCAAACGCGGCAAAGAGCGCGCCGAGGAACTGCTGCGCCCGCAGATCGCCGAACTCTTCGGCAAAGGTCGTCGAACCGACCAGATCGACGAAGAGAAAGATGCGCTCCTCCTCGATCGGTTTGCGATAGCGCCCGATCAGGAGGTTGGCAAAGATGTCGCGCCCGAGAAGCTCGCGTACACGCGAAACAAAGCTCAGGACCGCCAGAATGACAAGCGTGTAGATCCATATGCTTGTCGGCAGGATTGCCTCCTGCCACCAGGCACCGGGTATAAAGCCGAGGGCCCAGAGCAGGGTGCCGCAAACGAAGTAGCCCATACCGATGAGCAGGTAATTGGCAAGGAGCGAGCAAAAGATATAGCTCGGGGTCGGCAGCGCGTTTATCCGGTCGAAAAGTCGGGGGAACAGGTTTCCCCGTTCGAAGAGCAGCGGCGGAATGCAAAGGAACAGGGCGAAGATCGCGCCAATCGCCGATATTTTTCCGTTGTAGAAGTAGCCGTAGAACACGCCGCTGGCTGCTGCGGCCAGAAGACTGAAGATCCAAAAAACGATCGAATTTCTGTTCATTGCTCTTTCCATGGCCAAGATCATCATCGATAGGCCGTTGTCGTCGCTCGATCGATCTTGCTTTTGTGCCTAGCCGCGAAATATGGTGCGATCATGCCCATAGATATCACGCCTGAACGTATCACTGCTGTCGAAGAAATCATCCGGCCGCATATCCGGCACACGCCCGTGCTCCATGTGGATCTTGACGATTTCGGCATGGCCGCTCTCCCCATAGCGCTCAAACTCGAATGTTTGCAGCACTCGGGGTCCTTCAAAGCCCGCGGGGCCTTTACCAATCTTTTGACACGGCCGGTTCCCGCAGCCGGTGTCGTTGCCGCCTCGGGCGGCAATCATGGCGCGGCGGTCGCCTATGCCGCCATGCGGCTCGGCGTGCCTGCCACCATCTTCGTGCCAAGCGTCACCTCGCCGGCGAAGGCCGACAAGATTCGCAGCTATGGTGCAAGGCTCGTGATCGGCGGCGAGCGCTACGCCAATGCCCTCGAGGCGAGCGAACGATTCGTTGCCGAGACAGACGCGCTGGCCGTGCACGCCTATGATCAGGTCGAGACGCTGCTCGGCCAGGCGACGCTCGGGCGTGAAATCGAAATGGACCTCCCGGAAACAACCACGCTGCTGGTTGCAGTCGGAGGCGGTGGTCTCATTGGCGGTATCGCCTCATGGCTGCGCGGCCGCATCAAGATTGTTGCGGTCGAGCCTGAAAGCGCTCCAACCCTCAATCATGCGCTCGCGGCCGGTAAGCCCGTCGATGCACCCGCCGGCGGGATCGCCGCCGATTCGCTGGCGCCGCGTCGCGTCGGCAATCTCATGTTTCCAATCGCGCAAGCCTTTGTCGGCACATCAGTGCTGGTAGCGGATGACGACATTCGCAAGGCGCAGCAGGCGCTGTGGGACACTGTCCGGATCGTTGCCGAACCCGGCGGGGCTGCGGCGATGGCCGCCCTGCTCTCGGGCCGCTATGTCCCTCAAAAAGCTGAGCGCGTAGCCGTCCTCGTTTGTGGCTCCAACACGGCAGCTGTTGGCTTCGATTGAACTTGCCGCTTGAACGCACGCAAGCCCGGGGGATGCCGGGCTTTTGTGTGGGTTGTTTTGTTGTGATGTTGGTTGCGGGGACAGGATTTGAACCTGTGACCTTCAGGTT
>NZ_JABUMX010000005.1 GCF_013327855.1 Phyllobacterium pellucidum | reverse complement strand
AAATTCGTTCTCCTTTCGGCGCTGCTCTACGCGCCGGGCACCATTCTCTATTTCTGGGCCCGCCGCGAACGCGGCAAGCCCATATTCAACACAACTGTCGATTGGCTGATTTTCGCTGCCGCAGCAATCGGCTGCGTCGCGGCGCTGATCGGGCTCATATCCGGCTACATCACAATTTAAGCTACCTCGGGAGGTACAACCATGTCAGCTTCTCCAAATACTCAATCCAGCGACTTCGGGGTCCATTCCGAGGTTGGGCAGCTGCGTAAGGTCATGGTATGCGCACCGGGGCGGGCGCATCAAAGGCTCACACCCAGCAATTGCGACAGCTTGCTCTTCGACGACGTGCTCTGGGTCGATACCGCCAAGCGCGATCACTTCGATTTCATCACCAAGATGCGCGATCGCGGTATCGAAGTGTTGGAAATGCATAATCTCCTTACTGAAACCGTGGCGGTTCCTGAAGGCAAGAAGTGGATTCTCGACAATCAGGTTGTTGTCAATCAGGTCGGGTTGGGCCTGGTGGACGAAATCCGCAGCTATCTCGAGGGACTTTCCAACCGCGAACTGGCTGAGACCCTCATTGGCGGCCTTTCCACCTATGAGTTTCCAGAGACCCATGGCGGCGAGATGCTTAAGCTCGTGAGGGACGCGGCAGGCGTCAACGAATACCTGCTGCCGCCGCTGCCCAATACGCTCTATACCCGTGATACGACGTGCTGGATCTATGGCGGCGTTACCTTGAACCCGCTCTACTGGCCTGCGCGCCATGAGGAGACGATTCTTACGACCTCGATCTACAAGTTCCATCCGAGCTTTGCCGGCAAGGTCAATGTCTGGTGGGGCGATCCGACTGAGGATTGGGGTCTCGCCACGCTCGAAGGCGGCGATGTCATGCCCATCGGAAAGGGCAATGTTCTTATCGGCATGAGCGAGCGCACCTCACGCCAGGCTATCAGCCAGCTCGCGGCCAAGCTTTTCGAAAAAGGTGCCGCCGAACGCGTGATCGTTGCGGCCATGCCGAAGCTGCGGGCAGCAATGCACCTCGATACTGTGTTCACCTTTGCCGACCGCGATTGCGTGCTGCTCTATCCGGATATCGTCAACGGTATCGACGCTTTCTCCTATCGCCCCGGTGACAAGGAAGGAACTGTCGAACTTCACAAAGATAAGGGCACGTTCGTCGAGACCGTACGCGATGCGCTCGGCCTCAAGAAGATGCGCGTCGTCGAGACGGGCGGCAACGACTATATGCGCGAACGCACGCAGTGGGACAGCGGCGCCAATCTCGTTTGCGCTTCGCCGGGTGTCGTTTATGCCTATGACCGCAACACCTACACCAATACCTTGCTGCGCAAGGAAGGCATCGAAGTAATCACCATCAGTGGCGCCGAACTTGGCCGTGGCCGGGGCGGCGGCCATTGCATGACCTGCCCGATCGCCCGCGATCCGGTCGACTACTGATTAGCCGGACTTATCTGAACTATCCCTGGGGCCGCTTGGAGCGGCCCATTTTTTGCTGGTTCAGATGGTGATGCGTCCCGTGGCGATGCCGAAAATCGCGATAGCCGCCCCGAGAGCCGCAATGGCAAACATGATCATTTCTGTTGGTGTAAAGACCTTTTTGCCCTGCTCGCGCCGCGCCATGATAAACAGGATCGTGCCCGGGCCGTAGAGTACAAGCGAGAGCAGAAGATGCTTGGCGCCGGCGGCATAGATGAGACCTGAAGTATAGACGAGCGCAACCAAGCCCCTGATCAGGTCGGTCCGGTGGCCGGCGGGATCGCGGTCATAGGTTTCGCCTGTCCAGGCAAGCTTGAACCCATAGGCTGCCACGAGCAGATAGGGGATGAGGATCATCGAACTCGTCAACTCGATCGCGAGGCGAAACGCATATTCAGTAAAAAGCGTGATGATCAGAAACGACTGCACGATGATATTGGTCAGCCAGAGTGCATGCGACGGCACTCCATTCTTGTTTTCATGGGAGAGAAACCGCGGCATCGTCTCGTATTTCGAGGCGGAGAAGAGAATTTCTGCGGCCAGAAGCACCCACGATAGATACGCGCCGAGAACCGAAATCAGCAGGCCGAAGCTGACGAAAATCGCGCCCCAGGGTCCGACCACCGCCTCGAGCACGCCTGCCATCGACGGGTTGCGCAACTGGGCAAGATCGGTGCGCAACATCACGCCATAGGACAGGATGGTAACGAGGACGAGAAGGCAAAGCACGCCGAGGAAGCCAACAACCGTGGCCACGCCGACATCGTTGCGGTTGCGCGCGTAGCGGGAATAAACGCTTGCGCCTTCGATGCCGACGAACACGAAGACCGTGACCAACATAGTGCCGCGCACCTGACTGGCGATGTTGCTGAAACTGACGTCTTCGCCGCCCCAGAAATTGAGGGCAAACACGTCTGCCTTGAAGCCGTAGATGACGAAGACGATGAATAGAAGGATCGGTATGATCTTGGCGAAGGTGACGATCGTATTGATCGATGCCGCCCCCTTCACACCCTTCAGGATCAGCGTGTGAAAACTCCACAGAATGACGGATGAGGCGACAACAGCGATGACCGTATTGCCATCGCCGAAGACCGGAAAGAACAGGCCGAGCGTCGATTTGATCAGCACGAAATACGAAACATTGCCGAGGCACGCTGCCGACCAGTAGCCGAGGGCCGACAGGAAGCCGAGATAATTGCCGAAGCCGGCCTTGGCATATGCGTAGATGCCGGCATCAAGGTCCGGTTTACGGCGGGAAAGGACCTGGAACACGAAGGCCAGCATGAGCATTCCGACGCCGGCGATCGACCAGGCGATCAGTGCGCCGAAAGGCCCTGTGACGCGGCCGAAGCCCTGGGGCAGGGAGAAAATGCCGGCGCCGACCATCGATCCGACCACCATGGCCATCAGTGCCCATACGGAGAATTTTGTCTCGGATGTCGATGTCATTTCGCCCCACAAGCAGATGCTGATTTCGCCGAATCGTGCCGGCCGCCAGGCGACCCCGCAACCACTTTAACTTTCGGCCGCGATGGTGTGATTGGCATCCAGTCCCAAACCTTTGCACCGGATACTATTCGCCAGAACAAAAGCAGTCCCTCCGGCAAATAAAAACCAAAAAGCCAGCAACAATTCGAAAGCATTCTCTCTAGAAATTCGCTTATAATAGAACCGGTTAATGCGGGGCATACCTACTGCCAGCTTGTTGATCATCCCGATTTTCTACGAGGGTCGCTTCGATGGCTTCAGACCGTGGTACAGCACACAATGGCGTTGCACCTTCGCCCTTTGGCTCGATCAGCCTCTGGCTGCTGCTGTTTGCGCTTTGGCTGATCATGAATGCCAGTATCGAGCTTCCGGTCGTCCTTACTGGCGCCGTAATCGCACTCGTCATCGACTGGATCTTCATGTGTCGCAGCGGCACCTGGTGGCAGGTGATACTGACCCCGAAAAGCGTGGTCCATTTCATTGCCTATACCGGTGTTTTCTTCGTGGAGTTGGTGAAGGCCAATTTGAATATGCTGCGCTATGTCTATTCGCCGCGCATCGATATTCACCCCGGCATCGTCAAGATCAATACGGGGCTCAAATCGCCGATAGGACGTCTGGCTCTTGCCAACTCAATTGCGCTCACGCCCGGATCTCTGGTCATGGATATCCAAGGCGATGTGATTTTCATTCACTGGCTGGACGTCAAGACCGTCGATCCAGGGCTTGCCACTGAAATGATCGCAGCGCCCTTCGAGAAACATCTGGGAGCGGTCTTTGGCTGATATCATCCTGAAGATTGCAGGTGCCCTGATCTTCCTGAGCATCACATGCGGTATAATCCGGCTCGTGATCGGGCGCACGATCGTCGACAGGATCGTTGCCATCGACATGCTGACGGTTGTCTCAATCTCGCTTATCGCCCTTTACGCCCACTTGTCGGGCCGTTTCGTCTATGTCGACGTGGCGCTCGTCTATGGCCTTCTCAGCTTTCTTGCAGTGCTTGCGATCGCGCGTTACCTCGAGCGGAGGTCGTAGCGCCATGCTGGAACTGCTGGTCATCCTCGTTTGTGCCGGCATCCTTGTGAGCGGCGTCCTTGCCGTTTGGCTCAGCAACCTGCTCGCCGCGATGATCAGCGCGGGCCTCGCCAGCCTGTTTGCCGCCGTCTCCTATGTATTGCTCGCGGCTCCCGACGTGGCAATGGCAGAGGCGGCGATCGGTTCTGGACTGGCGACCCTGATCTTCCTCTATACGATGCGCAAGACCAATGGCGGGAAAGAGCCATGATGGAACTGGTCGGCAGTATCATAATCCTTGCCGGTGCATTCTTTCTCTTTTCCGCAGGGCTCGGTCTTTTGCGCATGCCCGATGCTTTCACCCGCATACAGGCCGGCACCAAGGCATCGACACTCGGCAACATTCTCGTTCTTGTCGGGCTGGGCTTTTACCACCCTGATTGGAGCCTCAAGCTGCTGATCGTTGCCTATTTCGTGCTGATGACGAATCCCCTGTCATCCCACGCACTTTCGCGTGCTGCGCACAGGATCGGCATTCCAATGGCAGCGTCGACCTTCACCGACGCATTGCGTGACGCGGAGAACGAACAGAAAGGGAAGGGCGCCCAATGAAGCGAAGCTTCGCCATTCTCGCTGTCATCATGTTCGGGGTGATCTTTTTCGGCCTGATTACAGGATATATTGAACGCCAGACGATATCGCCGCTTGCTGAATATTATCTCACGCAGGTCCCGCGCGAACTGGGCGCGCCGAATGTGGTGACCGGGATCCTGATCACCTATCGTGGCTTCGACACGCTCGGGGAAGTGGCCGTACTTTTCATGGTGGCTGCGAGTGTTGGCGTGCTCCTCAAAAGCAAGACTGGGCAAGATGCGCCAAGTGCCGGAGGGCGCGAACCCAGCGAACTCGTTCGCACCGGAGCTGAAGTCATCCTGCCGCTCATTTTCCTCTTCGGCGCCTATGTGATCATGAACGGGCATCTTTCAGCGGGCGGTGGTTTTCAAGGCGGCGCTGTGGTGGCATCCGGCGTCATGTTGCTGATGCTGGCGAGCCCGGCCAGCCAACTCCATCACGGCTTCCTCAGCGTGACGGAGTCGCTGGCAGGCGTAATTTATGTCTCGATCGGCGTGCTCGGCATTGTTTTTGCTGGCGGATTTCTCGACAGCCACATTCTCCCGCTCGGCAAATTCGGCACGTTCCTCAGCGCTGGGGCGATCCCGCTGGTATCGGCACTGCTTGGCATCAAGGTTGGCGCGGAGCTGAGTGTCGTCATAGATCGGTTCCGAAGCTGACATGGCAGGCGAGGTACGTTGATGGGACTGCCGGTTTCGCAAATCTTGCTCGTTACGGGGTTTCTTTTGATCCTGATCGGATTTTGGGGAATATTTGCCCACCGCAATATCCTGCGCATCGTCATTGGGTTTTCGCTGATCGACACCGGCATTCACATCGTCATGGTGGCAACCGGATATGTGACCGGAGGTACTGCGCCAATTATCGATGCCGCATTGGAAAAGGCACACGCTGCGGCGAACGCTGTGGATCCTGTTCCATCCGCGCTTGTTGTCACCGCCATCGTCATCGGCTTTTCCGTCACTGCGATCATGCTATCCTTTGCGATACGCCTGTACGATGCAAAGAAGACGCTTGATATCGACGCCTTCACGGAGTCGAAATGGTAGAGGCCTTGTTGCAACCGCTGAACATTTTCCTGTTCGGCCTTGGCGGCAGCTTTCTTATCCCGCTGCTTTACCGGATCGCCAAGCCTTTGCCCGCGGTCGCTTTCGGCCTTGCACTTGTTGGGATGACAGCCATCAGCGCTGCCTGCCTGTGGGCGGTTTATCATGGTCAGCCTGCGCTGGAGAGTTTTACGGCCGGCAATGTGCCACCCTATTCGATCAATCTACGCATTGGCCCTTGGGAAGCCATCTGTGCCTTCAGCATCAACATTGTCGGGCTTCTGGCTGCCTGGCATCTGTGGGGCCAGCTCCGTCAAAGTTACGCAGCCCTGTTGCTCTTTCTGCTCCTGATCATGGGCGTGAACGGCATGGTGATGACGCGCGATCTGTTCAACTTATTCGTGTTCCTGGAAATTGTATCGATCGCGACCTATGGCCTCTTGGGCTTCGACGGGACCCCCGCCGCGCTCGCCGCCGGCTTCAAATACATTCTGGCGACTGTGCTTGCATCGACCTTTTTCCTGCTTGGCACCGTGCTGCTTTATCATGTGACCGGCACACTCAACATCGATGACCTGATCGTTCACCGTGACCAGATAGCGGGCCCGATCGGAACGACGGCACTTCTGCTCGTGCTCGCCTGCCTTCTTATCGAATTGAAGCCGTTTCCAGCCAATGGCTGGGGCCTCGATGTGTACGAGTCAGCGTCGAGCGGCATTGCAGCGCTCGTTTCCGGTGTGGTTTCGGCAGGCGTGTTCTTTGCCCTGTTCAAACTGCTGCCGCTTTTTGACAATTTTCTCACAATCATTGCGGTTTCGGGCGGCGCCACGTTTCTGTTCTCCAACCTTGCAGGGCTACGCCAGACGAATGTTCAGCGCATCCTCGGCTATTCGTCCATCGCACAAATGGGATTGTTGACCCTCGCGCTTGCGCTGATGCGGCAGCTTGGCTCCGACGCGTCGATGCCGCTCGTGGTCGGCGGTCTCTTCGTCAATCACCTCTTTGCAAAGGCCGGTCTCTTCTTTCTCGCGGGCGCTGTCGACCGGGATAAGGTCAATGGCTGGGCTGCCATCGCCGGACGTCCGCTACTTCTGCTGGTCTTCGCCATGCTGCTCCTTGCCATTGGCGGCCTTCCGCCTTTTCCAGGGTTCTGGTCCAAATGGGAACTGGTCATGAGAGTGGCCAATGCCGGGCAGTATGGATGGATCGCCGTCATTCTGGTCGGGTCGCTTTTCGAGATCGCGTATATGTTCCGCTGGTTCAAGCAGGCGACCCGCGCCGCGCCGGAAGTGGAGATGGTGGACGTCTCGCCCGGTCATCTCGTACCGGCGGGAATGTGTGCCCTGCTTCTCTGCGTTTCCGGCTATATCGCGGCAAGCCTTTCGGGTGCCGCCTCCCTCTGGATGTTTGCGCCGCTTTGCGGGGCGGGCTTTCTCTGTCTGCTCGACCGGCTTCCGGGCCGATTGAAATCCGTGTTGATGCTCGTCCTCGTTCTTGTCGTGGGCGCCTGGATCATTTCTCCCGCAGTGGGCATAAGCCGGCTGTTTGCGATTCTGCTCCTTGCAGGCGGTTTGGTCGTCGCTGCGGCAAGTCTTTATCGCGCCGATCCTCGCCAAGGTTACTTTCCACTCATGGCGCTCCTGCTGCTTTCCATCGCAGCGCTTCTGCGGACGAAAACCAGCCTCGAATTTTTCTTCAGCTGGGAGATGATCACGCTCGCGTCCTATTTCCTGATCGCCCGCGGCGCACGTGCTTACGCGCTGCCATTCCTGTTGTTCTCCATTGCCTCGGCCTTCTGCCTGCTCACTGGCTTCGCCATTGCCGCTGCCGCCAATGGTACGATGGATCTTGCTGCATTTGGCGCAGCCGGAAAGGATGCCTGGCCGGCATTCGTCCTGCTGGCAATCGGCTTCCTCATTAAGGCGGGTGCCGCTGGTGTCCATGTCTGGCTGCCGGGCGCCTATGCGGAAGCCGACGACGACCTTTCGGCGATGTTGTCAGCTGTCGTCAGCAAGGTCGCCATCTTTGGACTGTTTTCAGTCACCTATCTCGCCATTCGCTCGCAGATCGGGCTCGACATGGCGCATGTCGTGGGTTGGGTCGGCCTGCTGACAACCGTATTCGGCGCTCTAATGGCGTTGCAGCAGAATGACGTGAAACGCATGCTGGCCTATTCGAGCATGAGTCAGCTCGGCTATATTGTCACTGCCATCGCATTGATGAGCCATCTCGGCTGGGTCACAGCGCTTTATCTCATCGCCAACCACCTGATGGTGAAAGGCATCTTGTTCCTCGCTGCAGCCGGCATCATCCTGCGAACCGGAACGCGTCTGATCGATGGAAGCGGCGGATTGGTGCGCAACATGCCTTTCACTTTTGCGGCCGTCGCCACGGCTCTCATCTCCATGTCAGGCCTGCCGCCGCTTGCCGGTTTCGGTGGAAAATGGCTGCTGCTCAGCGCTCTGGTGGAGAAGAGCTGGTACGGACTGGCAGCGATGGCTGTCGTCGCGACGTTCGTCGGCTTCCTCTACATGTTCCGCCTGGCCTATTCGGTTTTTCTCGGGGAGCGAAGGGCCGGACTTGACGCTATTCAGGAAGCGCCCCTGGCGTTGCTGATGCCGCAGTATGTGCTGGTCGCAGCCATACTGGCTTTGACCTTTTTCCCGAAGATCTTCATGGAGCCAGTATCCGCGGCGATCGACCCGACATTTGCATCGACGCTGGTGTGGGAAGGCATGTCGCTCGAAACCATTTACGGTTACTGGAATCCGCTACCCGTCATGGCGATAACGGTGGCGCTTGCCGCGGTCCTCTTCTTCGTGGTCTGGCTTCGCTACGTATACGGCTACCGCAGGACCCCGACGACGGGCGTCGCAGTCTTTTACGCATTCTATCAGCGGACGCTTGCGCGCGTGTTGAAGCCGGTCGCGATCACATTCTGGCGCGGTGTGTCGGCGTTGACGCTAGGCGCCGCGGACTGGGTCAGAAAGGTCTATACCGGAAACGGCCAGACCTACTGCCTATGCGTCCTTTGGTATGTCATCGTCATTATTGCGGTCGGGACGATCGGCCTTTAGCGGCCGATCTGCGCTCAGCAGGGCGCGATGAAGATCGTGCCGTCGCTGCGCCGATAACGGCACTTGCTCCGGTCCTGGCTTGGCGTCGATGCTGTACCGACGACAGCGCCAAGGAGGGCACCACCAGCAGCGCCACCCACGGTGCTGCGCGTATTGTTGCCGATGGCTTGACCGGCAACGGCGCCGACGCCCGCACCGACCACCGCGCCAGTCCCTGCACGACGATCCTGTTCGTTCGTGGCGCAGGCCGAAAGCAGTGCAGTTGCGCTTAAAACAAGAATGGCCACATTCAACGATTTCATGACGACCTCCTCGACAAATTCGTTTCGTTCGCCAGTGAGTTCAATGTTCAGGAAGCGCCAACGTCAACAAGGATCGCTTTCCCCGAGCCACGCATACCGAAGAAATGGACGCCAGGCCTAGTCTGCGGATTCTCGGCAAAGTCACCGTAAACTTGACAGGCCAGCCGCCCACGACATGCGCCCGGGTTGGCGCATCGCCAAGGTCTATTGAGATTTATATCTTCAGTCCGGATCTGCTGCCTGCCTTGTTTGCTCGAGGACAGCTTCGGTTATCGAATTCGGCAGTCGACGCGGCGTCTCGATGAGCCCCAGCAGCGGCATGATGACGATGAAGAATGCGAAATAGTAAAGCGTCGCGAACTGGGACAGGATGACGTAAGCGCCTTCCGGCGGCCGAGAGCCCAGCCAGCCGAGGAAGAGGCCGTTGGCGACGAAGAGTGCAAAGAACAGCCTGTACCAAGGACGGTATACCGCCGAGCGCACCTTTGACGTATCGAGCCACGGTACGAAAAACAGCACTGCGATGGCGGCAAACATGGCCAATACGCCGCCGAGCTTGGAATCGATCGGTCCAATGCTGAACGTGATGGCGCGCAGGATGGCGTAGAACGGGAGGAAGTACCATTCAGGTACGATATGTGCCGGCGTCTTCAGTGGTTCGGCAACCGTGTAATTGTCCGGATGGCCGAGAAAGTTCGGCATATAGAAGACGAAATAGGCCAATACGAGCGAGAAAACGACAATTCCCAGCGCGTCCTTAACCGTTGCGTGGGGCGTAAAGTCAACGACGTCGGCGCTCGACTTGACGTCAATGCCGATCGGATTGTTCTGGCCGACCACGTGCAGCGCCCAGATATGCAAGGTCACCACGCCGACAAGCATGAATGGCAGCAAGTAGTGCAGCGCAAAGAAGCGGTTGAGGGTGGGATTGTCGACGGCGAAACCTCCCAACAACAGCTGCTGTATCCACTGGCCTGCCACCGGTATGGCGGTGAAGAAGTTGGTGATGACGGTGGCGCCCCAGAACGACATCTGTCCCCAGGGCAGCACGTAGCCCATGAAGGCCGTCGCCATCATCAACAGGAAGTTGGTGCAGCCGAGGACCCACAGAAGCTCGCGCGGCGACTTGAAGGAGCCATAGTAAAGACCCCTGCCGATGTGGATATAGACTGCGATGAAGAAGAACGACGCACCGTTCGAATGCAGATAGCGCAACAGCCAGCCGGAATTCACGTCACGCATGATCTTTTCGACTGAATCGAAGGCCAGTACAGTATTGGGAGCATAATGCATCGCCAGGACGACGCCGGTCAGGATCTGCGAAACCAGCATGACGGTGAGAATGCCGCCGAAGGAATAGGCGTAGTTGAGATTGCGCGGGACCGGGTAGATGATGAACGAATCGTACACCAGCCGGGGCAGCGGCATGCGGGCATCCAGCCAGCGCTCGATGCCTGTCTTTGGCGTATACGGCGAACCCACACCCCGCATCGCATTTCTCCCGTTAGCTCAACTTCAGCGTTGTGTCTCGCGCAGGTCATTTCACCGGCATGACAACCGGGGCATCCTTTTTCTTCAGCAGCACGACGATGAATTTCGCCGGTTTGGTCTTGCTGGCATTGCGGCTGATCAGGTGAATGTCGTCAGGACTCTCGTAGAAGGTCTCGCCCGGCGACACGGTGACTTCCTTTTCTCCCTTGACCTGCATCACGATTGAACCCTCGAGCACATAGACGAACGCATTTGCTTCGTGTTTGTGAATAGGTGATGAGCCTCCCGGGCCATATTCGACCGAGATCATCAAGCCCTCCTTGCCGGGATAGTTCGGGAGGTCCTTTTTCATGAGCGGCGTGACTTTTGCAGTGTCGCCAGCGGCGACCGACGGCAAGGTGCCAACGAGACAAATGGCGGCGGACACAAATAGCCTCAACAAAGCTGATTTCATTGTCGTGATCCCTTAAGTTGTTGAACGCAAATAGACGGGTGGCTTACTTTGGCTGTTGAGCCTGGCGGAACCAGTCCTGGAAGGTGATCTTGCCGATCCGTGCACCCTCGCCAGGCACGATCGACTGGTCGTTGAGCTCAGACCCAAAATAGCGCGCATGCACGTCTGCCTCGACCGTTCGAGGATCGTTGGCGGCTTGCAGATACCGGGCAATAATCGCGTTCATGGGCGCGCGCTCGGGGCCGGCAATTTCCATCGTTCCGTTGAGGGGCTTGCTGGTGGCTACATCGGCCATCACATCGGCAACGTCGTCCGAGGCGATGGGCTGGAAAGCTGCGGGAGAAAGACGAGCGACGGTGCCGACTGTCGCCTCATCGGCGATGCCCTTCAGGAATTCAAAAAACTGGGTGGAATGGACGATCGTGTATGGAATTGGCGATTCCTTGATGAGTTTTTCCTGGGCAAGTTTGGCCCTGAAATAGCCATTTTCGGGCAGCCGTTCCGTTCCGACGATCGACAGGGCGACGTGGTGCTTTACGCCGGCCTTGGCTGCGGCGGCGAGAAGGTTGCGGCCCGACGTTTCGAAGAACTCAAGCACAGCCTTGTCTTCCCATGAAGGCGCGTTTGCCAGGTCGACGACGACCTCGGCGCCGACGAGCGCTTCCGCCAGGCCTTCACCTGTGATGGTGTTCACACCGGTGTTTGGCGACACGGCGAGCACCTCGTGTCCCCTGTTGCGCAGGCGTAGCGCGGTCTTCGACCCTATGAGCCCGGTCCCACCAATAATGACAATCTTCATAACCTATCTCCTTCGTTGTCGGCGTTTTCGACAATGAATGGAGAGACAAAATCATTCTATAATACGCGGGGCGTAGCGACCTAACCGCATTGGTTAGCAGCATCATGCCTAATTATAGGAGTGATCTAGCTGCCGGGTGTCACCAGCGTCAGTGTTGGAAAGTAGGTACGGTATCGTCCGACGTCACGCGTAAGCAAAGTCAACCGGGCCACGGCCGCCTGGGCCCCTATGAAAAAGTCAGGCAGCACGCCTGTGCGGGCCCCACCTGCCTTGCGATATTGCATGAAGACTTTACCGGCAAGGAAGAGTGCTTCTCTCGGGATCGGTATTATTTCCAGTCCGGCCTCATCAATGAATGCGTCGAGGTGTTCGATGCGATTGTAGCGAACCGCAAGTTCGGCGTAGACAACGTCGTTGATCAGCAGGGGGCCCCGCAACGACGCGGCCTCCAACTGCGCGATCGACCAGTCGGCCCATTTCGGGTCGTTGGTGACAAGATCGAGCAACACATTGGTATCAACGAGGATCACTTCTCACCGCGGGTGAGGGCAAGGATCGCATCCGTATCGAGACCCGAACCAGCGTGGCCGCGCAGGCTCCCAAAGCGGCTCTTCGGCTGCTTGTTGTCTGCGCGGGTAATGACGACGCTGCCATCGACCGCGCGGTGGAAATCGACCTTGCTGCCCGGCCCGATTCCCAGGAAGTCACGCACGGGCTTGGGGATCGTAACTTGCCCTTTCGTCGTCACGGTGGTGGTCATTCTGTGCCTCTGGTAATGCTCTTGTCGTAGAAGGTATTACTTTTGGGCAGGGGATTCAAGCGGTCAGTGGAGCCTATGGCGCCACGCGCCACGTGCGGATCATCGACACACTCTATGTGCCGGATTTACGGTCATCGTCCGCTGACGCCCTGCCGCTGCGGCCTTGCGTCGCCCGCAAAAGGTTGTCGCGCAGTTTCGTCACCGATTTCTGCACTTCTGGAAAATCCTCACCAAGTCCGGTGGCGTCAACAACCGACGCGGCAGGAATCTTATCGAGAAGTTTCCGTCCGGCAGGCAGTAGGCTCACGCGCACCTGCCGTTCGTCCGCTGGATCGCGGCGACGTTGCAGATAGCCTGTTGTCTCGAGTTTCTTGAGAATGGGCGTCAGCGTATTGGATTCGAGAAATAATTTCTCACCAAGCGCGCCAACGGTCAGATCGTCCCCTTCAGAAAGCGCGACCAGAGCGATATACTGGGTATAGGTCAGGCCAAGCTTGTCGAGAATGGGTTTGTATGCACGGCCAAACGCCAAATTTGCCGAGTAAACTGCGAAACACAGAAAATTCGACAGCTGTCGACGCTCGTCGGCGGGCACCGTGGAAGAGGGCGCGGTTAAGTCCGGGGCTTTGGCTTTCGAAACAGACATGACGCCTCCTGGGACATAATTTGGATTAATCCTATATAGATCGCATACGATTAAATCGCAATGGTATTGACATCAGGGTTGCATCTGACTATTTACATCGCATCCGAAAGGATCGGATACGATGTAATAACACGAGGATTTGACGATGACCGAGAAGCTCCTTTTTACTGGAAAGACCCATAACACGAGCGGGCGCGACGGCAATACGCGCAGCAGCGACGGCAAGCTAGATCTCAAGGTTCCGCAGCCGCATCCTGCCGCCGAAAATCTGTTCGGCGCCGCTTGGTCCGCTTGCTACATGGGAGCGATTGAGGTCGCCGCCGCCCAAAGGAATATCAAGCTTCCAGCAGCAACGGAAGTTGACGCCGAAATCGACCTGAATGTCGATGAGGGCTCCTATTTTCTCCGGGCGCGACTCAATGTAAGCGTGCCGGGAATCGACCGCGCTCTAGCCGAAGAGTTGCTCGAAGCGGCTCATTCGATTTGCCCCTATTCCAAGGCGGTGCACGGCAATATTGAAGTCGCGACCAAACTCCTATGAGGCAGATCGGCCGGTCTGTTCAAACATGGCGGGCCGACCACTTTGGTAAAAGTGACATCCCAACAGGAGCGCGTTCGATGATCGATGACTATGGAAGGTCAAGCCCGGCCTACAGCGAGTTTTCGCGCGTGCTGGACCCCGCCATCTATGAGGCTTTGCCGGACGATTGGATCATCGGAATAACGGACGTCATCGATTCAACCTCTGCGATCGGGTCAGGGCGATATGAAGACGTAAACTACGCCGGGGCGACGATCATAGCCGCGCTCGGAAATGCTTGGGAGTCGTTCGATTTTCCGTTTGTGTTTCGGGGCGACGGAGCCGCTTTCGCATTGCCGCCACACGGCCATAGGATCGCAACATCGGTGATGCGGCAGGTCTCAAGATTTGCGCAAAGCGATCTCAATCTCAAGTTGCGAACTGGTCTAGTGCCTATAGGAGACATTCGCGCCGCTGGACGCGATGTCAGAATCGCCCGCTACGCGGCGTCGGAACAGGCCACCTATGCGATGTTTGCCGGAGGCGGGGTGAAATGGGCCGAGCAGCAAATCAAGAGCGGGCGTTTTCTCGTCGAGCAGGGTACAGACAAGACCAAGCCTGACCTGTCTGGACTTACCTGTGACTGGACACCCTTTCCCAGCCGGCGAGGGAAGATCCTGTCACTTCTGGTAGAGCCGTCGGAAAATACGCACCCCGAAGCCTTCGCCAAGGTCGCGCGAGCGGTCCTTGCAGTCTTCGATACCGGTTCGCGCCGCTCTCATCCGCTTCCCGAGGAGATAGGCATCCCAAGGGACAGCAAGAAATACATCGATGCGAAAATGTGGGCGGAGATCGCTTCCAATTCCGATTTCCGCAAGTTTGACGATGGGTTGCGCCTGACGCTGGATTGCACAACCGAACAAATCGAGACAGTGGAAGCCTTGCTCATCGAGGCAAGGGCGCGCGGCGAAATCAACTTCGGACTGCATCGACAGTCGCATGCCCTGATGACCTGTCTGGTACCATCGGGACAGCCCAATTCGCATTTGCATTTCCTCGACGGATTGGGCGGGGGCTATACCAAGGCGGCGCAGATGCTGGAAGCAGCTGAGCGCCGTGAAACGTCAACATCGGGCAGGGGTTAGTCACCGGGTTGGGACGACCGCCATCGGCGCGTCGATACAAGCGCCAAGGCAAGCGATGTTACCGTAACGTACTTGTCGGTGGATATGTTTGCAAAGGATCATCGATCCCGCACGCACGCCGTTCATTCCTGTTGTTGGCATCGCGGCGTGGTGATTTTCGCACGGGCCACATCTTCAGAGTGCATGAGATGCTACCGGCGTAATCTTAAGCGTATCACGTGAAGGACATGTCTCTCTGTTTGGGCCCGACCAACGGGAGCACTACAATGGCAGACACAGAATATCCCAACGAGCATTCATCAGTGCCGGCGGTCAGACCTATCCGACAAAGCCGGCGCGAATTCTTGAGCACTGTCTCACTGGGGATTGCGGCTGCAACCACGGCGAGCCTTTTTGCCGGACCGGACGCCATGGCCGCGACGGAAGAAATCCGCCCGTTCACGGTGAACATTCCGGACGCCCAACTCGAAGATCTGCGTCGACGCATCGCCGCTACCAAACTGCCGCCGCAAGAAGTGGTGACGGATGCAACACAAGGTGTGCAACTCGCGACGATCAAGGCACTCGCCGGCTATTGGGGAACGGATTACGACTGGCGCAAAGTCGAGGCCCGGCTCAACGCCTTGCCGCAGTTTACAACCGAGATTGACGGGCTGGAGATTCACTTTATCCACGCCCGTTCTAAACATGAGAACGCATTGCCGCTCATCGTCACACATGGGTGGCCCGGCTCGATCATCGAGCAATTGAAGATCATTGACCCGCTCACAAATCCGACAGCATACGGCGGCACCGAAAAGGACGCCTTTCATGTCGTCATACCGTCGATGCCCGGCTACGGCTTTTCCGGTAAGCCGACCACTACAGGCTGGGACGCCGTCCGCATCGCAGCCGCCTGGACCGCGTTGATGAAGCGCCTCGGCTACACGAAATTTGTCGCGCAGGGCGGTGATTGGGGCGCGCTAATTGTCGATCAGATGGGCGTGCAGGCGCCGCCGGAACTGATCGGCATTCATACCAATATGGCCGGCGCAGTGCCGCCTGAGATCGATAAGGCGGCTTTCGCAGGAGCGGCGCCTCCCGAGGGACTCTCGCCTGAAGAGAAGAATGCCTATGACCAGCTTGCCTTCTTCTACAAGCATGGGCTGGCTTACGCGCAGGAGATGGGGAACCGACCCCAGACCCTTTATGCGATTGAGGATTCGCCCGTCGGTCTCGCCGCCTGGATACTCGATCACGACATCCGCAGTTATGAACTCATCACGCGCATCTTCGACGGTAAAACCGAGGGCCTTACGCGAGACGACATTCTCGACAACATTACGCTCTACTGGCTGACGAATACGGGCGTATCTTCGGCTCGTCTCTATTGGGAAAACAAGCTTCCATTCTTCGCGCCGAAGAACGTCACCATCCCGGTGGCAGTAAGCGCTTTCCCCGACGAGATCTATACGGCGCCGCGTAGTTGGGTGGAGAAGGCGTATCCCAAGCTGATCCACTACAACAAGCTCGACAAGGGCGGCCACTTCGCCGCCTGGGAACAGCCGGCGCTGTTCACTACCGAACTTAGAACGGGGCTCCAGTCGCTGCGCTAACCAGCAATCAACGGGGCGGCGGCAATGTGCGGCCGCCCCATTGTGCCGCGAAGTCTTGGAAGAGTTCCGTCGATGCCTCGGCTTTTCCTGGAGGTTCAGCCCTTTGCTGCAGCTTCCAGTCCGGCAATGTCGAATTTCTTCATCTTGAGCATGGCTTCGGTGACACGCTTGGCCTTCGCCGGGTCCGGGTCGCTCATCAATTCACCGAGGCGCTTGGGGGTGATTTGCCAGGACAACCCCCAGCGATCGCGCAACCATCCGCATTGCTCCGTCGAGCCTCCGTCCTGCAATGCTTCCCAAAGGCGGTCGATCTCACCTTGGGTCTCGCACTCGACGATGATCGAAAAACTGTGATTGAACGGATCGAGCGGTCCGGCTTCGATAGCCATGTAGCGCTGATCGCCGAGGGTAAAGCCTGCGAGTTTAACGCTCCCCGCCGGTCCGCTTGGCGTATCTGCCGGAATGGTCGAGACCCATTCGACGGAAGAGCCGCCAATCAGCGAGGTGTAGAAGCGGACTGCCGCCTCCATGTCTTTCTCGAACCAAAGATGTTGCGTAACCTTCATCGTGTAACCTCCTGTTGAATGGACTTCTGTCAGTAGGACGAAGTTGGAGCTTCCATACCGACAGTTCCCACGCAAAAAATCGAACGAAAGTTTGGTATGGCCCCACGTGGGCACGATACCGTTGTCCGCGTCAACTGTCCGGTTGATGCGAACGCCTGGAGGGATGATGAAACCCGTAAATCCTTGATCGACTGGGCTATTCATGTCTCTATTCAGCCTTCGATCGGGCGAGGCATGCTGCGGGCGTCAAGTATCAGGGCAGCCAGCCAAAAAGGTGCAGGACTGGGCAACAGAAGAAAGTGGAGCGGGCACTGTGCAAAAGAACTTGACTCGGGTCGGACCCGGCTACCCGCAGGTCGTTGTCCTCTTCGGGGCAACGGGCGATCTCTCCCGTCGCAAGCTTCTGCCGGGCCTGTTTCATCTCGTCAGGGCTGGCTTTATACCCGGGTGCCGCATCGTCGGTGTTTCGCTCGATGAGATCGATGCCGACGGTTTCCGCGCCATCGCACGCGAGTCGCTCAGCACGTTCCTGACCCGCAAATTCACCGAGACCGAATGGGAAGATTTCTCTTCATCGCTTGACTATGTCCCGCTTTCTGCCGGCGCGGGCTTGTTGAAGGAAGCGGTGAATAAGGCAGAGGAGGCGCTTGGGCCGGAAACGCGGCGCGTGCATTATCTTTCCGTGCCGCCAAGGGCGGCGCTCTCGGCCGTGCAACTCCTTGCTGAGGCGAAACTCGTTGAGGGTTGCCGCATCATTATGGAAAAGCCGTTCGGCACGGACCTTGTCAGTGCGATGGAACTGAACAAGAGACTGCACGAGGTTTTCGACGAAAAGCAGATTTTCCGTATCGACCACTTCCTCGGCAAGGAACCGGCGCAGAACATCCTCGCTTTCCGCTTCGCCAACGGGCTTTTCGAGCCAATCTGGAACCGCAACTTCATAAACCATGTGCAGATCGACGTTCCGGAGACGCTGGGCCTTTCCACCCGCGCGGCCTTCTACGAGACGACGGGCGCCTATCGCGACATGGTGGTGACCCACCTCTTTCAGATCCTGGCCTTTATGGCGATGGAACCGCCCACGGCCTTGGAGCCGGCGCCGATCTCGGAGGAAAAGAACAAGGTGTTCCGCTCCATGCTGCCGATCGAGCCACGCGATGTCGTGCGCGGCCAATATATCGGCTACCGCAAGGAGCCGGGAGTTGATCCGGAGAGTGACACCGATACCTTCATCGCCCTCAAATGTGCCATCGACAATTGGCGCTGGGCGGGCGTGCCCTTCTTCCTGCGCACGGGAAAACGTCTTGCGGAGGGCCAGCGCATCATCTCGATCGCCTTCCGAGAGCCTCCCAAGTCGATGTTTCCGGCCGGCTCGGGTGTTGGGGCGCAAGGACCGGACCACCTCACGTTCGACCTTGCGGATGCCTCAAAGGTCTCGTTGTCCTTCTATGGCAAGCGACCTGGCCCAGGGTTCAGGCTCGACAAGCTGTCGTTGCAGTTCGCAATGAGCGAAACCGGTCTGATCGGCGAAGTGCTCGAGGCCTACGAGCGCCTGATCCTCGACGCCATGCGTGGCGATCACACGCTGTTTACCACCGCCGAGGGTATAGAGCGGCTCTGGGAAATCTCGCAACCGCTCTTGGAAAACCCGCCGCCGGTGCGCCTCTATGATCAGGGCGGCTGGGGCCCGAAATCGATCCACCAACTCATCGCGCCTCATGCCTGGCGCCTGCCGTTCGAGCGGGCCTGGCGAGATCCGGCGAAGGAGTAGTCGGCGGACTTGTCAGCCTTTCCAGGCGAATGCATTCCGCGACAGCTTTGCGCCCACGTCCGACCTTAAGCCAGTGATGTTGGGACCCGGCAACAAATACAGCGCCTAGCCGAAACCTGCCGGAGCCATCGCGTGGCGGGGTGGGGCTCCAACCCGTCTACCACTTGAATTGTACGCATTGACCGTCGCGCAATTCTGGATCAACCTAAACGTGCAGAGATACGCAGCGGCCGTGGGCGGAGGCGGCTGTGATGCTCTCCGTCGAACGGACAGGGCCACAATTGCTCTCGCCCTGCAACGGCTGAAAGCCTCATATTCAATCCGCATTGGAAAACCGCGTTTCAGACAGCCAACAGGCATAGGCGATCAGCAGTGACAACAGCTGCCGGACCATTGAGGCGTAGCTTATTCAGGAAATACTTCACAACGATTTTTGCTGCAGTTCTGCTGCCCATCATTGTCGGCGGAACGATCGAGGCCTGGCTTGGGTATCGCGACCAGCGCGCCTCCATTGATTCCAGGCTCTTGTCGGAGGCGCGCGCATCGTCGGAACGCATCAGCAGTTTCCTGAACTCAATCATTGACCAGATGGGATGGGCCGTCCAGTTGCCCGTCGCCTCTGTGAGCCCTGAAGAACGGCGGTTCGACGCCCTTCGCCTGCTGCGCCAAGCGCCCGCCATCACCGAGTTCGCGCAGGCAGACCGCCAGGGCAAGGAACTCCTGCGCGTCTCCCGCATCGTGCCGGACATCATGGACAGCGGACGCGATCTGTCGCGCGAAGCCAGCTTTCAGGAGCTGATGGAAAACGGGAGCCGGTTTGGGTCGGTCCATTTCTCGCGAGGATCGGAGCCTTATATGGCTATCGCGATTGCCGGCGAGAAGAGCAGCACCGGGGTGGCGATCGCGGAAGTCAACCTGAAGCTGATCTGGAGCGTGATCGCCAACATCAGGGTCGGCCAGAAGGGACACGCCCATGTCCGCGACCGCATAGGGCGGCTGATCGCGCACCCCGAAATTGTCCGGGTGCTTCGTGGCGAGGACCCGGGAGACCTTATGGCAGTTCCCGAACGGCCGGCTGTGGCCGATGATATAACGCAGGTGCCCGTCGGTTCGAACCCGGTGATAGTCCGGCGCGGGGATAGCGGGGCGTGGGTGATCGCCGGTAGCGCCATCGTTCCCGGACCAAATTGGACCGTGTATGTCGAGCAACCCCTATCGGAGGCGTTCGCACCCATCTACGCCGCGTTGTGGCGGACGGGCATCCTCCTGATCGCAGGTATTGCGGTGTCGGCTGCACTCGCATACGTGCTCGCAGGCAGAATCACCGGTCCCATCCGCCTGCTGGAACAGGGCGCCACCAAAATCGGTGCGGGACAGTTCGATCATCGCGTTCGCATCGACAGCGGCGATGAACTCCAGGAACTGGCGGAACGATTTAACACAATGGCGGATGAAATCGCGCTTTCGAAAGAGCGTTCGGAGCGCATCGCCCGACTGAGGCAGTTTCTTGCGCCGCAAGTGGCGGAGTTGATTGAGATCGAGGGCTCCGAGAAACTGCTGGAGAGCAAGCAGGCCGATGTCGTGGTGGTGTTCGGGGACCTGCGCAATTTTACAGCCTTCTCGGCGAAAGCGGAGCCGGGCGAAATCATGGCGGTGCTGGAAGAGTTCTTCACCGTGCTCGGTCAGCTGGTGCAGAAGCACGAAGCGACGCAAACCGGCTTTTCTGGTGATGGTTTTATGCTGCTATTGAACGCCCCCGTGCCCTGTGACGATCCAGTAGGGCTTGCAGCGCGCATGGCGGTGGATATACAGGAGGCGGTTCAGGAACTCGTCTTCCGCTGGACTTCCGTCGGCTATGGCATTGGGTTCGGGATGGGGATGGCAGCCGGTGCCGCGACGGTAGGTCGGATCGGCTATGAGGGGCGGCTCGAATACACGGCTATCGGACCCGTGGTCAATCTGGCGTCGCGCCTTTGCTCCGCGGCGAAAGATGGGCAGATCCTCATCGACGCTGCTACCGCACGGCAGATCGGACCTGCTTTTCCACTGGATGACCTTGGAGAGCGCCTGTTGAAAGGGTTCGAGGCAGACACCCGCGTATTCGCCATCAAGATGAAAGAGGGACGGGTGTGCGAATAGATGAGCTTACTCAATCACCTCGTCCGCCATCAGTAAAATCGAGCGGGGCACTTCTATTCCGAGGGCTTTGGCTGTGGAAAGGTTGACCGCAAGTTCAAACACGGTCGGCTGGATGACCGGCAATTCAGAAGCAGCCGCGCCCTTGACCATTCGCGCGGCATAGACGCCCGCCTGACGATAGGCCTCCGAGAAGCTCGAGGCGTAACTGATTAGACCGCCGTCGATCACATAGTCCTTCTGGTCATAGATGGCGGGGAGCTTGTGCTTGGCCGCGAGTTTGACGATCGTAGAGCGCTGGCTCGTCAGGAAGGGACTGCCGCCGATCACGACCGCGTCGGCTCCTGCTGCGGACATCCGATCGAAGGCAGCTTCAAGCTCCTCGACGCCACTGACTTCTGCAACAATCAGCCGCCGTCCAATCGAGGTAATTGCAGACTCGGCCTTGGCGCGATTTGCTTCGAACCCGGGATATTTCGTGTCAATCAGCAAGGAGACATCGACCGCGGTGGGCGCCAGTTCCATCAGGATTTCGGTTCGCTTACCCGCAAGCTCGCCGCCGCCGAAGAACGTGACCCCTGTCAAATTGGCGCTCGGCCGGGCCAGATTATCGACGAGGCCCGCCTTGACCGGATCGTCTGCCGACACGAAAACGATGGGGATGTCGGATGTAGCGGCTCGCGCCGCTTCCACAGCGACGCTGTTGCCCACGATCACGGAGACTTTGGCAGACACCAGTTCCGCTGCGATCTGCGGCAGCAGTTCCGGCTTGTTGTCGGCCCAGCGATATTCGATCACGACGGTCTCGCCCTCAACCAGGCCTTCTTCGGCCACCCCCTTGCGGAAGGCCTCCACAAGGGAAGCGAAGGGTCCGGCAGGCGAACTCCTGAAGAAGGCGATCACCGGCAGATCGGCGGCGCGGGCCGGCGGCGCGCCCTTAAATGGGAGCACAAGAAATGCTCCCGCCATCGCCCCGACCAGCGCTCGACGCCCGATCCCCGCACCCTGTTTCATGGATTTGCCCCCAGACCTGAATGGCGCTGCCCTGTGGCGGGGCATCTCGGCTCCGCTGCCCGCACGTTCGTGAATTTAAACATCCCTCCGAGCTCCTCACATCCTATCAGCAAGCAGCCGAACGGCAACGGGGGCGGCGGTACCCACAACGGGAATGATTTTCGCTTTGCGCCCGCGTATCGGTGTCGCAGCGGCTCTCATAGAGCGCGGTCAATAGGGCCAATACCGGCGGATAGCCTCAAGTTGTCGCGGAGCGATCACACTTGAGGCGTCGCAGTGCAGGCCAAGCCGGTCGATAAGCGCGCCACTCCGGCCAATGATTCCGTTCGGTATATGGCCTGTCTGGCATTCGACCGTGAAACTGCGCACGGCTTGCCCGCCTATGCCTTCTTGCGGGCGGAATACGCCGGATGGTGCACTGTTCGCCAATGTGCGACATTGAATTTCAATGTGATTGACGATCTCGAAACGGTCGACGAAGACATTCAAACGCGCAACGAATGTGTTGGCGCCCATACAGTTCACGCGGTTCGAGTGACCACCATTGCCGCCGGTTGCGCCGGGATTGCTGATCGGCATCAGTGTCGTACCGTCTGCCTTAAGTCTTTTGCAGGCCGGTGCAATTGCGTCGAGTGCACTGCCCGTTCTCATATTAAAGCCGATCAGGACATGATTTGGGGGACACAAGATCTTGAAGGGGCTGCCCCCGGAGCCGCCGACTTGCGTTGTCTGGCTTGCGCCATGGGCGACCGTTGTCAGGGCAAAGAAAATTAAGCCGACGCTGCGAGCCAAAGCGCTCATGGAAACCTCCTTTATATCTCGGACTGTTCGCTATGATCTTGTTCTACCAGCGACACATCTTGTCCGCGTCAACCGTTCGGTTGATGCGGGCCAGATCCGTATGATCCGAGGGGATTAGCCGACGAGGGCGTTGGAGTAGCCGGCAACCAATTTCACCAGATCGGACTGCCGGGCGCTGCCAGTCTTGTGGAACAGGCGTTGGAGGTGCGTCTTCACCGTTGCCTCAGAAAGTCCAAGGACCGCTGCCACGTCCGCAACGCCGCCGACCTCGATGATTGCAAAGAGAACCCGCAATTCCGCCGGCGTCAGGCGAAACTCCTGCGCGACCGCCTCCGGCGGCGAGGGCAAATCCAGTGCAGCTTTGTGAATGAAGACGGTTGCCACGGCCTCGTAGGAGATACCCGCCCGACGCCGCGCACCGGAGGTCAGGGTTAGCACGTTGGCGACATACCGCTCACCATTGTGCGCCCTTAGCGGCACTGCGATGCCCCTCCGGCCCAACGTCGCATCGCCGCCGCCCGAAGCGTTGAAGCTGTCCAGCAACGCCCGGTCAGCCGCCTGGTCGATCGCCCCAAGTCGGCCCTTGCGCGCTCTCACAACACTCGCTTCGGCCACCATGATGTGGCCGCTGACATTGGCGTGGACGACGCGGCCGGTGCCGTCGACCATGAACATCGCGGACGCAAGCGTATCGAGGCTGTCCGCAAGCGCTGCGGCCTCGACCTTCTTGAGATCGATCACTCTTCCGATCAGAAGCGCCCGACGGACATGCGGGACGATGAGGTCGAACCGTTGGCGCATCCGGTCGTCGACCATACCGTCGCTCATCCGGCGGAATACGGTGAAAAGTGCGCAACCGGTCGGCGTTTTTTCGAGGTTTGTGAACAGACCATCCATGTAGCCCTGGGGCAGCAGGAATTCCTTAAAAAACCGCGTCCGGCAGAACTCTTGGCGTGGGAGGACATCAGGAACCCAGTGTGTCTCTTCGACATCGAAAAATATCACGGTTGGAAAGATCGGGTTAATCTTAAAGTATTTATCAGAATAGAGTTGAATATACTGAGGATCTTGATTGGCAGCGAAGTAAAAATCAGGGTTTTTTCCAACCGCACTGTGCGAAATAAGATTGGCCGAGCACCCGCCGATGAACCCGCAGGCGAGATCAAACACTCTTGGCCACAGGTCAGGGTTTAGTGCGGCATCATAAATTTTGCCGACCAGCGTCGAGAACCCCTCAATCTCGGACATGTGAACAATCCGTGTTCTGGCCCCGTATTGATAGACAAATAGCACAAGGTGCACGTGGCCGCATCCCGTTCGTGATTATCCGAGAAAGTTCGTCAAGCCGCGAGCCAGACAGGAAAGTGCACCTTGGGGCCGGCCAGTGCGGGTAGGCAGAAGCCTCTCTTCACTTTACTGGCTAACACTGAATTATATGTATAATACGAGTTATTCAGGAAAGGTTCGCCCCATTACGATGAAAGTCACCACCGCCGAATTCATCCGCCATTTTGGCCGGTTCCACGATCAGGCGCGAAAAGAGCCAGTCATCCTGACCAAGCACGGACAACGCCTGACCGATCCCCCCGGATGAGCCGACGACGACCGCGTTATAATTTTCTCGAAGGCTATTCATTGATGTCGCCGGCAATTGGAAGACAAAGAACGCGCGGGCCTCACTTGCGAAATTCGACGTGGGTTCGCGCCACTGGAAACCCGTACTTGCTCACCCACGCATCGTTGATCAACAACCCATTGCTCTGCAACGTCATCCTGTCATGAAACCGGACGCGATTTTTACGGGTGTTGCCGTCAAGATAGACGTCATAGCTGAAGCGCGCCGTGTCACCGTTCACCCTTACAAAAGCACGCCCGACCACGTCTTCGCGGGTGCCAAGGTATGTCGTGGGGCTTGTCTTGACGAATTGCCAGGTCTTGCGGTCCTTCTGACCGTCCGCGTAGGTGAAATCCTCTCGGAGAAGCAGACGCTTGCCGTTCCACCGGCCGGTCAGCCGAACTTTGAAGCTTTTTTTAACGCCGTTGATGGCACTGAATTGTCCCTCCGCGCGAGTATGCCCGATGAAGTACTTCTCCAGCACAAGGTCGTTTGCCGAAGCGGTGGTGAAAAGGCTGCTGGCAATGAAGGCAATGGCAATCGTCAAACACTGGCGCAAGGTTTTCTCCTTCGTCATTCGGATACGTCTGGATACGCAAAGCGCTCGGTTTTGGATGACGAGCGCGATTTCTGGGATCGTTCAATGTTTTGGCGCAGCTTGTGCTGGGCTGCCTCGTCAAGCGGGAAGTTCCACATGATGCCAATCGCTGCCAGTTTGAAGGCGATCGGTAGCCAGGCATAGAGCGTGCTCAACACATGAAGAGCGAATGCGCCGGATTGGCCCTGAGCCTGTGCATGAAAACCGGACCACTGCAGGATCGGAAACACCAGCCCGACCGCAAGAGCCAGTGAAAACTTGGTGGCCAGACTCCAGGCCGCGAAATATATCCCCGTTCTTTGACTGCCGGAGGTGGCTGTATCGATGTCAACCACATCCGCCTGGATCGAAGCGGGCAGGGCGAGGTCAAATCCGAGAAGCAGTCCGGTGAAGCCGCAGATCGCGGCAAAGGGGCCGACATCACCCCGGTCAAGAAAGCCGCTGAAGGCAAACACCAGACATGCGACGCCCATGGCATAACACCATGCCCTATGTTTGCCGACGATCTTTGCCGCCCATGCGGCAAGCGGGACGCCCACAATCCCGCAGATAAAATACAGAAAAAGCAACGGACCGCGCATACTCGGTGCGTCCAGGCGGTCCGATACGAAATAGAGAAAAAGGGTGGCGGGAATGGCGTTGGCAAGACCATTGAGGACGAATGCCAGCAGGAGGCGCAGGAATGCATGGTTGCCGATTAGCGCTTGCACGCCTTTCATCAGGGTGACGCTTCTCGTGGATCGATTGCGCGGCTCGGCCACGCACCACACCGCAATTAAGCCGGCAACCGGTAGCAACACCGCGACGACGACCCCGACAGCCGCAAGTCCGTGGAAGGTGAGGGTGAGGTCGAGCCCGACGGCAAAGGGCAACACTATAGCGAGCAGGGTGCCGGCCAGTGTCGCGCTTTCACGAAACGCGGCAACTGTCGAGCGGCCTTTGTAATCGGTCGCGAGCTCGGCGCCCCAAGCCGTATAGGGAAGGATTGTGGCGGTATGTCCAACCGACAGGACGACGCCCCAACTGAACAGATAGTACACGCCGGCGTCTGTCGGCGGCCAGAAGACCATGAGCGCGGCGGTTGCGGTGACGGGTATCGACAGGACGAACAGGCTGCGCCTTCGCCCGAAAGCCGGGGAATAGCGATCCGAAAACCACCCGATGATTGGATCGCTTGCAGCATCGAAGAGCCGTATTAGAAGCAGCACTGAACCGAGCGTCGCAAGGGATATGCCCGTAACCTCGCTGTAAAACGTGGGCACAATCATATAGAGCGGCAGCGTAAGAGCGGCGATGGGAATGGCCGGCAAGGCATAGGCGATGTACCGACCCAATCCGATGGGCCTCAATGAATTTGTCATCCGCCTATGCGGGCTGTGCCGGCCGTCCCGTCGTCCCGCAGCCACGCAATCCTATTGATGGCGATCTTGCGGACTGCAAAACAGAATTGCTTCCCGTCGTACCATGTCGGCCATTTCTGGCACAGCACATTGCCTTGGATCCACCATTTTCCCGCTTCCCGCGGCGCGAACATCCGAGCAATGGATATCCCTGAAATATTGCCGATGACTGTTCCGTTGGATTGATAAATCAGCGGAAGCTCGACACCAAACGGTGTTGAGAGATAAACCCTTTGACCGCTAATCAGCTCTCTGATGTCGGCTCCGGACAAGCTTTGAGCCTTCGTTGGATGGACTAGCGCCAAGACGATAAGCGCCGACGGGAGAACAGATCTTTTGAGACGTACAACCATTTGCAAAACCCTTCAGCAGCGACGAATTGGGTACAGGCGTTGTAGTCATCGGCATTGTCCAAAATTATTTTGGGCCAAGCTGATTTCGAACGCTTTAATTACGTCGCGACACGGGCGTTGGATTACCCTTGAGCAGGATTTTCCAAGTCTTTTATTCAACAGGTGGTTTTAGACATGCCTGAGATATTTCGGTGTACAAACGTGGTTTCGGTTTCGAAAATGACTGCGTAAACATCAGCTCCCATGGATCGATAGGCTTTTGCAATGGATGGCCTCGCTCATATGGAACGGGCGAATTTCCGATGCCGTCAACGAATTGACTTTACTGCGAAAGGTCTGCGCGCGCTCGGGATTGGGGCATTGCTGGGGAAAGCGGAAGGCGGCACGTCGTGGTTGACTATGCGCAAGGTAACTTGCGATCCGCTCGATTACTCGGGATAGGACTCAGCGCCCTCGGGCATCGACTTTTTGAAAAGAATGAATACCAAGGGGTTTCCGGGCTCCGACATTGCATCGCTGCGCTGGCCTGTTACCTCCCCGGCAACGCTGCTCGTATACTCCGCAACAACCTCGCCGAAGCTATTGCGCTGGATGGCAACTTTTTGTCCGGCTTCAACTTTGTCGTTAAGTTTGACCAAATGCTCGACCAGCCCGCCTGCGGTCGCCAGGACCGGGAAGGCGCTGTTACCGACAAAGACAGTCACGTCCTTGCCTGTACGCCCCATTGACCCGGCGATGATGCCATGATGCTTGAGGACGTTCATCGTGCCTTCGACGAAGAGGGAGCTCATCTCGGTATCGAGGTGGCGCGCAGCACCGATTTCCGGCGTAAACGACGGAATGCCCACGTCCATGAACGCGTTGTGCAGAACGCCGGGATAAACGTGATTGTCGAAAATCTGACCGACGGGATAGAGCTCCACCATCGCCTTGACCTCCGGCACATCCATGCCGCCGAGGTTAAATGCAGTGACTTCAAATCCAGTTGTCCCGGTGTGGAAATCGATCGCGAAGTCGGCATTCGGCCGCAACAGCCGGTTGAACAAAAGCCCGGCGTGCCGGCTGGGTGCGGTGGCGCCGTTCTCGTTGCCGGGCCACTCGCGATTCATATCGGTGAGATCAATGCCTCTGCCCTGATTGGGCCATCTCCGCTGCATGCTCTCGAGGGCGGGGCGGGAGATATCCGTGACCGCCATCACAGTACCCGACATTTCCGCAGGATTGAGCTGGTTCATCACTGTCTGGACCGTATGCACAGAACTCATCTCATCCCCGTGCACGCCACTTGTCAGGATGCCGTGCTTCCCCGGTTTTGCTCCCTTAGCCACCGTCACAGAAACATACCAATGCTGTCCAGTCGGCATCTCAACACCCTGAAAATACAAAAGGTGCTTCTTGCCTGGCTCCAGGTCATTGACGTCGAGCCTACTGATGACCTTTTTGCCTTCGATGACATCGCCAGTGTAGACGGTTCCGGAGGCCGGATTGGCAGGGGGTGTGGCTTGGGCTTGAGCATTCGCAGTGCCAGCGTTGCCGGCGAGCGCCGCCGACGCGCCGACCGTGGCAATGGATGCGATCATGAAATCGCGGCGATCGAGGCGGCCTTTCGATTTGTCCGACATGAGGGATCGTCCTTTGTCATCTGAGAAACTGCGTAAGAACAACGACGTACACGTGGTCACAGGTATCTTCCGCAACCTAGACCACAACCAGCTACTCGCAAAGTTGCTTATTTCTGTGGGGCTGTGCGGGAGGGGCCCAAGCAAGTGGTGGAGCGGGCACAAAAAGAAAGAACAGCCAACCAAATTGACTGGCGCCCGGCGCTTTGCGAGTGCCGGGTAAATTAATCACAAAGGGGAACGACTTCTGTTTGAGATGGTTAGCTCTTAAATAGGAGCTACCGACATGCGTGCACTTTGCTGGCATGGAAAGGGCGATGTCCGAATTGACACTGTTCCCGATCCCAAGATTGAACATCCACGTGATGCGATCATCAAGATAACCTGTTGTGCGATATGCGGGTCCGATCTGCATCTGCTGGACGGCTACCAGCCCACGATGGAAAAAGGCGATATTCTCGGCCACGAGAACATGGGTGAGGTTATTGAACTTGGTTCTGACGTCACCAATCTGAAAATTGGTGATCGCGTTGTTGTACCTTTTACAATCAGCTGCGGCGAATGCTGGTTTTGCAAGCAAGGAATGTTCTCGTGTTGCGATCGCACCAATCCCAACGCTGAGTTGGCTGTCAAAGCCATGGGTCACTCGCCCGCAGGCCTGTTCGGGTTCAGTCACATGCTTGGTGGGTATAGTGGCGGCCAGGCGGAATATCTGCGGGTTCCGATGGCGGATATCGGGCCTATCAAGATTCCCGACAGCGTGACGGACGAACAGGCCCTGTTTTTGTCCGATATTTTTCCGACCGGATACATGGCCGCTGAAAATGCGCAGATCGAGCCGGGTGATACGGTTGCGATCTGGGGATGCGGACCGGTTGGTCAGTTCGCCATCCGCTCCGCGCTCATGATGGGCGCTGGGCGGGTCATTGCGATCGACGAAGTTCCGGAAAGGCTTGCGATGGCCGAAGAGGGTGGAGCCGAGACGATCGATTTTTCCAAAACGGATGTCTACGACGAGTTGATGGCAAGGACCGAAAAGCGCGGACCTGATAGCTGTATTGATGCTGTCGGCTGCGAGGCCTCCGGCCATGGTGCGACGGACGCGATAATCGACAAGGTCAAGGCCGCGACGTACCTTGCTACTGATCGGGTCCACGTCCTTCGAGAAGCCATCATGAGCTGCCGCAAGGGCGGAACCCTCTCGATACCGGGTGTGTACGTCGGTATGGGCGACAAGATTCCACTTGGTGCCGCGATGAACAAAGGGTTAACCTTCAAGATGGGGCAGACACACGTTCAGAAATATACGAAACCATTGCTGGAGAAGATCGAGGCTGGCGAAATAGATCCGAGCTTTGTCGTCACACATCCCTCCGCACTTGAAGACGCGCCTGAAATGTACAAGAAATTCCGCGACAAAGAGGATGGCGTAATCAAAGTAGTGCTGCGTCCATAATTACAGTGCCGCACATAATAAAGACCTAGACCGGCCCGCATGTTTCTTGACTAAACAAACTGCAAGCCCGCCACTTCCGTCGGTTCCACCCAATGCGTTTTTACTTTGACGGATTGGCGGAACAGTGGGACCGCAGGGACCGGCCCTTGGCTTTTATCGAAAGACCACGCCCGCCCGCCGGCCACAAGGCCACCGGAGCCACTGCCAGAGAGCGATCGAGTAGGTTGCTTGACCTTTTTTGGTGCGGCCGTGGTGAATATCTGCGCGGCTCGTCCTCCGGAGAAGACATCATTCTCTGTTTCATCTACTCTCGATCCAGTTTGGAGAACTACCATGTTGGGTCATCTATCGATCGCGGCAATCAGCGCCTTGATGCTTGTAAGCAATGAGCCATCCACGCCTGGAGCGTCGGTGGGCGTGGGCAACCCCTATCCGGTCAGCAACTACAAGTGCGAGGACGGCACGCATCTGGCAGTACGTCTCCTTGGCGATCGGGCTTCGGTATCCGTCAACGGCGCGACAGAGGTCGAGCTGCCCTTGATGGGGCCCGGTGGAACGACTTTTTCGAATGGCCGCCAGACGCTGAGTATCGTGCAGGGGAAGCTATCGTGGGGCGTTGGCCGAGCCGTGCCGTCCGAATGCACTGGAGGTTGAGCGCTTCGTCGCCAGGGCTTGATCGGTCTTCCTCAAGCCGTCGCAATAAGAGGCGATACAGCCGGCGGCCCCTCCCATCATGCCTCATCGGGATTTCGATCTTCACCGGTGAAGTCGACTGAGGTAAAACGCCCGTGCGGAGGGGGCGCTTTCGGTCGCGCGTCGATCGCCGCGCGCAGCAAGAAAGAACATTCTGACATTCGCTCCTGGCTCAACATTGGCGCTGCGCTGCACCGGCCGGCGTCGAAGCACGTGCCGCGACGGAAGTCACGCTTGGGCGAAGGTTACAGCCCAGATTTCTCGATGAGAAATTCATTCAATGCGTTTGACATGGTGGTCCGGCGATGGGCTGCGTAAACCTTCAGGAATTTATAGTTTTCCTCATCGAGGTTCTTGACCGGCTTTCGATCTGATTCCGCGCCGGAACCACATTGGTTCTGGGCTGCGACGATGCCGGCGGCTCACTTGTTTACACCGCATCCGCCTTTCGCCCTGACCGAGCGGGCGAGCAAGACGTTCCGGCAGCCGCCCCGATGGGCGTCCGGAATGAGCAAAGGCAGAAGGCAAGTCGAGAATGGCGCGGCAAGAGACCAAAACCCGGGCAATGCATGTTCGCCCTTGGCTTCCACTTTAGCAATGCCTGTCACCGCTCTTGCACAGGGGGCAAAGGCGCCGCTTTCCTCGTGGTCCGACGGTGATGCCAAGGCAAGGATCATCGATTTCGTGAAGGCCGTTACCACCGAAGAGAATGCCGACTTCGTCGACCTCGACAACCGAATTGCCGTCTTTGACAATGACGGCACGCTCTGGGGCGAGCAGCCGATGTATGTCCAGCTCGCATTTGTCCTCGACCGCGTGAAAGCCCTCGTGCCGGAGCATCCGGAATGGCAGACCACCGAACCGTTCAAATCTGTCCTTTCAGGAGATTTGAACGGTGTCGCGGCGTCGGGCGAGCGCGGACTTGTCGAACTTGTGGCGGCAACCCACGCCGGCATGACAAGTGAGGAGTTCAGCAAGATTGTTGCTGACTGGATCGCCAAGGCACGTCATCCCAAACTCGACAAACCGTACACGTCGCTCATCTTCCAGCCTATGCTCGAGGTCATCGACTATCTCAAACAGAACGGCTTCAAGGTGTTCATCGTATCCGGCGGTGGCATTGAATTCATGCGTCCATGGACTGACAAAGTCTATGGGATACCAGCCGAGAATGTCATAGGATCGAGTATCAAGACCAAGTACGAAGTTCGTGACGGGAAGCCTGTAATCATTCGCCTGCCGGAGATCGATTTCATCGACGATAAGGCCGGCAAGCCGGTTGGCATTAACAGATTCATCGGGCGGCAGCCGATTGCAGCTTTCGGCAATTCCGACGGTGACTTCGAAATGCTGGAATGGACGACATCCGGTTCCGGCCGGCGACTGGGCCTTCTTGTTCACCACGATGACGGAGAACGGGAATACGCCTATGATCGCAAGTCACACTTTGGCCGCCTCGACCGTGGTCTGGACGAGGGTCCGAAGCGAGGATGGACCATCGCCAGCATGAAGACCGATTGGAAAAGCATCTATCCCGAATAGGTTGGACTTGTGCCGCCAACCAGAATGTGAGGAGAACCATGATGCCATTTCACAGGAATGCGATTGCTCTTATCGCAACGGCGGCCTTGATGCTGTCGGCGGCACCATGGTGCAGCGCCTTGGCTCAAACCCAACCTGCGCCGGCAACGGCGACCGCCGCGATTGAAGAGCCATCCTTGCTGACGGAGGACGAACTGGAAACCCTTGTTGCGCGCATCGCCCTTTATCCCGATGATCTTGTCGCGCTGGTGCTCTCCGCAACAGTCAATCCATTGCAGATTGTGCAAGCCGCGCGGTTCATGGACCAGGTCAAAAGCAAGCCCGAGCTGAAACCCGATTCCAGTTGGGATGGCAGTATCGTTTCCCTGCTCAATTATCCGACCGTTCTGACCATGATGAACGACGATCTCGCGTGGACCGAGCAGCTTGGCGAAGCCGTCGCCAACCAGCAGAAGGATGTTCTCGTCGCAATCCAGCAGTTGCGTGACAAGGCGGTGGCCGACGGCACGATCAAATCGGACAGCAAGGTGATCGTCGAAACCAAGAATGACAATGTCATCATCCGGCCGGCGCAAAAGGAAGTAACCTACGTTCCGACCTACGACCCGGTCATTTTGACCAACCCGACCTATGTCGCGACCGCGCCGATCGTCTACGGCGACCCGTATCCTTCCTATTATTATCCTTACGCTCCCTATTGGAGCGGCTTTGTCACCGGTGCGGTCTTTGGCGCAGCGGTGGACTGGGACAACTGGCATTCCTGGAGCGGCGATGACATCGATATCGACATCGACAACATCAACCGCAACGACTTCAACTTCGACAGGAACAACATCAACAACCTCAACTTCGACAGGAACAAGTTCAATTTCGATCGCGATTCCGTCGCCAATAACATTCGCGAGAACCGGGGCAACCGCCTCGATGTGAAAAACAATCTGCAGAACCGCGAACGGACGGGTAACCTGGCTGGTGCGAAATCCAAGATCCAGGCCAGCGATATTCGGCGCGATGTACAGCAGGGCCTCAAGCAGAAAGGCGGCGGCAACATCGCCAACAAGGTTCAGGGGCAGGTTGCAAACCGCGATATCGGGCAGAGAGCAGGAGCCAATCGCCCAAACAAGGGTCAGGTTGCCAATCGGGACCGACCCGGCAATGCGGGACAGCTCAAGAACGCCAACCGTCCGACCAACAGGGCGGCCGGGCGCATTGACAACCGTCCGAGGCAGCCAAGCGCGCTGGGCAACTACGGTGCCGGCCGCGACACGCGTATTGCATCGCAGCGTGGCAATGTCAGCCGCAATGTCGGCGGCGGAGCGAGGGTCGGGCACGGTGGTGGTGGACCGCGCATTTCCCATGGTGGTGGAGGCCGACGGCAGGGCGGCGGCGGCCGAGGTGGCGGTGGTCGAGGCGGCGGGCGCCGTTAGCTCGAACGCTGCCAACCGAGTTTCGTTTTGAAGGGATTTCAAAATGTATCGCACAACTCTGAAAATGTTCGTCCTCGCCGCAGTGCTTGCAGCGCTGCCCGTGACCACGTCGTTCGCGGCGGAACAGTCGCTCCAGCGCTTTGTCGGCCCGGAGGCTGAAACATTCAAGGATCCGGGCGACGCGCTCGATGCGCTGAAGAAGGGGCTGGAAGCCAAGGACGTTGACGCTCTGGCGAAGTTGCTCGGACTGAATGCCGAGCAGGCCAGGAAATCGGAAGATTTGGGCGATCGGCTCGCGGAACTGCTGCAGGCATCGAAGGAACGCACGGAGCTGAAAGATCGCGATGACGGCGCCAAGGAAGTCATCCTGGGCAGCCGTGTCTGGCCGTTTCCGTTTCCACTGGTCAAGCACGATGCGGGCTGGCAGTTCGACACTGTTGCAGGTCTTGAGGAAATCCTCTCGCGCCGGATAGGCGAGAACGAGTTGCAGGCGATCCAGACCGCTCGCGATGAAGTTCGCGCCCAGGATACCTACGCCGAGGAAGATCATGATGGGGACGGCGTTCTTGAATTTGCGCAAAAACTCATCAGCGAGCCCGGAAAACAGGACGGCCTCTATTGGAAATCTGATGGCGGCGAAGAAAGTCCGGCCGGCAGCTTTGCCGATCCGGCTAAGGTCGAGGGTGCAGCCGCATCGGACCATGGCTATTTCGGCTATCGTTATCGCATCCTCAAGTCCCAAGGCAGCAATATTGCCGGTGGCAAATACGATTTCGTCATCAACGGCAACATGATTGCCGGACATGCCTTGATCGCCTGGCCGGCAATCTATGGCGAGACCGGCGTGATGACCTTTGTCGTCAGTCATCACGGGACGGTCTATGAAAAGGACCTTGGGCCGCAAACCGCCAAGCTGGTCAAGCAAATCAACGTCTTCAATCCCGACAAGACCTGGGAGGAAGTCGAAGAATGAGTGAAACCAGGGCGCGCATTGGCAAACAAGTTGCTGCGAGCGAAAGCACGCTTGCTCAACCAAGCGCTGCCGCAAAACGGAACGACGCCACAAGCCGGGCAGGCATGGTCCGCATCGATGCAAAGACATTCCTGATGGGATCCAACGACCATTATCCGGAAGAGGCGCCAGCGCATCCCGTATATGTTGACGGATTCTGGATCGATATCATGCCGGTGACGAACAGGCAGTTCCTGGAGTTCGTCAACGCTACCGGGCATGTAACTGTCGCGGAGAAAAAACCGGTTGCTGCGGACTATCCCGGTGCGGCGCAGAAAAACCTCCGGGCGGGTTCCATGGTCTTCATCGCGCCGTCGCACATCGTCAGCAAGCCTGATATCTATCAATGGTGGAACTATCTGCTTGGCGCAAGCTGGCGCCATCCCTATGGCCGCAAAACCAGCATCGCTACCATCCTTGACCATCCCGTCGTCCACGTCGCCTATGATGATGCCAAAGCCTACGCGGCCTGGGCAGGCAAGGAACTTCCGACCGAAGCCGAATGGGAACTTGCCGCGCGGGGTGGACTGGAGGCTGCGGAGTATGCCTGGGGAAGCGAATTTATCCCCAATGGCCAACACATGGCGAACACGTGGCAGGGCCGTTTTCCCAACGAGAACCTCGAAGAGGACGGATTCTACCGAACCTCGCCGGTGGGGCATTTCCCGGCCAACTGCTATGGCATTCATGACATGATCGGGAATGTCTGGGAGTGGACAGTAGACTATTGGTCGGATGCCCATCCCGAGCCGGCCGCGAAGGCCTGTTGCATTCCGGAAAATCCACGGCGTGCTGAAGCGCAGGCGAGCTTTGATCCCAGTCAACCTGAAGTCAAGATTGCCCGCCGCGTTGTAAAAGGCGGTTCGCACCTTTGCGCGCCAAACTACTGCCGCCGCTATCGGCCGGCCGCGCGCCACGCGCAGCAGGAGGAATCGGCGACATCACATATCGGTTTCCGCTGCATCGTGAGGCAATAGCTGTATCGTAAGCGGCTGGCGGCTGGCTGGGCGCTAGTTCCATAATACGCCTTATGCAAGTGTGTGTAGCCGCAAAGTTGAAGTGTCCTGTTTCTGCAAAGTAAGAATGTCACTCTTCCGGCGTTTTTGATGACGTGGGAGATGCGGATGGGACTGATTGTAATGAGCGAGCGCGATTTGCAGCGGATCGAGGTTTGTCGAAGGTGGTCGACGACCGGATGACGATTGCTCCGACGTCGCCATTCAGCGAGAACTCACATGTTCAATATTACACCGATCGTACACTCATGCCTATTTACGAGAGCCAGGACTTCAATTCGCACTTGTCACTCGCTGCGACCGCACAAAGTTTCTTAAATTCTTCCTTTGCAATCATGCTTACTCAGCGTTCTCTGCGGCCAACTCCAGAGCGATCAGAAGTTTTATCATCTTGTGCTTCTGGAGAGCACGTTGATAGTCTTTGGTCATCCGAACATTTTGTGCTTCTGCCAATTCACAATTCAATCTCGACAGTTCGAACGTAGCAACAGTGTTGTCATCGACCAGAACGGTAAAGATGTCCTCCCCTTGCTCTGGTATCCAATCCAAGACATATGCCGAATACATTTTCGGAAACGCGCGTCTAATTGAGTTCAGCAGGCGACGATTAGCGCTGTCGTTGAAAAGCGCATGGTGACTGCTCTGAAGTTCATCACTCTCACGTCCACTCCGAATCAGCTTCATTCAATTCTCACCGGTGTAACCGTAACAAGATTGCCGAAGCGGTCCGTCAATATTGTCATTGTTGACGCCACTTGAAACCCATTAAATCGGCGCGTTATCGACACCGGTGCCAATTTAACGAATACACCGACTGGTAACGACGTTTTCTATATCAAGCCCGATCGCAACAAACGGCCTTGTCATTTATCGGTCCTCCATAGAGTTTGTGAGGGGCTGATTTTGGGGGGAATCGATGACCGGGCTGTTGATGAAACTTGACTATGAAGAAGAGCGTCCAGCGGCGACATCTGACACAGCGCCATGAGGCACCATTGCCAATCCTTTTCTTTGGGAGATGCGTAGATGTGGCGGCTTGTTCCGACGAAGTATCAGTTCGGCCTGGTTCTCGCTGGCGTGGTGCTGAGTTTCTACCTCGCCCAGTATGCATATGGATATGTGTTCGGTGACATGCCCGCGACCCCTGAAAATTGGTCGCTCGTATTTCTGGCGTCAGCGGCGATCCTTGCTGGTCTCGTGCAGTTGATTTGGAGCCTTGCCTGGCATTGGCTTCCCTCGCTGCAGCGCCACACCTTCCCTGATCTCAATGGCACATGGACCGGCCAAGTGGTCTCGACCTATTCGGATCCGGCGACTGGAATTCAGGTGCCGCCTATTCCAGTCGCGATTGCCATACGGCAGGGATTCTTCTCCACGTCGGTTACGTTCAAGTCCGGGGAGACGAAGTCGCAAACGACGCAATGCTTCCTGAAGCCGTTCTACCAGATTGGCAAGTTTCGTATCTGGTATATCTACGATACCGATCCCCAGGCGCAGTTTCGCAGCCGCAGCATGCCGCATGAGGGCGTGTGCTACCTCGATCTCTACTTCGATGAAGATAGAAACAAATTGCGGGGGACCTATCATACCGAGCGCAAGACGACCGGCGAGATCGTCGTCGCACGGTCCTTCAACCGGCAGCGCTGATCGAAACAGAGGCGCGGCAGGCCGTTGGCCAGCGCCGCAGCGCCGGCCCTCGCCTAACGAATGCCAGCGCGCAGGAATGCCTGGATGAATTGTCTCTGAAAGATTAGGAAGGCGATCATCAGCGGAGCGACGACCATGACCGTAGCCGCGCTGATCGTCGAGATGTTAACGCCGCTCTCTGGTGCGCCAAACAACGAAAGACCAACGGTAACGGGCCGCGTTTCGGCGGAATTAGTGACGATCAATGGCCACAGGAAGTTGTTCCAGTGGGTCGCCACCGAGACCAGAGCATAGGCGAGGTAAACCGGCTTCGCGGCAGGAACATATACCCGCCAGAGCACGCCAAGCCAGCTGCAGCCTTCGATGCGCGCGGCTTCCTCGAGTTCGACCGGAACCGATTTGAACGCCTGGCGCAGAAGGAAGATGCCAAAGGCGCTGGCGACGTAGGGCAAGCCCATGCCTGCAATCGTGTCGAAGAGGGACAGGCGCGAAATCATCGCATAGTTCTCGACGATCAGGACTTCCGGCAGGATGAAAAGCTGCAGGAGGACGAGCATGAAAACGAGTTCCCGTCCAATGAATTCGAAGCGTGCGAATGCATAGCCGGCAAGGGTACAGAGGATAAGCTGGCCGACCAGTGTGAAGCTGACCAGGAGCAGCGTGTTGCGGAAGTAGAGCCCCCAGGGCGCGGCATTCCAGGCGTTTTGATAATTGTCCAGCGTCGGCGCGACGCTGCCGCTGAAATCGAGCGCATGGCCGGAGGGCATCAACGACGCCCAAACCGCAAAAAGCAGCGGCGCGATCCAGATCAGGGCCAGGAGCCACGCTCCAGCGGCATCAAGGAAACCGTCGAGCCGCAGGCTGCGACGGGCGGTGGGAACAGCAATGGTCATCGGTAATGTATCCGGCGGTCGAGGACGCGGAATTGAAAGACCGCCACTGCTCCAAGCGCGAGTAGAACCAAGGCCGTCATGGCGGCTGCGTGCGGACGGTCGAAATAGGCAAATGCCATTTCCCAAATCCAGTAGAGCACCAGCTTGGTGGCGTTGTTCGGTCCGCCCTTGGTGAGAATGAAGAGATGGTCGATCAGTTTGACTGAGTTGATCAGCGCGTTGATGAAGATGAAAGCGGTCGTCGGCATCAAAAGGGGAAACAGTACGCGCCTCGCATAGGAGATCCGGCCCGCGCCCTCGATGGCTGCGGCTTCCTTGAGATCGGGAGGTATCGTCTGCAGGGCGGCGAGATAGAAGATCATGAAGAAGCCGGCTTCTTTCCAGATCGTGACGACGATCACCGCCCACAGCGCCGTGCCCGGCTGGCCCAGCCAGTTCGTCGGTGCAATGCCGAAGAGGCTCGTGATGCTGTCAATCACGCCAAGGCCCGGCGTATAGAAGAAGAGCCAGATATTCGCGGCGGCTATCATCGGCAGCATCGTCGGGGTGAAATAGGCACCGCGCACGATACCGCGCAGCGGAATGCTGGCATTGGCCCAGAGAGCCATGGCAAGGGCGATCGCAATCGAAAAGGGAATTGTAACCCCGGCATAGACCGCATTGTTACGAACGACGGTCCAGAAGGCGGGGTCATTGATCAGGTCGGAATAGTTTCCGAGGCCGGTGAACGCCGCCGGAAGCCTCGCCGTTTCCGACGAGAAGAAACTCGACCACACTGTGGTGATCGTCGGAATGAATGCGAAGATCGTGAGCAGGATCAGAGCGGGAGCCGCCAGCATCCATCCATAGAGTGATTGCCTGCGTTTTTGATAGACGGCTATTTGATCCATGCGACTGCTCTCGAGTAGTGTCTGAAATTGCTGGAACGGAGGAACTCCTCCGTTCCAGCCTGGCATGCGTTACTTCTGATAAGGCTTGAGCAGGTCGTCGGCGGTCGCCTGTGCGGCCTTCAGCGCATCGGCTGAGCTTTGCGTGCCGGTCAGGGCAGCCTGGACGGCATTGTTCAAGGCTTCGCGAACGCGGGCTGTTTTCCAGGTGGAGAACTCCGGAATTGCAACCTTGAGCTGGTCACGGGCGACCAGGGCTTGCGGAAACTCCTTACCATAGGCCTTAAGCTTTTCCGTCTCGTAGGCGGCTGGGCTGACGCCGACATAGCCGGTCTCGATCGACCACTGCGCGGCGCGCTCCGGCGCGGTCAGATAGCGGATCAACTTGAGCGAAGCGGCGCGTTCTTCCTCGGAAGCCTTCTTGAACAGGTAGAAGTTGCCGCCACCGGTTGGCGAGCCGGGCTGCTTGTTGGCCGGGAGCTCGGCAACGCCGAAATCGAATTTCGCCTCTTTCTTGACAGCGGCAAGGTTGCCCGTCGTATGCCACATCATAGCGGTCTGGCCCTGGACGAACGCCTGACGCAGTGTGCCCCATTCGATGAGACCTTCCGGCGAGATTTTCTTCTCGGTCGAGAATGAACGCCAGAATTCGAGCGCTTCGACGACGGCAGGATCATCGAAACTGACCTTCGTGCCATCCTTGCTCATCAGTTCCTTGCCGTTCTCGATGGCGAAGCACTGCAGCATCCAGTAAGGATAGCCGGTGCTCGGGACCATTAGGCCGTAATGCCCGTCCTTGGTCAGGGCCTTGGCCGCCATCACCATTTCGTCCCAGGTCTTCGGCGCCTTCTCGGGGTCGAGGCCAGCCTGGCGAAACATGTTCTTGTTGTAGAACATGACGATCGTCGAACGCTGGAACGGGATGCCCCATGTCTTGCCTTCGACGCGGCCATTGGCCATCAATGCCGGATAGAAACTGTTCAGCCATTTCTTTTCGTCGTCCGTCTTGACGATGTCTTCGAACGGTACGATCAGGTCCTGTTCGATCAGATCGTAGGCGTCGATCGAGAAAAGCACCGAAAGTTGCGCCGGCTGGCCACTCTGAATGGCGGAGAGCGCGCGAACGCGCGTATCGTCATAATTGCCGGAATAGACGGCGTTGACCTTGATCTCCGGATTTTCCTTCTGGAAACCTTCGATCATTCCGTCGACAACCTTGGTGAGCGGGCCACCGACGGCGATCGGGTAATACATGGTCAGTTCAGTCTGCGAAAAGGCCGGCATGGCGGTGGCCGTCAACAATGTCGCCGAAAGAAGGGCAGCAGTTGTGAAATGTCTCATGAAAAGTTTCCTCTTTGAATGATTAATTGAAAGCAGTCAAGGATGTTGGGGGCAGCGTTTTTACGGCTGACTGACCAATTGGAGTGTATTTGGCAGGCATCGGCCGCTTTCGCGGTCAAACCAATTGGCGGAGGCAGGCGACCAGTTGAGCGAAAGGCGAGTTCCCGGAGCCTTTTCGTTTCGACCTGGCAACCGCGCTATCACTTGCTCGGCGCCGTCGACAGCAAGATAGACATAGGTTTCGGCGCCAAGAAACTCGCTGAAGACAACCGTGGCAGGGAGTCGGCCGCTGCCCTCGGGTAAAAGAATGAAATCTTCGGCCCTGACGCCAAGCTGAAGAGATTTTGCGTTGAGGCCGGCGGGCAAGATTCCCGCCGCCTGCAGGTTGAAAGGCAGAATATCGGCCGGGAGTAGCGTCATCGCCGGACTGCCGATGAAGCTCGCGGTGAAGGCGCTTGCCGGCCGCTCGTAGAGCTCGGCGGGCGGTCCCATATGTTCGACACGTCCCTGATTGAGGAGCACGATCTGGTCGGCCATGCCCATGGCTTCCGTCTGGTCATGGGTTACGTAAACCAGCGTCATGCCGAGCCGGCGCTGCAGGGAGCGTATCTCCTGGCGTACGGAGTGCCGGAGCTTGGCGTCGAGATTGGAGAGCGGCTCGTCCATCAGGCAAAGTGGCTGGCGGGCGACGATAGCCCGCGCGAGGGCAACGCGTTGCCGCTGCCCGCCAGATAACTGGGCGGCCTTCCGGTCGGCGTAGCCGTTGAGACCGGTTAGGTCGAGGGCTTCGGCAAGGCGCGCTTCTCGTTCCTTCTTGGCCATGCCCCGCACGCGCAACCCGAATACGATGTTCTCGGCGACATTGAGATGGGGAAAGAGAGCATAAGATTGAAATACCATCGTCAGTCCGCGCTCCGAGGGACCCAGAGCCGTAACATCGCGCCCGCCGATTTCGATACGGCCGCTGTCCGGCGGCTCAAGCCCGGCTATCAGTCGAAGCGTCGTCGACTTTCCACAGCCGGACGGGCCGAGCAGGACCGTGAATCCACCTTCGGGGATATCGATCGAAAGGCTGTTGACCCCGCCGCCTCCATCGAACCTGCGGGTAATATTCTTGAGGCGAACGAAGGGTTGTCCGGTCATTTTGAATCTTCGTTCGCCAGGCGCAGCTTTGCCGCAATGGTGCTGTCAGCAAGGAGCGGAGTAACGGCGACGTCCGGCAATGCGTTGAGTACGATCATGTCGGGGTCGGCGAGAGACCCTCCGCGCGCCGGCGCCAGACGGCCAAACTTGCTTGTATCCGCGACCAGAATGGACGTCCGGCAGTTCTGGAGCATCGCAGCACGGACCAAAACCTCGGGACGGTCGAAATCCACAAAAGTGCCATCGGGATCGATGCCGCCGACGCCAAAGACCGCGAAGTCCACGCGGTAGTTGCGATACATCTCCTCGACATGCGGTCCCAGAAAATCGAGGTCAGGCAGGCGCATCACGCCGCCCGGCATGATGATGCGGTTCGAGGGGTTTGCACTCAGCGTCACCGCCACATTGACGTTGTTGGTGATGACAGTCAGGTCTTCGTGGTTGAGCATCGCCCGCGCCACGAATTCCGGCGTCGTTCCGATACCGAATGATACGGAGGAGCGGCTCGGGATCATGTTTGCGACGCAAATACTGATCGCTTTTTTTCTTCGGGATAGCTTATCCGGCGTGAATCATAGGAAAGATTGATCGACGGCGCGTCGATGTATTCCGCGCCCCCGTGCCTTCTGCGCAGGAGATTGGCATCACAAAGCTCGTTGATATTGCGCCGGATCGTTTGCGGCGTGACCATGAAATGATCGGCAAGGGTTTGGACTGATAAAAAACCGCGTTGGCGAATAAGTTCGACGATGTCCTGTTGCCTTGCAGATATATTCATTATGCGTATCCGAATGTTCATATGAACGATGAACACTCGTTATATGGGTTAAATGACAACTAGATTTCAGTTTTGTGTCATTCATGTGAAAGTGCTTGGTAGCCCGTCAAAAACGGGCTACCCGCAATTTACCTAGCGAAGAAAATCGCACACTATTTGGACGTGAAGAAAGTCAAAAGAACCTTGCCCTTGTCACCCACCAGGCAAACGAATCGATCGGGCTTGCCGGATTTTGTGCCGCGGACGACGTAGGATTCTCCAAGAACAACCGTCTTGAGCGGCACGTCTTCAATTTTCGCCGTCGTGGCCGATACTGCGACACTCTCGAGATCGATTGTGAGATCTGTGATATCCGGAGATTTCTGCTGGAGAGCGATCAAACCCGTGGATTTACAAGCGTCGATGACCGGATCGGCGGCTTGGGCATATGCAGCAGGAGCAAGAAGCGAGAGAAGAGCGGTTGCGAAATAGAGCTTCTTCATCAATTTCAATTCCTCAAAAATGGCATGGAAAAATTGCCTGGTTCAAATACGTCAATAAAACGCTCCTCGATTCAATTTTGTTCCACGGCGAAAAATGACTGCAACGGCTGGGGTAAGGCCTGGTCACTCCGGCAGGGCAAACACCGGGCACGGCATGGCAATGCCGCGCAATTTGTGATCCCCAAGCGGCACGAGCGGCCTTGTCGTTTCCGCCTCGAACGCCCCTGACAACAATACCTTATGGCCGAGCGGACGGCACAGGCCCTCCAGGCGGCTCACAAGATTTACGGCGGAGCCGATCGCGGTGAAATCAAGCCGGTCGGCGGTCCCGATATTTCCCCAAAGCATCTCGCCGAGATGCAGCGCGGTGCCGAAGGACAAGGGCTGCAATCCTTTGGCGCTGCGGGATCGGTTCAGATGGTCCATGCCCGCACGTGCGGCGACGACGGCACGCAGCGCCGCGTCGCAGGAGGCAGCAGCGTTTCGCGTTCCGATAGGAAAGACAGCAAGGACACCGTCGCCGATGAACTTCAGAACCTCGCCGTCAAAGGCGTGGACGGCCCCGGCAATGCGATCGAACCAGGCGTCGAGGGCGGCAATCACATCCTTGGGTTCCGAGGCCTCTGACAGCTCGGTGAAGCCGCGCAGATCGGCATAAAGCAGCACCGCCCGGATCGTTTCGCCGCGTTCCCGTCGCGAGCGGCCGGCCAAGACCCGCGCAGCGCTGCGCTTGCCAAGATATGCTGTCAGCAACACGGCAAGGGTCGAACGCGTTGCCAGTAGTGCCAGAGGCGTAGCGGCAAAGCGCGCCACTTCCCGGAGCAACGCCGACTCGGCCGCGCTGAACGGCTGCTTGGCCGCCCAGCCCAGTATCGCAGCGTCAGTGGAGCCGCCAGTAAAATCCACCTGCACATGCGTGCCGATACCCGTCAGCCAGTTGCGCGCGAGTTCGGCCGGGTCAGGGTCGGCTGGGCCAGCCAGGCCGAGCGCCTCGATGACCTCCCCCGCGTCGGCGCGCCACAGGAAGGTGCGTTGTTTGATGATCGGGTGCGGTGCCGATAGCGTAAGCGTACCGCCGGCCAGCGATATATTGTCGGCAGCAATCTGTGCGGCGAGTTCCTTCAGCAAGGCAGCACCATCCTGGAACTGAATTGCGTTGTCGATCAGGAAGGAAAGTGAAGATGGCATTCCCATGCGTGTCACTATGGAACGGCATTGCGCCCCTGTCATGGGATTTGATCCTTGTCTCGGGCCGCGATTGGCTTAAATTACCACTCAAGGTTGAATGAAATGTGCCATTGAGGGAAGCCGACGATGAGCGAGACGCTTCAACGGGAAATCGAGATAGCAGCGCCGCAGGCAACAGTATTCGCCTTTTTTACCGATCCGGACAAGATCCTGCGCTGGATGGGCACCAAGGCGACGGTGGACCCGCAGCCAGGCGGCATCTATCTCGTCAGCATGGATGACGCGCATACGGCCCGTGGCCATTTTACGGAAGTTATCCCCGTGCATCGCCTCGCATACAGCTTTGGCTGGGAGGGAAGCGAGACCGTGCCGCCTGAGTCCGGTCTTATCGAGATCGACCTTATCGAAAAGGAAGGCGGCACTTTGGTGCGTTTCACCCATGGCGGCCTGCCGGACGAAAAGGAAAGAGCGAGCCACGAAAAGGGCTGGAATCATTATCTGGACCGGCTTGCCATCGCAGCGGCCGGGGGCGACCCCGGACCGGACATGCCTGTCGAATAACCGGGCTAGAACGACCCGAGAACCGTTCCAAGTCCGATAACGGCAACTAGGGCGATGAGCGCGCCGACAATTGCCGCCATGACGATATCGACGTAGCTCTCCTTGTGCGTCGAACCGCATACCGCGAGCAACGTCACGACGGCACCATTGTGCGGCAGACTGTCGAGCGTACCTGCGCCGATGACCGCGACGCGATGCATCAGACCCGGATCGAGGCCGATCTCCTTGGCGATCGTCATATAGGCGGGTCCGAGCGCATCGAGTGCTATCGTCAATCCGCCCGACGCGGACCCGGTCAGAGCGGCGAGGATATTGGTCGCGAGCGCCAGCGACACCAGCGGACCGCCTTCGATGCCGAGCACCCAGTTCTTGACGACTTCGAATGCCGGCAGCCCGGCTACGACGGCGCCGAACCCGACGAGGCTGGCAACGCTGAGGATCGGCAGCACCGAAGCATTGGCACCGGCATCCATCGTAGCGCGCAAGCTCGGCAAGCGCCTGTGGCTGGTCGCGATCAGGACAAGGATGGCCGTCGCCAGCGCCACGATCACGGACCATACGCCGCCAACTGCGGCAAGCGATGTGTTTCCCCATCGGGCGTCCTGCAGGAATGACACGTCCATCCTCGGGAGGACCACGAAGGACATGATCAAATTGGTCAGGACCACCACCACCAGCGGCAGGGCAGCCAGCCGGAACGACGGCAGGCTGCTCGTATGGCCACCGCGCTTGATCTCGCCGGGATCGAACTCCCGGGCGGTGGTTGCTCGCTCGCGAACAAGTTCATTCTCGGCAGCATCGTTGGGGTTAATGGAGCCGGCGTAATTGTAGCCCTCCCCTTTCAGCCTGGCTTTGGCTTCGGCCCGGCTGAGCCACCACATGCCGAATGCCAGCATGATGGCCGAAGCAATCAGCCCCAGTCCCGGTGCGGCAAAGGGGTTGGTGCCAAAAAAGGGCATGGGAATTGCGTTCTGGATTGCGGGGGTTCCCGGCATGGCCGACATCGTGAAGGTGGAGGTACCGAGCGCGATCGCGGCCGGCATCAGCCGATGCGGTATATTGGCCGCCTTGAACAAGGCGTGTCCCATGGGCGCCAGCACGAAGAAGGCGACAAACAGGCTGACACCGCCATAGGTGATGAAGGCTCCTGCGAGAACAATCGCAAGGATTGCCCGCTGCGTGCCCAGTTTCTCGGTCATATAGGCGGCAATCGCTTCGACCGAGCCGCTTGATTCCATAAGCTTGCCGAAAAGGGCGCCGAGCAAAAAGATGGGAAAGAACTGTGCAACGAACTGGGCGGCGTTGCTCATGAATGTCTGCGTCCAGTTTGCAAGCAGCGGTTCGCCGGCAAGCAAGGCCGCCAGAAGCGCGCAAAGGGGAGCAAGGAGCAAGATGCTCCAGCCGCGATAAGCAAGCCAGATGAGCAGACCGAGCGCGATCAGGATGCCAAGAATGCCCATCGGACGTCACACCTGTTCGAGGATGGTATCAAGAAGGCTGTCGATATCGAAGGAAGATCGAACGCCGAGATCAGTGCCATGATCCTTGAGGAATGCTTCGGCGCAGGCGTGACCTTCGAGCCGCAGCATCGTCAGGAATTCCCACTCCGCATTGAGCTTTGAGGACACGCCGAGTTCGACCATCTTCGGGCTTGTAATGCGATGGATGCGCATGTCGGCCCATTGTTCGACCCACTCCGCGTGTTCGAGCCCGCCCTCCTCTGCGATGAGGCGCTGAAACATTGCAAGGCCGCGAAGCTCCTTCTTGAGGCTGGAATTGAAGGAGATTTCGTTGAGCCGGTTGAGAATGTCAGGGGCCGTCTTTGGCACGCCCGGCCGCTCGATAGGATTGATCTGGATGAGCACCGTGTCGCGCGCCTTGCTCTCCCGAATGATCGGCGTCAGCAATGGATTGCCGGAAAATCCGCCATCCCAATATGGATCGCCATCGATCTCGACGGCCTGATGAATGAGGGGTAGACAGGCCGAGGCCAAAAGGACATCGACATGCATTTCGGCATTGCGGAACACGCGGGGCAGACCAGTCCGCACATTGGTCGCATTCACGAAGATCTTGATTTCAGACTGCTTCAGCCGATCGAAATCAATACATTCCTCAAGAACGTCGCGAAGAGGATTGAGGTTGGCCGGATTGGTTTGATAGGGCGAGAACAGCCGGCTGAAGATATCGTAGAACAGATAGCCTGGCGAATTATCGAGAGACCAGTTGCCGACCATCTTGTCTAACGGCGTCCGCTGGATCGGACTGTATTTTGCTGCATCGCTGACGCGGCGCCAAAACACTTCCAGCGCGGTCTTTGCGCCTTCAGCACCATTCAAGGCGTAGCCTGACACGAGCGCAGCGGCGTTCATTGCTCCGGCCGACGTTCCTGTCACGCTTTCGATCGTCAGCCATGGCTCGTCGAGCAATCGCTCGATGACGCCCCATGTGAAGGCGCCGTGGGCCCCGCCGCCTTGCAGGGCGAGGTCGATTGGCAGAGGGTTTCGCGATTTAGCGTTGGAAGCTTCAGACCTGTCGTCACTCGCCGCGCCCATGGACCCTACCCCGCCAGAAACTTGCGAAGCCAAAACGCTGCAAGGGCAGCATGCCGTTGCAACTCAAGCGAGCAAAATCCGGCTCTTTAGGTTGAACTATGCTGCAGTGCAGCAAGCTTGGCAAGTGGGAGTCAGAAATTCGCGCGCAGGTGCACGAAACGGGTCGACGATAACTTGCTTATTTCGGCTTGCGGATGGCTCTCACCTTGCTTTCACTGCCATCGCCGCAGAAAAACCGGTCTTTCCCATCGGACTCGAGGCCTGACACGCCCGAGCCCTCCGGCATGTCGATGCGTTGCAGGACTTCTCCCGTCTTCGGATCGATGCGCCGGACATCGCTATGGTCGCCTTCCCAGGTGCCGTGCCAAAGCTCACCGTCCACCCAGGTAACACCCGTGACGAAGCGGTTGGACTCGATCGTCCGCAGGATTGCACCGCTTTCGGGGTCGATCTGGTAGATTTTCCGGCCGCGATGCTGCCCGACCCACAGCGTATCCTCGGCCCAGGCCAAGCCGGAATCGCCGCCATTGCCTGGCGCCGGGATCGTCGCGACGACTTCACCCGTCTCTGGATCTATCTTCTGGATGCGATTTTCGGCGATTTGATAGATATATTTACCGTCGAAGGCTGTTCCGGCATCCGCGGGGACATCGATCGACCGCACGACCTTTCCGGCAGCGGGGTCGAGAGCATTGATCCTCTCGCCAGATGCAAACCACACGTGTTGACCGTCATAGGTGACGCCATGGACGCGTTCCACGCCGGGAAACGGTCCATACTCGCGGAGAATTTCAGCTTGGGAGTGTTTCATCGCTATATCCTAGCCGTTCATCAATGGACCGGGGAGTAACAAAGTTGACGGAAATCCCGGTATGGACGGGATCATCCATCTGCGCGCCGGCCCGCGACCGAAGGCCTGTACTTTGCCGGCAGTCGCCAAGGCTTCGAGCGCCCTCTGAACGGTGCGAGGGCCAGTTCCAAGAGCAATTGCCAGGGCGGAACTCGACCATGCTTCGCCGTCGGCAAGCAAGGCGAGCAGCGAGCCATATTGCTCTTCGACAGGCGGAGCGAGGATGACCGCGGCTTGAGCACGCAGCGGATGCAGTGCAAAGCCTTCGCCGGTCGCTTTTATATCCGCAATTGCGTGAAGCTCGCTGCGGAGCCGGCCGATCTCGACGCGCAGGCGAGCACGGTGCGATTCATCGGCCTCCTTGCCCCCAAAGGCGCTGGCAATCAGGTCACGTCGCGACGCATCGCCTGGCCAGTTCTCGCAGAGGGCGCGGGCGAGTGCGAACAACACCGGTCGGCTGGCCAGCGAAACGCGGGCGCTTGAATCGCGTATCTCGTAGCGGCAAGCATCGACGACGAGAGTGTCCGACGCGTAAAGCGCCTCGACATCTTCGAGCCGGACAAGCCGCTCATGGCTGCGCGCGATGAGGCGCGCGGCGGGCATCACCATCACGCGCGAGACGCTTTCAACTTCTGCGACAAGTGCCGGGATACGGGCCTGCATTGCCGCATCGGCCGCGCGCTGCAGGGCGACGCGAGCAGCTTTGGTCTGCAAGCGCCGGATGGCAATTCCGGCAATCACCAACTCGTAGGCGGCGCGCAAGGGCGGGGGAAGCCTCGTCGCATCGCGATCGCCGAGCAATTGCTCCGCTTGATCGACATGACCGATCAAAACCAGCCGCCGAGCTTCCACGTGGCGAGCATGCGCGGCATTCAATCGGTCTCCATGCGCCTCGAGCACGGCCCGGGCGCTGGCCAATGTCTTGATGGGTCCGGCAAGGTCCCGAGAGACGAGTGCAATCTCCGCCTCGGCGACGATGCAGCGCGCCCTGGCGACGGCTTCGCGCGGCCCGAATGCGCGCGCGGCAGACTTTAACAGCGCTCTGGCGCGAGCAAAATCACCGAGCTGCGCCATTGCGATGCCGCGTAGCGCCAGTGCCGGTGCGTCGTCACGAAGCGCGACCCGCTTCAATGCGCCGAGGAGATCTCCGGTCGCGAGCAGCCGTGCGGCGGCGGTAATCATCGAGTCCATGCAGATCCCGTCAAACTTGTAACTCTCGGCATTTCCACCGCCATCCTAGTCTGCCCATCACCGGCACCCGCTCGCAATGGCGATGCTACGATAAAAGCAGGAGAAGGAGAATGACTGCATCCAAGGTCACTGCACGCTCGCCGAAGCTTAATCTGCTGCTGCGTATTGCGGACGGACTGAGCTACGCAGCGACGCCTGCCTTTGTTTTGATGGCGGTGCTGACGGCAAGTGGCACGGCGGATATGTGCGGCTCCGTTCAAAGCATGTCCCCGCTCAATGATATGGCTATTATGTATCTGCTTATGAGCGTCTTCCATCTGCCGCCATGGCTGCGCCTTGCTGCGAGGCGTGGAAGCTCACATCTTCGCGTTTAAGTATTGTCCGTATATAGTGGCGACAACACGGGGACATCGCCATGAACAAGCAGGATGTCATTGCGCTCTTCGCGCATCTCGAGCACGGCGACGGCGCAAATTTCTTCGCGCATGTTGCCGATGATGTCGATTGGATCGTAGAGGGCACCCACCCGCTTGCGGGCCACTATCACAGCAAGAAGGATTTCGTCGCCGGCACGTTTCAAAAGCTGGCGAAGGTGCTGCCCGACGGCGTACAACTCACTGTTCAGAATGTCCTGATTGATGGCGCATGGGCGGTGGTCGAACTCCGGTCGATGGCGACGGCCCATAGCGGCCTGCGGTTTGACAACCGCTATTGCTGGCTGTGCCGGTTTGCTGATGCCAAGATCGTCGAAGTGCGCGCTTATCTCGATAGTTGGCTGGTCGGTGAACTGTTCAGGCAAAATCCAATCGACGATGAAGCCCCCGCGTAGCCATTGCACCGGGCGGGAAGGCTGAAAAGGCCGACATATTCAAGCGAGCATGCAGAAAATCCTTGATTTATCGCTTTGCGTGTCGCCGTATCAATAACAACCAGATGATATTTCTAGTTGAGTTTAGGTGATCATAAGAAAACGACCAGAGACTTTTCCTCAGGGGACGCATGCGGAAGTCGCTACAACTGGATTTTAAAGCCATTCAGGCCGAATTGCGCACCAGGCCCATCATCCGCAGCAGCGAAGCGTGGGGTCCGACAGAAGACATCTTTGCAACGCGGCATCATCAATACCGGCGAATAGACGATTCGACGGTGTTGCATGTTATGGATTTCCAAGTCGTGCAGCCTTACGCGATAGATACATCGCGAAAAAATCTGGTGTGCATCCAGATTATTCTTACCGGTACCTATAATCGCCTGGCCAGCGACTATGTCGACACTGTCAATTCGGCCTCGGTGCAGATCACCAACTTTCCGCGATCGGTGAGCGAAGCGCGTGCCGGCGAAAGGCTGCGAGGCATCCTGATTGCCGTGGAGCGGTCCCATTTGCTAGAGCATTTCGGCGTCAACCTGGATCGGATCCCGGTTGCCTACCGGCCCATCTTTGCGTCGGATGTGGGCATGGTCCAGGCCATGAAAATTCCGGCGGTGAGTTCGGTTCGCATATCCGCGGAGCAAATCCTCTCGTGCAAATATCAGGAGCCGTTGCGAAGTATCTATTTCATCAACAAGACCACGGAAATCATCTGCGACATCGTCTACCAACTCAACAGCATGCTTCCCTCAAGGTCACGCATCGCGCAGGCACCAAGCGTGTTTCACGCTATCGAAGCCGCGGCAGCGATTTACAGACGCGAGTTGCACCGGCCACCGACACTGGAGCAACTCGCTATCCGTGTGGGCGTGAATCGCAATGCGCTCGTGAGCGGTTTTCTGGAAAATTTCGGAGTAACGCCGCACGCCTTCTCACTCAACCTGCGCATGGAGGAGGCGCAGAATTTTCTGCGCAACAGCAATCTGTCGATCAGCGAGATCGCACGCCGTGTCGGGTATGGCGGCTATGCGAGCTTTTCGCGCGCCTTCAGCGAGCACTTCGGCCATGCGCCGTCGGCCGTCAAGGATGAGGGTGAAAGGCCGATTGCCGGTTCCCATGCATCCGCAATCGGGATCGATGCCCGGCATGGCAACTGAGGCGGACGAACCCACAGCGGAACCCGGTACTTCAATCGACCGCGCTCGAATGAGCGCGCTCGTTGCAACCTTTTTCGGCAATACGCTCGAGTGGTTCGATTTTGTGACATACGGCATCCTCGCGACTTATATTGCACGGGCTTTCTTCCGCGCTGACAACGGTGATACCGCGTTGCTGGAGACGTTCGCGGTCTTTGGCGTCGGTTTCGTGTTACGACCTTTGGGGGCGATCGTGACCGGTTGGGTCGGCGATACCTACGGTCGAAAACCCGCATTTCTTTTGACCATCGTCACCATGACGGCCGGCACCTTGATGATCGCGTTCCTGCCGACCTACGCGATGATCGGTATGACGGCTCCGCTTCTGTTGCTGCTGGCGCGTCTTCTGCAGGGCTTTTCGGCCGGCGGAGAACTTGGTGTTGCGATTTCCTTTCTTTCGGAGTGGTCACCGCCCGGAAGACGCGGTTTTTTCAGCAGCTTTCTTTCAATGACAGTGGCGCTCGGCAGCCTTCTTGCCAGCGGAATTGCCGCCATCCTTATTTCATTCCTGCAACCTGAAGACATGGCGGCCTGGGGATGGCGTATACCCTTTCTGATTGGGGGATTGCTCGGGCTGATCGGCCGGTGGATGCGGGCCAGCGTCGATGAGACGCCCGCTTACCGGCAACTGCAACGCACACGTCCGGAAAAAAGCAGTGCTCCAATCCCAAGATCGGACCTTGTGCGCGGCCTGCTTGCATTCGGCCTTACCATTCACTGGACGGTCTGTTTCTATATGTTCCTCGTCTATCTTCCGACGTATGCGCGGGTGCAGGCCGGTATCGCTCCGGCTTTGGCCGCGTGGTCAAACACCATATGCCTGCTGACGATCGTCATCCTCGTTCCAATTGTCGGGCTATTGTCGGACCGGCACGGAAGGCGGCCGTTCCTCATCATGTCATGTTCGACAATTGCATTGATGACCCTTCCGGCGCTCTGGCTGATCCTTACGACGAAAAGCTTCGCGGTCATTGTCCCCGTACAGATTGTCTTCGGACTGGCCATTGCTCTTTATTCGGGCCCCGCCCCGGCGCTCATGGCCGAACTCTTTCCAACACAAAATCGCGCGAGGCTGGCGGCGACATCCTACGCCTTCGCGGCCGCCCTGTTTGGAGGCTTTGCGCCCTTTATTGCCGACTGGCTGATCAACGTGACGGGGAGTCCGTACGCCCCTGCGCTCTACGTGGTATCCGCGTCACTCGTCAGCCTGCTGGTGGTCCTTCGCATTCCTGAAACTGCTGGAAAGTCATTCCATTAGTCGCGGTGGCAGACGTTGCAATTTGGCACGGCGCTGTATCGAATTTTCCAACCCGTCTTTACCCGACCCGCTCTGACGCTGACAATTCCAGTACCAACGAGCGGAAGAATTGCCCAGGGCACTGCGTGGAGAGGGGAATGACGCAATGGGATACGAAAATGCCCTAAATCCCCATGCGCTGGCGGAAACCGTATCCGCCAATATGATTGCCGGCCTGTCGCAATCGCCACTCACCGACTTCGGCCTACCCGACCGCAGCGGCATCCCGACCTTCGAATTCGACACGCGCGATGTTCCGGTAGAACTCAGGTTCGAGGCCTGGCGCAGGAGTTTCTCATCCATATTCGCCATCGACGAGCCCGATGACCGCGCATCCGGCTTCAATGGCCGGCAGTTGATATGGGATTTCGGATCTCTTGTATTTGCTCGTATCAATACTGAACCCTTGCGTCTTGTGAGTGCCGACACGCCCAAAACTCCGATCGACCACTGGGCCATGACGCTGCCCCTCGACGGCAGGATCAACACCGCCTGCACATCCCGCGTCTTTGGCGGCGGCGCTGGCGTCATCCAGGTTCACGCACTCGGAACCCCGTTTGAATGCCATATGGCTGCCGGCGAAATGTTGATCCTGTTTATCCCGCGCGATTTTTGCAGCGAGGTTGCCCATGCCTTGAGGGGAGCAGAGTTTTCGGCGATTGATACCGCGATGGGGCGGCTCCTGTCGGATTATTTCATTGGTCTCGCGAAGCGGTTGCCCATCATCGACGCAGCAAACCTGCCCGAACTTGTCGCCGCCACGCGAGCCATGATCCGCGCATGCGTCTTGCCATCAAGCGACCATGTCGAAGAGGCGCAGGGGACTGTCGTGCGCGTGTTGCTCGAACGCGCACGGGGCATCATTCAGTCGCGACTGTTTGATCCGACGTTCAATGCTGAAGCCCTGAGGCGCGAGCTCGCCATCTCGCGCACCGGCCTTTACCGGATGTTCGAACCCTTTGGCGGCGTGATGCACTATGTCCAGCATCGGCGGCTTCTCGATGCACATGCCGCGCTCGCCGATCCGAACGATGGCCGGCGCATCATAGAGATAGCCGAGCAACGCTGCTTCAGTGACGGAGCTGAATTCAGCCGCGCCTTCAAGCGTGAGTTCGGGTACACACCGAGCGAGGCACGCCTTAGCGGCAAGGAACGTCCCTCGACCCATCCGGCAGCCGATCTCATGGCAAGCGCTCCCGAAGACAGGCTGAGCCTTCTCCTGCGCCGACTTCACGGCTGATAAAACAACCCTGGTAGCCAGATGACTAGCATTGCTGCATTCATCTGCCGGGCGTAGATTTGGCACGACCGAATTGGGTCCGGGTGATGGTGGCACGCGATGAGAATCGGCATTGCATTCGATCTTCGTGATGACTACGCGAACGCCGGATATGACGAGGAAGACATTGTCGAGTTCGACAGTATAGAGACCATTGAGGCTATTGAAGCGGCTTTACTCTCGCTTGGTCACAAAACGGAACGCATCGGCTCTGCGTTGACGCTCGCACAGCGGCTCCAAAATGGTGATCGATGGGATCTGGTCTACAATTCGGCTGAAGGAATGCACGGCTTTGGACGCGAGGCCCTGGCTCCCACCTTGTTGGACTCCTATGGCGTGCCTTACGCCTTTTCCGATCCCCTCACCCTGACGATAACGCTGCACAAAGCCACTGCGAAACATGTCGTTCGCGACTGTGGCATTCCCACGCCGGATTTCGCCGTTGTGGAAACGCCGGGCGATGTTGAACGTATTGCATTGCCATATCCTCTGTTCATAAAACCCATCGCGGAAGGTACCAGCAAGGGGATCTCGGCGGCATCAAAGGTCCATGATCCGGAAGAGCTTCGAAAGGGGTGCGAAAGGCTGCTTGCGCGACACAAGCAGCCGGTATTGGTCGAAGTCTATTTGCCAGGCCGCGAATTCACGGTTGGCATCCTCGGAACCGGCAAACAGGCTCGTGTACTTGGAATCATGGAAATAATGGTGAGAGATGGGCCCGAGCCCGAAATCTACTCATATCAGAACAAGAAGAACTTTGACGACAGGGTCACTGTCAGGCTCGTGGACGACGCGGCAGGCGCAGAGGCGACGCGGCTCGCGCTCGCGGCATGGAAACATCTGGGATGCCGCGATGCAGGTCGCATAGACATACGCTGCGACCATGCCGGCACAGCCCATTTCCTTGAGGCAAATCCGCTTCCAGGCATGCATCCGAGAGATTCGGATTTGCCCCTGCTCGCCCGGATGAAAGGCATGTCATATCAGGGGTTGATCGAGCAGATCATACTCTCCGCTTCAACCAGACATGCATTCCAATCCGGGCAGCGCAATCCCCTATAAAACCGGCGATTTTCAGCGCTTTCCAGCGCCGTTCTAATGCCTTTGGCCATCCTTCCTGTGCCTACCCTACTCATGGTATGATGGGAGTGCTGGGGGAAGCAAAGATGCAGCGCAGGCTTGTCACGATACTGGCCGCTGACGCCGTCGGGTACAGTCGTCTCGTCGGCAAGGATGAAGATGCGGCCCTCAAGCTCTTCAAGGAATGTGCGACAATCATCGACGAGCGGGTTCGGGCCCATAACGGCCGCGTATTTGGCGGCGCCGGCGATAGCGTCGTCGCGGAATTTCCAAGCCCTGTTGAAGCAATGCGGTGCGCCATCGAAATCCAGAGCCAGATAGCGCACCTGGATGAAAAACTCTCCGAAGATTGGCGCATGCTGTTTCGCGTCGGCCTCAACCTTGGCGATGCTGTTGTCGAACAGGACAATCTTCTCGGGGAAGCCGTAAACGTTGCTGCCCGCCTCGAAGGCTTGTCCGAGCCGGGCGGAATTTGCGTTTCGGGGAGCCTCTATGAACAGGTGAAGCACCTTCCGGATGTCGGATTTCAAGATCTCGGCACAAAGAGACTGAAAAATATCCCGCTGCCGGTCCATGCCTACTCTGTCAAGAGCATCCATTCAAAGCGCTCCCGCAAACGCCTGCCTATGTGGGGACTGGCGGCGGCAACGACAGCCTTGCTTGCCGTCATCGCGCTGCCAATCTGGTGGAAGTACGTACCGGGCGTTTCAGGCAATCAGACTACCGGGGCGCAAATCGTGGCTTCCTCGCAGCCTTCGATCGCAGTGTTGCCGCTGGACAATATAAGCGGCGACCCCTCGCAGGAATATTATAGCGATGGCGTCACCAATGACATTACCAGCGATCTTTCCAAGTTTTCCGGCCTTCTCGTCGCCGCATACAATTCGTCGTCGACCTTCAAGAACAAGCCTGCCAAGATACAGGATATCGGGAAGGCTCTGGGTGTGCGCTACGTCCTTGAGGGCACCGTTCAAAAGACGGCCGAGCGGCTCCGCATCAATGCCCAGCTTATCGATGCCGAAACCGGTTATCACGTGTGGGCCGACCGCTACGATCAGCCGCTCGGAGACACTTTTGCGGTGCAGGAAGGCATTACAAAAAATATAGTGACGACGCTTGCGGTCAAAGTGACGGACGCCGAGGAGCGCCGCACCCGCCTGAAGCCTCCGGCAAACATGGATGCCTACGACTACTACCTCAAAGGCAAGCAGATATGGGCCGACCCGACCAAAGTCACGGCGGAAGGCAATGAGGAAGCACGTCAACTCTTTGAGAAGGCCATCGAACTGGACCCGAACTATTCGGCGCCCTATGCGGAACTATCCTATGTCTATGTGCGTGCCTATCAGAGCGGCCTCGACGATGGCGGCAAGGCGAATCTCGACAAGGCGGAAGCTTTGGCGGAGAAGGCCCTCGCACTCAGTGATAATGCCAACAGTCATTGGTATCTTGCCATCGTCGCCTGGAACAAGGGCAACTTCGATAAGAGTTTCAGCGAGTATGAGGCCGCGCGACAGATAAATCCAAACGATCCGGATCTCGCCGCGGATATGGCGGAGGCGCTTATCTATGGTGGAGAACCGCTGAGGGCCATTGAGCAGATCGAAGAAGCCAAGAAGCGCAACGTAAGGGTCCCGTTCTGGTACTTTTGGAACGAGGGCAAAGCCAGATACATGGCGGGCCAATACCAGCAGGCCATTGACGCCATCAACAAGATTGCCTCGCCGCCAAACGATGTTCGCCTAATCACCGCTGCAAGCAAAGCCCAACTCGGCGACATTGCTGGCGCCAAGGCGATCATGGCCGAATTCAGCAAGATCGACCCGGATTGGTCGATCGAAAAATCGGCCGAATACTACTACCGAAACGACAGCGATCGTCAGCATTGGCTGGACGGATTGCGTAAAGCGGGATTGAAGGAGAATTAGCCCCGACAAGCAAATAGACACCTCGGACAAACGTTGACATTCCTCGAAACAGAGCGGCAAAATTGCACCGTAACTTGTAATTATTGCCCACTTCGGTGGATGTCTTTTCTTGGCGAATGAAGCTGAGAGAGCTCTTTTAAATTTGTACTTGAGCTGATCTCAGACTGGCAGTGCACCCCCGTTCGGACAGTTCCGCCAAGGTGTCACCTGCCATTGATACCCTGTCTTATGAGTTAAGCATTGAATTGAGTAAACGAGCCGGCGTTCAAACGAGCGCATGAGCTTTCAATGTAACGATCAAAAGGGGGAATATCATGCCAACCGCTAAACAATATTGCCACGACGCACGTCAGCAGGAACTAACGCCTGCAGGAAATATAGAAGCTGCAAGGCTTTACGGCCTCGCGATCAAGGAAGACGAAGGCTATTTGCCCGCTTACGCGGAGTGTTCCTATGTGCACCTGCGCGCCTTTCAGAACAACTGGCCGCCCAAGCTCCGAACGAATGATTCGATTACTGAAGCAGCGAACCTGGCCGATAAAGCAGTCGCATTGAGCAACGATCCCGACAGTGACTGGCACCTTGATTTCAGGGGGCTCTGGTACCGCGCGATGGTGTCGTGGAACGCAGGCGATTTCAAGCGAAGCTTCGACGAATATGATGCGGCACGCTCGCGTATAACGGATCCCGTCTGGAAGATTAAAAACACCGCCGAGCTTGATGCCGACAAGGCCGAGGCCCTGATCTACTACGGCAATCCAGGCGCGGCTATGGACCTGATCCTCGGGGCAGAAGCTGCTTATCCCGACTATCCATGGTGGTTGAAATGGCTTGCGGCCCGCGCGCACTATCAGCTTGGGAACTATACTGAAGCGATCAATGAAATCAACAGCATCGACCCCGCCAAAAAGCCCAATGACGTTCTCCTGATTTTGGCCGCGAGTGAAGCCCGGCGTGGGAACATTGATGACGCGAAGACCATAATGGCAGAGTTCAGCAAGAATGATCCTGATTGGACGGTGGAACTGTCGGAATCCTACATCTACGGCGACCCGGATCAAAAAACGCATTGGATCGATGGGCTGCGTATGGCCGAGCTTAGGGAAAACTGAGCTTTCGCCGCATGTTGAGGAGTTTTTAAGGCTCCCAGGGGTCTGCCGCCGCGGAACGGAGCCCCCCTTGGATAGAGATGAACCGCACGCCAACTCGGCGTACGGCGTTAATTTCATGACACGTAACAGACCTTTGAATATTCGCTGGGCGTCGGAAAATTCGCAGTGAACATTTCCGAATTGACGCGGGCTAATAGCTTGCAAATAAACATTGTTCATGATTATATTGAATGAACGTTCAATAAATACTGGTGAACTTATGCAAGCGCGCGACTTAACGATTCCGAAAGGTTGGGACCGGCGGGGATTGCCGGCCTGGTCCTATAACAGCCCGGCGCTCCTGGAACTGGAGAAAGAACATATTTTCCGCAGCCATTGGCAGATTGCCGGTCACATTTCCGATGTGCCGAATGTCGGAGATTACGTAACACTCGACGTCGTCGGCGAGCGGGCGCTTATTGTGCGCGGCAAGGACGGTGAAGTGCGCGGCTTTCACAACATCTGCCGCCATCGGGGCTCGCGCGTTGTCACGGACAATAAGGGCACCTGTAACAATGCGCTGGTTTGCCCTTTCCATGGCTGGGTCTACAATCTCGACGGGACGCTGCGCGGCGCCGCCCGGCCGCGCTCGTTCCCTGATCTCGACAAGACTGAATTCGGGCTGCTGCCGCTCGACCTCGAAATCTGGATGGGATTTATCTTCGTTCGCTTCCGCGAGGGCAGTCAGCCGGCGGTCGCCACGTTGATGCAGCCTTTCGAGCAGGAACTCTCACATTACCGCATTGCCGAAATGGTGCCCGCCGGTTTTTGGAAGCAGAAGTCTCCGGTCAACTGGAAATCGGTGCGCGACGTCGACAATGAAGGCTACCATGTCGCGATGGCGCACCCTGCCCTGCAGGACCTTTACGGCTCGACATATTACGACGAGCCCTTCATCGATGGCGTATCGCGTTCCTTTGCCCGTTACAACCCGCATGCGGGGCGTCGCTGGAGCGTGCGCAACTACATCAAGATTGCACCGGAAGCGACGCATCTCCCCGAGCATTTGCGCAAGGCCTGGATCTATTACGGGTTCTTCCCGAATGCAGTCATCGCGGTGACCCCTGAAGGCGCGCAATACTACCAGGAGTTTCCGCTCTCCACGGGCGAGACGCTGCTGCGTGGCGCAGTCTTCCGGTACAGGGATGAAAGCCGCGAGCAAGCTGCGGCGCGCTATCTTGCCTCGCGCATCGACCGCGAGACCAACTCCGAGGATATCCAGCTGACCAAATGGTCGAACGAGTCGATGATGTCGAAATCCTTCTCCGGCTTCTACCTGTCGGATCTCGAATATACGGTGCGTTCGCACCACGACCATCTGCGCAAGGTTCTGCCGGTCTTGAACGTCGACAAGGCGCCGGATGAACGCGAGGTCTCGGCCCTCAACAAAAGTCTCTGCGCCCGCCATTGAAACGAGGCGATCAGCAAATGAAAACTGCCCGGCAAGTAACTTGCCGGGCCGATTTCATTTGAGGTCTTATGACCGAGCTCAGCCCTGCCAGACGCCCTCTCTTCTCAAATCGTCCATGGTGCGCGAGATGCCTTCGCGCAGGATCGCCACCATGTCGTCGATCTGGTCGCGGGTTATGACAAGCGGCGGCGACATCACGCACATGTTGATGAGCGGCCGCACCAGCAGCCCAAGTTCATGGCAATGCGCATCGATACGCATGCCGACACTGGTGTCGAGTTCGAGCGGGTTCTTGCTTTCGCGGTCGGCAACGCATTCGACGCAGGCCATGAGACCGGTGCCGCGCACCTCGCCGACAAGCGGCAATTCCTCCAATGTGCGGAGTTGTTCCTGGAAATAGGGCGCGATGGCCTGGGCATGCGCCAGGATGCCGCCTTCGAGCAGATCGAGATTGGCGAGAGCCACGGCGCAGCCGACCGGATGGCTGGTATAGGTGAGCCCATGGGCGTACATCGCGGTCGGATGATTGGAGCGGCGAAGTTCCGCCAGCAGGCGCTCCGATACGACCATGCCCCCCAAAGGAAAATAGCCGGAGGTGACGCCCTTGGCGAAGGTGATGATATCCGGGTCAAGGCCGAATTCCTCACCGGACGAGAACACGTGGCCGAGGCGGCCAAAGGCGGTTACGACTTCGTCGGCGATGAACAGGATGTCATTGTCGCGGCAAATCTTGCGGATGCGCGGCAGATAGTCATCGGGCGGCACGATCACGCCGCCGGACGCCTGGATGGGCTCGCCAATGAAAGCGCCGATCTTGTCGGCGCCGATGCGGCTCACCGTTTCCTCGAACTCGGCAACAAGCATGTTGGAGAAGATGGCAAGACTCATGCCCTCTGGCCTGCGGAAAGGATTGGGCGACGACAGCTTGACGACGAGGTCATCAGCTCCATCCATCCAGTCGCGGTCACGAGGACGTCCGTTAAGCGAAGCGGAAAGATAGGTGGAGCCGTGATAGGCGCCGCCGCGCGACAAAATGAGCTTCTTTTCCGGACGGCCACGCACATTATTGTAAAACTGCATGAAGCGCAGTGCGCTCTCGACTGCTGACGAGCCGCCTGTCGTGAAGAACACATGATTGAGATCGCCCGGAGCATAATCGGCGATACGCTTCGCCAGGACCGCCGAGGGTTCGCTCATCGTATACCACGGCGTATTGTAGGAGAGCAGCATTGCCTGCTCGTACATGACGCTTGCCAGTTCCTCGCGGCGGTGGCCGGCATTGACGCACCACATGCCTGCCGGACCGTCGATGAGCCGTTTTCCCGCGCCGTCAGTGATGTAGATGCCCTCGCCCCCACGAATAAGCGGGCGTGCTTCCGCACCGACTTCGCCGGCCGTGGGCCAGGGTTGGACGAGGTGACGCTTTGCGAGCTCAACCACGTCCTGAGCGTTGGATTGGGCCGTTTCCCTGATTGCGTCCGTCATTTGCTTCGCAGCAGCCACGCCGTCCTCGCTTTCCGATATCCCCACAGATTTTCGATACCAATTATCGGAAATAAAACATATTTCTCGAATATATTGAATGTTCGTTCAATCAATATGTCAGAAATAGTTCTTGATTTCAACGGTAGATTGAGCGCATGATGAAGGAAAGATGGCGACTAACGGGAACGCGCCACATTTCGGAATGGGATAGAATGCTTCATTGTTGTTGTAATCTGTTCAATCTGTATGGACCGTGCCAATGACGGTACCTGCAGAAACAATTGTCGCCATGCCTCCTGAACGAGGCCGAAAAAGAAACTGGCTGCAATCCGAATCTGCGACGGGCCTCGGCCTCATTAGTCCGACACTCATCTACGCCCTGATCTTCCTCGTGGTGCCGATTCTTCTCGTCATCGCCAACAGCTTCTGGACCCAGCACTATCTGGTTGTCGACAGAACCTTCACCCTCGAAAACTACCGGATCGCAGTGACAGATCCGATATACCGCGATCTTCTCATGCGATCGCTGTGGATCTCGCTTCTGGTCAGCTTCTTCACGGTGGTCCTCGCCTACCCTATCGCGTTTTTCATTTCCTTTCATGGCGGCAGGCACAAGGGGCTGTGGCTGTTCCTGATCACCATCCCGTTCTGGACCAGCTATTTGCTGCGCGTCATGTCGTGGAAGGTGATCCTTGGCTATAACGGCGTCCTCAACGCCACCCTCATGGGGCTCGGCATCACCGACCAGCCGTCGGATGCTTTTCTCTACAATACGAGTGCAGTGGTCATCACGCTTACCCATGCATGGGCGACGTTTGCGGTCTTGCCGATCTTCGTGTCGCTGGAAAAGATCGACCGCACGCTGATCGAGGCCGCGACCGATCTCGGCGATGGTCCGGTCCGGCGCTTCCTGCGCATAACATTGCCGCTTTCAGCGCCCGGCATCATTTCGGCGGTACTCATCGTGATGATCCCGACCGTTGGCGATTTCGTGACACCGAAGCTCGTCGGCGGCAAGGACGGCGTGATGATCGCCAATGCCATCCAGGCACAGTTCGGCAAGGCTGCGAACTGGCCACTCGGCGCCGCGCTTTCGGTTACAACCATGGCGGTTGTGACGGCGATTGCTGCGGCCGTCGTCCTCACCATCCGCACGGCCGCGAGGCGCATAAGATGACGGCTTTGCGTAAAATGCTCCCGAGCTGGCTGACAGCCTATGCCGTGCTCTATATCGGCTTCCTCTATTTGCCGGTGATCTTCCTGCCGATCTTCTCCATCAACACGGCAGCGACGCCGAAATTCCCGCTCAGCGGCTATACGCTCAAATGGTACCGCGACCTCGCCACGACCCCTGCCCTGACGGACGCCGCCTGGAACAGCCTCATGGTCGCAGTTTCGGCTTCACTTCTCGCCACGATGTTCGGCATTTGCGCGGCGCGGGCGATCACGCGCTATCGCTTTCCTGCCCGCCGCAGCATTAACGGCCTGCTCATGGCGCCGCTTGTCCTGCCGGAAATCATCATTGCCGTTTCGATGCTGCTCGTCATGCTGCAGCTTGGGCTCAATCTGTCCTTGATCACAGTGGTGTTCGGACATGTGCTGATCTGCATTCCCTATTCGCTCAGCGTTCTCACCTCCGGTTTCGAGGGCTTCGACAGAAGCCTTGAGGAAGCATCTGCCGATCTCGGGGAATCGCCATTCGGCACATTCCGCCGCGTAACCTTGCCGATGGTCGCCCCGGCGATCATTTCAAGTCTGCTCGTCTCCTTCACCATATCGCTCGATGAATTCATCATGGCGTTTTTCCTCACCGGGACTGATGCAACGCTACCCGTCTATATCTGGGGCCAGCTCAGATTTGCCGCCAAGCTCCCCGGCGTCCTTGCGCTCGGTACGCTGCTCCTGATCGCCTCCGTCATTCTACTGACCATTGCCGAAATTGTGCGCCGCCGTGCCAGCCGCCGCACCCAGAACATGGGAGGCTTGATTGCCTGAACGTACGATGATCGAAATATCCCGCGTGACGCGCAGCTACGGCGCCTTCAAGGCGCTCGACGAGACATCGCTCTCGATCCGCGAGGGTGAATTCTTTTCACTGCTCGGACCCTCCGGCTGCGGCAAGACCACCTTGCTGCGCATGATAGCAGGATTCGATACGCCAACGAGTGGCACGATCTCCGTCGACGGCCAGCCAATGGATGGGATCCCGGCCAATCGACGCCCGACCAATATGGTGTTCCAGAGCTACGCAATCTTTCCGCATCTGAACGTCGAGCAAAATGTCAGCTATGGCCTGAAGCGGCTCCGTCTAAATCCTTCCGAAGAACAGCGGCGCGTCGAGGAGGCGCTTGCCCAGGTTTCGCTCGGTGGGCTCGGCAAACGCGGCGCCACTGAACTTTCCGGCGGCCAGCGGCAACGCGTTGCGCTCGCGCGGGCGCTCGTCATGCGGCCAAAGGTGCTGCTCCTCGACGAGCCGCTCTCTGCGCTCGACAAGAAACTGCGTGAGCAGATGCAGGTGGAGTTGCGCCGGCTGCAGCAGGCAGTGGGCATTACCTTCATCCTCGTCACCCACGACCAGTATGAGGCGCTCGCCATGTCCGATCGTATCGCCGTCATGTTCGGTGGCAGGATTGCACAGGTGGCGACGCCGAAGGAAATCTACCAGCGGCCTACCAATTGCCAGGTCGCGGATTTTCTTGGCGGCATGAATTTCGTCAAGGCCAACATCGTCGAAGAAAATGGCAGCACCATCACGCTCGATACCCCGGTGTTCGGGCGCGTCAAGACCGACAAGCCGGTAGCGTTTGCCCGCAATGGCAATGCGGCGACGCTCGGCATTCGCCCGGAACGGCTGCGCGTTCTGTGGGACGACGCAACGGACAAGCATGAGGTGGCGGGGAAAGTGGTGGACCGGCACTATTTCGGGGAAATCACGCACCTGGTCATCGAGATCCCCGGCTTCGAAAAGCCCCTGTCCGTCACCGAGACGAATAATTTCGGCGCGGACGATATTCCTGTCGGCGCGCCGATCAGGCTGGCCTACGATCCGGATGCGCTCGTCGCGCTTGCGGACTGAAGCGAAACGATGGCTTGGGCGGCAGCTGACCTGCCGGCGACGATCGCGCCTTCGATGTAACCGGGAAAGGACAGCGAAAGTTCCGATGCGCCGAACGTGATACCCGGCAAGCCTTGTCTCAACACATTCTCCGTTTCAGTGTCGGATGTTCCAACGTCAATGACATCGGAATAACCGCCACCGCTCCACGCATCGTGCGACCAGTTCCTTAAAAGGATGTCCAGCGGCTTGCCTGCCTCCGGTCCAAGGGCCCTGCTCAGCCGCAACAGCACTGCATCCCTAAGACCATTTTCTCCCAAGGCAGGCCATTCAACGGCGCAGCGTCCGCCTACGAACACCACGAGGGTGGGATGTTCCTGATCCTGACTGATGTCGCAGGCGAACAGTCCATGTGGTTCGAGGAAAATCACGCTTCCACTCAAATTTTCAGTGCGCCAGAAAGGCGTTCTGTAGCGAAGCAGCAGCTTGGCCACGGTCCCACTCTTCCAGGCAGCAAGAGCGTGGGAGATCGGTCCGGGTAGCGCCGGTTCAAACGCTATCTTGCGCACCATGGTCGGCGGGACAGTGAGAATGACGTGCTGCGTAGCGAAGCGCTGGCGCGCCGTATCCACCTCAAAACCCGATCCCTGCCGTACGATCCGCTCGACCGCGTACCCCGGCTTCAATCTGCTCCCTAGTTCCCTGCCAAGGTCTGCGGCGAGCGAATGCATCGACTCCTTCAGAAAATACTGAAGCTCCGAGACCTTGTTGGTGATCCGCTCATCATTATCGACAAGGAACCAGAACGGCATGCCCTCGGCCGCGCGGCACCACAGGCCTTCAACGAGCGACAGGAACATTAATTTTGCGTCCGGTGGGTCGCCTTGACGCTGCAGCCATTCTGCCACGCTCAGGCCAGCGAGCGACGGATCGCGCGGATCGAGCTGGCGCAGGCGTCGGCGAATGGCTGCGGAACCTGCAGAAATATGCGCTGCATCATGCCGGCCATGCGGCGGAGGCTGGGCCATGGTATCACCGCCCTTTGGCGGCTCGAGAAACGTCTTGCCGCAGGCTCGAGCGAGGCCAGTGATTTCCTTCATGTCCTCGCAGAAGAACTGGCCGCCGACGTCAACCAATTCTCCGAGCCCGTTGCTCTTGGCCTCGACCCGACCCCCGACGCGGTCACGTGCCTCCAGAACAACGTAATCGACGCCGGCGCTGTGCAATTCGCGGGCGGCGGAAAGACCAGCAAAGCCGGCCCCCACGACGACGACATCGGTCTCTGTGACCTTTGGGTTCAATAGCCCGCCTTGATCTTCTCGAACTCGGCAATCATCTTCGCCTTGAGCTCGTTGGGAAGCGGCGATTGGAACAGAACGTTCTTCGTCGTTTCCTGGTTGTTCGCATAGCCCTTTTCTTCGAGGAGTTTCGGATCGACGGAAGCCATGCCCTTACCGTTGGCCATGCCGTAACCCCAATCCTTGACCATGTAATTGGCAATGGCCGGGTCATTTACCGCATTGAGAAAATCGTAAGCCTTTTGCTCGGAGCCCGGTGCATCCTTGAAGCGGACATAGCCGCAGACCCATGTCGAGATGCCTTCATCAGTATCGGGCTTGCGTGCGACTGGCGTGCCATTCATGCTGAGCTGGGTCGCCGCATCATTCCATGCCCAGGCGAGATCGACCTCACCGCCGCCCATGGCCTGTACGATCTCCGTCGTGTCGGTCCAGTAGAGCCGGACGTTCTTGTGCACGGCGCGGAGGAAGTCTGACGCTTCCTTGAACTGTTCATCGGTCATTTTCGTCCAGTCGTGGAGGCCGATGGCCAGGCTGGCGAGGGCATAGGCATCGTCGACATTGTCGTCGATTGATACGCGCCCCTTGAACTTCGGATCGGCAAAGGCCTTGAGCGATTGGACGTCCTTTGCATCCACCTTCTCGGTATTATAGGTGAGCGAGGTATTGCCCCAGTCCCATGGCATGAACCATGCCTGGCCGTCGGCGGTGGTGGCCAGGTCGTTCATGGCCATGATGTCGGGAAGGAGATCATTCCAGCCGGCAATCTTTGATGTGTCGAGTGGCTGCAGCAGGCCGGCATCACGCCATTTGGCGACGCTTTGCGAGCATGGATGACCGAGATCGGCCTTGAAGCCTGAACGAACCTTCTCGAACGCCTCGTCCTCGTCGCCGAAGAAGGCGAAGGTCGGCGAATCGCCATTCTTGGCTGTGTAGCCCGGATGGAAAGACGGCTCCTCGTAGCCCGCCCAGTCGAAGACGATCAGATCGCCGTCGGCCGCAAGGGCGATTGTCGCCGCCGTTGCCGATAGTGCGGCTATTCCCAAAAATACGCTTACGCTTCTGCCAAGTCCTGTCATGGTTCATTCCCCATTTTGATTGTTAGGCAATTTTTCTCGCGCGCAGCTCTTCCCTGGAAAAGTGCTTCGGAAACACCGAAACGAGGTGATCGCATGCCGCCGCATAGGCGGTCGCGCGCGTGACATTTTCCGTTCCCATCAGCAGCCGCAACCACAGGCCTTCGAGCATTGCGCTCAACGCCAGCGCCGCAGAGATCGGGTCGAAGTCATAATCTCCGCTCGACTTCAATGCCGTGCAGATATCGATGATGACATTCTGGTAGTCCTCATCACGTGCGCCGCAGAGACTCTGATAAGTTGGCCGAGACTTGGCCTCGCCCCAGAAGGCGCACCAGGCGGCAAGCTTGCGCTTGTTGCAGATCGCACGATCGAAATCGGCGGCAACGACGCTCGCCAATTGCCGGGCCGGGTCGTCCCCTCCCTTGGCGAGCGCATTGCGCCAGTGAACCGCATATTCCTCGGACATGTATTGCAGGGTCGCGACGAGGAGTTTTTCCTTGCTCTCGAAGTGGAAGTTGACAATGCCGCGCGACAGGCCCGCACCATCGGCAACATCCGCCATCGTTGTTTCCGAATAGCCGCGCTTGGCCAGCGAATCGATCGTCGCCTCGATGAGCTGAAGCTGCCGCGTCTCCTTCGAGGCCTTTCGGCCGCGTTTGCCTGGCTCTGCTTCCTTGATTGGTGTGACCTTCATTCTTGACCCTTCCTGCATCGCGCCGGCTTGCAGCTGCACCCGGTCAACGGATGAGTGAAGCGATGGGATGCATTGTCAAGCTTGGTCTGCATCATATTGGGCGCCAGGAACTCCAAGGTAGCTATCGTCGCGATCCATGCGATCGGGCAGAGATTAACCGACTGTCTCCAAAACGCAATCAAATTTGTTGAACATTCATTCAATATCCGCTGGACAGAAGACAATTTTCCGTGTGAAATTATGCAATAAGAAAATAAGGTGGAACGAAATCGCATGAAAAGCTGGGATGCAATTGTCATCGGCGCCGGGCACAACGGCCTCGTAAATGCCTGCTACCTGCAGCGCGCCGGCCTTGATGTGCTGGTCGTCGAAAAGAACGACTGGATAGGCGGCGCCGCGACCAGCCGTTCGCTGACGCCCGGCTACCTCTACTCCAACTGTTCCTATGTGTGTTCGCTGTTCCGCCCGGAGATCATGCGCGATCTCGAGCTACCCCGCTTCGGACTTCAGGTCATTTCGTACGAAGGCGGCGCGGTCTTCACTCAGGACGGCGATTATCTTGCCAATTACCGTGATCATAATGCGCATCGGCGCGAGTTTGCCCGCTTTTCGCCGCGCGACGCCGAGGCCTATGACCGCTATGCCCGCGACGTGACGCGCCAGTGCAGGTTCATTCAGCCGCTCTTGATGCGCACGGCTGCCGATCCGACGAGCCTGCGCCCCCGCGACATTTCCGAACTCATGTTTCTCGCCAAGAAATTCTCCGGTCTTGGAGCAAAGGAGATGGCAGACACGCTGCGTTTCTGGACGATGTCGATTTCAGACTTCCTCGACGAATATTTCGAGACCGACGTGATCAAGGCGAATTTCGCCCTGTCAGGTATCATAGGAACAGCGCTTGGTCCTATGTCGCCCGGCACGGCCTATGTGCTCCTGCATCACTATATGGGGGAAGTCGATGGTTCGGTCGGCGCATGGGGTTATGCACGCGGCGGTATGGGAGCCGTCACCAAAGCGCTCTCCGCGTCGCTCGAAGCATCCGGCGGTACGATCCGCACCGGAGCCGAGGTGGACCGGGTGCTCGTCCGCAATGGTATCGCCAAAGGGATCGTTCTCGCCAATGGCGACGAAATTCACGGCAAGATGGTCATCTCCAATGCTGACGTCAAACGAACCTTCCTGAAGCTTGTGGAGGAAAAGGAACTCCCCTCCCCGTTCCTGCGCCGCGTGAAGAACTTCAAGATGCGCGGATCGTCAGGCAAGGTGAATATAGCCCTCGACTCCATGCCGGAATTTCCGGCATTGCCGAAGGACTCTCCCGTCTATCGCGGCGACATGCACTTTACCGACACTGTCGAGCGCATGGAGCGTGGCTATGACGACTGGAAAGCCGGACGCTGGTCGGCCGATCCGTTCCTCGACATGGTCATTCCGACGACGCTGGACCCCACCATGGCGCCGCCCGGCAAGCATTTCATGAGCTGCTTCGTGCAGTACTGTCCGCCCAAGGTCGAGGGCCGGGAATGGACCGATGCCGACCGGGACGCCTTTGGCGAAACGGTCATCTCGCAGATCGCCGACTATTCGCCCGGGTTTCGCGATCGCATCGTGCACATGGAAATCCGTACCCCCCGTGAGATCGAAGCGGAAGTCGGCCTGACCGAAGGTAACATCTTCCAGGGTGAACTCACCTTCGACCAATTGCTCTTCAATCGACCGGTGCCTGGATACGCGCAGTACCGGTCTCCAATTGGGGGTCTTTACATGTGCGGTTCATCGACCCATCCGGGCGGCGGCGTGATGGGCGCCCCCGGACGAAATGCTGCAGCCGAAATCCTCCGCGACCTGAAGCGCGGCACCAAACATATGAGCCCTGCCCATGACGTCATTTGATGCAATCGTAATCGGCGGCGGCCATAACGGACTGGTCGCAGCGGCAACGCTGGGCCGATCGGGGCGCAAGGTGCTGGTCCTTGAGGCAAGAAACGATACCGGGGGCGGCACGCGGACCGAGGAATTCGCACCTGGATTTTCCGTCTCCACCCTCGCCCATGTCATCAACCGTCTCCATCCCGAAGTGGTGAGTTCGCTGGAGCTCGAACGCAACGGCCTGCGGGTTGCGCAGACCGACTTCATGCCGAGCATCGGGCTTTCCGCCACGGGGCAACCGCTTGTGCTGACCGGTGCCTACGGGGAAGGCGTTCAAGGTGCTACGCCCTCCGATACCGTTGCGTGGCGAGGATTGCGCGAACAGCTTTTGCAGTTCGCCGGGATCCTGAAGCCGATGCTGATCCGCCGTCCTCCCGACCTTCGCGGCAATATGGCATTGTCGGAAACCGCAGCCCTCGCAATGCTCGGCGTTTCGTTGAAACGACTTGGCAAGGAGGGGATGCGGGACTTCCTGCGCATGCTGCTGATGAACGTTTCGGACGTCCTCGACGAACATCTTGAGGATGACCGGCTGAAGGGCCTCCTCGCCTTCGACGCAACGCTCGGCAGTCACCTTGGCCCGCGCTCTCCCACCTCGCTGCTCGGGCTCTACTATCGATTGACAGGCGAAGTCGCCGGCGCCTCGGGCGCCCAGGTCGGCGCTGCAGGTGGGGCTGATGCTGTCATCGCCGCAATTCGTTCTGCCGCAGAGAAAGCCGGCGTGCGCGTACGCTCCAATGCGCCGGTCGGTGGCATATTGGTCGAACGCGGCAAGGCCGTCGGGGCGGTCCTCGAAAACGGCGAAATCCTGCGCGCCAATACGGTTGTCTCGGCGATCAGCGCGAAGACGACTTTCCTCAATCTCGTGGGAACCCGCAATCTCGATACGGGCTTCGTTCGCCGCGTCAGCAATATCCGCACCCACGGCAATGCCGCCAAACTCCACCTTGCACTCGACAAATTGCCACAGTTTCTCGGCGTCGATGATGCCGGCCGTCGCGGTCGTCTCGTCATTGCTCCTTCGGTTGATCATGTCGAGCGTTCTTTCAACCCGTCGAAATACGGTGAGTTTTCGCCCGAGCCGGTCATGGAAATCACCTTGCCGAGCCTCGTCGACGCCTCGCTCGCGCCGGAGGGCGCCTGCACATTGTCGGCGATTGTGCAATATGCGCCCTACGCCCTGAAAGAGGGGTGGGCCACTGGCAAGCCAAAACTTCAGGCGGCGATCATCGCACAACTGGAGCGATACGCCCCTGGCATCGGCCGCTCGATCCGCCATGCCGAACTGCTGACCCCGGTCGATATCGAACAGCGCTATCGTATTCCCGGCGGTCATTGGCACCATGGCGAATTGCAGGCTGACCAGATGCTGATGTCGCGTCCCGTCTTCGGCGCCGAGGGGTACGACACCCCCATCGACTGGCTTTACCTCGCCGGTGCGGGCTCGCATCCGGGCGGCGGCATATCCGGAGTACCGGGCCTCAACGCCGCGCGCCGCATCATTGCAATGAAGGGCTGAGACCATGGAACACACACCTTTGAGCAAGCTCTTGCCAGCCCGCACGCGCAAACAGGGTCATTTTCGCAAGCCGCTGATTGCAACGCCTTTCCAGCCGCGCCTTGAAGCCCTGATGCAGAGCGAGGAATGGCACGCCTGGGGCGGCTACAAGGCGCCCATGTCGCTGTGGGACGAGGAACTCGAATACTTCGCGATCCGCAGCCAGGCCGCATTGTTCGATATTTCGCCCATGGTGAAATATCGCATCGATGGCCCGGATGCGGAGGCCTATCTCGATCGCCTGACGTTGCGCGATGTGACCAGGCTCAAGCCGGGACGCGTCCATTATACCGCCTGGTGCGACGACGAGGGGCATGTGCTGGACGATGGCACTCTTTTCCGGCTTGCGCAAAACCGGTTCCGCCTGTGCTGTCAGGAGCGACATTTGCCCTGGCTCCTCGATAGCGCGATCGGCTTCGATGTCACCGTTGTCGAAGAGACGGAAGCGGTGGCGGCACTGGCGTTGCAGGGCCCTGCTTCGTTCGCGGTGTTGCGCGACGCAGGTTTCGAAGGTGTCGAAGCGCTCAAGGTTTTTGATCTTGCCGAATTCGCCCATGAGACCGGTACTGTCACCATATCGCGCACCGGATTCACCGGCGATCTTGGCTACGAACTCTTCATCGAGGCAAAGGCGGCGCTCAGCCTCTGGGACCGGCTTTTCCGTGCCGGCGAGCGGCGGGGCCTTCGAGCGATAGGCTATGCGGCGCTCAATCGTGCCCGCATCGAAGCGGGCTTGATCGTTGCCAATGCCGACTTCATCACCGCCGACCACGCGCTGCGCGCTGATCGCACGCGCATGCCGGACGAGATCGGCCTCGGCTTCATGATCGACTTTAAGAAGGGCCATTTCAACGGCCGCAAGGCAATCGAGCGAGCGCGGTTCAAGAAGCAGTTGCGCCATGTCCTTGTTGGGCTGGAAATCGAAGGCAACATCCCGGCCGAACATGCAATCGTCTATCACAAGGGCAAGCGTGAAGTCGGTCTTGTCAGTGCCGCCATCTGGTCACCCCTTGCCAAGCGCAATATTGCGATCGCGAGTCTCGAACGGCCCTATGGCGATACGGTCACCGAGGATCTTTGGGTCGAGATCTATGCGATGCGCGAACTGCGCTACGAAAAGATGATGAAGCGGGCCAAGGTCGTGGCGAGGCCGTTCATCAAGCTCGACCGGCGCACGGCCAATCCGCCCGGGGATTTCTGATGCATGGGTCTGGCGAGGAAGCCCGCGAGCAATTTGCCCTGCTCAATACGCCGCTGGGACAGAAATGGTCAGGCCGCGCCCGCTACGCTGCGGCCATGTATTTCAACAAACGCGGCGAATTGAGCGATGAGGCTCTCGAGATATACCGGATTTGCGCGCGGATGGACGGTGAAGACCCGATTGCCGTTTTGAAATCCCAGCATGTAGGCATCGCCTGGCTCAACAGGCTCAATGAAGCATATCAGTAGTATTAATGTCACTAAACGAGAAAATATCAAGCAAGACGCGTTCAAACTGAGACAAGGCAATTGCATTCATCAAGCATATCGAAATACTTCCGTGATGGGAGTTCGTCATGGGGCAAATGACACTCTGGGACCAGGACTGATGGAAAGGGGAACTTTCGCATGAATATAAAGAGCTTGCTTCTCGGCTCAGCCGCCGCCCTCATAAGTGCATCGGGCGCCTATGCCGCCGATGCTGTCGTGGTCGCCGAACCGGAACCGGTCGAATATGTCCGTGTTTGCGACGCCTATGGCGCCGGGTTTTTCTATATACCTGGAACAGAGACCTGCCTGAAGATCGATGGCTATGTCCGCTACGATGCCGCCGTCGGCGATGATCCATATGACGGCACCAATGTCGGCGCCGACGACAACGAAACCTGGTACAAGAAGACACGTGCCGAAATTAGGTTTGATGCCCGTTCCGAAACCGAACTCGGCACCTTGCGTTCCTATGCGGAAACACGTGTGGAATTCGAAAACGGATCGGATATCGGCGCGACGCTTTCCCAGGCCTTCATCGAACTCGGTGGCTTTCGCATCGGCACGGCCGACGAACTCTTCGGTTCATGGACCAATTATGCCGGCAACATCATCAATGACGATGTGATCAACTATCAGTCCGGCGAGAGCAATCAGGTCAGCTACACGTTTACGGGCGGCAACGGCTTCTCCGCCATGATCGGCGCCGAACAGGGCCAGGATGACGTCACCGGTCTCGGCGGCAACTACGTCATTGAAGATTATATGCCGCATGTCCTGGCGGGCGCGAAATGGGAACAGAACTGGGGCGGCATTTCCGGCGTCGCCGGCTATGATTCCAACGTTGAGGAATTCGCGGGTAAGTTGCGCCTTGATGTAAAGTTCAGTGAGACGTTCTCAGCTTTCGTCATGGGCGGCTACCAGTCGGACTATGATGACAATTTTGATCCGGATACGGGCGACGTCGATCCCAACAATCGCAACTGGTTCGGCACCTGGGAAGGCGATTGGGCTGCCTGGGCCGGCGTTACCGCAGCTCTCACGGACAAGGCAAACCTCAACGGCCAGGCTGCTTATGAATCGGAAGGGACCTGGGCGCTGGCCGCCAACGTCGAATACACGCTGGTCCCCGGCTTGGTCATCACGCCGGAAATCAACTACACGAAGTTTGACGGCGCGCGCCGGGCATTCTCCGAGGCCAATGGCGGCGGCGACGACGCGCTCGGCGGAACGATCCGTTTCCAGCGCAACTTCTAACGCTCGATTGTCGATGAATTGGAAACGGCCCCGTTGGGGCCGTTTTTCTTGGGGCCAACCCGGCGTTCTCCGGCCTGAACGCGAGCGTCAGCGAAAACCCTGTTGTTTGTCCGAAAACTGCAATATGCTGCATATCAAGACATTCAAGTTTCAGGACATCGATATGCACACCATCGGTTTCGTCGTCTTCCCTGACTTTCAAGTCATGGGATTTGCTGCGCTCACTGCATTCGAGATCGCCAATCTCACGGTCAACGAGCCGGTGTACACCATCAGCCTGCTCTCCGAGACCGGCGGCATGGTGCGTGCCTCGGCCGGCTTCAATGTGGAGACGGAGCCCTTCGGCAAGTCGACCTTTGACACGGTCATCTTCGGTGCCGGGACGTCATTGCAACCGGCAACCCCAGGGCTCCTCGACTTTGTGCAGAAATCGACGCAGAGATCGCGCCGGATTGCCGCGCCATGCCTCGGCGCCTTTACGCTTGCCGAGGCAGGCATCCTCGATGATCGGCGGGCGACGACGCATTGGGCCTTCGCCCGCGAACTTCATAACCGCTTTCCCCGGGTGAAGGTGGAAGAGGACCGTATTTTCATAATCGATGGCCCTGTCTGGACCTCTGCCGGCATGACCGCTGGCATCGATCTGGCATTAGCGATGGTCGAGAAGGATCTCGGTGCTGAAGTAGCGCGCACAGTCGCCCGAAAACTTGTTGTGTATCATCGCCGTGCCGGGGGCCAGTCGCAGTTTTCCGCTTTGCTCGAGCTTGATCCGAAATCTGATCGCATCCAGAAGGCTGTCGATTTCGCCAAGCAGAACCTCAAGACAGACCTTTCGGTCGAAGATCTGGCGGATGCGGCGAACTTGAGTCCGCGCCAGTTCAGCCGGGCATTTCGCGCGGAAACCGGTCAGTCGCCTGCGAAGGCTGTCGAAAATCTGCGTGTGGAAACCGCGCGCCTGCTGATGGAGCAAGGCCGCCTCTCCATGGATATGATCGCAAATGAGACCGGCTTTGCCGACCGCGAGCGGATGCGCCGCGCGTTTCTGCGCGCTTTCGGCCAGCCTCCGCAGGCCATGCGGCGGATCTCCAGACTTTCCGCCTAAGCCGATCCAAAAAGCCGCTTCAGGTTCAGTAATCTCCGAGCGGAGCAATGTGATTTGGAGGTGCTAGATTGCGCAACCCTTGAGAAAGATTTCAGCGCACATTTTTGCGCGGGCGGCAATTTCTTCGCTCTGCGGCGCGGGTTCCTGGCGCAGCATCGCCGCCCGCTGCGGCTCCATCACCATCATTCCGCGCAGCATGCCACTGGCAGCATGCGGATCGGTGAGCGCTATTAGCCCCCGCTTGATCTGATCACGGAGCCAGGACTCCATCACCGTATTCGTTTTGACGATAGCCCGCTCATAGAACGATGCCGCGAGCTCGGGAAACCTGTCGGATTCGCCAATGACAAGCCGGATAATATCAATCGTATCGTGCGAGAGCGTCAGCATGCCGTAGGCCGTCAGAATGCGTTCGAGACCTTCTCTCATATCCTCGTTTGCGTGCGCATCGGGATTGACCGCAAGGAAAAAGCGACCGATTCGATCGGAAATCATACAGGCAAACAGATCCGCCTTGGTGGGAAAAAGCCGGTAAAGGGTCTTGGTGGAAACGCCGGCGTTTTGCGCGATCGCGCTGATGCTCGCAGCGGCGTAGCCGCTCTCATGAAACTGCGCATTGGCAGCTTCGATGATGAGGCTCTTTGTATCATCGTCGCACCGGATTTGCGGGCGACCCCTAGGGCGCTTCTCGATCTTGTGAATTACGACCATCCTTATTTTCCAAAATATTATTGACAAGTCATTTATAGAGCGTATTTTGGAAAACATCAAGTTTCCTAAATGGAAATTATCGACAAAGGCCGCAGCCCGATGTGACGGCGACCCGTAAATTCGGAGATCAAAATGAGCAAGCTGCATGCCTTGAACAATAATGTCGCCAAGCCCGACGAAACTGCACCAACCGCGGAAGCCGGCAGGCCCGTACTCGTGCCAGACGTGATGCCGGCACCCGCGGCCGACGCAAAGCCGGCGCGAAAACGCGGCCGACGTCTGCTGTTCGGGACCGCCGCGATCGTCCTGCTGGCCGGCGGCGTCTACTACGGCCACAATTACTGGACGGTTGGCCGTTTCAACGTCGAAACTGACGACGCCTATGTCAAGGCGGACAATAGTTCGGTCGCTCCCAAAATCTCGGGCTACATCGCCGAAGTTCTGGTCAAGGACAACGAAACGGTGAAGGCCGGTCAGCCCCTCGCACGCATTGACGATCGCGATTTCAAGACCGCGCTCGAACAAGCAAAGGGCGATGTCGCTGCCGCCGAGGCGACGATCGAAGCAAAGCAAGCCTCGCTCGAGATTCAGGAGTCGGTCATCGCAGCCGCGCGAGCCACGGTCGATGTCGATCAGGCCAATGCAATCTTTGCCGAACAGAACAACAAGCGTTATGCGACGCTCGCAACCAGCGGCTATGGCAACATCCAGAATGCACAGCAGGCTGCCTCGCAGATCGCGGCGGCAAAGGCCACGGTCGTTCGCGATAGCGCTGCCCTGGACGCTGCGACCAAGCAGGTTGACCTGCTCAAGGCCGAACTTGCGCAGGCAAAGGCGGCTCTGGAGCATGATCTTGCTGTTCAACACCAGGCCGAACTCAACCTGTCCTATGCCACGATAATTGCGCCTGTCGATGGTGTCGTGGGCAACCGTACGCTGCGGGTCGGACAATATGTCCAGGCTGGAACGCAGCTCATGACGGTGGTGCCGACAGCTTCGGTCTACGTCATTGCCAATTACAAGGAAACGCAGCTTACCGATGTCCATGCGGGCCAGGCGGTCGATATCGACGTCGATATGTTTCCGGACCGGGTCTATCACGGTCACGTCGATAGCCTTGCTCCGGCGAGTGGACAGGAATTTGCGCTCCTGCCGCCGGACAATGCGACCGGCAACTTCACCAAGGTCGTGCAGCGCATTCCCGTGAAGATCGTCCTCGACGCCGATAGTGCCGCGGCCGGGGACCTGCGGCCCGGCATGTCCGTTCAACCAAGCATCGACACCAAGCCCGACGCTGCCCAGCGTCAGAGCCGTTGATGGCCGGCAGGAGGATCGTGTCATGTCTGCCGTCACATTCAACGCCCCAGCCGTGCCGCAGCCGCGCGCAAGCACAAAGGAGTGGATAGCCGTACTCGCCGGCATGATCGGCGCGTTCATGGCAATCCTCAACATCCAGATTACCAATGCATCGCTGCTCGATATCGAAGGCGGCATCGGCACCGGCGTCGATAACGGCGCCTGGATCTCGACGTCCTACCTCATCGGCGAAATCGTCGTCATCCCGCTTACGGCCTACTTCAGCAGCGTTTTTTCGTTTCGCCGCTACATGCTGGTGAACACGATATTATTCCCGCTGTTTTCGATCGCCTGTGCCTTCACGCATGATCTCGGCTCGATGATCGTCATGCGCGGCCTGCAGGGTTTTGCCGGCGGCGTGCTTATCCCCATGGCCTTCACCATGGTGCTGACGAAGCTGCCAAAGGCACAACAGCCGGTCGGCCTTGCGCTGTTCGCCCTGTCCGTCACTTTCGCTCCGGCGGTTGGCCCGACGATCGGCGGCTACCTTACCGAGAATTACGGTTGGCAAACGATCTTCTTCATCAACGCGGTTCCGAGCGCCGTCATGGCGGTTGCTCTGGCAGCAACGCTGGACAAGGCGCCGATGCAGCTTCATCTGCTGAAGGAGGGCGACTGGGCCGGCATTTTCACCATGGCTATCGGCCTTTCGGCTCTGCAAACCGTGCTCGAAGAGGGCAACAAGGATGACTGGTTCTCTTCGCCCTTCATCCTGAAGCTCAGCGCTGTCGCCGTCGTCTTTCTGGTGACTTTCATCTGGATTGAATTGACCGTCGACAAGCCCCTGGTGAAACTCAGCCTCTTGAAGCAGCGCAACTTCGCCATCGGTGTCGTCGTCAACGTTCTGGTCGGCGTCGCCCTGTTCGGCACCGTCTATATCCTGCCCCAATACCTTGGGCAGGTGCAGCGCTACAATGCCGAGCAGATCGGCAATGTCCTTGCCTGGACCGGTCTGCCGCAATTGCTGCTGATCCCGCTGGTACCGATGCTGATGAAACGTTTCGACGCCCGTTACATCGGCTTTCTCGGCATAAGCATCTTCGCTGTCAGCTGTTTCATGAACGTCATGCTTTCACCCGACAATGCCGGCGACCAATTCTGGATCCCGAACATTGTTCGTGCAATCGGGCAGGCGCTTGTCCTAACGCCGATCACTGCCATCACCACGGCCGGGATCGCCGCTGCCGACGCCGCTGCAGCATCGGGTTTGACGAACATGCTGCGCAATCTCGGCGGCGCGGTCGGTACGGCAACGCTCGGAACCGTTCTGACCAAGCGGGAACAGTTCCACTCGAACATCATCGGCCAGTCTGTTACCCTGGCGCGCGACGAGGTTCATCAGCGCCTCGACCAGTTGACGGGTTATTTCATCGCCCACGGCGTTTCCGATCACGCCCTGGCCGCCCAACAGGCCGTCGTCGTCCTTGGCCGGCTTGTCAAGCGACAGGCGTTGATCCTCGGCTTCGGCGACACCTTTGCGGTTATTGGCGTCCTGCTTGCTATTGCGGCAATTGCCCTATTGTTCGCCGAAAAGCCGAAAGGCCCTGCAGCGGCCGGCGCACACTGAAGGCTGCCAATGCCTCGCGCCTTGCCAATTGCGCGCAGGGCCATTAACTCGTGGCATGGCATTTACACTGCGGCAACTGCAATATTTCGTAGCGGTGGCGGAGCAAGGCTCCGTCACCAGAGCAGCACAGAATCTTTCCATATCGCAGTCATCCATCACCGAAGCAGTGAAGGAACTTGAAAACGACCTTGGCGTCGAACTTTTCGAGAGGCATCCGCGCGGGCTTGATATCACCTATAACGGGCACCAGTTCCTGCGGCACGCGACGAAGATCCTCGCCGACGTTTCCGATGCGCGCCGGTCTTTTTCCAACGATGCGCCAGCCATGGGTGGAAAGCTGCACCTTGGCGTCACCTCGCTGGTGGCAGGGTATGTGCTGTCCGACCTGCTTGCCCGGTTTCGCCGTGCCAGTCCCGGCGTCGAAGTGAGCGCCATCGAGGACAATGGTTCCTATCTCGAACATCTGCTCATCGGAGGCGAGTTGGACGTCGCCGTGATGGTGATCTCCAACCTGCGCGATCGGATGGCGCTACAGGCTGAAATTATCGAGACCTCGCCTTATCGATTGTGGCTGCCCCTCGGGCATCCGCTGGTCAGCGCCGACATCATTTCGATCAACGATATCGCCAAGGAGCCGTTGATCATGCTGACCGTCGACGAAATCGAGGAGAATACCGGCAAGCTTTTGACCGCTCTTGGTGCCCGTCCGCACGTGGCCTTTCGCACGCGCTCGGTTGAAGCCGTGCGCAGTCTCGTGGCGACGGGTGCTGGCATCGCCCTTCTTCCCGATCTCGTGTACCGCCCGTGGTCACTGGAAGGCGACCGCATCGAAAGCCGCGACGTTTCGGGCGCCCTCCCCGTCGTGCAGGTCGGCATGGTCTGGCGCAAGGGCTCGAGCCTGCCGCAGGCGGCGCGGGATTTCGTCGGCATAGCCGAAGCGCTTCGTAGCGGGCGCACCCGTTAACATTGGCGATATCGGAATTTCCGATACCTACCTTCTCGTAAATGAATTTGCGAATGCAGCGAAACAGAGGCAGTCTCTTCTCAGGGAACATGGCTCGCAAAATCGCGGCCGAATCGGGGAGATTCGAACATGAAGCAGCTACTCAAATCCTGCACTGCGCTAACGCTTTCGTTGGTGTTCGCGACACAGGTCATGGCGCAGGAAGCGCTGAAGGAACTCGGCAAAGGTGAAGGTGAAGTCTCGATCGTCGCCTGGCCTGGCTATATCGAACGAGGCGACACAGACAAGAACTACGACTGGGTGACCGGCTTCGAAAAGGAAACCGGCTGCAAGGTCACCGTTAAGACGGCGGCCACATCCGACGAGATGGTAGCGTTGATGAACGAAGGCGGCTTCGATCTTGTGACCGCATCCGGAGATTCGACACGGCGCCTGATCGCAGGCAAGCGGGTCCAACCAATCAACACGGACCTCATCCCGAGCTGGAAGACCATCGACGAGCGCATGCAAAATGCGCCATGGCATACGATTGATGGCGTCCATTACGGCGTCCCCTATGTCTGGGGCCCGAATATCCTCATGTACAATACGGATGTTTTCAAGGACAAGGCACCGACGAGCTGGAGCGTGGTGTTCGAGGAAATGAATCTGCCGGACGGGAAGTCCAACAAGGGCCGCATTCAGGCTTACGACGGTCCAATCCACATCGCCGACGCTGCCAACTACCTGATGTTCCACAAGCCCGAGCTTGGCATCAAGGATCCCTATGAATTGAATGAGGATCAATACAAGGCGGCGCTCGACATCTTGCGCGTCCAGCGCACGCTCGCCGGCCGCTACTGGCACGATGCGATGGTACAGGTTGACGATTTCAAGAATGAGGGTGTTGTCGCATCGGGATCCTGGCCGTTCCAGGTCAATCTTCTGAAAGGCGAGAAACAGCCGGTCGCATCGGTTTTCCCTGAGGAGGGAACGACAGGCTGGGCCGATACGACCATGCTGCACGCCGACAGCAAGCATCCCAACTGCGCCTATATGTGGATCGAACATTCACTTTCGCCCAAGGTGCAGGGTGACGTTTCGGCATGGTTCGGCGCCAATCCTTCGGTCGGTGCTGCCTGCAAAGGCAATGAGCTGCTGACGGAGGAGGGCTGCGCCGCCAACGGCTATAACGACTTCGCCAAGATCAAGTTCTGGAAGACGCCGGTTGCCAAGTGTGAATCACAGGGCCAATGCATTCCCTACAACCGCTGGGTCTCGGACTATATCGCCGTCATTGGCGGACGCTGAGACCGGTCACTGCCGCTGCGCCGCTTAATGTTTGCAGATTTGTCGACCGGCCTGGATGCCGGTCGATCGCGAACCGCATAGGCTAGGCCCGGACCAATCATAACCCAACTTAGTGGAGCAAGGCCATGACACCTGCTGTTCTATTCCAGAACGTATCCCGCCATTTCGGTGCCGTTCGTGCGGTAGATGCAGTTGATCTGGCAGTCGCTGAAGGCGAGTTCTTCGCAATGCTTGGCCCATCGGGATCGGGCAAGACGACGTGCCTGCGGCTGATGGCCGGGTTCGAACAACCGACGAGTGGTCACATCGAGATCTTCGGAGAAACCGCCGAGGGCGTTCCCCCTTACAAGCGCAGCGTCAACACTGTGTTTCAGGACTACGCACTGTTTCCGCACCTCAATATTCTCGACAACGTTGCCTACGGGCTCATGGTGAAGGGCGCAGGCAAGGACGAGCGGCGCAAGGCCGCGGAGGACGCCCTCGCCATGGTGAAGCTTCCCGGCTATGGCTCGCGGCGTCCGGGTCAGTTGTCGGGCGGTCAGCGCCAGCGCGTGGCGCTGGCGCGTGCGCTCGTAAACAAGCCGAAGGTACTTCTGCTTGACGAGCCTCTCGGCGCGCTCGATCTGAAGTTGCGCGAGCAGATGCAGGAGGAACTGAAGTCCCTGCAGAAGTCGCTTGGCATCACCTTTGTCTTCGTTACCCACGACCAAGGCGAGGCCTTGTCGATGGCCGACCGCATTGCTGTGTTCAATGAAGGGAAAATTCAACAGCTTGGCACACCGGAGGAGGTGTACAAGCGACCGCAGACGCGCTTCGTCGCCGACTTCGTCGGTTCGTCGAACGTGTTGCCGCCGGAATTCGTCAGCCAGTTTGGCGCTGCCAACCGCTATGCAAGCCTGCGCCCCGAAGCTATCACGCTCGGCCGCGCTGGCGACGGCAAGCTGGTGCTTGACGGCACCGTCGTGTCGCGCAGCTTCCTTGGTGCGACCAACCGCATCCTCGTCAGCGTCAATGGCACGCGCATCCACGTGATGAGCCCGGCCGCAGCGACGGTCCCCGCCGAAGGCGGGCGCGTAACATTGAGTTTCGACCGGGCCGATCTCCACCTGATGGACCAGGCGTCATGAGCGCCATCGCGCAACAACGATCAACCCTCACCGATCGCGGCAGCCTGAGCGGGCGGCTCTCGGACTTCCTGTGGAAGCATCCGCATGTTTTGCTCATGCTCCTGCTCGCCCCGCCGCTGCTGTGGCTCGGCATAATCTATCTCGGTTCCCTCTTTGCGCTCCTGCTGCAAAGCTTCTTTTCCATTGACGACTATTCAGGGCTTATCAACTACCAGTTTACACTTGCCACGTATGGCCAGTTGCTCAACGAAGCCAATTTGGACATCATCCTCCGGACGGTTCTCATGGCTTCGATCGTGACGCTGGTTTCGGCGGTCATTGCCTTTCCCATCGCCTACTATGCTGCGCGCTATGCGCAAGGAAAATGGAAGGCCTTCTTCTACCTCGGCGTGATGTTGCCGCTCTGGTCGAGCTACCTCGTGAAGATCTATGCCTGGAAACTGATCCTCGCCAAGGAAGGCATCCTCACCTGGGTTCTGACCAAGCTCAATCTGATGTGGCTGCTCGACGCCTGGCTCTCCCTCCCGGTCATCGGCGGCAACTCCCTATCGGTCAGCTATACGGGGACGTTCATCGTCTTCGTCTATGTCTGGATGCCGTTCATGATCCTCCCGATCCAGGCAGCGCTCGAACGCGTGCCCGGCAACCTAATCGAAGCTTCTTCCGACCTTGGGGCCACGCCGCAACAAACCTTCCGCCATGTCCTTTTCCCGCTTGCCCTTCCCGGAATCGTTGCTGGCTCGATCTTCACCTTCTCGCTGACGCTCGGCGACTACATCATTCCGCAGATCATTGGTTCGTCGCGCCTGTTTATTGGGCAGGCGGTCTATGCGCAGCAGGGCACGGCGGGCAACATACCGCTGGCAGCGGCGTTCACCGTTGTTCCTATCGTGATCATGGGCTTCTATCTCTGGATGGCGCGGCGCATGGGGGCATTCGATGCGCTCTGATCGCTCTGCTCCGCTCGGACTGAAGATCGCTGCCGGTTGCGGCCTCCTCTTCCTGCATGTGCCGCTGCTTCTGATCTTTCTCTATGCCTTCACGACCGAAGACAAGAGCTACCAGTTCCCGCCGCCCGGCCTGACCCTCCAATGGTTCGCTGTCACCTGGGAGCGGCCCGATGTCTGGCAGGCGCTGTTTCTCTCCGTGCGTGTCGCGACGGTATCGACTATACTGGCGCTAATTCTCGGCACGCTTTGCGCCGCCGCCGTGAGCCAGACGCGCTTCTTCGGCCGCGAGACAATTTCGCTCCTCGTCATCCTGCCGATCGCGCTGCCCGGCATCATCACCGGCATTGCGCTGCGTTCCGCCTTCAGCCTGGCCGATATACCCTTCTCGTTCTGGACCATCGTCCTTGGTCACGCGACCTTCTGCATCGTCGTCGTCTACAACAATGCAGTGGCCCGCTTCCGCCGCGTTTCCGGCTCGCTGATGGAAGCATCGATGGACCTCGGCGCCAACGGCTTCCAGACGTTCCGCTACATCATCCTGCCGAACATCGGAACCGCCCTGTTGGCCGGGGGCATGCTCGCTTTCGCCCTGTCGTTCGACGAGGTGATCGTCACCACCTTTACCGGTGGCCAACAATCGACACTGCCGATCTGGATGCTGCAGGAGCTTATTCGTCCGCGCCAGAGGCCCGTCACCAACGTCGTGGCAATGGTTGTGGTGCTCGTGACGTTCCTGCCGATCCTTGCCGCCTATTACCTCACACGTGACGGCGACCAGATCGCCGGTTCAGGCAAATAATAAGACTATGGGAGAACATGTCATGGATACGCAATTGCTCATCGGGTCAAGGTTCGAAGCCGGAACGGAAACGGAGGAACAGATCCTCAACCCCAAGACCGGCGCCAGGATCATCGATCTCGCCGAGGCTTCCCACAGCCAGATCGACGCGGCGGTCGATGCTGCCGAACGAGCTTTCCTGGGCTGGTCGCGCACAACGCCGGCCGAGCGCGCGGGGTATCTTCTGAAGATTGCGGATGCGATCGAAGCGGAGGCGGACGGTTTTGCCGCGCTCGAAGCACTGAATTGCGGCAAGCCGATCAATGCGGTGCGCAACGATGAACTGCCGGCCATCATCGACTGCTGGCGGTTTTTTGCCGGAGCAGTTCGAACATTGACCTCCCCTGTTGCCGGAGAATATCTGCCCGGACATACCTCCATGATCCGCCGCGATGCGATCGGCATCGTCGGCTCGATTGCCCCATGGAATTATCCATTGATGATGATGGCCTGGAAGCTCGCGCCAGCGATCGCGGGGGGCAACACAGTCGTGTTCAAGCCATCGGAGCAGACACCGCTTACAGCCTTGAAAATGGCGCGCCTGCTCGCCGGAATATTGCCTGAAGGTGTCGTGAACATCATCCTTGGCCGCGGCGAGACCGTCGGCAACGCCCTTATCAACCATCCGAAGATCGCCATGGTTTCCATTACCGGTGACATTGCGACAGGCAAGAAAGTCTTGCAGGCGGCGGCCAAGACCGTCAAGCGCACCCATCTCGAGCTTGGCGGCAAAGCGCCGGTGATCGTATATGGAGACGCCGACCTTGAAGCCGTCGTCAATGGCATCCGCACGTTCGGCTACTACAATGCCGGCCAGGACTGCACTGCGGCCTGCCGCATCTACGCGCAGGACAGCATTTATGAGCGCCTTGTAGCCGACCTGTCTTCGGCGGTGTCGACAATCCGCTATAACGACCCTGATGACACGGTCAACGAGATCGGGCCGCTGATCTCGGGACGCCAGCGCGACCGGGTTGCGAGCTTCGTCGAACGGGCAACTGAACAGAAGCACATCGAGATCACGACGGGCGGCGGCCCCGGCAGCACCAATGGATTTTTCTTTCAGCCGACGGTGGTCGCCGGCGCCACGCAGGAAGACGAAATCGTGCGCCGGGAAGTGTTCGGACCGGTCGTTTCCGTGACACGGTTCAAAGAGGACGAGCAGGCAGTTAGCTGGGCCAATGACAGCGATTACGGTCTGGCGTCGTCGGTCTGGACTCGCGACATCACCAAGGCGATGCAGGCAGCATCACGCCTGCAGTATGGCTGCACCTGGATCAACACGCATTTCATGCTCACCAACGAGATGCCGCATGGCGGCGTGAAGCAGTCAGGCTACGGCAAGGACATGTCCGTCTATGCGCTGGAGGACTATACGGCCGTGCGCCACATCATGATCAATCATGGGTAAGGCCTTGCGCCTTGTAAAAAAAGAAGCGGGGCCAAGGGTCGGCCCCGCCGCGTCGATCAGCTGCGGATGAATGCGAGAAGGTCCGCGTTGATTGTCTCCGCGTGCGTCGTCGGCATGCCGTGCGGGAAGCCCTTGTAGGTCTTGAGCGTTCCATTCTGCAAAAGCTTTGCCGACAAAGGAGCAGAATCGGCATAAGGAACGATCTGGTCGTCGTCGCCGTGCATCACGAGTACCGGGACCTTGATCTTCTTCAGATCTTCGGTGAAATCGGTCTGCGAGAAGGCGACGATGCCGTCATAATGCGCCTTGGCGCCGCCCATCATGCCCTGACGCCACCAGTTCTGAATCACGGCCTCCGACACATTTGCGCCGGGTCTGTTGTAGCCGTAGAACGGGCCGGCGGCTATCGCACGATAGAAATCGCTGCGGCCTGCGGCGAGCTGCTTCTGGAAGTCGTCGAATACATCCTTCGGCAGTCCGCCGGGGTTGGCGTCGGTCTTGACCATGAGCGGCGGGACGGCACTCAGGATCGCCGCCTTGGCTACCCGGCTTTCGCCATGACGCGCAATATAGTGCACGACTTCCCCGCCGCCGGTGGAATGGCCGACGTGAATGGCGTTCTTCAGGTCGAGCTTTTCGGTCAATGCAGCAAGATCATCGGCATAATGATCCATGTCGTGGCCGTCGCTCACCTGACTTGAACGCCCGTGACCGCGCCGATCATGGGCGATGACGCGAAAACCGTTGTTGGCGAAGAACATCATCTGCGCATCCCAATCGTCCGCCGATAGCGGCCACCCGTGGCTGAAGACGATGGGCTGCCCTGCTCCCCAGTCCTTGTAGAAAATCTCGACCCCATCCTTTGTGTTGATCGTTGGCATATCGCTCTCTCCTGACGGTTTGAATTGGACGGACGGAGGGTATTGCAGCCGCGCCCGAAAGCAAATGCCATCTAGACACAACTTATCGGGGAAATATTCCGATCGAAGTCAATCATTGGCTGCTCTACGTAGTTTTCTCGGCAGAGCCTAGGGTTAGTGCTGATTGCGGCGTGCTGATCCTCTCAATATTGTCGATATCTCAAGTTCCCCTCTCTAGACTTGAAACTTGGCCCGCCGCTGCTGCAAACCCCTGGCAGCGGCGGGCGCATTTGTTTCTAGCGTGAGGTGGCTTGTAGCAAGGGACGAGGCCTGCTGAATGGATCGCACGCAATCGTTTGGTACAGACATGCGCACTCTGCGTATCAGTGCGTCGTTGCGCCCCGTACCCGCCCCGGCGTCTCCCCGTAAGCCTTTTTGAAGGCCTTTATGAAGTGCCCCGCGGTCTCAAAGCCTACCTCAATGGCGATCTCGATCAGCGGCGCCTTGGTCTGCAGGAGCAGCGCCCGTGCGCGATGCAGTCTCAACGCCATATAGGCCTGGGCGGGCGAGCGGCCTGTCTTTTCATGGAAGAGACGCTCCAATTGGCGACGCGAGATGCCGACAGACGCTGCGAGGTCGGGGATGCTGATAATGTCCTCGACATGCCGTTCCATGGTGATCAGGATCGACTTCAGGCGATCGTCGCTGCAGTCGATATCCAGCGGCCTGCGCGGCTGAATATCCAGCGCAGTTCGTGCCCGTTCTATCTGCAGCACTTCGAGCGCGTTGCGTTCGGCGTCCCTGCTGATCGACTGGCGCACGATCGACGCCGCCAGATCGGCGGCACTGGTGCCGCCAGCACATGATCCGCGCGCCTTGTCGAGGTTGTACAGTCGATCCGAACGTACCGCCAGATCAGGAAAGCGCTCCCTGAATGCCTGGTAGTGTAGCCAGCTGACGCACGTCTCATGATGATCCATCAATCCGGCTTCCGCTAGAATGAACGATCCGGTGCACACGCCGATCAGAGGCACCTTTTGCAGATCTGCCCGCTTGAGGAAAGCGATCGTGTCGTTGTCGATGGGGCGTTCTACGGTCAACAGCCCCCCGACCACCACGATGTAGCTGAACTGGCCGGGATCAACGAAATCCGACGTCGGAGCCACCTCGACGCCGCAACTTGACGTGATCAGATGCCGGGTGCTGCCGAGCACCTGCCAGTCGGCATGCACCCGTCCAGAACGGTCGAGCTCATCGCTTGCCAGCCGCAACGTATCGACGAACATGGCAAAGGCCGACAGAGTGAAGGAACGCGCGAGCACGAAGCCGATTTTCAATCGCGCCGTCTCGGAGGTCAGGGGTCTCGCATTCATCCGTCAGTCCTTCTATGGCGTCGTCGATAATGCCTTGGCCTTGCGGTAAGCGGCATCAAGACCGGTGTCCACCGCGGCGTCAAAGCCCCCTTGCCGCATGGCAATGATGCCTGCCGCCGTCGTCCCCTTATAGTCCACGAACGATTTGACCGTCTCGGATGGCGATGCGCCGTTGAACTCCTGAAGCCGGCCAGCGCCAATGATCACCTGCTGTGCGGCGCGTCGCGCGACGTCAGGGGAAACACCCCGGGCGACCGCATGATTCATCATCGCTTCGGCGAGCAAGGCCGGGAATGCAGCGCCCGAACCCGACATGGCGGTGAAGTAATCAATGTGCTCCTCCTGGCTGACCGCGTCGACCACGCCGCAACTGCGGAACAGCCTCGCTATCGTATCGCTATCTCCGGGTTCAGGCGAATCGATGAAGAAGGGGGTATAGGAATAGCCGAGTTCTGCTGCCGCATTGGGCAGTGCGCGGGCTACCCTGTTGCTGCCGGTTCGTTGCTTGATGTCCTTGATCGTCACACCGGCCATTACCGACACCACTAATTTTCCCGCGGCGTCGATATCGACAGCATTCCAGTCGTTCGGCCGCACCGAGAGCACAATGACATCAGAATTATTTACGAGTTGCGTGTTGTCAGACGTCCAATGACAGCCGAGCGAATTTTCTGGTCGTCCGCTGCGGAACGAGCAAGTGAGCCGTTCAGACCCGACTGTTCCCGAACCGACAAGAGCTTTCGCTATGGCTGTTCCCAGCCACCCCGACCCTCCAATGATGCCTACGCGACCGATGTCAACCATGCGGGGACCTCCTTGCTTTCAAGCATCATACGCGATCTGCGGTTCCATGACCGCGACATATGGTTGTCGTCTTACGGCTTTACACGTCTGAGACGCTGGCCAAGCGAGACAAGCCATTGTAAAACCGCGCTCCGATCCCGGTGAACGAGACAGGTATGGCTCAAACTCAATCAGCAAACATCGGCACGTGGTATATCGATCCCGATGCAGAAGACAAGATGGCCCACGGTCATGCGCCGATCTGGCGGCACCTTATCGACCTTATCGTCGAGAAGGATCTTACCGCCAAGAGCGTGCTTGATTTCGGTTGCAATCAAGGTGGCCTTCTGAGGCATCTCTATGCGATCCGGCCCTTTCACAAAGCTCTTGGCGTCGATATCGCCGACACGTCCGTCGCCAAAGCCGAGGCACTGAAAGGCAACCTGCCAATCCAGCATCAGGCCACAAGCAGTCTTACGGGTTGGGCGGATCAATTCGATGTCGCGATCAGTCACGAAGTAATCTACCTCGTTCCCGATATCGATGCGCATGCCGCGGACATCTGGCAGGCGCTGAAGCGCGGCGGCGTCTATTATGCGGTAACCGGCTGTCATATGGACAATCCGCTGTGGCCGAAATGGCGCGAGCTTGTGGCCAAGCGGACCAATACGATCGTACAGGATCGCTCGATCACGGATTACGGGCGCGCCTTCGAGAAGGCGGGTTTCGGAGTTTCGGCGCGCAAGCTTGAATTCAATGGTTTTATCCCCTTCGTGGCCGATGGTTGGACCCCGAATTTCGCCGACGCGCTCGAATATTATACGCAGACCAAGATCGTCTTCCGATTGGTCAAACCATAGGCCGCTGCCACCTGGCAAGCTCGACGTCAAAGTGCGGCGGGCTGTCGGCGGCGACTTGAACGAAACGGCCTCTCACGCGAAAAATATCCTGGATCAACCCGCTGCCGGCCAGGTCTTCCGGCAAGCCGTCAAATCGAAGCCTGCCCTTCTCCAACAATGAAATGCGGTCGCTAACGGCGATCGCCTGGTTGATGTCGTGGATTGCCATGACGATGGTGACGCCTTTTTCGCGGCTGAGGCGGTGGATAAGGTCAAGGACTTCCACCTGGTAGCCGATATCGAGGAAGGATGTCGGTTCATCGAGGAGAAGAATGGCTGCTTCCTGCGCCAAAGCGGCCGATATCCAGGCCCGCTGGCGCTCGCCGCCCGAAAGCTCGTTGAGGCTGCGGTCGGCGAGACCGCCCAATCCAGTGCTTTCTAGCGCCCAGTCGATGGCTTTTTCGTCCGTGCTGTCGTAGGAGCGGAATAATCCCACATGCGGATAGCGCCCTTGCCGAACGAGTTGGGCCACGGTCAATTCGTCCGGCGCTGCCGGCTGTTGCGGCAGGAATGCGAGCTTCTTGGCAAGCGCTCGCCGTGACAAGGTTGCGACCGGCGTTTCGCCAAGGAGCACCCGGCCCTCGACCGGTCGGATCAATCCGGCCAAAGCATGAAGGGCAGTGCTCTTGCCCGAACCGTTAGGGCCAATGAGCGCGCGGATTTCTCCCTGCTCCAGCGAAAGGCCGAACTGGTTGAGCGCCTTGCGCTCTCCATAGGCAACCGACACGTTGGAACAGGACAGTGGCATGAGCGGTCTCACGTGGTTTTGCGCAACAATGCTAGAAGTAGGGGGACGCCGACAATGGCGGTCACAACCCCGATGGGAATTTCCTCGGCCTGTCCGAGCAAACGCCCGATCAGATCGCCAAGCGTGACGACAATGGCGCCGAGGCCTATCGTTAGCGCCAGCGACAGCACAAAGTTTCGGCCGGCAATGAATTTTGCCATATGAGGCACGATCAGGCCAACGAAGACAAGCGGCCCGACCGCTCCGACGGCGCTTGAAGCGAGCATGCAGACAACGACAAGAACGATGGAAAACTGGCGGCGATAAGCAAGCCCGAACGATTGCGCCACCGTTGCATCGAAATGCAGGAGGCGCAGCGGCCGATAGATGACTGGAAGCATTAACAGGCCGGCAATCGTAAAGGGCAGCAGGAAGAGCGCATGGTCCCAGGTCCGGGCATAAAGGCTTCCGGACAACCATTCCAGAATGATCTCGATGCGTGCCGAGCCCCATCCTGCGATAAGGCCGATGGCTATCGCATGCAGCACCGCGCCGACCGCCACGCCGCAGAGCGTGATACGCATGGCGCTGAGACCGAGGCGAAATGCCAGCAGGTAGATGATGCCACCCGCTAGCAGTCCCCCGGCAAGCCCCGCCGCCGGAAGCCAAGCCACCGGCAACTCTGCAAGCGTGTTCGAGCCCGGTTGGAAGATATAGACGGTGAACATCAGGAAGGTCGTTACCGAAAGCGTGGCCCCTTGCGAGATCCCCATCAGCGATGGGTCCGCAAGCGGGTTGCGTGTGATTGCCTGGAGAAGGAACCCCGCCAATGCAAAATGAATTCCTGCCAATACGCCGGTTACGATGCGTGGAAGCCTGATATCGAGGATGATCGCCCGGGCCTCATCGGATCCGTTGCCCTTCAGGACAGCCATGATGTCGTTGTGGGAAATATCGGCGACGCCCAGCAACGCCGCTGCGACGATCGAAGCGGTGGTAACGGCGACCAGAGCGAAAACGATCCAGCCGGCGTTCGAGCCCGCTCGCGTGGAGGCAACTGCATTCATCGCTCAGCGCCCGAAAGATTGAGCCGGCCGCGCTGGACAAGGTAGATGAAGATAGGGCCGCCGATCAGCGCCGTGATTATCCCGACCGGCAATTCCCGCGGGACGGCGATGCTGCGTCCAACAACATCGGCAAAGGTGACGATGAGCGCACCGATGACCGCGCTCAACCCGATGTCCCAGCCAGTCCCGCCTGGTCTGAGAAGGCGCGCAATGTGGGGTGCTGCAAGGCCGACAAAGGCAACCGGACCGGCGATCGGCGTGATACCCGCGACCGGGATAATCGCCAGAATGAGAATGACCGGCTTCCACAGCCCAAGCTGCAGGCCCATTCCGGCAGCGGCATGGTCGCTCAGCATGAACATTCCGATTACACGACGAAAAACGAGCGCCCCGACGACACCTGTTACCGTCCAGGGAAGCATATGCATGAGATGTGTCCAGGTCCTTCCCTGAAAACCGCCCGATAGCCAGAACAGCAGTGATGCGGCCTGCGGCCCCGTCAGCAACAGGACATATGTGGTTATCGCGCCGAGAAACAGGGAAACGCTGACACCGCCAAGTGCCAGTTGCAGCGGACGCCCCTGCCCGCCGCGTGAAACCCAGAACGTCACGGAAGAAGCCGCGAGCCCGCCCAGCAGCCCGATGACCGGGTAATAAACCGGGGAGAGCCACGGCACGAACACGAAGCAACAAACGATCGGCGCAACGGCTCCGGCCGTCGCGCCGGTAATGCCGGGATCGGCCAGCGGATTGCGCGTCAGCGTCTGCAACAGGTAGCCTGAAACGGCGAGCCCCGCACCGCCTGCGGCAGCCGTCAGGCTCCGCGGCAGCCGCAGCGTCCACACGAGGATTGAATCGATCTTGCCATCGGGCGCGACAAGAACATGGAAAACCGTCGCGACCGATAGTGTTTTTGCGCCAACCAGCAAACCGACGGCGATCGTCGCCACGCAGGCCAGCACGATAAGCCCAATGAGCAGGAATGATCGGCTTGGGCTCATTCGTCGGACTGGCCGTCAGTCCTGGACGGTCGCGGGAATGATCTTTGCCGCTTCCGCACGGACATCGACGGCCGGGAAGGTGTCCGGATAGAGATAGTGCGCCGCTTCCCTCAGAACGATCTCGCGGGCGATCGGACCATTTGTTTCGACCCACTGATCACCGACATAGAAAACCCGGTTGTTCTTGACGGCTGAGAGCTGCGACCAGATCGGATTGCTTTCGTGGGGGCGGTCCGGCCCGGAATCGTAGACGAAGATGACCTCCGGATCTTTCTCCAGCATGGTCTCGAGACTGAGATCGATACCGAACTCGCCGCCCGGCGACTTCGGGCCGGCGATATTGTCGCCCCCTATAGCCGCCACGATGGAGGCGGATGTGTTTTCGGTATGGAACGCAAACGGCGTTGCTCCACCCCACATGATCATGAAACGCGGGTGGACATCCTTCGGTGCCTTGGCTGCGAAGTCGGCCAGATTCTTGCGGAAGTCGGTATTCAGCTTCTCACCCCGCTCGGGCTGGCCGAGCAGTTTCGAAATCTCGGCAACTTCCTTATAGCTTTCGTCGAGCAACTCCATGTTGTAAGCCACATAGGGTGCGATGCCCTGCAACTGCGCAGCGTTGCCGACGGTATAGCGGCGGATTGCGATGATGAGGTCGGGCTTTGCTTCGGAAAGTAGTTCAAGGTTCGGTTTGGCCCGCTGTCCGATCCGCTTCATCTGCGAGGTCAGGCCAAGCAAGAAATCCGGTTCGCGGCCCGCTGTCATATATGTGCTTGCGACCGGCTTGACGCCGAGGGCCAGCGCGATGTCATCGGCGAAGTAGGAGATCGAGGCGATGCGCTTCGGTTGTGCAGGAACTTCGACCGTGACGCCGCGATCATCGACAATCGACATCTTGCCTGGATCGGCAGCGAAAGCGCTGCCTGAAGCCAATAATGCCGCGATACCGAGCGCGCGCGCACGCTTGAATAAAATCCTTGCCACGAAAGCCTCCTTGCTGGTTTGCGATTTCATAAACTGCAAAGAGGAGTTTCACAATCATATTTAAGTCTAATAGCGGCGGAACACCCTTTCCCGCCCGCTCGCCTCAAAAGCAGGTTTCATTGCATCCCGTATTCACTTTGCTTTTGGACGCCGGCTTGTGACAAGCGCGCGATAGCAGCGCCATTGGCATCGAAAATGTGGACGTCTTGCGGTCGCGCGGTAAAGCGAATCTTGTCCGTCCTGGCGTAAGTGCCTGTACCGTCTACCTTGATGAGATATTTTCGATCAGAGCCCGGCATATCGACATAGAGAATTTGTACTTCGCCGAGGTGTTCGACAAAATCGATGGTACCAGTAAACACCGGCCCATTCGTTTTTGCATCCGCGATCTGTGTATTTTCAGGACGAATACCGATGCTGAGCCGATCCTCAGCAGAAACGCCAGCGGGCAGCACACCAAGATCGAGAGCGACCCCGCAATCCAGCTTGCATTTCGCGGAGCCCGACAAGTCTTTTTCGAGTTTCCCCTCCAATATGTTCATCGAAGGCGACCCGATGAACTGCGCAACGAAAAGATTGGCAGGATTTTTGTAAAGCTCGATCGGTGTTCCAACCTGCTCGATGTTTCCGTCTTTGAAGACGACGATGCGGTCGGCCAAAGTCATGGCCTCGACTTGGTCATGTGTCACGTAGATCATGGTGACGTCCGGCATGCTCTGCTTCAGCTTCGCAATCTCGATCCGGGTCGCCACGCGCAGCGCCGCATCGAGATTGGACAATGGTTCATCGAAGAGAAACACGCGCGGATCACGCACGATGGCGCGGCCGATGGCAACACGTTGCCTCTGCCCGCCGGAAAGAGCCTTCGGCAGCCTCTGCAGATAGCTGTCGAGCTGGAGGATGTTTGCTGCATTGCGCACACGTTTATCTATTTCGGCTTTGGGCAGGCCGGCAATGCGCAGACCGAAGGCCATATTTTCGAAGACAGTCATGTGCGGGTACAGGGCGTAGGACTGGAACACCATCGAAATGCCGCGCTTGGACGGCGCCACATTGTTGATCCGCTCGCCGTCAATGATGAGGTCGCCGGAGGTAATCGTTTCCAACCCGGCAATCGAGCGAAGCAGTGTCGATTTTCCACAGCCCGAGGGGCCCACAAAAACGATGAACTCACCGGATTTAATGTCGAGATCGATGCCGTGAAGGACCTCCAGATTGGAGTATGACTTACGTATGTTTCTCAGCGACAAGTCAGCCATCGTTCCGTTCCTTATATTTGCTTCCCATCACTCAGGGAGCAAGATTGGCCAGAAATCGCGTGATCCGATCCGGCTTCTGATTGAGAATTTCCACGTCATTCTTGCGGCGAATGGCGCCCCTGACGATTTTTGCACCGACATATCGCAACGGTTCGGGCGGGAGCTTCGTCCGGCGACCGATACCGACCAACCCGCATCTGCTCCACTTGTCGTCGCGTCCCAAAACGAGGCTTGCCATGATGCGGCCGGCGACGGGCGTCTGGGCAATTCCGGTGCCGTTGAAACCGACAGCGTAAAAGATGTTCCGGTGCTCTTTCAGATGATCGAAAACCGGCAGATGCTGGGCAGTGCAGTCGATTGGTCCGCTCCAATCATATTGCACCTCAACTTCTTTAAGTTGCGGATAGACGCGGTGCAGCTCGCGGATATTGTCCAAACCCTTGTCTCCGCTCCGGTTGAAGCTGGAGCCGATGCGGTCCTGATACGCAATGCCGCCGGTTCCCCGGCCGAAGATCACCCGGCCTGAAGGGGTGCGCTGGTAGTAGAGCACGTGGTGTTGGGCATCGCAGATCGATGCACCGTCGACCCAACCGATCTCATCCAGAATGTCGGCAGCAGGCGCGGTTGCGATGAGCTGACTGCTGACCACATAGAGATAGGGGTGCAGTTCCGGAATCGCCGAAAGCCATGCGTTGGCAGCGAGGACGATCTTCTTGGCAGACAACGTACCCTGAGCCGTGCGCAATTGCGGTTGTGCCCCAGGTACGATCTCCAGAACCGGACTCTGTTCGTGAATAATGACGCCGTTCGAGATTGCAAGCTGGCGCAAACCCAGCGCCAGCTTTGCCGGCTGGACTGTCCCAGCCCGTTCTTCCACGATGCCAAGGTAGGACGCAGAAGAACCGGTCCGCTTCAGCATATCGGCCCGGTCAAGGGTCCGAAATCGCTTCTCGCCCAACGTCCGGGTGAGATCATAGGCCTTCGACCACGCCCCTTCCTGGGCGGCGGAACTTGCCGTCCACAACCAGCCGTCCAGTCGCAAATCCATGTCGATGGTGCCCGAATCCTGCAGGGTCTTGAGTTCATCGATGGCGTCGGCAGTAGCGCGGCACAACATGAGCGCGTCTTCAGTACCCACGAGTTCCCGTAGCATGTCGATCTCGGCGAACCAGGTGTGGACCTGTCCCCCATTCCTGCCCGAAGCGCCCGACCCGCAAAAATCAGCTTCGAGGATCGTAACGCGCGTCTCGGGCGCATGCTCTTTTATCCGCAGCGCAGTCCACAGGCCAGCGTAACCACCGCCGACGATCGCAATATCGCACGTCTCGCTGCCCTTGAGCGGTGTCGTTGCGGCATCGGCGGCAATACTCTGCAACCAAAAGGACCGGTCTTCTCTTGGGGCCGCAACCGGCGGTCTCATTTTGATACTGCTCATGCTCAAGCCCTTTGCGCGGTACGGATGACGCTGTCGTATTTGTCGAGAAGCCATTGGGGTATCGGCAGGATCACCTGGGGAAATCCGCCGAGATGCGTACAGGTTTCCGCGGCCCGCGCGGCCGAACGATTGAGCGCGGTTTCCTCCGAGCAGCCTTCTACAAAACGGCTAACGATGAATGTTGCGATGAAGCTGTCGCCGGCGCCGCAGGTATCAACGACAGATACCGGCACCGAATCCGCGAAGAACAGAGGGCTGCCATTATCGTAGAAGGAGCCGCGCTTGCCGCATGTGACCACGACTTCGCGGGCCCCTGCCCGCTTGAACTTTTCGATGAGCGGCTTGACCGGTTCGTCCGGATCGTCTGGACCTGACGCAAAAACCAGCGGTACATTATCCAGCGGCAAATCGAAGTGTCGTGTCGACACGTCGACGCTGAACCTTACGCCATCCGCCACAAGCCGGCGCACCAGCTCTTCGCTCGCATTTGTGCCGAGATGGACCCAGTCGGCCCGCAGCAGCGCATCATAATGTTCGCCCTTGGGGAAATAGTCTGCCCCGACGCCGAGGGACTCGAGCAGGAAGCGCCGCTCGCCGGCATCGTCGGCAAGGAGGGTTACCGCGGAACTCCCTGTCAGCAATTCCACGTCGCCCGGAGCGAGGCCGACACGCTCGATCTCGTCGAGCATGATCTCGGCTTCTTCATCATGGCCGAGGGCGCCGAAATAGCGCGCATTGTGGCCGTGTCGTTGCCATTGAACCGCGACATTGAGCGCATTTCCTCCTACCGTGACGAAGCCTTTGGTCAGGTAGGCATCAAGGCAATTGTCGCCGACAGCAATCAGCGTTGGACTGGCGTTCTGCATCATTGCTCCGCACGGTCAAGAAGAGGAGCAATCGCGGTCAGACAACGTTGCAAGGCCGCGACGGGATCGAGCGCATAAGATCCATTGCCGAACGGTTCGAAGGTAAGGGTCCCCGTAAAGGAACTCGCATCGAGTTCGGCGAGATAGTCGTGCAATGGCAGGTTGCCATCGCCCCAGACCAGGTGGCCGGCCGGCGTCCCGTCAACGATATGAACATGGGAAAGGCGCTCGCCGAACTTCTCGACATAGGCGCCGACGCTGTCCTTCGCCGTTGCCATGGCCACGATATCGAGAACGACGTCGACATTATCTGCGTCGAGCTCGCGCCAGAAGGCAAAGAGATCATCCGCGTTGTTGACGATATTGCTCTCGGTTCGTTGCAGTGGTTCCAGAAGACAGGCAACCCCATTGCTCCTGGCGTGCCGGGCAATCGTGTTGACTGACTCGATCGAACGAGCCCAGGCGCGCTCGCGGCTTTCATTTTCAAACCCGCGGCCTGGGGTCAGAAACAGGTATTTCGCACCAAGTTCAGCACAAATATCGGCAGCGTGGAGAAAGCGCTCCACGCTCTTTGCGCGATAGGTGTCGTCGCCCGATGCGATGTTGATGGGATAGAGCACCTGTTCCGGCGTGAAGCAGTGAACCGACAACTGATTGTCGACGAGGACGGCCTTCAATTCCCTCAGGCGCGAATTGCTATCGTTGAAGAGGTCGAGGTGGGGAGCAATTCCCCAAAGCTCCATGCGGCTGAATCCCATCCGGCGCAGCTGCTCCGCGACCCACCGGAACGGGTGGTGCTGAAAGGAGAAATTTGCTCCGATGAGTTGTTCACGTCTCAACATTTCCCGCTCCCCTTATTTGCCGATGCCTTCGGCAAGGCCCCGGATGAAGAAGCGCTGCGCGGCGAAGAAAACGATGACGATGGGAAGTGCTGACAATGTCATCGCAGCGAAGACGATGGCGTAATTGGTTCCGTGTTTCGCCATGATCGATGTCAGGCCGACAGGCAGTGTCTGCAAGTCTGCGCCGCTCGTGAAAATCATCGCGAAGAGATATTCATTCCAGGCGAAAAGCACGTGCAGGATGACACAGGATACAAGTATCGGCTTGCACAGCGGCAGGATCACCTTCCAAAAGATCTGGCCCTCGGTCGCACCGTCCATGATCGCTGCCTCATCGAGATCGCGTGGGAGTCCGAGCATGTAGGCGCGAATGAGAAAGGTCGTGAACGGGATGCGGAAGGCTGTATAAAGAATGATCAGCGCCCAATAGGTGTTGTAGAGGCCGAGATCCTGCATCATGCGCACGAGCGGGATTACCGCGACAGTCGGGCTGAGCATGAGGCCGCCAAGCACGATGCCCACGAAATAAGGCTTCCCGGGCAAGCTTGAGCGCGTCAGGCCGTATGCGGTCCACGCGCTTACGAGAACGGTGCAGATGGCGGAACCAAGCGTCACGATTATGCTCGTCGCAATGTAATTGCGGATGCCCTGGTTCCAGGCAGAAATATAGTTTCCGATCGTAAAGCTGGTCGGAAGCGCAAATGGATTGCCGAAGATCTCCGAGTTGCTCTTGAAGCCGTTCAGGGCCATCCAGATCAATGGATAGATGACGATGACGCCGAGGCTGACAAGAAAGGTGACAAGGCAGACCTTTGCCAACATTTGAACGAAATCGACCGGTTCCCTCTCGGGGGATTGAAGGGTGACGCTCACAGATGCACCCTCCGCTTCCTTGTGTACCAGAGCTGGGCGAAGCCGGTCAGCAAGGTGATTACGAAGATCACGGTTGCCACGGCGGCGCCATAGCCAAAGTCGTTTTCGATGAAGCCCTGTTGATAGAGCCAGGTTCCAAGCACCTGGCTGGAATTGTTCGGACCGCCGGCCGTCATGACCATGACCTCGTTGAAAACCTGGAAGGCGCCGGTGATCGTGACAATGACCATCAGGCCTGTCATCTCGCGTGTCAGAGGCATGGTGATGTTCCACAGGCGCCGCCAGGTGCCAGCCCCGTCCATGATCGCTGCATCATAAAGTTCGCGCGGTATCTTCTGGATCGCAATGCCGAACAACAGCGTCGAATAGCCGAAACCCTGCCATTGGCTCATGGCTATGATTGCATAGATCGCCGTATGCTCTTCGCCGAGCCACGCCCGCGACCAATTCCCGAGGCCAATCTGTGTGAGAAAGGAGTCAAGCAGACCGATGTCCGGCTGATAGATGAAGTAGAACAGCAGGCCGGTGACGGTGATCGAAATCGCAGAGGGGATGAAATAGACGGCGCGCCAGAACCTGCGCCATCTTTCGTTGTCGAGTCCTTCGATGAGCGCGGCGAGCACGAATGCACCAAATACCTGGAAAACAATCGAGATGACCGCATAAAGCGTGTTGTTGAGGATCGCGGTCCAGACGATCGGATCGCTCTGGAGCCGGCGATAGTTGTCGAGGCCGACAAAGGCGGTTTCGCCGGTGAAAATATCCTGGTTCTTCGTGCTGACGATGAAGTTGTCGATGATTGGATAATAGACGAACCAAAGGATCAGAACGAATGCGACCAGCACCCAGCGGAACGACAGCAAGCCCGACAAGGGGCTGGTCTGATCATTCCCGGCTTTCCTCTGCAGGGTGAAGCCGATAGCGGCGGCTTCACCCTTATAGTCATGCTTCACGACAGTCATTGTCTGAGAGCTTTCTTACTTTGAAGAAGCCGCAGCTTTCTTCACTTGTTCCATGACCTGCTCGGGTGTCTGCGAGCCGCCGATGAGTGCCTGCAGGCCCGAAAGCCAGGCAGCCGCCACGCGCGGTGGGTTGGCCGTATCGAGCCAGGGCATGAGATAGGAAGAGTCTGCGATAACTTTCAGGCCACCGACGACCGCCGGATTCATCGTATCGGCGGAATATCCTCCGACGGTCGCACTCGGCTGGCCATAAGGCGGAGCCGACAGAACCTTGCCATTATCTGCAGAAGTGACGAACTTCATGAAGTCGATGGCAAGCGGAATGTTCTTCGAAGCGGCATTGATCATGTAACCTTCCGGCGCGCCTTCGATCGACTTCACGTCGCCCTTTGCGTCCTTCGGTGCCGGCAGTTTGAAGTAGCCGAAATCGTCCCGCTTCAAGGCGCCGTCGGCAGTGCTCTGATCGAACTCGATGATTTCCTGATAATACATGGCCGACTTGGCATTGGAGAACTGCTGCAGCGCCGATGCATAGGACGAGCCGTTCGTCCCGGAACCATCCGAACATTCATCGATCAACTGCTTGAACTGGGTCAGGCTCAGCACATAGCCCGGATCGGAGTAGTCGGCGGTGGCCGGCGTGAAATCCTTTTCGAGCGTCGCCTGCGGCACGTTATAGGAGAGCAGTTGCCCGGCATAATGAACCGCCGGCCAGCCTTCCTTGTTGCCGAAGGAGATCGGTGTGACGCCCGACTTGCGTAGGGCCGCGCAGGCGGTGAGCAATTCATCAAAAGTCTTGGGTTCGGAAACGCCAGCTTTTTCGAACAGCGGCTTGCTGTAGCCCATGAACTTGGCGTCGAGATAGAGCGGAATGCCATAGAGCTTGCCATTGTACTGGAAGGCGCTGACTGCGGCGCCGGCAAGTTGCTTGCCCCAGGCGGTATCGGGACCGATCACCTTGCTAAGGTCGACCGCGCGATTGCCGCGGACGAAGTTTTCGCCCCAGCTGCCGGTCCAGGAGAAATAGATATCAGGCAAGGAATTGGACGCAACGAGAGCCTTCGTCTTGCCCTTCACGCTGTCGTCGCTCTCCTGAATAAGTTCGACTTTGACGCCTGGATGAAGCTTTTCATATTCCTTGGCGGCATCGACGAAAAACGGAGAAAGCTGCTGCAGACCGAACTTAGTGAGAATGCTGAGCGTGCCCGAATATTCAACTTTTGCATCCGGATCCGCGACGACCGGGTCTTTTGCCAGCGCGACATTTGCGCTGCCGGCAATCAATCCGGCCGCCATGAAAGAAGCGAGACTCGTCGTGCTTAAAAACGTGGTGCTTTTCATTTCGCAGTTCCTCTCTTTTTTGATCTTTCGTTTCTGTGAATGAATCAATCCCGATCCGACATGATCGGATCGGGACAATCTCAGTATTCGACGCGCTTGTAGTAGCGGCGCGTTGTCAGCGGATGGTCGCGCAAACCTTCGAGATGGGCGCTCAGACGCTCCAGCATGGTGGCGAGGATAATCGGAGAGATCAGCTTGCGCGTATTCTCGGAAATTCCCGGCAGCTTGACAGCGGCTGCGTCCAGAACCCGAACCTTGTCGGTATAGCGTTTTGCGAAATTTTCGACGCGATCGGTCAGTGGGCGGCAGGCATCCTCACCCTTGAAGATGAACAGGCTGACACCGGGCTCGACCAACTCCAGCGTGCCGTGGAAGAAATCGGACGCATGAACCGGACGTGTGCGGATCCACTGCATTTCCTCAAGGATGCACATCCCGTAATAATGCGCTTCCGGCCAGACCGAACCTGCGCCGGTGAAGATGTGATAGGTCTCGTCCTTGATTTCCTGGGCGAGCCCGGCAGCGCCAGCCTCGTAATCTTCCTTCACCGATACGAGCAATTCCGGCAGCTTCTTAAGCTCTGCCACAGTCGCATCGAAGTCCGCAAATTCACCACGCTCAGCCAGCAGGGCGAGAACGATCAGGAGAGTTTGCAGGTAGAACGATTCCGAGGATGTATCGTCTTCGGCGAAGTTGGTGAAATTGTAGTCCGCATCGAGGCCGAGAGGCGTGTTCTTATGCCCGGTGAGGGAAAGCGTCTTTACGCCGCGCTCCTTCAGGAAAGCCATAAGCTGGACGCTTTCCTTGGTTGTTCCCGATAGCGACGGAAGAATGACGAGCGCCCGTTCATCAAGGCCAGCCGGCGCTTCGAGAACGACCTGCGCCGGAAATGCCGCGGAGACCGGGAAGACAGTGCCGTTGCGGGCAAACTCGATCGCCGGCTGCGTCAGAAACTGCACGCCGCCCGTGCCCATGAAGAAAATCCGTTCGAGGCCATCGTCGAGCAGCTTGCGCACCAGGGTGCGCACGTCATCGGCGATTGCGACTGCGCCACTTTGTATCTTCACAAAGCGATCTTTATCGAAGTTGAGCATTAGAACCTTCCCGTTTGCGCATATCAACACCGCTGGAGAGCGAGGTACCGTCTTGCGCGAATGTTCGTTAAGACAATGTGAGATCGATCTCACACATATTTAGCGCACAAGAATTTCACGCTGACAAGTGGGTTGGAGTGTTTTTTTGCTGAGATGCGCGGTGTGGCTCAAACGTCCTGTCGACGGCTCACCGAACCTCTGACCAACAGCTTGGTTTCAAAGCGAATTTGTCTTGTCTGGCGGCTATGTCCGGAGAGCCGTTCAAAAAGGAGCCGGGCTGCTGCAAGGCCGATTTCCGACACCGGCTGTGCAACGACTGTGATCTGCGGATCGGTAAATGTCGCCAGGTTGAAGTCGTCGAATCCGATGAGCGACACGTCATGCGGGATGGAGATTCCCATCGAACGAAAGGCCAACAGCGCGCCTTGGGTCATCAAACTGTCGACGGTGAAGAGTGCAGTCGGTGGCGATTTCTGGCTGAACAGTCGAATGGTCGCATCGATCGCGTGTTCGACTGTCGATTGGGATACGGAAATCATCCTGTCGTCCGGGTTGATGCCTGCGGCGACAAGCGCGCTCTGATAGCCGCTCAGGCGTGCGCGCGACGTGAAGATGCGCGTATCGTCCTGCAGAAGGCCGATACGTCGGTGGCCCATGGCGATGAGGTATTCGATGGCCTTGCGCGCTCCGCCTTCATTATCGACGACGACACTGTCGCAATCGATTCCTTGCACAACACGGTCGATCAGCACCAGCGGGACGTTTTCCTCGATCAGGCGCTTAAGATGGATGTTGTTCTCGTCCGATGTCGGCGCGACGATGAAGCCGCGTATGCTCAGGGATTGCAGGCTCGCCAGCAAGGAGACTTCCTGTTCCAGTTGCTCTTCGCTGCTGCCGATAATCAGATTGTACCGGCTTCGACGCGCCAAAGCCTCGATATCGTGCGCGATCCGGGCGAAAAATGGATTCTGAATGTCACCGAGAATGCAGCCGATGATCGGCAATTGGCCGTTGCGCAGCGCCTGTGCCAGGCGATTGCCCCTGTAACCCAGCTTTTCCGCCGCTTCCTGGACGCGCTGCGCGGTCTCGTCGCCAACGTAACCATAGCTGTTGAGCGCACGGGCAGCCGTCGCACGGGAGACGTTCGCAAAAGCTGCCACATCCTTCAACGTCGCTGGTTTCTGAGCCATTTCAACCTTCTCGAAGCACGAATAGTGCGCCGCTTTCGCCCCTTTTATCCTCGGGATGCCGGTTAGCATAGGCGGGGCGCGATAGAATTCGGCATCGAAGGGAGAGCGAGTCTCCGCTTCATGCAACCAGAAATAAATTATGCTGTGAAATGTCGCCTTTGCGACGGGGACGGTTTTGCCCGGGTGCTGCCTGAGCCCAAGGTTCCGTCTTGCGTGCGGCTACTATTCAGGACAATACGGAATGCGGCAGGACAAACGGCGTGCCCGGCGCCGGAAATGCGCCGACCTTCAGCGCACAATCATAGACACGCAGGATGCGCTCGTCCGTGAGCACCTCGGCCGGCGTGCCGACGCAATCGGTATGACCGCGATTCATGATAACGACCTTGTCGCCGTACATCGCGGTCAGATTGAGATCATGCAGGATCGCAACGACCCCTCCCCCGCGTTCAGCAAAGTCGCGCGCGATCCGCATGATGATCAGCTGATGCTTGATGTCCAGGCTCGAGACCGGCTCATCGAGGAAAAGAAAACGCGGCTGTCCGTCAAGCACGGGTTGCCAGACCTGGCAGAGAACGCGGGCAAGTTGCACACGCTGTTGCTCGCCGCCTGAGAGCTCCTGGTAGAACCGGCCGCCGAATCCGGCAAGATCCACAAGGTCCAGCGCAAGATCCGGCAAATCTCTTGCCGCCCCTGCACCGGTACGACCGGCGATCACTCCCAGCTTGACGATTTCCCGGACGGTGAACGGAAATGAGAGCGAGGTGGCTTGCGGCAGGATGGCGCGCGCGGCAGCCATCTGCCAGGGTTTCATCCTGTCGATCGGTGTACCGTTGAGGCTGATGCGGCCCGTAAATGGCAGGTCGCCCGCCATCGCCCGAAGCAAAGTCGTCTTGCCCGATCCGTTCGGCCCTACGACGACGGTGAATTTTCCGGCTTCAGCCGTGAAAGCAGCGCAGTCGATGATCTTTTTGCGGCCAAGGAAGACAGTTACGTCGCTCACGTCAATGCAATGGGAATTCGCCATTGTGCGGGTCCTAGAGATCGAGGATGCCGCGTCTGCGCAGCAATATCCAGAGGAAGAATGGTGCTCCAACAGCGGCGGTGACAATGCCTATCGGCAGTTCCGAGGGTGCCACGATCGTCCGGCTCACCGTATCGGCAAGCAGCAGCATGCATGCGCCGAGCAGCGCCGCGGCTGGCAGGAGGTAGCGGTGATCCGGGCCGATAACGATGCGCAGAAGATGCGGTACGACAATCCCCACAAAGCCTATGCCACCGCTGACTGCAACGGATGCGCCGGTCGCCGCGGCGACTGTGACGATGGCAACATACTTCAGCCTTTGCACCGGAATGCCGAGGTGGCCGGCGGATGCTTCACCGAGGGCGAGCCCGTTCAGGCCTTGCGCGAGGAACGGGGAGGCAAGCAGCGAGACGATGATGAACGGTCCGGCTGCCGCGATCTTGATCCAACTGGCGCCGGCAAGGGAACCAAGCCCCCAGAAGGTGAGATCACGCAACTGCCTGTCATCGGCAACGTAGACCAGTATGCCCATATAGGCGCCGGCCATGGCGCCGAGCGCGATGCCGGCGAGCAGCATCGTCGCGATCGACGTTTGTCCGCGCCGGGTCGCTACCCGGTAGAGAATCGCAGTGAAACTCAAGGCGCCTGCAAACGCTGCAAGCGGCAGGGCGTAACTACCGAAGAATGCGATCATGGGCGCGAGCGCCGTGCCGCCAAGCACGATCATGCTCACCGCGCCAAGTCCTGCGCCAGCCGAGACCCCGACAATGCCGGGATCGGCGAGGGGATTGCGGAAGAGGCCCTGCATCACCGCCCCGGAGACCGCAAGTGAGGCACCGATCAGTGCGCCAAGGATGACCCGCGGCAATCTGATGTCGTAGACGATGATCCGGTCGCGGAGCGATACCGCGTCCAGACTGTCCTGCGAAGCGGAGAACAAACCGGAGAGCACTGATAGAGCGGACGCATCCGATGCGCCGGCAGTGAGGCTGAACGCCATGGAAGCCAGAAGGCAGCCACACAAGATGACGATGACTGCCCTTGCCAGATGGGATCGATCGCCATCGGCGAGATGCCTCGTCGATGTCTGGCGCCGCTCCATGAGTTTTGTGGTCAAGGCTTCGCTCATTGGCTGAGTTTGTCGCCATAAATTGCCTTGGCAAGATCATGCACGGCGTTGGGTGTGCGTGGACCGAAACCTAGGAGATATTGCCCGTTCATGCGTATAATCGATTTCGAAGCGCCGGCCGGTGTCGCGGCAATGGCCTTGTTGGCAAGCAGGTCAGCGTTGGCGGCCGCATGATCCCCTCCCCTGTCCATAACGAGAATGACATCCGGTTTGGCGATAATAATCGCCTCGTCGGTCAGCGGCTTATAGCCCTCAAAGCCGCTGATCGCATTTTCGGCACCTGCAAGTTCGATGATCCCGTTGGCAGCGGTCTTGGTGCCGGAACTAAGGATCTTGCCGCCCTGCGCGCTGAGGATGAACAGGACCCGTTTGCGCTCCTGAATATCCTTGGTCTCGGCCGCAGCTGATGCGAGCTTCGTTTCAAGTTCGCCGGCAAGCGCTTTCGCCTTGGCCTCGGCTCCGAGGGCTTTGCCGACGACCTCGACTTTCGCGACAATGCCCGGGCCCGAATAGCTCTCCGGCACTGCCACCATGGGAACGCTCGCCTTCTTCAGGACATCGATCGTCTCTTTTGGTCCACTGCCTTCGACGGCGATGATTGCCGTCGGATTGATCGAGAGCACACCCTCGGGAGACAGTGCGCGCATATAACCGATGTCGGGAAGCTTGGTCGCTGCATCAGGGAACGTACTCGTCGAGTCCCTGCCGACGAGCCGAGACTCTTCGCCCAGCGCATAGATGATCTCGGTGATCGAATCGCCAATCGACACAATACGGCTCGCATCGGGCAACGCACCAGTAACCTCTTCGGCCTGGGTTGGCACAAGCGTTGTCAACAGGAAGCCGGCGCAGACAATTGTCCTGAGTGTCATGGTCGCCTCACGCCGCTGCATGCATGAGGTTGGGAAGATTTTCCACAAGGTCGCGCCAGTCACTGCGTTCGCCCGATCCTTCGGCCCGCTTGCCGAAAAACTGCACGATCAACGCGCCTTTCGCATCGTAAGCCTCCAGGGATGTTACGTGGCCATCTTTAGTCGGCTTACGTACGGCCCATACTTCGGCGATGTGATCGGTTCGCAGATGCATATGGAACGTCTCGTCGAGGATGTTGATCCAGGGCCCCATGGGCTTCACCGCCTGGATCGGTCCGCTGTGAATCTGAATGCAACCGCGATTGCCGATAAAGCACATGATCGGCATTTCGCCCTTGGCCGCCTGGTGCAGCATCGTGGTCACCGTCTGCCCGTCGAGACGCCAAGCGAAATCGTCGCCGATGACTTGCACCGCCTGGTGGCGCGTCATGCTCAACGACCGCAATATGCCGAAGAATTCGTGGACGTCGCGCATTTTCTTCCAGCGATCACGCAGGCTGGATGCGTCGAGCTCTTCGATTGCCAGTTTCTTTTCCTCGATTTCGGGCAATGAAGTCAGTTCGATTGTCTGCGATTGGTCGTCGAGGCGCAGCTTGGCGACCAGCACTTCATACGCATCGAGGCTGGAAGCCGGCCGCAAATGAATCTTGTGTATTGCTTCGCCCGCTGCGTCGAAGAATTGCAGGCTGCGGCGGACGCTACCGTCCTCGTCTTCCTTGGCAACTGCGAAGCCGTGGGCCCAATGGCTCTGAAAGATTCGCATGTCGATTTGTTCGCCGAGAACGATGCTAGCATGTTTGCTGACATGGGCGTTTTCGTAAGTGCCGATCTTCTCATGCACGGCGCTTTCGTTACGGGTAAGCGCCATTACTTCGCCAAGTGAAGCAATCTTGGTCAGAAACGTCTCGATGCGCGGGCTGATGCGCACGACGCTGATTCCGCAATAGGCAGCGACGAGCTCGGCTTCCGAGACGCCGAGCTGCTGCGCAAGGTCCCGCTCGCGCATTTTCGGATTTTCAGCACGAGCCTGCCGAATGGTTTCGGGAGTAGATTTTACTGGTTCAGCCATGACGAGCGCCCCTTGATGTTTTGTCCTCGAATGAAAGTCTGAAGCGGGCAAGAATGCCATTTTTCAAACTTGACTCTTAAAGTCACCTTTATTACTCAACACAAAGAAGAGTCAACCAGTCAAGATTTGAAATGACCTTCTAGAAACAATCGTTTGCAAGCGAGCAATGAGCTTTTTCAAGAGCGCCTTTAAGCCAGCCAGCATTCAGACTCTGGAGAGAATGGGTAATTATGGGGCTTATTGCACGGAATACGGCTGCTCTGCTCGGCGGAGCGGCGCTGATGGTAATGATTGGCTCGGCGGTTGCGGGGGCGCAGCAGGTCACTCCAAATGCACAACCGGGGGCGCAACAGCCCGTGGGTGAAGCTGCAAAGAAGGGTCGCGTGACGCTGCTGCAGCGACTGGTGATCGGCGCCGGCGTCGACAAGATCGCGATCGATACGCCGCAGGCTGTTACCGTGGTCGATCAGGAACAGATGGATCAGGACCAGCCGACGACGATCGGCGATACGCTGCGCGACGTGCCCGGTGTCACCGCCATCGGCAGCGACCGCATTTTTGGCGAGGCGTTCAACATCCGTGGTATCGGCGGAGCTGCGGCGGCGGACGAATCGAAGATCATCATCAATGTCGATGGCACGCCCAAATTCTACGAGCAGTACCGCATGGGATCCTTTTTCAGCGATCCCGAGCTTTACAAGCAGGTCGAAGTCCTGCGCGGCCCGGCTTCGTCTACCCTCTACGGTTCCGGGGCCCTCGGCGGTGTCATCAATCTGACGACGAAAGACGCAGCAGATTTTCTGGTGAACGGTCAGAACAATTCCGTGCGCGTAAAGAGCGCCTATGATTCCAATGGTACGGGCATTCTCGGCTCAACCATTTATGCGACGCGCCTGAACGAGAATTTCGAATTCCTTGGGATGGGCAATTATCGCCAGGGCGACGATTACAAGGACGGCGATGGCGACACGATCCAGGGTTCGAATTTCGAATCCTGGTCTGGTCTGGCGAAAGGCACCTATCGTTTCGGCGATGGTAACGAACAGACCATCCGCCTTTCCTATCAGCGCTGGCAGGGCAGCGGCGACGACCAGGCCTATTCTCAGACCGACAATTTTGATTTTGGAACAGTCGATCGCAAGGTAACCGACCAGACGGCCGTCTTCAGCTACGAGAATCCCGCCAGCGACAATCCATGGCTCAATCTCAAGTTCGAACTCTCCTATTCGGACACTGCGAACGAACAGACCAATGCTTCGGGAATAGGCATGCCCGACCAGCTGTTCGACGATTCGGATTATTCGTACCAGACGTTGCAGGCGCGTCTTGAGAATACCTTTGAGTACAAGGCTGACGATTTCGAGAACTACCTGACGATCGGCACGCAAATCAGCCGTCAGGATCGCGACGCCGAATCGCTCGGCGGTATCAAGCCTGGGCCGATTCTGTTCCATCCTGAGGGAACCGAAAACAAGTACGGATTCTACGCCCAGGACGAATTCGTGTGGCGGGAAAAGCTGACCTTGATCCCCGGCATCCGTTATGACTACCGCGATACATCGCCGGGTGAAGGTATCGCCAGTGCCGAAGACACCTCGGATGATGCAATTTCGCCGAAGCTTGCAGCGCTTTACAAGTTCAACGACAGCTTCTCGGTGTTCGGGTCGGTGGCCCACACGGAACGGTTCCCGACCATCGATGAGTTCTACTCAACGTCGGGTCCTGGACGCGGGACCTATCCAGGCGGTCGCACTGCCAGCCTGGATCTCGAGAAGGAGACGTCGAACAATTACGAAGCCGGCTTTTCTGTCGCCGGTTATGATCTGATGCGGGCCGGCGATACGTTGCAACTGAAGACCACCGGGTTCTACAACCAGATCCGCAACCTCATCAGCACCAATCCAAACAACCGCAGCCGCTTGCCCGTCACCTACTACGTCAACATCGCCGAAGCGAAAATTTACGGCGTGGAGGTTGAAGGGTCCTATGACGCTGAGGTCTTCTTCACTCGCCTCGCCTACAGCAACATAAAGGGCGAGGACGAGCAGACGGGTGCTCCGCTGACAACGATCCCCGCGCAGCAACTGACGATGACTGTTGGCGGCCGGATGGTCGATTACGGCGTGGAGTATGGCTGGCGCGGCCAATTCGCCGCTCACACCGATACAGGCTTCACCGGCCAGCCGACACCGGGCTACGGCGTTCACGACATCTTCACAAGCTGGAAGCCCGCAGACGGCAAATATGCCGGTTTCGAAGCCCGCTTCGCTGTCGAGAACATCTTCGATCGGCAATACCGCGAGAATCTGTCCGGCACAGATGCCAAGGGCCGGACCTTCAAACTCACCTTGGCCAAACAATTTGGATGGTAACCATGAAATTTGCAGCAAGTCTTGGCTTTAGCATGACCGCTGTTACAGCCATATCACTTCTTGCCGCAACGGGGCTGGCGTCGGGGGAAGAGTCCACCCCGGCGCCAGCCCTGACTCTCGAATTGAATGCGCTGCAGCCCTCCGAAAAGGGCTGCCGCCTTACCTTTGTCGTCAGCAATAACCTCAAAGCTCCGCTCGACAAGGCCGCCTTCGAGATCGCTCTGTTCAACGAAGCGAACGTTGTCGACCGCATCACGGTGCTTGACTTCAAGGATCTCCCCGAAGGCAAGACCAAGGTGCGGCGCTTCGATCTCGGCGACACGGACTGTGCCAAGGTGACGCGTGTCCTCATCAACGACGCTACGGAGTGCTCCGGCGCCGGGATCGACCCGAAAGCCTGTATTCGGCAGTTGAAGCCCATCACCAAATCATCGGTGCAGTTCGGGAGCTGAGTGATGGCCTACGCGCTGGCATTTCGTTCCGAGCCCCAGCCTGTCAGGCTGGCGGAACCGCCAGCGCTGCATCTTGTCTCCGATACCAGTCTGCTCCTCTCCTACGCGCATCCCGAAGAGCATCAGCAACTACCGGGCGCGTCGGCGATGGAACTTTCACCGGATGCCAACGCAGGCGAAAGCCTGTCAAGCACGCCGGTGCCTGTCGCAACAAGCTGGTATCGCAAGCTCCTTCTGTCGTGCGGCTTTCATGCCGCGCTGGTACTCTTCATGGTCGGGTTCATCGCAGACGAAGTCCTGATTGCTGGAAGCCAGCAGACCATGGCGTCTTTGCTTGGCGACGGCGCCGTCGACATGAACAGCTCAGGTGAGCCGGATCAACTTCCTGATGCGACCAATGTCACACTGATATCGATGCAGGCACCAATCCCGATACCGGTGGAAAATGTCGAAGTACCGCCCTCCCCTGCCGCAAGCGACGCCCCAATTGAGACACCGGTACCTGCGGAAGAGATTAAGCCTGTTGAACCGGCAGAAAATGTCACGGCCGTCGAGGAGACGCCAGCAACCGTTGCACCCGCTGACGCATTGGAAGTGCTTGCGGTGCAGGTTCCGTCTGAACACGGCAGCGTCGCCCCGGTAACGCAGACGGCGGACGTTAAGACCGCTGCAGTCCAGCCGGTTGAAGAGCCTGCCGAGAGTTCGGCGGAAGCGCCGCACATCGTGGAGAAGACCGACCCCGCCCCGGTTCAAAAACCCGTGCAGCGAACGGCAAAAATAGAGAGCGAAGCAAAGCCGGCTAAGCCATCCAAGCGACTAGCAGCACAGGGCCGTAAGGGCTCGAATGAGCGCACAGCGCGCGTCGGCGTTGCCGACGGCAAGAGCGATGGCGACAAAAGTTCTGATGGCAACGCCAAAGGAAAGTCCACCGTTGAGGGAAATGCGGCGGTATCCAACTATCCGGGTACGGTGACGTCGAAGCTTCGGCGCGCTTTGCGCCGCCAGGGGCGATTGCGCGGTGAGTTGATCGTTTCCTTCGTCGTCGCCAATAATGGCAGCGTATCGAGCGTTGCGGTCGGCCGCAGTTCTGGCAATCCCGCCGTCGATCGGGCGGGGATTGAGACAGTCAGGCGTGCTGCGCCCTTCCCTCCGATCCCCGCCGACGCCAAACGCTCGAGCTGGGCGTTTGACGTTCCCCTCGCCTTTGGCGGTTAAGTCGATTACGCGTCTTTCACTTCCATGAATCGCATGTGATTGTTGAAGGGGTCGGTTACCTCGACTTCAAGCCGAGTGCCCTCGTCATGAAGTCCAGGCTTCATGTAACGGTAGTTTTTTGCCGAAAGTTCTGCGTGGAACGTTCGTATCCCCTTCATGTAGATAACCATGTTGCCACCCGGCGTTGCATCGCCTGCATGTTCGGACAGGTGTAGCCGCAGACCGCCACGGGAGATTTGCGTGTAAAGCGGAAAGTTGTCGCCGTAGCGATGTTCCCAATCGACCTTGAAGCCCAGGAACCCCAGATAGAATTCGTGCGCCTTCGCCACGTCGAATATTCTGACGATTGGGACAGCCTGTTCAAAGGCGATAGCACTGTTTTCCGCCACGCCATCGATCCGCGCGGCGAGGATGTTCCAGTTCGCCAGGCCAAACTGCCGGGCCACAATCTCGAGTGCTTCGCTTTGTTTGATGGCCTGTTCGCGTTCGGCGAATGCATCTCTCAGCACTTTCGCCATAGCTTTCGCATTGCGGTAATCACGCATAACGTTTCCTTTCATCCGGCGAAATTCATACCCGTGCCCGCGTTGCAGATAATTCCGCCCGACGTTTGGAAGGTCAGGAAACATTATGCGAAGGCGTTCACCATGCTCCATTTCTGGAGTGCGGACGGCAGGCGCACCTTCAGGCCATGAGAGCACTTTAGTGAAGGAAATCGTAATTGTCAGGAGGCGGGAATGTGTTTCCCGCAATATTTCTGGAGATGAGGCCGTGGCTGTCCGCGTGGCTGGCTGTTGCCTTTGGAGGGTATATTCCAGTGCGAAGAACGAGGGATGCTGGCTCTATACCAGGCGTTATGGCGACGACGATCTCCCCGCCCCTATCGTAAGGCTGCGGCAGTCCGGAGCCTAACTCAAGGGATGCAGGTGGCTTTAAATTACCAAAGTTGTCCGCGGACAACAGCCGCTCTGGCCGCCAATTCACGCCATGGTTAAATGTTTGTGAATTCTTTACGAATCGGGCCATATTGTAACTGCGCAGTTTGAGCTAAAGTTTCGTCAATTGCGCAGTTCGAGGATCACCGATGTTACAGTCACCAATCCAAAGCGGCGAGCAGGAGCACCTGCCATCGATGTTGTCCGCGGATTCGCTGGAATTGTCACGCCAGCTCCAGCTTCATCAGCAGAAGATATTTCCCCCAACGTCCCAGAAAAGCATCCGGCAGTTCACGCCGGCCGAGGCCGCCTACTATATCGGTATTGGTGAAGGCTATCTGCGGCAGGTGGCATCGGAAGGACATGGACCGGAACCCCTCGCAAACGGCAGGCGGATGTATACGCCAGCCGATATGGAGCGGATCCGGCGCTCCCTCGACGAAAAGAACGGATCGCAAAAATACGTACCCAACCGCCGGTCTGGGGAAAAGCTGCAAGTCATCGCGGTGATGAACTTCAAGGGCGGGTCGGCCAAGACGACAACCTCTGCGCATCTGGCGCAATATCTCGCGCTGCGCGGCCAGCGCGTTCTGGCGGTGGATCTCGATCCGCAGGCTTCGCTGTCGGCGCTCTTCGGCCATCAACCGGAACTCGACGTAGGCGAGAGCGAAACGCTCTACGGTGCGATACGCTACGAGGACCCGCGGCCGATCGCAGAGATCGTTCGGGCCACATATACACAAAACCTCCATATCGTGCCGGGCAATCTGGAACTCATGGAGTTCGAGCATGAAACGCCACGGGCAATCACATCGGGATCGGCGGAGACGATGTTCTTCGCGCGCATAGGCGAGGTGCTCGCCGACATTGAAAGCCTTTACGACGTCGTTATCATCGATTGCCCGCCACAGCTCGGCTTCCTGACGATGTCGGCATTGTGCGCAGCAACGTCGGTTTTGATTACCGTGCATCCGCAAATGCTCGACGTGATGTCCATGTCGCAGTTTCTAGCCATGACCAGCGAGATGATGGCCGTGGTCGAGCGGGCAGGCGGCCGCACAAGCTATGACTGGATGCGCTATCTCGTGACGCGCTACGAGCCCAATGATGGTCCGCAGAACCAGATGACCGGATTCATGCGGGCGATCTTCGGCAATCGAATGCTACACAATCCCATGCTGAAATCGACCGCGATTTCCGATGCGGGCGTGACCAAACAGACGCTCTATGAAGTCGAACGGAGCCAGTTTACGCGGGGCACCTACGACCGGGCGATGGAGTCGCTCAACGCTGTCAATTCCGAAATCGAAGGCCTCCTCAACGCTACCTGGGGGAGGAAATAATGGCCCGCAAGAACCTCATCGGGGTTTCCGCCGCCGAGAGTGCCGCCCCGGATACGGCAACGCCAATGACGGCCACGAGACCGCTCGCCGGCTTTGTCGCCCCTGCCGTGCGGAGCACGCCCATTGGCGGCATCACAAAGACGCTCGGTAGCATCACGCAGAAGTTCGAGCGCGCGCAGGATATCGAGAAGCAACTGGCCGAAGGTCAGACGATTGTCGAGCTTGACCCCGCCATCGTTGACGGATCTTTCATCAGCGATCGCCTTGGCATCGATGCGGCGGAACTTGCCGAACTCGTTGAACAGATCAAGAGCCACGGCCAGCAAGTGCCGATCCTCGTGCGTCCACACCCGCAGGATAAGGGCCGCTATCAGGTCGCCTACGGTCACCGCCGGCTGGCGGCGGTAAGGCAGCTGGGCACCAAGGTTCGCGCCGTCATCCGGGAGCTTTCCGATGATCAGCTGGTTGTCAGTCAGGGCCAGGAGAATAATGCGCGAACCAACCTGTCCTATATCGAGCGGGCCCTCTTTGCGGTTCGTCTCGAAGAACGGTCGTTCTCGCGCGATACGATCATGGCTGCGCTTGGCGTGGACAAGGCGGCTCTTTCGAAGATGATCTCGGTTGTACGTCAAATTCCGGTCGAACTTATTGAGGCAATCGGCGCGGCACCGGGGGTCGGGAGGCGGCGGTGGATGGAGTTTGCCGAGCTGGCGCCGAAATCAAGGCTCAAGGACTTATTGGCGTTGTTGTCCGCGGACAACTGCAGAGCCATGTCCAGTGACCAGCGCTTTCAAAAAGCCGTCGAGATCGTGAGGCGAAGGCCTGACAAGGCGCGAGCAGCCACCGCGGCCAAGGTTTGGGCTCCAAGTGACAGGTCTGTCAGCGTTACGCTGAAAACAACTGCAAAGAAGGCCACGGTTACGCTCGAGGCGAGCAACGGCCCACGCTTTGCCGAATGGATCGCCGACAATCTGGGAGATCTCTATGAGGCTTTCAGGAAGTCAGCCAAGGAAACAACGGGAGACTAAACCGCAAAAGAAAAAGGCCCCCAAACGTTGCCGTCGTGGAAGCCCTTCTCATCTGTAGCAACTTGAGAATCGCATTTCCCCGAATCACTGTCAAGAGTCATTGGCGTCGTTTTGGCGAGTTGAGTTCTTTTGCCTTTTTGAAAAGGTGAAACGAGATGCTCGGAAATCTCATAACGACGCCCTTCGGGCGGCGGGCGATGTCGCTTGGCCAGTTGGAGGCCCAGCGCCAGGCGCAGACGGTGGATCAGGACAAGACGGCCGACAAATGGCAGATCTATCGTTGGCTGTGCGAAGGCAAGGACATCATCGGCATCGGCGATCGGGCGCTTGCCGTTCTCAATGCGCTGTTGTCGTTCCTGCCGGACAATGAACTTTCCAGCGCTAACGGGCTCGTCGTCTTTCCATCGAACGTGCAGCTCTCAATGCGCGCGCACGGCATGGCGAGCGCCACCTTGCGCCGGCATCTGGCAGCGCTGGTCGAATGCGGCCTGATTACCCGCAAGGACAGCCCCAACGGCAAGCGCTATTCGCACAAGGGCAGGGGAGGGGAGATTACCGACGCTTTCGGCTTCTCGCTGGCGCCGCTGCTTGTCCGCGCCGAGGAGATCGAAGCCGCAGCAGAAAGTGTGCGCGCTGAAAAACGGGCGCTGAAGCTCGTGCGCGAGCGTATTACCCTGCATCGCCGCGATATCGCCAAGCTGATCGAGGTTGCCGTTGCCGAAGCCATCCCAGGCGACTGGGCGACGCTGTGGCAGCGTTTGCGCGCCCTGGTCGAGGCCATCCCGCGCCAGGCTATCCTCGCCGCGCTGGAGCCGATCCTCGCCGCAATGGCCGATTTGCATGAGGAAGTTGCTATCCTTCTGGAAAACAACATTAATACCAAGAATACGAGCGGCAATGAGTCTCAGAGTGAGCCGCAACAACAGAATTCAAATACCGACTCTCCATCTGACTTTGAACCCGGCTCAAGAAAAAGCCAAGGCGCGAAATCCGAGCCCATCCGGCAGAAGGCCGAGGATGTCACCAAAACCTATCCATTGGGTCTGGTGATGAAGGCCTGTCCGGAAATTGCCGACTATGCGCCGGCCGGCATCGACAACTGGCGCGGCTTTATGGCGACGGCGGCGCAGGTGCGAGGTTACCTTGGCATTTCGCCCTCGGCCTATGCGGAGGCGCTCGACGTCTTTGGCGAGGAAAACACCGCCATCGTCATCGCCCTGATCCTCGAACGAGCCCAGCACATCAATTCCGCCGGAGGCTATCTGCGGGCCTTGACCGAAAAGGCGCGGGCAGGGGAGTTTACCGTCGGCCCCATGCTGATGGCGGCGCTCAAAGCCAATGGGATACGCCCGACGCTGGTGGCAGGGGAATGAGGATCTATGGTGTCTCAATTCACGCCCAGAAGGCCGAGTTTCCTTTCCCGGTGGAGCACATATTTGACCGAGGAAACAGCCGCGCACGATCCGTGCCGCGTACTTTAAGCGACCGTCGGATGGTCAATTCGACACAAAAGGCGATTGGTTGACTCAAAATGCATTCGTCCAGCGTAACATCCAAGACACAGAAACGAATGTCTCGTTAGGTTCAATTATCACGAATATATGCCAATAAAACAATTTGTTAACCATAACGCGACCTTGGGCTCGAAAGATAGTTGGCACCTTTGTCACCCGGCCGAGCGATGAGCGTCAACGATGAGAACATGCCAGGCGCTGGCTAATTCCTGAAATCAAGGGTCATCTCGATTCGGTTGGCGCTGTTCTGGCCCGAATACACCTGGAATGATCCTCCTAGGCTCTCGACACGATCCCGCAGCCCGTTGAGACCCATGCCTTCGCGCCAGACGGGGGGCTCCCTGTCTTGAAGGTTGTTTCCGCTTTTAACTGAAACGTTAAGCTGCATGCCGTCAAAGGTACATATGACTGATTGTTCGTGACCGCGCGCATGGCGGAACGCGTTGGTCAACCCTTCCTGAACGAAGCGATAGACGCAGATTTTGATGGCAAGGGGGAGGGGCTCCGTGATTGGCAGGCAGTCTACGTCCACTTTGGTATTCGTTCGCTGTTCGTGACTTCGCGCAACGCGAAAAATCAAATCGGAAAGTGCCAGCTTCTCGATATCCGGCAACATCAGGCCTTTCGAGATCGAACGTATCTCATCCAGTGCTTCCGAAAGCGCGCCGCCGATTTTCTTGAGCTCAATTTTCCGCGCGGCTCCATTCGGGGCACGGTGTACCTCATCCAGTTTTAGTGCCGCCAGCGTTATCAACTGCGCCGGACCATCATGCAGATCGGCGCCGATGTTGCGAAGCGCCCTTTCATTGAACTCGGCAACACGGCTTGAGGCTTGCTGCGATCGCTCGCGCAGGCGACGATTGTGCTCGGAAATCTGTTCGATCTTTTTAAGGCGCTGCACGAGACCGGCTTTCTGCACATCGATCAACCGGCTGCCGCGATAGACGATTCCAAACAGCCCGAGAACGATAAGGAGGGTCGCCGCCACGATGGCCAGCCAAGTGCGTCTTTGCACAAGGGTAAGCTTTTCCTCAAGTTGGCTGGGTACCTCGTGGATCTCGGCAACGGCAATAATATCGCCTGAAAGGAGTTCGCGAATAGGGACGTAAATTTCGAGATAGGATTTGTTGAATTCCCGCACCGTGTGTTCGGCGGCCGACAGGTCCGCATACTGCGCCGATACTTCTCCGGCAAGAGCGTCGACGAGGCCATGCGGTGCGGTAAACCTTCGCCCGATAATCTCCGCCGATCTCGAATAGACGATCAGGCCGTCATCCTTCCAGATCTCGAGGTGCGGAAACCTTTTGCTGAATTCATCGCCGCCCAGCAAAGCGTCCAGCCTTTGGATCTGTTCTGCCGACAGAGATTCAACCGTTGCGAGGTCGTGAACAAGAGGGGTGATCAAGCTTTGGAGAAACAGTGCGGTCGCACTGGCGGTGTCTTCGACAGTAACCTTCGATACGATGTTCGAAACAACGGACCCTGCAAGAAACATGGCTCCGAGCATGAACACGCCGCCGGCAAGGGCAAATTGCGTTGACAGGCTTTTCTCGCCAAACCACGCCTTGATTTCTTGCCTCCATTTACCTTGCAAGCATTCCTCCCGAAGCTAGCCGATCAGACCCTAATATACGGCAGGAACGCGCGACCGCTAGGAGATTAGGACATGTGTTCCATAGGCCGTTGGTCCAATCGACCATCAGCCTTAGGTCTGATTCATTTTCCGACCTTGCGACAATGCGATTTACGACCTGGAACAGTGGAATTGGGCAGACCTTGTTCCGTTACACCCGTGACCCGTTCGAGAGATGCTTCCCACAATGCCCGCTTCGTCTTTGAAGCAGAGGCGAGGACAACAGCATAGTTCCGTGGGAGACTGTCATGGTAACGTTGGTAAAGCACGATCTCGAGTTTATCCTTAAGCAGATCAAGATAGCGGAAGCGCACGCAGCGGGCGGTGACCTGGCCGAACTGGTGGCAGGCTATAATGGCAATGATGGCCTTACCCAGGCGCACCTGCTTCCCTATGGTCTTCGCACCGTCGATGGCAGCTATAACAATCTCATCCCTGGCCGGGAGAGTTGGGGCGCAGCCGACCAGAGCTTCCCCGGTATTTTTGACCCGAACTACATGAACGATGCTGACGGCGACAGTCTCGTCTTCGGCCCTGGCATGATCTATGACAACAACGATTATGGCGTTGGCGGCAGCGGCGGTGGTGATGGCCGGCCCGCAAGCGGGACGGGCCCCGGCCAGACCTATGCCCCAGGCAGCGGAACGGTGATCGATGCCGATCCCCGCCTCATTTCCAATCTGATCGTCGATCAGACCCTCAACAATCCAGCCGCGATCAGTGCGGCCCTGATGCATGCAGGGGTGAGAGGCGCCGCACTGACGACGGCACTCACCGAAATCGTCAACGCCCATACCATTCTCAAGGCCATTCCGGCTCCGGGACCAGGCCAGACACCGCCGAATGCCTATACACTTGCCAAGGGCGTGCTCGATGGCTTGCTGCAGGAGCATGGTATCGAGATGGACGGCAACAGCGTTCTTCTTCCCAACGTGTCTCCCGACGACGGCCTTTCCTCGCCCTACAATGGTTGGATGACCATCTTCGGCCAGTTTTTCGACCATGGTCTCGATCTGGTCGCTAAGGGCGGCAATGGCACAGTCTATGTGCCGCTACAGCCGGACGATCCGCTCTACGTTTCCGGCAGTCACACCAATTTCATGGCATTGACCCGCGTGACCGTTGATGCTGGCCGTGACGGCCTGATCGGTACTGCCGATGACGGACTTGGCCTCGATGGCATTGCCAATACGGCCGACGATGGTCCCGCGCATCCGGTCAACCTGACGACGCCGTGGGTCGATCAGAACCAGACTTATGGCTCAACTGCCTCCAAGCAGGTTTTCATGCGCGAGTATGTTGCCGGTCCAGATGGCAAGCCGATTGCCACGGGTTATTTGCTGGAAGGCACCGCAGGGGGCCTTGCGACCTGGGCGGACATCAAGGCGCAAGCCGCCAACGTTCTCGGCATTCGTCTTACCGATGCTGATGTCGGCAAAATTCCCCTGATAGCGGCGGACGAATACGGCAACTTCATACCTGGACCAAACGGCTATCCGCAACTCGTCGTCGGGCTTGGCCCAGATGGCCAATTGGGAACGGCGGACGATGTGCTGCGCGAGGGTAACCCGGCCGAACCCGTCAGCACCCAAGGCGCCATTCTGACGGGCCATGCGTTCCTCGACGACATCGCTCATGCGGCAGTTCCCATCCTTGACGCGTTGGGAGCCCTGCAGGCCGATACCGACTCAGGCATAGGGTATTTCAATGCCGATGGTACGGCCGGCGGCTTCAACACCCGCGGCGGTCAATTGGCTTACGACAATGAAATGCTTGACGCTCATTATGTGGCAGGCGACGGCAGAGCCAATGAAAACATCGCGCTGACGGCCGTCCATCACGTTTTCCATTCCGAGCACAATCGCCTTATCGATCAGACCAAGGAGATTGCGCTTGCGTCGGGGGATCTCGATTTCCTCAACGACTGGTTGCTCGTCGATGTTGCTGCCATGCCTGCAACTCCGGAGGAACTGGCTGCGCTTGTCTGGGATGGCGAGCGCCTGTTTCAGGCTGGACGCTTCACCAACGAAATGGAATATCAGCATCTGGTCTTCGAGGAATTCGGCCGCATGATGCAGCCGGATATCGATGCCTTCGTGTTCGAACCTTCAGCCGATATCAATCCGAGCATCGCGGCCGAATTTGCGCACGTTGTCTACCGGTTCGGCCATTCGATGCTGCGCGAGGATATAGCCCGCATTTCCCTCGATGAGAATGGCGATCCCGTCGTGGACGATCTCGCGCTCTTCGATGGCTTCCTCAATCCGGTTGCCTTTGCCAATGCAGGCGATGCCGACACGGCCGCCGGAGCGATTATCCGCGGCATGACCAGGCAGACGGGCAATGAGATCGATGAATTCGTGACCGACGTGCTGCGCAACCAATTGCTCGGCGTACCGCTCGATCTTGCCACGATCAACATCGCCCGCGGACGCGATGTGGGAACGCCGCCACTGAATGCAGCGCGCCAGAAATTTTATGATGGAACAGGCGATACGCTGCTCAAGCCCTATCAAAGTTGGGCGGACTTTGCGCTTAACCTCAAGAATCCCGCATCGATCATCAACTTCATTGCGGCCTATGGCACGCATGACAGCATCACCCAGGCCTTGACGGTCGAGGCCAAGCGCTCAGCTGCAACGCTCCTCGTGCTTGGGGGCGCTGGCGCTCCAGCCGACCGGCTCGATTTCCTCAATGCTTCGGGAAGTTACGCGGGCGGGGTTCTGGGCGGCCTCAACAATGTCGACTTCTGGATAGGTGGTCTTGCCGAGAAGAAGATGTCGTTCGGCGGCATGCTCGGCTCGACCTTCAGTTTTGTATTTCAGATGACGATGGAGAACCTGCAGGACGCCGACCGGTTCTATTATCTGTCGCGTACCCAGGGTCTTAATCTTCTCAACGAGCTTGAGAACAACACGTTTGCAGAGATCGTCATGCGCAATACCGATCTCGGCGAGCCGGGATCGACGGCGCTCCCTGGCAATGTGTTCTCTGCGTTCCAGATGCCGACGCTCGAAATGGACATCAGCAAGCAGCTAGGCGCCGACCCGGTCCAGGACGATCCCACCCTGCAGGCCTTCTCACGGCTGGTGGAACGTCGCGACGCCAATGGCAACCTGATCAACGACACGGTGACGGATGCAAGCTACATCCGCGTCAACAGCAATGAGCATTTTACCATCGGCGGCACCGAAAACGACGACACGATCATTTCCGGGGGCGGTGACGATGCCATCTGGGGGCGGGGCGGCAATGACCGGATCGAGGCGGGCTACGGTGTCGACAAGGTTTTTGGCGGTGATGGCGATGACATCATCACCAATGCCGGCACCGACATCGGCGAGGCCGATTTCCTTCATGGCAATGCGGGCAATGACGTCATCCATGGCGGTTCCGGCCTGTCGCTGATCTTCGGCAACGAGGGCAACGACTTCATCATCACTGGTCCCGACGGCAAGGAAGCGTTCGGCGGTACTGGCAACGATTTCATCCTCGGCGGTACCGGCGGCGACTTCCTTCTGGGTAATGAGGGCGATGACTGGCTCGAAGGCGGCCAACGCTTCGATACGCTTGCGGGCGAAAACTCTGAACTGTTTTTCAACTCCTCCATCATCGGCCACGATGTCCTCAACGGCGGCAGCGGCGACACCGACTACGATGGTGAATCCGGCGATGACATCATGTTCCAGAGCGAGGGTATCCAGCGTAGCAACGGCATGGCCGGTTTTGACTGGGCCATTCACAAGGGCGATGTCAACGCGGCAAATTCCGATCTCGGCATACCGCTCTTTGCAACCCAGGAAGCCTTCATTCTCCGCGATCGCTTCGATCTGGTCGAGGGCTTGTCAGGCTGGATACATGACGACACCCTCACGGGTCGTCGCGAAGCTGTGAACACACGTGCCGAAGCCACTGGCACCGCGGCAATCCCCGGCCCGGACTCCGCGCTCGACTCCTATTCCAATGCACTTCTTGAAAAGAACGTGGATCTCATCACAGGCCTTAGGGCTCTCGTGGCCCACATTGCGCGTACATCGCAAACCGGCAACAACGGTGTGGTCGAACAGGTTGTCATGGATACGGCCGACGCCTCCGACATCCTTCTTGGCGGCGGGGGCGACGACATCATCAAAGGTCTCGCCGGCAACGATGTGATCGACGGCGACAAATGGCTCAATGTGCGCATTCTGGTGACGCCGCTGCCGGGTCAGGCCTGGACAGCGTTCAGCGTCGACAGCATGACGGAACTTGCCCCGCGCATGCTTTCGGGAGAAATCAAGCCGGGACAATTGTCGATCGTCCGCGAAATACTGGACGGCAATGTCGCCGGTGATATCGACACGGCAGTTTATACCGACGTTCGCGCCAACTATACGTTCGGGCTGAACAGTGATGCGAGCCTCTATATCGACCATAGCGGTTTTGTCGAGCCGCAGCAGGACGATGATGCAGGGGAGAACGAGGCCAATCCAAACCCCGTATCGGATGGTCGCGATACCGTGCGCGGTATCGAGAAGCTGCGCTTCACCGACGGCGTACTCAACGTAATCGAAGGTACGGCGGCATCGGAAACGCTGAATGGTACCGGCGACGACGATCTCATTGTGGGCAAGGGCGGCAACGACATACTCAACGGTCTTGCCGGGAACGACATTCTGTTGGGAGGGACTGGTAACGATACGCTGAACGGCGGCAGCGGCGACGACACCTATGCGTTCGGCCTTGGCGATGGCAGTGACACAATCACAGAAACCAGTGGTACCGACCGCATCTCTATCGCGGCTGGCGCGCTTACGGGCCTGGCCTTCAGCGAACTCACGTCACCCGCCAGCGCCAATGACAATCTCCTGATCCAGTTCAACGGCCAGCAAATTACGGTTGTCGATCATTTCGACCAATCGGGCGAGGCGGTGGAGTTCGTCAACTTCAATGGCGGTACCTATGAGGGTTATGCGCTCGATGGCGATTTCGCCATCAGCATCGACGACAACGGAACTCGCACCGCAGCAGCAGGGGTGAATACGGTGCTTGCCGGAACGTCCGGCGGCGATGACCTCGTGGGCAATGACGGCAACGACCTGCTGTTTGGCAATGCCGGCGATGACGATCTTGACGGCGGTGCCGGGGACGACCTTCTCGTCGGTGGGTCGGGCAATGACGAATTGATCGGCGGTCTTGGAGCCGACACGATGGTCGGGGGTACCAACAATGATGTTTACCAGGTCGATGACGCCGGAGACGTCGTCATCGAAGCGTTGAACGAAGGAACCGATACGGTTGAAACTACACTTGCCGCCTACACCCTCGGCGCAAATGTCGAGAATCTAACCTTCACCGGCGCTGGCGCCTTTGCCGGCACGGGCAATCAGCTCGCCAATCGTATCGAAGGCGGTGACGGAATCGATACCCTGATAGGCCTCGATGGCAACGACACCTATATCGTGACAGCCGGCGACGTGATCGTAGAAACTGCGACGGGCGGCACGGATACCGTTCAGACCGACCAGACCTACCAGCTCGGTGCATTTGTGGAAAACCTTACCCTTGGCGGCAATGGGGACATCAACGGCACTGGCAACTCGGAAACCAATGTCATCAACGGCAATGGCGGCGACAACCAGCTCTTCGGTGCGGGCGGCAATGACACGATCAATGGCGGTGGCGGCAACGATTTCATCGATGGTGGCACGGGAAATGATACGATCAATGCCGGAACCGGCGACAACGTCATTGTCGGCGGCGACGGCAACGATATCATCAACCTCACCACTTCGAACGGCACCGACGATATTATCCGCTATACCGCCAGCAACTTCGGCGCCGATATTATCAATGGCTTCGATGCAAATGCAGCGCAGGGTCAGGATCGTATCGATCTCAGCGCTTTCGGCCTGTCCGCATCCGACATCGGAACGACGAGCGCATCCCGCATTCAGATCGAGGATATAGAAGACGGCGCAGTCGACGATACGCTGATCACGATCCGTGATGCGGGCAGTAACGTCATCGGCTCGATCAGGCTGGAGGAGGTCGACAACAGCACCGTCACCGCTGCCGACTTCATCTTTACGACGCCGTCCACGCCCGTGACAGGCAATGATTTCGGCACAACAATCACGGGGACCAACGGTAACAATACGCTCGACGGCAATCTCGGCAATGACATCATCAACGCGCTCGGCGGCGACGACATCATTATCTGGAATGCCAATGCCTCTGGTGCCACCGATGGACGGGATATCGTCAATGGCGGCACCGAAGGAACGGCAGGGGATACATTCGTTATCAACGGGAATGCCTTGGCCGAGACATACCGGATCTATACGCTCGCTGCATGGGATGCGGTTCCTGGAAATAACCTTTCCAGCTTCAATGGGCGCACGCCCGAAATAGTCATTACGCGCAATGGAACCGGCTTTGCCAATGTCATTGCCGAGCTGACCGATATCGAGGAAATCCGCATCAACGGTGTTGATCCGGCAGCCTCAGGTACGGCCGGTGGAGACACCATCGAAATCATCGGGGATTTCTCCGCTACGAGCCTCCGTCCCAATACGATCACGATCGAGGGTACGATCGGGGACGACATGGTCGATATCACCTCGCTCGGCTCTGCGCACCGCATTGTCTTCCGGTCGAATGGTGGCAATGACACGATCGTGGGTTCACTCCGTCCGCAGGATGTGATCGCACTCCCGGCTGGCACGTCGATCGCGGATTATGAAGTTTCGATCAGCGAAACAGGACAGACCACGCTTGTCGGCGACGACTACAGCATCACTTTCACAGCACTCGAGGGCATGCCGCAGTTTGCCGATGAGGACTATGATCCGGACGGCGATGACGACGACTATCCGCATCTTCCCGGCGATGACGATGACGACGACGATAGCGACGGTGACGATGATGATGACGATGTCGATGCCCCAGGCGAATCGACTGGCCAGCACACGGGTGTCGGTACTTCCGGCGACGATGTTCTCGTCGGAACTGCCAATGAAGATACGATCCTCGGCCTTGCCGGCAATGACAGTGCTCTTGGCGGTTCAGGCCGGGACATAATCCGCGGCGCGGATGGCGACGATTATCTTAGCGGCGAAGGCGGCCGGGACATGCTGTTCGGCGGCGCGGGGAACGACGATCTCTTTGGCGGCGGCGACGACGATATGCTCTACGGAGACGCGGGCGCCGACCGGATCTTCGGTGGCGATGGTCGCGATATCATTGATGGCGGGGCAGGCGACGATATTGCTCATGGCGGCGCGGGAAACGACCATTTCGTAGCGTCCGCCAATGACGGCAACGATGTCTACTACGGCGATGAATCATCCGCCTGCTCTGTCGGCAGCGACACACTGGATATGGCGGCAATTACCGCCAACATCAATGTCGATCTCGGCTCAGGTTTCATGGGCCGGGGTAGCGCAACGAGCAGCCTTACCGGCAGCGACACGCTCTGGAGCATCGAGAATGTCATCACCGGTAGTGGCAATGATACGATAGTTGCAAGCGCGGCCGTCAACGTCATGGACGGAGGCGCGGGCAACGATACGTTCCGCTTCCTTTCCGCCGACGATGCCGACGGCGATACCATCCATAGCTTCCAGCCCGGCGACAAAATCGACCTCAGCGGCATTGATGCCAAGGGTTCCATTGCCGGAAATCAGGCCTTCACGTTGGTCACGGGATCGGGGTTCAACGCCGAGGGTGCGCTGAAGGTTACGCATGAAGTGCGCGGCGACGGCGACTACACCGTGGTTCACGGCAATCAGGATGGTGGAAGCGGCGCGGAGTTCAAGATCAGCATCAAGGGAACACACACGCTGACTGCATCGGACTTCGAACTGTAATTGCTTGATGGCGGGCCATGCCGGCCCGCCAGCCCTCCATAAGAAATCGCAAAGATCGGGGATCAGTAATGGCCAAGAGCAACAACCGGACCGCCAAAAACAGCGACGCAACCCAACAATTTGTCAAAGGCCTGCGCAGCGTATTTTTCTTTGTTTTCTCGCTGTCAGGCGTCATCAACATTCTTGCTCTGACCGGCTCGTTCTACATGCTGCAGATCTATGATCGGGCATTGACCAGCGGAAGCATACCGACACTCGTCGCCCTCTCGCTCCTGGCAATTGGACTCTATCTGTTCCAGGGCCTGTTTGATGTCATTCGCTCCCAGATCCTCGTCCGGGTGGGAGCGCGGCTTGACAAGAAGCTTGCTCCCCTTGCTCATCAGGTTGCAATCGACATGCCGCGCTTCGGCTTTTCGACCGCGGAAGCACTCGAGCGTGGCCGCGACGTCGACACGGTCCGCGGCTTTCTGGGAAGCCAGGGACCGGTTGCGCTGTTCGATCTGCCGTGGATGCCGCTCTACCTCGTCTTCGTCTACCTTCTGCATCCGATGCTTGGCGCCTTGACCCTGGGCGGGGCATTCATCCTTGTCTGCCTGACTGTCGCCACCGAACTCATGACGCGCCGGCTGGCAGGCGCCTCGCACCAGTCCGCGATTGCCCGCAATGCTATCGCCGATTCCAATGCCCGCAACGCCGATATCCTGTGTGCAATGGGTTTTGCCCACCGCGCCATCGACCGCTTCACCGAGGCCAATGCGCAACATCTGCAGCTTCAGACCCGCACAAATGACATCAGCGGCACCTTCGGCGCGATCTCCCGCGTGCTGCGGATGATCCTGCAATCGGCCATTCTCGGCCTCGGTGCCTATCTCACGATCCAAGGCGAACTCTCGTCCGGCGCCATTATCGCGGCGTCGGTAGCGTCGGCGCGGGCGATGGCCCCGGTTGACCTCGCCATATCCAACTGGAAAGGCGTCGTTGCTGCCCGTGGCGCATGGCAGCGCATCAGGGAAACGGTCATCGCGCTCAGCAATGCCGACCTCCCGATGGACCTTCCGACCCCTTGTATGAGCCTCAAGGTAGAAAAGATTACCGTTGCCGCTCCCGGGACGGGTCGCGTTCTCCTGAGCGACGTCAGCTTTGAGATCAAGGCCGGCGACGCACTCGGTATCGTAGGCCCGAGCGGCGGCGGCAAGACCACGCTGATCCGGGCCCTGACCGGCATCTGGCCCGTGCTTCGCGGCAGTGTGCGGCTTGACGATGCTGAACTCACCCAATGGCGCAGCGATGTCATTGGCGACCACATCGGCTATCTGCCCCAGGATGTGGGATTGCTCGATGGTACGATCGAGGAAAATATCTGCCGGCTTGCGCCGCAGCCCGATCCGCGCGCTATCGTCGAAGCGGCGCGCAATGCCGGGATTCACGAGATGATCGTGCGTATGCCTGACGGCTACCACACGCAACTGGGTCCGCAGGGCACGGCTCTTTCGGCCGGACAGCGGCAGCGCATCGGCCTTGCCCGATCACTTTACGGCAATCCATTCGTTGTGCTGCTCGACGAACCCAATTCCAATCTCGATGCGGAAGGGGAAGCGGCGCTGACGCGCGCCATCCAGGACATCCGTGCCCGTGGCGGCATCGCGATCGTAATCGCTCATCGGCCGAGCGCTCTTGCTGCGGTCAATCTCGTTGCCGTCGTTCAGGCCGGCAAACTGACGGCATTTGGCGAGAGAAACGAAATACTTGGAGCCTCGGCTCAACCAGTCGAAAAGCGACCGGTCCGCGCCGAGCAAGCGGAAAGGGTACCGGCATGATCATCGACGTCAAATCAACCAAGGTCGATGGTGTGGAGGCCGATCCGCAGGCCCGCTATCTCCTTTCAGAGAAAAAGCGATCCTCCCTGCCGCGATATGTCATCATCGTGCTGACCGGCATAATGCTGTATCTGAAGAGCTTCTGGCCGGATGACCAGAAATCGGCGGCAAGCGAGGAAAGCGAACCTGAAGCCGACGTGCAGGATGCGACCCCGCCCGTTCTGAAGCTCGTCGGAAACTATGATACCTGGGCGGATGATGTGTCCGACGTGGCCGGTTTGGCAGTACGCGACCGCGACGCGCCAATCCTGACCCCGACGCGGAACTCCAGCTTCGACGTCGGTGTCGTCTCGAACTCCGTCGCGGCAACAATGGTCGCGTCGCCACAAAAGATGGATTTTTCGATCGAGGACTTCGTTCGGGGCTTTGGACCCGTTTCCCTGTCGCTGCGCGCAGCCAACGACAACCCGCCCGATTTTGCGGCCCGGTCGCCGGCGGCGGGTGCAGTTGGCGGGGCTGACGAGTGGGGTCAGAACAATGGCCCGGTTGCGTTTGAGCAGGACCAAGATCCTGACGAGGATGGCGAACCCACGCCGGAAAAGCCGCACCAGAACCGTGCGCCGCGAACCGCAGGTCCGGTCCAGCTTCACGACGTTGTCGGCTGCGGTTTGGCCTATATCACCCTGGCAGATCTGCTGCGCAACACGACCGATCCCGACGGTGATGCTCTCTCGATACGCAATGTCAGTACGTCATCCGGCACCATCTCGCATTCGTCGGGCGGATGGATGTTCGAGGCGATGGAGCTTGGGCCCGTCACGATCAGCTACCAGATCACCGATGGCGCGCTTAGCATCTGGCAGACCGCATATTTCGCCGTGGTGGCCGAACCTTTAGCCGGCACCGGCGGTGTTTTTGTCGGCACCGATTTGGCCGACGACATCAGCGGCACGAGCGGCGACGATATAATCGACGCGCGCGCGGGCAAGGATAGCATTTTCGCCAGCGATGGCGATGACAATGTCGTGGGCGGTTCCGGCGACGATACGATCTACGGAGGAGCCGGCAACGATATTCTCCTTGGTGGAAGCGGCAATGACTGTATCTCGGGCGGTGCGGGCAAAGATCGCGTGTTTGCCGGGTCCGGCAACGACATCGCGTTCGGCGACGATGGCGACGATTGGATTTCTGGCGGCGAAGGCAGTGATCTGATCTTCGGCGGCAGCGGCAATGACAGCTTGCTGGGTGAAACCGGCGATGACGTTCTGGAAGGAGGAGACGGCGACGACAGTGTTTTCGGAGGGGATGGAAACGACCGCCTTCTCGGCGCAAGCGGCGCAGACAAACTCGATGGCGGCGGCGGGAATGATTTTCTCTCGGGCGGCGAAGGTTCGGATACGGTGGCTGGCGGCCAGGGTAATGATGTGATTGCGGGCGACATGGATGCCGTTGCCGACAGCTACTCCGGCGATGCCGGGTTCGATACGATCGACTATTCTTCCGCGCGGCGCGATATTGCCCTCGATGCCGCGGCCGGGTGCGCTACGGGCGTCGAGATCGGGGAGGATACGATCTCGGGTTTCGAGATATACAGAACCGGAGCTGGCGACGACACAGTCATAGGCAGCCTCCTCGACGATGCGATCTTCACGAACGAAGGCGACGACACCATAGTGGATGGCGGTGGTTGCGACACGATCGACGCGGGAAGCGGCAATGATACCATCCTTGCTGCAGCCGACGGCGCCAACGACAGGTTTATCGGTTCGGCGGGCGTCGATACTATCAGCTATGCCCAGTCGGGAGCCGGGGTCGTCATAGACATGGACAATGGCACCGCGACCGGCGTCATGGTCGGTTCCGACATTATTGACGGCTTTGAACGCGTCATTGGCGGCGAGGGCAACGATCACCTGATCGCCGCGAGCGACACCGTTTCTCTTACCGGCGGAAATGGCGATGACATCTTCGAGTTCAGGGCAAAAGGTGACGGCGCAGCCATCATTCACGAAATACTGGACTTCGTGGTCGGCGACCGTATTCGCATTTCGCAATACGACATCTTCAATGAAGTGATGGACGCAATCGAAGACCGCTTCGAAAACGTTTACGGCGAAACGGAACGACCTGATCTTCCGATACGCATCAGCCATGCACAGACCGAGAATATGAACCGTACTTTGATCGAAGCGGATCTGGATGGCGACGGCTATCAGGAACTGACGATCAGCCTCGACGGCCATCACATGCTGGTGTTCGTCGAGAACGTGTGAACGCAATTATAGAACGGGGAAACGAGAACCATGAAAAATCGGCAAGCCTTGCGAAACAGTGTTGCGGCGATAGCCGTAGCCGACGACGAACATTTCCGGCTGCGTGCCAGGATAATTTGCGGCCTGGCATTCGGATTCTTGCTGCTGGCCGGCGCCGGCGGATGGGCAGCCACCGCCCAGCTTACCGGCGCAGTCATTGCGTCAGGTTCCGTCAAGGTAGACCGTAACCTCAAGGCCATTCAGCACCGGGATGGCGGCATTGTTTCCGAGATAGCAGTGCGCGAGGGCGATTTCGTTGAAAAGGGCCAGGTCATGCTGCGGCTCGACGATGCCCAAACGCGCGCTGAACTTGCGATCATCCGCTCGCAGCTGGTCGAATTGACGGTAAGGAAAGCCCGCCTCGTTTCCGAGCGCGATGATCTTGATCATCTCATATTGCCGGAACGGACGCTTGGCAGCGATCAGCATTCCACAATGACGCTGGCCGGCGAAGAACGCCTTCTGCGCGGCAATCGCGGGCACCGCAACAGCCAGAAAAGGCAACTTGATCTTGGCATCGCCCAGCTAGGCGAAGAGATCAAAGGGCTTGAAGCACAGCGGGACGCGAAGAACGAAGAGATTCGCCTCGTCGAACTCGAACATGGAAAGATCAAGGGACTTGCCGACAAGAAGCTGATCGAGGGCAACCGCATCTATGTGATCGAACGCGAGCTGGCGAGCCTTCGCGCGACCCGCGCTGAAGCGGAAGCCGGTATTGCAAGGGCAAGGTCGCGCTGCAGCGAATTGCAATTGCAGATACTTTCCGTCGACGAGACGGCCCGAAACGAGGCTCAGCGCGAACTGACGACCATCGAACCGAAGATCGCCGAACTTAACGAACGCCGTGTTGCCGTCGAAGACCGGCTGTCCCGCACCGATATTCGCGCGCCGCTCGCGGGCACGATCAACGAGCTTGCCGTGCATACGATCGGAGGCGTGGTGACGCCGGCCGCTCAATTGATCACGCTCGTTCCCGACAATGCGAAGCTGAAGATCGTCGCGCGCATCCAGCCGACCGATATCGACCAGGTATCGACCGGACAAAAAGCTAAGCTTCGCTTTTCCGCGTTCAATCAACGGACCACGCCCGAAGTCTCGGGTACGGTCGCATTTGTTTCGCCTTCCACGTCGACCGATACGACCACCGGTCAGGTCTACTACCTGGCCGAGATCGAAGTGAGCGAGGAGGAAATGGAAGGATTGGCGGGAAATGAGCTGAAGCCGGGAATGCCTGTCGAGGCGTTCATATCAACCGAGAACCGCACGGCTCTGTCGTTCCTGTCAAAGCCCCTCATGGATCAGTTTCGACGCGCATTCCGCGAGGAATGAAGCAGCCTTCCAGTCAGAAACAATTCGGTTAGTTGAGGAGTTGCCGGGTCTGGCTCCCCACGGAGCCGGGCAGGCGTTTCTGGGCCGCAAGCACGACTTCCAGCCGGTTGCGCGCGTGCAGCTTCTGCATGAGGATGGTCATATAGTGCTTGACGGTCTTTACGCTGATGTCGAGTTGCTCGCCAATTTCCTTGTTGGTCCGCCCTTCTAGAAGCAAATTTACGATTTGCTCTTCGCGAACACTCAAGCGTATGGCCTCGCTCTTGTTCTTTTGCATCGAGACACGGCGGAGCGCGAGGATGACCTGCGCTGCAAGGCTTTGCGTGATATAGGTTTCGCCGCCAAGAACGGCCCGAACCGCCTGGCGAAGGTCGTCGGCGCTGCTGCCCTTCAACACGTAGCCGCTGGCGCCGGCTTCGAAGGCCTCTACCGCGCTGTCGACACCGACGGCGGAGGTGAAAGCCACGATCTTCGTTTCCGGCATAGTTTGTGAAATGGATGTCATCGCCTCGAGCGTATCACCCGGCATATTCAGGTCGACGATAAGGACATTCGGCTTCAAGCGATTGGTAATATCGAGGGCATCCGCCGCTGTGCCGCCTTTCCCAACAACGTGATAGGCGTTGTCGCTCGCAAAGATACTGGCGATACCTTCTAGAAGAATGGGATGATCGTCGACAAATGCGATCGAAAATTTGGACATTTCGCCCCCGGGCCATTCCGATCTATTCGATCGGTGGTTTGTTTTTATTATCAGGAGCTTTGCATGGTCGTAGCCGAGATCCAATTACGGAATTCGATGTAAACTCGATCGGCAGCGTCTACGGAAATTTAAGTCCGGCCGTAGACTGACACATCAAGGGACGGTGGATATCGGTGTCAGGTCACAAGTTCCAAAAGAACTTCATAAGCCGCGTCGATATCGGATTGTATAGCCAGTTTGACCCGATCCCCGTCATGGGCGCTCAGGGCAGCAAACATCGCGCGGTGATGTTCATTGGCCTTGGTGTAGTTGCCGGAATCGTGCAGCATGTTGAAGTATGGACTCACCTGCAACCACAGATTCTCGATGATGTTGAGGATGCTTTCGGAGCCGGCAGCGCGGTAAATGGAAAAATGGAAGGCATAATTCGCGCGTAGATAGGATTTTATGTTTCCAGACGCATTCCCTGCCTCAAGCGACTCCAGCACGACCCGCAGGGCATCCAGTTCTTCCTGCTGTATGCGTTCGGCAGCCCATTTTCCTGCCAAGGCCTCAATCTCAATGCGCACATTCCGAAGATCTGTCAGCTTGGCGCGGCTCAAGCGCGGTATGCCGATCGATCGGCCTGAGACGACGGTCAAGGCGTTGGCAGCCGTCAACCGCCTTAAAGCCTCGCGTACGGGCATGGCGCTCACGCCGAACGCATCGGCGAGGCTCTGCACCGGAACCATCTCGCCCGGCACAATGCCACCCTCCAGGATGAGCCCTGTGACTTGACGATATACGCGGTCCTGCAAGGTCTCCCTTGAAAGGGGGACTATCTCAACTCCTGGCCGTTTAAAACCAGTCTCAGCCATTTGCTATGCCTTCTGTGTCGGGGCGGTTGTCCCCGTGTTGTCTGCTCGCAATGCAACCTCTGCAGGAGCGCGTCAAGCTATGTCTGTTTATCACACGCATCGGCTTTTGTTATATCAATTTATCATTGATCTTTGATCAAATGGTGATACGGTCCTTGCAGCGGAACGGCAAGACGTTTGAGGAAGCGTCTTGGGAGGTGTTTCGCACAAAGGGGAGGAGTTAAACGATGGATGTCATATCGAGAATCCAGCGCCTTGTCGTATGCGCTGGAATTGCCGCCGGGGCTACTCTGGCTGGCGGGCATGCGGACGCCGCTGAAAAGCATAAAATCTTCCTGAGCATGAGCTTCATCGGCAATGACTGGCAGGCGGAGGCCGCCAACATGGTCAAGGCCATGGCAGCCCATAAGAGTCTCGCCGACAAGGTCGACCTGCAAGTTCAGGTGGCCGGGCCTAATGCTCAACGCCAGATTCAGCAAATCAACGCGATGGTTCAGGCAGGCGCCGAGGCAATCGTCGTGTTCCCCATTTCTCCGACTGCACTCAACCAGGTCGTTAAGAATGCTTGCGACAAGGGCGTAAAGGTATTTGCCTATGACGGCGAAATCACCGAGCCATGCGCTTATAATATAGCGATCGATCAGGAAGAGGCTGGCCGCGTGACGGCGGAATGGCTGGTGAAGAAGCTCAACGGCAAGGGCAACATTATTGCGATTACGGGCGTGCCCGGGACTTCTGTCGATAATCTGCGCACCAAGGCGGCAAAGGAAGTTTTCGCTAAATATCCAGACATCAAGATTGTCGGTGAGGCCGTCGGCATGTGGAGTCAGGCGGTTGCCCGTACGGAACTGTCCAAGATTTTGGCAACGCGCAACTGGGACGAGATCAACGGGCTCTGGATGCAGGTGGGTTGCTTCACGGCAAACTCCATGCAGCTTGAAGCCGGCAAGAAGCCGGAACAGTTGCTCCCATGCGCAGGCGAGGGATCGAATGGCGGGCGTATACAGATGCTTCCCGCCGGCACTGAAGTCGAAGGGGCTACTTCGCCCTATGCACCGCTCGGTGCCCCACGCATTTCCTATGCCTCGCCGCCCTATTCCGGTGCTTTGGCCCTGAAGCTCGCTGTTGAGGCGATCGAAGGCAAGGATGTGCCGAAAAAGACGGTATTGCCACTGCCTTTGGTAACGAACGAAACGATCAAGCTGTGCCAGGAAGGCACCTGGCAGGAAATGAAGGAGGGCTGCAATGCCTTCAAGCCCGCGATCGTCTCGAATCCCGGTTGGTTCGCCTCGATCTTTTCCGACCAGACACCAGAAATTGGTCTGAACGCGGCACTCGTAGGCCAGCCCGAAAACTAGAGGACAGAGCGTGGAGCGGATTGGCCGCTCCACGCTTGCCCGCCCAATTTTCATAATACAGGCAGGACCCTCCGGGATGAAATCAGCAGTTGAACAAGCCGCGATAGAAGTTGCGGACCTTCGCAAGGCATTCGGTGCGACGGTTGCGGTGAACGGCGTGTCATTCGCGATCGCTCCCGGAAGCACCCACGCGCTTCTTGGCGAAAACGGCGCTGGCAAGTCGACGATCGTGAAGCTTCTGTCGGGTCTCCTGCGCCCGGATGAGGGTCAGATATCGGTATTCGGAGAGAAGGTGACATTGAAGGCGCCGCGTTATGCCCATGCACGTGGCGTGCAAACCGCGTTCCAGGAGATGACTCTGGCCCGCGACCTCACTGTCCTTGATAACCTGCTTATGCCCTATGCGCCGATGGGGGTCACAGGCTTGATCCGCCGCGCCTCGGCGCGACGCGCCATCGTCGAGCATTTGAAGGAACTCGACTTTTCGGTCGATCTCGATGCTGAGGTTGGGACCCTGGATTTGGCCATCCAGCAGAAAATCGAGATCGCGCGCGCCATCTATCGCAAGCCCCGCATACTGCTTCTCGACGAGCCGACATCGACGCTCGCCGGCGGTGACGTCGAGTGGCTCGGCCGTATCATTGCCAAATTGAAGTCGGCAGGAACGACCATCGTTTTCATCACACACCGCATGCGTGAGGTCCGCGCATTCTGCGACACGCTGACAATATTGCGCAACGGCCAGCATATAACGACATGCTCGGTGGAATCCATCACCGATGCACAAGTCATAGAGAGCATCGTTGGCCGCAGTATCGCGCAGACTTTCCCCGAACGACCGAAAAATGACTCTGCTTTTGGCGCACCGGTACTCGGGGTGCGTAATCTCGTTGCAGGTAAAAAACTGCAAGACGCCAGCTTTGATTTGCGAAAGGGCGAGATTCTCGGCGTCGCCGGGTTGCAGGGCATGGGTCAGCTCGACCTTTTTCTGGCCTGTTTCGGGATGACCGAGGTCGTGCGTGGCGACATCCTCGTCGACGGCCGCAAGGTCCGGTTTGGCTCGCCGGCGGACGCCCTGAAACCCAACATTGCCATCGGGCTTGTCCCCGAAGATCGCAAGACCGAAGGCCTGTTTCTGAAGCTCAACGGCACCGTCAATGCGTCCCTTCCGGTAATCCAGCGCTTTTCACGATTCGGCTTGATTCAAACCGGGCTTGAGCAAGAGGCGGTCCGCACCGCCTTCGGCACAGTCGAAGTGGACGAACGCGCTCTTTGGACGAGGGCGGGGTCTTTTTCCGGGGGCAATCAACAAAAGATAGCGATTGCCAAGTGGCTCGTGGCGCAGAGCCGCATCCTGCTTTTGTTCGATCCGACCCGTGGCATCGATGTCGGCACGAAACATGAGCTTTATGTGATGATGCGAAATTTTACCGATTCCGGCGGTTCCGTCCTGCTGCACTCGACCGAAATCCCGGAACTCGTGCATTTATGCGACCGCGTCCTTGTTCTCTACGATGGTCGCGTTGCGGCGTTCCTGACGCGTGACCAGTTGACGGAAACCTCGATCATGCGCCCGGCTCTCGGTCACGAAACACCGACGCAGGAGGCTGCCGAATGACGATGACCAGTATGGCAGCTCCCAAACGCGACAGGCTCCGGTTTCTTGCCATGTCACCGGAGCGTCGCAGTGTAATCATTGCGATCGTGGTATTTCTTGGTCTGCTTGGCATCGTCGATCTCGTCAGCACGGGGCCACTCAGCTACTTCGATATTTCATTCCTTTCGAGCGGTGGTGCGACTTCGGCCCTCGCCGCCATCGGCCAGACCATCGTCGTGTTGTCCGGCGGGTTCGATCTTTCGGCCGGCGCGGTCATATCGCTGGTCAACGTCGTTCTTGCGCAGAGCATGGATCCGGCGGCCGCTGAGACGAGCGTGCTCTATTGGACATGCGTCGGAATCGGTGTCGGAATGTTGACCGGCGCGTTCAACGGCATTTTTATCGCTTTCTTCCGGCTGCAACCCATCGTCGTCACCCTGTCCACCATGTTCATCATCCAGGGTCTGACTTTGCTCGTCATGGACAAGCCAGGCGGCTTCGTTGCTCCCGATCTCGGCACGTTTTATCTCGGGGACGCCGTTACCGGATGGCTTCCCATGCCGCTCGTGGTAATCGGCATCGTTCTTCTCGCCTGGCTCTGGTTGAAGAATACGCGCCTCGGAACAGCCATATATGCTGTCGGTAGTGATCCGGACGCTGCCGCGGCCATCGGCATCCGCGTCAAGCTGACAAAATTCCTGGTCTATGTCATTGCCGGCGGCTGCTATGGCCTGGCGGGCGTCTTCATCAGTGCCCAGACGGGGAGTGCCGATCCGCTGGTTGGAAATCCGCTGCTGCTTTCGATGTTTGCGGCTGTGGTCGTTGGCGGAACGCGCCTTGGCGGCGGGCGCGGCGGTCCGCTAGGCACTGTATTCGGGGCCTATATCCTGATGATGGTCGTGAATATCCTGCTGGTGCTCAATGTATCCGCTTACTACTCCACCATTGCCGAGGGCACGATCCTCATCCTGGCGGTCCTCGCGGGATCCATCTCGTACAGTTCCACCCTTGCCAAGCAGATCCGCAGCGCGGGCGCCCAGTTTTCCGCCTGGCGAAACGGCTTGCTGCCATCGCAGCTCGACCGGACCGACCGGAGATTGAAACTTGCCGGCCCAACGCGTTTCAAGCCGCTGTCGGCATCATTTCTGTCGCGCAACCGCGAGACCATTCGCTATGCGCTTCCTGCCTATGTTTGCCTTCTCCTCGTCGTCATTGTCACGCAGCTCTGGCTTGGCCGGGCCGTGTTGAATCCAACCTATTGGAACTCACTGGCGGTCCTCTCCACCTTTCTTGCCATCCTGGCGCTTGGACAGGGAACGGTGATCCTCACCGGCGGCCTCGACCTGTCGGTACCTTGGACGATCGGCATTTCGGGCATCCTGCTCGCCGGGATCGTCAACGGCTCCGACGCTGCCTTGACCTATGCCTTGCCTGCCGTCCTTTTGATCGCTGCAGCGATAGGCTTCATAAATGGCGTTGGTATTGTAATCCTCGGCATTTCACCGATCGTGATGACGCTGGCGATGAACGGGATTCTGCAAGGTTTTGCGCTGGTCTATTCGCAAGGGACGCCAGCCGGCTTCTCCTCGCCCATGCTTCGCTGGTTCATGACCGGCAAGATATGGACTGTGACGCCCGTTGTCCCTTTCATGGTGCTGTTCGTCATAGTGTCGGTGCTCCTCCTCGGAAGAACCGCCTTCGGCCGCAGGGTCTACGGTATCGGCAATGGCCTGCGCGCCGCACAGCTTTCCGGGATCGCGGTGGGGCGCACACTCATTCTCGTCTATGTTCTTTCCGGTTTTTGCGCTGGTCTCGTCGGCATTTTGCTCACCGGCTTTTCCGGCCAGGCGAGCCTTGGCATGGGCGATGACTACCTGCTGCCGTCCATTGCGGTGGTGGTGGTCGGTGGCGCTTTGATAACCGGTGGGCGCGGGCATTATCTCGGCATGCTCGGAGGCGTACTCCTGCTTACGGCACTGCAGATGTTCCTCGCCGGAACAACGTTGCCTTACGCCACACGCGCGATCCTGTTTGGACTTGTCGTGCTTGGCGCGGTCATGGCGCTTCGTGAGAAGCGATCTTAAGAGGGGATGAATGATGAACAGGGTGGCTCCAGCATCGGCGGAAGAGTTCTTGGGCGGCGTGCGCGGCCAGCGCGTACTGGTTACCGCAGGGGGGTCGGGCATCGGATTTGCTATTGCTTCAACGCTAACGGCTCTCGGCGCGCGCGTGGCAATCTGCGACATTTCACAGGCTTTGCTTGAAGAAGCAAGCGCTTCGATGAAGCCGGCCCTGGCAACCATTGCCGACGTTTCGAGCGAGGCAGATGTGGACCGCATGTTCGATGAAGTGTCGGCGTCTTTGGGCGGGCTCGACGCACTGGTGAACAATGCTGGAATTGCCGGACCGACCGGAGGTGTTGACGAGATCAGCACCGAAGACTGGCGGCGATGCATCGACATCTGCCTGACCGGACAATTTCTCTGCGCGCGGCGCGCGACACCGCTGCTCAAGGCCGCCGGTGGCGGATCGATCGTCAACATGTCGTCAGCCGCAGGCAGGCACGGTTATGCGTTCCGTTCGCCCTATTCGGCGGCCAAATTCGGCGTGGTTGGTTTTACCCAAAGCCTTGCCAAGGAACTCGGACCTCATGCGATCAGAGTGAATGCCATCCTGCCCGGTATCGTTGAGGGACCACGAATTGAAAACGTCATCAGCAACCGTGCGAAACAATTGGGCATATCTCACGAAGAGATGACTGAACGCTATCTGCAGAACGTTTCGCTTCGCCGGATGGTTAGCCCCTATGACGTGGCAAATATGGTCGCATTTCTGCTTTCCAATGCCGGGGTCAATATTTCTGGCCAGTCGCTCGGCGTCGACGGCAATGTCGAGACCTTGTGAGGGAAAAATGACGGAGAAAACAGCGATTATCGGTAGCGGCTTTATCGGCAGGGCCTGGGCGATAAGCTTCGCCAGGGCAGGCTATGAGGTCGCTCTATGGGATCAGTCGTCCGAGGCCGTTGCCAAGGCCCGCGATTATGTTGCCGAGGTCCTCACCGACCTTGAACGAAATGATCTTCTGAACGGGCATACACCGGAAGCGGTGCTGGAAAGGATTACCCCCGAAGCAGATTTGGCAAAGGCCCTGGACGGTGCGATCCACATCCAGGAGAACACGCCCGAAGACCTTAAGATCAAGATCAAGGTTTTCTCCCAGCTCGACGAAGCGGCCAGTCCTTCTGCGGTGATCGCCAGTTCAACGTCGGCCCTTTTGCCGTCGAAATTTACCGAACATCTGGCCAACCGCCACCGCTGCCTGGTCGTCCATCCGATCAACCCGCCTTACCTGATACCAGCGGCGGAGGTCGTGCCTGCGCCGTGGACATCGCCAGACGTGGTGGAGCGGACGCGTGCATTCCTTGTCGCTGCTGGTCATGCGCCGCTTGTGATGAAACGCGAACTCGACGGGTTCATCATGAACAGAATGCAAGGCGCATTGCTCGAGGAAGCTTTTCGGCTTGTCGCTGATGGATACGCCACGGTCGAGGACGTCGATATAGGCATCAGGGACGGTCTTGCCTTGCGCTGGTCGTTCATGGGGCCGTTCGAGACGATCGACTTGAACGCTCCCGGCGGGGTTCGCGACTATGTGGAGAGATATCAGATTATCTACGAGCGGTTGTTCCCGCAGATGCAGCGCCGCGTCGACTGGGCCGGCGACGTGCTGGAGACTGTGGAATCCGGCCGGCGCGAGAAACTCCCCAAGGAAAAGTTGGTGGAACGCCAGGTCTGGCGTGACCGCCGCCTGATGGCACTCGCGGCACACAAGCAAAAATCAACGCAGGAGTTCGGACGATGAGCGAGACAGCGAGAGTGACCGGAGGATCAACTATAAAGGGCAAGGTCATCATCACCTGCGCCATCACGGGTGCGATCCACACGCCGACGATGTCCCCTTATTTGCCGATCACGCCCGACGAAATCGCCAAGGAAGCGCTGGCAGCGGCAGATGCCGGAGCTGCGATCCTGCATCTGCATGCGCGCGACCCTGAAACTGGCAAACCGGACCAAACGCCTGAAGCTTTCGCCAGGTTTCTGCCACGGATCAAGCAGAACACGAAGGCCGCGATAAACATCACCACGGGTGGCAGTCCCTATATGAAGGTCGAGGAGCGGGTCAAACCGGCAGCGACATTCAAGCCCGAGGTGGCTTCGCTGAACATGGGTTCTATCAATTTCGGACTTTATCACCTTGTCGACAAATACAAGGAATTCAAGTTCGACTGGGAAAAGCCGCATTTGGAAGCCACCCGCGACCTCGTTTTTCGTAACAGTTTCAAGGATATAGAGTATATTCTGGCAACCTGCTACGACAATGGCACACGCTTTGAATTCGAGTGCTACGACATTGCGCATCTCTACAACCTCGCGCATTTCGCGGATCGCGGTCTCGTCAAGGCACCGTTCTTCGTGCAGTCGGTGTTCGGGCTGCTCGGCGCAATCGGGACGCATCCGGAAGACATCGCCCATATGAAACGCACCGCTGATCGGCTCTTCGGCGATAGTTTCCGGTGGTCCGTTCTCGGCGCGGGCTCGAGCCAGTTGCGCATCGCCGCTCAGGCCGCGGCTCTTGGAGGCAATATCAGGGTTGGCCTTGAAGACAGCCTGTGGGCAGGCAAGGGAAAACTCGCCAAGTCGAATGCCGAACAGGTGTTACTGGCGCGCAAGATCATCGAAGGTCTCGGCATGGAGGTGGCAACGCCCGATGAGGCTCGCGAGATTCTTCAACTCAAGGGAGGCGACAAGGTCGCGTTCTAGGAGAGAGCCATGTTGCGCATCGAAGTTTTCAGCAGCGACCGGAATGAGCTCGGTGAGGGTCCCCTATGGGACGTCGAACAGCAACGGCTTTACTGGATCGACTCATACGCGCCGGCCGTTTATTCCTGCGATGCAAATGGCGGGGACCGCAAGGCCTGGAAAATGCCGGAGCCCATTGGGTCGATGGCCTTGCGCTCCAGGGGCGGAGCGATCGTTTCGCTGAGAAACGGGTTTTACACGCTGGACTTCGCAACTGGAGCAGTGGAACTGCTCCACGAAACGCATCCGGGAGAACTTCGTCCGCGGCTGAATGACGGGAAAGTTGATCGCCAGGGCCGCTTTATTGCAGGCTCGATGGATTTCGAGGAGCGGGATCCCATCGGCACGCTTTACCGCCTTGACCCCGACCTGTCGCTTCACATCCTCGATACCGGCATCGTCTGCTCGAATGGCCCGTGCTTCAGTCCCGACGGCGCAACCCTCTATTTCGCCGACACCGGCACACGGAAGATCCATGCATATGCTTACGACGCGGCGACCGGCACTGTAGGATCGCGCCGCATCTTCACGAGTTTCGAGGGTCTGCGCGGCCATCCGGATGGCGCGACGGTGGATGCCGAAGGGTATGTGTGGAGTGTCGAAGTATATTCCGGGCGCCTGATCCGCTTCGACCCGAATGGAGTTATCGATCGCATCGTTGGCCTTCCGGTCCAATCGACCACAAGCATCACGTTCGGCGGGCCGGAACTTGACATTGCGTTCGTAACGTCGATGGCCCGGCCATTCAACAACCAATACCATCGCGAGCGCGAAGCGGGCTGCATGTTTGCGGTTCATGGGCTGGGTGTCCGCGGGTTGCCGGAACCGCGTTTCAAAGGATAGGGGAGCGACATGAAAATAGAAGTGGTGGTAGACGTAAAGACAACGCTCGGCGAGGGCCCGCTATGGGACGTGGACCAGGAACGACTCTACTGGATCGACAGTTTCGACGGACGCATTTTCCGGGCTACCGCCGACGGGCGTGAACTGCGCGCCTGGGATGTGCCGATGAAAATCGGCTCCATGGCGCTGCGCAAGGATGGAAACGGGGCAATCGTCTCACTCGCCCGGGGCTTTCATCTCCTCGACTTCAAGACAGGCGACGTAGACCTCATTCACGATCCTGAACCCGATAAGCACGAAAATCGCATCAATGACGGCAAAGTGGACAAGCAGGGCCGTTTCGTTGCGGGCTCGATGGACACGATGGAGAGCGGTCCCAATGGCGCGCTTTACCGGGTCGATCCCGATTTGAGCGTTCATACCCTCGATGAGGGCATCATTGTTTCGAACGGTCCGTGCTGGAGCCCGGACGGAAGTACATTCTATTTTGCGGATTCCTGGTCGGGCGAGATCTGGGCCTATGATTACGACCAGGCCAAAGGGACAGTCTCCAATCGCCGTACGTTCGTGAAACTCGACACATCGACGGGTGGTGCTGCCGACGGTTCCACGGTCGACGCCGAGGGATGCTTGTGGAACGCTCAAGTCTATGACGGGAAGGTGATCCGCTACAGGCCGGACGGATCGGTGGACCGGGTCATTGATATGCCGGTGAAAAAAGTGACCAGTGTCATGTTCGGCGGCCCGAACCTCGACATTCTTTATGTAACCTCCATGGCAAAGCCGCCGCTACCGCGCTTTCCGGGCGATGGGGTTCTACGTGGCAGCCTGTTTGCAATTACTGGACTTGGCATCAGGGGCGTTCCTGAGATGCGCTTTGCCGGGTAATAAAAGCGCTCTCCGGTTCCTCTAGGTTCCCGCTGCGACAGGCGTTCTACGACACCGATGCGATTGTGAGGATCAACGGTCGCTAACCGTGAAACAGCGCGGCGTATGGGTTCAGGTACGCAGACGAGATCAGACCCAGCATCCGGCTGGGTCAAAGTTTCACGTTGCGCGAAACGTGAAGATGCCAAGAAGCAGCGGTTTGCAATAAATTGTTGACAATAAGCAATCTGCAATCTATCTCCTGTTGAAACAGGAATAGGCGGATGAATCAGACAGCCTTCGAAATTCTCAGGTCCACGTCCCTTCCGGGACTGTTGGAACAGGAGATCGAACGATTCATTCTCGACGGCGAGGTAGCGCCTGGCGGTCATTTGAATGAAAAGGAGATTGCTTTCCGGTTCGGCATCAGCCGCGGACCCGTCCGCGAAGCACTCCGATCGCTCGAGTCTTCAGGTCTCATCGAGCAGGTCCCCAACCGGGGCTTCTTCGTCCGCCGACTCAGCGCAGCGGAAGCATCCGACGTTTATGACGTGCGCACGGTGCTCTTCGGTCTTGCCGGAAAGGTTCTGGCAGAACGCGCGACCGACGATGATATTGCAAGGCTGAGGCGCTTCGTCGGGGACATGGACGAAGCCATCGGCGCGGATGACCATGCCCGCTATATCTCGCTTAATTTCGTCTTGCATGAATTCATTGTCGTTCAATCAGGAAACGAAGTTCTGGCTCAGCAGTATCTGACGCTGGTCAAGCAGCTCAGGCTCCACCGGGCCCACAGCCTGATGCACGGCGACGCGATCCACGCTTCCAACCTGGAACATCACAGAATGGTCGATGCCATCGCCGCTCGCGACCCGGCGCAGGCCTTCAAAGCTCACGCCAACCACGTCGAGACGGCGAAGGGCCGGCTCATGGCGGCGACAAACCCCCTTGCATAGCACTGGAGATATTTGTGTTTCCCTCACTCGACATTACGGCCCAGGCCATACGTTTCATAGAACGCACGACCTATGCGGATTTGCCGGAAGAGGCGCTCATTATTGGCCGGCGTTGCATGGTCGATACGGCGGGCCTGTATCTGGCCGGCAGCCGCGAAGCTTCGGTTGAAATCCTTATTGGCGATGCACTGGATCAGGCCGGGCGCGAGGATGCGCCCCTGCCAGGCGCCGGGACGCAGAAGGTTCCGGCCCCCCTGGCCGCGCGCGTCTGGGGCACCGCCGGACACGCCCACGATTGGGATGATACGCAGGTTTCGCACGATCCGGCCCATGTCTACGGCCTGCTCACGCATCCGTCTGTTCCACCCCTCACCGCCGCGCTTATCATTGCCAGCCGCGAAGGGATCGTGGATGGGCGTGAACTGATGCTCGCTTTCCAGGTGGGTTTCGAAGTCGAATGCAAGATCGCGGAATGGATGAAACCACGCCACTATCGACGCGGTCACCACACCAGCGGTACCGTCGGCACGTTCGGGGCGACGGCGGCTGCCGCGAAACTCCTCGGCTTGAAAGGCGACGCGCTCGCACACGCGCTCGGATTGGCCGCAAGTTTTGCCGCTGGCATACGCGCCAATTTCGGCACCATGACGAAGCCGCTCCATGTCGGCCGAGCCTGCGAGAATGGCGTGACCGCAGCCCTGCTTGCCGCACGCGGCTTTGAGGCGGACCCTTCAGTCCTCGACGGACAGTGGGGTTTCTTCTCGGTGATGGGGGAGGGCCTCGATCTGGACAAGGCAGCAGCGGGATTCGGCGCGCCCTTGACGATTATCGAGCCCGGCGTCAGCATAAAGCCGTACCCGTCGGGCATTCTCACGCATCAATCAATGGATGCGATGTTGAAGCTGGTGATCGACCATGACCTCAAGCCTGAAGAAGTAGAGCGCATCAGGTTCTTTGCCGGCAAAAATATCATCGAACCGATCCGCTATCCGATTGCGCAGAACCATCTTCAGGCGAAGTTCTCCATGCCCGCACTGCTCGCCATGATCATCCTGTGCCGGCGGGCAAGCCATCATGAATTCGAAGACAGCTTTGTTGCGGGCGAGGCGATGCAGGATCTTCAGGCACGAACCGACGTGATAAACGATCCGGCTATCGACGCGGCAGGATACGACCGCATACGGTCGCGCATCGAAGTGGTTACGAAGGACGGCCGGACATTGGTGCAGGAGGCTGACGAGCGCTATCGGGGCGGCCCGTCCAACCCGATCAGCGATGCCGGTCTGGACGACAAGTTTCGCATGTGCGCGGAGGGCGTCATTGATAGTGAAGCGCAGGAAGAATTGCTGGCGCTCGTGCGAAATATCGATGCCGGCGCCGACGTCGGTCGCTGCATGGAATTGATCAGCGGGGAAGGAAAAGCCCCGTGAACTGAGTTTGAGGAAGCCGTTCTGGAGAAACGGTAGCTAAATGGGAGAGAGAAATGACATTCATCAAGTCTATCGGCCAGGCAGTGCTTGGCCTTGCCACGCTAGCGATTGTTTCCGGCGCAAATGCCCAAGCTGAACCTCTGCCATACCCGAACAAGGTGGTGACGCTGGTGACGCACTCAAGTCCCGGCGGTGGCAGCGACGTGTTCCTGCGCGAAATGACCAAATATCTCGGCAGGTACATCGACGCCACCTTCATCGTGGAAAATGTCCAGGGTGGCAGCGGCGGCAAGGCCATGGCTCGGGTTGCGAGCGGGCCAGCCGACGGGAGCGTCTTCTACGCGACGACGCCGACTTATATCTACACATCCTTGATGAGCAAGCCGCAGAGCACCTACAAGGACATGGATCCTCTGGTGAACATCTTCGCCGACAGCGAAGTGATCTACACGCGTACGGATGGGCCCTACAAGTCGCTGAAGGACGTGATCGAACATGCCAAGAAAGAACGCGGCCGGTGGGGCGCAGCCAATCCCGCATCCCTGGAACGGCAGGCGGCCGAGCAGTTGAAGCGCGCCGCGGGCGTGACACCGGCAATCGTCACCCATGAGGGCGGCGGCGACATGATGCTCAATGTTCTCAACGGCACGCTCGACATCGGCATTGGCGAGATCCAGGAGCTTCGATCGCAGCTCGATGCCGGCAAGATTACGCTGCTCGCTACATTCAATCCTGAACGCATCACCGAAAAGCCCGATGTGCCTACGGTAAAGGAATTGGGCTACGACGTCAGCCTGGTGAAATTCCGTGGCCTCGCTGGCCCCAAGGGCGTTCCGGATGCCACCAAGGCGGTCTGGGACGAGGCGATAAAGAACCTGCTGGCCGATCCGGAATACAAGAAAGCCTATACGGCCGAAGTGCTCGTTCCCCAGTTGATCGGCGAAAAGGACTATCCGGCATTCATCAACAATTTTGCCACGTCGACCGAGGAATTTCTGAAATCGACGGGCGCCATCAAGTGAGATTGATCGCGGGGGCTGGCGAAAAGGCTGGCCCCTCGTCGATCATCGTTAAGGGTTGATCCCATGAGAAAAGACCTTATCAGCGGCCTCGTTCTCCTTGCTGGCGCAGGTACCTACTATGCCTGGGCAGGTGAAATCGCCGACAGCACTTTGTCGGACGAGGTTGGCGCGGCCGGACTGCCGCACGTGCTTGCCATCGTACTTGCCATCCTCGGAATACTGCTTATGGGGCGAACGTTGCTCGCAAGCCAGGCACGGCAGGTGGCGGCGGGTGCGGATGACGATGAAAGAGATGCGCGTCTTCCGCGTGCCGTCGGCTTCCTGCTGTTCGGTGCCGCTTACGTGATCCTTTTGCCTTTCGTCGGCTACGTCATCGGTACCGCACTCCTCATCGGGGGGATCGCGCTTTATGAGGGCGCGCCGCGCACTTGGGTCGTACCGGTTGCCGCCATTGGCGGGGGCATTTTCTACTGGGCTGTCTTCGTCAAACTGCTCGGGGTCCACCAGCCCGCAGGTTCGCTGGTACAGGGGTTATTCTGATGACGACGATTATGGACATAATCAGGCTTCTGACGGAAACGCCGCTCATTTTCGTTTCCATCGCCGGCCTCACCTGGGGCATTCTCGGCGGCGCCCTGCCGGGCATTTCGGCTTCCATCACCATGGCCCTCGTTTTGCCGTTCACCTATACGATGGATCCTGCGCAGGCGATCGCCTTGCTCGCCTGCGTCTATATCGGCGCCGAGTATGGCGGCTCGATCCCGGCTATTTTAATTAGGACGCCGGGCACCAATTCTTCCGCAGCCACTGTGATCGACGGTTACGAACTCAATCGCCAGGGGCGAGCCGGCGAAGCGCTGGGCATTTCCCTTATGTCAGGGGTGATCGGCAGCCTGTTCGGCCTCGCAATGCTGATAATGCTAACGGAGCCACTGTCGTGGCTGGCGCTGGCATTTACGCCTGCCTCCTATTTCGGGCTCGGTATCCTTGGCCTCAGCGTTATTGCCTCGATGAGCGGAGGCTCGCTCATCAAGGGTCTTGCTGCTGCTACTGTCGGCCTGATGATCGCAACAGTCGGCACCGATCCGATATCCGGCGTGACACGCTTTACCTTCGACATACCCGACCTCTTGGGCGGCGTCGAACCGGTGCTGGTGATGGTCGGCCTCTTTGCGTTGACGGAGTTGATGAGCCAATCGGGGTCGACCAACACGACGCAGCTCAATCAGAAAATCAAGATCAAGTTGCCAAGCCTTGCTGTCATGAACAGGCTCAAGCGTTCGCAATTCATCGGCTGCGTCCTTGGCCTGTTCGAAGGGCTCACCCCCGGCGGCGGCGGTTCGATTGCAGCGTTCATGTCCTATAACGAGGCCAAGCGCTGGTCGAAGACACCGCATTTGTTTGGCAAGGGGTCCGAGGAGGGCGTCGCTGCGCCTGAGGCCGCCAACAACACGGTGGCAAGCACGGCGCTCATCCCGCTTCTCAGCTTCGGCATTCCGAGCTCCAATTCGACGGCGGTCCTGCTTGGCGGCCTATTGATGCACGGGCTGATTCCTGGACCGCGCCTGTTCGAACAGAGCGCCCAGGTGATCGACAGCATTTACGTCGGCTCGTTCATCGCGATCATTGCGCAAATCGGTGTCGGTATCATCATCCTTCCGGCCTGCATTTGGCTGGTCAATCGTCCGCGCCCCTACCGCGCTGGCTTCATCTTCGCGCTTATCCTGTCGGGCATTTTCACGCTGAACAACAGCCTGTTCGACCTTGGCATCGCACTCGCCCTTGGCCTCGTCGGCTTTCTTATGCGCATCGCCGGATTCCCGGTCCTGCCGATGATTCTTGGCGTCGTGCTCGGCCATATGGTCGAATCGAGTTATCGCCGCTCGCTGGTGCTTTCGGGGGGTGACCACATGATCTTTCTTCAGGATCCCATTGCCGTGGCGCTGCTTTCCATCGCGCTCATATTCGTCGTTTTCTCGCTCAGCCGCGAGGTGCGCGACGCCCGCAAGACCAGAATAGAGGAAGCCCGTTCATGAACCAGACCGTTCCCCCAGTGTTGCCCGTCGCGGCAAGACTGGCGAGTTTTGCCGCGGAATGCACACCGCCTGCCGCCGTCGACGCAGTCAGCCGGCGGCTCCTCTTCGATATTGTCGGTCTGGCCGTTGCTGCCCGGGGCACCGACTATGTCGGAGCAGCACTGGCAAGTGCCGTGGATGCCGGAAGCTGCACCGCTTTCGGTCATGAACGCCAGCTTGGGCTTTACGATGCCGCGCTCGTCAACGGCACAGCCGCGCACGGCGAAGATTTCGACGACACCTTCGAAGGTGGGCCCATTCATGCCGGCGCGGTGGTTGTCTCCGCGGTCCTTGCGATCGCCGAAAGGCGCGGACTTGACGGTCGCGCCGCCATGCGCGGCATCGCGGTGGGCGCCGAACTCATGTGCCGGATGAGCCTGGTAGCACCGCAGGCAACGCACAAGGCAGGCTTTCATCCGACAGCCATATTCGGCGCGCCGGCAGCGGCGGCGGCTGTCGGTGCAGCGCTGGGGCTAGGGCCCGACGTGATTGGCAGGGCCCTCGGAATTTCGGGCAGCCTTGCTTCCGGCATCATCGAGTATCTTGCAGATGGCAGCTCGACAAAGCGTCTGCATGCGGGCGCTGCAGCGCAGGCCGGCGTGCGAGCCGCCCTGCTCGCAGAAGCCGGCTTCACAGGTCCCATAAGCGTTTTCGAAGGCTCACATGGAATGTACAGGGCCTTTGCTCCGTCCAAGGCACCCGATTTCATGCCGTTGCTGGAGGGGCTGGGCAAGCAGTGGATCGTCGAGACGCTTGCATTCAAACCCTACGCCTGCGGAACCATGACCCAACCCTTCATAGACTGCGCCAAGAAGCTGGCAGCGCTCGGTATCGGGGCCGAGGAGATAGCATCCATCGTCTGCAAGGTCGGGGAGGGCACGGTTCATCGTCTATGGGAGCCATTGGCCGAAAAACAAAGGCCGCCGAATGGGTATGCCGGCAAGTTTTCGACACCCTATTGCATGGCAGTCGGATTCCTGGACGGGGAGGCCGGGCTCGGGCAGTTTACCGATGAGCGGGTGCGCGATGCCGCGATCCGAGCGCTGGCAGCCAAGATCTCGTATGAAATCAATCCGGCCGATCCCTATCCGTCGAACTTTACCGGCCATCTCAAGGCGGTTTTGAAAGACGGCACGATTCATGAATTCCACCAGCCCTATATGCGCGGCGGAGCGCGCGAACCCTTGCCTGACGCCGAGATGGAGAGCAAGTTCGAAGCGAATTTGCGCTTTGGCGGCCTGCGGGAGCGCAGCATTGCGGCGCTGCGCGCATCCCTCGAACAAATCGCGGCTGGCGGTCCTATCGATCTGGCGGGAGCACGCGCATGAACGCGGATCAAACAACGCGGCGGGAACTCGACGGACAGGTGGCGCTGGTAACCGGTGCCTCGCGCAATATCGGTCGGGCGATCGCCCTTGCCCTGGCTGACGCCGGCGCCGGGATCGCCATTGTGGCCAGATCGGATCAGGCGGCGGCGGAGGCTGTTGCGCGTGAGGTCGAGCAACGGGGCAGCCGCGCCGTCGTCCTTCTTGGCGATGTGGCGAATGAAGCCGATGCCGACCGCCTCGTCGGGCTTGCGGCCGAACAGCTCGGGCGCCTCGACATCCTCGTCAACAATGCCGCCATACGGCGTGAAGCACCCATTGAAGCCTTGTCGTTCGAGGATTGGCGGGAAGTGATGAGCGTGACACTCGATGGCGCGTTCCTCATGAGCCGCGCGGCGATCCCTCATTTACTCTCCGGCGGAAGGGGTACCATCATAAACATTGGCGGATTGACGGCTTACACCGGTGCGGTGCACCGCGCCCATGTCATATCGGCCAAGGCCGGGCTCGACGGTTTCACCAAGGCGCTGGCCCATGAACTTGGACCGCGTGGAGTAACGGTGAACCTGGTTTCTCCGGGAATGATCGATACGAACCGCGTGCATGCCTCGTCGGGCGGTGAGCCGGCGCACCACAACACCACGCGCACGCTTGTGGGAAGGCGCGGAACGCCTGAAGAAGTTGCAGCTGCGGTCATGTATTTCGCGAGTGAGCCCGCGCGGTTTGTGACCGGCCAGACGCTGCACGTCAACGGCGGCGCTTTCTTACCCTGATCCGCCAGGGGTGTGTTGGATTCGAATACAGGCTTGATCCATGGGCGGTCCACCCTCCTGAGGGTCTCAGTGAAAGGACGGCATTGCCCGTGTCAGATCTTTCCCATTCCTTGCCGCCGCCGCGCCTGCGTTCGCTTTTCCTCCTCTGCTTCAAGATAGGCATATTGAGCTTTGGCGGCGGCCTGACCGGCTGGCTGTATCAGGGGTTCGTGCTGCAACAGCGCTGGATCGATGAAGATGACTTCGCCAGCAGTCTTGCTATCTCACAGATGTTGCCTGGCGCGAATGTGGTCAATTTGGTCATTTGCATGGGCGAACAACTTCGCGGCCCCATCGGAGCGCTTAGTTGCGTCGTTGGCTTCCTCGTAGGCCCCTTCTTCGCCGTCATTGCGCTTTGTCAGGTGTTCGATGCTTTGGCAGGCTTTGCATTGCTTCCCGCCATCTCCGACGGAGTGGCCTTTGCGGCGATGGGTTTGCTGGTCGTCATGTGCATCCACGGCCTTCGGCGGGCCATGCGCTTTCCTCCGTCGGTCGCAATCGTTGTTGTCACCGCATTCCTCGTTGGAGTGCTTGAGATGCCGCTGATACCGGTGGTGCTTGTGCTGGCGCCAATCAGCGTCGCTCTGTCTTGGCGCAGGGCGTGATCGTGCGGTTCGACACACTCGTTGCCATAGCCCTCGTGTTCATCCCGTTTTCCCTGACTTCAATCGGGGGCGGCAGCGCCATCGTGGCGGGTATCCAGCACGAAGCCGTGACCGTTCATGGTTGGGTGAGTTCCCGGGAGTTCCTCGATCTTTTTGCCGTGTCGCGTGCGGCACCGGGTCCGGGTATGATGCTGGCAACCGTCATCGGCTGGCGGGTGGCGGGTTGGCTGGGCGCGGTAATAGCGACGCTCGCGCTGTTCGTGCCGTCTTCGATGCTGTGCTATGCGGTGTTCAAATTGACCAACAACCATCGTCAGAAACGCTGGCACCGTGCCATGCGCGAGGGACTGGCTCCTGTAGGCATTGGACTGATCATCGCCGGAATCATCTCGCTGTTCCGGCTGTCGCACGGCGGACCATCGGCCATTGCCATCATTGGCCTCGCCGCCGCCATCTTCCTGTGGATGCCGAGATTTCCGGTGCTCGGCGTGCTGGTTCTCGGCGGCCTGGTCGCTGCGCTCGCCGCAACCGGGTTTTGAACCTTAGGAATCAAGCTGCTTGAAGCGCGCCAATTGGCTTGCGAGCTTGATTGCGTTTTCGAAAGCGCCGGTATCGGCAATTCCCTTGCCGACGATATCGAATGCCGTGCCGTGCGCAGGCGTCGTAAACACCGTATCGAGCCCCGCCGTGACCGTTACGCCCCGGTTGAAGCCCCGCATCTTCGTCGCGATCTGCCCCTGATCGTGATACATGGCGAGAACCCCATCAAATTCTCCCGCAAAGGCCTTCAGATAGACCGTATCGGATGGAAACGGCCCCTTGCAGTCAATGCCCTTGGCGGCCATGGCCTCTACGGCTGGACGGATAATTTCGATCTCGTCCGTACCGAATAGACCGTTCTCTCCGGCATGCGGATTAAGCGCTGCGACCGCAAGACGGGGTTTTGCTATACCGGCCTTGCGCATCATGGTCGTGGCAAGGACGATCGCCTCCTCGATCGCCGGTCGCGTGATCTGGTCGACGGCTTGGCGCAACGAGACGTGCGAGGTAACACGGGACATCCATTGACCGTCGAGCACGTTCATCTCGCTGAAGTAGCTGTGATGACCGAGGAGATGGGCGAACATCTTGTGTTCGTCAGGGAATTTCCAGCCGCCATCGTACATGGCCCGCTTGTTCAGCGGAGCAAAGGTTACCGCATCGACCTCGCCTGCCACCGCGAAGTCGATCGCACGCGCCAGCGTGTCTCCGGTCAATCGGCCGGATTCGGCGCTTGCTACGCCCGGCTCATAGAGCGAGGGATCGGTGTTGCCGAGGTCGATCAGCGGCACGGCGCTATCGGACCAGTCGACGGAAGCCGGAGACTGGTAGCTTCGATATGCAAAAGATACGCCGGCCTGCCGTTTTCCGAGATCGAGGGTGCGAGCGTCGCCCACGACAACGATGCGGGCCACATCGGCCATGCGCTGGTCATGCAGGATGCGAGCGGTCTGCTCGGGTCCGATGCCGGTACAGTCGCCAGCGGTGAGCGCGATGACGGGACGTTCGCTGTTCATGGTTTCCTCATCTGTTCTTCGGGCAGCCGTACGGCCTCGGCGATCGCACGACCGCAGGTGATGGTGTCGGCTCGTCCGCCCAGATCTCCCGTACGCAGCGCCGGATCCATCAGGACGCCTTCTATTGCCGTCACGATTGCCGCTGCCGCCTGTGGATGACCCAGATGATCGAGCATCATGGCGCCCGCCCATATCTGGCCGATCGGATTGGCGATGCCCTTGCCGGCGATATCCGGCGCCGAACCATGGACAGGTTCGAAGAGCGAGGGGAACAGGCGTTCCGGATTGATGTTGCCGGATGGCGCAATTCCAATGGTCCCCGTACAGGCGGGACCGAGATCTGAGAGAATGTCGCCGAAGAGATTGGAGGCCACGACCACATCGAAGCGATCCGGATTGAGCACGAAATGCGCGCAAAGGATATCGATGTGATACTTGTCCCAGCGCACGTCGCCATAGCTCTTGGCCATCTCTTCGACGCGCTCATCCCAGTAGGGCATGGTGATCGAAATGCCATTGGATTTTGTCGCGGACGTCAGATGCTTCTCGGTACGGCTTTGGGCAAGCTCAAAGGCAAAACGGAGAATGCGGTCGATGCCGACCCGGCTCATCACCGTTTCCTGCACGACGATCTCGCGCTCGGTTCCCGGATACATCTTGCCGCCGATGGAGGAATACTCGCCCTCGGTGTTCTCGCGAACCACGAAGAAGTCAATATCGCCGGGCTCTCGTCCGGCCAGCGGGGACGGCACGCCGGGCATCAGGCGGACGGGCCGCAAATTCACATACTGGTCGAACTCCCGGCGAAACTGCAGAAGCGAGCCCCATAGAGAGATATGATCGGGAACCGTCTCAGGCCAGCCAACAGCACCGAAGTAAATGGCATCGTGCCCGCCAATGAGTTCCTTCCAGTTCTCCGGCATCATGCGGCCATGCTCGGCGTAATAGTCGCACGAGGCGAAGTCGAAGCTGTCAAATCTGAGATCGAGGTCGAACCTTTCAGCGACCGCCTTAAGGACACGTAGTCCCTCCGGCATGACTTCCTTGCCGATGCCGTCGCCGGCAATAACGGCAATCCTGAAGCTGTTTGCAGTCATGAGAATGCGTCCTTATTCGTTGTCGCCAAGGATGGCAGCGCAGACCGCTTCGGTGACCATGTCCGTGGTCGCGCTGCCGCGCAGGTCCGGTGTGTGCAATGACGGGTCGGCGGTCACGCGTTCGATTGCGCGCATCAGGCGTGCAGCTGCTGCCGTTTCGCCAAGGTGTTCGAGCATCATCACGGCTGACCAGAAGGTTCCAACCGGATTGGCGATCCCCTTGCCGGTGATATCGAACGCCGAACCATGGATCGGCTCGAACATCGAGGGGTATTGCCGTTCCGGATTAAGGTTTGCTGTGGGTGCAATGCCGATCGATCCGGCAAGGGCTGCGGCGAGATCGGAAAGAATATCGGCATGAAGATTGGTCGCGACGATCGTATCGAGAGAGGCAGGATTGAGCGTCATGCGCACCGTCATTGCATCGACGAGCATCTTGTCCCAGGTCACGTCGGGAAATTCAGCTGCAACGTCCTTGGCGATTTCATCCCACAATACCATGCCGTGTCGCTGTGCATTGGATTTGGTGACGACGGTGAGCAGCTTTCGCGGCCGCGACTGCGCGAGTTCGAAAGCAAAGCGCATGATGCGGGTAACGCCGACGCGGGTGAAGATCGAGACTTCCGTAGCGATTTCTTCCGGCAGCCCCCGATGCGAGCGACCGCCCTGGCCGGCATATTCGCCTTCCGAGTTTTCACGGACGATGACCCAGTCGAGGTCCTTGGCTGTTACGCCACGCAGCGGACTTTCGATCCCCGGCAGGATCCTCGTCGGGCGGACGTTGGCATATTGGTCGAACGGCTGGCATATGGCGAGACGCAGACCCCATAGGGTCAGGTGATCCGGCACGTCGGGGGCACCGACAGCCCCGAAATAAATAGCGTCGAATCTCTTCAGGTGCTCGATGCCGTCATCAGGCATGAGATGACCATGTTGTTTGTAGAAGTCCGATCCCCACGGAAACTCTGTGATCGCAGCCTGAAAGTTGCCGTCGCGGCGGGCACTTGCATCGAGAACGCGCAGGCCGGCGGCGACCACTTCCTTGCCAATTCCGTCCCCAGGAATGGCCGCTATCTGATGTGTCCTCATGAAAATAACTCCCGCTGCTGCGCTCCCAAGATACTCCGATGCCGAATATTCGCAAGATTGTCAATTACAAACTGTTGACAATTTACCAAAAAGGGCATGAGTTCCTGTACCTGAAAGCATATGCTCGTCTGGACCAAAGCAAGGAGACATATTATGGCGCCGATCGAACCGATATCCGCAATGCCGCCATTCGCTGAAGAAAAGGGAAAGCTCATGCACGGCTTTCGCTATGAGCGCATCCCAACGGCCGGCGCCGAAATCAACGTCGCGATTGGCGGTGAGGGTCCGCCGCTACTGCTCCTGCACGGCAATCCGCTGACACATGTGAGCTGGCACAGGATAGCACCGGCACTTGCCAGGCGGTTTACCGTTGTGGCTCCCGACCTGCGCGGCTACGGCGACAGCTCGAAACCGGATGGGGGTGAGGACCACTCTGGCTATTCGTTCAGGGCAATGGGCGAGGATAATGCGGAAATCATGTCGAAGCTGGGGTTCGACAGGTTTCAGGTGGCCGGTCACGACCGCGGAGCGCGTGTCGCTTTTCGAATGGGCTTGGACTATCCCGATCGTATCGAGCGCCTGGCGGCTCTCGATATCGTGCCAACCCATCATGCGCTGACAAATGTGACGCTGGGGTGGGGTATCGAGGCCTATCATTGGTTTTTCATGGCGCAGAAGGCGCCATTTCCCGAAAAGCTGCTCACGGCCGATCTCGCTTATTATATCGATTACAAACTCAACAAGAAGGGTGTGGGCCTCGAAATATTCTCCCCCGAAGCAATGGCCGAGTACAAGCGCTGCACCACGCCTGAACAGATACATGCTGTATGTGAGGATTACCGGGCCACGGTCAGCGTTGACCTTGCAATGGATACCGCCGATTTCGGCAAGAAGACGATCGATTGTCCTGTCCTGGTGCTGTGGGGCTCAAACAGCCATTGCGGGCGACACTTTAAACCGCTTGAAGCCTGGAAACCATGGGCTCCTGATTTGCGCGGCTGGGCAATCCCGACCGGGCATTATCCCGCCGAGCAACGGCCGGACATTGTCTATGATGCGTTCGGCAAATTCTTTATCGGGGAAGAGCCGCTGCCTTTTGCCGCCTGAGCATCGCCGCCCTCCCGCCCACCTTACGTGAGCGGTGAGGGCGGGCGGCCCTTAACCGATTGCCGCCAGTATGCCTCGAGTCATGCCGGCGGTATCGGCAGTTCCCCGGATATCGCGCGTGCGGGTGGCGGGATTAGCCAACGCAACGGCGATTGCCCGCTCCATGATCGATGCCGCCTCGACAGCCTTCGCTATCCCGCGATTGTGCCCGAGCCATTCGATCATCATGCGGGCGGATTCGATCATCGCAAAGGGATTGGCAATACCCTTTCCGGCAATGTCGGGCGCTGACCCGTGAGTGGCCTGCGCCATGGCCAGATTGCCTTCGCCAATGCAAAGGCCGGGCGCCATGCCGAGACCGCCGACGAGACCGGCCGCTTCATCCGTCAGGATGTCACCGAACATGTTTGTCGTGACGATTACATCAAAGCTTTGCGGATCGCGAATAAGACGCATTGCCATCGTGTCGACGATGACCTCGTCGACTGTGACGTCCGGAAATTCCTTGGCCACCCGATGGCATTCCTCGACGAACATACCGCAGCCAAGTTTGAACACGGTGTTCTTGTGAACGAGCGTCAGGCGCTTCTTGCGCTGCTGCGCAATCTCCAATGCCGCGCGGGCCACCCGTGCTGAACCGACACGCGTGATGACCCGGACCGAGATGGTGACATCTTCGGTCGGCCGGAATTCGCCGGAACCTGCCACCACATTGCGGTCCGGCTGGAAACCTTCATTGTTTTCCCGCACGATTACAAGGTCGATGCCCTCGTGAATGGCGCCCAGCCCTGGAAAGGATTTTGTAGGCCGGACATTGGCAAACAGATTGAACCCCTTGCGCATGATCGGATGCGGATTGATCGCCCCCGGAACCTTCGGATAGGCCTGGTGTCCGATCGGACCCAGAATGAAGCCGTCCATCTTGGCGAGGGTCTCCATGGTGCCTTCGGGAAAGGTCGAGCCGTGCGTATCCAGCGCGCTGCGTCCGATTGGCATCGGACGCCAGTCGATCTCGAGGCCGGTCCTCGCCGCGGCGGCGCGGGTGACTTCGACCGCTGCCGGGACGATTTCATGGCCAATATCATCGCCGTTCAGTATCCCGATTACGAGATGGGCAGTCATCTGTGCAGTCCTTTCATTCAGATGCGGCGCCGAAGCGACGCGCAAGGTGTTCAAATATTCGAAAGCTGATGAGGATCGTGGTCATGACGACCGCTATTCGTGTGATCTGGAATGCTGTCACGGTTGTCGTGTCGAGGTGCATTGCCGTTGCCGTCAGCACCATTTCGGTTACGCCCGCGGGGGCAACAGCGAGGAGACTGGTGACAAAGGAAAGGCCCGTTGCCGCCGAAAGCAGCCAGGCCAGGCCCATGGCGACCGCAAGCAGAAATGCCGTAGTTGCAAATGCAGAGAACGTCACCCTGGACAAGCGCCCAAGCAAGGAACGGCGAAAGCGGCAGCCCAGCCAGATTCCGATGACGACTTGCGCGATGACAAGGACAGTCGAAGGGACGGCAAAGGGGCCGAACCCGAAGCCCGCCACGAGTCCGCCGACGAGCGCAGGAACCAGCAGCCAGGTATTGGGGATCTTCCAGGGGCTCGCCAAATACCCCGCAACGGCAGCCAGGATGTAGAGCGCAACAAGTGGCATTGCCTCGGCCCGGAACGGTATTGGCACCGTGGTGATGCCGCCATCTTCCCCGAAAATGGTGACGAGGAACGGCACGACCGTTACGATCGATGTCACGCGAATAAGGTGGACGACCGCCACCGTGTCGCTGTCGGCGCCCTTCTGATGGGCAACCACGGCCATCTCGGCCAAGCCCGCAGCCGCGGTGGCAAAGAACGAGGTCCTAAGGTCGAGCGCGGCGAGTTTGCTGATCATGAACGCGGCAATCATGGTCGCGATGATCATCAGGATCGTTGCCGCCAGCATGAATGGCAGCATGGCGATGATGGCGATGACGACCGTAGGGATGAACCGCAAGCCGATGGCAAGTCCCACAGCAACCTGTCCAAGTTCGCGGCCATAGGGTACGGGCGAGATCGGCGCGCTGAGTATGGACGCGCCAGCGCACGTCAGCAGCGGACCGAGAAGATAGGGCAGGGGCATCGCAACCATCCTGGCAGCGATTGCCCCCAATACGCCGATAAGCAGCGCCAGAGCGACCCGGGCGGGAGCGCGGTCGAAGAGTTTTGGACCTTGCCCACGCCAAAGGGTTCCTGAATCGGGCATTCCGGGCCGTTTGTCAGCCGACCGAAATCAGGCGCGATGTCAGATCGTCCAATGACGCCAGCCGTTCCAGGCCGCGGACCAGTTCAACGATCTCGTCTGCCCTTGCCCGTGCCATGCCGGCAAATTCGGCATTCTCGCGGAATTTATAGGCGACTTCATCGTAGCTCATGGGGAAAGCAGGGCTGCCCTTGCCGAAATCCGCGCGTCCGGAAATTTTGCGTCCGTCCTTGAGATGGATGTCGATCAATGTCGTCATCAGATGGTAGCCCGCTGCCTCGGCTTCGTCATCGATGACGAAGTCGACCTTCTCGATCATTGCCTTGACGTCGTCGCGTTCGACGGCTGCATCTGTGAACTCGTTAAGACCCGCACGACCGTCGAGCAAGAGGATTGCCATGCAGAATTCCATCGAGAATTTTGCCTGCAATTCATCCTTCGGCCTGTGGTGGATAAGGGCGTTCGGCATGTTGGAATTCGTGCCGATACGAACGCGTTCCACATCTTCGGCCCGGATGTCATGCTCCTTGATCAGCCGTAGCATCTCGGTCATTCCGGGATGGGTGAGCGAGCCTGAAGGGTGCGGCTTGATAGAGATGCCGGGGCTCGCGAATGTCCACGGGGCACCGAGCTTGTTAAGGATCGCATTCTGGTCGTATCCGCCGCCGGCAGCTGAGAAGAACCCCCGGGGCGCCTCGAGAATACGCGCAGCGGCCGTCCAGCCATAGGACGCAAACTGCGCCGCCGCGACGCCGCTTTCGGAGGAACGGCCCGCGTGGAAGGGCTTGGTCATGGTTCCGAAATTCTCGCGCAGTCCGGCGGACTGGCTCCCCGCGATCGACAGGGCGCGTTGCGTGGTCGGCACGTCGAAGCCCATAAGCCGCGCGCTTGCCGCCGCCGCCGCAAAGGTTCCGCAGGTCGCAGTGGCGTGAAACCCCGTCTGATAGTGCCGGGGAGCAATTGCCTCTGCGATCTTGCATTCGACTTCCACGCCGAGGTGATAGGCGAGCATCAAATCCTTGCCCGTGCCATTGACGAGTTCGGCTACCGCGAGTGCCGCCGGCAATGCCGGTGCGGTGGGATGCGTCAACAGACCGTAGACACGATCCTTAGCCACGGCGAGTTGCGTGTCGTCATAGTCGTCGGCATGGATGCCGACGCCATTGGCGAAGGCCGCAAAGCGAGGTGCGACCTTCCGGCCGCCACCGATCACCGTTGCCGCGCCATCGGCGAGGCCAAGGTCATCCAGGTGCTGGCGAACCAATTCGCCGCTCCTCGCGACTGAACCGGAGAGGGCCAGGCCGAAACCATCAAGTATCGATTTCTTGCCGAGCTCGATAACTTCGCTCGAAAGGTCGTCAAACTTCGTCTCGACAACAAAATTGGCAACGTACTTCGTCAGTTCGGCATCTGCCTGATTATTCTGGTTCATGCTCAATCCTCTTTTGGCGCTGCCTTGCGGCAATTCGAGTTTTGACCATGCTGGTGAGATTGTTAATTGTCAACAGTTTTATGTTGGCAGGAAGCTTGAGAAATCGGACAAAAGCTAAGCAAGCGTTCACTTGACCAAACGTGCGGTCTGGGAAGGGATTTTTGAGAAACGCGGTCCTTAGGTCCCTGTCGGCTGGCCGGCGCGGCGGGTGCGGACGATGCCGTTCAGAATATGCGTACGCGCCGCAATCAGGCTGCGTATCGGGTCGCGTGCTTCGAGCGCATCGACAATGGCGCGATGCTCCTCGTTTGAAATATGCAGCACATCGTGGCTCGATAGCGCACGGTACCGCTGAATGTGCAATTCGCGCACAAAGCTCTGATAAATAAGCTCCAGCCGGTTATTGCCGGCCATGTGGGTGATCTGCTTGTGAAATTCGAGGTTGACCGGATAGTAGACGTGAACGTCGCCAAGTTTGACAATCTCGTCCATCCGGGCAAGGAGCGCTCTCAGAATCCCGATCTGGGCGTCGGTTATGCGCTCGGCAAGGATCATCGCCATGCATCCGAAAACCCCGGCGCGCGCCTCCGAAAGGTCCTGCGCTTCGTCATTGGTCAGCGCGCGAATGAAGAACCCCCGATTGGGGATGATTTCGATGAGTCCCATCGCCGCGAGCGCGCTGCAAGCTTCGCGGATTGGCCCCCGGCTTACGCCCAGGCGTTGGGAGAGGCCATTTTCGTTGACCCGTTCGTTGGGCTTGAGTTCGCCGTCGATGATCATACGCTCGATCTCGGCCTGGACCACATTTGCAAGCGAGCGGGTGCGGAGAAAATCGATCGCGGACAAATTCTGTGGTGCGTTCGTTGTGTCGGTCATGAGCAAGCCATCGTGACGGGTCTATGAAACGGGTCCAAACTCAGTCCTTTCGAGTTTTGCTCCCAAGCTTTCGTTTAGCAGCAAATGCTTAGGTTGGCGACCCTGCTCGATGGCGGGGTCCACCGCGATTTTAGCACACGATACGCCTTAACCCCGCGCATTCATTTGCGATCCCCCGAGCACCGGCACCCGGTTGGCCACGAAAACGACGGCGAAGGAGGCGGCGAGCAGGATAATGCCGAGAACGCAGATCGCTCCGAGATCACCGCTCTCGTTGAGATCGTAGATGATGACCGAAACCAGCTTGGTATTGGCAGTGGTCAGCAAAATCGTTGCCGAGAGTTCGCGAATGGTGCCGACGAAAACGAAACACCAGGCAGCCACCACGCTCGTACGCAGCAACGGTGCCGTGATGTCCCACAGGGTGCGCAACCGTGAAGCGCCCATGATGCGCCCCGCTTCCTCGAGCTCCGGGTGAACTCCCGAAAAGGCAGATGACATCTGCTGGTATCCTGCGGGCAATTCGATGGTCATGAAGGCGATCAACAGGATCCAGATGGTCCCATAAAGCTGGAATGTCGGGTTGGCATAGCTAAGGAACAGGCCGACGCCCAGCACGATCCCCGGGATCGCCACCGGCGCCGTCGCAAGGACACCCAGGAAGCGGGAACCCGGCACTGAACGGCGCGTAACGAGGTACGACACGATCAGAGCAATAGCGGTCACTGCCGTCGCCGTTAGGAAGCCAAGAAGGAACGTGTTGCGCAGAGCAAGCTGCGTCGCCGAAAACTCGAACAGCACGAATCTCCAGTGACTAAGGGTCAGCGTTGAAAGATTGATCGGGTCGCCCACCGTGCCCGTAAAGGCCGTTTTGAGGATGGCAAGGTAGGGCAGGAGGATCGTCAGGCTGAGGATCGAGAACACGAATAAAATGGCGGCCCATTTCCAGCGCCCGAGTTCCGTTACCCGCGGGGTTCCGCTCTTGCCGCCGAGAACGGTGTATCCCTTCCGGCCGAGAATCGACTTCTGCGCGCGCAAAAGAATGATGGTGATGATCAGCAGCGGCAATGCCGCCGCAGCTGCGAGACCGAGACGGGGCGGAAACTGAAACAGGCTCCAGATCTTCGTAGTGATCACGTGAAATCCTGCGGGAAGCGCCAGGATGGCCGGCGAGCCGAACATGGTCAGGGCCTGCAGGATGGCGATCAATGTCCCCGCGAGCATTGCCGGCAATACCAGTGGAATCGTCACCTTGCGCAATGTGGTCATGGATTTGCCACCAAGGATCGAGGACGCATCCTCGAGATCCGACGGGACCTTGTCGAGCGCGTTGGCAACAAGGGTAAAGACGTATGGAAACGTGAAGCAGGCAATGGCGAAGATCAGGCCGCCGAACGTGTAGATGTTCACCAGATACTGGGATGAATCGAGGCGAAACACACTCCGGTAGATGATGTTCACAAGCCCGCTATTGGGCGCGGCAAGAATCTCATAGGCGATGGCGCCGAGAAATGGCGGTGTAACGAACGATGCAGTCACCAGCATGCGGATGATGCGCCGGCCGGGCAGATCCGTTCTTGCCACCAGCCAGGCCATTGGCGTGGCAACGACGCAGGACAGCAGTCCCACGCCGAGCGCCATGGCAATCGCCAGCCCATATGCCCGAAGCAAGGTCGGATCGGCGACGAGTGCGATGAAATTGTCGAGCGTCGCCCCTCCACCCGTATCGCTACGAAAGCTGTAGAAGGCGAGCCAGAACAGTGGCAGGAGTACCAGAACGCTCAGGATGAGGGATAACAGAGCGAAAGTTGGCCATGAAAGGTCGATGCCGCTGCGCCGACCCTGAACCTGAGCGATACTGGTCATGATCAATTATGTCCCGAAATACTTTTCGTAGTTGGATTTGATAGTCTGGATCTCAGGCTCGAGTTTTGCCGGATCAGAATGAAGGATCTTGATCTTGGATAGCGGGGTGCGCCCCTCCTTTTCCTTCACATCGGGATGGAAGGATCTCAAGCCGCCGAAATCGCTGTTGAGCTGCTGCGCATCGAGCGAGAACAGATAGGCATAGAACAGCTTGGCAGCATTGGGATGCGGTGCCTGCTTGAGAACGGCCGCATTTCCGACCGCCAGCGGCGTGCCCTCGTCCGGATAGATGATCTTGATCGGCTTGCCTTCATCGATCAAACGAAAGACGTTGTATTCATTGCCATCCACCTCGAGAGCACGTTCGCCCTGCGCAAGCTTCTTCGGCGGCTCGGTCGAGGACTGGACCTGCATGATGTTCTGCTTGCCAAGCTTCTCGAAATATTCCCAGCCGAGAAGCTGGCTGAGTACGAAGGTTGAGGTCATCACGGTGCCGCTATAGCCCGGATGCGCCTTCACCATCTTGTCCTTGAAGCGCGGGTCGAGCAGGTCTTCCCACGTTTTCGGCGCCTCTTCCTCTTTCATAAGGTCGGAGCGGTATGCAAGGACGGAAAGATGCGCGCGATAGGCGGCAAAATTGCCATCGGGGTCACGTTCGTCCGCCGGCCATTTATCCGCGACTTCCTGCGGCACCATGGGGGTGAGCCAGCCCTGGCGTTTGAAATATTCGAAATGCACAGCGTCGGATGTTTCGATCACGTCGGCATTGTAGATGCCGGTCGAATATTCTTGGCCGATACGCTGGAAGACTCGTTCCGATCCGGCGCGTTCCACCTGGACATCGATGCCCGGGTATTTGGTCTTGAATTGCTCAGCTAATTTCTCGGCGACCGCAACGTCGGTGGCCGTATAGAACACGACCTTGCCCTCGGCTTTGGCGGCAGCCTCCAGTTCTGGCGTAATCTGATAGGGGGCTGGCGCCTCGGCAAAGGCCGCGGACGATACCGCGAGCCCCGAAGCGAACAGCGCGGCAGACAGCGCTTTCTTCCACATGCGTAGTTCCTCCCTTATTGCGCGAGCGCCCGGCATTTCTCTGGCGGGAAATGCAGCCATACCTCCTGGCCGACCGGGATCGCGACGTTGACTGGCGCGACGGTGCGCACCATTTCTCCACCGGCGATGGAAACGAGGTAATCCCGGTGCGAACCGAGATAGATCTGCCGAGTAACCGTGCCAATTGTCGTGTTGGTGTTGGCACCGTTCGGCTTGGTCGAGAGTTCAATGTCGTGGTGGCGGATCGAAACCGCTGTCTTTGTGGTGCCGTCAGCCGTCCCGTTGCCACAGCGCAGCACAAGGCCGGACTGACACAGGACGCTTTCCTTGTCGTTCCGCGTTCCGCTGAGGATATTGGTCCCGCCGATAAACCTCGCCACAAATTCAGTCGCGGGACGCTCGTAGATGTCCTCGGGGGACCCTGACTGCTCTATGCGCCCGTCATTCATCACCACGATAATGTCTGCCGTGGTCATTGCTTCGGCCTGATCGTGGGTAACGTAGACAGTCGTGTAGCGGAATTCGTCATGGAGCCTGCGTATTTCGAAGCGCATCTCCTCGCGCAAATTGGCGTCGAGATTGGACAGGGGCTCGTCGAGCAGCAGTATTTCGGGTTTGATCACCAATGCCCGCGCCAACGACACACGTTGCTGCTGCCCTCCGGACAATTCGCCAGGATAGCGGTCCGCAAGCTGAATAAGCTGAGTGGCGGTGAGTATGGTGCGGACGAGCTCAGTGACTTGAGATTGCGGCATCCGGCGCAATTTCAAGCCGTAAGCCACGTTTTCAAAGACTGTCATGTGCGGCCAGAGCGCATAGCTCTGGAAGATCATAGACATGTTGCGGGCTTCGGGCGGGACGGTACCGCGCGAAGAAGAGACCACCTTGCCGCCGACGCGTATTTCTCCGCCATTCGCTGGAGCAAATCCTGCGATAAGGCGCAAGGTCGTGGTTTTGCCGCAGCCGGATGGGCCAAGCAGGCAAACCAGCTTGCCTTGGTCGACTGACAAATTCACGCCTTTTACGACTGTCAGACTACCATAGCTCTTCGTCAAACCGTCGAGTTCCAGAAATGCCATCACACCTCCCAAGTGTTGGCGGCAACGTGTTGCCGCTCCTTTGGCCACTGCAGGGAAGGTAGGGAGCAAATTGAAGACTGTCAACAGATTACTATTTTATGGTGCGATGAACTTCTTGTGTTCGCATACACCGTGGTGAAGCCGCCCGCGTTCCCGCCGCAGTTGGTGCGGCACCGCAAGGTTATTGATCTGTCAGAAAGGCGGCTGAGGGAGTCCACTGCGATGCAGAGGCGTGGCCGCCCAAACCCAACTTGGGTTGTGCCATTTGGCGTCACCGGTATGGGCAATCAGCGAACACGGAAAAGGATCGATCGTCCGGAACTAATTCTCTCGAAAAATGCGATCCATGGCTTTTCCGCGAGCCAATTCGTCAATGAGCTTATCGAGGTAGCGGATTTCCCGCATGGTTGGCTCCTCGATATTCTCCACGCGGACACCGCAAACCACGCCCGTGATCAAGGTTCTCAAAGGATTGGGATGCGGGGCCTCGGCAAAGAAAGTTTCAAAATCGGTTTGTTGTTCAAGCTGAGTTTGTAATGCCGGCGCGTCATAACCAGTCAACCAAGTGATGATCTGGTCGACCTCTGCCTTTGTGTGTCCCTTTTTCTCGGCTTTGGCAACATAGTGAGGATAGACGCTGGCGAAGCTCGTCGTATAGATCCTGTGTTTTGCCATCGACTCCTCCAGCTCAGCAACGCGCCCGCGACCAACCCGAGCAAGGCTTGGAGTTTAAATCCCAATCGGCGTTAGCTAAGGCTGATCGACGGCTGCCGCGCTGTCAACAGCCGCATAAACGAGGCGACGCCTTTGCCGGCCCGTGCATCGGTTCCGTCAAAGGTCGTCGACACCATTCATGATTTCAGGCCGTGCGCTTGGGTCTCACACCGCTTTCGAAGGTCTGGTTGTCAGCGCCGACAGTGTGTGCGCTTTCGCCTGTGACCCCGAGTTGGGGGAAAAGCAATTCCGCCACACTGAACGCCTCTTCAAGATGCGGATATCCCGAACCGATAATCGTGTCGATCCCGATTGCCTGGTATTCCCTGAGGCGGGCAGCGACATTCTCTGGGCTTCCGACGAGCGCAGTGCCGGCGCCGCCCCGTACCAGACCAAGACCAGCCCATAGGTTGGGGCCGACGACCAGCTTGTCACGGCGTCCGCCATGCAGCGCCGACATCCGCTTTTGTCCGACGGATTGCGAAACATTGAGGAACTCGTTCTGGGCTGCGGCGATCTGATCGTCTGTGATCCGGCTGATAAGGTCGTCCGCGGCAGCCCAGGCCTTTTCTTCGGTCTCACGTACGATCAGATGAATGCGCAGGCCGAAACGAATCCTGCGGCCCTGGGAAAGAGCGCGTGCCCGTACGCGGCTGAGCTTTTCTCCAAGCTGGTGTACGGGTTCTCCCCAGCTCAGATAGACATCCGCATGCCGCGCGGCAACGTCGATGCCAGCGTCTGAAGAGCCGCCGAACCAAATTGGCGGATGCGGCGACTGGACTGGAGGGAAGGAGAGGCCGCGGCCGTGGGAAGAAAGATATTTGCCTTCGAAATCTGCTGCTTCGCCAGAAAGTATCCGTCGCCAGATCGTGAGAAACTCGTCGGTCTGTTCGTAGCGTTCACCATGGCCGAGTTTGTTGCCGTCGCCCGCGAGATCCTTGGGATCGGCTCCAGTCACGACATTGAACAGCGCCCGTCCGTTGGAGATCCGGTCAAGCGCGGCAGCGTGACGTGCGAACATTGCAGGGGTCCCGCTCCCGGGGCGAAGCGCAACGAGAAAGCGAAGACGTTCCGTCAGCGGCACGAGCGCCGCTGACGTGATCCAGGCGTCTTCGCAGTACGGTCCCGTTGGCAGGAGCACGCCCTTGAAGCCCAAACGGTCCGCCGCCTGGGCGATGTCGCGCATATAGCCGAAAGTCGGCGGGCGATGACGTTCGTCGCTACCAAGATATGGGCCGTCGCCGTGGGTCGGCAGATACCAGTATATGTCCAGTGGACCAGCAGGTGCAGTCATGGTTTCCAACCTTAAATTAGAGTTTGCCCTTCCAGGGCGCGATACGATTTTCGAGAAAGCGCATCCCCGTGGCGAACGCGAAGGCGAAGATTGCGATGACGATGAGCCCGACAAAGACGACGTCTGTCGCAAGGAAGTTGGCAGCCGACATGATCATATAGCCGACGCCGGACTGCGCAGCGATCAGCTCCGCCGCCACCAGCGTGGAAAGAGTTGCGCCGATTGCAATGCGCACGCCGGTGAAGATCTCCGGAAGCGCCGAAGGAAAAATGATCGAGGTGAATACCTGATAAGATGTTGCGCCGAGCGATCGGGCAGCGTTGATGCGTTCCTGCGGTACCGAGCGGACGCCCGCCTGAGCCGCGAAACAAATTGGGGCGAACGCCGCCAGACTGAGCAGAACAATCTTCGACGCCTCACCGATTCCGAGCCATATAATCATGAGCGGCAGGTAAGCGAGCGGCGGAAGGCCCCAGTAGATATCGATGGGAACACCGAGGATGCCCTTGGCCCAGCGGTTGAGGCCCATAAGCAGGCCAACTGGAATGCCGAGGCCGATCCCGAAAGCGAGGGCGACGCCTATGCGTCCAAGGCTGGCAAGGATGTGATCGAGGAGGGTTCCGTTCGCATAGCCTTCCGAAGCGACGGCGACGGCCTGCACCGCGACATCTGACGGTGAGGGCAGGAATAACGCTGAGGCGAAGTGATACTTCGTTGCGATGATCCACAAGGCCAGCAATCCGATCAGGGTCGCAAAACTGATCACGGCGGTTCCATGCGTCTTTTTAATGCGACGCGGCTGCTGCGTCCGTTGTCTCTTGACTTCCGAAATGGCCACTGCGGGTTCAATCACTGCGCTCATCATGAGCTCCTCTCTGCAATCGCGGCGTATAGTTATCAGGCCGCGTGTCGCTCATTGTGGCTGGCGGGCGTATGGATGATCGAGCGTATTTCTTCACGCAGCGACACGAACCGGGGGTGGGAAAGGATGGGTCCGAGGTCACCGGTTGCTGCAAACGTCCGGACAAAATCGGCCTCGTAGCGAGCGACGATACGCCCCGGCCGTGGGGACATCACCAGAATATGGGTGCCGAGCGCCAGAGCTTCTTCGATCGAGTGCGTGATGAAGAAGACCTGCTTTCGCGTCTTGGCCCAGACCGTCGCCAGAAGCTGTTGCATGTTTTCCCTGGTGAGGCTGTCAAGCGCGCCGAAGGGCTCGTCCATCAGCAGTATCTTGGGGTCGGTGGCGAGTGCACGCGCTATGCCGACCCGCTGACGCATGCCACCGGAGAGTTCGTAAGGGGGCTTGGTCTCGAAATCCGACAGGCCGACTAGTTGCAGGAGTTCGCGCGCCTGACGATACCTTTCAAGCTTGGGCACTCCGCGGTAGCGCAAGCCAAGCGCGACATTGTCGAGGACATTTGACCAAGGCAGGAGTGTATCCTTCTGGAAGACGACACCGCGATCCCCGCCGGGCTTGTCGACGGGGAGCCCATCGATAAGAATCTGTCCCTCGGTCAGCGATTGAAAGCCGGCAATGGCATTGAGCAGGGTTGACTTTCCACATCCCGACGCACCGAGTGCGACAACGATGGAGTCCGGCGGAATGTCGAACGAAACCCGATCGAGCGCGTGGATTTCCGTTCCGTCGGCAGCTTCGAACTTTACGGTGGCGTTGCGGATTGAAAGCATTGTCGAGTTCCAAAGAGGATGGCGGCCGGCAAGGGGCGGCCGCCAGGCGGTTGCAAGATTTCAGTTGGAAGCGAGTGCAGCCGCTGCAAACTGCGGGTCGACGAAGTCGCCGTAGCCGTCTTTGACCGCCGTTATCTTCTTCTGCTCCTTGAGGAATGCAGCCGTGTCCTTCAGCGTCTTGGCGACGCTCCCCTTGTCCCCGCCGCCAAGCCATGCATCGGTGACCTGCTGATCCAGCGGAACAACCACGGTGGTATTGAGCCAGTCGGCGTTTTCTTCCGGCGTGCCGCCCTGAAGCTTGGCGATCAGCTTGATATTGTCGGACGCCGGGCCCCAGGCATCAGGGTGGTTGGCAAAATCGACATAATACTTGTCGATGAGGCCGACATATTTGGCGAGAAAGTCAGGGTTCTTCTTCGAGAAGTCGCCGGTTACTACGAGCGAGCTGAAAACGGGCGCGCCGCGCTTGGAGACTTCGCCAGACGTGATCAAGACCTTGCCATCCTTTTTCAGCTCGGAAAGCGCCGGATCCCAGACGAACGCACCGTCTATGTCTCCACGCTTCCATGCGGCGACGATCTGCGGCTGGGGCATCGCAATGACCTGAGCGTCGTTTTCGGTCAGGCCTTCCTGCTTCAAATAGGCCAGCAGTTGATAGTGGTCGGTGGAGACCGGAGCTGCTGAAAACTTTTTGCCCTTGAGATCGGCAGCCGACTTGATCTCCGGCCGAACGACCAGGGCCTCGCTGTCGCCAGCACCCGCGGTAATGTATATTCCCTTGACGTCGAGGTCCTTGCTGACCGACGTCGCGTAGGGGCTGGAACCGACGTCGCCGATCTGGACGTCGCCCGATGCGATCGCCGCAAAAATATCGGCGCCGGAGTTGAAGCGGCGGAACTCGATATCCCATCCGGTCCCCTTGGCAAGTTCGCCATTGGCAATGCCGACAAGATATGGAACCGCGCCGGTCTGATATGCGATGACGACTTTTTTCGTATCCTCTGCATGCGCCGAGGCGATAAGCGAAGCAATCAGACCGAAAGCTCCGAGAACTGTTTTGATGCGCACGGTTTTACCCTCTCTATTTATCCATCAGCCAAAGTGGCGAGGACCCGACGAAAGGTTTCCACAATGTCTACCAAGTTGGTAGACTATTCTTTTCAAGATTTGCGCGTTTCGTAAAACAGTCATCCTGCCGCGGGGGCGGCGCTCGTTGAAAACTGTTCGAGGATGAAGAAACCTCGACTTGGCGCGCCAGGTCGGTCTGGTAGGACTAAGGTCCGAACAGGTCGCGTATAGGTCTGTAGGACGTATAATTTCCTGATGGACGGCGGTTTAGTTGCGGAAGAAGACGGGCCACCGTGGCTCGCCGGCCCTTCCCGCCAAGGCGGGCCGCGGCCTCCTTACGGAGATTGACCATGAAAATCGCTCAATCCATTATGACCGGTGCCGGAGTGATCGCACTAAGCTTTCTCGGACTGACTGCCAGTACCAGCGCTTCCACTCGGTTCGATTCACATCTGACCAAATATGGCACGACCAACATGATCCTGATGGCCCGCAGTGGCTCGGACAATAGTGGCCGGGGCAGCGATCACGATGGCGGTGGCGATGACCACGGCGGCCGCGGTGACAACGCCGGCGGCGATGATCACGGAGACCGGGGCAATGATGACGGAGGCCATCATGGTCGCGGGGCCGATGATCCCGCAGGCGACGATCACGGCGGTCGCGGTGAAGCCAGGCACGGACGCGGCGCTGACGATGCGCCAGGGGACGATCACGGTGTCCACCAAGGCGTCCACGATCAGAACGATGATCACGGTATCCACCGGGGTGTCCACGATCAGAATGACGATCATGGCATCCACAGGGGTATTCACGACCAGAACGACGATCGTGGATTGCATCAACGCAGGAAAGTCAGCGATCAACGTGTTATGCTTACAGGTGAGGCCGGAATAGGCATTTGCTGACAGTGGCGAACCGACGCTGCTGAAACACTGTGTCGTCGCGCTGTGCGAAGCGGCGGCACAGAATCTGGTCGGACAGAGTCTTATGAGGTGAGTTTTGAATCGGGCAGGTATCCGTTCCATCGCGACAGATTACAGAGCTGCCTCTGTAATCCGCGTCTCCTTGCTTGCCGTTGCCCTGTTGTCGGGGGTTATTGGCCCGACCAGTTATGCCTGGGGCGACAAGGGGTCGGGATCCGGGTCTTCGGGAAGCTCCGGTTCGGGCTCAAGCGGAGGATCGGGCAGCGGTAGCTCCGGCTCCGGCAGTTCAGGATCGGGGTCGAACTCCGGATCGGGTGGGGGCTCGGACAATTCCGGCTCCGGCTCGAGCAATTCAGGCTCCGGATCGGGCGGTTCGCGAGGATCAAGTAGTTCAGGATCCGGTTCAGACAATTCACGCGCAAACTCAAGTGACAGCGAATCGCATGCACCCTCCCGTTCCGCAGGGCAGGAACGCGTCTATCAGGGAGGATGGACCGAGCGCATCCGTAACGGCCGTTATGAAATCTTCGACCCACAGGGCCGCTCGGTCATCAACAGGAAGGCGATCCCTGCCGATGCGCTCCGCATCGACAAGAGCAGCTCCCGTTAGGCCTTCTCAGGATTGCCAGCGCGCCTCGCGCAGCAACAAGGCAGCTTCGGTGCGATTGCGCACCTGAAGTTTCTGCAGGATGCTGGTCATGTGATGTTTGATGGTTTTTTCCTGCAAGCCGATTTCGCGTGCGACTTCCTTGTTGCTTTTGCCGTTGGAGACGAGCGTAAGGATTTGTTCCTCGCGCGGCGTCAGGGAGTGAATGGCATCGGCAATTTCCGCGACAGGCTGGCTCGGCGCTACCGCAGCGCCTGAACCGCGCATCTCCGTAAGGATGCGCGCTGCGAGCGCCGGTGAAACATAGCGTTCGCCGGCAACGACATTCTGGATGATTTCGCAGAGGCCTGCTGCCCGGACGCCCTTCAGAACATAGCCGTGGGCCCCGCACCGTAGTGCCTGCAACACATCCTCGTCGCTCTCCGAGACGGTGAGGATGACGACCTTCAACTCCGGGCTGGCTTCCAGAATGGTGAGGAGCGCACTCAGTCCGCCGCCCGGCATCGACAGGTCGAGAAGGGCTACGTCGGGTCGCAGTTCGTTGACCAGGCGGACGGCATCATCGGCACTCGAGCCTTCGCCGACGACTGTGAATCCCTTCTCGGAAAGACTGACTGCAACGCCTTGGCGAAAGAATGGATGATCGTCAACGATGATAATCCTGATGCTTGCCGTGCTCATGCGTCCCGCCCTCCCGGTAGATGCATTGTAACGATCGTGCCGTGCCCCGGCGATGAGTTGACGACGAATGTGCCACCCAAACCTGCAAATCGCTCCTCAAGTCCGGTCAATCCGAGGCCCTTGTCTGCGTTGACTGGATCAAAGCCCTTGCCTCCATCGGCTACTGTCGCGCTTAGCCCGTCATTTGACGATACGACGGTGACCTTCTGGCCTATCCCGTTCGCATGGCGAAACGCATTGTTGAGGCTTTCCTGGACAAATCTGTAGAGGCCTATCTTCTCGGCCTGGTTCAATTCCGGGAGGTTGTCACCGCACGTGAATTCAACGCTCGTTCTGGTTCTGCTTTCATGCGCCTTGATCACGCGCATGCAAATCTCCCGTGTTTCGAGATCATCGAGTTCCGGCAGCATCAGTCCATGACAGATATTGCGGACCTCCTGCAGTGCTTCCTCGAGCGAAGTCGTGACTGTTTCGAGGTCAGGGCCCATCACCGATCCCTTTGTTGCAGTTTCGAGCCGCAGACAGGCGAAAGCGATGAGTTGGGCGGGACCATCGTGCAGATCGGCCGAGATGCGGCGGAGATATCGCTCATTGAGCGCCGCGGTGCGGTGCGCGGCCTGCTCGGCCCGCAATCGAAGCGCCCGATTTGAATTCAGCAGACGACTGAGTTCGTCGAACCTGGCTCTCAAGATCTCGGCTTGCCGCGTGATCAGCCGGCTGCCGCGCGCCACGATCCCGAAAAGCACCCCGAGCATGGCGAGTGTAACCAGACCGACGACAATCCAGCTGCGCAGGCGGGCGCGGTTCAGATCGGCTTTCAGGTCCGTGGCGATCTCATAAAATTCCGCAACGCCGATCACTCGGCCGGACCATGGCTGCCGGATAGGGCTGTAGATTTCGAGGAGCGGAATTCCCTTGGCGCGTTCCGTCGCATTTTCAGCGCTGTCGAGTTTATCGAACTCCGCCTGAACCGTACCCGCGAAAGCTCCCTGCAAACGATCGCTGATTGGAAAACGGCGACCTACGATTTCAGTTTGATTGCTGAAGACTACGCTCCCATCCGGCTTCCACACTTTGAAGGACACAATCTTGTCGCCCAGCACGCCCTGTCCAAGTGTCTCCGTCAATGCCAGGCGCGCACCTTCACCAAGAGTGTCGGAGTCGGCCAGCTCCTGGGTGAGGGGGGCGATGATGCTATCGACATAGAGCGCGGTGGCGGATGCCGCATTGCGGGTAACGGACTCTTCGATGCGGGAGGTGACCCAGAAGGCAATGATGGCCATGCCTACGATCAATACGGCGCTCGCAGCGAGGATGAACTGACGGGCAAGCGTCATTCTACCGAATAATTCGGCCGTTTCAGCTGGCGGAGCGGATTTGGCGAATGTCGTCGTCAGCGGCTCGCTCCATTGTGTTTTCGATGTTCCAGTCCTGCCTATCCCGCTCCAGGCATTCAATGCCCTCCTCGAACAAGGCGATTGAAACTAAACACGCGGGCACGCCAATTTATTCATCAGGGACCAATGAGCGGATGGGGTTCTCCGTGGTCCTTGGCCGATTCTTTCACTAAGCCATCAATTATCGATCTCATGCTCAAAGCAGCCCGTGACGCGGGCACGTCGGTACGGACGACTGTAGCAATGCAGACTGAGCCAGGGCGTGGACCACGCGACGTAGCGGTTCACGCCCCGGTCCGGTCAGTAATCCCAGAAGATCGGCACCCAGCGAAAGGCGTCACCTTCGACCGCCACATGGCCGATGGATGGGAACGGCAGGTGCGTTGCTACCAGCAGCTCGCCGGTCGCTGCCAGCTCCTTCAAAAGACGAACGCGGACGCGGGCCGCTTCTTCGGGGTCGTGTTCGAAGCCGTTGAACCAGTCGGGATGCTCGAAGCCCACCGCGAACACGGCGTCGCCGGCGAACATCAACCGGTCGTTGCCGGACGCGAGGCGCACCACGCTGTGCCCAGGTGTATGACCGCCGGTGCGGGTGGCGACCACACCGGGCGCAACCTCGTACTCCTCCTTGAATGTCTGCAGATTGCTCTTGTACTCTTCAGCGAACCGCTTGGCCGCCGCACGAAGCGCGTCCGGAAACCCCTCAGGCATGGAGACGTGGGAAAAATCCGGGTGTGTCCAGAACTTGACTTCGGCTTCCGCCACGTGGATCCGCAGGTCCTTACGCAACTGCTCCTTCACCCCGTCGACAAGAAACATGCCAATGTGGTCCATGTGCATGTGTGTCAGGATCACGTCGGTCACCGACGCAAGCTCGATGCCGGCGGCCTGCAGCCGATGGGCCAGCTGCCCGGCCCGCGGCAAGTTCAAGTTGGGGTCGTCCCCCAGCCCGGCGTCGACGAGGATGGTCTTGCCGCCACTACGCACCACGACCACGTTCAGCCCCCAGTCGAGCTTATCCGTCGGCAGGAAATTGTAGCTGAGCCAAGCCGCCCGGTCGGCAGCATCGGCGTTGTGGCCCAACATCTTGCCTGGCAACGGCAGTACACCATCGCTTACAACCATTACGTCAATCTCGCCGATCTTCAACGCGTAGCGCGACGGGACCAGCTCGTCGGGCGCAGGTTTAACGGCGGGGTGTGAGGTCTGTAAGTTCATATCGGTTCTCCTGTTTCTTCGCCTGCTGACCGCCGTCTTGTGCACGGCATGGTTGACGTTATTTCGCGGCCTGCTTGCGGACAATTGGGGTCAGGGACAGAGGGGGCCATACGGTCGTATAGGTCCGGCTACCAAGGCGGACGGGCGAACCGACGCAGCGGAAACGGGCGATAACGCCGCCAAACCGGCGTTTTGAGCGGCCTTTGGCGGCATCAGAAATGGGGTTACCTTCGACCGCACCATTCGGCGTGCGAGGGCATATGTTACGCGCGCTGGTAAAGCTGATGGCACTGCAGCATTGGGCAGCGATACCAAAGCATAGGTTCGCTCATCCATTAATCAGGAGGGTATGGCTGGCCGTATAATGGGTAGTCGGGATCAAACCACGCACGATCGACCAACGACGGTCTGGGCCGCCGCCGCTTTAGAGGCGCTTCTCGAAGAACGTGTCAGGGTAGGGGTCGTCATTGAAACGTGAGATCTCAGTCCAACCGGTTCTGCGATAAAGCTGCTGTGCTTCGGTCAGCGCACTATTCGTATCCAGACGCAGGACCTCTATGGATAGTTCACAGGCGCAATTTTCGGCGGCAGCCATAAGCCGTTTTGCCAGCCCAAGTCCCCGTGCTGATGGCGCGACCCAAAGCCTTTTGATCTCCGCCACGTCGCCGCCACTGCCCTTCAACCCGACACAGCCTATCGGCAGAGAATCCGATGTGGCTACCAGGAATACGCCGCGCGGGCGGATCATATCCCCGGCGTCCGGATCACGCGACAGCGACACGTCGAAACCCTTCTCGAAACGGCGCCCAAGCTCGGCGTAGTATTCGCCGAGACAATAGATGGCGTCCGCGTTTCGCGGATCTTTCTCCTCGACCGCGATGTGGCTGCGCCTCAGCGCGGAAGCAACAATATCCATGGCGCGTAGAAGTTCTTCCGGCTGGGAATGGCGCGCCAGAAATGCTGTCGCCTGCGCATTGGAAAGCGCTTCGTATGCCTGAAACTCGCAGCGGCCGGTTTCGGTCAACCTGGCGATGCGCCGACGCGCATCCTGCGGATTGGATACAGTCTCAATGAGACCTTCCTCTTCAAGGCTGCGCAGCAGACGGCTCATGAGACCCGAGTCGAGATCGAGATCATCACGGATAGCCGCAACATCCGATTGCCCTTGGCCGATCAAATTAAGCACGCGTGCCGCGCCAAGCGGACGGCCACGTCCGAGGAACGAGGTATCGAGAGCTCCGACTTCGGCGGTGACAGCACGGTTGAAGCGACGGACGCGAAAAACTGGGTCGTAAGGCATTTATCTGACTTAGGTCAGACAATTAGTCCTGTCAATACATGCCGCCTGATGCCGCTACAAATCGCACTTCTGGTAAGTTACATATGTGTTCTCGCCGAAGGGATCGAACCGCTTAAGCTCCGACGGGTTGGGAATGTCGAACCCGACGGAAACGTTTTCAACGATCATCGACGTCTCACAGGATAGCTGGGCCGAAAGATGCGACGACTTCTTTCGAATCTTCGTGACCGTACAGACCGCCATCGGCCCCGCAACCTTGTTGCCAGCGAAAAGGAGGCCGGTTGTGGTTGAAGCAATCCTATCCTTGAACTCGATTTTACTGCCGACCTTGCGAAAAATCTCTTCGCATTTGCTGCCTTTCATCGCCCAGGCACCCTGGAGATCCTCTATCGTGGCCGCTTGCGCACCATATCCGGTCACTGTGGCAAACAGCGTGACCAAAAGCGCTACTCGAACCCTGTACATATTGCCCTCCAAATGGTGCCCTCTGTCGATCGACTGTCAGTTCGCACGATCGACATTGAGTTTGCCGGCTAATTGCACGCGCCAAGCCTACTTTCCCTTTTTCGATGCATTGAACGTATCAATGTATCCACGTGCGACAGCGCGGACGCCTCTGCCAATATCGTCATAGACATCATCGGAAAGATTGGCGAAGGAGACGCGGACGCTCCAGTTCGGCGCATCGAAACCGCCGCCATTGAGAAGCACGATCGAATGGTCTTCCGCCAGGCGATAGACGAGGTCGAGCGGATGGACATGCTTTTTCAGCCACTTTACCATGTCGTCGCCGACATATCTGCGCAGCCAAAATTCGAAGTCGATCGTGCCGTAATAATAGGCAAAGTTTGGATTTGGCTGGACATCAAGCGGCAGGCCTTCAAGAAGACTATCGACGCGGCTGTGACAGATATCCATGCACGCCTTCTGGTAGAGCTTTTCTGTGTCCATCAATTCGCTGAGCGAAAACATGGTCATCATCACCTGTTGCGGCAGGGACAGACCTGCGGTGTGATTGAGAGCGACGTCGCGACTGTCAGCGACGATCCGGTCAATCATCTTGAGCTTGCGGGGCTCGAGTGTGATCGAGATGTAGCGCTTGTCGACGGCCTCCAGTTCCTTTTGCGGCAGCTTCTTTGTCATCTCGTCCAGGATGTTCTTCTCATGGATGGCGATAAGGCCAAGCCGCCAGCCAGTGCAACCAAAGTATTTCGAGAACGAGTAGACGCCGATGGTATTTTCCGGCAGCTCGGCGATCAATGAGCGGAAGCCCGGCACGAAGGTGCCATAGACATCGTCGGTCAGCAGCAGCAAGTCGGGCCGCTTCTTCTTGACGAGATCCACGATCTTCTTGATTGTAGGCGCATCGATCGCCATCGAAGTAGGGTTGCCGGGGTTGACGACGAAGAAGGCCTTTATCTTCGGATCCTCGAGCTTCTTTATCTCCTCGTCCGAGTATTGGAACCGATGCTCTTGCGTAGCCTTGATGTGGACGGCCTTGAACGCATAGTCTTCAAGTTCCGCGATCTCGATGTAAGGCGTGAATATGGGCGTCCCCAGCGCGATCGTATCGCCCTTCTTGAGGATGCGGTTGGCGATCAATGACTTGAAGATGTAACACATCGCGGCAGTGCCGCCTTCCACCGCATAAAGGTCGAATTTGCCGGGTGGAACCTTGTCGCCGCACATCGCCCACATGAGGTAGCGGTGCGCCACCTGTTCGGCATGGACCAGCATGCGATCAGGCACAGGGTAATTATCGCCAATGATCGAATCCGTTAGCTCGAAGACAAAGGCGTCCGCGTCAAATCCGAAAGCCGTGACGGCATGTTCAACCATCTTCGCCAGGAAGTCTGCGCCCGGCATATCGGCATGCTTCTCGATCCAGGCCTTGAAGCGCTCGGCGATGTCCTTCTGCTGCGGCATGCCCGCAACGCCAGCGGTGGGATTGTCCATCGTACGGCGGCATTCGGACAAGGCGAACTGGCCGAACAGGAAGAACCCCTCGCGAGGCCTGGTCGCAATCCAGTTCGGATTGCCGCGCCCTGCATTGAGCAGCACCTTTGCCGATTTCTGTGAACTGCGTTTGGCGAGCTTGATCAAGCCGTCCTTTATTTCAAACGGGCTCATCTTCTCGTAGTCGCGGTAATCGATGACTGTCATAGGGTCTTCCTCCCCGGTAATACAAAGTAGCCACGGCAGTTTTGGAAAAATCATTCCGGCTTTCACTTCGGCGAGCAGAATCGGGAAGCTGGTAAGCCATAGTGCAACTCTTCAAACTACTTGAAGTCGTCACAGTTGAGACTAGCAAACCCTCCAGGTTTGCAGCACGTACCATACAGTATGATACAGGATACTACTTTTTCCCTGGGCTCCGCAGTGTAAAGCTCGCATGATTGATCTGTCCTGGCCGACAACGATGGACCGTTCCAAATTGTTGGATGGCGGGGCGTTTCTTTCAGCTTTCTGGGAGGGGCATGATGATAGACTGGTTCGTTAGTGCGCTGCGCAGCTATCCCGAAATCGCCATTTTCCTGTCTCTTGCGCTCGGTTACTATTTCGGGTCCTTCACCTATAAGGGCCTTGGACTGGGCGCGGTTACGGCCACCCTCATTGCCGCCGTCCTCATAGGACAGCTCGGCATCACCATCTCGCCGCCGTTGAAGGCAACATTTTTCCTGATGTTTCTGTTCGCCATTGGTTATGGCGTTGGTCCGCAATTTGTCAGGGGCATCGCCAAAGACGGGATTCCACAGGCTCTGTTTGCTGTCGTTGTCTGCCTGTTCTGTCTGGTGACTGCTTACTTTGGCGCAATTCTCGCGGGCTATGACGTCGGCTCCGCTGTCGGCCTCTACGCGGGATCGCAAACTATTTCGGCTTCCATGGGGCTTGCAACCGATGCCATCAATCGTCTAGCGCTGCCGCCCGACCAGACGAAGGCCTTGCTTGATGCAATGCCTGTTGCCTATGCCGTTACTTATATCTTCGGCACCGTAGGCTCAGCTATTGTGCTTGCGCTTCTCGGACCCGCCTTGCTCGGGATCGATCTAGAAGCGGAGTGCAAACGCTACGAGCAGGAACAAGGCGGCGGCGACAAGGAAATCGGGGGCGCTGGCACGGCCTGGCACCACTACGAATTGCGTGCCTACCGCGTGCGCGAAGGTGGACCCATCATCGGCAAGACGGCGCACGAAGCCGAAGCACTCCTTCCGGAGCAACGGGTTTTCATCGAGCGCATACGCCGCGGCGGCAAGCTCTTGGACGCCACCGCCGACACTGTGATTCAGGCGGGCGACATCGTCGCCGTCGCCGGGCGCCGCGAAGTCCTCGTAAATGTCATTGGCCACACCGCCGAAGAAATCGACGATCCGCAGCTTTTGGCGGTTCCGGCTGAAGGCGTTGACGTATTTGTGACCAATAAGGAGGTCGATGGAAAGACCCTGGCTGAACTCGCAAAAATGCCGTCAGCACGTGGTGTGTTTCTGCGAAAGATAACGCGGGGCGCCACCGCAATATCGATCCCAATCCTGCCTAACACCCAAATCAACCGCGGCGATATCGTCACAATCGTGGGGCGGACCCAGGATACCACAGCAGCGACCAAGGCTCTCGGAGTACCCGACCGGCAGACCGACATCGCCGATGTCGCCTTCATCGGCGGGGCTATCGCTATCGGTGCGCTCGTTGGCGCGTTTGTCTTCAAGATCGGCAGCGTTCCGCTCACTCTGTCGACGTCAGGCGGTGCGTTGATTTCAGGGCTCTTCTTCGGCTGGCTGCGCTCGGTACATCCAACGTTTGGCCGCATTCCCTCATCGACCGTCTGGTTCATGAATTCAGTCGGCCTCAATATTTTCATCGCGGTGGTCGGAATTTCTTCCGGGCCGGGCTTTGTAGCGGGGTTGAAGCAGCTCGGTTTCAGCCTCTTCCTCTGGGGCATTGTCGTGACCACCATCCCGCTCGTCCTCGCCATGTATGTCGGGAAATACGTATTCCGGTTCCATCCCGCCATCCTTTTGGGGTGCTGCTCAGGCGCTCGAACGACCACTGCTTCCCTTGGCATGATCAACGACCGGGCAAAGAGCACGATCCCCGGCCTCGGCTATACGGTTACCTATGCGGTGGGGAATACGCTGCTGACCATCTGGGGTATGGTGCTGGTGATGTTGCTTGCCTGACCAAGGGCGCTGCCGCGACATGGGTTGGTCCCATGTCGCGGGCATCAGAAAGGCTTCCGGCTATTTCTGGGCGGCCTGACAAGCCCGCAACGCCTTGAACGCGTCATCGGTGCCGGTGAGATTTACCACCACGGTTTTGCGTCCTTTCGCGGTGATCGTCAGTGCCTTCTTCTTGGCGAGGTCGTAGATGAAATCGAGGTTGTCGAACGGAACATATGCGCCGTCATATCCTTGCATCTGCTGTCCCTTGGCTACGCCCGTGTATTTCTGACCATCGACATCGAAAACGACATCAAGCTTTTCACCGGCGGTAATTTTTGTGGGTGTCTTGGTATAAAGCGCGAGAAAGCCGCGGGGGGCCGCGGTCGCATCGATACCGATCTGCGCCTGTGTTTCACCATCGGGATTGTCCCGCATGATAAGGCAACCAGGTCCCATGGTGTCGTCGACATATATGTCCCAGCCCGCCGCCGAACCATATTTGGTGACGGCGGCCTCACATGGAACGGCGAGGACAGCGACTGCTAGGGTAGTCCAAGCGAATAAATGCATGATCTTCTCCTGTGCTCTGCTTTGAATTAAAAATTATGCGATACTGAAATCCACTGCGTACGATAGTCATCACTTCCTGGCTGTGGCTGCAGCTACAAGCGCTTGCACGCTGACCGCCGCGATGAGCCCAGTCATGACGATTCCACAAAAACCAATCCCCACAGCCAGCAAGCGCGATGAAGCGTGGGTCGGCGCGAGATCACCATAGCCTATTGTCAGGCCGGTAACGAAGGTGAAGTAGAGCGTGTCCATTGCCTGCCAATCTTCTATTCTGCCAATCAAGAGCCCAAACCCTACCATCAACACAAGAATTCCGGACAGGATTGGCCAAACAACTCCGAGCTGGCGAAAGAACTCTCTGAAGAAAATGCGCCGTGTTTCCCTGGCTTTCGCGCTCATTTCCTGACCGATACCCTACATGCAGCCTTTGTTGAGGAAATACTTTTCGACGCCTTCGAGAGCGCTCCCCGAATATTCCTTGGGATCCACGTCTGCGATCAAATCCGGGAATGCGAGGCTTGAGTTGGGGTGGTCGATATATTCTTGAAGGATCGTGCAGTGCTTGTTGTCGTGGACAATACGAAGCGCAACCGCTTCCAGAAACCCCACACAATATCCATGGTCCAAGGGGTCCTTCACATTGCCGCACATCGCTTGAAGTTTTGTGAAGGATGGCGCCTCCGCGAGGGCGGAAACGCTGAGGCACGAGATTGCCAATGCACACGAGATCTGGCGGATGGCAATCGCTGATTTCAATACATAGGCGTTCGTGGCTCTCATTGTTGCTATCTCCCGGAGCGGGGGCAAATTTCGTCCACCGCGTGCACGATCGCACCCACCGCGCTCGTTTGTTCAGGATGAATTTTGATGAAGCTGATGACTGTCCCATAGAGCTGTTGGGACATGAATTTGCCGTCGACAAGACACTTGCGAATTTCCTGACGGCGCACCGAGACATCGTCATCGCATGCGACGGCAATCTGATACTCGATTGCACCGAAAATGTAGCCTGAGGCGAATCCCTTATCGGCTTTCAAGAGTTCGGCTGCACTCATTGCGTTGACCGGCGACACTGAAAGCAAGACCAGCAAAAGCGCTAACTTCATGTTTCGGCTTCCTTTTGAGTAACTTGCTGTTCAGCTGCCTAGATCGGAACCCCAATTCAGGAAGAAGCCGACGTCGCCGGGCATTCCATTGGGGAAACTGATGATCATTGCCTTGAGCCTGAAGCCTTGCGGCTTACCGAATTTCTGGTAGCGATCGTAAAATTCCTTCGCCTTCCCCTGAAGGGTCTCAGGCCAGCTCTTGTCGCCGCTATTGATCGCACGGCCGCTATCCGAACAAAGGTCTGAGGAGAAGGTGTAGACCATGGCTTCGAATTTGCCGTTTTCGACCGCAGCCGCCACGGCGCGGCGTACAGCGAGAATGTCCGCCTCGCCGACATGGTTCTTGAGAAAGTCTTCGGCGAAATCGGCGATCTTCTGTTCTTGGACGGACTTGGCTTTCGCCTGCTTTTTTGTCTCCTCCGACTCCCGCTTCTTAACTTCCTGGCGAAGCTCCGTCGCACTCGGAGGCATCGCGTTCACGTCAAGTTCTTTTTTGTCAGACATCTCTTTCCTCCACTTCGTCGAGAATATGAGGCCAGCACCTCGTCGCTTAGAGAATCCTCGGAACCACGTTTAGGGTCATCTCGGGGTCGATGTAGTCGCCGGGCCGCTTTTGGCGTTTGCCAAGATCGGGTTCGTCAAACTTGACCCTTTCATAAGGGATCGATTTGAGGATGTGAGAAATGCAATTTATACGCGCGCGCTCCTTGTCGTCGGATGGCACGATCCACCACGGTGCGTGTTGGCTGTCCGTCATTTTGAGCATTTCGTCATAGGCCCGCGTATAATCCCACCACCGCTGATAGGATGTTATGTCCATCGGACTGAGCTTCCATTGCCGCAACGGATCGTCAATGCGACGACGGAAGCGGCGGTCTTGCTCCTCCTCGCTGACTGTCAGGAAATACTTCAACAGAATGATGCCGCTCTCGACGATGGCTGCTTCAAAACGCGGAGCCAGCTCAAGAAAGCGGCGGGCCTTTTTTTCACTGCAGAAGCCCATCACGCGATCGACGCCTGCCCGGTTGTACCAGCTCCGGTCAAAGATCACGATCTCCCCGGCAGCGGGCAGGTATCCAATGTAGCGCTGCATGAAGATCTGGGATTTTTCCCGATCACTTGGCGCTGGCAGGGCGATTACACGAAAAACCCGCGGGCTCACACGCTCGGTAATCCGTTTGATCATGCCCCCCTTGCCGGCTGCATCGCGCCCCTCGAACAGGATGACGACACGGGCCCCTGATTTCTTTACCCATGCCTGCAGATGCGCAAGCTCGATCTGAAGCTTTCTCATCTCCTTGTTGTAGCGGTCCTTGAAACCCTTCTTGTCGTCAACTTCCGTGGCAGCAGACTTGTGATTGTCCTTACTCATCTTTTCACCTCCGAAACGTGGATCGGCAATGCCGATGACAACAATCCTTCTTGGGCGCGAGGCTGCTCTGCTTCAGTCTGAAAAGCAGCGACCGCGTCTTCCAAATCATCGAAGACACATTGCGTGCCGATACGCTCGATCACGCCGCTGCGTTCAAGTATTTCCCTCACCTCGGTGTGGACCTCCGCAAGGCACAGCCTGATGTCTTTGGCAGCAAGTTCCTCCCTGACTTCATCGAGCATTGCAGCGGCTGTACTGTCGACCTGGACGATTGCGCTGGCGTCTATGACGAACCAGCGGCATCCGGGCGCCAATTTGCGGACCGTGGTCTTTATGCGCTCCCCAACGTAATCGGCGTTGACGAAAAGCAGGCTGCCCTGGATCATGTAGAGCACGAGACCCTGTATCGGGGCGGCCTCGGGCGAGCGATGCAGCTTATAGAGTCCGTCGCGGCCAGGAATGCGGCCGAGCTGGGCGTCGCGGGGGTACATCGACTTGCGCAACAAGTAGACCAGGGTCGCGGCGATAGCGATGACCACCCCATTGAGCACGCCAAAGCTTATCGCGCCCCACATGGTGATCATGGCGAACACGAATTCGGGCCGGCTGATTTGCCAGATGCGTTTCAACTCGCCGATATCGATCAAGCCGATGGCCGCTGATACGAGGATTGCTCCAAGCGCTGGCAGGGGCAAAATCCGCAATGCTTCTCCGAGGAAGAGCAGCGTGGCGATCAGGGTAGCTGCCGAGACGAGCCCGACAATTTGCGATCTGCCGCCCGCCGCGAACGCGATCGCCGTCCGCGAGTCCGACATGCTGATCGGAAATGCGCCGAAGAGACCGGCAGCAATATTGCCGGCCGAGAGCCCAATCAGTTCACCATTGGCGTCGACCGCTTCACCCGAGCGCGCCGCGAAACTGCGCGCCGTAATAATGCCCGCGCCAAAGCTCACAAGAAAAACCGCGGCAGCACCGAGCAGCATCTTGTCCAATGGCAGCCCACGAAACGAGGGAATAGAAAACGATGGGAGTCCGAGGGGAATGTCCCCCACCACCTTCACGCCCATTTCGCGAAATCCAAAAAGCGCCGAGAGGACCATGGCAAGGACGACGACAAGGACTGGCCCGGGAATGGGGAGCCGTAATCTGTTTGCCGCTTGCAGGAGAACGAACATGCTGGCACCGAGCAGCAGGGACGGCCAATGGATTTCGGCGCTTTTGCCGATCAGTTCGAGCACGGGTGCGACAAGCCCTTCGGATTGTATTTTCACTCCCGTCAGCCGGCCAATCTGACCGACGACTATGGATATCGCGATACCGGCGAAAAAGCCGACCAGAATGGGGCGGGACAGAAACGTGGCAACGATCCCGAGCCGCAACAGCCGGGCTGCCAGACATACTCCCCCGACCGCGAGCCCCAACGCCGAAGCTATTGTTACACGGTCAACCGCTGTGTCCGCCGGCATCGACGCTATGATTGACACGATGGCCGCGCCGAGCACGGTCATCGTGGCCGCATCGGGTCCGAGTACGAGCCTTTGAGACGGTCCCAACAGTGCATAGGCGATTGGTGCCGCGATACTGGCGTAAATACCTGTTTCCGGGGGTAGGCCGACAATTGCCGGATAAGCGATGGCGCTCGGCAATCCAACGGCGGCAACCGCAAGACCCGCACCGATGTCGCGTCCCAGCCAATTGGCCCGATAGCCCGCCAGGCTCTTAAAAACGGGCCAGGGATGTGTTGCCGCGACCATCTTAATCGATATTGTGAATGGCGATGATCCCATCAATCGGGGTCAAGACCACGAACAAGAGCACACCCAACGCGGAGTAATCGAGAAACACGGCTACCTCCCTCGAGCGGGCGCTGTGCCCGTTTCATGTGGTTAGAGTGTAGACCGATGCGAACGCCAATACGTGTAGCATCGTGTAATATACGGCGCCCGCTTACAGAGCGGGCAGCAAAGCGGCTAGTTTCCCGGGATCGCAAGGCCCGCTTTTCTTAGCCCATCGATAAAGATCAACTGGTCTTCCGGTCGAAGGATGCGCGTGGCGACGACGTTCCTGATGTCCGGGAGAAAAGCCGGAGCATTTTGTTCAAGCCACTTCCGTTCGATGTCGGCTTCCTCGCGCTTGCCGAGCTTTCCGAGGATCGCCATGCGTATAATGTGAAAGATGGGATTGGGGCCAAGGTCCGACAATTGCGACCATTGTTCGGCCGCAACATAATCGCCCGCCATGTATGAGCAGACGGCAAGCGCTGCTTCGAAATATCCGGACGGTCCCGGATTGCGCGAGACCGCCGAGGCGATCAGCCTGCAACCTTCGTCCCATTTTCCTGATAATGCGAGGCGAAATCCATACTCGCCGGATAGTTCCGTGTCGTTGGGGTTGATCGCGTAGGCGCGCGCGCCGATCTGCAGTGACTCCTGGACTTGACCCCGGAAGAAGTACGTCAGCATCTCCGCCTGCAGACCGCGTACGTTTTGAGGATCGAGTTCGGTGGCCCGCTTTGCGGCTGAGGCCGCAAGCTCCAGCGACGGGGCAGGCAGCGAGTCCAGGCGGTATCGAAAGCGGACCTCATCGAGATAGGTCAATGAAAGAAGTGCCCAGGCAGTTGCATAGCCCGGATAGCGCTCGACGGCCCGCTTCAAGCAGTTCTGGACCGCAGTGTGGGTTTGCGGATTAAGGTTTGCGCGGTAGCGATAATAGGCCAAAGTGCAGGTATAGGCCTCGATATTATTTGGCGGTGATTGTGCGAGCTGAGCCGAATCCTTCTGAAAGAGAATGCCGTAAGGTTGCGCCAGCGCGGTGGCCACGGAGCGAGCTATGTCGCCTTGAAGTTGGACCAACCCCTCGGCTTTTAGGTCGTTCTCGTAGTTGCCGGTCCACACAATGGAGCTGTCGGCGCCATTCATGAGCCGGGTGCTTAAACGAAGCTTCTCCCCGTCGATGCGGACACGCCCTTGCAACGCAAAGCTTGGCCGCGTGTCGTTGATCCTAAACAACGTGCTGGAAGCGTCGGATGAGCGTCCTGCTACGACGACGACTTCCTTGAATTTCGCAAGCTGACTGATGACTTCATCAGTCAAATCCTGCGCAATATTTGCAGAGCGCTGTGTTCCCGAAAGGTCCTCGATTGGTTCGACCAGCACTTTCGGGATGTCGGGTCCAGCCTGCCTGATACTATTTCCGCCCGTAAGGTCCAGCGGGTCCAGGCGAAACAGATAGCCGCCAGCGAACATGACTGAGCCAATGACAATGGCGGTCAAGACCAGTACCGACCATTTGCCAGGAGACGCGCGCTCCAAGAGGCGGCCGAGGTTTTTTCCATGAATCGGCTTAAAATAGCTGTCGGTTGCAGTTACCGGATCCTTGCGCGAGAAGATGGGAATGTAGCCGCCCTTGGGCATGGTGATAACGACTGGATCGTCGTTGCCGGCAACGAGATAGTAATGTTCGAGGCCGCGCCTGATCAGACCCGCCTGGATCCGGACCACGGGGTCCAATTGCGCGTCAAACGATGACTCGCGCCCAAAGACTTCCATGGCGATCGAGTAGGCTTTGATCCGGTTGCCGCGACCCGCAATTGTCTCTTCAACAACATACGTCAGGAATCTGCGCGCGCGCTCAGGCACATCGAATTCGGCACTCGATCGAATGCGATCAAGTTGCGCAAGGACATCGGCATCCGTCGGCAGAGCTTGCTTGTCTACCGGCACGCCGTCAGCGGCAACGCTCACCCCTTGTTTCCCCGAACAAGCAACCGTCCTTTACGGCTGTATGGTACAGTATCTTACGCCTCTAACTGAAGTTATTCCAATACTATGCGTCGACAAACGAGAGCAGTCAGCGGAGGCACCGATGACGTCGCGATCCTGGGACACGGAGCGGGAAGATGGATTGGCTGCGGCTCTTCGCAGATTTCCGGAATCCGCATTTCGCATTCGACAACTCATGCTGGGAAACGAAGCATTTAAGGAGCTGTGCTCCGACCTCGCGGCAGCCGAACGCGCGCTTGAAGATGCTCGACACCTGCCTGTTAATATTCGTGAGAAACGGCGCGATGAATTCGCGGAGATGGCCGATAGTCTCGCGAGGGAGATCGCTGAAGCGCTCGGGTCCAAGGGCTATCCTTAAGGCCGGCCCTGACCGAACTTAACGGACTGAACCACAACTTACTGGAACTGCAAAATTGGCTATCGAGATCGAACGCAAATACCTCGTCAAGGACAAACGCTGGAGGAAATATGCCTCCAACGGTTCAACTCTGCGCCAAGCCTATCTGCTGGCAGCCGCACAGCGATCGGTGCGGGTTCGAACCATCGATGACTTACGTGCGACACTCACGGTAAAGGTTCGTCTCGGCCCACTTCGACGCGAAGAATTCCAATATGAAATACCCTACGCGGACGCTCTCCAGATATTTCGTCACTGCGTAGGCGTTGTTGTTGAAAAGACCCGCCACGAAGTTGTCGATGCAGGCCAGCGCTGGGAAATTGATGTATACCACGGCATTCATCAGGGACTGACGGTTGCAGAAATCGAGTTGCAAAGCGAAAGCGACCTGTTTCCGCGTCCTGTTTGGTTGGGCATCGAGATAACAGGCGAATTCAGGTACTCAAACCAGGTCCTCGCGATGGCAAGGCTGGCTCCGGGCCAGAGCGGACGGGAGACGATCAGCTGATGGGAACTGCTCCTTCGACCGGTGTTCGAAACCAGGATATTACCCGGGTGACACTCGCGGTCCTCTTTATTGGTGGCCTGCTTGTCAGCTCGATCTGGATCATGCTGCCATTTCTTGCGGCAATCATCTGGGCCTTGACCCTGGTCATCGCCACGTGGCCGCTGATGATCTGGGTGCAGCGTCACACGGGCAACCGCCGCGGCGTTGCCGTGTTCGTCATGACCGTCGTCCTTCTCCTTGTCCTTATCGTGCCGTTCCTGCTGGCAATCAGTCTCATCATGGACAACATGGATCGCATCACGGACAACATCCAGACTGCGCTTGCGCTCAAATTACCGCAGCCGCCAATCTGGCTTAATGAAATTCCGCTGGTCGGAGAGCGGCTGCATGACAGCTGGGAACGGCTTGGGCGCCTTGGCGTGAATGAACTCGGGCCGAGGCTCCAGCCCTACGCCGGCTCCTTTGCGCACTGGTTTGCGGCGGCAGCGGGAAGTCTTGGCGGCATGGTCCTCGAGTTTCTTTTAACGACCGCGATAGCCGCCATCATGTACGCAAAAGGTGAGCAGGGCGCTGCGACTGCCGTCCGGTTCGGGCATCGGCTTGGGGGTGACCGGGGTGAAATGGCGGTACGTCTCGCTGGCCGGGCCATCCGCGGCGTTGCTCTCGGCGTGGTCGTCACAGCTGTCGCGCAGACTGCCGTAAGCGCGATCGGGCTTCTCGTCGTCGGCATACCATTGGCTGGCGTATTGACGGCCCTTGTCTTTGTCCTTTGCCTGATGCAGATCGGCCCTGCCTTGGTGTTGGCGCCCGCCGTTTTCTGGATGTACTACAGCGGCGACACCCTCTGGGCGACAGTACTTTTGCTGTTTGCCATCATCGCCGGGACAATGGACGGGTTCCTGCGGCCGTTCTTGATCCGAAAGGGGGCGGACCTGCCGCTGTTGCTGATCTTCGCAGGCGTCATCGGCGGCCTGATCTCATTCGGGATTCTCGGAATATTCGTGGGACCGACCCTGCTTGCGGTTGCCTACACCCTCCTGGACGCGTGGATGGCAGAGGACGAGGGGATCGTAGCGGTATCTGTCCAGAACGAAGCCCATATCCCGCCGAAAATCCTGGATGATGTGATCTGAAAAGCCGTTGCCGCGTGCAACTGTCGTGAACGAGGCATTGCGACGTCTTTTGGCTGAGTCGGTCGACCGCTCCTTGGAACACACATTTGGCTTGCGCGTTTCAGTCTGACAAACAACGAGAAATTGTCATGGACTGGAATCGATTTCGGCGAAATCGTCCAGTGCCTTCAGGAGATGGGATGAAACAGGTTTATTTTGTAGCGGTGTATGATCAGGGTGAAGCTGGAGAATTGTTTCGATCCGGCGAACCGCAACGGTTCGACGGAGAGGAAGAGGCGCAGACGGCTGCCGATGATTTGGCGTCAAAGCATGCAGGCGTCATTGCTTGGAGCCAGGACGTGAAGCAAGGGGACGAATACGGCCCTCCAATGGTTTTCTACACTGCCGGCGAAACTGTCGACATGAAGTGACTGCGGTGTTTCAGGCTTCGGCTGTGTGACAAACCGCTTCGATGTTGTGCCCGTCCGGACCAATGACAAAAGCTGCATAGTAGTTCGCATGGTAGTGCGGGCGCAGACCGGGCGCACCATTGTCTTTGCCGCCAGCCTCAAGAGCGGCGCGATAGAAAGCTTCGACCTGCCTTCGATTCTCGGCCGTGAACGCCAAGTGAAGATGTGCTGGCTTCTCATCGGATTGGTACAGGCAAAGTGATGCCTTGCCGTTTGAGCTCATTTCGACGCCGTATGTCGGCGACCCCTCCGAGACAACCGCTACGCCGAGCGGTTCGAGCGCCTTTAGGAAGAACGCTTTGCTTGCCGAATAGTCGGTGACGCCGAATTTGACGTGGTCGAACATGAATGCTCCGCGAAGTTCTAGAAGTCCTGCTGAGATCGCCCAGAGGTCCTGTTGCCTGATTTCCCGCAAGGGATCGTTCGCACCCTACACCTCAAAACGCCGGATTGAGGAGTGCTGCGGGTCGATATTCGAAGAAACTGTGCGGCGAATTGCTTCCGATGTTTATTTTTAATGCTGGTCTAGCTCATTTGCTCTATTAAACTAATGGATCATGGAGAAATGTAATGAGCCTAATCCGCCTAATCATCTACCTGGCCTTGTCGATTGCGACGATTTCGGGCGCGTCTGCTGGTTCACTTGCCAAGCCTGATGGCAAGCCTATTCTGGTTATTTCCGGGAAAATTGAAAACACAAACAAGGGTTCCACGGCCGAATTCGACCGTGCGATGCTGGAAGCCATCGGCTTGCAGACCATCGAAACGACAACGCCTTGGTATGACAAGCGCGTACGCTTCGAGGGCGTGCCGCTCGACAAGCTGATGGAACTGGTCGGCGCCACCGGAACGAAAGTGACCGCGGTTGCGCTCAACGACTATGTGACGACGATTCCGCTGGACGATTTCAAGAAATTCAAGGTCGTGCTCGCCCTCAAGCGCGATGGAGAATACATGCCGGTCCGCGATAAGGGACCGTTGTTTATTGTCTATCCTTACGAAAGTGATCCGCAGCTGCAAAGTCAGACTTATTACACACGATCCGCGTGGCAGGTGGCCAAACTGATCATCGAGTAGAGACGCAGTGAAACGGTTTCTAGGGATCATTATCTGTTGCTTTGTCGTGGCGACGGCCTACATCGCCTATGTCATTGCAGAGCGGCAGACTGCGCTGCAGAAGTTTGCCCGCTATAATGACTCCTGGGCCATCGGACAGACTGTCTCCGAATATATGAGGCTCGAACATCGCGTGGCGGCCTATGCCATGGGTATGGACGACGCCGATCGCGATGAGGTTCGTCTGCGTCTTGATATTATGATCGGTCGGTTGCAGCTGCTCAAGCAGGGTAGTCTCCATAGCTTTATCGAGGATGACGCGCAGCGCCGCGAACTGCTTTCAGAGCTGACCAAAGTGCTCGATGTGCTTGATCAGCGGTTCGAGACCCTCGATACCGAAGGCCTCAAAGCGACGCTGAAAACCATGGCCGCCCTCGATGCGTCGATGACAGCGCTTGCATCCACTGCAGTTGAATATGATGTCGGTCTGATAGACGCCGCCCAGGCGGAATTGCGACAGCTCCATCTGATCTATACGGGCCTTGCAGGTGGGCTCATACTCTGCGGGGTGGGGCTCGTTGTTCTCCTTTTGCGCCACAACAGCCTTCTTGACGGTGCTCACCGCAAGATGAAGGACCTGACAGACAATCTCCGCGAGGCTTCAGGTGAATTGAAGCTGCAGAACTACCGGCTGAAACATGTGGCTCACCATGACGCCCTGACCGGACTTCCCAATCGTGTGCTGTTCCGGCAGGATCTGGAAAACCGGTTGAAAACAGCCACAGCCGGTGGACCAACCGCTGTGATCTTTCTCCTTGACCTCGACGGCTTCAAGGATGTGAACGATACGCTGGGCCACGACGTCGGTGATGGCCTGCTCCAGGGTGTGGCAAGCCGCCTTACAAAGCTTGGTGGCGAAGGCGACCTCGTCTGCCGGTTGGGCGGAGATGAGTTCGCCATCCTGACCGCGGGGCTGAACGAGCAGCAGGCTTTTGATTTTGCCCGCGATGTCATGGATGAAATCAGCTTTCCCTATCTTGTCAGCGAGCGTGAGATAAAGATCGGCACCTGTGTCGGCGTTGCCCTGTCGGTGATTGGGTCCGGGACCGATGAATTGTTCAAACAGGCAGACCTTGCGCTCTACGAAGCAAAGTCTCTCGGCTCCGGGCATGCGTGCGTCTTCCAGTCCCAGATGCAAACAAGGTTGACTGAAAAGAAGTCATTCGAAGCCGATCTCAAGCAGGCGCTGCGGAAGGGCGAACTCGAGATATTCTACCAACCGCAAGTGAACACGATTACCCGTGAGATTTGTGGCTATGAAGCCCTCCTGCGGTGGTTTCATCCGATACGTGGCCAGGTTCCCCCATCCGAATTTATCCCGGTGGCAGAAAACATCGGGTTGATCCATGAATTGGGTGATTGGGTCTTAAGGACGGCCTGCACGGAAGCTGCCCGTTGGCCACGCTCGCTCAAAGTCGCGGTCAACCTGTCGCCGGTTCAGTTCCGCAGCCGAAATCTCATTCAGAGCGTCGTCACCATCGTCACTCAAAGCGGCCTCGATCCAGACCGGCTGGAGCTGGAGATTACCGAGTCCGTTCTCCTGGACAAGAATGAACAGACGCTCGAGACCTTGACGCAACTAAAGGCGGTCGGCATCCAGATTGCGATGGACGATTTTGGCACGGGATACTCGTCGCTTGGCAGTCTCAGGAGCTTTCCCTTCGACAAGATCAAGATCGATCGTTCTTTCATCCGCGACGTCACCACCCGCGCAGATGCCTTCGCCATCGTGGAACTGGTGACGGGCGTTGGACGAAGCCTCGGGATGACGACAATAGCGGAAGGTATTGAGACCGAGGAGCAGTTCGCTTGCGTCAAACAGGTTGGATGCGAGCAGGTGCAAGGCTTCTTGATCGGCCGGCCCGTACCTGCGACGCAACTGGACCATCTCCGTCAGGCCAGCAATGGCGTAAGCTTGACTGAATATGAAGGTCTTGTTGATGTGAAAGCAGTGTCGGGCAGGAGTAGCTAGCCGCTTGGTCCTATGGCCCGCCTGCCATCCTCAGCCAACAAGGGAGTTTGAGTTCGAATTGCTGACCGTCCACGGAATTACGGTGCCACTGGCATCAGATGAAGTATCACCCGTTATCTGGCAGGCGCTTACCAGTGGATGCTACGAGGCAAAGGAAGCCAAGTGGGTGTTCAAGGCCGTCAGGGCGAATGACCGGGTGCTGGAGTTGGGGGCAGGGATCGGAGTGATCACTTCGCTGATCGCAAAGATTTCAGGTGTCCAGGTGTGGTCGTTTGAAGCAAATCCATCGACAGCAGCACTTGCTCAACGCGTGATCAGTGCGAACAGCGTCGGCAACGTGGTTTTGTCCCAAGGATTGCTGGCAGCGGGCGAACCGCACACCATCCCGTTCTATGTCCGAAAGGATCTCTGGATGTCTTCCATGGATAAAAACCAAGGTCCTTACGAACGCGAAATATCGCTGACTTCAACGAATATCGATGATTTCATCGCGCACCACGCCATCAACGTTCTCGTCATGGATATTGAGGGCGCAGAACAGGATCTGCTTTGCAAGTCTGAGCTTGCCGGCATCGATCGGGTCTTTCTTGAACTGCACGATCATCTCTACGGATTGTCGGGCATCCGTGAGATCACGCAGGCGCTCGCCGCAAAAGGCTTCGCTTACGACCCGCGGGGATCCTATGGCGCTTGTGTGCTGTTCGCAAAAGAGCAGGGCCTGCGAGATTACGAACCGGAGGCGTTGTGAAGGGTAAGAAAGAAGCGAGACACTTGTGTTCCGACCTCTCCTGACATGAACGTGCCGTCGGGCGTGATACGATCGCGCGACTGCGTTGAAGTGAAGTGGAGACGTCATGTCCAGGATCAATCGCCGCGCCTTCTTTCTCAATTCCGGCGGTGCAATCATCGCCTCGACGGTTGCGGGTCCGGTGCCCGCCACCGCATCGACAGACCGGAATCTGCCATTGTCCCGCGATCTGCAGGCGCTGATCGCGGCGCACGAGGCCATGTACGCGGCGTTCCAAAAAACGATCAGAAGCAGCCGCGACCACGAAAGTGCCAGCCGAGCTGAAGAAAAGGCGCTGCTGGCTGTCTGCGCCTATCCAGCAGTTGGCGAAGCGGACCGTAAGACCAAGGCTCGATATCTTTTGGAAGTCGAGGCGCGAGGCGAACTGGACCTGGCTGAGCACATGCAGGCGCTTCTCCGCTCGACCATGTGGGAAGATAAGACCGGCTAGGCGTCCTTCCTGATGACACGCCCATCCCGAGCGACCGTCGAAATCGACTGTCGACCGCAGGCAATGCCGGGGGACGACGCCCCGCCTGGAACAATCCCGGCGGGGTGGCGTTGGCGAACATTCAACAGGAGGTTCGCTATGTCCATCGGTCAAGAAGATAAGACAGGAAGAAGCAGTCCCACCAGCTTTGGCCAGTCCGTGGAAAGCCAAGCGCAAATTGCCGATGCCGAAAGCCGGTCCTCGTCAGAAGTTGGAAGTGGCGAGGCGCTCAACGTTTACCGATTGGTCCCGACCGCGTCGGCGGATGATCCGCGATGGCAAAACTCGCCTTATCAGGGCGAAGTCACGGTCGCTGCCCGAACAACAGGCGATGCCAGGATTGTCGCTGCGGGCGGCGAACTTGACTTCATGGAGATCGACGCGGCGCCGGCGGACGATGTTACCACCATAAACGCAAGCGCCTTCAGAGACGACAAACTCTATTCGGTCATCGAAATAGAGCGCGATCGAACCGATCTTGCGCGCGGAATTATCAGTGGAAATATCAGAATAGACAACGTCAAACCGGTTCAAATCTAGAAAGAGGCACCTGCCGCGCGATCCTCAGCGCGAAGGTGACACTGCCCCAGTCGTGCAGAGCATGGTCCCTGGGGCACCTGCTGCCCGAAACGTCATCCTACCGCGGGGCCGCGGCTATGGAACGATGACAGCACAGCCCCAAAAGTTCCGGAATGGCAAAAAAATAAACTGCCCTCAAGCCGCGGTTCGTCGCGGAACTTCACGCTGATCTATGGGTTAGTTCTTCCATGATCGCCGATCATAAAAAGGAGAAACCATGAAACGTATCGCACTTGCGCTTGGCGCACTTTCCATTCTTTCGGCAGCTTATGCCCAGGACACAACCACAAAGCCGGACGCGCAGACGCCGGCGGTTGCAACGCCGGACACAAACAATCCTGCGGCTCCCGTTCCAGGCGCAAACAGCTTCACCGAAGGTCAGGCCAAGGAACGCATCGAAGGGCAAGGTTACACCGATGTTAGCGGCCTGACGAAGGGCGAGGACGGGATCTGGACTGGTACTGCCATGAAGGACGGAAAGTCGGTCGAGGTAAAGCTCGACTTCCAGGGCAATATCACAGCATCCGCCAAATAAAGACATCAAGGGAGAATCCTAATGACGATAGTTACTGGACTTTTTGACGATTATGATGATGCGCGTGCGGCCGTAAACGCCCTGGAAGATGCGGGTGTCGCGTCTTCAGACATAAGCATCGTGCGCCGCGGCGGCGCGGGTGACGGTGAAAGCCATGCGGGCGAAGGTGCGGCGACCGGCGCAGGCGTGGGCGCTGTCGTAGGCGGTGCCGGTGGCCTTCTCGCCGGTCTTGGAATGCTGGCAATTCCGGGCGTTGGACCCGTGGTGGCGGCCGGATGGCTTGCTGCAACGGCTGCGGGTGCTGCAGCAGGCGCAGTTGCGGGCGGCGCCGCGGGCGGAATCATCGGCTCGATGACAGGCGCTGGTGTCAGTGAGGAAGATGCCCACGTCTACGCCGAGGGCGTTCGCCGAGGCGGGACGCTCGTCACGGTCCAGGCCGAAGAGAGCCAGACCGACCTCGTCCGCTCGATCCTTGACGACAACACTCCGGTCGATGTCAACGCGCGCCGCGCAATGTATCGTGAAGAGGGTTGGCAGGGGTTTGACGAACGTAACCCGGATCTTACGGAAGAAGAGCTCGTCCGCGAACGCGAGCGAGCGCGTGAATACCGCCCGCTCTGATGAACGCATGAATTTTGAGCGCTCCCCCGGCAGCGTCGGGGGAGCGTCTTTGCACTTGGGGAAAGTCGGGCGCAACGGAACTTCCCGCTGCTTCGTCGGTTCCTATCTAAATGAAAAGGATGTCGTCATGGACAATGATACGACGAAAGCTCCGGTTCAGGAGACTGCCAACGAGGCCCGTCAGGGACCGCCCGGCCGCCCGGTTCTCAAGATTCTCATCGGGGGCCTGCTCCTTGCCATCGTTGCTTGGGGCGCTGCGGAATTGTACGGCCGAACCACCGATAACACGCCAAAAGCTGACAACAGCACGACCGCATCGCCACCAGCTCCGGCGACAAACGAGCCCACGGTAAACACTCCGGCGCAGACCAATCCCACGCCGCAGACGGGTTCGGGAGGCGATCAACAGCCGGCCAAACCGAATGGAACGCAGTAGTCAAACGATTGCCTTAGGGAGATGGTGATGGTGAACAATGAGATCGCCGTCGCCCGCGCGAGTTACGACGCCTATGTGGCTAAGGACAGAGACGCGATGGAGCGCCTCGTCGCAGAGGATTTTCATTTCACCAGCCCGCTGGACAACGGCATCGACCGGCAGACTTATTTTGAGCGCTGCTGGCCGACGAGTTATAGCATAGAGGCATTTAGCTTCATCCACCTTGTGGCGCAAGGCAACGAGGTATTCGTCACCTATGAGGGCAAACGGTCTGATGGGCACAGGTTTCGCAATACCGAGATACTGACAATCCGCGATGGCAAGATTGCCGCGGTTGAAGTCTATTTCGGCTGGTCGCTGCCGCACGATGCCAAACCGGGAGGCTTCGTCAATCCGAAATAGCATAGCGAAAGGTCAGGTCTGCCGCCTGGTTGCATGATACTGATTGTCTATAATTTCGAGGCGCGTGGAACGATTGGCGCGCCATGACGTTATTGGCTCTCAGACAGCGCAGGGGGCGCACTTCTTTATTCCGCCCTTCATTCAATTGCTACGCTAGGGAGCGAGAGCAATTGCGTGTGCTTATTGGATGGCAAAGGGAACGAAGCAAAGCATGGTTGCACCCACGACTTCGAAAAAAGCGCGCACGGGCGTACCGGGACTGGATGACATTTTGTCGGGTGGCTTGAGCGAAGGGCGGGTTTTCTTGCTTGAAGGCAATCCGGGCACAGGCAAGACGACAATAGCGTTGCGCTTTCTGCTCGAAGGGGCTGCGGGGGGCGAGAAAGGCCTCTACGTCACATTGTCCGAAACCGAGGACGAACTTCGGGAGGGTGCTCTCTCCCACGGCTTGATTATCGATGAAAATATCGATGTTTACGAACTGGTACCCCCCGAAAGCCTGTTGGACGCCGATCAACAGCAAAGTCTGCTATATTCATCCGACCTTGAACTTGGCGAAACGACAAAGGCAATCTTCGAGACGTTCGAGCGCCTCCAACCGAAGCGCGTTGTTCTCGACAGCCTTTCGGAAATCCGCCTGCTGGCGCAAGGTTCGCTGCGCTATCGTCGGCAGATACTGGCGCTGAAGCACTATTTCGCCAAGCGTAACGCAACGGTCCTGCTGCTCGATGATCTGACCTCGGACGTGCTCGACAAGACGGTGCACAGCGTCGTCCACGGCGTCATCAAGCTTGAAGAATTGGCACCGAACTATGGTTCCGAGCGCCGGCGTCTGCGCATTGTCAAATATCGTGGTCAGGCATTTCGCGGTGGCTATCACGATTTCATCATTCAAACGGGAGGCGTCGTCGCCTTTCCGCGCCTCGTCGCTCTCGAACATCGCAAGCAGTTTACACGCGACCGGCTCTCGAGCGGCATCGGAGAGTTCGACGACCTTCTCGGCGGCGGGCTCGAGCGGGGATCAAGTTGTCTCGTTCTCGGTCCTGCCGGAACGGGCAAGACCACCTTTGGGCTGCAATTCGTGGTTTCTGCCATCCGGCGCGGCGAGAAAGCGGCAATCTTCGTCTTTGATGAAGAGTTGGGCCTTCTCTTCGATCGCACCCGCGCCATCGGCATAGACCTCGAAAAAATGCGCGACGAAGGCAACCTTCACATCGAGCAGGTGGACGCAGCGGAACTTTCGCCGGGTGAATTTGCACACAGGGTGAGGGAGCGCGTCGATAGCGCCAACCTAAGGACCGTGATCATCGACAGCCTCAACGGCTATCAGGCATCGATGCCCGAGGAAAACGCCCTGGTCCTGCACATGCACGAATTGCTGCAATATCTGAACCGCCAGGGTACGACCACCATTCTCACGGTGGCGCAGCACGGGCTTGTCGGCGACATGAAGGCGCCCGTCGACGTTACGTACCTTGCCGATACCGTAGTGCTGCTTCGCTATTTTGAGGCGCGCGGCAAGGTGCGGCGAGCGGTCTCTGTCATAAAGAAACGCACTGGAAATCATGAGGATACCATCCGCGAATTCCGGATAACAAAAAACGGCCTTTCTCTCGGCCAGCCTCTTGATGAATTCCAAGGTGTTTTGCGCGGCGTTCCCACCTTCGTCGGCAAGGCCGAACCGCTGCTGGCGTTGGGCGTAGTGGATGAAAATTCTTAACGATCATGTCACTCGGGCGCTTATACACGCTCCGATGGGCCGCGACGCGGCTGTTGCTGCGGCCATTCTCGCGGAAGCGTCAATTGCGTCAGAGGTTTGTCCGAGCCTCGACGTGCTGACCTCCCTACTTGGCGAGAGCGCCAGCTTTGTGGTGATTACCGAGGAAGCCATAAGGAACGCCGACCTGAAGCCGCTCGCGGCATGGGTTGAAGTTCAGCCGAGTTGGTCGGATCTGCCGTTCATAATCGTGACGCATCGCGGCGGCGGTCCTGAGCGCAATCCAGCGGCCGCGCGCTTGTCCGAGGTTCTCGGCAACGTGACGTTTCTCGAGCGTCCGTTTCATGCCACCACCTTTGTCAGTGTCGCCAAGACGGCGCTCAAGGCGCGCGGGCGGCAATATGAGGCCCTCAGCCGCCTCGAAGAACTTCGCGAGGGCGAAGAGCGCCTGCAAACGGCGCTTCTTGCCGGCAATCTCGGCACGTGGGAACTCGATTTTGCCAACAACGGACTGATCACATCCGATGTGTTCAGGGGCATCTTCGGTCGAAGCGCCGATCAGGCTCTCACCTATGACGATCTCATCGCGAGCATCGATCCTGACGACAGGCAACGTGTCCTCACGGCCATTGCGACGACGAAAGGCACCGGACGCGATTTCCAGGTCGAACACCGAACGGTGTGGCCGGACGGCAGCGCCCACTGGGCCGACGCACGGGCACGCGTCGTTTCCGACAGGCTCGGCCAGCCCGAGCGACTGGTCGGGGTATGTTCCGATATTACGAACAGAAAAATCGCCGAGGCCGAACTTGTCCAGCTGAACGAGACTCTAGAGGATCGGGTTTTCAAGCGAACGCGTGAACTCGAACAGGCTCACCGCACGCTGCTTGACGAAATCCGCCAGCGCGAGGTCGCCGAAGACCAGTTGCGGCAAGCGCAAAAGATGGAAGCGATCGGCCAGTTGACCGGCGGCGTTGCGCACGATTTCAACAATCTGCTGATGGCGGTGCTGGGCAATCTCGACCTGTTGCGCAAGTCGGTTGCCGACAATTCAAAGGCGGCGCGGCTTGTCGATGGTGCTTTGCAAGGGGCGCAACGAGGCGCCGCCCTGACGCAGCGTCTGCTTGCCTTCGCGCGCCGTCAGGACCTGCAGCTCGAACCCACCGATTTGGTCGCGCTTGTCAGCGGCATGCACGACCTCCTGGCGAAATCCGTCGGAAACGGAGTTCACATCAGTTACGACGTTCCCGATGCCCTGCCGCCGGTGCTCGCCGATGCCAACCAGATCGAGCTTGCCCTGCTCAACCTCGTGGTCAACTCACGCGACGCGATGTCGGATGGCGGCGCCGTCGTCGTCAGCCTCAGGCGTGCCGACATCGCTGCGACAACCGATGACCTTGGTGCCGGCGACTATATCATTCTGGGCGTCAGCGATACTGGTCTGGGCATGGCGCCGGAAACGCTGAAGCGCGCGATTGACCCGTTTTTTTCGACCAAGGAACTCGGCAAGGGAACAGGACTGGGCCTTTCCATGATTCACGGCCTTGCTCTCCAACTCAAGGGCGCGCTCCGTATGACAAGTCGGCTCGGTAAAGGGACCACCGCAGAACTTTGGCTACCGGTTACCGGGGCCGTGAAGCAAGCAGAACCTGTCAGTGAAGAGGCCAGCACCGCCGGCAGCGGCGTCAGGGCGCGCATACTGGTTGTAGATGACGATGCGCTGATCGCCATGAGCACCGTGGACATGCTTGAGGACCTCGGCCACGAGGTCTACGAGGCGAATTCCGGCGCCGATGCGCTGAAATTCCTCGAAAGTGGCAAGGAAATCGACCTTTTGATCACAGACTACTCCATGCCGCACATGACCGGTGCTGAACTTGCGGAAAGCGCATTGTCGCTAAATCCGCAACTGCCGATCCTTGTTGCAACAGGCTATGCGGACCTGCCGCCCGGTTCGGGAATTGATCTGCCACGGCTTGGCAAACCGTATACGCAAGCGGAACTTGCATCACAGATCGCCAAGGCGCTCGCGAAATGAGGCGGCAGGAGGGATCGGCATGACGGCGCCTGGAACAACCTTTCACACCTCTGCGTTAGTGCGTTTTGCAGGGGAGTTGCAAAGACTTAACGTCCTTAGCTATGCAATTTACCAACGCCTGGAGCTGTGGGAGCCGATATGCGCGCTGAAGAAGGAGTGTCACCTGTCAACGATCACACATTCCTGCGCGTCGACGGCGAACTTGCCCGGCTGATCGCAGACTATGACTGGGCTTTGACGCCGCTCGGCCCAATTGACGCCTGGCCACAAAGCCTAAAGTCGACGATCTCGCTCATTCTTCATTCACCAGTGCCGATCGTGACGCTATGGGGCGAACTCGGCATCATGATCTACAACGACGCCTACTCGCTCTTTGCCGGCGGGCGACACCCACAGCTACTCGGCAGCGAGGTGAGAAAAGGCTGGCCGGAGGTCGCCGATTTCAACGACAATGTCATGAAGGTCGGGCTGGAGGGAAAAACGCTCGCCTATCTGGATCAGGAACTCGTCCTTCATCGCAGCGGCAAGCCGGAACGGGTCTGGATGAATCTGGACTATTCGCCGCTGATCAACGAGGACGGTGTGCCCTGTGGCGTTATGGCGATCGTAGTCGAGACGACTGCGAAGATCAAAGCCGAACAAGCCCTTCGCAATGAGACGCGCCTGCTTCAGATATTGAATCGTACCGGCGCCAATATTGCCGCCGAGCTTGACCTTGGCAAAGTGGTGCAGATGGTGACTGACGCGGGCGTCGAGCTGACGGGCGCGCAGTTTGGCGCATTCTTTTACAATGTTCTCAACAAGGAGGGCGAGAGCTACATGCTCTACGCGCTCTCCGGCGTCGACAAGGATGCCTTTTCGAAATTTCCGATGCCGCGCAATACGGCGGTATTCGAGCCGACGTTCAAGGGCGAGGGCGTCGTCCTCTCGCACGATATTATCGCAGATCCGCGCTATGGCCGAAATGCTCCTCACAAGGGCATGCCGAAGGGTCATCTGCCGGTTCGAAGCTATCTCGCGGTACCCGTGACTTCGCGCACCGGCGAGGTACTCGGCGGGTTGTTCTTCGGACATAACGAACCTGGCAAGTTCCAGCCTGATCATGAAACGCTCCTCGTCGGCGTAGCTGGACAGGCGGCGACAGCCATCGACAACGCCAGGCTGTTTCAGGCGGCCGATCGCGAACTCACCGTCCGGCGTAATGCGGAAGAGGCGCTGCAACGGCTTAACGCCACGCTGGAACAGCGGGTTCTCGACGAAATCGCCGAGCGCTCGAAAACGGAAGAACAACTGCGCCAGTCGCAAAAGATGGAAGCATTGGGCCAGCTTACCGGCGGCGTTGCCCACGACTTCAACAATCTCCTGCAAATCATATCGGGCAATCTGCAACTCCTTGCCAAGGACATGGCCGGCAATGCGCGGGGCGAACGGCGGATCGAAAACGCCCTGGCGGGCGTAAGCCGCGGATCGAAGCTGGCGAGCCAGCTTCTCGCGTTTGGACGCAGGCAGGCACTCGAACCCAAGGTCGTCAATATCGGCCGTTTCATCGCCGGTATGGGCGACATGATGCGACGGACCATCGGTGAATCGATCGAGATTGAGATCGTTCGCTCCGGCGGACTGTGGAATACGCTGGTTGACCCGGCGCAGATCGAGAACGCGCTGCTCAATCTCGCTATCAATGCGAGGGATGCCATGCCCGATGGCGGCAAGCTGACGATCGAGGTCGGCAATGCTTCGCTCGACGATGCCTATGTGCGGCGCAATCCGGAGGCGGAAGCCGGTCAGTTCGTGATGCTGGCGGTTACGGATACGGGGACAGGAATGACGCCCGCCGTCCTCGCCCAGGCGTTCGAACCGTTCTTCTCGACGAAATCGGTCGGTCGCGGCACTGGGCTGGGCCTCTCCATGGTCTATGGTTTCGTCAGGCAGTCAGGCGGTCACGTCAAGATCTATTCGGAAATTGGCCAGGGCACGACGGTAAAACTCTATCTGCCGCGCGCGCAGCAGAACGAAGACGAATTGATCGAGACCGATCTTGGCCCGACGATCGGCGGCACGGAGACGATCCTCGTCGCCGAGGACGACGAGGAGGTGAGGGCGACCGTCGTCGAAATGCTGGGCGATCTCGGTTATCGCGTGCTCAAGGCCAAGGACGCGGCGAGCGCGCTCTCGATCATCGAGAGCGGTGTTCCGATTGACGTGCTTTTTACCGATGTCGTTATGCCCGGACCGCTCGGAAGTCCCGAGCTTGCGCGCCAGGCCCGCCAGCGCCTGCCGCAGATCGCAGTGCTTTTCACGTCTGGCTATACGGAAAATGCCATCGTCCATGGCGGGCGGCTCGACCCGGGCGTGGAACTTCTCTCCAAGCCCTATCAGCGTGAGGCACTCGCCCGCAAGATCCGCCATATTCTCGCGCTGCGCCGCGAGAGGGGATAGTGGAACTCGCCTTTCGTCAGCGCCCTTTCGGATTCTCCAGGCGCTTCGCCGTCGTGCTAAAGGCCGCAGGCGCCGCCGCTTTCACTTCCTGGGCCTTCGCCTGTTTGGGTTTTCGAACTTCCTTGTTGCTACGTTGTTGACCTTTGGCCATATCGCTCTCCTGCTCGTGATGGCGGGAGCATTGAACGCTCGCAAGCGCTGGCGTGCCGTCAGAAGACCCAGCGCTGCATCCAGTTAGAGAACCATTGACAGGCGGCGTCAAACGCTAAGTTTCAACTGCAACATAAAAAGCTTGAGCAAAGCGCGCCGGCACTTGCCCTGATCCACAAAAACCGCCGGTGCATGGTTGCGCGTTATTTGGTTGTTGGCTCCGATTGGCGCAGTCCTTGCGATTTAGGGAGGTCTTGACCTGGTCACACCAAGAACATATCATGAACATTATGAAGAAGAGCTTGAAACACCGGTTGGCCATCTTGTCGGATGCAGCAAAGTACGACGCTTCATGTGCCTCCAGCGGAACGGTGAAGCGTGACTCGTCCAGGTCGGGCGGATTGGGATCGACCGAGGGCGCAGGCATATGCCACGCTTACGCACCGGATGGGCGCTGTATCTCGCTCCTCAAAATTCTTCTCACGAACTTCTGTATCTTCGATTGCGCCTACTGCATCAACCGATCTTCGAGCAATGTTGAGCGGGCGCGCTTTACCGTGGAGGAAGTGGTCTGGCTCACGCTCGAATTCTATCGGCGCAACTATATCGAGGGCCTGTTCCTTTCATCGGGCATCATCCGCTCATCGGACAACACGATGGAACAAATGGTCCGCGTTGCCCGGGAACTGCGCACGACCCACGGCTTTCGCGGCTATATTCATTTGAAGACGATACCCGACGCTTCGCCACATTTGATCGAGGAGGCCGGGCTTTATGCCGATCGCCTTTCGATCAACATCGAGTTGCCTACAGATTCGGGTATTGCCCGTTTTGCACCGGACAAGCGGCCGGGCGAAATACGAAAATCAATGGCCGATCTGCGGCTGAAAATCGAGGCGGCAAACGAGCCGACGCTGCAGACAAAGCGGCGGAAGCGTTTCGTTCCTGCAGGGCAGAGCACGCAGATGATCGTCGGCGCAGATGGGGCTAGCGATGCGACGATCCTGCGCGCCAGCTCGCGCCTTTACGGTGGATACCAGCTGCGCCGGGTATATTATTCCGCGTTCAGTCCCATACCGGACGCGTCGAAGAACCTTCCGCTGATCCGGCCGCCGCTCGAACGCGAGCACAGGCTCTATCAGGCAGATTGGCTCTATCGATTCTATGGGTTCGACATTGAGGAAATCACATCGGCGCGGCCGGACGGAATGCTGGATCTGGACATGGACCCAAAGCTCGCCTGGGCTCTGGCGCATCGTGAGCGATTTCCCGTGGATATCAACCGGTCGGCGCGCGAAATCCTGCTGCGCATTCCCGGGCTTGGAACGAAGACGGTCAAGGCGATCCTTTCGGGGCGGCGGCATCGCCGCCTACGCCTCGAAGATCTGCAGCGGCTTGGCGTGTCGTTGAAAAAGGTCAAGGCGTTCATCGTCGCTGACGGCTGGTCGCCGCACCGGCTGATAGACAGTGCCGACCTCAACCACATGTTTCAAAGAAAACCCGAACAACTGGCACTGCTCTGATGCGAAGCGTCATTCTGGAGGGCAGGGGAGATTTCATCGAATGGCGCGATGCCGCGCGGCGCCTGCTGTCGCACGGCATTGAACCCAACGACGTCATGTGGAGCGATGCCGCAGGGGCATCAGACATGCTCGGCCTTTCGATCCCCGACGCGAGCGAAGCGGCGAACGGGTCCCATGCCGTCACTGCAACTGAAAGATTCATCGACCTCGCCGAAACAGTTATCTGCCACAGCAGCCCCGCACGGTTTGGCTTGTTGTACCGTATCCTGTCCCGGATGCAGAGTGACAAGAGCCTGTTGAACGTGGCTTCTGACGAGGACGTGGCGGCAGTGCTGAAACTGGAAAAATCGGTGCGGCGTGACAGTCACAAGATGAAGGCGTTTGTGCGCTTCAAGGAGGTCGTCCACCAGGAGGCCCGCGCACGAAGACAGTTCGTGGCGTGGTTCGAACCCGACCACTTTATCGTGGAGCGTGTGGCGCCGTTTTTCCAGCGGCGTTTCACGGATATGGATTGGATCATCGCCACTCCCCGGGGGTCGATGATGTGGGATGGCCAAAATCTTGTCACGTCGCGGGAGCCTGCGGAAAAGTCGACTGCCTCCGATACAACTGACGATCTCTGGCGCACCTATTACGCGAGCATCTTCAATCCGGCACGATTGAAGCTAAAGGCAATGCGGGCGGAAATGCCGAAAAAGTACTGGAAGAACCTTCCCGAGGCAGTTTTGATACCTGAGCTCGTGGGGAACGCCGAACGAAGCGTAATGGAAATGCGGCAGCGGCAGCCCACGATGCCACCGCTTTTCCACGATCGCTTGCAGGAAGCGACGACGCTTCGAATTTCCGGGGACCACGAAACCCCTGTCCCGGGCTCGCTCGAGGACCTTGGATCAGAAGCGCGGCGTTGTACCCGCTGCCCGCTTCACTGCAACGCCACGCAAACCGTATTCGGCGAAGGCCCGGCCGATGCGAGAGTAATGTTTGTCGGGGAACAGCCGGGCGATCAGGAGGATCTGGCGGGACGCCCCTTTGTCGGTCCGGCTGGCAAAGTATTCGACAATGCATTGGCGGAAGTCGGCATCGATCGCAGAAATGTCTACGTTACCAACGCCGTCAAGCATTTCAAATATGTGCCGCGAGGCAAGCGACGCATTCATCAAAAGCCCAATGCCGGCGAGATCGAGGCTTGCAAATGGTGGCTGCGGCAGGAGATCGATCTTGTGAAGCCGCAACTCGTGGTTGCTCTTGGCGCGACCGCCTTGGCCTCCTTGACTGGGCGGCAGGGACGCTTGACCGATGTTCGAGGCGTCCTGATGCCCCTCGATGGTACACGATCGCTTCTTGCGACGGTTCATCCCTCTTACCTGCTGCGCCTGCCGGACCTCGAGCGCCAGCACTTGGAAATCAAACGGTTTCACGCCGATCTGCGTCTCGTGGCCGAGGCGCAAGGCGCCTAGGAGTGAACCGGCAGAATACGCAATCCGGACGGGCTGATCTCAGCTTGATGAAGCGTTCCGTCCGAACACATCCAAAGACAACTTTGGGCTGCTTTACTAGGGGATGAGACGTAACGTAAGATTGCGGCAATTAGCTTGTATTAGACGAATTTTACGCAAGAATTTGTAATCAAAGCCTATGTTAGACCGGACTGAAACTTCGCAAAGCAGAGCGAGAATGAAGAGCCCCAGGCAGATGCAACCGTGCCGGAGGGTTCATTGAGCCTGACCCTGGCAAGGCTCGAAGCGCTTGCGCCGGATCAGGCATCACTTGCGGCTGCGAAGAAACTCCTCAACCGCTCGAATTGGCCGACGCTCGCCCAGGACGGCTTTGGCCTGGTTTGGGGCGAGTGCCAGGGGTCCGGCTCCACGCCTTACCGGACAGTCGTTTCGGAAGTCGACGCCGGGTATAAATGTAGTTGTCCAAGCCGAAAGTTTCCTTGCAAGCACGGCCTCGCGCTCATGTGGCTACGCGCTGAAGGCGAGGCAGAATTTGCGACCGCAGCGGCTCCCGAGTGGGTAGCCGAATGGGTGTCGCGCCGCCGTGGCCCTTCTACCGGGCCCGCCACGAACGCTGCTGATAAACCTCGGGTCTCGATCGAGGCGGTTGAAGATGCCGAGGCACCGGCTGATCCAAAAGCGGATGCCCGCGCCGCCGCTGCCCGCGAGCGAAGCCGGATCGAGCGTGAGGCTTCCATCGCCAATGGCCTCGATGAACTGGATATCTGGCTTGGCGATCAACTGGATGGCGGTCTTGCCGCCTTTCCGGCCAAAGCATCGGCCGCATGCCGGGTGATGGCACAACGCCTGTTTGATGCCAAGGCGCCCGGCCTGGCCCTGCGTGTGGATACCCTGCCGACGCGCCTTTTTGTGCTTCCCGCATCGGCCCGTCCCACTGCGGCAATCACCGAGCTTGCCATGCTGCATCTTCTGGCCGCAGCCTATCGCCGTCAGGCCGACCTCGCCGATCCGCTGAGTCAGGACGTCCGCCAGATGGTTGGTTGGAACATCACGCGTGCGGCATTGCTCGATGATGACGGGGCGCTCCGCATATCGGATACCTGGCGCGTCTGGGCTACCCGCAGCGAGACCCAGCCTGACAAGCTGCGGCGTATCGAAACCTGGCTCCAAGGCAGCGACCGGCCTGCCGTTCTCGTCGAATATGTCCCCGTTGCTGCAGGCGTGTCTGCGGGCGTCTATGCCATCGGCGATACATTCGATGCCGAGCTCGTCTTCTATCCGTCCAGCGTTCCGCTGCGGGCGCAGATCGCGGAGCAGACCGGGAGCACCATGCCGTCCGACGCACCGTTGAACCTTCCCGCCGAAAACCTCGCATCGGCCTACGGCCGTTACGAGGATGCGTTGATTGCCAAGCCCTGGCTCGGCGAGTTTCCAGTGATGTTTCGCGCGGCCCGGCTCAGGACCTCGGGGGAGAACATCTATCTCGATGATGAAACGATCTGCCTGCCGGTGGCGAAATCGCAAGCCGATGCGGTCTGGCCGCTTCTGCAACTCGAAAACATCGATGGTGCGGGTCTTTGGGATGGCAATGAGTTCACGCTGTTCTGGGCGGAAACGATAATCGGGCGGTGGACAGCGTGAACGTGTCCAGTCTGACAAATGTGATCGTGCCGCGTCTTCTCTCGGGCGCAAAGGACGGTCTGCCGCTCGACGCGGCAGGTGTTGGCGACGCCCTGCAGGCTCTCGCGCTGGTGGGCCAGGCGATGCGATTTGAGCGTCCCTTATCGCCGGAACAGTTTGATGCCGGGAACGCTGTCGTTGATCACGCGACAATCGTTCCGGACGCAGCAAGAAAGCTTCTGCTGCGGCTCCTCACCGTCAAGAACCAGGCATCGAGCCGACTGACAGCCGCCATCGTTCGCAAACTGACCGAGAGAAGGATTCGGTTGCATCCGTTCGACCTGCCAAAGCTCGAGACCATGGTGAGGGCGTATGCGGAGCATCTCGGCGCCGAAGCCCTTGCCTTTTCGAACCGGGAAGTCCCGGTCACCCAACAGCAGAACTACTTCTCGCCCGACAGCCTGAATGCTAGCAACTGGATGCATGCGACGCCCGCGGTGAAGGCGGGATACATCCAGGAACGCCGCAAATCGGACCCGGAAGCGGCGCGCGGCCTGGTGACAACGGCCTGGCAGGCTGAAAGCGCCGAAAGCCGCGTACGACTTCTCGAAGCTTTGCGGGAGAACCTGTCGGAAGCCGACGCCCCTTTTCTCAAGGGTCTCGACAAGGATCGCGCGCCCCGCGTGCGCGACCTTGCTGCAAGACTGCTGGTTCGGTTGCCCGGCTTTGAAGGGGACGATCCGCCCCTGCGCGCTGCACTGGAGCGCATCAAGGTCACGACGTCCGGCATCCTTTTCAAGAAGAAAAGCCTCACGCTGGAATTGCCCGCAACGGTCAGGGAAAACACCGTGATGGCCTGGCTCAACGAAACCTTCGGCCCGGTCGGACTGGATAAACTCGCCAACGCCCTGTCGCTCTCGGTGGAGGCGATGGTGGCAGCAGCCAAGCAAGACGAACTTCTGGTCGCCTTTTTGCTCATGGCCACACAGGACAAGCGCCTCGATATCGTGAAATTGATCAGCGATGGTCATCTCCATGCCAGTTGGGAGCCGTTCATGCGGCTGGAGGCTGATCTGCTGGCGCAATATCCGCCTGAGATGCGTCAGGTATGGGCCGCCTATATCTTCCGCCCGGACAGGTGGACGAACGACACTGCACGGTGGATCATAGGCCAGATGGCGCGTTTTCTCGGCGGCGAGGCGACACAGGCCCTCTTCAGTGACCTGCTGCGATCCAAGCAATGGCAATCGTTCGGCAATGAAAAGACGTACCTTGATACGGATATCGCAGACAGTATGGCCATCATGTGCCCGGCACCGATGCGCTCCCTGCTTCGCACCCAGCTTGCCGCCTTCGATCCGGCGGAGTGCGGCAACGCCATCCTTTTTCTCGATCTCATGGACAAACTGGAGACCACAGATGTCTGAAGCTTTACTTCGTCGTCCTGCGGAAGAGATTTACTCGGCCGAACTGGAGGCGCTCGCGAAGGGCGACGACCGTCCCCGTCCCACCAATTGGAAGCTCTCACCTCAGGCGGTCGCTACCTATCTACTGGGCGGCGATGCTGTCGACGGAACGCCTATCTCGGCCAAATATGTCGGTAGCCGACGGCTGATCGAGACGGCGATCGCGACGCTTGCGACTGACCGGGCGTTGCTGCTGCTCGGCTTGCCGGGCACCGCCAAATCCTGGGTGTCCGAACACCTCGCCGCCGCAATTTCCGGTTCCTCGCAACGTTTGATTCAGTGCACGGCCGGCACGGACGAGAACCAGATCCGCTACGGCTGGAACTATGCGCTGCTCCTCGCCAAGGGGCCGTCGCCGGAGGCTCTGGTCAAGACGCCTCTGGTACGGGCGATGGAAGAGGGCACGCTTCTTCGGCTTGAAGAACTGACCCGCATGGGCTCGGAGGTGCAGGATACGCTGATCACCGTCCTTTCGGAAAAGACCCTGCCAGTGCCGGAGCTCGACATTGCGATCAATGCTGAACGCGGCTTCAACATCATCGCCACCGCCAACAATCGCGACAAGGGGGTGAACGATCTTTCCTCGGCTTTGAAGCGCCGCTTCAATGTCGTGGTATTGCCGTCGCCGGGCACGCTGGAGGAGGAGACGCAGATCGTCGTCAAACGTGTCTACGAGATCGGCAACAATCTCAGACTGCCGGCGATCCAGCCTGCGGACAAGGAACTCGCCCGCATCGTTGTCCTGTTCCGGGAGATCCGTGACGGCAAGACGTTGAATGGCAAGATCAAGCTCAAGACCTCGACCGGCACGCTTTCAACCGCGGAGGCGATTTCCGTCGGCGTGTCGGCATGGGCGGAAGCTGCGCATTTTGGCAATGGCCGTATCGATGCAAATGCGCTTGCTGCCAACATCGTCGGTGCAGTTGTCAAGGATCCGGTGCAGGACGGTGTTGCGCTGTCTGAATATCTCGAAACCGTCCTGCGTACGCGCGATGGCTGGAGCGACCTCTACGAAGCTATTCGCGAAGTGGTCTGAGCCGTGAAGCGCCAGGCGCATCTTTTTGGAATTCGCCACCACGGCCCGGGCTCGGCAGCCCTGTTGAAGGGTGCGCTGGATGCGCTCGATCCCGCCTGTGTGCTGATCGAGGGCCCGCCCGAGGGCGATGCGTTGATCCAATATGCGGCGCTCCCCGGCATGAAGCCGCCGTTGGCGATGTTGTTCTATGCAGCCGAAGAAGCTGCCAATGCGGCTTTTGCCCCGTTTGCCGAGTTCTCGCCGGAGTGGGTTGCGATGCAATGGGCCCTCGCGCGCGGCCGTCCGGTGCGGTTCATCGATTGGCCCGCCGCTGTTTCGCTGGCGCTCGCTAAGGCCGGGCGCGAAGAGGACGTAGCGGCAGACGCTGAAGCTGAAGCGGACGAAAGTGGGAACGAGGCCGGTCACGCAGCGCGCCTCGATCCTCTCGATGTGCTTGCCGGCGCAGCCGGATACAGTGACGGGGAAACCTTCTGGAACGGTTTGATCGAACAATATGGTGGCGGCCAGTCGCCCCTCGACATCTTCGCCGCCATTGAAACGGCCATGATGGAACTACGAAAGTATCCCGGCGGCTACGATGACAGAAGCGCTGCGGAGCGGCTGCGCGAAGAGCGCCGTGAGGCTTTCATGCGGATCCACATAAGGGACGCGCTGAAGCAGTACGATGGCGAAGTCGCGGTGGTGGTAGGCGCCTGGCACATCGGCGGGCTGAGCACCGCCACGACCGTTGCCGAGGACCGTGCAATCATAAAGGATCTTCCGAAAATAAAGGTCGAAGCGACCTGGGCGCCCTGGAGCGATGGGCGGCTGAGCCGTGCATCCGGATACGGCGCAGGCGTGGTCTCTCCCGGATGGTATCGCCATCTCTGGGACCTCTATTCGGGCGACCGTCACGATGGGCCAGAAGCCTTTGCGGCCGGTTGGCAGGCCCGGACGGCAGCGCTTTTGCGGCAGGAAGGGTTCGACGCTTCGACGGCTTCCGCCATAGAGGCCGCGCGCCTCGCGCTCGCCCTTGCAAGCTTGCGCGGGATCGGCATGCCTGGCCTCGCCGAAATGCGGGATGCATCCCTTTCGAGCCTTTGCCACGGAGACGATATCCAGTTGGCGATGATCGAGCGGAAGCTTTATATCGACAGCCGCATAGGCAAGATCGATAAGGCGGTTCCGCAAATGCCGCTGGCGAAGGATTTCGAGCTTTGGTGCCGCAAGACGCGGCTCAAGCCGGACGAGCAGCCGAGCGAAATAAAGCTCGATCTTCGCAGCGAGGCAGGCCTCCTCAAATCGACCTTGCTGCACCGTCTCAATCTTATCCGCGTTAATTGGGGCCGCCTGATTGACGCCGAGGCGGGCCGGGGAACCTATCGCGAGATCTGGAGCGTGTCCTGGTCTCCCGACATGTCTGTCCGCCTGGCAGAAGCCCTGGTCTGGGGGCTTACCATTGAGCAGGCCGCGGCCTCCGCAACCGTCGAACGCGCTCACAAAACGGATGGCATTGCGCAACTTGCCGAACTTGTCCGCTACGCACTGGTTGCGGATCTTCCGCAAGCCGCCAGCACCTGCATCAACCTTTTGCAGGCGACCGCGGTGCATAACAACGATATTACCGACGTGATGAACGCCGTCGCTCCTCTCGTGCGTATCGTACGCTACGGCACCGCCCGTAAGCTGCCGGAGTTGGAATTGCGTGCCCTGATCACGGCGCTTAGTGCAGAAGCCAATGCCGGTGTCCGCGTCGGTTCTCGCCAACTCGACGACGAGGCAACCTTGCAGCGCTTGAATGCAATGCGCGCCTATGACGAATCTCTCGGCCTTTTTGGAGATTCAGGACTGCTCGAGGAATGGCGGCGTCAACTCGCGCTTATGGTCGATGATGCGCAATCCCTTGCGCCTCTCATCGGTTTCAGCCTGCGCCGCCTGCATGATCTCGGCCTGTGGGATGAGTTGCAGGTGTCGGCTGCCTTCTCGAGGCATGTGCTTGGTGAAACGCCGTCCCGCGCCGGCGCTTTCATCGAAGCTTTCGTTGCCGGGTCCGCCGACGTGCTTATTCAGGACCAGACGCTGCTCTTTCTGATCGACGAATGGCTTTGCGGACTGGACGAGGAGGCTTTCGTCGAGAGCCTGCCGCTCTTCCGACGCGCCCTTGCCGGCCTTGATTCCGTCGGCCGAAAGCGGGTGCTTGAGCGCATCGCGGGCGGCAGAAAGGAGCGGAGGCCAGTGCGATCCGTGAGCGAAGAGAATCCCGCCTTCGAACGCGCGCTCCCGCTGCTGAAGCAAATCCTGGGAATAAGCGCATGACTTCGGAACAAATCCGCCGCTGGAAACTGGCACTTGGCGATGACGACATGGATGGACTTGGCGAACGCGACCAGCGACTTGGCCACGCGCTGTCCGCTCTCTACGCGTCGGAGACGCGGGGGAAGCGCGGCGGACTCGGTGCTTCTTCCCCGAAGGTCTCGCGCTGGCTCGGCGACATCCGCGAATTCTTCCCCGCACCGGTCGTGCAGATCATCCAGAAGGACGCCTTCGAACGTCTCAATCTGAAGGCACTGATGCTGGAGCCGGAATTCCTTGCGACACTTGAAGCGGATGTGCATCTCATCGCCGACCTCATCTCGCTGCGAGGCGCGATGCCCGAGAGGACGCTGGAGACCGCCAGGATGGTGATCGACAAGGTCGTTGAGGAACTGATGCAGCGCCTTCGGGCAAAGACCGTTGAGAAACTGTCCGGCGCTCTCAACCGGTCGCGGCGGACACGTCGGCCGCGGCACGCCGATATCGACTGGCCGCGAACGATCCGTGCCAATCTTCGCCACTACCAGGAGCGCTACAACACGGTGGTGCCGGAGACGCTGATCGGTTTCGCCCGCAAGACCCGCACGAGAGCCGATCTCGATCACGTCGTGCTGTGCGTCGATCAATCGGGGTCGATGGCGACATCCGTCGTCTATGCGTCGATCTTTGCGGCGGTTATGGCGTCCCTGCCGGTTCTTTCAACGAAACTCATCTGCTTCGATACGGCTATCGTAGATCTGACGGAGGAGCTGGCGGACCCGGTAAAGGTGCTTTTCGGGGTTCAACTGGGGGGTGGCACCGATATCAATGCTGCGCTTGCCTATTGTGAGACCAAAATCGACCGGCCAGGCAAGACGCACCTCGTTCTCGTCACGGACCTCTGCGAGGGCGGGCATGCAGCGTCGATGCTGGCGCGCGTAGCGGCATTCAAGCAGGCGGGCGTCAACGTCATCGTGCTGCTGGCGCTGTCCGACGACGGCCGGCCGAGCTACGACGTGCGCAATGCCAGCGCGATCGCCGCGATGGATTGTCCGGTCTTTGCCTGCACGCCGGATCAATTTCCGGATATGATGGCATGCGCCTTGACGCGGCAGGACATCGGGCAATGGGCAAGCGCAAACGGCATCGACCTCGTGCGCGGGGCCTCGTAGTAGGTTGACTTTGTATATTCTTGAACCATATAAATACAAAGACAACCACTGGAGGTCGCGATGGCCCGCGAACATGCTGCGCCGAGCCTGACGCTCAATATTCATGCTGATCCGAATTCCGTCCAGGCGGCGTTCCTGCGACGGGCAATGTCAGCGCTGGAGCGCATCTCCGCAAATGCGTCGGCGAAGACGTTGACGGACGCGCTTGCCGCCCCGACCGACGCCGGCTCGCTTGCCCAGCTACTCAGCCGCTCGGATATACTGGGATCGGCGGTGACCGATCTCGATCCACTGGTCCCGGCGCTCGCCCGGAATGTCGAGCATCGCCAGCGGCTGCTCAAGCTTGCGGGCGGCGTATTGTCCGCAGACGAAGCGGGCCGAATCCTTGGCATCACCAGACAGGCGGTCGACAAGAGACGGCGGTCGAACACAATGCTGGCTGTTCGCGAAGGCGGCGACTGGCGCTATCCAGCCTGCCAACTCAATGAGGGTGAGGTGATTGCCGGGATCGCCGATGTCGTGCGTGGCCTTGCGTCGGCAGGTCCCTGGGCGACGCTCGACTTCTTGCTTGCTCCCGACACGGTGCTTGGCGGACGGTCGCCACTTGAGGCGCTGCGGCACGGAGAAGAGGACGCCGTCTTGCGGCTTGTCCGCGCTGATGGATCAGATGGCTTTGCCTGATGGCGGCGGCAAGCATTGACCAGCGGGGCCCTTCCGGGGCCGCGCCACCACCGCCTGCCTGGCTCGACACAAAGCCCTTGCCAATCGACCTACTGCCTGCCGGAACGGTGCTGCATCGCATCCACCGTTCCACGCTTGCCCCCGTCTTCTTCGGACCGGGAAAAGGCGGCGCGCCAACACATCGCTTCGACAGCGCCGGCGGCCGCTTCGGAGTGCTCTATGTGGGAATGTCGCTAAGCGGCGCACTGGCGGAAACGATCCTGCGTAATCCGCAGCGCCTAATGGTGGCGGCCGCGTCCGAAATTTCCGGTCGAGCCGCAACCGAACTCAGACCGCAACGCGATCTTCGCATCGTGAGGATGCACGCAACTGGTTTGCAGGCGCTGGGCACGGACAACGCGATTTCCACAGGGCCATATGAGCCATGCGGGCAGTGGGCTGACGCACTATGGGATCATCCCGACCAGCCTGACGGACTGGCCTATCAATCGCGACACGATCCAGGCGAAATCTGCATAGCGCTGTTTGAGCGTCCGGACCTGACGATCGCTATTATTCGGACCAGACTCCTGACCGCGATGCTGAAGGATGTCGCGGTCCTGCTCGACCGCTATGGGAAGTCGATATCGCCCAGCGCATGAGACCTGTCCGGTGACAACATGGAACAGTGACGCTGGAGAAGAGGGGAGCGCCTTTTGAAAGCGCTCCCTGTCGAATCAGGCAGCCATCGCTGCCGGGTTCAAAGCGCCTTCCGCCAATGCGGTCAAAGCTTCGTCGGTTTTCGTTTCTTCCTGTAAAGTGGTGACGAGAAGCTTCTGCGCGTCCTTTAAGCCAAGCTCGCCGGCCCAGCGGGCCAATGTCCCATAGCGGGCCATTTCGTAATGTTCGACGGCTTGCGCGGCCGAGGCCAGGCCCGCATCGAGAGCTGGCTGTCCCTTGAAATCTTCGAGGATTTCGTCGCCTTCGGCGAGGATACCTTCGATAGCGTCGCAAGTCTTGCCACGTGCCGGCTTGCCCAAAATCTCGAATACCTCCTGGAGACGTTCGACATGGATTTCGGTCTCGCCGCGGTGCTTCTCAAAAGCGGCTTTTAGGTCGGGCGAGGTTGCGCCACGTGCCATCTTGGGCAATGCCTTCAAAATCTTGCGCTCGGCGTAGTAGACGTCTTTCAAAGTTTCATGAAACAGTGTTTCGAGTGTTTTGTCGGCCATCAGTGTGTTCTCCTAGTGGGATATCTACAGGCTTCCAACGCGGGAGATACACTAGCGTTCCGTAACACCGCGCGATGGCTTGCCGATATCTGGTCACAAGGACCGCGATCTCAGAGATCGCGCCGCCGCTAATCTCCGGTCTGTTGATTAGCCGCCATAACTTTCTTGGATTCAGGGGACCCGCGATACCGCAGAAAGATGGACAGAACGACAAGCATGGCAGTCGAGAAGAACTCCGATTGCCAATTTTGAAACGACTCGAACCAGAACTGGGCGTTGCCCATATAGCTCAACGGCGTTAGCGCCGCCTCCCCGTGCAAGGCGGCCTCAGAGTTGTAAGTGGCGAGGCTTGCGAAGAAATGCCCGGCAAAGGACAAGCCGAACAAACTCAACAGTGCCAATCCCATCGAATGATCATAAATCCAGCTTCCGCTGCCGGAGTCCTGCTTTTTTTCAGGCTTGTCGGGATCGCGCGATTCAGAAGAGCCCTTTTGAAAAAGATAAGCCGTCAATACAACGCAGGTCGCCATCTGCAACCACTCGCTTTCCCAGTTTTCAAACAAAGCGGACCAGAATGCCTCATCGGACAGGTAGCCGGTCAGAGACAGGAGCGCTTGCCCATGAAGACTCAACTCATGGTTTTGTTGCCGCCAACCGGACCAGGTCATGCCGACCACGCTCCCGGCAAAGGCCAGAAAAAGCGCAATTGTCAGCCCATTGTTTCGCAGGAAACGCATTCAACCCTCTCCGACCGATCTTAAACGTCGACGTGTATTGTCTCAGACCCTAACGGCACGATTCCTGGAACGTTCCGCACCGGACATGGCAGAAGCCGGACGGGAAGCGCAGTTGAGACGGTCTTCGGTTGAACGAAAATAGCATCGCATGGTGGCTTCATGCCGAGATCGTTGCAGCCTGTGATCGCGTTCGGCCTGCAAGCACCGCCGACTATTTAGCCGGTGCCCGCCTGTCACGTTCATTCGCTTTTGCATCTGTCTTGAATGTCGCGTCACCATCCGACTTTCCCGACAGCACGCGGGGGTTCGCGCTTACGACACCGTCATTGTCCGAGCCGTGGCCCGTGCGGGCAAATTGTCCCTTGGCGTCCGCCTTTGGGGTCTTCTGGGAGTTTCTGTTTTTGGAAGTGTTTGACATCGGTATCTCCTTTGAGCCGCAACTTACGACCATTGCTTTTGGTTCCCGCCAGCGTCTCCTTGCAGACCAAGCGGATAGCTCATCGCGAAGAGAGCAGCGGCTGGACTAGTTGCCGTCAACAAGGCTTAATAACGAGTGGGGATGGCTCGGGGGATGCCGATCATGAAATCACCGCAGCAAATGGATCGTAGTGGCGATGTTCTCTACGCTGTTGTCATCGGGGCCGGCTGGGCGGGCCTCGGTGTAAGCTATTGGCTGGCACGACGGGGCCTGCGCCATAGCGTGCTGGAGCGCGGTCGCATAGGAGAGACGTGGCGCACGCAGCGGTGGGATGCTTTTCATATGAATACACCCAACGTGCAAACCGTCATGCCCGGCGATCGCTACGAGGGTACGGATCCGTACGGCGCCCTGACGCGCGACCAGTTCGTCGCCCTGCTCGAGGACTTCGCCGGGAGAAACGGCCTGCCGATCGAGCCCGATACAGCAGTGAGCGAACTTACGCACGAGAATGGCAACTATCGGCTGACCACCTCAAGCGGCACACATCGGGCGCGCAACGTGATCATCGCAAGCGGTAGCCTCAATCGTGCGGTGCGTCCGGTCTCGTCGGATGCGATGCCGCCTGATATTTATCAGGTCGACGCTTCGGGCTATCGAAGTGCTGCCGATCTGCCGCGTGGAGCGGTTCTGGTGGTTGGAAGCGGCCAATCAGGGGCCCAGATCGCTGAGGAACTGGCGCAAGCGGGTCGGACGGTGTTCCTTGCGACGAGCCGCGTCGGGCGGCTCCCACGGCGTTACCGCGGGCGCGATGTCATGATCTGGCTGGATGAAAGCGGGTTTCTCGACCTGCGGCGAGAGGAGATCATTCGGTCGGCCGGACGCATCCCGGCGCGTGGTGTACTCGGGTCGGAGCACACGATAAGCCTGCAGGCGCTCGCCGCCCAGGGGATTGCGCTTCTCGGGCGGTTGACCGGCGTTGTGGATGGCTGCCTCGCTTTCGCCGACGATGTCGAAGCAAATGTTCGCTTTGGAGACGAAGCCTCGGATAGTGCCAAACGCTTTATCGATGAATATATCGCGCGAGCCGGTATCGATGCACCGGTTCCGGTTCCTGACCCAGCGGAGACGGTCCAGTGGCATCGGCCGGATCCCGCCATCAATTCGCTCGATCTCGCCGGGTCCGGTATCACGAGCGTGGTGTGGTGCACCGGCTTCAAGGGCGATTTCAGCTATGTGAAACTTGCAGGTGCGCTCGACGCTGCCGGACAGCCGATTCACAAGGATGGCGTCGGGGTCCTGCCGGGCCTCTATTTCGCGGGACTGGATTTCGGCTCGACACGCAAGTCTGGCATCATATTGGCGGTCGCCGACGAAGCAACTCGCCTTGTCGAACACATCCTGGGACGTTCGTGAACCGTTGGCATTCGCGGCAACATGCCTGATTATCTCTGACTCAGTACTCTTTGTTCCTTATCGCCCTTATCGTGGCGATTCCCCGCAAGCCTTCCTTGTTGCCCGTCGCCGCAACGGCCTCAAAAATGCGTAAGGCATCGGCGAGCCGGTTCAACTTCATGTAGGAATAGCCGCGCAGGATCATGAGATCGGTGCGTTCGGGAGCGATCCGCGCCCGCTGGTCGAGTGCGAGGATGGCCTCGTTCGGACGGCCGGCGTTGAAGGCCTCCGTTGCGCGCGACGAAAGCAGCGCGATGTCGAGTTCGATCTGACGGGATTGCTGCTGGCGAGCCTTTGAGGCGGCCACCGCGGCCTTGTCGCTGAGACCGGCACGCAGATAGGCAAGGCTTTGGCCGTAGGCGGCGTCGCTCCGCTGTGCCTCCGACCGGCTCAGGAGGCCGCGTTCGAATGCTGCGGCTGCCTCGAGTGGGCGATTGATATCCATCAGGCACCAGCCGCGCGACAACGCGTTCTCGGGTGAAAGTGCCTGCGGGTCGATTGTTGTCGTGCAACCGCGGACCGAACGCGCGCCGGCATTGTTGGTGGCCCCGCGCGGCGCCTGACGCGGACGCGCTTCCGGCGATCTCGGTCGGGGCGCCTGCTCGGTTTGGAGTGCAGGCTGCTCGTATGCGTCGGCTCGCTGGCGGGAAATGGTCTCGGCGACCTCGTCCGCCAGGGTCCGAGGCGGCGCCGGTGGGGTGGGAGGGGAAGTCGAGGCTGGCATATCCTGCAGCGCAAGCGGCGTGGTCAGGGTCGGCCGCAGTTGCGTTTGCTCCAGCGTGTCGCCGAACCGCTCGGGCGAGGGCGCTAGCCCGGGTTGCCGCGTCTTGCGCTGTTCACCGAGCCGCGCGATGCGCTCCGAGCGACCAGCCCAGCGCCGCTGGATCGCGGCCACGCCTGCCGCATCACCGAGCTGTTGGCGCGTCAGTACGAGACCGTAGGAGGATGGTTCGTCGTCCGGCTTCCACTGCAGGGCCATCGAGAACCAGCCTGAAGCGGTCTCGAACTGATTGAGCAGATAAGCGTACCAACCGAGCTGCTGCGCGGCATTGGCATCCTTTGCTTCCAGGACCTCCGGCACCATGCGCTGCAGGATCGCGGGCGCAATCTCCACCGGCGGGTCCTGCGCCAGAAGATTTGCCACGGCAGCCATGTAGACCGCCTTCGTGTCGTCCGAGCTGTCGCGCCATTCGTACATGACTGCTTCGGCTTCTGCCGGGCGCGAGCGCGCGATCATCGCAAGTGCGAGGCCTTGCGCGGATGACGGCGCGCTTTCGCGATCATATGAAAGCTTGAACCATTTTTCTGCCGCCTCGAAATTATTGCGGCGCAGATAATACCAACCGAGGATAAGCGGATCGGAAGGCCCCGTTGTAGCGGTCGCAAGTTTCTCCACCCGCTCGATATCGGGCTGGGGTACGACAAGTTTCGGGTCAGACCCTGCGTCGGCGACGGCTTTGCGCGCGAGGTCGTCGCGTATCGAATCGAATTCGCTCTTCCCGTCGGGCAGGATTTTGGCCTTTGCCAACAACGTGTCGAGATCGGGCCGCGTCAGCAGCGGCAGCGCCTTCTGCACCGTCGCAAGCCGTTCAGCCGGATCGGTACAGGTGTCGAGGATGTATGCGTAGGCAGCTTTCGCCCGGGCCTCGCGATCGGTTTTGGCGAAAGCTTCGGCCGTCCGCCACAGCACGTCGATCTCGCTGCAGGTCATCAGACTGTTATGGGCCGCGCCGACGCGGATCACCGTATCGTACTGTTTCAGGTCGGAGGCATTGATCAGTTGCTCGCGCGCTTCGGCAAGGTCCAATCGGTCCATCAGATCGGCGGGCGGTGTCCAGCCTTGTTCTGTACTCTGCCTATCCTGCACGGCCTTGCGCAATTCGGCGAGTTTCCCGTCGGCATAGAGCTTCCACATGGCATCGAGCGATGCATCGGTCTGAACGGGCACGGCGAGGGGATCGGCGGGGGGCGTCCAATCGGGGTAGAGCGCCCGCAACCGCGCGATCTCCGCCGCCAACCGGCGCTGATCGCCCTGGCGGGCAAAATAACGCAGCGCGGTTTCATCGACTTTCGGCGTCGTCGCGGGAGCAGGTGGCTGCTCCAGTGCAGGCTGCGTGCGGCGGGCAGGCGTTCGGCCGGACTGCGCGACGACATATTCACCGGCTGAATCCGCTTGGGCGGAACTGCCTTTTGCGCCTCCCAACAGCGCCGACCGGATCGTCTCTCCAGCCGTCGCCGACTCCGGCAGATAGCTTTGCTGAAGCGCAAAGGCTGCGGCGCAAGCGACTATCAGGGGTGCGATGATGAGTACCGGCTTCTTCATAAACACTCCGGATGCTGACTATGGGCGAACGAAAGCGATAATAAATGCAGCGTTGACGGGTAGTATAGAGATGGTTCGAACGAGCGTACGGCCTCGGGCAATTTTACCTTGTCCAGCACGCAAGCGACGAGTGCCGGAATGATCGCATATCCCGCATCGGAGAGTGTTTCCTTCACATTTCCGCTATCGCTGTCGGTAATGACCACCTGGCCGCTTTCCGAGGTCATGCCCTTGCGCAACCTCGTAAGCAATTCCCGGTCGTAGATGCGGGCACGCATGAGGTAGAGAGGAATGCGCAAGGCATTGTACCCAAATTCGGCGGGAAATCCCTTAGCAGGCTTTAACTGGGTTTTAGCAGACATCCAGTCCGTCGGTAGCGACCGCGGGCCGGCACTGGCTTTGTTGAGTAACCCAACGCCGGTCATGCTCAATTGCATCCAATCAGTCGTCTTGTCGATCGAGGCAAATTTCGGAAAGGCCTCGAAGACCCAATAGGACAGGTTGATGATCGGACCGTCAGTGCGGTCGGATTCGGAAAATCCCTTGGCACCCGGCAGCAGGAGCAGGCGGTCCTGCCATTTGACAACGTTCGATTTGCCGATCCCGCCGATAATCGTTTTTGCGGCGCCGATGAAATCGTTGCGTTCCCACTCGCCTCCCGCCAGCAACAGCGCATAGGCGATCAAAATATCGCCATCGGAGGCATTGTTGCTGTCGGTAATGTGCGGTTTTGCCGAGGGATCCCATTTCCACATGGCAAGACCGTCGTCGCGCAACAAAAGCTCGGTTTTTGTAAATGACCAGATCAGATCGAAATCCGCCTTGCTATTGGCAAGATATGCGAGCAGCAACCCGTAACCCTGGCCTTCACTATGGCTGATATTGCCGTTCGCATCATCAATCACCCGTCCACCTGCATCAATGAAGCGTGATTTGTAGGCGGCCCAATCCGCTGGTTTCACGGTTCCCGACAAGTTTTGCGCCATCGCAACTCCGCTGCCGGCCCAGGCGAGCAAAAGACATAGAAGGCAGGCATAGGCTCTCATATGCGCCTCCCGAGATTTGCCAGCATCCGCGAGGTCGCGATGCCAAGCAAGCTGGCAAGGACAACAAGGATTAACGAAAACCACAATATATTGCCGGAAAGCCAATTGGCGATGACCAGTCTCATGTTCGAAAATGACAGCGGCTGTGACTGAACAAAGGTGTAGTTACCCACCGGGACCATCTGCATTTCGTCGGTGCCGGCTTTGTAGATGGAAATATGGCCCTGGAGTTCGGGCCAGTGATCCTGCCGCGTCAGGGCGCGGACGCCCTCAATGAGATTGTCGTCTGTTGCCGACGTTGCCACTGTCCACACCCCGTCGCCGTTCGGATTTGGCCGTTGGGCAACGAGGAGCGTAGCGGCAGGTTCCGGCGTATAGGGCGCATCGCTCTCATCGGAGGTCATGAGGCTCGCCAGGGAAATGTTGAACGTACGGTTCAGCCAGTCGTCAAAAGAGGAAATCTGGCCGCGCCAACCTCTACCGGAAAGCCGCTCCCGCCACTCGTTGAAGTCGCTCTGGGTATTTTCCTCTGGTGCCGGTTCGACATTCCCTTTAACGGCGCTCCAGATCGTCCGAGTGTTTTCGGAAATCCCGGTCTGCGTCAGGACACTCGATTCGATTTGCGGAATGGCGCCGATAAACAGGGCATTTGAATTCATGGCGGAATTCGCGGTTGCCCTCGGATCGACCTCCATCGGCCGCCCGGCAGCCACGGCCATGCGGGCAAGCAGCGTTGCGGCCGCCGACAGGCTTTTTTCCCCGGCATTGTTCATCACGACAGGCAACGGTTTGCCCGAACGATTATAGGGGAAGCTCGTGCCGCTCAAGCCAGCAAGGTTGGGGAGGGTACCGATCCTGGCAAAACTTGGAATGACAAATTCAGACGAATCGAAAAGCGCGAACCGAGTCGTCGAGGATGCGTTGGATCCAGGCGCGCAGATGGAATCCGTCTTGGTGGTAAGCGCGGCCTCGATGGTGATCAGGTTCACGCCGGGCCGGAAGTGCCGCATGGTGAAGCTGATCGGAAAATGCCGCAGGATTTCGCCGCCTGAAGTGGTTATCGGTAGCGTGGCGGCAATATTGTCGTTAACGTAAATATTGATCTGACTGCCCGGCAAAACGTCTTCCGAGTAGGCGGCGTCGAGGAGAATGGTCGCCTTTCCATACTCGTTCGCGTAGAAATCCGAAGGAACGCCAATTGCAAATTCAGTTCGCAGCCGGCGTCCGGTGAAATTCTTCGTATCCACCCCAAGTTCGCTGAGCTTTACCCGCGATGAAGAAATGAAAAGCGGCACGTCGGGTGACCGCCATGTCTGGGTAGAAATGAACGTCCGCGGCACGCTGAGATCGCGCTTCAGCGGGTCGACAAAGCCGGCAACCGCATTGGTGACAGATTGCCAATCGGCGCCGCGAAAGCGGAGGATCGAACTGCCGGTTGCAGGGTCGTCCACAAATGCCACGCCGGGCGCCGTTCGACTGTCTCCTGCCCACGGCGCGAGGGATTGCAGTTCCTCATCGGTACCAAGAAGGACCGTCAGCGAGCCGGGCGACTGCTCTGCCGGCAGGGTGGACGAGACCGTCACCGTCTGGTTCGGCATATTGGCAAGGATCGCCAAACCCTGGGCTGTGTGAAGCATGGGAGCCGTCGCTTGGGTGCGGTCAATGGCGGGAACGACAATGTTGAACGCCGTCCGTCCGGTCCCGTCGACACCGATTGCACGTATGTCGTCCAGCTTCTTAAGCCTGCGCGGATTGTCTCCGGTGAAAGAAAGATAAGTCTTTGACGGATCGACTTCAGTCCACAATTCGTAGGTCGATTGCACCGTGCAGTCGGTGCGGTGGCGAAGGCTGGTGTTTATCCGGAATGTATTGAGCCCCTCTTTCAGGACGCCGGCCGGTATCTTCGCCGTCAAAGTCTTCCGGCCCTCCGGCGACTGTACCGGCTCGCTGATGATGCGGGCGTTGTTGATCGAAACGGTCATGGTGGACCACTCCGGCGCCACGACGAGGCTGCTCTGATAGGCCAGCGTCAGAGTGGCAGGAGCTGCTGCCTGATCTGCAGTAATGAAAACGGCCCACGTCTTGTCACCATTCTCACCGCTGAACGAAAGACTGTCCTGAGGCACGATATAGCGCCGCCATTGTCCGTCGGCCCTGATCGGCGCCGGCGCCAATTTGGGAGCGGGGGCGGGTGCGGCCGGTGCCTGCTGGCCGGGCAGTGGCGAGAACGGCGCGGCCGGCTTCTCGGCCGGTGCGGGTTCGGCGGGGCGCTCGGGCGACATGTCGAAAGGCGCGACCTGCGCATAAGAACTCAGCGTGGAAAGGCCGAGAAACAGGCAGGCGCCAAGCAGACGCTTCATAGCGTGCCCTCCCATTCCCTTTTGCCTCTTCCAGTCAAGTGGCGGAAAAGATAGGAAAAACCCCGGTATGTCTGGAATATCGCCACCCCGAAAAACCAGATCGTACCCTTGAACAGGCCGGGATTACCACGCCGATCCAGCTGGAATTTGGTCCACTGAGCCGAATTGGCAAAGATCAGATCGGCGATCAAGGAATGATCGGAGGGCTGGTCAGGCATGAACATGCAGCCGACCGACGTTTCTCCAGCTTGCTTTCTGACATTGCGGACCTGCAATGGAAGATCGCCGAGATCTCCCGTTGCGAATGTCTTGAAGCGGACGTCGGTCAGCATGCCGACGGAAACCGCCTCGGCCACATCGCCCAGCACCTGCACGCGCAGACCATTGACCGACACATCGTCGATCGTCCCTTGCAGCCAGCGCTCGCCCACGCGAAATTCGCAGCGGCGGCTCACCTTCACGCGTCGCGAAGGCCGCTTGTCACCGCGCTCGGATACAACCCCAAGCGCACAGCCCGCGAAAACCAGATTGAGAAGGTTCCACGCACCCACGACAAGCGTGACATCCGCTTTGTATGGCTCGGTGTAAATTCGATAGATCGTTACCCCCACGCCGACAAGCAGCACCAGGAAGATGACAAAGAAGGGCGTGCTCAATTCCGAAAGACGGCTTCGGTCGATACGCTCGTCCTTCGCGGTGACCTTGAATGTCGGCTTGCGCGGGTTCAGGGCAACCGACACGACTGCCGGCAGGAGATGCACGGTCTGGACATATTCGTAAAGCTCGGAAATCCAGGGCCAGCGAAATGCACCGTAAAGATAGTTCTGCATCATCAGGTTCACGACCATGTAGATCAGGGTGTAGGCGAGAAATTCGCCGCCCGATGCCGTGAAGATCTCAAGCCCGAAGAACAGATAGAACAGCGGCGCGACCAGGAAGATTGCCCGCGGGAATGGAAACAGCCAGAACAATGTCGAAGAGAGGTAGCAAAGGCGTTGCGGGATCGTGAGCCCGCCATTGAATAAGGGAAAGCGGAACCGCAGGATTTGCATCATACCCTGCGCCCAGCGGCTGCGCTGGCCGATGAAACTTGCGAATGTGGCGGGTTGCAATCCTGCAATGAGTGGCTTGTCGAGATAGACGCTGTTCCAGCCCTTCGAATGGAGCGCGATGGCAGTCTCGCAGTCTTCCGTAATGCTGATGCCGCTGAACCCGCCCGTGACGTTCAGTGCCTCGCGGCGGAGCACGGCGGCCGAGCCGCAAAAGAAAGCCGCGTTCCATTTATCGAGGCCGCGCTGGATGATGCCGTAGAACATTTCGTTTTCGGATGGCATTTCCTCGAACGTACGCAGATTGCGCTCGAGCGGATCGGGGTTGAGGAAGAAGTGCGGCGTCTGCACGAGAAACAGTTTCTCGTCCTCATCGAAATAGCCGACCGTTTCGAGTAGGAAATCGCGTGTTGGCGCGTGATCCGCGTCGAACACGGCGATCAATTCGCCGGTGGAATGTTCAAGGCCGTTATTGAGGTTGCCAGCCTTGGCATGGACGTTCTTTTCACGCGTCAGGTAGTGAACGCCTAAAGCCTCGCAGAGCTCCGAGAGATCCTTGAAACGCTTTTCAGCAATGTGGGATTCGACAATCTTGTCGGCATTGCGCTTTTGCAGCGTACCGCCGTCATCGAGTATCCAGACGGTGAGCTTGTCAGCCGGATAGTCCATGGCCTTGGCTGCGGCCATGGTGTTTGCAAGCAGTTCGATGTCCTCGTTATAGGTCGGGATAAACACGTCAACGCTTGGCAATTCACCTTTGGTTGCCGGCCGTGTCGTACGATGCGGCAGTGGCATTGAGACGACAAAAAGGCTGAGCGCCAACATCATCACGCTGTAAATCTCGGCGAGATAGAGCAGGAACCCGGGAACGAAGTTTTCGAGCTGGTTGACCGGAGGCAGCGTACTCGTCGTACGCCAGTAGACATAGCGCATGACGATGGCCGTACCGAAAGCGAGGGCGATCAGCCGCCAGATACCGCCGGCATTCAGCGTCTTCAACACCATCATGAGGAACAGTACCGAGGCGCCGGCGATCAACTGCGTCTGCAGATTTACCGGGAGCGTGACCAGTAGCAGAACACTGATCGACGTTACGAGCCACATCAGGATGATGAGGAACTTACGCATGGACGGCCGTGCTTTTCGATAGGCGGGCGGGCGAAGAATTCATCTCATGTCCTGGCGGCGGGTTAATGGGAGGGTCATTCCCCAATGGATGTCACTGCGTTTTGGCTCCGGGTTATTGGGCGGCGGGTGGCGGGGGTGGAACAACGGCCCGATTGATCTGGGTCGGTGCAGGCATGGGCGGGGCCGCACCTGATACAGGCGGCGGCGGTACGATGGGTCCGATCGGCGCAGGTCTTGCCGGGCGTGTCTCGACAGCCGGTGCGGCAGGCGGCTGTGCGCGCCGTTTTGGCGCCACTGCAACTGGTTGCGGCGCTGGCGGAGGCATCAATGCGGCGGATGGCGGCATGTCAGGCCCAGTCGGAAAGACATTGGCGCCCGGGCGGCCAAGATTTTCCGGCACGCCGGCCGGTTCGCCATAAGGGTTCCAGCTGTAATTGTTGAAGGCTGCGTTGATGGTGAACCCATACATGAACGCCAGCAATTGTTCTTCGGTCAAGCGCGAGTCGCAAAGACGCAGCCGGATCTGGATCGAGCCGCGCCCGGTAAACCAGCGCGATTGTGTTTCAGGTGGCCGGATGCGCTGCCAGGCATAGACGCAGGTATCGCCGGAGCGTGAATGCCCGCTGGCGAAACCGAAGGCACCGTACCGGTTCTGCACGAAGTTGGGAGAACGATGCATTGGAACGCCCGGCAACGTACCGCGGAGCTCGCGATCGATGTTCGTTGTACCAAGCTGACGGTCGCGCAGCGTATCACCGCCGGAAAGGTTTGCCTTCACCGGTCCGAACAGCTGTACGCGCAGGACGTTCTGCCCAGGCGTGCGGGCGGACGTTGCCAACAGAATTTCCTGCTGAACGGCATTGTTGTAGGACCGTTCGACGACGCTGACGATGGAGGGACCGCCAGGCGGCGGTAGCGCATAGGCCTGCTGCGCGTCGACGGTTCGCGTCGATGCCAGGATCTGAGGCGGGCCCCCGGATGCGCAGCCGCCAACCAGAAGTAGCAAGATCAGACAGGAGGTCCTCTTCAACATTTGGGAAAACTAGGCGATTGAATTGATTCGTACAAAGGAAATGCTTTACGTCGTTGGGAAAGTTCAAACTTCTCACCTCGACAGTTGCCCGATGGTTACACCTTAAAATTGCAAAACGGCATGTCCCGCAGAACTGTCCGTCGCACCTTAGCGTTATTTCCAACTCGGATCTTCGCAATTTGTTGGTCCTGGCCCTTGTCTACTTCGCTAATCCATCCGTCTGGTAGCTAATACTCGCAATTGTGGAACCTTAGGACGGAACTTTCATATAAATATCTCCACGAGCAGATAGACAATGTCACCAGTGCCAGCCAAATCCAGCCACACAGTCCGCCCGATTCCAGATTGGGCATAGCGCTTGCGAAAGCCTTGCGGCTGTCTCTCAGATTTTGGCCGCTTGATCGCGGCCCTCGTCGGCGCCGAAACTGTGGCCGGGCTGAAAGACCACCCGGACTGTGGTAATGGGTCCAAGATCATTCCAGGTGGTGCGATGCAGGATCAACAATGCCTGGCCTTGCCTCGTCTGCAATAGTCGCGCATCTCGGCGGTCGGCATTCTCGGCTGAAAACGAGAACTCAGCCCGCAGATAGGGTGCGTTACGCACTAGCCATTCATTGGCATTCAAATCCCGGAAGCCGGCGTGTTCAAGTCCTGGCACAACGTGCGGATTAATCCAGCGGTCTTCGAGCTGGTAGGGTTTGCCGTCGGCGTAATGCACCGCCCTGAGATGGACCAGACGTTCCCCTTCCGGAAGACCCAGGCGTACCGCGATGTGGCCGGGAATCGGACTGAGCCGCTGCGCAACGACACGGTGGCTGTAGATCAGGCCCGCGTCCTCGACCTGCTCACGCACGATGGGAATGGAGAAGGTGGCCTTGCGCACCGGATTGACCACCACCCGCGTGCCCGCGCGACGCCGGCGATCCAGAAGGCCTTCATCGGCGAGCACTTGCAACGCCTTGTTGACCGTCGCCCGTGCGGCGCTGAACTCGACCGCCAGATCCGCCTCGTCCGGTATGCGTTCGCCTTCACGCCACTTGAGTTCGACAATGCGACGACGTACCTCGTCAGCGATACTTTGGGCCTTGCGCATTATTTGTCGCCTATGGCTGCTCCCGCCGATGAATCTCCAGCGGAATGCGGGCAAGTTTAGACATATCCATAAAATAAGTATAGACATATTCGCGGGCTTATGTGTAGACATATTCCGTGACAGCGCGCTATGGAGGAGTGCAGATGTACCGTGCCCGTTATACGGCAGCCAGCAATTGTGCGGCGCGTCCCATGTCGGAGCCGTGGGCATGAACCGGCCGCTGGCGGGGATCAAGGTGCTGGATCTGTCGCGTGTGTTGGCGGGTCCTTATTGCACGGCGCTCCTGGCGGATCTTGGAGCCGAGGTCATCAAGCTTGAACCGCCGGCGGGCGACGATTATCGCCACGTCGGCCCGTTCAGCCATGGTGAAAGCGCACTTTTCACTCTTAACAATCGTGGCAAGCGCAGCATCGTTCTGGACCTCAAGGTTCCGGAAGACCAGGCGCTGGCGCAGATGCTCGCCGAGCAAGTAGACGTAGTGGTCGAGAATTTTCGTCCCGGCGTGGCCGAGCGCTTGGGCCTCGGCGCCGCGGCGCTGCGAGCGGCGAACCCCAGACTTATCTATTGCTCGATCTCCGGCTTTGGCCAGGAGGGACCATTCAAGGATTTGCCGGCCTATGACCTCATCGTGCAGGCCATGTCCGGCCTGATGGCAAGCACCGGCGAGGAGGGAGGCGGCCCGCTCAAGACCGGTGAAAGCATTGCCGATCTGCTGGCCGGATTGTTTGCCAGCTGGTCCATCATGGCCGCGCTGGTGCAACGCAATTCGACAGGTCAGGGCGCCACGCTTGACGTTGCCATGTATGACGCCCTGTTTTCAGTGTTGACGACCAGCCATGCGCTGCACCTCTATGCTGGCCTACTGCCGCAACGCGTCGGCAATCGCCATCCGCTCTCGACGCCCTTTGGCTGCTTTGCCACCAGCGATGGTCAGGTGGTGATAACCGTTCTGAACCCCAGGCAGTTTAGCGCGCTTGCTCAACTTGTCGGCGCCCCGCAGGCCGTGGACGACCCGCGTTTTGCTACAGATGCCAGCCGCACCGAACATGAACCAGCCTTGAAGGCCTTGATCGAAAACTGGTCGCGCAAGCTGACCACCGAGGAAGCCATTGCCGCTCTCTCTGCGGCAGGTCTGCCGGCGGCCCCGATCTGGGACATTGCGCAGGCAATTTCGAATGAGCATTCGGCCGCGCGTGGATTGGTCAGCCTTTTGCAACATCCGGTGCTGGGGGAGGCGCCGACAGTCGGTCAGCCCGTCCGCTTCGACGGCGAAAAGCCGGTTGCAGCAGTCTCGGCGCCCCGGCTCGGCGGCGATCGCGAAACAATTCTGCGGGAGTTCGGGTTGGAGAAGCGCGCATGACGGATGAATGGTACATGCTGTCCGACGAGGAGCGGCTGTTCTGCGACGTGCTTGGGCGGCTGTGTGCGGAACGCATTGCGACGAAAGCGGCGGCAACCGACGAAGCCTCTACCTTCGTCCATGAACAAATCGCGGTTCTGGCCGAAGCCGGAATGCTGGGCGCAAATCTGCCGGAAGCCTATGGCGGGAGTTCGATCTCGGCAACTGCGCTGCTGCGGGCAGTGGCGATCGTCGCCGGAGCCTGCGGTTCCACTGCTTCGGCGCTGACCGCGCACTATCTGGCGACCGACTCCATCCTCATTGGCGGAACGGAAGCGCAAAAACAGAAATGGCTGCCCAAGGCGGCAACGGGCGAGGCTTTGGGATCATTCGCACTGACCGAACCCACTGCCGGATCCGATCCTGCTGACATGAAGACTCGGGCGCGCCGCACGAGCGCGGGTTGGCATGTCAAAGGCACGAAATGCTTCATCTCCAATGGCGGCGTTGCAGATTTCATTCTTCTCTATGCCGTGACCGATCCGGAAAAGGGACATCGCGGCATTTCGACCTTTATCCTCCCCAAGGGGACGCCGGGTCTTGAAGCTGGTGCGGCTGAAAGGACAATGGGTCTCAAGGGCGGTCATGTCTTTACACTGAACATCGACTGCGAGCTGCCGTCCGATGCGCTGCTGGGGGAGGAAGGCAAGGGTTTCCGCACGGCCATGCAAGTGCTTGACAATGGCCGTATCGAGGTTGCCGCGCAATGCCTCGGCATGGCCGAGACTGCAATGCAAGCTGCGATCGCCTACGCAAAGGAGCGTGTCATCGGCGGGCAGCCATTGAGTGACCGGCAGGGCATACGCTGGATGATCGCCGATATGGGTTTGGCCTATCGCTCGGCATTGCTCGTTGCGCAGGACGCAGCGCGACAACGGGATCTGGCGCATGCAGGTGGCGGGCGGTTTTCGCTCGCGGCCTCCATGGCCAAGTTGCACGCATCAGAAGCTGCTGGCCGTATTGCGGATATCGCGCTGCAACTGCATGGAGGTTATGGATATACGCGTGATTTCCCGATCGAACGGATCAATCGCGATCTTCGGATCATGAGGATCTACGAAGGCTCGAGCGAAATCCAGCGCATTATCATTTCCGGCCATATGCTGAACTGACCGAAGGCGATCCGTGCATCAGTCAAAGCGCAATGCATCCAATGTTTTCCCAGCGATTGCCGTGGGAACAACCGGCAAGAACCGGCGGAGGTCGTTGCCTCCGCTCGTCGCGCCGAACGGCCGGTTCCTGTCCGGTGGTGACGGGCAAGACGGCGGTCCTGGTGCTTTACCGAATCCGCTTATTGAGTACTTTTCGTTGCACTCTGGCATGGTAAGGTTGCGCAGCGAAGCGGAAGATACCGGGCGGCGGTGGACTCCTGCGCTGTGGAATAATCTGGCGAAAAGCGTGATCCGTTGCGCTTTCGCCAACCCGAACATAACAGCCGGTCAAGGAGCGACATACGGCCTCGATCGGCGAGGCATTTCTCTGATCTAAAAATACGGCGACACAATAAGTGCCCGCCGTGTCAATCCCGTGGGAACAACTAGGAGAACTGAAATGAGAATTCACATGACCTTCAAAGGGGCGCTTGTCGGCTTGGCCACACTCTGTCTTGCCAGCGCCGCCGGGGCGGACCAGCTTGCGGACGTCAAGGCCGCGGGCAAGATCGTAACCGCCACCGACATGCACTATGCACCCTTCGACATGCTCAACAACGGCACGTATGAGGGCATGACCAAGGACCTGTTCGACCAGGTTGCCAAGGAAATCGGCGTCGAGCCGGTCTACCAGGATATTCCGTGGACGGCCGAGCTGCCGGGTCTTGAAGTCAAGAAGTTCGACATCGTGATTGCCCCCGTTACCATTACCCCGGAACGTCTCGAGCGCTACGGCTTCACCTTGCCTATCGCCGATGCCACCGTTTCGCTGCTGAAGGCTGCGAGCAACACCGAACTCACCAAGCCGGAAGATATCAAGGGCAAGACCGTTGGCGTTCAGCAGGGCACCGCGCAATTCAAGCAGCTTGAAGCCTATGGCCAGAAGCTTGGCGGTGTAACGATCAAGGAATACGGCACCACTGACGAAGCCTATGCCGACCTCGCTGCCGGTCGTCTCGATGCGGTTGCGGGCTCGCTTCCGAACCTTACCTATCTCGTGAAGAGCCGTCCTGAAAGTTTTGCCCTTTTCACCCCTGCCCAGTTCGGTGAGCCGAAGTATTTCGCATGGGTGCTGCGCAAGGATGCCGACAGCGAAAGCTTCAACAAGGCCATCAACGATGCGGTGCTTAAGATGACCGATGACGGCCGCGTCAAGGCGATCCAGGAGAAGTGGCTCGGCACCTACACCGAACTGCCGCGTGAGGTTCCGGCCAAGTAATTTGCTGCGGGCGGAGTGACCTCCGCCCGCACATCTTGGGTCACGTGAGGGGCGGATGTTTTCCTTAGCGGTTTTCCTTCAAAGCTTCGAGCCGTTGTTGTGGGCAGCGCGATACACGCTGCTGATCTCTATACTCGGTATCGGATTGGGTCTTGTGATCGGCACGCTGGTGTGCGCAGCTCGCCTGTCGCCTTACCCGCTGCTGCGTCGCTTTGCAGCCATCTGGGTCAGTTTCCTGCGCGGCGTGCCGCTCCTGGTGCAATTGCTGGTGTTCTATTATGCGCTTCCGGTCATTGGCCTCGACGTTCCTGCAATGGTCGCTGCTGTGGTGACCGTCGGCATCTGCGCCAGCGCCTATATCTCCGAAATCTGGCGCGGCGCGATAGCGGCGCTGCCGAGGGGACAGGCAGAGGCGGCGGTCGCCATCGGCATGACGCCATTCGACGTATGGATACGGGTCATTCTCCCGCAAGCCGTTACGCTTTCGCTGCCGGCATTGATCAACGAACTTATTCTTCTGGTGAAGGCGTCCTCGCTGGTCTCGGTTGTCGGTATTCTCGAAATTACCCGCGCCAGCCAGGCGCAGGCCGCTACCACCTTCCGGCCGCTTGAGGTCTACATCGCCGCCGCCTGCATTTATCTCGTGATCAACCTGTGCCTCGCGGCGCTCGGACGTTACCTCGAACACAGGACGGCCGTCTGATGGATTGGAGCATGTTGCAGCAATATGGCCCGTCGCTGCTCAAGGGGTTTGCCAATACCATCGTCTGTTGGGCACTTGGCACCGTCTTCGGCATGGCGCTCGGCCTCGTCATTGCGCTCATTCAACGCTACGCACCGCGCTGGGTGACGTGGATCATCCAAGTCTATATCGAAGTTATCCGCGGCACACCGTTCCTCGTGCAATTGTTCGTGCTTTATTACGGTGGCCCACTCATCGGCCTGCGCCTCGATGCCCTGCCGGCCGGCCTGCTCGGGCTGACAATCTATGGCAGCCCCTACTTTGCCGAAATATTCCGTTCGGGATTCCGGGCCGTGCCTGACGGGCAGATTGAAGCGGCCCGTGCCATCGGTATGGCCGAAGGCCATATTGTGCGGCGTATCCTGCTGCCCCTCGGCTTGGTCTCCGCTTTGCCGGCGCTGGTGAACTTTTCGATCATCCTGACCAAGGAAACCGTGATTCTGTCGATCATCACCGTTCCCGAATTGCTGTACCAGGTGCAGCGAATGTCCGCCGAAACCTTCCGTTATGTCGAGGCAAACCTGGTGCTGGCGCTATTCTTCTGGGGCTTGGTGGAGACGATCTCGCGCGTCGGCCACAGACTGGAAGCGCGTATCACGAAACACCTGATTGAAAGGACGTAAGATGCTTGCAGCGTCATCCGTCGAAATGCGTAAGGTCAACAAATTCTACGGCAAGTTTCAGGCGCTGAAGGATGTCGACCTGTCGATTCTGCCCGGCAAGGTCACCTGTCTCATCGGACCATCCGGTTCAGGCAAGTCGACCCTGCTCCGCTGCATCAATTTCCTTGAAGAATATGATTCCGGCGAAGTCCGCATTGATGGCCAGTTGATTGGCTATGAGGCGCCCAACAAGAAGATGTCGGGCCGCAAGCTCCGCGAGATGCGACGCTCGATCGGCATGGTTTTTCAGCAGTTCAATCTCTGGCCGCATATGACCGCCAAGGAAAATGTTGCCGAGGGGCTGATCCGTGTGCGCCGCATGTCCAAGGCCGACGCCGAGCGGCGCGCCGTGGAGGCGTTGGCCAAGGTGGGACTGGCGGACAAGATGGCGAACCATCCTTCGCGGCTCTCCGGTGGACAGCAACAACGCGTTGCAATTGCCCGGGCCATCGCCATGGAGCCGAGGCTCATGCTCTTCGACGAGCCGACGTCCGCACTTGACCCGGAGCTTGTGGGCGAGGTGCTTAGCGTCATGAGGACACTGGCCGGGGAGGGGATGACGATGGTGGTGGTCACCCACGAAATGGGTTTCGCCGCACACGTCGCCGATCAGGTCGGATTCATGGAAAAGGGCGAACTCGTGGGCGTCGATAGCCCCGACCGCATTCTGCATCATCCCCAGGATGCACGTATCCAGTCTTTCCTGCGGACCTATCACGAGCGCAACAGTTTCTGATAGTCAAGGACCATAAGCGCTGCCGGATCCGCTTTCGGGTACGGATCGGCGTCCAAAAAGAAAATTGCCCGCGCGGTGTCGGAAATGGTCCGCAGCACTCGTCCTTGCAGCGAAAGCTTCGAGACTTGCTTCAGGAGGACCAGTATGACAACGGCAACAGGCAATGCGGGATGGACGACGGCGGCGATTCTGGTGGGGCGACTTATCTTCGCGCTCGTCTTCATCATGGCCGTGAGCTTCAAGTTGATGGATATCGGCGGTACGGCGACGTATATCGCCGGGGCCGGATTTCCGTTTCCCACCCTGCTGGCGTGGCTCGCTGCGCTGCTTGAGCTTGCTCTCGTCGCATGCTTCCTGACCGGCGCCTATTTCTCCGAAGCAGCACTTGTAGCTGCCGCCTACGTTCTGTTTCTGGCATTTGCGTTTCACGGCCCGTCGCACTGGGCCGGAAACCAGGCCGAGTTCGGGTTTTTCATCGACCATTTTACTTTTGCCGCCGGCCTGCTCTTTGCGGCAGCGCACGGACCCGGAGGAGTATTGGCGATCAAGAAGGAATGGCTGCTGCGGCGATAGTGCCGAATTAAGCTACCCACAGCGGATAGCCGCGTATCAGCGACGCACGGCGCTCTCGAAAATGCGGATGGGCGCGCTCAGCGCAGCGCCTGTCACGGTGCCGATGGTCTGGCCGGCCTCAATTGCAGTGGCGCCGAAATTTCCGGAGGCATTCGGATCGGCATCGGAAAGCGATTGTCCTCGCAACAGTCGTTCGCCGAAGAGGCGGACGACCTCGGGGCTCGTTGCAAACTGGGTGTGGTTGAGACTGTCGCCGTCGCGCAGTTGAGTAAGGTCATAGACCGTAATCCCGGTCGCCTTTTCAAGCTGGGCCTTGTAGGCCACGTCGGTAAGATCCACGCCCCCAACGCGCGTGACCTGGCCGGATATTAACCTGGAAAGGCGCAGCGCCCTGTCGTTTGCCGAAACGAATATCGAGATATGCGGCCGTTCCTGGCCGATATCCGTGAGCTGCTTGCGGAAAACGTCGATATCGAGATCCGGCGAGGCAAGGATGACGTCGGTGATTTTGGGCGATATACGCTTGTTCTGCATTGATATATCGCGCAGTGCTTCCATCACCGGCCAGCTGCCCATCGAATGCCCGACAATCGTGATTTCGGAGACATCGGGGCTTTTTACCGCCTGCTGAATGACATAGACCAGTTCGGAGCGAGAAAAATTGGTACTTTCCCGATCGTAATTGTAATCCAGCAGAGCCCCGCGCGATGGCCAGGAAAACAAGACCGGCGTGACCTCCGCGCGCGAGTCGTGAACAATCTGCGCGAAGCGAAACACCGAATCCTCGAACCGGGTGTTGAAGCCATGAACGAAGATCAATACGCGCCTGTCGCTTACTGCATGCGATCGGTACCAGGTACGAATATCTCCGATCTTGATCGGGTTCACCGCTGTCGTTACAAAACTCCGTTCAGGGTCGCCAGGAAGCCGGCGCGGCCACTGAATTGTACCGGGTTGACGGTTCGGCGGAATTGAAACCACGACATTGGCCAGGCTCAAATCGCTGCCGCGCTCGCCGCTGAAGAAGACCCCCTTCTGCGTCGTGGGCGCGCGGGTCGTGGCCACAAGGATATCGACCTTTGCAGTGTCGGGCGATGGCGCGGCCACGGGCGCAAGAACACCGCGCGCCGGCGAGGCGCATGCCGTAATACCGCCGGCGACGAGCATCAGCAGGATTGCGCGGAGGATCAATACGCTTCGACTGAGCACTGAGTGGGTATCCAATTCGCCATCACGACCATGACACAGTGAGCGCGCAAGAGTTCAAGCATAGTTTATTTGGAAGAAGGCGAGGATCAAGCCCACGGCGATGCCGATGAGGGGCGCAATTATTCCTCCAAGTTTTGCTCTCCTCAGCGCGCGTGCCTGACGCTCGCTTACCCTGCGGTTGGTCCGGTAGCGTTCTCTGAACCCTTCGAGATAGTGGCGGGAAAAGGCAGGCCGGTCGTCTCCCGCATCCGCCGCACGCAACCAGAATTCGGCATCCCGACCCGGCAGGTCGATATCCCCGACTTCGAGGGCCCGGAAACACTGCCATGACGACCAGACAAGAACCAATGTCAGGGATGCAAGCTCCCAGCCAACCGCCGGCGAGAATTCGCCTGCGGCAAGTGACGTAACCGCCCCGGTCGCGGTGGCAAGGGCGATGACGGAAAACAGCCGCAGAAGTCCCAAGGCCTGATTGTTGCTCGAATGAATGAGGGCGACGATGGCATTTTGCCGAAACCGCGTATCCTCAATCGCCAGTTTCCAGTCGTCGCTATCGAACATCGTAGTCAATACCTCCAGCCAGCAGGCGAGACTAGTACAGGAGCCAGCCAAGACCCGCCGCAACGATGACGCCGATCAGAAACAATACGGTGAAGGTGAAGGGGCCGACATTCACGCCGAGTTTTCTCAATCGTTCATCCACATCTTCATGACGCATCGAAAACCTCATAAATTGTTGCAGATCAACCGTGGAGCTTGCGCAGGAGAAGACCGAGGCGTTCTTCGGGAGCAGCACTGGTGATTTCGCTTGCCGACCTGCGCGGTATCCCGCTCTTGCGTCCGGCGCGCACCTCCGTGGGTGTGTAACCGAATTCCCGCTTGAATGCCCGGCTGAATTCCGCGCCGTCGCTGAAGCAACGCTGCTCGGCAATTTCGACGATGCGGCGTTTGTCATTCGGATCCGCCAGTGCTGCATGCGCATCGAGGAGCCGTTGGTGCTGAACGTAATGCATCACGCCGCCGAAAGGTTCGAACATCCGGTAAAGCCCGGTCCGGGAGATCGCGAGATCGCGCCGCAGCGCTTCGGCATTGAATGACGGATCAAACAATCTGGCGTTTACGATACTGCGCGCCTTTTCGAGTAGAACGCGCGTGATCGGCGCCTGCGCCTCCTCGATTGTACCGGGCGAAGGCATGACGCAAGCCCTGATCATCGCGCGCGTTGCGCCCACCAGTTCTGGAATATTCTCCGCCTCGACCCCCGGCAGCCGCTTGGCCAGGCCCATGAAGTAATCGGCGAGCAACCGGCCCATCGCTGTGTCGACGGAGGAAAATTCCGCGGCGCTGAGCGCGTGGGCGACATCCGGGTCAAAGTCGCGCGGGACGAAAAGCATCAGCATATCGCTGTCCGTTACATTGCCTTCGAACCAACGTCCGAGCGAATGGATCTGCACGATGCCCGCGCCGCCTGCAAAACTGCCCGCCGGACCGAGGGTGCTTATCGCTCCGTCGAGCGGAAGTGTCATCGTCCAGTGATCGAGCGCTTCCCGGCGCGTATGGCCGGGAACGCTCGCAAATTCGAGTGCGTTGGTCCTGATCCTGGAAAAGGCGAGATTGCCGAGATCCCAGACGGTTTGCCTGCCGTCAAAGCCGTTCGACGTGTCCCTGCGGTCGCCGAACTCCAGCATGGAGGAGAAACTCTTGCGCCAGGAGTCATATTGATCGTCAAGCGGCACGACCCGGGTGTCGAACTTGAACGCGGGTATCGTCGAAGGATAGGAAGACCGCTTTGAAGGCAATGGGGGGCAGTCGATGGGAGATATGGCGGCCGCTTGCGCAAAGTTGTGATCAAGCGACGCTTCAGACGGTGTGGTGTGGTCATGGGCGTTCATGCCGTCACCATGCGCCGCAACAATAGAGTGAAAACCTTTGCCCATGCATCACTGTCCGTACCGGGCAAACTGGTTCGATCCGTTCTTGCTGAAGAAAATGCTGGCATCGCTACCCCAAAAATTCCCCGAAGTGACAAATCACGCAGTTACGAATGCTCGTCTTGAATAGTATGACACAACCCTTATCGTCTGTTCAGTACGTAACTGTTACCAACCAGGTTGCACGACTGACGATCTCCTCCTGACAAGTGTCGGTTGTTAGGCCAAAGCTTTGCCGGAGTTGTCAAAGAACTTTGCCGGCCACAATACGGCCATCCATGACCGCATCCTTTCATGCGATCTATGCTGGGCTTGGGGCAGGTTGGCGCGAAGGTTGATCGGTTGTTGGTTCCTTGACGCGGAACGAGGCCACATAGAGGGCCGGCAGGAAGATCAGGGTAAGAACGGTCGCCACCAGCAAGCCGCCCATGATCGCAATTGCCATCGGTCCCCAGAAGATGGTCCAGGCTATCGGAATCATGCCGAGCACGGTGGATATCGCGGTGAGCATGATCGGGCGGAAGCGCGACACGGTGGCGTCGATGACGGCATTCCACACATCCGTTCCCTTGGCCCGCTCCGTCTCGATCTGTTCGATGAGTATGACGGCATTCTTGGCGATAAGCCCGAGCAACGACAGGATACCAAGAATGGCGACAAAGCCTAAGGGCCGGTTGAAGATGAAAAGCGACCCGACGACACCGATCAATCCCATCGGAACAACGCTCATCACCAGAAACAGGCGGCTGAAGCTCTTCAGTTGCACCATGAGGATGGTGATCATCAGGAACAGCATGATTGGCACTACGGCAATCACGGACGCCTGTGACTTGGCGCTTTCCTCCACGGTGCCGCCTGCGACTATGCGATATGGGACTGGCAAGGTGGCGTTGAGTTTGTCGATTTCCGGTTCCATTGCCTGGACGATCGCCTCTGGCGAACCGCCCGCCGTCACATCCGCTTGCACGGTGAGTGTCGGCACGCGGTCCCGCCGCCAGATCACCGGGAACTCCTGGTCGACTTCAAAGGTCGCGAACTGGCTGAGCGGTACAGTACGGCCATTGGGAAGCGGGAACTGCAGCGTGCGCAGATTGTCGAGCGATACGCGCTGCTCGTCGGTCGAGCGCACGACGACGTCGACCAGGTAGATGTCATCGCGCACCTGCGTGACCGCCATTCCGGACACGACGGTATTGAGCGCCGTCGCCAGCGCCTGCGAACTCAGGCCCAGGAGGCGCGCCTGATCCTGATCGATATGGACGCGGATGGAGCGGGCGGGTTCGATCCAGTCGAAATTGATGCGGTTGAGCTGCGAATTGGCGCCCATGACCTGTGCCAGGCGCTGAGCAATCTCGCGGACCTCGTTGGCATCAGGGCCGCTTACGCGATATTGCACCGGCCAACCAACTGGCGGACCGAGTTCGAGCAGCGAGACACGCGAAATGGCGCTTGGCACCTTTTCAGCCAATTCCTGTTCAAGTCGCGCGCGGAGCCGCTCACGGCCCGGAACGTCCTTCGCAACGACAACCGCTTGCGAGAAAAATTCATTGGGCAATTCGACGTTGAGCGGCAGGTAGAAGCGGATGGCGCCGCGCCCGACATTGGTGCTCCAATGTGCCACGTCCGGATCGTCCCTGAGGAGTGCGTCAAGTTGGTCCGATGCCTTCTGGCTCGCCTCGATGGACGCGTTCTGCGGCAGCCTTATATCGACAAGCAGTTCGGGACGGTCGGACGAAGGAAAGAACTGCCGCGGCACCAGCGGAAGCGCCAAAAGGGCGAGCACGAAACATGCAAGCGTGATGCCGATCGTCAGCCAGCGCATACGCAGTGCGCCGACAAGCAGGCTGCGGAAGAAGCGAAGAATGATGGAGGGCTTTCCCGTCTCGATCTTGTCGGGCTTCTTCAGCAGCGCAACGCCGAGGAGCGGAGAGAAGATCACGGCGCCAAGCCAGGATACGACCAGTGCGATACTCACAACGGCAAAGATCGAGAACGTATATTCGCCGGCTGAACTGCGCGCAAAGCCGATCGGCACGAAGCCGGTTGCGGTGACCAGGGTGCCGGCAAGCATGGCGGCAGCGAGCGTCCGGAACGTGAAGCTCGCGGCCTCTTCCTTTTCATCGCCGAGTGCGAGCCGCGTCGTCATGGAATCGACCGTCGTCATGGCATCGTCGACGAGCAGGCTGAGCGCGATGATCAGGGCGCCAAGGGAGACGCGCTGCAGGTCGATTCCGAGGATCTGCATTACCGCAAAGACCATCGCCAGCGATAGCGGTATCGCAAGGGCGACGACGGTTCCGGCGCGTATGCCCAAGCTGATGAAACTGACGGCCATTATGATGACGATCGCCTGCCAGAGCGATTCCGTGAACTCGCCGATTGCGTCGTCGACCACCTGGGGTTGATTGGCGACGAGCGTCGTTTCGATGCCGATCGGCATGTTCGCGGTGATCTCTTTCATCGCCGCGGTAATGTTGTGGCCGAGCGCGAGAATATCGCCGCCTTCGCGCATCGATATGGCAAGGCCCATGGCTGGCTTGCCGTTCACCCGGAACATCGGCTGCGGGGGGTCCGCATAGGCACGGTGAATTTCGGCAATGTCGCGCAGCCGGATCAGCCTGCCATTTGCGACGAAATTCAGGTTGCGAAGGTCCTCTTCGGAATCAAAAGCGCCGCTGACGCGCAGGCTCAAGCGCTCGTCGGCGGTTCGCAGGGTACCCGAAGGACTGACCACATTTTGCGCCTGCAAGGCAGCGATCACGGCGTTCCTGTCGATGCCGAGGCCCGCCATCTGTTCGGTGGAAAACTCGATGAAGATGCGTTCAGGCTGTGCCCCGAGCACGTCGATCTTGGATACGTCCGGCACATGCAGCAGGCGCGAGCGCGCCTCATCGACATAGTCGGCGAGTTCACGCTGGGTAAAGCCGTCCGCGGTGAAACCGTAGATGATGCCGAATGTATCGCCGAAATCATCGTCGAATCCGGGGCCGACGATACCCGCCGGCAAGGTCGGGCGAATGTCGCCGATGCTCTTTCGTACCTGATACCAGACATCGGGAACTTCGGCCGCCGTCGTTGCGTCCTTGAGATTGACGAAGATGGTCGTCACGCCTGCATTGGTAAAGCTGCGCAGGAAATCGACTTCGGGTATTTCCTGCAGCTTGCGCTCGAGCCGTTCGGTCACCTGTTTCAGCGTATCGTCAAGGGTTGCCCCGGGCCAGCCGGCCCTGACAACCATGGTCTTGATGGTAAAGGCTGGATCCTCGTTGCGGCCAAGATTGATGAAGGCGAATACGCCGGCAACGACGACGGCAATCATCGCATAGATCACGAGCGAGCGGCTCTTCAGCGCCCAGGCGGAGAGATTGAAGCCGTTCATTGGGTGGATCCGAGCAGACGCACTTCCTGGCCGTCATGCAAAGCCTGGACGCCGGCCGTCACGACGACCTCACCTGGGGTGAGGCCCTGCGAAATGATGACAGTGGCGGGATCGAAGCGAACCACTTCTACATTGCGCGTCGACACAGTCTTCTTGTCCTGATCGACGATCCAGACCGCAGGCTGGCTGTTGAACTTGGTCAGGGCCGTCGCCGGTATCGCGATCTCAGGCGATGAATCAACCGTCACACGGCCCGTCACGGTCGATCCAAGGCGCATGGCAGCGGGCGTGTCGCTGAGGCCGACGCGCACCCTAAAGGTCCGCGTCGTCGGATCGGCCTGCGGCGCCACTTCGCGCACCCGTCCGGTGGCCTTTACCGTCGGATCGTCGGTCAGCGCAACCTCGACAATCGCTGTGTCGTGCGCCTGTCGCAGCAGCTGAGCCGGAACGTCGAATATCGCATCGCGTCCATCTTGGCGCGCAACCTGCAGCACCATTTGCCCCGCCTGGACGACCTCGCCGGGCTCGGCGCCGACAGCGGTCACGGTGCCCGCCGCATCTGCGTAGAGCTCGGTGAAGCCCACGCGATCCTCGGCATTTTCCAGCTGCGCCTGCGAACTGTCGACCTGCGATTGCGCCGCGCGCATCGCCTGCTGTGCCGCATCATATTGCGCGCGGGTGGTGAAGCCCTGTCTCAGCAGCGTTTCCTGCCGTGCGAATGCATTGCTCGTCTTGACGAGTTGCCCCTCGGCGGCGACGAGGGTCGCCTGTGCGGTGCGCAGCGCGCTGATTTCATTTTGCGGGTCCATGCGGGCGAGAATCTTCCCGGGCTCGACCGGATCACCGACATTGGCAAGGCGTTCGATCATGCGGCCGCCAAGGCGAAACGCGAAGGAGACCTGGTTCTCGGCCTCGACATGTCCGGTAAGGGTGACGCTGTCGCCAAGCTTGCGCTGCTCAACCGTGACCGTTCGCACGGGGCGAATGACCGGAGGCTCATCCTTGGCTTCATCCCGGCATCCTGCAAGCATTGGACCTGCCATCAGAAGGCCCATGAACGCGCCCAGCGCGCGCACCCTTCGCATCGATTTATTCACTGAAACCAGCATTTCTCATGGACTCCAGGAAACTCTCGTGAAATGGGACAAAGCATACGTCTGCGGGGCAATTCGACTATAACGTCTGCCAATCGTTTGTGATTGGTCAGAAATCCCAAATGCCCGCCCGGAATCCCAATTTCCGCAGTGCGAGAAGCGGCCTCCAGCTATCGTCCGAATGGTTGGCGTTGACGTGCACTCGTAAAGTGCTCAGCGTGGCCCAGGACCATGCGGGATTTTCGCCCACCGGAAGTTTGCATGAAGATCAGAGATTTAAAGGCGCTGCGTTGGGCCGGGTAATGCTCGGCGCGACAGAAACCGGCGAATTGCAGCTGGCATCCTTATGTTGTCGCGATCGCATTTGCTGGCGTTTGTCCGCAATACTCCGACGTAGCCGCGCACGGTAGCAAAATTAGAGACGCGCAGCCTATTTGTGGGATTCTGTGCTGATCACATAGAGAATTGAAACCTCCTATAATCTTTGCCGGAGCCACACCTTGCGCTCCCCTAACCTGACCAATTCTTGGGGGGTAAATCATGGCCTCAGGTTCTACTCAAAAGTTCTCATTGTTCGCGCTGACTGCCATGGTCGTGGGGTCGATGGTGGGCGCCGGCATTTTCTCGCTACCGCGCACGTTTGGTAACGCAACGGGTCCCTTCGGGGCGATCATCGCCTGGTGCATTGCCGGGACCGGCATGTATATGCTTGCCCGCGTTTTCCAGTCGCTTGCAGAGCGCAAGCCCGAACTCGATGCTGGTGTCTTCGCCTATGCCAAGGCGGGCTTCGGCGATTATCCGGGCTTCCTGTCGGCGTTCGGTTACTGGATCGGCAGCTGCATCGGCAACGTCTCCTACTGGGTGCTGATCAAGTCCACGCTCGGACTGTTCTTCCCGGTCTTCGGAGATGGCAATACGGTGGTCGCCATCGTCGTCGCATCGATCGGCATCTGGCTGTTTCATTTTACGATCCTGAGAGGCGTCCAGCAGGCCGCATTCATCAACACGGTGGTCACCGTCGCGAAGATCGTGCCCATCCTCACCTTCATTCTGATTCTGATCGTCATGTTCAAGGGCGATATGTTCAGCGCCAACTTCTGGGGCGGCGTCGGCATGCCGGAATCGCACATCTTCGATCAGGTGCGGGCGACGATGCTGGTCACCGTCTTCGTGTTCCTCGGTATCGAAGGCGCGAGCAACTATTCGCGTTACGCCTCAAAACGGTCGGATGTCGGTACAGCCACCATCCTCGGCTTCATCGGCGTCACCACGCTCATGGTGCTGGTGTCGCTGCTCCCCTATTCGGTCATGGCCCGCGCTGATATCGCGGCTCTGGGACAGCCCTCGATGGCCGGCGTTCTCGAAGCCGTCGTCGGCCACTGGGGGGCGATCTTCATCAGCGTCGGCGTGATCATTTCGGTGCTCGGCGCCTACCTCGCCTGGTCGCTGGTCTGTGCGGAAGTTCTCTACATCGCCGCGCAGAAGGAAGACATGCCAAGGGTGTTCGGGACCGAGAATTCAAACAAGGTTCCTGCGGCTGCGTTGTGGCTGACGAACATCGTGGTTCAGCTTTTCGTCATCAGCACCTACTGGTCTCGGGACGCCTTCGCGCTGATGCTGAGCCTGACCAGCGCCATGTCGCTGATACCCTATCTCTTCGTGGCCGCCTATGGCGTCATGCTGGCGCGGCGAGGGGAGACTTACGAAAAGAAGCCTGAGGAGCGCCAGCGCGATCTGATCATTGCCGGCGTGGCCGCTGTCTACACCCTGTTCATGATTGCGGCGGGCGGACTGAAATTCGTTCTCCTTTCGGCGCTGCTCTACGCGCCGGGCACCATTCTCTATTTCTGGGCCCGCCGCGAACGCGGCAAGCCCATATTCAACACAACTGTCGATTGGCTGATTTTCGCTGCCCCAG
>NZ_JABUMX010000004.1 GCF_013327855.1 Phyllobacterium pellucidum | reverse complement strand
ACCAATTTCGATTGGCAGCGCTGCCAAAATATCTTGATTAGTGCTGGAAAGACGGGAGAATGCACCAGTGCGGCGCGCGGCAATGGAACAAGGAAGCATGGAATTCAAGCAGCAGGAAGGTGTAACCCTGGCCGAAGTCGCCAAGGCGGCCGGCGTCGGCGAGAGCACAGTGTCACGTGTCCTGCGTAATCACGGCTCCTTTACCACCAAGACCAGGGACCGTGTCCTGGCGGCGGTCCAGCACCTCGGTTATGTGCCAAACAGGATCGCCGGCACGCTGGCATCGGCAGGCTCGCGGCTCGTGGCGTTCGTTATCCCATCGCTTTCGAACATCGTCTTCACGGATGTGCTGCGCGGCGCGAGTGCTACGCTCGAAGACCATGGCTATCAGGCAGTTTTCGCGGTGACGGACTATGATCCTGAGAAGGAGGAAGCATTGGTCGCCTCAATGCTTGCCTGGCGGCCGACAGCGGTGATGCTGGCGGGCTACGAGCATGCGGACGGCACTGTCAAGATGCTGCGCGCCGCAAAATGCCGCGTCGTCGAGGTGCTGGATATAGACGGTGTCGCGCTTGATCTCGCCGTGGGTTTCTCCAATCACGCGGCCGGGCGGGAAAGCGCCAATTTCATGCTGCAGCGTGGCTATCGGCGTATCGGTTACGTCGGGCATGACCTTAACCGCGACACAAGGGCTAGCAAGCGCTTTGCGAGCTTTTGTGAGACGCTGGGCGCAGGTGGTGCTCCACTCGCCGACCGGCAGATTCATCCCGGGCCATCGTCCGTGGAAAACGGAAGAATAGGGCTGGAACAACTGCTTGCACGAACCCCCGACGTCGATGCCGTTTACTTTTCCAACGATGACATGGCGCTCGGTGGCTACTTCCATTGTCTTTCGCACGGGATAATGGTGCCGGACGACCTTGCGATCCTCGGCTATAATGGGCTCGATATTGGCCGTGCCACCCCGCAGCGGCTTTCGACCCTGCTCACCCCGCGCGTTACAATTGGCCAGGTGGCGGCGCAGTTGGTGGTTGACGACGCGCCGTCGCAGGTCATCGACCTCGGCTTTGAATTGATTGAAGGGGAAACAGCCTGATGTCCAATGCGCGTTTGCGGGAAGATATATGCCGATATGGCAGGTCGCTCTTCGAGCGAGGATTAACTCCGGGTTCCTCGGGGAACATTTCGGTTCGGCTTGATGATGGCGGCTGGCTGGTCACGCCGACCAATGCCTCGCTCGGGTTTCTTGATCCCGCCAGGCTCGCGCACCTCGACGCTGGCGGTCGACACGTTTCGGGCGACAAACCAACCAAGGAGATCCCGCTCCACAGTGCGCTCTACGAAACGCGTGGATCGGCGCGTTCTATCGTCCACCTTCATTCAACGAACGCTGTTGCACTGTCGATGCTTCCCGAGATCGACCCGCGCGCAGCATTGCCGCCGATGACGCCCTATTGTCTCATGCGCGCCGGTCAGATCGCGCTGCTACCCTATTATCGGCCGGGCGATCCGGCCGTTGCCGATGCAATTCGTGGTCTTGCCGGCAAATATGCGTCGGTGCTTCTGTCTAATCATGGCCCCGTCGTCGCCAGCGACACTCTCGAGGCCGCGGTTTTCGCTACCGAGGAACTTGAGGAGGGTGCCAAGCTTTACCTCATGCTGAGGAACCTAAATCCGCGCTACCTGACCCCGGCTCAAGTTAAAGACCTCGTGCGGGAGTTCAATCTGGATTTGCCGATTGTCGACGACCACGGGCACCCGCACGATCCTGACGATTGATTTCCAGGCACGCCGCCTGGCGGTGCGGTCTGCCGCCGCGCCCCTAGGGATTCTCGCCCGGCAGCAAGAAGCGCCCACGCACGGACTTTCCTTCAACACTCACGGTAGCGGTTTCTCCGGGCGCGGTGCCCGCGCTCCTGGCAGCCGTACATACCTCTACGGTGATACGATGAAAGCCGTCCCGGCCTGAAGAGATTTTGGGAAGCAGGCCACCGAGCGTGGATGACTCCGCCGCCCAACCGCACTCGTCGAATATGGAGTTGCGCAGCGAGGTGCTGGCGAGATTGGTATCCATGCCGGGTGTTGTGCACGAAGATGCGAAGACAAGCGCGGCGGTCATCACAACGTAGCAGGCAAATCTCATTTCGGCACTCCCGGAATCGAGTTGATGTTTTGCTAACTATCATCTTTATCCGGGAGTTGCGACCTCTGGTGGCAGCCTTGAGTGGCCAATCCCCAGCGGAAAAATCTGGTTGTTACTCTTTCGCAACTCCGGTTGAACGAATGGTTGGATAAGAGGGCGGAAAGATCGCCTCGACCGGCGGATGTCTCCAGGTCCGTTCCGGATAGCGCGCAACCAGACGTTCAAACTGGCGTTGGGCTCGTCCATGCGACGCTTCGAAGTCGAAGCCCGGTATGATGCCATTTTGCATGACCGTCCGCCCATCGATGACGACGGTGTCGACATCGCGGCCGCTTGCCGAAGTCATGAGTCCGGCGATCGGATCCGTTATTTGACCGAGATGATCCGCCCCAAGGTTGAAGACGACAATGTCGGCCTTAGCCCCCTTGCACAAACGTCCGAGGTCGCTTCGGCCGAGCGCATCGGCGCCTCCGGTTGTCGCCGCATCGTAAAGATCGGTGGATGCGGGGCGCGCCGTATCGCCGGACATCACGCGTCCGAGCATGAGCCCGACCTGCATGTTGAGTACCATGTCGGGCGGCCAGGTATCTGTGCCCATGCCGATACGCATTCCGGCGCGGCGCAGGTCGGCAAAATTGTCGAGCGCCACCCCATGACGAGCCATCACGATCGGACAATGAACCAGGGTCGCGCCGGACGCTGCGATGATGTCAAGGTCCGCGCGCTCGGCGTTCGTACCATGTGGCAAGAGTACCTTCTCACCAAGGAATCCGATGCTTTGCAGCCAACGCGCCGAGGTTGTGCCGAAGCGCTCGCGCATGGTGTTGACCTCGAATTCCGACTGGCAGCAATGCAGGCGCAGGGGCACGTCGAGGTCGCGAGCGGCGGCCGCCGTCTCCCGCAAAAGGCCTTCGGTCCAGAACTCGATCCGGTCCGGCGCCAGCATCGTGCGCACGAGGCCGCCATGTAGCCCCTCGTGTTCCTGGCAGAATGCAATAGCCTGCTGAAGCCCCTCGGCCCCCCGCGCTTCATCGATCTCGACGACGATACTACCGTCCTCCTCGACAACCGAATGACCGGCCCGGAAAGCAGGCCCGAGATAGACGCGCAAGCCCAATTCGCCGGCGCTGTTGGCCGCAGATGCAAATTCGTCGGTCGTCTCGTTCCAGGCGCGATAGAACAGCGAAGCGATCGGCAATGCCGTGGTGATGCCGTTGCGGATGAGTTGCGCAAAGGCATAGCGTTTCTGGAATGCCAGTTCGTCCGGATCGAGCATCTCCACCGGCCCGGCGTTAACGTAGTCGCGCGGCCAAACCCGGCCCTTCTTCCAGCCCGGCTGGTGATCGAGGCCGAGGACGCCGGTGTCGAGGTCGGAAAGCGCATCGAGGTCGATGAAGCCAGGTCCGATGAGCGCCATGCCATAATCGATGCGCCGGCCTACCGGCCCGGTATAGTGCTGGCCCACGAAGGTGATCTCGTTCCCGTCATAGACGACCTCACCGTTTTCATAGAGGACGTGCCGCCCGTCGGCGTGACCGACGATCCAGCGCGCCGTCAAGAGCACCGGACCTTCTGAGCCCTGGTTCTTTTCCGGTTCAATCGACATGCGGCAGGTCCTCGCTCAATTGACCGTTGCGCACGAGGATACGACCACCGCGAATGACAGTGCGCTCATGTGGGGTGAGGGCAACAGCCTCAGCCAGCGTTTGCGCTGCAACGAGAACGAGATCGCCGTGACAACCGGGTGCGAGGCCGTAGTCATGCAGTTCGATGCCGCTCGCGCCGCCAAACGTACAGACCTCCACGGCCGCCTCGAGATCGGCGTCTGCGGTCATGCCGTTGCGCTGGGCAAGGAACTTGGCCCGTTCCAGCATGTCGCCGCTGCCCCAGGGTTCCCACGTCCCCTGAATGCCGTCAGATCCCGAGGCGACAATCACGCCCGATTGGCGCAGCAGCTTCAGTGGCAGTGCAGGCGCAGAGGGGCTGCCGACGGTCATGACGGCAATATTTTCGGTAGCGAGCGCATCGATCAGCGTTCCCTGCCGCTTCGCATCGAGCGTGCCGAGACAGTAGGCGTGACTGGCCATCACCCGGCCTTGCAGGCCAAGCGCGCGCGTCCGCTCAATGATGAGTTCGAGGCAGAATGCGCCAAGCTCACCCGGCTCATGCAAGTGGATGTCGATCGGTTTGCTGTGACGATCGGCAAGCGCAAAAATTGCATCGAGATGGCGCACCGGATCGCGGTCGATCGATGCCGGATCGATGCCTCCGACGATATCGGCACCGGCCTTGAGCGCCTCTTCCATCAGCGCCAATGTGCCGGGGCGCACCAGCATGCCGCTTTGCGGAAACGCCACGATCTGCACATCGACAAGACCTGCAAAGGCCGCGCGGGTTGCTACGAGGCCCTGGACGTTGGCGATGCCGATCTCGGTGTCGACATCGACGTGGGTGCGAATATGGGTCACGCCGAAGGGCAATGTCTGCATGATCTGGCGTGCGGATTGCCGTCGGGCATCGATGCCCAGCTCACGCTTGGCCCTGCGGTCGGCAAGGATACGGTCGTTGCGTGTGGGGCCTACCTCGTTACGATACCAGTCCGTGCCGATCAGCGTCTTGTCGAGATGCGTGTGGGCTTCAACCAGTCCTGGGAGGGCGATTTGTCCGCCGGCGTCGATTGCATCCGTGCCTTTGGGTGCGGCAGCCTCGACAAAGCGACCGTCGCGGATGAAAAGGTCGGTTGGCGCACCGCCGAGCGGGCGCACGTTGCGAATGATAAGGTCAGTGGTCATCAGTAACTCCAGCTAAATCGAAGGCGGTCACGGTCAGAGCGCAGGCAAGCGCGCGATCATCCGATGAAACGCGGTTTCGGCTCGCTCCAGAATGGCATTCTCATCTTGATCGACCAGTTTGCGTCCACGCATAAGGACGCGTCCACCGACAATCGTCGTATCGACGTCAGCGCCATTGGCGAAGCGGGCAAGCCGCTGCACCGGGTTGACCGGCGGCCACAAATGCGGCTGGCGCATATTCACGAGAATGATATCCGCGCGCTTTCCCACTTCTATCGAACCAATTTCGTTTTCCATCGAAAGTGCGCGCGCGCCTTCAATCGTTGCCATCGCAAGAAGTTGCATGGGCGGCAGCACCGTATCGTCACGCAAGTGACGTGCATGGTAACGATGCGCCTGAAACATGTTGCGGAACATATCGAATGGACGGTCGGGCGCGGCGGCATCGGTGCCTAGCGAAACGGTGACGCCCTGTTCCATCAATTCCGGTGCGGGACAGCGTCCCGATACCGACATGAGCGCGCTTGGATTGTGTGCGACTTTCGCCCCGGTTTGCTTCAGGACCGCGATGTCCGCCTCGGTCAGCTCGATGCAGTGCGCGAGCAGTGAATGTCCGTCGAAGAGATCGAGGCGCGTGGCGTTGGCTGCGATTGAGCCCTCGCGGTGCCCGTCCTGAACCAGCAAAACGCCTTTTTCACGCGCCATGTCGCGCGCATCCGCCGAAATCTTGTATACGGATTCGTCTTCAAGTTCGCTGGCAGTGAACACCGGCAGGGAAATCGCCAGGCGAAGCAAATCGCTGCGTCCGGCCCATGCGTCGATGAGGCGGCCGCAGACTGCCAATTGCTCTGACGGCGATACCGCAATTTCCCGGCCAGTGCCAGCCGCGTAGTCGGTATACACGTGTCGGGACGTTGGCCGGTTCGGGCCAACAGCCAAGATCTCGCGCACGCCCATGTCGGCGACCGCCGCCAGATGGGCCTCCGCAGCCTCAGGGCCTTCCGTGCGCATGATATCTGGACCACCGCCAAAGAGCAGCGCTGCGGTCGTCGTGCCGCATTTTATGCGCTCCAGCGCGGAAAGGCATGCTTCTGCGGTCCAGAATTCCGTATCCACAGCACTCGCATAGATACGGCCCGTGACGTTCATCCACTGTTCCGAATCGTCGCCAAGGCCCTTGGTCAAGGTGTGTCCGGCATGCGCGTGCGTGTCGATCAGGCCGGGCATCACGACCATTCCGCGCGCGTCGATGCGTTCGGCGTCGACATCTACAACCTGTCCATTGCAAACTGATGTAATAATACCGTTCTCGATCAGAACGCTGCCGCCTTCGATGATGCGGCCATCGCCATCCATGGTGACGATGACGCCGTTCTCGATGAGCAATGCATTGGCCATTCTATTTGGCTCCCCAATGTTGAAGTGCATGTCGGTGACATCAAATCAGCGAAAAGTGAAATTGTCACCTTGAAATTGTGTACAATCTGTGTACCATAATAGCGGGAACATGTGTATACAAAATGGGAGATACCCCGTGAAGAAATATCTCAAGACATTATTGGCCGGTCTCGCGCTTGTCGTGCCGATGACCATGCCTTCCGTGGCTCAGACACTGCGGTGGTCGTCCGCCGGCGATGTCATTTCCTACGATCCGAACGCTCAGGTCGACAGCTTTACCCAAAGCGTCCACCACATGGTTTTCGATCCGTTGGTGCGCCGTAACAAGGAGCTGCAACTGGAGCCTGCCCTGGCGACATCCTGGGAAGTCGTTGCTCCTGATCGCTGGCGCTTCAAGTTGCGGCAGGGTGTGAAATTCCACGAAGGCCAGCCCTTCAACGCGGACGACGTCGTCGCGACGATCCAGCGCCAGATCGATCCAGGTGCGCGCAACCGCGAGAATCTCTCGGCCGTCATCGGTGTCGAGAAGGTCGATGACTATACGGTCGATCTTATCCTGAGCGGCCCCTATCCGCTGCTCCTCAACGATTTGGCCGCGATCTACATGATGAGCAAGCCATGGATGGAAGAGCATAACGCGCTGAAGCCCGGCAACACATCCACCGGCGCCACGACATATGCAAACAACCATGCCAATGGCACCGGTCCCTTCAAGCTCGTCACCTACGAGCCGGATTCGAAGTCCGTGTTTGCAGTCAATGAAGAGTGGTGGGACAAGCCGCAACACAATCTGAAGAGCGTCGAATTCCGCCCCATCGCGTCCGACGCGACCCGCGTTGCCGCGCTGCTTTCCGGCGAACTCGACATGATCGCCCCGGTCCCGCTGCAGGACATCGACCGCGTCGCCAACACGCAGGGCTTCAAGGTGGTGGAGAATCCGTCCCTCCGCGTCATTTTCCTCGGCTTCAACTGGAAGAAGGAATTGCACGCCGAACCCGGCAAGCCCAATCCGCTCCTCGACGTCAAGGTTCGCCAGGCGCTGTGGCACGCAGTCGATCTGGCAACGATCCAGAAGCGGCTCATGCGCGGCAAGTCACGCACGACCGGCATGATGGTGGCGCCGCCCGTCACCGGGTATGACGAAGGCATCGATGCCCCGCTTGCCTACGATATCGACAAGGCCAAGTCGCTTCTTGCCGAAGCCGGATATCCCGATGGCTTCAAGGTTGGCCTGAACTGCTCCAACGACCGTTATATCGCCGACGAGCAGATCTGCCTTGCGATCGCGTCGATGTGGGCGAAGATCGGCGTTCAGGCCGATGTGGGTGTCGAGAGCAAGACCACCTATTTCCCGCGCATGGATAAGGGCGAATTCGACATGTACATGCTCGGCTGGGCGTCGCTTCCGCCGATGGATGGTTACAGTGTCCTGCAGGCCCTGCTTGCCACCACCGACGGCAAGTTCGGTGGCAGCAATTCCAACGGCCTGTCGAATCCGAAAATCGATGAACTGGCTCGCAAGGCATCGACCGAACTCGACCAGGACAAGCGCGTCGCGATGTTGAAGGAAGCCTTCACCATCACCCACGACGAGGTGCTCTATCTGCCGCTGCATCAGCAGCCGGTCGCCTGGGCGATGAGCGACAAGGTCGACATGCCGCAATTCCCGGACGAATATGTTCGCCCGTGGTTCGCACACATGAACTAAACTGGTGGCACGTGCCGCACATGCGGCACGTGCCTCGCCAATTGGAACCGCTGCGCTGGTCCCTTTAGGGCTTAGAGGCGCATCCGCGAAGGGCCGGTGAAGCTGCTTCGCGCTCCATGGAAGGCATGGTCCGATGATCAAAATTGTTTCGATGCGGCTCTTTCAGGCGATCCTCGTTATGGTCGCCGTCACAGCCGTCGCCTTCATCATGTTCCGCTTCGTCGGCGATCCTGTCGCGATGATGGTGCGGGAAGGGGCAAGCCAGGCCGAAAAGGATGCGCTGCGCGCTGCGCTCGGCCTCGACAACCCGATGCTCATTCAGTTCGTCGAGTTTTTCGGCCGTGTCCTGCACGGCGATCTCGGCACCAGCTTCCGCTACCAGCAGCCCGTCGCCGAATTGTTGATGAACAGGCTGCCGGCGACGCTGGAACTCGTGCTGGTCGCGACGGTGATGTCGCTGGCGCTCGGCATTCCGCTTGGCGTCGTCTGCGCATTGAAGCCCACGGGATTTCTGTCGCGCATCATCCAGTCGGCAACGCTCGTCGGCATTTCGATGCCGACTTTCGTGACGGGCCTGCTTCTCATATTGATCTTCGCCGTCAACCTGCGCTGGCTGCCTTCGTCGGGACGCGGCGAACTGGTCAATCTCGGTGGCTGGCAGACTGGCTTCCTCACCGTTTCGGGACTGAAATCGCTGATCCTGCCCTCCATCACGCTCGCGCTGTTCCAGCTGACGCTGATTATGCGCCTCGTCCGCTCGGAAATGATCGACGTCCTTTCGTCCGACTATATCCGCTTCGCCTTTGCCCGCGGCTTGCCGCGCTCGCATATTTACGGGCGGCTCGCTCTGCGCAACGCATTGATGCCCGTCGTGACCGTTACAGGTCTCCAGATCGGGCAATTGATCGCCTTCGCCATCGTCACCGAGACAGTGTTCCAGTGGCCGGGCATGGGCCTACTCTTCACCAATGCGGTCGGCTATCCGGACGTGCCGGTTCTCGCCGCCTACCTCCTCTTCGTCGGCTTCCTGTTCGTCATGATCAACATGGTCGTCGACATTCTCTACACATTCATCGATCCGCGATTGAGGACGAAGTGATGACAACGCGCGCTTTTCTCCAGCACCGACTGCCGCCGATCTCGGTCATCATTGCCGGCCTTGTGCTCGCCACGATGATTGTACTCGTGATTTTCGCTGCGCTGATCGCGCCGATGGATCCGCGCGACGTCTCATCCTATTCGCTCATCGATATGGAAATTCCGCCCTCCTTCATGGACGGCGGCGATCCGCGCTTTCTGCTCGGCACGGACAATCAGGGCCGCGATCTTGTATCGGTTATCCTGTTCGGCCTGCGTATTTCCATCATCATCGGCATCGGGGCGGTGCTGCTCGCCGCGATTATCGGGGTCGCCCTTGGATTGATCGCGGGCTATTTCGGCGGGATCATCGATACGATCCTGATGCGTGTCGGCGACGTACTCGTCAGTTTTCCGACGATCCTCGTCGCTCTGCTGATCAGCGGTGTCGCCCGCGCGCAGTTGAGTGGCGCGACGGTGTCCGAGTGGGCCCCGGTCATCCTTATCTGCGCCATCGCCCTCAATGAGTGGGTCCAGTATGCCCGTACGGTACGTGCCTCGACCATGGTGGAGAACGCGCGCGATTATGTGCGTGCCGCCAAGGTGATCGGACTTCCGTCGCGCCGCATCATGCTGCGTCACATCCTCCCGAATGTGATGAGTTCGGTGATGGTGATTGCGACGATCAACCTTGCTGGCGCCATCCTCACCGAGGCGACGCTGTCGTTCCTCGGCGCCGGCATGCCCGCCACCTATCCCTCGCTCGGCACGCTGATCCGCATCGGCAACCAGTTCCTGTTCTCGGGCCTCTGGTGGATTGCGGTCATGCCCGCTGCCGTCCTCGTTGTGCTTGTACTCGCGGTCAATGTGATCGGCGATTACCTGCGCGACCGCTTCAACCCCAAACTGATGGCGCACTGATGAACACGCAAACGCCACCTGTACTCGACATCAAGAACCTCAGGGTCGAGTATCCGCTCACCAATGGCGGCACACTCGTCGCCGTCAACGATATCGATCTGACTATCCGCCCCGGCGAAATCCATGCGCTGGTCGGCGAGTCCGGCGCCGGAAAGACGACCGTCGGCAATGCGCTGATGGGTCTTCTGCAGGCGCCAGGCCGCATCGCGGGCGGGTCGATTTCCATCGCCGGCAAGCAGATCAACACGCGCACCGGTCGCACCGAAGGCATCGTTCCCGGCCGGGACGTGGGCGCGATCTTCCAGGATCCCATGACCAGCCTCAACCCGCTGTTCACGGTGGAAAGCCAGCTCTGCGAGGGGATGCTTGCCCATTTGAAGATCAGCCGCAAGGAAGCCCGCGCGCGGGCGCTCGATCTTCTCAAGGCAGTCGGCATTCCCGAACCGGAACGCCGCCTTGGAAGCTACCCGCATCAGCTCTCCGGCGGCCAGCGGCAGCGCGTCGTCATCGCCACGGCGCTCGCCTGCGATCCGCGATTGATCGTCGCCGACGAGCCGACGACGGCGCTCGACGTTTCGGTGCAAGCGCAAATTCTCAAGCTTATCCGTGATCTTGCCGACGAGCGGCGCGTCGGCGTGCTCCTCGTCACACACAATATGGGCGTCGTCGCGGAAATTGCCGACCGGGTGACGATCATGCAGAACGGCAGCGTTGTCGAAAGCGGTTCGGCGCGCGGCGTTCTGACCTCGCCCAAGGCACCCTATGCACGCACGCTGATCGCTGCGGTGCCGCCAATCGAACACCGGCTGGAGCGACTGCCGGTCCCGAGCGAAGAGACGCCCGCAACACTCAAGGCGCGCGAGGCGGTGCGCGGCAAGACAAGGTCGGCCGCGGAGAGCAAGGAGGATGAGCCGATGCTGGCGGTGCGCGAACTTTGCGTCGAATATGGCCAGCGTTCGTTTCTGCCAAGCCGCAGGACAGCGTTCAAGGCCGTAAAGAGCGTGTCGTTCGACGTCAAGCGCGGCGAGATTTTCGGCCTCGTCGGCGAATCCGGCTGCGGCAAGACGACGGTTGCGAATACCATCGCCGGGCTCGTTGCCCCGACTTCAGGTTCCGTGCATTTCCAGGGAGTTGCCCTGGAGGCCGGCAGGACAAAATCCGTCCGCCAGTCAATGCAGATGGTGTTCCAGGACCCTTATTCAGCCCTCAACCCGCGCATGCGCATCAATGCCGCAATCGCTGAGCCCATTCTGTTCTACGAACTTGCTTCCAACGCTGCCGAGGCGCGTGAAGACGCAGCCATCCTGCTTGAGGCTGTCGGGCTGAACGGCCAGTCGGGCGAGCGGTTCGCGCATGCATTCTCCGGCGGGCAACGCCAACGCATCGCGATCGCCCGGGCCCTCGGGCCGCAGCCTTCAATGCTGATCTGCGACGAGCCGACCTCGGCACTCGATGTCTCGGTACAGGCGCAGCTTCTTAACCTGTTGAAGGATCTGCGCGATCTTGCCGGTCTTTCCATGCTGTTCATCAGCCATGACCTCGCTGTGATCCGGCAGATGTGCGACCGCGTCGCCGTCATGAAGGGCGGAGAAATCGTCGAACTCGCGGAAACCGAGACGCTGTTCTCATCCCCGCAGCACGAATATACGCGTGAGCTTTTGCGCCTCGCGCCCTCGCTCGACCGTATTCTCAAAGCCGAAAATACCGCCGCATAAGGACCAGGCAATGGCAGATATTCTCATAAAAAACGGAACCGTCATCGCCATCGATCCGGATCGGCGCATCATTGCTGACGGCGCGGTGGCGATCGAGGGCGATCGTATCGTCGCCGTCGGTCCGACCGATATTGTAGCGCGCAATCATCCTGCCCGTGAAGTCATCGACGCGCGCGGCATGGCCATCATGCCAGGACTCGTCGACAGCCATGCCCATGCCGGCCACGGCCTTATCAAGACCCTCGGCGGCGGGCGCAGCGACCTTTGGTACCGCGCCTGTCAGGGCGCCTATACGGTCGGCTCGACCCCGGAATTCTGGCATGCCGAGGCCCAGCTTGCCGCGCTGGAGCGTCTGCGCTTCGGGGTGACGACCGGCGTTTCACTGCTCGGCGGCGGTGATTCCGTCATGCGGACGGACGAAGCAGTCTATGGCGACGCACATATGGAAGGCGTCCTTGGCATCGGTACACGCTCTGTCGTCGCTGTTGGCACGACCCGACCACCTCATCCCCTGACCTATGCGCGCTGGAAGGGTTCTGAACGGACCGATTACCCCGTCTCGTTCGAGCAGCAGTTTGCTACCTGCGAGGAGTTGACCGGGCGCTGGCACGATAGCCATGAAGGACGTCTTCACGTTGCCATGCTCACGCCGACCCTGCATCAGGAAAATCTGGACGCGCCGGGCGCCGATGATGCTGTTTCCCAATCGCGCGCCGTAAAGACTTTCGCCGAGGAACGCGGACTGGTCTTCATGCAGGACGGCCATACCAAGGGGAGCGTGCGGATTGCCGACGAAATCGGGATTCTTGGGCCGCGGACGCTGCTTTCGCACGCAACCGGACTTGACGACGACGAGATCGCGATCTGCGCGCGCACCGATACGCGCATCGTTCACAATCCGAGTGCGATTGCCTCGATCCTCGCCCGCTGCCCGGTGCCCGAGCTCCTGCAGGCTGGTGTGCTCGTTGCAATGGGATCCGACGCAACGGCGCCGGACCGCTCGGCGGATATGTTTCGTCACATGCAGCAATGCATGCATTACCACCGGACGCATTTCCACGACCCGAGCTGGATGCCGCCGGGCAAGGTCCTCGAAATGTGCACGATAGACGGCGCGCGGGCACTTGGTCTCGACCACGAAATCGGTTCGCTCGAGCCCGGCAAGAAAGCCGATATCATCCTCGTAGACCTGCGACGCCCGCATCTTTATCCGGCAAACATGCCAGAGTTCCGCGTCACCTATTTCGCCAATGGCAATGACGTTCACACGGTCCTTGTCGGCGGCCGCGTGTTGTTGCGGGATCGCAATCCCGTCCATGTCGATCAGGATGCCGTTCTCGATGCGGCGCAGCGCGAAACCGAGCGCATGATCGAGCGCCTCGATCTGCACGATCTCGTTCGCACGCCACCAATGTTCTGGGGCCACGCCCGCGACACCGATCTCATCGAATGAGCGGCGTGTCGTCTAACCTAATCAACCATTTGAAAGACTTCCGATGAACAGTGTTTCCTTTGATTTCAATACCCTTACGCCGCGTGAACGGTACAAGATCCTGATCGGCACAGTTGTTCCCCGCCCGATCGCACTGGTATCCACTGTCGACCGCGAGGGACGCGCCAACGCAGCGCCATTCAGCTTCTTCAATTGCCTTTCGTCGGACCCCGCCATTGTCGCGCTGGGAGTTGAGTATTCTCCGAGCGGTCACTCCAAGGACACGGTACGCAACATAAGGGACACCGGCTGCTTCACGGTCAATGTCGTTTCGGGGTCGATCATGGACGAGATGAACATCTGCGCCGTGCCCTTTGACGCGAGCGTCGACGAGATCGCCGAGGCAGGCCTGACGATAGCGCCAGGTAAAGCTATCGCGGCTGGCCGTATCGCCGAAGCGCCCGCAGCATTGGAATGCCGACTGCATTCATTCCTCAATATCGGTGAAAGCCGTGAAATCGTGCTTGGGGAGGTCGTCTACGCGCATTTCCACGAGAATGCCATCGACGCCGATAAGCTCTACGTAGATGCCACGGTGCTCGATGCGGTCGGCCGCATGGGCGGTCATGGCTATGCGACGACGCGCGATTATTTCGAGCTGAAGACCATGTCGGTGGCCGATTACAAGGCAAAGATCGAGACGACAATCGAGGCGAAGGCCTCCTGATAGAACCGTGCCATTCCCTTTGCCGGGAATGGCATCATTTCACATAGTCGTCCAATATCGACCGGATATCGCGCTGGTGATTGCTTGACGTCAGCAAAGCGCGTTCGGTGACCGCCTCAAGGTGATGATCCATGACGGCAAAAGCCCTCTCGCTATCGCCCTTCTGTAAAGCGGCAACGATTTCAAGATGCTCGTTGACCGCGCAGTCCGAAGAGTGCGGCCGGCCATAGAGGGCGAGAATAAGCGAACAGCGCGACACGAGTTCGTTTACGTAGCGTGCCGTTACGGCATTGCCCGCCATCTCGGCGAGAAGAATGTGGAACTCGCCGGCGAGCCGGATCGAGTCGGGTGAATCCTGGGTGCGGGCGGTTTCCTCGCGCGCGACATGGTCCTTGAGGCGCTTGATCTCTGCCGGTGTGATGCGCTCGACGAGGCGGCGCACCACATCGCGTTCGAGGCTCCGCCGCGTTTCAAAGATATCGTAGGCTTCTTCGAGCGTCGGCTGAGCCACGGTCGCGCCGCGATTTGGCTTCAGGTCGATCAAACCCTCGCCGTGCAGACGCCCAAGCACGCTCCGCACGATGGTGCGACTGACACCGAAGCGATCGCCTATGACGTCCTCCGGCAATTTGTCGCCGGGGCGCAGGGCGCGCTCGATGATCGCCCGCCGCAAGGCTTCATACATTGTATTGCTGCTTGGGAGACGCTGGCGCTTTTTACCGGTGGTCAAGGTCTGTTCGTTCATGTGCAACCCATCTGTTGATCACCAACTTATATCGTATCAGACGGAATCCGTGAATTGGCAATAGTGTATGCTATTTAGATTTATTTTTGTATACTATTTTTAGCGAGCGGTATATAGTCTTCGTAAAGAGGCCCGCTGCATTCGACCACAAGCAGCGGGAATAGGGGGAGCACACGGTCATGTTCACGGCATTGCCAGGGACAAGCGCAATCTTCATTCGGCGGGCGACGAGCGCAGCTTCCGGCAGGGCTGGTCATGCTTGAGAGTCAGAGTTCGAAACTCCTGATTGTCAATGGTAATACCAATCTGGCCCTGACCGAACGGTTGCGTGATCAGGCGCGCGCCATGCTGCCATCCGAACGCAATGTCACTGCGCTGACCGCACGGTTTGGCGCCGAATATATCAGCGATCGCGAAAGTGCGGCGGTCGCGGCTCATGCCATCATCGATACGGTCAAGGAACATTTGGCCGAGGCCAGCGACAATAAATATGATGCCTGTCTGTTGGCCTGTTTTGGTGAACCCGGCATCGGAGCCGCCAAGGAAGTCTTTGATTTCCCTGTCGTCGGCATGGCGGAAGCCTCCATTGTATCTGCCTTGCAGCTCGGTGAACGCTTTGCGATCGTAACCATCGGCGAGCGCTGGCCGGGAATGTTGCGCGAACTGATGCGCCAGCAGCGGCTGGAAGATCGCTGCTGCGGCATGTACGCCATTCCGGGAAGGGCGCTCGATCTGGCCGCGCGGCCCGCGGAGGCGCGCAGTGCGGTGCGAGTGCTCGTTGACAAGGCAATCCGGGAGCAGGGCGCTGATGTCGTCATCATCGGCGGGGCTGCGCTCGCCGGCATTGCTCAAGATCTGCAGCCGGAATGGGACATCCCGCTCGTCTGTTCATTCCATGCGGGGCTCGTCCAGGCCGAAGCCATGGCCGGCCTGCGGCGACCCGCGCAATCGAGAACTCGGAGAATCTGAACACTGCTGATTTTGGCAACCGGGAAGACCATTCTCCCCGGCAAAATCAGTGCGTGACAGGATGCAATAAGTGTGATTATCGTATACAAAAATACAAACACGAGGGAACAAAATGAAATCAAAATGGTTTAGGAGTTTTGTATTCGCGTCGCTGGCGGCTCTTGCTGCGATGGGCTCCACGTCGGCCTCAGCACAACAGACACTCGACACGGTGAAGAAGCGCGGCAAGCTCATTTGCGGTGTTTCGATGAATGTCGCCGGATTTGCCTACGCCGACAGCAAGGGCGTCATGCAGGGCTTCGATGCGGATGTGTGCCGCGCTGTTGCTGCCGCAGTCTTCGGGTCGCCTGACAAGGTCGATTTCGTTCTCACCAACATCAATACGCGCTTTCAGGCGCTTCAGTCGGGCGAGATCGACATCCTCTCGCGCCAGACGACGATGACCTTCTCGCGCGAAGCGTCGCTCGGCCTCGATTTCGGACCGACCGTCTTCTATGACGGACAGGGAATCATGGTTCCGGCCAAGCTTGGCGTGAAGAGCGCCAAGGAATTGAACGATGCAGCGATCTGTATTCTTCCGGGCACGACGACCCTACAGAACCTTGCCGATTTCTTCCGCACCAACAACGGCAAGTTTGAATCCGTCGTCTTCGAAAATCCCGATGAACTGCGCAACACATTCTTCTCCGGGCGTTGTGATGCGCTAAGCAGTGATCGCTCCGATCTCGCATCCATTCGCGCTGTCGCCCAGAACCCGGCCGACTACATCATCCTCCCGGATACGATCTCGAAGGAACCGCTTGCTCCGGCCGTACGGCAGGGCGACGACAATTGGCGCGATATCGTTTCCTTCACCACCTATGGCATCATTGCCGCGGAAGAGAAGGGGATTACCCAAGCCAATATCGACGACAGGACAAAGAGCGAAGACCCTGAGATCCAGCGCATGCTTGGCGTGACCGGGGATCTCGGACCCATGCTCGGCCTCGACAACAAGTGGCTCTACAATGCCATCAAGGGCGTAGGCAATTACGGCGAAATGTTCGAGCGCAATCTTGGCGAAAAAACCGCCCTCGGCCTGACCCGCGGTCCCAATAATCAATGGACCAATGGCGGCCTGCTTTACGCGGCGCCGTTCCGCTGAGCTAACGCGAGCCGGTGCGGGATAAATCTCCGCATCGGCTCATCCATTTCAATCGGATCTTGCATGCTGGGGGCTTCGATGCGTGTCGCGCAGGCACCGTTCCGCTTGAATTTCCGCGATAAGCGGACGCGGGGCATTCTTTATCAATGCTTGTGCGTCGCCAGCGTCGTTGCCGCGGGCCTCTATCTCTTCAATAACGTTTCGGAAAACCTTGCACGGCAAAGCATCGCCACGGGCTTTTCCTATCTCTGGCGTGAGGCTGGATTCGTCATCAGTCAATCACCGATCGACTATCAGCCATCCGACAGCTATGCGAAGGCGCTGCTTGTCGGCATCCTCAACACGATACGCGTCTCTATCCTCGCATCGGTTGCCGCCACGATCATAGGCACTCTGGTGGGGATTGGCCGGCTCTCGTCCAACCCTTTATTCGCCCGTCTGATGCTCCTCTATGTCGAGGCTCTGCGCAACGTCCCGCTGCTATTGTTGCTGTTTCTCTGCTATGCGGTCATCGTCACGATCCTTCCGCCGGTCCGCGAGGCCTTGCAGCTTCTGCCGTTCGTCTTTCTCAGCAATAGCGGCCTCGCAGTTCCATCCATCGCCTGGAGCAACGATCACACGATGATCGCAGCGGCATTCCTGTTTGGTTGCGGATTGGCCTACCTCTATGCGCGCCACCTTCGGCTGCGGCGTATTGAAAGTGGGACCGACCAGTCCAACTGGCCGCTCATCAGCGCAATCATTGCCATTCCACCGCTTGTCGCCTGGCTTATCCTGCGTCCCGAGCTCGATCTCAGCCTGCCGGAACTCGGCCGCTTTCGCCTAGCTGGTGGTGCGCAGCTAACGCCCGAGTTTGTCGCTCTCTTCGTCGGGCTCGCCCTCAGCGCATCGGCCAACGTTGCCGAGATCGTCCGCAGCGGCATCCTTTCGATCCGCAAGGGCCAGCGTGAAGCCGCGGCCGCGCTCGGGCTCAGATCCTCGCGTATCATGCGGCTGGTCATATTGCCCCAGGCCCTGCGGGTCATCATTCCACCAATGACGAGCGCCTATCTCAACGTCTTCAAGAACTCGTCGCTGGCGATAGCCATCGGCTATCCCGACGTGGTAATGGTTTCCAACACCACAATGAACCAGACCGGGCAGGCAATAGAGCCGATCGCCCTGTTCATGCTGGTCTATCTCAGCCTCTCGATCACCATCTCGCTGTTCATGAACTGGTACAATGCGCGCGTCGCATTGCGGGAGAGGTGACATGACCGCAGAAGACGTCTCCATCTCCGTTCAGCGCTATCGGCCCTCGCTCTCCCTGAAGAGCAGGCTCAAGCCCTATTTCGGCACGCCGGTCAATGGCGCTATTACCGTCGGCTGCATCCTCATCATCGCCTGGGCACTGAAGCATGTCATCGCCTGGCTGTTGGTAGATGCTGTCTTTACGGGAGCGCCTGCTGTTTGCCAGCAGCAGGGCGGGGCATGCTGGCCCTTCCTCGTTGCCAAGATGCGCTTCATGTTGTTCGGCTTCTACCCCTTCGAAGAACAGTGGCGGCCGCTTCTTGCCCTGCTGATGTTCTTCGGCACATGCGGCATCGCCATGATCCCGATGTTCTGGGGGCGCCGGCTCCTCGTCCTCGGTGCCGCGGCGTGCATCGTCATTTTCTGGCTTATGCTCGGTGGATTTGGCGGCCTTGTCTATGTGCCCACGTCCAAATGGGGCGGCCTTCCGCTTTCGTTCATGTTGTCCGCCGTCGGTCTCGTCTGCGCCTTCCCGCTCGGCGTGCTGCTGGCGCTTGCGCGCGCGTCAAACCTGCCGGCCATCCGTGTCCTTGCCGTTGTCTTCATTGAGCTCGTCCGCGGCGTCCCGTTGATCAGCATTCTGTTCATGGCTTCGGTCATGCTGCCGCTCTTCCTGCCGACTGGCGTCAACATCGACAATCTGTTGCGGGCGCAGGTCGCAATCATTCTCTTTGCCGCCGCCTATATCGCTGAAGTCGTTCGCGGCGGATTGCAGGCACTGCCCAAGGGGCAGGTCGAGGCTGCCTCGGCAATGGGCCTGCATTACTGGCAGACGATGCGCCTTATCGTTCTCCCGCAAGCCCTGAAGATCGTCATTCCGCCGCTTGTCTCGCTGTTCATCGGCTTTTTCCAGGATACGACGCTCGTGACGATCGTCGGGCTTCTCGATTTCCTCGACACGGTACGCGCAGCGATGCGCGATCCTCAGTGGCAGGGTATTGCCGTGCTCGAAGGTTATGTGTTTGCGGCTTTTGTCTACCTCGTTTTCAGCGCCATCATGGGCGCCTACAGCCGCTTTCTTGAACGGAGATTTAGAGTTGGTCATGACTGAGAAAGTTACTGTCATCCGGGACGCTGCCTGGATTGTCGCCTGGGACGCGGAAACCGATGCTCACATCTACATGAATGACGGTGACGTAGCTTTCTCTAGCGCGGGGGTTATGCAAGTCGGCGGCCATTACGTCGGTGCGATAAACGAGGAGATTTCTGGGACGAACCTCATGGTTATGCCCGGCCTCGTCAATATTCATTGCCATTCAGGCGACGAGCCGCTCGCCAAGGGACTGTTCGAGGATGCCGGCACGCCCGCACTCTGGGGCAATGCGCTTTACGAATTTTCGGCCTTGCTCGATGCGGATGAGGACGCACAAGTCGCGGCGCAGACTGTCATGCTTGGCGATCTGATGCGCAGCGGTGTGACGACGATGCTCGACATTGCCGGCGATCATCCGCGCTGGATTTCGACCATGGCGGAAAGCGGCTTGCGCGGTTATCTGGCTCCGGGATTTCGCCAGGCGCAGTGGCGCGTCGTCGAAAGCCACCGCCTGGATTTCGACTGGGACGATGCAGCGGGGAACGATCGGTTCCGGCAGGCCTTGACGCTCGTCGACGAAATCAGTGCCCACGAGAGCGGCCGGCTTCAGGGCGTGGTCGCGCCTTCGCAGATCGAGACCTGCCGGCCGGAGCTTATGGCCGAAGCCGCCGACGAGGCGCGCCGGCGAGGCGCGCCGATTACCATCCATGCGGCGCAAACCATGACCGAGCATGAGGAACTCTTGCGGCGCCACGGTCGTACCGCAATCCAGCATCTCGACGCAATCGGCATACTCGGTCCCGATCTCATCCTCGGCCATTGCATTTTTGCCGATCACCATTCCTGGACGCGCCAGCGCACCCGCAACGACATTGTCCGCCTGTCCGAGACCGGGACAGCGGTTGCCCACTGCCCGGTAACTTTTGCGCGCAGCGGCATGACGCTTGAAACGATCGGCGCCTATCAACGCGCGGGGGTGACCATCGGGATCGGCACTGACAGCTATCCATTCAATATGCTCGAAGAGATGCGCCAGGCGCTGATCTGCGCGCGCATCGCCGGGCGCAACTTCGCGGAAATCGATACGCAAGGCGTATTCAATGCGGCAACGATCGGCGGCGCCAAGGCGCTTGGACGGGACGATATTGGCAGGCTTGAAGTCGGAGCCAAGGCTGATCTGGTCCTGATCGACATCGCGACGCCCGGCATGCAGCCTGTGCATGATCCCCTGCGCAACCTTCTGCATTGCGCAGCCGAGCGTGCGGTCCGGGATGTCTTTGTCGACGGATCTGCCGTCGTTCGCAATCACGCCGTGGCCAATCTCGACTATGAGGGGGCCGTCCGCGAATTGCAGGACGCGCAAAAGCGGATGATCGCGCGAAGCAGTGCAGGCGGGCCGGCGTTTGGCAAAGGCGCAAGGCTCTCGCTCGCCGTCAAATAGCTACTATGTCGACCCGGCATCGTGCGCACAAGCAGCCATGATTCCGCGGTAATGCTTATCGTTTGAGAGGTTGGCGCCACAAACGCCAGCCGCCTGCATCTTTTCGCGATCCGGCGCGTTTGTCTGCCATGGTATCAAGCGCGGTCGAGGTTATCATGGCAAACGGCAAGCTCTCCCGTTACACGTCCAAACGCGACTTCAAGCTCACACAGGAGCCAAGCGGAGGCGGCGAAGTCAATGCGTCGAACAGGCTTCGCTTCATCGTCCAAAAGCACGATGCTTCAAGGCTGCACTACGATCTCCGGCTGGAACTCGACGGCGTTTTCAAATCCTGGGCGGTGACGCGGGGGCCCTCGCTTGACCCAAAGGACAAGCGGCTCGCCGTCGAGGTCGAAGATCATCCGCTCGAATATGGCGACTTCGAAGGCACGATCCCGAAGGGCCAGTATGGCGGTGGAACCGTAATGCTGTGGGATCGGGGTTATTGGGAACCGGAGGGTACCAAATCCCCTCAGGAGGCGCTCGAGGACGGCGATCTCAAATTCGCGTTGGATGGCAAGAAATTGCACGGCAGCTTCGTGCTCGTGCGCATGAAGAATGACCGGGACGGCGGCAAGCGCAACAACTGGTTGCTGATCAAGCATCGCGACGACCACTCGGTAGATGGAAACGGTGACGCGATCCTCAAGGAAGCAGCCTCGGTGGCGTCGGGCCGTACCATGGAGGCAATAGCCTCGGGAAAAGGGCGCAAGCCCAAGCCGTTCATGACGGAGGGTTCTGACGCGGCAGCGGACGCAACTTGGGAGAGCAATCGCAACGGCTCTGCAGCGCCGACTACGCGCAAGCGAGGAACGCCTGCCGCCTCAAGTGAAGCGACGATGCCGGACTTCATCCCTCCACAGCTTTGCGAAAGCGTTGCGCGTCCTCCTTCTGACGCTGGATGGGTGCATGAGATCAAGTTCGATGGCTATCGCATTCAAGCCCGGGTCAAGGACGGAGATGCGACGCTGAGGACCCGCAAGGGTCTTGACTGGACGAAGAAGTACACGGCAATCGCCAAGGCATTCTCGGCATTGCCGGATGTGATTATCGATGGGGAGATATGCGCTCTCGATGATCATGGCGCACCCGACTTTGCCGCGCTGCAGGCGGCACAGGCCGATGGCAAGACCGGCGACCTTGTCTACTTCGCCTTTGATCTGTTGTTCGAAGCCGGTCAGGATTGGCGCGACCGCCCCTTGACCGAACGAAAGGCACGGCTGCAGTCGATCCTCGACGACGCGGGCGGTGATCCGAGGCTCAGATATGTCGACCACTTCGAGACGGGTGGTGACGCGGTCCTGAAATCCGCCTGCAAGCTTTCGCTAGAGGGAATTGTGTCGAAGCAGTCCAACGCTACCTACCGTTCGGGGCGAACCGATATGTGGGTTAAAGCGAAGTGCCGCGCCGGCCACGAAGTCGTCATCGGCGGTTGGTCGAAGACCAACGGAAAATTCCGCTCGCTGCTCGTAGGTGTGTTCCGGGAGGACCATTTCATTTATGTCGGCCGCGTCGGCACAGGGTATGGAGCGGCAAAAGTGAAGTCGCTGTTGCCCCGACTCGAGGCACTTCGCGTCGAAAAGTCGCCCTTCACCGGGGGGAACATGGCCAAGAAGGTCGATCCCGATATCGAATGGGTGAAACCCGAACTCGTGGCGGAGATCGAATTCGAAGGCTGGACTGCCGACGGTCTCGTGCGGCAGGCTTCGTTCAAAGGTATTCGTGAAGACAAACCTGCCCTGGAAGTCGAGGCGGAGGAGCCGGCCAAACCTGAAACCACGGACGTTCCCGATCCCGGGAAACAGGCGCGGAGCATCGGCAAGCGACGTGGAGCGAAGGCCGAAATCATGGGTGTTGTTTTGTCCAATCCGGACAAACCTCTGTGGCCGGACGCCGGCGACAAGAGGCCTGTCACCAAGCTTGATCTTGCCGAGTATTACCAGGCGGTCGGCCCATGGCTGCTTGATCATATCAAGGGGAGGCCATGTTCGATCATCCGCGCCCCGGACGGCATGGGCGGAGAACAGTTCTTCCAGCGCCACGCCATGCAGGGCGCGTCGAACCTGATCGAATTGGTAACGGTTTCCGGCGATCGAAAGCCCTATCTGCAAATCGACCGGGTGGAGGGATTGATTGCAGTCGCCCAGATCGCTGCCCTCGAGCTGCATCCATGGAATTGCGCACCTGGAAATCCAGACGTTCCAGGACGGCTGGTATTCGATCTGGATCCCGGCCCCGATGTGCCGTTCTCGGTGGTGGTCGCGGCTGCGAAGGAAATGCGGGAACGTCTCGAAGCGCTGGACCTCGTCTGCTTCTGCAAGACCACGGGCGGCAAGGGCCTGCACGTCGTCACGCCACTTGCGACCAGCAAGAAGAGCAAGCTCACCTGGAGCGAGGCAAAGGCATTCGCCCACGATGTCTGCCAGATAATGGCCAATGATCACCCGGACCGCTATCTCGTCAAGATGGCTAAGAAACTGCGCAACGGGCGGATCTTTCTCGATTATTTGCGCAACGATCGCATGGCGACCGCGGTGGCGCCGCTCTCGTCTCGGGCTCGTCCTGGCGCAACTGTATCCATGCCCTTGGCGTGGGGGGACGTAAGGGCCGATCTCGACCCCAAGCGTTTTACCGTGCGAACGGTCCCCGCACTTCTCGAAAAAACCGACGCTTGGGCGGATTATCTCGATGGAGAACGTTCATTGGAAAAGGCCATCAAGCTTCTGGGAAAGTCCGTGAAAGCAGCAGCATGATCGAAGTGGGGAAACGGAAGATTTCACGCTCTGCGTGGGCCCTGCCTCTCGATACGCAGCCGATGGAGGCCCGATCGGCCGAGACCCTGCCTGCCGACGGCGGCTGGCAATATGAACCGAAATGGGATGGATTTCGCTGCCTGGCATTCAAGGACGGAACCGAGGTTGATTTGCGCGCCAAATCCGGGAAGCCGCTGGGGCGCTTCTTTCCGGAGATGGTCGAGTTGCTGGCGGCGCTGCCGGTTCAACGTTTTGTAATCGACGGCGAACTCGTCATCGAGAGCGGCGGCGCGCTCTCCTTTGAAGCCCTGCAAATGCGACTTCATCCTGCGGAAAGCCGTGTCAGAAAGCTCGCGGCTGAAACGCCGTCGAGGCTCGTCGTCTTCGACATGCTGATGAATCCCGACGGCAAGTTAATCATGGATAGTCCGCTTACCGTTCGTAATGCGCAATTGTCCGCCTTTCTGGCGCTCGCGCGCGAAGCCGCACTGACGCAATCGCCGCATACGAGCGATATCGACGAAGCACGTATCTGGCTCGAAAATGGTTATGCGGGAACCGATGGCGTCGTGTGCAAGCGCGTGGATGGCCCATATCTTCCGGGCGAGCGCGCCATGATCAAGGTGAAGCGTCTTAAGTCAGCGGATTGCGTGGTTGGCGGGTTCCGTTACGAACATGACAGCAAGCAAGTCGGGTCTCTTCTTCTTGGCCTCTATAACAGTGACGGCCAGCTCGATCACGTTGGCTATACGTCAACGATTACGGATAAAGAGCGCGGTGAACTGACAGAGAAGCTGGAGGCATTGGTCGGGCCTCCCGGCTTTACCGGCAAGGCTCCAGGTGGGCCGAGCCGCTGGAGCACAGAGCGGAGCGGCGAATGGCAACCGTTGAAGCCGCAACTCGTCGTCGAGGTAAGATTTGATCATGTCAGCGGTGATCGGTTTCGCCACGGGACCAAATTGTTGCGGTGGCGTCCCGACAAGAGCCCTCGCCAATGCACGTACGAGCAGCTCAGGTCAGGCGTGCATTAGGCCGGAACCTTTTTGTGGCGAAGGGAAAGCGTATCGGCAATGAAACGCTCCTGGCTCGCCGCAGTGGCGGCGATCAGGTTTTCGTCACGCAAGCCCCCATCGAAAAGGGTCATCACCCGTTTGGCAACCCTGTGGATTTCGTCCAGGCTTGTACTCGGTACATGGAGATCGCGGCACGCGATGCGGTGTGCGTGTTCCATGAGGTTCCAGTCTTCGCGGGAATATATTGCTTTCCTTGCACGTCGCATGAATGCCTCCTCATCGTCGTCAAGTATTAAGCCGAACACTGGACGCGGCGCCGGTGGGTGTCATTCAAATTGTTTAACGGAATCGTCGAAACATGCTTTGCGAGACTGCACGATGATCGCTCGGTTATGAGCGAACCGCATTGAATCGGAACAAAAGGTTTCGCGGCGACTTGTAGCTAGATCAGCAACGCAATCTTACCGAGACGGCACTGTCTTCGGATTTTCCAGCCACTCATTGGAAAACGTCAGGCTCGCGATTGAAATGGGATTCCCTGCCTCGTCTCTCACAGTCACGGTGACAATCAGACGCCCGGTGTCGCCGACTTCGTCGCGAGCAATATCAAGCAGGATGCGCGTTGCCTCCTGGGTTACGGCATTGAGCGTCGCCAATTCCACCCCGTGGTCGTCGCGCAGGGGGCCGGCGCCATTGTGCAAGTCAAAGTAATATCGGGACATTTGTGTGTACACGCTGCTGGTTTCGTAAGGATAGTAATCGTTCGTGGGCCAATCAGTTCCGTCATTCGTCACTATTCTGGAAAATTGGATGGAGGTTTCTTTGATTGAATCACTGCTTCTGAATCTTGAAAGCCGCGATATTGTTTCCGAGGAGGAGAAATCGCTTCTTCGATCAATCATCACACGCGGGCGACAATTTGAAATCGATGAAGATCTGGTGCGGGAAGGATCACGGCCGACATATAGCACCTTGATGCTGGAAGGCTTCGCCGCGCGCTATAAGGTGCTCGATGACGGAAGCCGGCAGATTACGTCCCTGCATATTCCCGGCGACTTCGTCGATCTTCACGCATTCCCCCTGAAAATCATGGACCACGGTATTGTCGCCTTGTCCCCGTGCCGCGTCGCCTTCGCCGACCACAGCGCTCTCAAGACGGTCACCGAAACTGTCCCGCACCTGACGCGGTTGCTCTGGCTTTCCACCCTGATCGACGGCGCCATCCATCGCGAATGGATCGTCGCGATGGGGCGAAGATCAAAGAAGGCCCATCTTGCTCATCTGATCTGCGAGCTCTACGTCCGCCTGCAGGTCGTCCAACTGACCAACGAACAGAGCTTTCATCTACCGCTGTCGCAGGTCGAGCTTGCCGATGTCGTCGGGATCTCGGTGGTCCATCTCAACAAGACACTGCAGTCGCTGCGCCGCGAAAAGCTGGTGACCTGGATCAATCGGACAGTGACCATTGTCGATTGGGAAGCCCTGAAGGAGTTCGCGGAATTCAACCCGCTTTATCTCAATCTTTCGGTCGAGGCGCGGTAGCGATTACAGATGTCGTATAAGACAGCCGAGATATTTCCGGGATTCACCTTGGAGACGATCGTTCTCAGCGAAGCCACCTTGCGGGTTCGTCACGGGGGTAACGGACCGCCGCTGCTTTTGCTGCACGGGCATCCGCGCACGCACACCACCTGGTACCGGGTTGCTCCTTTGCTCGCGCTTGAGTTTACAGTTGTCTGTCCTGATCTGCGCGGATTTGGCGGTTCGTCCAAGCCTGCGGACCATCCCGATCACGCCGGGTCGTCCAAACGAGCGAAAGCGCGTGACTGCGTCGAGCTAATGCGCGGACTGGGGTTCGAAACATTCTCGATCGCCGGCCACGATCGCGGCAGCTATACGGCTTTTCGCTGTGCGATGGATCATCCGCAGACGATCAGATCTCTATCAATCCTCGATGGAGTTCCAATCATCGAGGCTGTCGAGCGATGCGACGCCAAATTCGCGAAAGCCTGGTGGCACTGGTTTTTCTTCGCTCAAGCAGAGAAGCCTGAACGGGCCATCCTGGCCGATCCGCTCGCATGGTACGGTGGTACGGCCGACAAAATGGGAGAAGCGAACTTCGCGGATTACAGCACAGCCATTCATGATCCGTCGACGGTCCACGGCATGATCGAGGATTACCGTGCCGGCCTTGAGATCGACTGGCGCCACGACGAGGAAGACCGGAGCGCCGGACGGCGCTTGGCCTGTCCGTTGCAGGTTTTATGGTCGGGGCAGGACGATCTCGAGTACCTCTATGGCGATGTTCTTGGCGTCTGGCGGCGGTGGGCAACGGAACTGTCCGGCCAGTCCCTGCCTTGCAGGCACCATATGGCGGAGGAGGTGCCCGAGACGTTGGCCAAAGCACTTTCGCGTTTTCACAGCCTCTACTGGTAGCCTGAGAGGAGATGAACCTGAGTGCAGGGGTTGGAACTTTCGAACCCGCGGGCCGTTACATTTTGCTACAACTTCTGATGGTATAAGGTTCTGGTCTTGACTGGAGGCGTCATGATGACGGTGCAGATTTCTCCGCCCTCGCGTTTGGCAACCCATTCGGTTCGCGAGTCGGATTGCGTCGAAGCCATCAGGGCAAGGTTCGAAGAACTGCACGATCCGGGTGAAGATTACATCGATCTCATCAGGGAGGCGATGGCGGCAGGTTGGACCATGCGCGAAGCGCGGCTCGCTCTCAACAAGCTGCTCGGGCTCGACCTCAGGGATCAGGAGCAACACTAGCACTTGTTAGTTTCCGGCGCGGTTCAGCACTTCTTCCAGTTCGTCGATCCTGCGCCGTATCACCTCTGCGGCACTGTCACCCGGTACTGAATCACCTTCCGTGGAAATGCCGAAGGTTTGGCTGCCTTCGGCGACGGCGAGATCGTCCTTCAGCCGCGCCAGTTCTTCGCGCAAATCCGCTTTTGTAGGCTCGTTGCTCATGACACCCTCATCTGCTTGGCGACTACTTCCCGTGAACGATTTTCCAGACGTTACGTTCCCGGAGTCTCCCACTCTCTAACGCGTGCCCAGGGTGACGGAACTTCCGTTTCCTCCATGTGTTTCACTGAAACTTACGATGCCAATTGCCACTCACTGCAATGACGCAAATTCGAGCAACAGTAGGGAGCAATCTGATGGGTGATCCTGGTCCTCGTCCAAATCCCGATCCGCCAATCCCTGACAGGCCGCCGGTGCCCGCGCCGGGACCCGGCCCGGTGCCGCCCATTGTCGAGCCGCCATCTCCGGATCAGCGGCCGGACGAAGTGCCTTTGCCCAATCCTGACGAGGTCCGTGATCCGCCCGCGCATGTTTGGACTAGGCAGAACGAGCCAACGGCGACTTTCATGGTCTCACCTAGGGAACGAATGGTGGTGCGGAGAGTTCATTCTCGACAAAGGAAGTGCGAGGTCCCACATGCCGCTGTTTCGTTTCGTTTTCGATGAAGGTGAGGGGCTTGATGCCATTACACCGATCGCATTTCCTGACCATGAAGCTGCGATCGACGCTGCGCACAAGGCAGCAAGGGAATCGCTCATCGACGCGGTCATTGAAGGCTACGATCCAACGACATGGGTCGTGCGCATCTATAATGAACCGGGCGAACTTTTGAAGACGATTTTCGTGTCTGACCTCCTGCGCACAAAAACCGAATAGCTCTTTATTTGCCGATCCTGGCGAAGAGGGCCCCCTACGAGGCCCTCCATTCTATCCCACACATGGCAGCGTTACTGCGATAGATAAACAACCTTGCGGTCCTTGCGCGATACGATGATCGGCTGCTTGTCGACGTAGACATAGGCGTAGTCCGGGCTATCGGGAATCGGTACCAGCTGAACCTCTTGGGGAACGACGGTTCCAACGGCAACATCGCCATCGATCACAACAGGATCCGAAGGATGGGCAATGACATAGTCGCGCGCTGGCTGTGGAACTTCCACGATGACAGCGTCCTGCGCAAAGGCATAAGTCGAGCCGGCGAGGAGCAATGCGGTGGTTATTGCAACGATGCGTTTCATGAGTTTTGTCTCCTTGTGTGTCCCTGGGCAAGAAACCGGCAATAGGCCCGTTTGGTTCCAGAAGAAGTGACAACCCTCACCAACTCGGGCTTTGCTGCCGCGAAAAGTCAGGGCCAGCGAACGGCGCTACAAGAGCCGGCGTGCTCCGCCAGCTTAGAAGATTTTTGCCGCGTCGAATGGAACCCGACTTTGCCACGGCCGTTTTCACGCTAGACAGTGGTGGCCGTGTTAACCAGACGCGACGGTAGGGCGGACAGGACAGTTTTTCTGGTTTCCGGTCCTGGCCAACGAAACGGCAGGCGAGCGCATAACCCGTCCGGCCGCCACTGTCACTGAACCTTACGTCTTCCATTTTTCATGGTGGTGGCCGGAACATTGCTCGTATCTGTGAATTGCAGGATAGAGGCAAAGATATCGGTCCCGCGTATGAAGGCATCCACAAAGCGAACCAAGGAAGAAGTGCGTAACGCCCGTGCGCGGCAAAAAGCCCGCGGCCGTCGCGCCAAGAAGCCTTCGGAGATTCCGGCGCTCGGATGGAAGGACGTCCTTTACCGGGTGTGGCAGTCGCTGTCACAAGACCGCATCATGCTGATAGCGGCAGGTGCCGCGTTTTATTTGCTGCTCGCCCTTTTTCCCGCCTTGACAGCCTTTGTGTCGCTTTATGGATTTCTTGCCGATCGTGCCTCTGTCGCGGGGAATGTTTCGCTGCTTGCCGGCATCTTGCCCAATGACGCGATAGCTCTGATACGTGCTCAACTCGAGGCACTCGCCGCGCAGGATACGAAGTTGCTTAGCATCGGCTTCCTGTTCGGTTTCGTCATCGCGCTCTGGAGCGCCAATAATGGCGTCAAAGGCATTTTCGAAGCGTTGAACGTCGCCTACGGGCAGAATGAGACCCGCAGCTTCGTCAAACTGAACCTCGTTTCATTCGTCGTTACTCTGGGTGGAATCTTTTTCGGAATCGTGCTGCTTCTGGCGCTGGGCATCATGCCGAAACTTCTTGACGCGATGGGCCTTGAAGGTTGGAGCGCCGGTTTGCTGAGCCTCGCCCGCTGGCCGGTTATGATGGGCGTTACCGTGGCTGCAATCTCGATCGTCTATCGCTACGGCCCGGACCGGGAATATGCGAAGTGGCGGTGGCTTTCGTGGGGTGCCGTATTGTCCGCTGTGATCGGCATCGCCGCCTCTGCAGCGTTCACATCGTATCTTACAAACTTTGCTGATTATAACGCCACCTATGGCGCCTTGGGCGCAGTAGCCGGCCTGATGATGTGGATGTGGATCTCATTGATCATTCTTATTCTCGGCGCAGAACTTAATGCGGAGCTCGAACACCAAACCGCAGTCGACAGTACGACAGGTCCGCCGCAGCCCATGGGCAAGCGGGGCGCAGTCGTTGCCGATACGCTGGGCGAAAGCGTGGCTGAATAATCAGCGCAGAATTTTATTGGTCATCACCCATTTCACTGACCGAGGCCACGCATAATTTGCGCCCATTCGCAGATCGGTGAAGCCCTCCGCAACGGTCTTGCCGCTTTTCGCATCAAGGATGCGAATGAATACGGCATGTTCGGTGCGGTTGACACGGGTGACGACGCCGAGGAGCGCGAGCGATGCGCCGTTCTGGCGAGCGATAGCTGCCTCGCAGCCCCCGCAATAGCGCAGCCCCTTCGCTTTTGCCTCCGTAGGCACCGTAACGCCCACCACAGTATAGCGGCCCGAGCCCGTGAGCATGTCCTTTGCCATTTGTTCTGACTCGGAAAGATAGCGCTTGTCGTGCTCATCCGGCGCAATGATGCCGGCGCCCGCACTCCTGTCTTCAAGTTCAATGGGAAACACTGCGATCGAGGCAGGCGGGTTTTGCTGGCCGCTGGCCGGCGCGCACATCATCAAGACCAATATCGTCAGTAGAAGTGATGGGCGCATGTTAACCCTCCATGCGGCTTTCCTCGCTGGGTAAAGGCCGAGGCGCGCAAATCATGCCACGTTGCTGCTAATTCGCAAAGCTGCGGCAGGTTCGGCAGGAAATGATTACATGGGATAGATCAGCATTAGGACCCCGATTGCGATCAGCGCCAAGGCGGGCCAGTTGCGACCCGCGCCGAGGAATCCGAGGCCTTGCCGTCTTGGTTCCAGTGTTGGTGCATTTTGATTGTCGGGATGCCTGGGCGGAGAGCTGAGCCGGCGCGAACTGATTGCCACCCACACTGCGTACAGTATGCCAAGGCAAACAAACAACGCGCCGGCTATCTTCATGGTTGAACTCCAGGAACGGCTTAAGCCAGCCGTTCGTTAGAAACTAGTTCTTGCAGTCCTCGGCCTTGGCCATAGCGGTGGGCTCGCCCTTCTGCTGCGCCTGCACGTCCTGCGCTGAGGTGGCTAAATTCTTGTCACCTGCGCCTTCCGTGCCGGCGAGTGGCATGGTTTGGCCGTCCTTCTGAGCGGTCTGGGGGGTATTATTGGTTGTTGTACCCGTACTGGCCGCACCCTTTTGTATCGTGCTGTTGCCCGAATTTTCCAAGGGAACGTGCGTGCCATCCTGGGCGATGCCCGGCTTTGCATCGGAATTTATCGATCCCGTTGTCGTGGGGCATGCGGCAAATGCGATACCGGGGGCAAAAGCCAGTGCGGCAGCGGCGATGATCGGTGCAAGCGCTTTCATGTGATTTCCTCCCTATAGGTTCAATATCGGTAAACCGGGCTATCGCGTTATTGTTCCAGTTGCGTTGGTCGCAAAAGGGCGGTGAACTTTCGCTCACCGCCAGTTATGGCCCAAAAAGCTCGGCGTAACCGCTGAGCCAGGGCGCGCTGACCTGGAAAATCAGCGCACAAAGAACGCCCGCGAAAAATGCTGGTTCCGGCTTGGTCCGCAATCGTACCGAATTTGCTGCGCAGCAAATGAGCAAAGACGCTTTTCCGCGCGGGGTGCGTGCTTCTCCTGGCGCTCTTGATCGCCGATATTTGCAGGATATGTCTCAACGGTTTGAAGCGCGACTGAAAGCGGGTTGCATGAGATGCCGTCAGCAGCTCGTTTCTCCCTTCCATACTCGTCCAAAATTTTATCGCGTTCCTGCAACAGATGGCAGAGTCTGTACGTTTTCGGACGTTGTTCGCAATGCTTTCGCAGGCCAATTCCGATAGAGACAGGAGCACGTGATGAGTTTGGCAGCCGGCACCTTCGCCAACCATCTCCTTGCAATGAGCAGGGCTTGCAAGGGCGACGAACTGTTTGCCCATCTCGAAACGGTCGACCTCCCGCTCGGCATGCTCCTCAACGAGCCGAACCGGACGATCCCGCATATCTATTTTCCAGAAAGTGGCATTGGATCGGTGATCACTTCCCTGTCCGATGGCCGCGATATCGAGATCGGACTGTTCGGCGCAGACGGGATGTCACATGTCGGCGCAGTGATGGGCGACGAACTGAGCCCTTACCGCACCATTGTTCAAGTGGCGGGAAAAGGCAACAGGATCGCTGCGGACCGATTTCGCAGAGCTATCGAGGGCAACAGCGACCTGATGCGATTGTTCCTGAAATATGCACGCTCCTTCTCTATCCAGACCGGATCGACCGCGCTTGCCAATGGCCGGTCGACGATCGAGGCACGTCTCGCACGCTGGCTGCTCATGATGCACGACCGGATCTCAGGCGACTATCTCGGTGTGACTCATGAATTCCTTGCAACGATGCTTGGCGTCAGGCGCCCCAGTGTCACCGATGCGCTGCATATTCTTGAAGGCGAACATCTCGTGATCTCGAGACGCTCGGAAATTGTCATCCGCGACCGCCATGGCCTCTCAGCGATAGCCGATGGTGCCTACGGTCTTGCCGAGCGGGAAGCCGAAAGATTGACGGGCTGGCGCGGCAAGCCGCTTTCCCGCTCGGTCTGACCCGACGATTTCCACCGTAAACAGCCGACCCTGAACGGGAATGCGAAGCCGGCAGGGAACGGGGTGAAGCGGACTTGTGGGTATATAAAAACGGCCGGGAATTTTCCCAGCCGCTTTCATTAACTGCATCGGTTACCGGACGACTATTTATTCTTGTGGCTCTGCTCGCCAGCTTTGCCCTGTTGTTCACCGCTCTTGGAGGAACCGGATCCCTGCTGGGAGCCGCGTGAACCTTGTCCCTGTTCCTGCTGCTTGGACGTGCCCTTGCCGCTCTGTGAACTTCCGCTCTTTTGACTATTAGGCATTTGTCTTCTCCGTTTTGTTAACCCCGCATTCAATCAATCCGGCTCGTTGACGAATGTTCCTGCTAATTGAATGCAGATCGGAACTGTACGGTAGCGGACACAGCGCTTGTATGTGCGGTAGCGAATGGGCCAGTTTCGCAGTGTCAAGAACGTGTTCGTGACTTTGCTAAGAGTGGGTTCGGAAAGGAACAATTTGACGCGATGGAAGAAATCACCACCATGCTCGACGAGAGCTTTTTCCAACGAAGTTCGGAGGAGGTTGCCCGCGCCCTCATTGGCGTTTCTCTGTTTGTCGACGGGGTGGGCGGACCGATCATCGAAACCGAAGCCTACGCCCCAAACGATCCTGCGTCGCACAGTTATCGCGGCCCCGGGATCGCGAACCGGACGATGTTCGGTCCAGCAGGTCGCGCCTACGTCTACCGGTCTTATGGTATCCACTGGTGTCTGAATTTTGTGTGTCTCGAGGCGTCGGCAGTGCTCATCCGGGCAATTGAACCTGTTCGCAACATCGAGATCATGCAGCGCCGCCGCGCCGTCGATGACATTAGACTATTGTGCTCGGGACCGGGAAAACTTGCCCAGGCGCTTGCTGTTGACAAGTCGTATGACGGCAAATCTCTGTTTGAGCCGCCTTTTTTGCTGGAGGCGGTAAAGGATGCCTTCGAGATCAGCATAGGACCACGGATCGGTCTGACCAAGGCCGTCGAAACGCCGTGGCGTTTCGGCGCCCGCGCTTCGCCCTTTCTCAGCAGAAAGTTTCCCCTGAAATAGCCATGGCCGCGGCAATATTTGGCCCGCGATTCCATCGAAGATCCGCCGAGGCGCTGGCAGCGTATACCTAGCAAACAGGGATCAAAACATGCTCAAATACGGACTGGCATACTTCGTTACCGCAGTAATTTTCCTTGCGCTCGACATGTTGTGGCTCGGCACGATGGCGACGAGCTTTTACCGCGCCCGCATCCCGGACATAGTGGCGTCGGATGTGAATTACGCACCGGCCATCCTGTTCTATCTGATCTACGCGGTCGGCGTCGTGATCTTCGCCTTGAGCCCTGCCATGGAGACCGGCCGATGGCACACCGCGCTGATTTATGGCGCACTTTTCGGCTTTTTTGCCTATGCCACCTATGATCTGACCAGCCAGGCGACTTTGAAACAATGGTCGACCGCCCTTACGGTGGTGGATATTGCCTGGGGCACTTTTGCTTCCGGTTTGTCGGCTACCTTGAGCTTTCTGGCGACGAACTGGCTGCTGGCGAGGCTAAGCTAACCGCATCACTTACTTGCCACGAGACATCGGTGTACTTGCGGTTGGAATGCGCGCGGACGAAATTCGCCGTATCGTCCAAAGTAGGAGCGACGAAGCGCATTGGCGACCCCATCGCGCCGATGATGGCGAGGTGTCCAACGCCCGGGTAGAGCTTTATATCAACGGTATTTCCGCCAGCGCTCAACTTCTCGGCAAGCCGCGTGCTGTTTCGCGGAAAGACCGTCGTGTCGCTTTTGCCGTGCAGGAGCAGCGTAGGCGGCTCGTGGCGTCCCGCAAACGTCACGGGTTCGGCCTGCGCCGTCGTTTTGGCGGTGCTGAATATGGCCGCTATCTTTTCGTCCTGCGATGGCAGGAAATCATAGGGTCCGGCAATACCGACAAAACCCCTGAGGTCCCTGTTCGGCGTCATGCCCTCCCTCCCGAGCCACGTCTTGTCGAGTGCGAGCATCGCGGCAATGTAAGCGCCGGCGGAGTGGCCGACGACGAACAGCTTTGCCGGATCGCCACCGTATTGGCGTGCATGATCCCTGGCCCAGCGCACGGCCTTGGCGCCGTCGTCAAGAAAGCCTTCATAATGAACCTGCGGATAAAGCCGGTAATCGGGTATCACCGTAACGATCCCCTTGGCGGCTAAAGCCGATCCCACGAACTGATAGGTTTTCTTGTCGCCGTTCTGCCAGCTGCCGCCGTAGAAGAAGACGGCCACCGGGGCGGCATGCGCACCGGCCGGCGCGTAAACATCAAGCGTGCGTCTCGGCCCTTCGCCATAAGCGACGTCCTGCTCGACTCGAGCACCATTGGAAGTGGTGGCGATGTTCAAGATTGTTCCCGGCGAGCACGCCGTCAGGACCATGGCCGCACCACCGACCGCCGCGATTGCCAAAAAGGGGCTCAAGTGCTCAAAACCCCATGAGGGGTTGGACAAGCCGGCCAACGAGGCTCCTCATCCGCAAGCGGCCATCGACCACGGCGAGACAAATGCATTCCTCATCAGGACCCGCTGCTGGCTCGTGCTCGAGACTGGCATCGGCAACGATCAGATCGCCGACGTGGTAGTCGCCGTCCGCATCATGCAGCGAACCCTTGAGAATGAGCGTGTATTCGGTACCCGCATGGGAATGTTCGGGCAGCACCATGCCCGGTTTCGAGCGCAGCAGCATGGGGCGGTTGCGGGCGGAGCCACCGCGGCCGATCGAGCTCCAGCGTACGCCGGGCGCAAGGAATTTCCACTTGCCGATATCGTAATGTTCAAGCGGCTGTGGCAGGCGCATCCCCTCTGACAACTCAGCGAGCCATTTGCCCCGTTCCGCCACCTTGGCAGGCGGGACTGAATCGATCCGCGCAAGCGTCTTCTCCAATGCGTCGGGCGAAAGAGCACTTTCGGACGCGTCCTCAAGCGCGATCCCGCCAAAGATTTCGAAAGCGCGGACGCGCTCTGCGCTTTCCGGACACATCGTCAGGTGTGCCGCGACCACGAGCGCCGGACCGGGCGCCAGGGTTCCGGCGGCATAGGCCATCAAAAGGTCGTCGGATGGACGGTGGGACATCGTTACTGTTCCTCACCCAAAAGGGCGCGCAAGCGCTGCATGGCCAGCCGCAAGCGAGATTTCACCGTACCGAGCGGCAAACCCAGCACTTTGGCGATTTCACTGTGGGGTTTGTCATCGAAGTAATGCAGACGTATGACGTTCAGCTGGTCCGCCGAGAGCAAATCGATCGCATTGCGGACCCGGTGTTCGCTCTCGGTTCTCAGCACCTCGTCGGAGGGGGAGGCTGGAAGTTCGGGCGCCGGATCTTCAAGCAGATGCTGCGCCGGATAGCGCTCACGGCGTACTGAATCCACGCGCAAATTGCGTGCGATAGTGAATATCCAGGTCGAAACGGAGGCCTTCGCCGGATCGTATAGCGCCGCCTTGCGCCAGACCATCAGCATGGTTTCCTGTGCAAGTTCCTCCGCCTGTCCGGCGGCCATTCCACCGCGCATGAAAAAACCTTTCAGGCGTGGTGCAAAGTAGCCGAAGAGTTCTGCGAATGCCGCCTTGTCGGCCTGCTGCGCTATGGCCACGAGCCGCGCCGACTGCTCCGCCTTTTCCGTCACGACGGCGCACCCGCCGGCAGGCGCGCCTTTAGCCCGACGCGCCGACATTGCTCGAAGTTGCCTCCGCCAGAGAGTCTCGAAATTGTAAAAGCCAAACGTACCGACGTCATTCATACCGCTCTATACGCAGGCCCACCGCGATCGGATCATCGCTTCGGGACCAGCGAAACTGTCAATGATCCATTCCCGTATCTGCAACGTATTGATTGCAGCACAGGGAGACAACGTCTGATTTCCCTTGGCTGTCGGTGTTTGCAGGATGACTTCGGGAGAACAGGGTTGAAAATTGCAGTCATAGGGTCCGGTATATCCGGCATGTCGGCCGCATGGCTTCTTTCGCAGAAACACGAAATCACCGTCTACGAACGCGAAACGCGCATTGGCGGGCACAGCAATACTGTGATTGTACCCGGTGAGGGTGGTGTGGCTGTCGATACCGGCTTTATCGTCTACAATGAACAGACCTATCCCAACCTGACCGCGCTGTTTGCCTTGCTCGGCGTTGAAACCGCGGCGTCGGAAATGTCATTTGCCGTCTCGCTCGATAGCGGCAGGCTCGAATATTCCGGAACGGGCTTCAGCGGCCTTTTTGCCCAGCAACGCAACCTCGTCAATCCGCGGTTTTGGCTCATGCTGCGCGACCTCTTGCGCTTTTATCGCGAAACGCCAGCCCATGCGGGCAAGCTTGGCCTCATTGCGCTTGGCGATTTCCTCGAACGCGAAGGTTACGGCCGCGCGTTCCGTGACGATCACCTGTTGCCGATGGCATCGGCCATCTGGTCGGCGCCGGCTGCCAGTCTTCTCGACTATCCGGCCGAAGCCTTCATCCGCTTCTGCGACAATCATGGATTGCTCAAGCTTGCCAACCGGCCCGTCTGGCGCACGGTCAAGGGCGGAAGCCGAAACTACGTTGAGCGCCTGACGGCGAATTACAGAAACCGCGTCCGCACCGGCTGCGCCGCCGCGTCTGTCCGGCGAGCCGGCGATCATGTCGCCGTCTCAGATATCCACGGAGCGACCGCCATATTCGATCATGTCGTGATGGCGGGTCACGCCGACGAGACGCTTGCCCTGCTCGCCGACCCGTCGGCACCCGAGAAAAGACTGCTCTCCGCCTTTCGCTACTCGGTCAATCGCGCGGTGCTGCACGAGGATGAAACGCTCATGCCGAAGCGGCGTTCGGTCTGGTCGAGCTGGAACTACCTTGGCGAACGCAAGGAGATGCAGCCGCCCAGTCAACTCTGCGTCAGCTATTGGATGAACAGGCTTCAGCCCCTCGAAACCGATCGCCAGTTCTTCGTTACCCTCAATCCTCGCCATGCGCCGAACCCGTGCAAGGTGCTGCATACCCAGACCTATACGCATCCACTCTTCGACAGTGAGGCCATGCAGGCGCAGCGCCAGCTCTGGCAGTTGCAAGGGGCTCGCAATACCTGGTTCTGCGGCGCTTATTTCGGCGCGGGCTTCCATGAAGACGGGCTCCAGGCAGGCCTTGCCGTTGCCGAAGATTTGGGTGGCTTACGCCGTCCTTGGACCGTTGCCGATGAATCGGCGCGCATCCATCGCCAGCCATTGGCTGATCCGGTAGAGGTTGCGGCATGAGCGCATTCTCCTCGGCAATCTATGCGGGCAAGGTGACGCACAAGCGATTGCGGCCCCGGCAGCACTTCCTGCGCTACCGCATGTTTTACATGCTGTTCGACATTGATGAGATTGACCGGATCGCCCGGGAGCACTGGCTGTTTTCGCGCAACCATTTCAATCTCTTCAGCTTCTTCGACCGCGATCATGGCAGCAAGTCCGAGGTCGCCAAGGACGGCTCGCCGCTGCGAAGCTACGTCGAGGATCATCTTCGCGCGGCGGGAGCAGAGCTCGATGGCGGCGCAATCCGCCTGATGTCAATGCCGCGTATCCTCGGCTATGTGTTCAATCCGCTCAGCGTTTATTTCTGCCATGATCGCGCTGGCGCCTTGGCCGCATTGATCTATGAGGTGGATAACACGTTTGGCCAGCGTCACAGCTATGTCTTCCCTCTCGACAAAGACACCGGCAGCGCCGGACTATTGCATCAGGAATGTGCCAAGGCGTTTTATGTCTCGCCCTTCATGGAGATGGCGCTGGGCTATGATTTCACCATCAAGATTCCCGATGACGCCGCCTCGATCGTGATCAATGCCAGCGACCGCGAGGGCCTGATCATCGCCACCGCTTTTGCCGGCAGGCGGAAGGAATTCAGCGACTGGCAACTAGCGAAATTGTGTTTCGCCTATCCCCTGCTGACCCTTAAAGTCATTGCCGGCATACATTGGGAAGCGCTGCGGATATGGTTGAAGGGCGTCGGCCTCAAGCCTCGGCCGCAGACACCCGTTCAGACCAAAACCATCATAGCGCGATCGACCCGGGCAGAATGACTGACGACAACACTGATAAGCCGGCGATCGTGCTCTTTCGTCACGACCTACGTATCCGCGATAACCGCGCGCTGCTGGCTGCCGCCGGCTCCGGCAAACCGGTTATCCCGATTTTCCTTTCGGATGAGACGAATGAGGATTCGCGGCCAATCGGCGGCGCGCGGAAGTGGTGGCTGCACCATTCACTGAAAGCGCTGGGCGCTTCGCTCGAAAAACTGGGCGGCCGGCTCATTCTGCGGCGGGGAAACACTGCGGCGATTGTCGACGAAGTACTGGATGACACCGGAGCCGATGCCGTGCTGTGGAACCGTCGTTACGATCGACCCGGCGTTGCCATTGATACGGCACTCAAGGCCGGATTATCAAGCCGGGGAATCGCGGCCGAGAGCTTCGAGGGCCATCTGTTGCACGAGCCATATGCGCTGAAGACAGGCTCCGGTGGGTATTACCGCGTTTATTCCCCGTTCTGGCGCGCGCTGAATGCCCAGCCCGAGCCCCGCGACCCACTGGCTGCGCCGCGAGAACTATTGGCCTGGCCGCACCCGGTAACGACGGACAGTCTCGACGACTGGGCGCTTCTGCCCCATGAGCCCGACTGGGCCAATGGCTTTTTCAGAGACTGGACACCTGGTGAAGAAGGAGCCCATGAGCGGCTTGCGGACTTCCTCGACGGGTCGATCGACCGCTACGTAGCCAAGCGCAATCGTCCTGACATGGAGGCGACATCGCGATTGTCGCCGCATCTTGCCCATGGCGAGATAACACCCTTCCAGATATGGCATGCCTTAAGGGCGCCCGAAGGGCTCGACCATCGATCCGGCGCGGAAAAGTTCCGCGCAGAGGTAGGCTGGCGGGAATTCTCCTGGCATCTGCTTTTCCACAATCCGAAGCTGCATTCGGAAAACTTCAAGCCGGCCTTCGACAATTTCGCATGGGCGGGCGATGCCGGGGGCCAGTTCACCGCCTGGAAGCGCGGGCTGACCGGCTACCCCATCGTCGATGCCGGCATGCGCCAGCTTTGGCAGACGGGATGGATGCACAACCGGGTGCGAATGGTCGTCGCTTCCTTCCTCATCAAGCACCTGCTCGTTGACTGGCGCGAGGGCGAAGCATGGTTCTGGGATACGCTCGTCGATGCGGATCCCGCCAACAATTCTGCGAGCTGGCAATGGGTGGCTGGGTCCGGCGCCGACGCCGCTCCCTATTTCCGCATCTTCAATCCCGTCCTTCAGGGTGAGAAATTCGATCCGAAGGGGGACTATGTTCGAAAATTCGTACCGGAGCTGAAGACGCTCCCTGCAAAATTTGTGCATCAGCCGTGGAATGCGCCCGAAGCCGTTCTGAGAGAGGCGAATGTCAGTCTCGGCGAGACTTATCCGTGGCCCATCGTTGATCATCAAGCCTCCCGCCGCCGAGCACTGGATGCCTATTCCGCAGCGATGAGGTAACGATTCTGGTGGTGGCGTGGGACGGGTCTACCAGACAGGATACAAGTGTGTCCCAAGACGTATCGCTGCGTGGAGGGTCTTCACTCTGTTCTCGTTGCCCTTGGCCACAGCCTGCTTGTGTGGATCGAACTTGTCACGGGGTTAGTCCGCGCCTAGTGTTTGCACAGAAAGCGAAAATCAAGGGCATGGGGGCTTCGGTGACATCATGGATGCCGCACCAAACACAGCACATCATGTGGCCTATACCATCAACGGCGTCATACGAATGGCGACTATCGAGCCGTGGGTGACGCTGCTTGATCTGCTACGGGAAGAGTTTGATCTTACGGGCACCAAGAAGGGGTGCGATCATGGCCAATGTGGTGCGTGTACCGTCCTCATTAACGGTATTCGGATCAACAGTTGCCTGGTGCTCGCCGTTAGCCGCAGCGGCTCCGTAGTGACAACAATCGAAGGCATTGGAACTCCCGACCAGCTTCATCCCCTGCAGGCGGCGTTCGTGAAACATGACGCTCTCCAATGCGGATACTGTACACCCGGGCAAATCTGCTCGGCCATCGGATTGATTTCGGAAGGTATCGCCAAGACGCGGGACGAGATACGCGAAGGCATGAGTGGTAATCTCTGTCGCTGTGGCGCCTATATCGGGATCGTGGACGCGATCGAAGAAGTCTTGGCAGCGGCACCCGACGCGAACTCGTTGCCATGAAGCGGTTCACATATGTCCGAGCCGCGTCGATCGATCAGGCGATCGAAAGTCTCTCCGTCCATGCAGACGCAAAACTGTTGGCCGGAGGCACCAACCTCATTGATTTGATGAAGTACGACGTATCGACCCCGACGACCATTATCGACATCAACGACTTGCCGCTGCGTGAGATAAATGAAACCGCCGATGGAGGATTGCGCGTTGGCGCGCTCGTGACAAATTCCGAGGTTGCCATTCACCCGTTTGTCGCGCGACATTATCCTTTACTAGCCAGCGCCATCTTCGCCGGCGCGTCGGCCCAGTTGCGCAACGCGGCCACGGTCGGGGGCAACCTCATGCAGAGAACGCGTTGCCCGTATTTTTATGACGTGCTGACTCCTTGCAACAAACGAGCGCCGGGTAGCGGATGTCCGGCTCGGACAGGGCTAAACCGCAACCATGCCATACTTGGTGCGAGCCAACTTTGCGTGGCCACCCACCCGTCCGACATGTGCGTTGCCCTCGCAGCAATCGGAGCGACAATAATCGTTCAAGGCCCCAATGGAGTGCGCTCTATTCCCTTGGCTGACTTTCACCGACTGCCGGGCGACTCGCCTGAGAAAGACACGACGCTTGTCGATGACGAAATCATTCTTGACATCTTTCTGCCGCCGGTACTCGAGCATCATCGATACAGCTATTTGAAGATCCGCGATCGCCTGTCTTACGCCTTTGCCATCGTCTCGGCCGCAGTGTTGCTAACGATCAACGACGAAGCCGCGGTTTCGTTGGCCCACATCGCCTTGGGCGGCGTCGCGCACAAACCGTGGCGGAACACGGCGGCGGAAGCGCTGTTGATCGGCAGGCCTGCGTCTCGTGTGAACTTCGACCAGTTCGCATCGATGCTGCTATCAGGCTCCGTGGCATTGTCTGAGAACGACTTCAAGATAGACCTTGCCCATCGGACGGTCGTTCGAGCGCTTGAACAGGCCGCATCACGAACGCCTCAGTCGCAGTTCGACAAGCGTGTCCATTGAGGGATAGATGGATCAAGAGCAGACGGTCACGGGCAAGAGCATTCTCCGAGTTGACGGACCACAGAAGGTTCGGGGCGAGGCCAAATATGCTGCCGAATACAATATTCCCGATCTCCTGCATGCGTACGTGGTGACGGCGTCGATCGCGAAAGGTCGAATACTGTCGATCGATCTTGCTGCAGCAAGACGTTTTCCGGGCGTGGTCGAGGTTCTGTCCCACAAAAATCGCCCATGGTTCTGGCCAGTCTCATTTCTTTATAAGGATGCAGCGGGTCCGCCAGGAAAGCCATTCGTGCCGTTAGACGATGACCGCGTGTATTTCAGCGGTCAACCCGTCGCGCTGGTGATCGCTGAAAATTACGAAGCTGCGCGTGATGCGGCCGCTTTGGTAAAGGTGACATACAAAGCCGAGCAGCATACCACCGACCTCGCTGCATCAACGGCGTTCAAACCGCGGAAACGCCGGATCGGTGTCGCCCCTGTCCCTCATCCGACAGGAGACGCCGATCTGGCGTTCGCAGTTGCTCCTCTGAAAATCGAATCGACCTACACCACGTCTCCGGAAAACCATCATCCCATGGAATTGTTTGCAACGACGGTGAAGTGGGGCAAGATCGTCACTGTTTACGACAAGACGCAAAGCCCAAAGAGCGTAGAGCTCTTCCTCAAGGTCGCGTTTCGCTTGATCGGACGCAAAGTGCGGGTTGTTAGCACCTATGTCGGCGGTGCGTTCGGTCTTGGTCTACGTCCACAGCAATCGGTCTTTCTGGCGGTGATGGCGGCGAAGGCGCTCGAACGCTCTGTCCGACTGGTTCTGCCACGCGACCACATGTTTGCGCTCGGATACCGCGCCAACGCCGTCCAAACCGTATCCCTTGCGGCCGACGAGCAAGGCCGTTTGCAGGCGGTCAGGCATCGAGCCGTGGCCGCCACCTCGCAATTTGAGGATGCCCAGGATCCGATGCTACTATTCTCTGCAAGCCTTTATCGGTGCAACAACATCAAGCTTACCTACGAACTGGCAAAACTCGACACTGTTTCGCCTTGTGACATGCGCGCTCCTGGTGCGGCGACCGGAATGTTTGCGCTGGAATCCGCGATGGACGAACTGGCTTACGTCCTCGATATGGATCCTCTGGCTCTGCGCCTCACAAACTACACGGAGCGGGACCAGAGCGAAAATCGACCCTTTAGCAGCAAGGCACTACGCGAATGCTATGCTCTGGGAAGCGAGCGCTTTGGCTGGCACAAGCGCAGTCGCGCACCGCGGTCGATGCGCGAGGACAAAGAACTGATCGGTTGGGGCATGGCTACAGGAGCCTGGGAGGCCGCAATGTCACCCGCGCCCGCGCGGGCAAAAGTTATGGTCAGGAGCGACGGGAAGTTCGAGGTGACATCATCCATCACCGACATCGGCACCGGTACCTACACGATCCTAAGTCAAATCGCAGCGGACACGCTTGAAACGACGATGGACCGCGTTGTGATACGGCTTGGAGATTCAGCCTTGCCCTTTAATCCAATTCAGGGCGGCTCATGGACGGCAGCAACGTCTGGCGCTGCCGTCCAGTCCGCTTGTCGCAAGCTCAAGTCGACGATCAGGTCGCGGGCGAAGCATACAGGCGTTCTGGGGCGCGGGCAGGGTGCCGAGCTACTTTCTGCATCCGCTCTCATCGATTTGTTGAAACTGCAGCGCGGCCGCAAACTGAGCGCAACCGCCACGATGTTCAGCTTCCCGTTTGGCAAAAAGTTCTCCAGTGCCACCCATGCGGCAGTGTTCGCCGAGGTCCGTGTCGACGAGGAGCTATCAGTGGTGCGTGTCACCCGCATCGTATGTGCCGTAGCCGCCGGACGCATTCTTAATCCCAACACTGCCCGCAGCCAGATCATCGGCGCAACTGTCATGGGGATTGGGAAGGCGTTGCACGAGGACGCCGCCTACGATCACAACCTCGGACGCTGCATGGCACACGGTTTCGCAGACTATCACATCCCTACCAATGCCGACGTTTATGACATAGACGTCGTGTTCGTCGACGAGACGGATGCCGAGGTTAGCCCACTGGGCGTGAAGGGCGTCGGCGAAATCGGGGTCGTCGCCGTGGCACCTGCCATCGCGAACGCAATCTTCCATGCGACAGGAGAAAGGATGCGACACCTTCCGATTACCATCGATCGTCTGGCACGCGCCGGATCACGATGACCGAAGCGCTGGATGAGGGTCCCTTCTTTCACGGCACAATTGCGGATTTGCGCGTTGGTGATTTGCTCACCGCAGGATACCGGTGGAACTATCGACCTGAAGTGGTGATGAACCATATCTACTTCACTGCCATTGTGGACGGTGCCGGACTTGCCGCGGAGATCGCAGCTGAACTCAGCAATGGCGGCGCAGTCCCGCGTGTTTACGTCGTGGAACCGACCGGGGCATTCGAGAACGACCCGAACGTGACCGACAAGAAATTTCCCGGCAACCCCACACGGTCGTATCGCAGCAGCGCACCGCTCAAGGTCATCGACGAAATCACGCATTGGAACAGATTGACGCCCGAAGCACTACAGGAATGGAAAGAACGACTGACCGCACTGCGCTCAGCCCAACGAGGCGAAATCATCAACTGATCCGAGAGGGACACGCATCGTGTGCTCATCCAACGATCGGATAGCTAAAACGAGATGATCAGCTCTCCACCCCGAACTGGACAGCCAAATCCGGCACGCCGCCTACCTCGAGATTTTCCTGCGATTTTTCTCACATCTGATCCAAAATCTGCATTCCAAGATCCGCGCCGAAGAGCTGACCTTCCGCTTCCGCAATGTGTCGTCATTCAACTCAACGTCGTAGTAGCGCGCCCGGTCATCGGTAGTCACCATCCCCATCGACCGGCACATCGTATGTCAGTAATGGTAAAACCAAAGGTCTCAAGCATTCGCGGCAACAATGAATTGGATGTAGCGTGCTCACTAGTTGAGCAGCGTTTTATCGAATCGCTCGGCCCAGTCCTATTGGGACAGGCGTTGGATGATATGGACAGCTAAAATGAGACAATTCTTTGCAGATACGTTTGCCCTTATTGTGTTCTCAACCGTAGCTGGGATAGCGGTCGAGTTCTTCATCGTTGGACTGACCCCATCACAGGTATTTCAGGCGCGGCTCGCTGCCATCCCCGTTATTGTTGTCACTGCCCGACCTTACGGGATTTATCGCGATTGGCTGTTCGCCCTGTTTGATGCGCCGACAGGCAACCGAGCTAAAAAGACGGCGGTCGATATCAGCGCATTCGTTACGTTTCAAGTTCCAATCTACTGCGCAATCCTGGCGCTCGCCGGGGCGACTATCATGCAAATTGTCACCGCTGTAGGGTCAGCCATTATCGTTTTGACGGCCTCGGGTCGCCCCTATGGACTCTTTCTTGAGTGGAGCCGGAAACTGTTCGGTGTTTACAAGAATGCCTGAGGCACAGATTTGCCGGAGCCGTTGTCATTGCTGGACATTTCTCGGAGGGAGTTTCTAACAGGGGTTCTTATCAAGTGGTCAAAGAAGATCGAAGATTCCAAATATGATACAGGCGGCACCTGCTATAACCAAAGGCGTTCGCGGAACAATGGGGTGGCGGGCATTCCGCCTGACTTCATTAAAACGCTGCGGCACTGCATGCGCAATAACAACTCTTATTGACGTGGGGGAAACGGCTACGGCGTCGAGCCGACGCGATCTTGAATGCATACCAACAATAAACTGTGATTTTATGAACTTTCGATTAGCGGATACTCTGCCTGTGCACCACAAGACCAAGGAGTTGAACGATGAGAACAATCCTCGTATTTGCCGCCGCTTGCGGGCTCACCGTGTCGGCCGCTTCGGCCGAGTGTGTCGGACATACCGCCTCCCTTGACAAAGAGATCACAACGGCAAGTGTTTCGAAGGACCAAACACAGGACCAGATCACTATTCAAACTGATGCTAGATCAGTAAAAAAGGAACCGTCGCAATTCGAAGGCGAGTAGCTGGTGCGCCCCAGGAACCGAGCCTTCGAGAACTCGGTGCTCAAGAAGGATCAGTCCTGGTAAGTGCGTAGATTGCCTCACTAGTTGTTGCCGGATGTCGGCGTTACACATTGGAGATATTGAGGCACGCGCTTATTGCCCGCTTTCTGGAAGCTGAGCTGTTTCCTTGCTCTTAACCCGTGCGTATCGAAGATGCGCCGAGGACGATCGGGCCGCCAAACACCACCGCAAACCACAGATACTCCATTCTACCGTCCTTCGGTAGCAAGATGACGATGACCAGTTTTAGGTGGGCCGATCTCGGGAATGGAGGAGAGAAGGGCGGCGATTAAGACTGGAAGCGTCGTCCACAACAGATCATACGCGGCCATGGGTCAGTGGCCTCCAAGTTCGCTCTCGATCTTCTTGCGACTGCCGGCGTGCTTCTTGATCAGCTCAAGGGCTCGGTCTCTGCTGATGTCATGTTTCGTCATGAGGTAGTTCACCTCGTAGTCCTCGCTTGCCGATACTGCGGCGCGGTCTCGATTGTCCTGCTTGGATTTGTCATCTGACATTTGGGTTTCTCCCCGGCTGTTGCTGTTGTTTCTCAACAGCCGCAAAGGATTTAGGTTCCGTGTCGCCTTAAGTGGGGATCGGCCACTAACCCGATTGCGCCGCTCATGGCGAGCAGCGCTTTCCTGGGTTCCAGTTGTTGCTTACTTATCGAGATCCTGGGCCATCATCAGATGATGTTCCAAGGCCGGCTCTGTCGTAGCGGCCCACGCCTTAAGGTCGGGATTATCGCCGCCCTCGCCGTAGCGCTTGAATAAGTCGACTGCGTCTTTGTGTGCGGAAACCTGATCGGAGTGGTACTGCTTGGTGAAATCCTCACCTTGCAGACCGTTGAGCTTATCAAGCGTGCTTTTCTGCGCTGATGTCATTGCCGTCGGGATTGAGGCCTTGACTTTCCCGCTGTCAACCAACTGCTTCAGCTCCGCCGACGTCTTCTGATGGTCCGCGATCATCTGCTTGGCGAAAACCTTGGTAGGATCGTCAGCCCGTTCCGCGGCGAGCTTACTGGACTCGATTTCAAACATGTCACTGGTGGCAGCTTCCATAACGAAATCTTCCGTTTTGGGGGCCACCCCGATCAGAGAGTTGACGCCGGTTTTCAGCCGCCGTCTGGGCAAACGTCGGCGTTGACATCATTAACAAGGCAACAGTAACTAAAAGCTTGTTCATCTGGGTTCTCCTTTGCACTGAGCGAACAACGCGGGGTAGAGAACACTGTTCCAACAGCGCAAGCCGATGCCAGGGCGCTTCATTGGACAATGCCCGTCGCTGTTGACGTTATGATAGTGCTCGGCTTGTTCCTGATCGGATGCGGTCGATTACCAGGTTATCGACCGATCCTTACCGGCAGGGTGTGTACCATCGAAGCGAGACTCAAATCAGTGCTATTCAGGTGGCGGGATTCACACCATGCCCAGCAACAAGTGACTTTGCCGGCCAAAGACTGTCCAAAATAGTGTTCAGGTATGGATGAGTACACGTGACTTTTCGACTGTCGTTTGCATCGGCGGTTTAGTCCAATGCGCGATGGTAATCGTATTATTGGAGAGTTCGTCCAAGTCACGTCAGCTTAGAGCCGCTGTTTTGTACCCGCGCTAGTCCCGTCGGAGCTTTTAGAACGTTCCTCAAAACGGTCCGCGCCCTTGGCTAGGTCAGAACCTTTCTGGGCTTCCACCTTCTTTTCATTTTCTGCCGCGCTCTTCCTCAAACCTCGCGCAGCCTTCCTCCCTTTTTCCGTAGGGGCTTGCTCGATACCCATTGCACGTCCTCCGTTTCTCTTGCACGCTCAACGAACAGGCTCCAAGTTCGTTCCGTGACCTCCCGGTGCCAAAAATGAGGACTAGCCACGATGTGACAACAAGCCCCACTGCCGCAAAGGCATAGAATAGCCAGCGGCCTGAAACCATCTCGGCAGTAATATTTATCGTTTGTGCCAGCGTTGATGGGCTGCCAATGGAGAAAGCGGCCAAGCAGATACTTACGGCTATGCCGGTAAACTTCACTCGTGCAAAAAGTTCAGCTTAATCTCTATGTCGTTGCCGAGAGAATTCTGAGATTTGCCGCTCAGAGAAATGTGATCGCCCCTAATCTCGCCCACCAGTTCAAGCCCGTTTTCATCGCCTCCAAATACGGATGCAATGGTTTCAGAGGTCATTCCTTTAAATGGGCGGGCCTTAACTTGGGCAGTAATGAAATTTCCAGAAAGCGAGTAGGTCCCAACGTAATAAATCAAAGTGTCTCCACCGTACACGCGACCGTCTCTAAGAACCACCAAGCCAATTCCCTGCATCGAGTGTGTATCAAACTCGGCACGATAGATTCCCTCGCGAAAGTTGTTAGGCATTAGCGTTCCTCCAACGTTCAAATTGTAAAACGATCTTACCACCGGTGAAGGTAAGTACTGGGAAACTTTCTAGATGGATCTGCGGAAGATTGGCAACGATTGCGATGAGCAGCATACGTTGCAGCGACCGGCGTACAGTTGCTCTGCCAAAGCCTGACAGTTCTATTGCAAAGAAGCCGGGTACCCGCAAAACCCCCTGGCGCGCCGATATTCGTAAAATCTAATTACCCGACAAATCGGCTATCACGGGAGGCAGTTCTTATGAAATGTTGGTTGGCACGACGCGGGGCCTTGTTGCTGACGCCGCACTTGTGTTTGTTCTTCGACACCTGGCCCTTCAGGGTAACCACAGCGACAAACAAAACTGATCTCGTCTGGCCACATGTGCCCGCTGTGCAAAATACGCAAGATGCGGATCGTATCCATCGCTACGGCGTGGACCGCAACATAAGACGTACGCGGACAATGGCGCCGTCCTTAACTTCGAAATCTATTCGCATTTAAACCGAAGCGTCTGTTTATCAACGAACCGTACAATCGCCGGAGCCATTCCCCCATTCGTCACGGATTGCGCTTAACGTATTATCATGAAAATTAGGGAAAACGGTCGTTTGAAGCTGCCGATATAGCAGGATTCGGCCCAAATCGGTCATTTATACTGAAGCATTTGAGATGAATGGATTGCAGCAAGGGGATTAGTGCCAGTCTGCTGTGGCCGCCCGTGGCCGCCGTTGGAAATGGCATTACCACATCGAGTCATCTGTTGGTTTCAACGGCGCCAACCGGATAGCAAGTAGTTGCTTGGACTGGAAAATTTAGTGCCAATAGAAGCTAGTTAATCACGGGGTCGTCGGTTCGATTCCCTTCAAGACCGTAGGTTTCTCTAAAAGGCTACAACTAGGATTATCCCAGAACCGAAGACAGAAACTCACGCGTGCGCGCCTCTTTCGGCGCGCCGAATATCTCCTCCGGCGTTCCCTGTTCGCAGATGCTTCCCTTGTCGAAAAAACAGACGCGGTCGGATACTTCCCGCGCGAAGCGCATTTCATGTGTGACGAGCAGCATGGTCAAGTCGTGCTCGTGCGCCAGGCTGCGAATGACGGAGAGGACTTCCCCCACCAATTGCGGGTCAAGCGCTGACGTCGGTTCATCGAAAAGTAGAACCTGCGGGCGCATCGCAAGCGCACGGGCAATAGCCACACGCTGTTGCTGCCCGCCGGAAAGCTGCACCGGATAGTGGTCTTTCTTCTCCGCAAGCCCCACCATCTGTAGCAGTTCAATTGCACGCGCTTCCGCTTCCGCCCGCGCCATCCCCAAGACTCGAACCGGCGCTTCGACAATGTTGCGCAGGACGGTCATATGAGGAAAAAGATTGAAGCTCTGGAAGACCATGCCGACGTGATTGCGGATCTGGCGCAGGTGTTTTTCCGAGGCCTGGAACCGGCCTTTGCCGCCCGGCTCGTGGTAAGGCGTGCCGGCAAGTGTCAGCCTGCCTTCCTGGAACGGCTCGAGCGTCATCAGCACGCGCAGAACGGTCGACTTGCCGGAGCCGGACGGGCCGATCAGTGTCACTTTTTCTCCCTTCGCGACGCTGAAATTGAAATTGTCGAGCACAGTCAGAATACCGAAGCGCTTGGTGACGTCGGAAAATTCGATGATGGGCTGATCATTATTATTGGTCATCGCAAGGGTATTCCCGCTTTTGGAAGGGCTTTCTGCAGGCGGTGGAGGCCAGCTGAGCAGATCAACGTCAGGACAAGGAAGATCAGGCCGACAAGCGTCAGGGGCACGAGATATTCAAAAGTGCGTTCGCCGATCATGTTGGCGAGCCCCATCATTTCTAGAACTGTGACCACGGAAAGGACGGGCGTTTCCTTAATCATGGCAACGAGATAATTGCCCATGGCAGGCACGATTCGCGGTATCGCCTGAGGAATGATCACATCGCGATAGGTCTGCATCCGCGTCAGATTGAGGGCGGTTGCTGCTTCCCATTGGCCACGGTGCACCGCCTCTATGCCGCCTCGATAAACCTCAGAGGTATAAGCAGCGTATTGCAGGCCGAGCGCCAGCGCGCCGGTGAGGAAGGCGGGCAGAACGACGCCGAAATCAGGCAGAACGTAATAAAGGAAGAACAGCTGCACCAGCAGCGGCGTGTCCCGCAGGAACTCGACGATGAAAGCGGTCGTCCAGGAGATCACCTTGATGCGGCTGCGGCGCAACAGCGCAAACACCAGGCCAAGCACCAGCGCAATTGCAAAGCCCGCCGCCGCCGCCTGTAACGTGACTGTCAAACCGATAAGGATGATGGGCAGGATCGAGGTTGTATAAGTGATCCAGTTCGTTGTGTCCCATTCGTAGCCGTACATCATAATGGTAAGATCCTCACGAATGGCGGGCGCGGGGGAAGACGTCGCCGCGCCGCACGAAATGCTCGATGATGCGGATAGCGACCATTAGCAAGAGCGACATGCCGAAGTAGCAGACGAGCGTGATCGAATAGATACTGGCGCTATCCAGCGTGATGTTGCGGATCGACTGGGCCGCGAAGGTGAGATCGGCGATCGATATCAGCGACAACAGCGACGAAAGCTTAAGCGTTTCGATGGCGAGATTGCCAAAAGCCGGCATCATCTCGACAACCGCTTGGGGCAGGGAGATGCGAAACAGCGTCTGAAAGCGACCGAAATTCAGTGCACGAGCGGCCTCAAGCTGCTGCGTGGAAACGGCCGAAAGCGCGCCGCGTACGATTTCCGCGCCGTAGCCGCCGGCATGGGCAGCCAGGACCAGAATGCCTGTGGTGATGGGATCGAAGCTCAAGCCGACCAGCGGCAGCGCATAATAGAACCAGAACAGTTGGACGAACAGGGAAGTGCCGCGAAACACCTCCGTATAGCAGAGCGCTATCGCCGACAGGATCGGCCCACCTTCGACACGCAGAATGCCGAAGACAAAAGCAAGCAGGACGCCGATGGCAATGGCGGCAAGCGTAATTGTCATAGTAACGACGGCACCTTGCCACAGCATCGGCAGGTAGGCTGTCCAGTCCATCTGGAAGTCTCCCGGTTATTGCGAATGGCGCCCGACTCTCGACCGAGCGCCTTCTGCCGTTACTTCCCGGCGCAAAGGTCGGCGACGTTCTTTTGCGCGGTTGCGGCGATGCTTTGTTCCGAAAGGCCGTATTTGCCGAGGATTTTCTTATAATCGTCTGTCTCGCGGAAGGCGACCAGGGCAGTGTTGAAGGCGTCACGCAGTTCCTTGTCTTCCGGGCGGAAGGCAAAGCCGCCGTAATTGCGTACCGGTGCTCCATTGACGACCGGATCCTTGAAGGGAGCGACCTGCTCGACATTGGCCTGGCCCTTGGCGAGCTCCGAAACTGTCAGCTCGGTCGCCGCATAGGCATCGGTCCGGCTTTGCACTGTCGGAATCGCATCCGCGTTGGCCGGAATGAAGACGATCTGCTCGTCCTTGACGCCGACGGCGCGCAGGAAGTCGACATTGTTGGCACCCGAAACGACGGCGACCTTCAGTGACGGATCCTTTGCGATATCCGCATAGGTGGTCAGGCCCTTGGGATTGCCCTTCTTGACCAGCAGTCCTTCGCCATACGACGAGTTCGGCTCGGTGAAGGCGACCTGCTTGCAGCGCTCTGGCGATATGTTCTGCTCTGCGGCTGCAAAGTCGAAGCGACGGGCCTTAAGACCGGGAATGAGTGTTCCGAAGGGCGTTACGGTCCAGTTGACCTCCTCGATGCCCATGGATTTGAGGACCGCATTGGCGACGTCGGGACCGATTCCGGCCGATGTTCCGTCCGGCTGCATGTAGGAATAGGGCACTTCGTTCGCCGTTGCAGCGCGAATATAGCCCTGCGACTTGGCTTCCTCAACGGTGAGGGCGCTGGCGGTCGTGACGCCGATGGACAGTGCAATGGCGCCAAGCGACGCGATTTTCGTCATAGTCATTCGTCATTCTCCTCTGGTTAAAGTTTCGGCGGTCCGTTTTCGGATCTCGCATCGATTGTTCCGGTCAGATGTCCTCCGTGATCGTCGCGATGACGGAAAGGCAGTCGCCGACCTTGATGAGGCCGGGCACATGGCGTGCTGCAAGAACGCCATCCATGACGGCGCAGTATTCGACAGGGGCGATGCCGGTCCGGCCCAGCGGGTAGACGTGGGCAACGGTCTCGCCGGATCTGACCGGATCACCGAGATCACGGACAAATGCGATCAATCCGTCGTCCTGCGCGAAAGTGAAGCAATCGTCCGACCGCATATCCAGCCAACGGGTCGGACGGACATCCGGCTCGCCTTTCAGGATGCCGGCGTGGCGCAGGAGGTTAAGGCTGCCCTTGCGTGCGATCTCTATGGAGCGGGCGGTTGCCGTGCCGGCCCCGCCAAGCTCGGTCGTGACGAAAGTCTTGCCCATTTCCTCGACCGTCGTATCCAGCATTCCAACCGCGTCGATCTCCAGCATCTTCATCGAGAAGGGCGCCGAGAAGGCGGCAACCGCTTCGAAGCAGCGGGCTTCCTGGTCCTTGTCCGGCAGCTCGTGAGCCGCAGCATAGGGCAGAAAGTCGAGCGTCTTTCCACCCGAATGGAAGTCGAGCACGATATCGGCCAGCGGAATGAGATGGCGCGTCACGTAGTCGGCGATCTTCTCCGTCACCGTGCCGTCCGGACGGCCCGGAAAGCTCCGGTTGAGGTTGCCGCGATCGATCGGCGAGGTGCGCGTACCGGCGCGGAAAGCCGGATAGTTGAGCGCCGGGACGATGATAACGCGCCCGCTCACCTGCGACGGATCGAGTGTCTGTGCCAGTTCCAGCAAGGCAGCCGGTCCTTCATATTCGTCGCCATGATTGGCACCGGTTAGCAGCGCAGTCGGGCCTTCCTCGTTGGCAATCACGCAGATCGGAATCATTACCGAACCCCAGGCGCTGTCATCGCGGCTGTAGGGCAGCCGCAGATGACCGTGCTGCACCCCATTGGCGTCGAAATCGACGGTCGGAGCAATGGGCGAAGGGCGGGACACGCTCATCAGCACGGTCTCAGCCCTTCACGAAGAGCTGGCGCGGCACGTTCGACAGGCATTCGACACCTGTTTCCGTGATCGCGATGCTCTCGGTGATTTCCAGTCCCATGTCTTCCAGCCAGAGGCCCGTCATGAAATGGAAGGTCATGCCGGGCTTCAGTTCCGTACGGTCGCCCGGGCGCAAGCTCATCGTGCGCTCGCCCCAATCCGGCGGATAGGACAGACCGATCGGATAGCCTGTGCGGTTGTCCTTGATGATCCCGTATTTCTTCAGGACGGCAAAGAAAGCGTTAGCGATGTCCTCGCAGGTATTGCCCGGTCTTGCGGCGGAAAGGCCTGCTTCCATGCCTTCGAGCGTCGCCTTCTCCGCGTCGAGAAAGGCCTGTGTGGGCTTTCCCAGGAATACGGTTCGCGACAACGGGCAATGATAGCGTTTATACGCGCCGGCGATCTCGAAGAACGTGCCTTCGCCCGACTGCATCGGCTTGTCGTCCCAGGTCAGGTGGGGGGCCGAAGCGTCGGCCCCGGAGGGCAGAAGCGGTACGATTGCCGGGTAGTCGCCTCCGAATTCGGATGTACCGCGAATGCCGGCATCGTAGATTTCGGCGACGAGATCGCATTTGCGCATGCCGGGCTCTACGACATCGACAATGCGCTTGTGCATGAGCTCGACGATCTTGCCCGCCTTGCGCATGTAGTTGATTTCGGTCGGGCTCTTGACGGCGCGCTGCCAGTTGACGAGGCCCGCAGCATCCTTGAAGCGGGCATTCGGCAAATGCTTTTGCAGCGATGCGAAGGCCGCAGCCGAGAAATAATAGTTGTCCATCTCGACGCCGACGGTGAGACCCGACCATTTGCGCTCGTCGATGATCTGCGACAGGAGATCCATCGGATGACGCTCGGTCGACTGCACGTAGTGATCGGGGTAACCGATGATATTGGCGTGGTTCAGATAGGCGGTGCGCTTCGCGCCATTGGCATCCTGCTTGCGGCCGTACCAGATCGGCTCGCCCATCGGCGGGACCAGCACGCATTGATGCACGTAGAAGGACCAGCCGTCATATCCGGTAAGCCAGTGCATGTTGGACGGGTCCGTGACGATCAGAAGATCGATTCCGGCCTTTTCTGCGGCATGACGGGTTTTGGACAGGCGCTCGGCATATTCCTCGCGCGTAAAGCTCAGTGTCACGCTCACACTGCATCTCCCGTGTTGATATGGTTTTCGATGACCTGACCGCTTCCAGCATCTTTCGCGCGGGTGACGGCCAGATTGGCAATGGCGGTGTCCTGCACACCGGTGCCAGTAAGGTCGGCGAGGGTGATGTCATTCGCACCGGTCCTGCCTTGTGCCTTGCCGGCTATGACGGCGCCGAGTTCGGAAAAGGGCTGGTCGGGCTGTGCCGCGCCTGCGATGATCGCATGATGCAATTCGCCGAGAATGCGCGTCTGCGTGATGCGGTCGGCGATATAGGTGGCGCAGGAGAAGACGGCCGGATCGATCTCGTTCTTATGTTCGGCGTCCGATCCCATCGCGGTCAGATGCTGCCCGGGCTCCAGCCAGTCGGCCATCAGGATCGGCTTTTCCGCCGGCGTCGTGGTGACGACGATGTCCGCGCCTCGTACGGCTTCATGCGGATCGGCAATGGCGACGACGTCGATGCCGTGGGCGTGGGAAAATTCGGCCGCGAGCGTTAGCGCTTTCGCGTGATCGCGCGCCCAGATGCGTGCGGACCTGATTTGCCGCACCAGCATCAGCGCCTGAAGTTGCAGTTGCGCCTGCATGCCCGCTCCGAAGATCGTGGCGACGGCAGCGTCCTCGCGCGATAGATGCCGTGCGGCGACCGCTCCGGCCGCAGCCGTTCGAATGTCCGTCAGATAGCCATTGTCGAGAAGAAGGGCTTCGACCAGTCCGGTTCTCACACTGAAGAGGATCATCAGACCATTGAGGCTCGGCAGGCCAAGCCTGGGATTGTCGAAGAAGCCGGGGCTGATCTTGATCGCAAAGCTGTCGAAACCGGGCACATAGGCCGTCTTGACGTCTACCTCGCCACGGAATTCCGGAATGTCCAGACGCAGGATCGGCGGCATCGCGATTGCCTTGGTGGCGAGCGCGGCAAAGGCCTGCTCGATACAGTCGACCGCAGAAATGTCGAGCCTGACAGCCGCGCGAAGATCTCTTTCCGTGAGGATGCTCATCCGGCTCATGCTGCGGTCCCCTCGACGATTTGCCGATGGGTGTCCGGATCGATATTGCCACCCGATACGATGATGACGGTGGGTCCCGAAAGTTTGATCTTCCCGGCGAGGATCGCAGCGACGCCGACCGCTCCGGCACCCTCCACGACTTCGTATTCCTCTCGTGCCATGTGGCGAACGCCAGCGGCGATCTCGGCTTCCGTCAGCAGGACGATGTCATCGAGTAGGGCGCGGCAGAGCGGGAAGGTGATGGTGTTTGTGAGGCCAATGCCGCCGCCGAGGGAATCCGCCAGCGTCTCTTCTTCGCGGACCCCGACCGGTTTGCCGGCTGCGATTGCCGCATACATGGCCGCGCCGCGTTCCATGGAGATAGCGATAACCTGTACCTGTGATTTCGCGGCTTTGACGGCTACGGCTATGCCGCCGACCAGGCCGCCGCCGGAGAGAGGAACGAGCACGGTTGCGAGATCGGGCAGGTCCTTGACGATTTCCAGGCCGATCGTCCCTTGACCGGCCACTACATCGACATGGTCGAATGGCGGGATTGAAACGAGGCCAAGGCTTCGAACCAGGCGCTCGACTTCCTCCTGCGCATCGTCCTGCGAGACGCCGACGATACGGATCTTGGCGCCGAGTGCGCGGATAGCCTCGATCTTGTTCGCGGGAACTCGCGACGACATGCAGATAGTGGCCGACAAGCCGAGTTCCCGAGCGGCATAGGCTACGGCACGGCCGTGATTGCCCGTTGAGGCGGTGACAAGGCCACGTTTCCGCTCGGCATCATCGAGCGACAGGATGGCGTTCATTGCGCCACGCAGCTTGAAGGCCCCGATCGGCTGGCGCGTTTCGAGCTTGAGATAGACAGACTGGTGGGTGCGTTCAGACAGTGTGCCGGAGTGCGCTAGGGGCGTAGGCTCCAACCGACCGGCAATGCGCGCCGCAGCCTGCTCGATATCCGTCGGCGTAACCGGCAGCATCGCTTGGTTGGGAGTTCTGGGCAGGTTGGCGCTCGTCATGATTGTCATGTTGGGAGCGAAGTAAAATCATGTCAATTATTATATTGTCATGATTCAATGATTGTGGCGGACAGCCTCAGCCGATCGAACCTATATCGTAGACGGGCGGCAATTGCTCGAACGCCTGGCGCACCGTCGTTAGCGCCTTGGAGAGGCTCGAATGGCTCATGCGGCCGCCGATGCAGATGCGGATGCCGCCGCCATGGCCGGGGCCGGCGACGAAGGGCTCGGATGGCGTTACGGCGACATTCTGGTTGGCGAGCGAACGCACCAGTCCGTCTTCCGCCCAGTGCTTCGGCACTTTCAGCCAGGCGCAAGGCGACAGCGGATGGCTGGAAGCGATGTGATCGCCCAGAATGTCTGTCGTGATTCCCTGGCGGGTTCGGATTTCGCCGCGCTGGAGACCGATCAGCCGCTGGACCGTACCGTTTTCGATCCAACGTGTGGCGATTTCGGCGGTCAGATAGGTGCCGCTCCAGCTCGATACGCGCAAGATGGAGGCCGCACGAATGGAATAGGCGGGGGGCACGACAAGATAGCCAACACGCAACCCGGTCAGCACGGTCTTGGTGAAACTCGTGACGAAGAAGCCGAGATCGGGCAGCATTTCGGCGATCGAGGGCAAGTCCTCGTCGATCATCGGCCGATAGACCTCATCCTCTATGACAAAGATACCGTGACGCTTTGCGATCGTGGCGATTTCATGTCGTCGGGCGGCGCCTGCGACATGACCCGTGGGATTGTTGAGTGTCGGAATCCAGACGAGCGCTCGAACGCCACCTGATGCGCACGCGGCTTCAAGAGCGTCGGGCAGGATACCTTCTTCGTCGGTGGGCAGGCCCTTCAGGCTGAAGCCGAGTATATTGGAGAGGCCGATAATGCCGTGATCGGTGAGATTTTCGCAAAGAACCACATCGCCGGAACGAATGATGCAGGTAAGCGCGAGAAATATGCCGTGGGCCGCACCGTTCGTCACGAGGATGCGTCCGGCATCGGCGGAGACGCCCAGCGTGCGCAGCCAGATCCGTGCGGTCTCGCGATGACGGTCGAGACCTGCGATCGGGCGGCAGGGACGCATGAAATCGGCGACATTCCCTTCAGCCATCTCGCGAAAGATTTCTCGCGATGCGGTTTCATGCTCATCGAGATAGACACCGCGAATGATGGACAGGTCGAGGACTTCGTTGGAGCTATGATCCAGCATCATTCGACCGGCACGATCAGTCACGCGCGCCTTCACGAAGGTGCCGCGGCCGATCTCGCCGCTCAGATAGCCGAGCCGTTCCGCCTCCTTGTAGGAAAGGCTGACGGTCTGCACGGAAAGCCCGAGATCGCGCGCCAGGTCGCGATGTGTGGGCATCCGGTCCATCGGTTTGAGAAGGCCGCCATCGATATCGGCGATGATGCGTTCGGTCAGTGCCGCGTGCTTAGTCTCGCCCTTCTGTTTGGCGAGGCTTGGTCGCCACACCACCGGCCTCGTCGCAGGGCTCGGGTCGGTGGCAAGCGGATTGGCTTGGCGGCGCATGAAATTGTCTCGTTATTAGAGCTATAATTTCATGACATTATGCACGCTTCATCCATAAAGATGAAGCGTTTTGCACGACGCGGCGGCAATTGCCTTGAAGATAAGCGCAATTGCCGGGCTTTTGGGCTCCGAATATGTGCCGGGAGAGCGAATCCAGCCCGGCACATGCCGGGATCAGATTTTTTCGCCAGCTTGTGCCAGCTCATCCATGACGGATCGGACGGCAGATTCTGCAATGGCGACGATTTCGTCGACTTCGGCTTTTGTGGTGACGAGCGGCGGCGCAAAACCCAGGATGTCGCCATGCGGCATGGCGCGGGCAATCAGGCCACGATTGCGAGCCGCCTTGGAGACGCGTGCGCCGACAGCGAGAGCCGGCGCGAAACGCGTCTTCTTATCGCGATCCGCGACGAATTCGATCGCACCCATCAAGCCCACTCCGCGCACTTCGCCGACGATGGGAAGCTGGGCGAACCTCGCCTTCAACTGCTCCTGGAAGTAGGTGCCGACCGCCCGCGCATTGCCCGGCAGGTCTTCTTTCTCGACGATGTCGAGAACGGCATTTGCTGCTGCAGCACCGATCGGATGGCCGGAATAGGTGTATCCGTGGGAGAAGGTTCCGACGCGATCTGCTCCTTCCTCCATGACCTTGTACACCTTCTCGCCGACGATGGCGGCCGAGAGCGGGAAATAGGCTGAAGTAAGGCCCTTGGCGACGGTGATCAGGTCTGGTTCGATGCCGTAGTGCTGCGAGCCGAACATGGAACCGGTTCGCCCGAAGCCGGTAATGACTTCATCGGCGATCAGCAGGATGTCGTATTTCCTGAGGATTTTTTGCACTTCTTCCCAATATCCCTGCGGCGGCGGCGTGATGCCCCCGGTGCCGAGCACGGGCTCGGCGATGAAGGCCCCGATGGTCTCAGGGTCTTCTCGCAGGATCAGGGCCTCAAGTTCTTCGGCACGGCGCTTGGAAAACTCGAGCTCCGTCTCGCCGGCCTCCGCTCCCCAATAATGATGCGGAGCGCCAGTATGGAGGATGCCCGCACGCGGCAGATCCATGTGGTCATGGTAGAAGCTCATGCCGGTCATGGATCCCGAGACGACGCTGCAGCCGTGATAGCCGCGTTCGCGGGAAATGATCTTCTTCTTGTTCGGCTTGCCGCGAAGGTTGCTGTAGTACCAGACGAGCTTTGCCTGGGTCTCATTGGCATCGGAACCGGACATGCCATAGAAGACCTTGCTCATCTTGCCCGGCACCATCTTCACGAGGCGATCGGAAAGGATTGCCAACTCATCCGTCGTGTGCGCGGCGTAGGAATGGTAGTAGGCGAGACGATAGGCCTGGCGCGAAATTGCCTCGGCGACCTCGGTGCGGCCATAGCCGACATTAACACAATAGAGGCCGGCAAAGCCGTCGATCAGCTGATTGCCAAGCGCGTCCTCTATGCGGATGCCCTTGCCGGTCTCGACGATCGTCGGATCGCCCATCTTGCCGCTGGCGAAGTCATTGAGTTTCGTGAAGGGATGCAGGACCGAATTGCGGTCCATCTCTGCAATCCGAGTGACGTCTATGGCCATGACAGGTTCCTTTCAGGCAGAGAGGTTGCCGAAGCAAACATATTTTGATTCGAGATATTCGGAGAGGCCGTGGCGCGAGCCTTCGCGACCGAGTCCGGATTGCTTCCAGCCACCGAAGGGGATGGGCGCGCCGGTGAATTTTGCGGTGTTGACCGCCACCATGCCGTATTCGAGCCGGTCGCTAAGGCGCATCGCGCGGCCGAGATCGTTCGTGTAGACATAGGCCGCCAGCCCCATTTCGGTGGCATTGGCGCGCGCGACTACATCCCGCTCGTCGTCGAACGGTAGTATCGCGGCGACCGGTCCGAAAGTTTCCTCGCGAGCAATCGTCATGTCGTCGGTCACATCGGCCAGCACGGTCGGTGTGACGAAATTGGCGCCAAGTGGGCTCTCCTGCGCGCCGCAGACAAGGCGCGCGCCGGCAGAAAGCGCCTGCGCGATCTGCTGGCCGCATTTTTCCGCCACCGACCTCCGTGTCATCGGGCCGATATCGGTCCCGTCTTCAAGACCGTGCCCGACATGGAGTTTAGACGTCGCCTCGGCGAAGGCCTCGACGAAACGATCATAGATCCCGCGTTGAACGTAAATCCGGTTGGCGGCGAGGCAATCCTGGCCCGAGGTTGCGAATTTGGCACCGATACAGCCTTCGACAGCCTGAGCGAGTTCGACATCGTCGAACAGGATGAAGGGTGCGTGCCCGCCGAGCTCCAAGGAAGCTTTCTTGACGGTAGCAGCCGATTGCGCCAGCAGGATGCGGCCGACTTCTGTAGAACCGGTGAAGGAAAAAGCGCGCACCTGCGTATGTTCCAGAAGCCGGCGTGCAAGCGGCTCGGCTTCGCCGGTCAGAACCTGGAATACGCCGGCGGGCATGCCGGCCTCGTCGGCCAGCTTCGCCAGGGCGAGCGCCGAGAGGGGAGTTTCCGGAGCGGGTTTGACGATCATCGCGCAGCCGGCGGCCAAGGCTGCGCCCGCCTTGCGGGTGATCATCGCCGAGGGAAAGTTCCAGGGCGTGATGGCGACGGTCACCCCCAGCGGCTGCATGTGGACCGAAAGCCGGCTAGCGGGCAGATGGCTCGGAATTGTTTCCCCATAGGCGCGCTCGCCCTCGGCGGCAAACCAGTCGAGGAAATTGGCAGCGTAGGAGATCTCGCCAAGCGACTCCGCCAAAGGCTTGCCCTGTTCGGCCGTCATGATGACTGCAAGATCCCGTGCGTTGTCACGCATCAGTTTGCCCCAGGCCCGAAGGACCTGGCCCCGTTCAACGGGAGGTCTGTCCCTCCAGTCGAGAAATGCCTTTCCCGCCGCACCGACGGCGTCATCGGCATCTTCAAGCGAGCAAGCCGCAACATCAACGAGGTGTTCTCCCGTCGCAGGATCGACGACGTCCAGCGTCCTCTCGCGCGCGGCCCAGGTGCCATCCAGAAAGGCCCGACGTTCGATCAGATCAGGTCGTGACAGATTGGTCAAGGCAGCAGCGGCGGTACGGTTCATAGTTGCTCCGGATTGTCTTCATAGGAAGTGTACTCGCGTCTTCGCATCGCATTTCTGCGTTGACTTCCTATTTGATGCAGAAAATATGCGATTATCGATTTGCTTTCACCGGAGTTCTGCATGGGTGAACTTGATAGAGCTGACAGGGTACTGCTTGATGCAGTGCAGAAAAACAACCGCATGACGTCGGAAGAGTTGGCGCAGATCGCCAACCTGTCGCCGACCGCTTGTCAGCGACGACTGAAACGGCTGCGTGAAGAGGGCGTGATCGAGGCGGACGTGGCGATCGTGTCGCCGAAGGCCGTCGGGCGCGGCATCACCATGATAGTGCTTGTCTCCCTGGAGCGCGAACGGGCGGATATCGTGGACCGGTTCAAGACAGCGATCCGTATGACCAAGGAAGTCATGATCGGCTACTATGTGACGGGCGACGCAGACTTCATCCTGGTGATCACGGCAAAGGATATGGAGGACTACGAGGCTTTCACGCGGCGGTTCTTCTATGAGAACCACGATATCAAGGGCTTCAAGACCATGGTCGTCATGGATCGAGTGAAGGCTGGCTTTGCTTTTCCGATTGAAAATTGACCATCTTCATGCTCGCCCAGGCTTTGATCAAGGTGCCGACCACCGAGAAGAACTCGTCTGACAACTAGAGAGCCTTAACCCGCAGCTGGCTCAGCAAGGCGACTAGGAACTTGGCGGCGACGTCCGTCCGCCAAGAGGCGCTCGCGGTTCTTGGTGAATACTGTGACGTCCCGACCGGGTGTCCATCGACAAGCCGACGAACCATCGGAACAACACATTGTAGTCCACCTGCTCCATGAACTGACGCTCAGAGCGGATCGTAAAAGGCCCGCAACAACAGGGCACGCAAGCAGTTTGTCCGGCGGAATCGACGGGCGGGTAATCGCCGAATACATGACCTCGAAATCAGGCGATTGAACTTCCAGCGCCTCGTCTACAATGGCACGGATCGTCTGCAGCGGATCAGGACTCATATTCCTAGACTGGTTGTCGAACCGTTCAGTGACCTTTCGGGTATGCAGCGGTCTGCAAATCCGCACAACCTGTTTAAACTTCAAGACGACATCGCTGGTTCGATGGCTACGCCGCTGGCGCACCCCTACGGTGTTATTTTTCGAAGCGACGTAGCCCGCTTCTCACAATAACCTCCGGTCGGTGTCCAGGCCTTGCGCACCTAGGCTTATTGTGGCCAGGCCATATGAATTTACAAAACCCACACTTCGGTCCCGAGCTGGTTGAAGCGGGCTTCGAGCGCTATCCGGGCTGCATAACTGTCTGGGCACTTCACTCACTGCCTTATCTCGTCGCGGTCCGCTTTCGATAACGTCTCAACTCTCTCCGAAAAGCGGGCTTGACGATCCCGGAAACTGACTGTTTTGCTGGCCTGGTCTGTAAGTGGGCGCCGTATATTACACGATGCTACACGTATTCGCGTTCACATCGGTCTACACTCTAAGTTGCATGAAACGGGCAAAGCGCCCGCTCGACGGAGGCATAGTGAAGCGGCTGAAGAGACGCTCCTCTGCCTGACGTCAGCCCACTCGCTCGCCCAGACGAATGAACTAGTCACCATAGGCAGGGGAGATACCGCGATGCCGAAACCGGCCAAGATGCTTGAGCAGCGGATAGACCACTTCTTCTCGATGCCCGCGGAACGCGCAGACCGGTGGCGCGATGTTGTTGCCGCAGCGCGCGCATGGTCGGTCGGGCGAGCCGATCAGAACGCGGCCGAAGCTGCCTTTGCAGAGTTAGGCCCCATTGAAGGGTTTCACGCATTCCCAGGCTCTGCGCTCATGGCGAGGCTAAGCGACAGGCTGCGGGGAGGCGATGCTGTTGGCTTTACTGATTTGGTGCGACGCGTTTCGGCCGCGATTGTCACGCGTGACTTCAAGTATGATCCTGCCGAGTGGCGAACGACCGAGGAAGTCGTCGATACGCCGGCTGATGTCCTACCGCCCACGCTCAGACACGGAGACGCAAAGCGCCCCTACTTCGAAATGCTGATTGTTGCGCCGGGTGCCACAACGCAAGCTGCCGATCAAATCGCGCAGTTGCGCAACCTGCGACGTCCTGAGGACGCGTTTATTTACGAAATTGTCCCGGTAGACAGCTTCGAAGATGCGATCTGCGCTGCGATTATCAATCCGGATATTGCCGCGGTTACGATCTTCGAGGGCTTTAACTACGCTTCGCGACATTCGGCGCCGGTGTTGCGCAGCGTGCTGTCCGGCCTCGGACTGGATGGGGCGCGAGCGGAGGATGCTGATCTGGCGTTGCTCTTGGCAAACTCGTTGAAACGCCTGCGACCAGACCTCGACATTTATCTTCTGTCTGACCGCCAGGTAGAAAATTTGGCGGGCGATGCACGGTCGGCATCCATCCGTCGCGTTCTCTATGCGATCGAAGAACCGTTGGAACTCCACCTGTCGGTGCTTGAGGGGATTCAAGACCGTTTCGAGACGCCGTTCTTCGACAACCTCAAGAGATATGCGCGGCGCCCGATAAGCACATTCCATGCGCTTCCGCTCGCTCGAGGAAAGTCGGTTTTCAAGTCTGACTGGATCCGCGATATGGGGGAGTTCTATGGTATCAACCTTTTCCTTGCGGAAAGCAGTGCCACAACGGGCGGACTTGATAGCCTGTTGGAGCCGACAGGCAATATCAAGCGCGCTCAGGAAATGGCCGCGCGGGCTTTTGGCGCGGACCATGCCTTTTTCGTAACCAACGGCACAAGCACGTCGAACAAGATGGTCCACCAGGCGATAGTCGCGCCCGGTGACATCGTCATTCTCGACCGAAACTGCCACAAGTCCCACCACTATGGGCTTGTCCTTGCCGGCGGGCAACCGCTCTACGTTGATGCATTCCCGATGACAGAATACTCGATGTATGGCGCGGTACCCCTCAGGAGCATAAAAAAGGCACTCCTGGATCTGAAGGCCGAAGGCAGGCTTGACCGTGTCAAAATGGTGGACCTCACGAATTGCACCTTTGACGGCCACATCTACAACACGCGTCGGGTCATGGAGGAGTGCCTCGCCATTAAACCGGACCTCGTATTCCTCTGGGATGAGGCGTGGTTCGGCTTCGCGCGGTTCTCACCGGTATTGCGTCCTCGCACCGCAATGGGCGCCGCTGCCGCAATTGAAACATGGATTCACGGTTTGGCCGCGGTTGAGGCCTACGAAAAACAACAGCAGGAACTTGGGTCTGACCCCACCGTCGACGAACTGCTAACGACGCGGTTGCTCCCGGACCCGCGGAAGGTTCGTATTCGCGTTTACCAGACCAACTCGACGCACAAATCCATGTCAGCGCTGCGCCAGGGCTCGATGGTTCTCGTGAAAGACGTCGACTTCTACACAGTTGAGTCGCAGTTTCACGAAGCAATCTTTACGCATGCTTCGACAAGCCCCAACCAGCAACTGATCGGCAGTCTCGACGTAGCGCGGCGGCAAATGGAATTGGAAGGCTACGGCCTCGTGCTCAACGCCATCGAGATCTCGCTTGCTATCCGGCGTGCGGTCAATTCACATCCGATAATCTCGAAATACTTCCATATGCTTGGTGCTGACGGCATGATCCCCGCGCAGTACCGGGAGAGTGGGTTTGTGGATTTTCTGGCGCCGGACACAACCTGGGCCAGCCAGGTGCGCAGCATGCACGACGACGAATTCTGCCTCGATCCTACGCGTATGACGCTTGTCTGTGGAACGGCAGGTTTCGATGGAACCGAGTTCAAGGCGTTGCTGGCCAATGTCTACGACATTCAGCTCAATAAAACGTCGCGCAATTCGGTTCTGCTGCAATCCAATATCAACAATACACGGAGCGATGTGGCGCAGCTCGTTCGCGTGCTCCTGGAGATTTCTAACGGGATCGAGACACGCCTTGCCCGGGGCGGCGATGGCGAAAGAAACGCGCTGGCCGCTCGCGTCAAGTCGCTAATGACGGACGTGCCTGACCTACCGAATTTCAGTCATTTCCATGAAGCGTTTCGACAAGACGCGGGGCGTGCCACACCGGAGGGGGATATGCGCACAGCTTTCTACGGTGCTTACGATGCCACGGGCTGTGAATACATTCCTTTGCATGGAGATGAATGTAATCGTCGCCTTCGCGAGGGGCCGGAAATGGTGTCCGCCAACTTCGTAATTCCTTATCCACCTGGCTTCCCGATCATGGTGCCGGGTCAAGTGATCACAGAGGAGACAATTGAGTTCATGCGCAAACTCGATGTGAAAGAGATTCATGGCTACGAGAAAGCGCGCGGTCTCAAACTGCTAAAGCCGGAGGTCATCTCAACCAAACTGAGGCACTAGATAAGCGCCTGTGGGCGCGTCTGCTTGCCCACGGCGGGTTCGATCCGGGGTTGGTCGTTGACTCCTTGAGCTTGACAATGGGCAGGAGTAGGGGATGGCTTTTTTTGTACAAGCATTGCGCGACAATCCTGAACTGGCAATCTTCCTTGCGCTGGCCATTGGCTTTTTGATTGGACGGGTAAAGCTCGGAAGTTTCAGCCTCGGAATCGTGGTGGGGACGCTCTTGGCGGGGGTGTTGATTGGACAGCTCGATATCAAGATTCCACCGATTGTGAAGATCATCTTCTTTGATCTTTTTCTGTTTACAACCGGCTACAAGGTCGGACCGCAGTTTTTCCGCGGGCTCAAACAGGACGCAATTCCACAGGTGGCGCTTACCTTGGTCTTATGCGTTGCATGCTTGCTCACTGCATTCGGTTTTGCGACGCTGCTTGGGTACGACGTCGGAACGGCCGCCGGACTGCTTGCAGGAGCATTTTCAGAATCGACGGTTATTGGCACGGCCGGGGAGGCTATTCAGCGCCTGGCTATTCCCGAAGCGGAAAGAATTAGCCTGCTGAACAATATTCCAGTGGCTTACGCAGTCACATACCTCATTGGAACCGCCAGCCTTGTATGGTTTCTCCCTACAATCGGACCCAAACTGATGGGAGTTAACCTGCGCGACGAAGGGATGCGTATGCAAGGCACCGCATTGGCAGGCTCCGCGCAACTGGAACTTGGCGTGACCTCGGGAGCAAGACTGTTCGATCTGCGTGCTTACCGTGTCACCAATCCGAAACTCGTTAACAAGACGGTGGCAGAACTTGAAGCCTTGCCGCAAGGCTCGCGGGTGTTCATCGCAAGAATCCGACACCACGGAGGCATCATGGAGGCGCTTCCCAATTCGGTCATCCGCGAAGGTGACGTCGTCGCCGTACTCGCTCGGCAGGAAATACACGTGAACAGCGGAAAGATTGTCGGCCCGGAAGTAGACGACAAGCCTCTGCTCGACCTACCGGTCGAAGTGTTGGATGTCGTGGTTACGCGAGGGATCGCGGTTGGGAGAACACTTGGAGAACTGGCGCAGCTCGAATTCACTCGGAGCGTGTTTCTGCGGAAGCTTACACGGGCCGGACAGGAGATGCCCGTTACTGCAAAGACGACCATCGATGGTGGAGACGTGCTCAGTCTGATCGGCACTAAGCCGGAGGTTGAGAGGGCCGCAATGGAATTAGGCTATCCAGACCGCCCAACTATGGCGACGGACATGGTTTTTGTTGGGACAGGCATCGTGCTTGGGGGCCTTGTTGGCCTCTTGTCGGTAACCGTTGGCGGTATCCCGTTAACTCTGACTGCAAGCGGAGGTGCGCTGATCATGGGGCTGGTTTTTGGCTGGCTTCGGTCTGTACACCCATTTTTCGGCCGAATCCCGGAACCGGCGATCTGGATCTTCGACACTGTCGGTCTGTGCATTTTTATCGGTGTGGTTGGCATCAACGCCGGGCCAAGCTTCTTCTCTGGGCTCCAACAAACCGGTTTGAGTCTTGTGGTGGTGGGGCTGGTATCGGCGTTGCTGCCGCATACGATAGCGATTCTTTTTGGCCGCTATATGCTCAAGATGAATCCCCTTATTGTTCTTGGTGCATGTGCCGGTGCCGGAACGATCACGGCCGCCCTCCGGGCGATACAAGATGAATCTCGGAGTAGTATTCCTGCGCTCGGTTATACGGTCCCCTATGCAATTGGTAATATTCTTCTCACTGCGTGGGGGCCCGTGCTCGTCGCATTGATGACGATTGGCGAATGACGAATGTCCACCTCGCCTTTGGTACGATGGACCACCGGGTGTGGCTGAGCGGAGACACTTTGGATGGGCCGACTGATGATATGATTGTGGAATCTGCGCGAAGTGCTCGAACGTATCTTGCTGACTAGTTGGCAGAGAATGGGGGATCGCATGGCTATTCGGAGGCTTTTTCTGATATCGGGTGCAGTACTCGTGACGACGTCGGCCTATGCAGCGGATGCGGTGGTCGTTGCGGAGCCCGAGCCTGTTGAATATGTCCGGGTATGCGATGCCTACGGAGCGGGCTTCTTCTATATCCCGGGAACCGAAACATGCCTCAAGGTCAACGGTTACCTGCGCTTTGAGTTTTCCGGCGGGGACAACGTGTTTACCGGTGGCCCCGTTGGTGCAGGCGGAAATGATACCTGGCGTGTCCGCACCCGCGCCGAAATTCGTTTTGATGCGCGTTCCGAAACAGAACTTGGCACGCTGCGGTCGTTTATTGACACCCGTTTCCAGAATACAAACAGCGACGACGCCGGAGGCACGCTGCATCAGGGGTTTATCGAGCTGGGCGGGTTCCAGATGGGCGTCAACGATGTCCTCTTCGGCTCCTGGCTCGGCTATGCTGGGACGATTATTCAGGACGACGTGATCCAGTATGGATCCGACAGCATTTCCAGCAATCAGATCAGCTACACCTTCAAGGGTGGAAACGGATTTTCCGCTGTCATCGCCGCGGAACAGGGTATGGTATTCAACGGTTATGACTACGTCATCGATGATTACATGCCGCATGTCCTTGCCGGCGTAAAATATCAACAGGGTTGGGGCCAGATTGGTGCTGTCGTCGGTTATGATTCCGTTCAGGATGCTGTCGGCGTCAAGGCGCGGCTCGACGTGAGCCTGACGGATGCAATATCGGCCTGGATCATGGCGGGCTATCAATCCGACTATGATTCTGATTCTTTCATCACCAATCAGAACAAAAACTGGTACGGCTTGTGGGAAGGCGACTGGGCCGGCTGGGGTGGCTTTGCCATCAAGGTTACTGACAAGGCGACAATCAACGGCCAGGCGGCCTATGAAGAGCAGGGCACCTGGGCTCTCGCCCTCAACGTCAACTACGAGCTGGTGCCGGGCTTCTTCATAAGGCCGGAAATCGACTACACCAAGTTCGGCGGCGACCGAAAGGAAGTGGCAGAGAGCGATTTCGGCGAGGATGACGCACTTGGCGGCATCATTCGCTTCCAGCGTAACTTCTAGGCAAAGATCAATTAGTTTGTTTGCCCGCCGCCGTTTATCCGGTTGGCGGGCTTTTTTGCATTTTAGGTTGGCCGCTGCATACCGACTTTCTTCATATCGATGAACAAGAGGAAGTCACGTCCTAAGTTGTAATAGTAGATGTTTTGCCTTCGACCTTCACTAACTCCTGATTGATCAAAAATCTCGAACAGGCATCAAACTCTAAGGCTGAATACAATTGCGGGTTGGTTACCGGGCTGAGAACCCATCGAGTTTGAATCGATCGACGGACCGCCGGTCGACCTGGTCTTCGTTCTTCCGACGCCGGATATTGCAACAAGCAAACAGCTCAATCTTCGTGCCTGCTTTGCCTGGATGCCTAAGGGGATGAGATCGGCGGAGGACGCACTATCGCTTTATGACCGTCTTGTCGAGGAACCGAGGAAACCACCGGTCCTCCGGCCCAATAACCTTGTTCCCGATTGGACGGCGACCGGGGCGGGGTGAGGAAGGCGGCTGCTATGATCAGTGCGGTGACAATCAAAACGCCGATTATGCACCGGATATTCGGGGATAAGCTCACGGTCTTTGTTCCGTGATCAAAGACATCACGCGCGCTTGGAGTGACGGGGCGCGGGAGCGGTGAGATCCTGCCACGGATCGGTCAGGAGACAATCATCATCGTTGGCGCACCACACGGCCTCGGGCCGGTGTTCGCTCTGGGTAACCGCGAAGTGCAGGGCCGATTCCCTGTCAGCAAACAGTCCGCCGACCAGACGCTGCCTGTCGCAGACGATCCAGCATCCTTCCAGATTTCGACCAACGAGAAAACGGGTGCACGTTCTAAAACGATCGTGGCTTTTACGTGGGTATCGCATGATCTTCGCTTTCAGCAGCTGGCAGGCGCAGGCCTGGCGGATGCAGCATTGTTTGGTGAAGGGTCGCTTGCTCAGATCCGCCAGTTGAGCGGCTGGGGTGCTTTTTCGATCGGCCTTTCGTCCGCGCCGAAAATCGCATCGGCTGGATCGCACGGGACATCGCTGCCCGGATCGCCCAATCGGTCGAGCGCTATCCTGATCCGATCCGCCGTCTCTGCCGAAACAGGCACGAGCGGCAGACGCATTTCGTCATTCATGCCGCGCCGATATTTCAGGGCGTACTTGATGGGGCCGGGATTCGTGTCGAGGTCGAACGCTTTATAGACCCGCATCAGCCGCTGCTGAATATAATTGGCGGTGGACCAGTCGTGTTTCCGGCATGCATCGTGCAACGCGGCGAAGACGTGCGGCAGGACGTTGGCAGTTACGGAAATCGTGCCGTCGCCTCCCGAAAGGTTGAAGGCGTGCGACGACGCATCATGCCCGGACAAAAGAATGAAACGGTCTTCGAATGCGCGGCGCATTTCCCCGACACGCCTGACTTCGCCCGTCGCGTCCTTGAGGCCGATAATAGAGGGGATCTGGGCAAGCCGCGCGAGCGTCCCCAGTGACAGGTCGATGCCGGTACGCGAGGGTACATTGTAGACGATGATAGGGAGGTCGACGCGCCCTGCGATCGCCTCGAAATGGCGGACAATGCCATCCTGGCTCGGCTTGTTGTAATAGGGCGTTACAACCAGCGCAGCGTCGGCGCAGCAGGATTGGGCGGCCAAGGTATGGGCGATCGTCAGTTCCGTACTGTTCGTGCCGGTTCCGGCGATCACGGGCACCCGTCCGCGCGAGGCTTTCACGCAGGTCCTGATGATTTTCAGCCGCTCGTCCCAGGCAAGCGTGGGGGCTTCGCCGGTCGTCCCGCAAGGAACCAGTGCGCTGATTCCGAATTGAATCTGCCAATCCGCAAGGGCGGCGAGGGCGTCGTAGTCGACGGCTCCGTTGTTGAAGGGGGTGATGAGGGCGGTCATTACGCCCCTTAATCGTGAGGGTTGGTCGGTTCTGCTGTTTATCATGGATTTGCTCATCGATTGTGATCGCAGCGATACTTGCGTCGAGCCGACTGTGTCGGGATCGGAAGATCGCGGCTTGCTCAGATCGCGTGGTTGAAGGCGACCCAAACGCGGAGCGCTACACAAACCGCCACGATGACGGCAAGGGCGATAAAAGTTGGCAAGTTCCGCCAAACTACATGCTTAAAGTCGACGGTGGGCTGGTAGCGGGATATTACTTTCGTTAGTCGCTCAGACATTCCAGGCACTCCTTTGTTGAGTACGTGGCAACAGGTATCATGGGGTCGGATAGGCTTTCTATTCCGGCTTCAAGGCAAAACATCAGGAATTCATAAAAATCGGTCGTCCGGCAAAATGGCGCAAAAGGTCGTGCTGCCACCGCGCTCGATACACGACCTCGAAAGCTCAAGGCCCCCGCGGTCTCGATCGCATTTATCCTGCTCAAGACAGAAGGTCGTAGACTGACAATTCAGCGCAGCGGCTTGAACGCGGCACGAAGCTCTGCGCTGAACAACTCAGGTTCTTCCCACGCGGCGAAGTGACCGCCCTTGTCGACCTCGTGGAAATAGCTCAGGTTCCGATAGGCGCGACGGGCCCATGTTTCCGGAGTTCGATAGCTTTCGCCAGGAAAGACCGTGATGGCGACGGGAAGCAAGATGTCGGAAGTCATCTCTCCGGCCGAGAGGGCGGGGCTCCGCCCACCGCCATATTCCCAGTAGAGACGCCCGGACGAGGTCGCGGTATTGGTCAGCCAGTACAGCGTTATCTCGTCCAGAACCTCGTCAGGAGACTTTTCGGGATCGTCGGTGCTGTATGTCCACGTCGAAAAGCCTGGATGTCCGAGCATCCACGCGGCGAGACCGGCAGGCGAGTCGGTGATGCCGTAGCCGATCGTCTGCGGTCTTGTGCCCATCATCGTTGCATAAGACCTGTTGCCCATCTTGGCAGCGGCACTGAGCACATCGAAAGTCGAGCGCTCCTGGTCGGACAATCCCGCTGGCGCTGGCCCGCCTGAGGCCAGGGCCGCGGCCACCTCGGGTGGCACCACCGCCGGAAGGTTGATGTGGATGCCGAGCAATCCTGCCGGTGCCAGGCGAGCCATGGCGCTGGAGACCGGCGAACCCCAGTCCCCGCCCTGCGCGACATACCGGGTGTACCCCAGACGCTTCATCAGCTCAGCCCAGATTCGCGCGGTGTGGTCAGGACCCCAGCCCGTGCCGGTCGGCTTGCCGGAAAAGCCAAAGCCCGGCATCGACGGAATGATCAAATCGAATGCGTCGTCGGCGGTGCCGCCGTGAGCGGTCGGGTTGGTAAGCGGATCGATGATCTTCAGTTCCTCGAACACCGATCCCGGCCAGCCATGAGTGATTATCACTGGCAGCGCGTTGGGGTGCTTGGAGCGGACATGGATGAAGTGGATGTCGACGCCATCGATTGTGGTGACGAATTGCGGCAGGGCATTCAGTTTCGCCTCCGCCTTGCGCCAGTCGTAGCCGGTGCCCCAATACTCGACGAGCGGCTTGAGTTTCGCAAGCTGGATGCCCTGGGACTGGTCTTCTACCGTCTCTTTATCGGGCCAGCGCGTTTCCTGGATCCGGCGCCGCAGCTGATTAAGGGCCTCGTCCGGAACGTGAACGCTGAATGGCCGGATCGATGCGTCTTCCGTGGCCTTGGATGCGGGGGCAGTTGTTGCCTTTGGCGCAATCGCAGTCTGGGGGAATGCACCCGAGACGACGACGGTGACGGCCGTGATAGCAGCAGCGGCCGTGATGAGCCTGGTCATGGCCTCGTCTCCTTCGGATGTGATGCTGACAAAGCTGCGATCAGTTCCGCGGGCCCCATGATTGCGTGGGCGCAGGTAGGACCACTCAGTTCGTGCGCGGCGTGCATCATATCATGCCAGAGCGCTGCCGTCGCGTCGCGGACCAAGGTCAGATGATAGCCAAGCTCTGGTGCATAATGCGCAGTGGTTTCGATACGAGTATTGGCCAGCAACCCGACCACGATAACATGGGTGATCCCCTTCTGCCAGCCACTCCAATGTTCCTTGGCGACTATGTATCCTGCTTTCGGGGCGAAATCTGGGTGCCACTCGCCACCCCACTCGCCGCGCGCGAAATGAGGGCCTCTCACGATGTTTCGTTGGGAGGGGCTGGGATGGTCCACTGCTCGTAGTCTCCGGGCTCCCAGCTAGACGCCGTTTGCTCTTACTGACGACTCGGCAGTTTCGCGTGCGCTCTCAAAGTTCCGGAGGTAGCGCTACGCCGGCCTTTCAGCTCACGGGAGATATCCGGAAATGCCATCCCACATCAGTTTCAACGCCGTTAGAACCAACAATCCGTAGCAGGCGCGATAAATCTGGCGTTGGTCCAGCCTTCCGTTCAGCAGCCACCCGAGCCAGACGCCGCTGGGGATGGCCAACAGACCAATCGCCATCAATGCCCAGACACCCGCGGTCGGCCTCACCAGCAGCAGCCACGGCACCGCCTTGGTCGCGTTGCCGACTGTGAAAAACATACTCGTTGTTCCCGCGTAGATTTCCTTGCTGAGCCCGAGGGGCAACAGATACATCGCAAGCGGCGGTCCGCCCGAATGCGCAACCATCGTGGTCACTCCTGAGGCAAGACCCGCAGTGATCGCCTTTGTTGTCGAACGCGGACGCCTCGTCACCTGTCCGCCCCTGACAAACCAGAGACCGACAAAGATCAGGGTGATCACCGCCATCACGATCGCGATGGCCCGGTGGTCGAGGAAGCGGAAAAGCCCATAGCCGAACCCGATGCCGATCACCAGCCCCGGCAGGAGCAGCACAAGGTCCGGCCTCGACCATGTCGAGGGCTTCCAGTAGCGCAGCGCGAAAAGATCCATCCCGATGAACAAAGGCGCAAGCAGACCGCCGGCGGTGACTGGATCCATCACCAACGACAGCAGCGGAATACCCACGATGGCGAACCCGCCTCCGAAAGCTCCTCTCATGAAGCTGATCAGGAATACACCGGCAAACACGACCAGGATCGTGGCAGCGGTCAGCTCCGGTGTAACCGGGGTGGCCATCATCACCTCCTCGCCCCGTTGGGGTTGGTCACGAAGCCGTAGGCCGCCCCTTTGATCTGGGAGCGGGCGATGCCAATATCCCGAAGTGCTTCGTCGTCGAGCTCGCACAGGCTCGCAATGGCGGCGCGATGGACGAAATAGCGAGCGATCCGCTGCCAACAGGCGTTGAATGCCCGAAGAAATGAGCCGTGCGTCTTTGTTCCCGCCGGCCTACCGATGGTTGAAAGGGCTGTAGACATTTTGACCTCCAGCTATTGCTGTGCGGCAATCCTGCTCCGCCGCCCATCAGCGCTTGTTAAGCGCCGTAGCGTTCTCATTACCGCAGACCTTGGCAATTCCCGGTGCAATCCGGTTTGACTTAGCCATTATGTTCCGATAGGTTGCTCGGAGCAATTAAAACATTGTGCTCGGAGCAATAGATGTCGGAATATCTGAAGCTCGCTGACATCATCGCCGGAGAAATAGCTGATGGCACTCTCAAGCCCGGGGAGCGCCTGCCTCCGCAGCGCCGTTTTGCCTATGATCGCAAGATCGCCGTCTCGACCGCGAGCCGCGTCTATACCGAGCTATTGCGCAGGGGCCTTGTCGTCGGCGAAGTTGGGAGGGGCACCTTCATCTCCGGCGATGCCCGGCGCGGGGCGGCAGCATTAACTGAGCCGCGCGGGATCCGAATTGACCTTGAGTTCAACTACCCGATGCTCTCCAATCAGACCGCGATCATCGGAAGAAGCCTGGCTGGCCTGGAGAAACCTGCGGCGCTCGACCCCGCCTTGAGACAGGCGACCAGCGTCGGAACTCCAGCGGTCCGAACCATTGGAGCCGCATACCTGTCGCAGGGCAGGTGGTCCCCGACTCCCGAACAACTCGTATTCACCGGCAACGGACGACAGAGTATCGCCGCAGCGCTCGCCGCAATTGTTCCTACGGGCGGCCGTTGCGGTGTGGAGGCCCTGACATACCCGTTTATCAAGGGCATTGCCGCCCGGCTGGGAATTACACTGGTGCCACTGGCGATGGACGAAGGCGGTGTCCGGCCTGACGCTGTGCAAAAGGCGCACCGTGACGCCCATCTCTCGGCAATCTACGTTCAGCCGGCGATCCAGAATCCATTAGGCATGACGATGACCGCGGCGCGCCGGGCCGACCTCCTGCGCGTTGTCGAAAGCTTTGGCCTCCCGATCATCGAGGACAATGTCTACGGTTTCCTTGACGATGAGCCGCCGCTTGCCGCACTCGCGCCGGACACCTGCATTGTCATCGACAGTCTCTCCAAGAAGGTCGCCCCGGGCCTGACGCTGGGCTTTATCGTGTCGCCGCCACGATTGCGTGAAAGCGTCACGGCATCCGTGCGTTCGGGCGGATGGACTGCATCAGGATTTGCGTTTGCGGCCGCTGAGCGGATGATGGGCGACGGTACCATTGCCGAGCTTGCAAGATTGAAGCGACTCGACGCGTGCGCCCGCCAAAAACTGGCAGTCGATCGTCTTTCGGGTTTCGAAATCCAGACCAACGGAAAATGCTATCATCTATGGCTGGTGCTGCCCCCGCACTGGCGTTCGCAGGCTTTCGTCGCTGCGGCAGCCAGGCGCGACATTGCGTTGACGCCTTCCACAACCTTCGCCGTCACCCCCGGCCATGCGCCGAACGCTGTCAGACTGGCACTAGGTGCGCCGACAATGGATCAGCTGGATGTCGGCCTGCACACACTGGTTTCCATCCTGAATGCCCGGGAGGATGATTTCGATTCAACGGAATGAACGAGAAGTGGGGGCCGGAAATCGCGATGCTTGCTCTGCGTCCAAAGGCCGTTGGACAGGGCCGCGCCCGAAGCGGACTGGCGGGCGATGCGACAAGAGCTGGCCGAACTGGTATGCGGCTTACATGACGGCGGAGCAGGCGAGGAAGGCCGTCGCAGTAGAATAGCGTGAACGCGCGGCAGCATGCCGGCGCTTGTTCGTCAGGTCCCTGCGTCGATCGATATGGAGTACATGCACGTACTGGCGAATTGAAAGCTGTTATCGGAGGAGGCATGAGCACTACAACCATCCCCGCGCAACGCGAACCCGAACTGCTTGGCCAGACTGTCGTCGTCATCGGCGGCAGCGCCGGTATCGGGCTGGAAACTGCCCGGCGAGCGCGCGCCGAAGGTGCCAGCATCATCATAACCGGACGCAATCGCGAACGAACGCAGTTGCGGCAAAAGACGTGTAACGGTATGAAATTATGAAAATTGAAACGTTCTGTTCGAAGCTAGGGGAGCCCTTCTACCGTTTCGGTTCCATGGACAGCCGAAGGGAGGCACCTCTACGGCAAGCGAATCTTCAGCCGAACGCGTTGTTCGATAGATTTCATCAAGTTTGTTCTGGAGGGTAGCGTGCGTCACAGACCTAAAGCGCGTACCAACAACGTCATACAGAAAACGCTAACTCGCTAAAGGGCCGATCTGAATATCAACACTTAGTTGACGAACCGTACAACAACGCCAGGCTTCACCATTCCAGCTAGCTCCTCGGCGTCCCAGTTGGTCAGACGAATGCAGCCATGCGACCCGACTTTGTCGATAAGTTCGGGATCAGGCGTTCCATGAATGCCGTATGTTGGCTCGGTTAGATCGATCCAGATAGTTCCGACCGGTCCATTGGGGCCTTTGGGGATCGTGTTCTTCCCTTGCTTAAAGTTGACCTTTGGATTGTATCTGAACACCGGCATCCGCGCGACGCCCTTCACCTTGTGCGTACCCTTTGGAGAAGGATTATCCTCGCTGCCAACTGTCGCGGGATATGCCGCTAGTATGACGTCGCGCCTGTCGTAAGCCGTGACCTGCCCAGCGGTCTTGTCGGCTTCGATGCGGACCACCTTTCCATGGCGCGGGGGACCGGGCATCGCCACCTGGACCGTATCCCCGGAAGCGAAATCAGAACCTGGATTGAGCGTAGTCAACAGGTCGATATGCATGTGAAAACGCTCTGCCAGTTTTTCGGCGACGCTGGTGTATCCCAAGCTGGGCATCTTCGCCTTTTCGCCGTAGTCCACGGGAATATGGTCCACGAGACCTTTCAAGTCATCGTCCGTCACCGTGTAGGTGCTAATTATCGGGCCCCCTGTCTCCAGCCTGCTGACGACATCGGGGTCGATCGCACCGTCCGGAGGTATCCCCATCATATTTTCGAAACTTATCACCGCCTTGGTGACGTTTGTTCCATCAAGGCCGTCGATCACCCCCGGCGACACACCTGCGCGGTCTAGGAGAACCTGCAGACGGACGATCGCTGGATCGGGATCAGCTATTGATTTGGAAGCGGGCCCCGCAGTGATTGTGGAAAGTGAAGCAGAATTGATCGCGTCGGGTGTTACCTCTGCAGCTTCACCGACGATGACGGAAACGATCAGAAAGAATGTGGACATTCCAACAATTGTTTTCATGTCGTTCAAATGGCATTTGTAATGAAGATGTTCCAAAAATAAGTTTCTTGTGAAGTTACAACATCTTCATAAAGTTTCGTGGTTCGAAAGTCGCGTCATCGCTCAGCAGGAACCGTACGTTCCGCAGACAGGTCCGATTCTGCTCCTGGAAAGGGCCGCTCGTACGCCGACGTCACGCCGACCAACTGGCCGGGCCCGAACACCTGCACCATTTTGAATGTTCGATAATCTTCATACACGGCCGCAATGTAGGGGCGGCGTTTCCGGATTCCGAATCATTAAATCGCACTTTATTTTTTTGCGGTCCGGCGTGGCCCGATCCGCCATTACGCATTTACATGGGCGGGTCGGGCGCACGTGGCAATGGACGATCGTCGCACCTGCCTCAAAGGATCCGTGGGTCGACTCGACCTGCTCTGCGATCGTTATCGGCACCGCAGGATTGTTAGATTTTTGCGGCAGCGAGCCGGTGATCGCGACGCAGATTATGCAGGGTTCGAAAGGCCCACTGAGCATCGAGACAGTGCAACACGTCAAGGAGATCGATGAGGCGATAAGCCAACTCATCGGTTACCTCCGACTCGAGATAGTCCAGATAGGACAAAACGGCGCTAACCCTGGGCCTCTCAATAATCTGGTGGAAATTCCGGCAGCGATCGATGCCTTATGGCGCGCCAAGGAACATGAGATGTCGTTGTAGAAGCCGTCACGCCTCCAACGTACAGCCCACCGAGCGGCATTATCAGCTAAGTAGCCCATTGGAAACGCATACATCTTTCACCATATTCTAACCATGGCAGCGCAGGGCTCCATTGGTTGATAGGCCAACATCAGCCGGCCGCACCAAGGCGGCAATGATCTACAAGGCGCCAGGCAATCTTCGCGCTATTCAAATCCTGTTGGGGCACACCAAGATCGAAAACACGGTCAGGTACCTTGGTGTGGACATCGAGGATGCACTGGAGCTAGCGGAGCATACTGAGATCTGAGCGCGTGCGGCCCCGCTCACTGTGGGGCTGCACGTATCAATGGAATGTTTCCAATTTGAACGTTTGCAATTGAGCGGCTAGGCGCCTCCATAATGGTCATCGAGCCACCGGTCGCTATCGCTGCAAAGCGGACAACACACAGTGACAACGCGGGTCGAAGTTGCGCCAACAGCGGTCGTTGTTCACGATTGGTCATCAGCAACCTTTACACGGCAGACGTCGTGGAAATCGAGCGCAATACTTCGCAGATGTCAAAGTATTTTCTGGGGCTAAGTTCAGGTCGCAACTTAGGTTTAGATACGGTGTGTTTCGACCTTACAGCGCTCGCAGACGTGTCGTATTCAACAGCCCCTGCTCCTCGAGCACGGGGTAAGCCATCGAAGCGAGCAGCGAGTTGATCTGCTTTAAGTCGCGGATCGTGTCGAGGTGAATGGAGCTCGTCTCCAGGCTGCGCGGCGTGCCTTCGCGCAGGCGGCTGAAATGCCGGTCACTGGTTTGCTTTTCCACATCCCGCAGATGATCTTTTTCAAGCACGAGCTGATGTGCTGTTTCGCGATCGCGCGAAACAAGGACGTTGAACGCCATCCGCGCATTGGTCAGTACCCTTGCATGGAAATCGCTGAGTTCGCGCCAGCCCTCATCGGTAAACTGCAGCTTGCGGTCCATCTTCTTTTGCACGAGCGCCAGCATGTTGCGCACGATGATGTCGCCGACCTGTTCGAGTTTGACGCAGGCGCCGAGTAGTTCGCGCGCCCGGCCCACCTCATAATCCGACAGTTTTCGCGTCGTCAGTTTGGCTAGGTAAAGCTTGATGGCGGCGTGCTTGCGGTCGACCTTGTCATCGAGCGCCGAGAGTTCATCGATGCGTGCCTGATCGGGATTTTCGTAAAGGTCGATAATGCCGCGCAGCATGATCTCGACCGTTTCGCAGACGCTGACCGTCTCGCGTGTCGCATTCGCAAGGGCAAGGCTCGGCGTGTCGAGCACGCTCTCGTCGAGGGCACTGAGTTCGGCATGATCGAGCGACCGAGGCGATTCGGTTGGAACGTTAATGGCGACGACAGCCTTCGTGGCCTTGAGAACGAGATGGGAGAGGGGAAGTCCGGCAATGAGGATGATGATGTTGAAGAGAATATGGCCATTGATCACCTGATCGGCCGGCGCGGCGCCCAGGAACGCAATCGATGGCTTAAAGCTCAGATAGAGGATCAGGATCACGACCGAACCGAGCCCGCGCATCAAAAGGTTGCCCATAGGAACGATGCGAACTTGCGGCGCCGCATTTCGGGTTAGAATTGGGGCGATGAATGACGAGCCAAGGTTGACGCCGCAGATCATGATGATGCCGAGTTCCGGCTGGATCAGGCCGCGGGAAGCGAATGTGACGACGAGCAATACCGCGGCGATGCTCGAGTGGAACAGCCAGGTCATGACCGCCGCCAGAAGGAAAGCGGTTACGGGATCGGTGTCGAGGTAACCGACGATCACTGGCAAGAGGTCGCTGTTGCGCAAGGGCTCGGTTGCCTGCCCGGTCATCTGGAGCGACAGCACCAGCAAACCGATACCGACAAGAATACGACCCATCTGCCGCCAGTTGCTGCGCTCGGTCGACATGAAGATGGCTGTGCCGGCCACAAGGCAAAGCGGAACCAGCAGGGTCAGATCGAACGAGAGGATTTTGACCACGAGGGCCGAGCCGACCTCGGCGCCGCGTACCGCCATCAACCCGGCAATGCCGCTGACGATGCCGGAGCCGACGAAGGAGCCGACGAGCAGGCTCACCGCCGTCGAACTTTGCAGGGCGATGGAGAGCATCAGGCCCCAAAGGGCGGCAAGCATAGGGTTGTGCAGGACACCGCGCAGGCTTTGTCGCATGCGTTCACCATACGCCCGCTCCACACCGGTGCGGACCATGCGCGTAGCCCAAAGTAGCAGCGCCACGGCGCCCGCAAGGTGCAACAAAACCGAAGAGCCGTTCACCTCATGTTTTCCTTCAGTGCATAGACCGCAGAGCAATGGCGCGTGCACGTACAAATCAATTTGCCAGGCTCCCAACGAAGCCTTGATCCAGCTTACTCTCGCCGAACCAGTTAAGGCGGTTTACGCATACATGACCCAAATCAATGAGATCGTTCTCATCCCCCTTGGAGGAGCTGTGATCGCGGCCACGTGGCACGATCAGCGTGGTGACGCCATTTTCTTCATTGAGGACGTCAGCGCTCCGCCCAATCTTGTCACGTCCGATACGGGGTTGTCTGATCGACGCCGGCAAGTCTGCCGGCAAATTGACGCTGAGCCAATGTCCAGCCTCGGCCCACTTCCTTCGCTCTTCCCATGCCCGCCTGATAAAGCCGGTCAGCCAGTGGATATCGGCGGGCGTTTGACGTGGCTCCTTGACTCTTGAAAAGCCAATCGCAGGAATCCCCCAGAAAGTCGCCTCGCGGGCGATGCCCAGTGTACCGGAGTAGGCAAGATCTTCAGCGACATTGCGACCGTCATTAACGCCTGCAAGAACGAGATCAGGCTTGGGCTGGTCATTGAACAACCAACTCATTGCGGTAACGACGCAGTCGGCTGGCGTGCCTGAGCAGGAATAGCGCCTTTCGCCAGCTTGCCGCATCGTCAATGGGCGAGCAATGGTGATCGACGAGCTTGCTGCTGTACGTTTTCCATCCGGAGCGACGATCCATACGTCATCGGTCACCAGTCGCGCAGCTTCCCACAACTTTCCGAGCCCCGGCGCGTCGATACCATCGTCGTTACAAACAAGAATTCTCATAAAGTGCTCCAGGTCAACATCGGGCTTCACACAATACGCCGCTGTCCCGACTTGGCGGTGACATCCAGTTTCGGCAAATAAGTTTTCAGTTCCTTAAGCGTCTCCACGACACAAGAATGCCCCAGAACCGGCGGACGGCCGGCACTCTCCCAAATCGCCACGCTTCCGACTCTGGTCGGATGCGTAGGCAGTCGTATCCATTCGGCACGTTTCGCCGAGAAGAGCCTACTCGCCGGCGTATTGGGAGGTATGTGACCGGTCAGCAGGATGGGCAAATTCTGCTCCGCCGCCCGACAGATCGCTCGGACCGAGGGACCAGCACTTCCCATGCCGTCATATGTGAGGAGAGGACAATCCGGAAATGGGGCTTCTTCGCGCCAATCGAGCGCCCTATTGAGGCACGCTTGCAGCACCGGAGCGATACCGGGCAAGAATGCGTCACTTGCAGCGATCTGAGCAGCGATTGGCTCGCGCATCGAAGCATGTATGGCGAACCGTCCCTGCAATATTGCCATTAGCTCGAGGGGTTTGCCCGACAGAGGGATCGGGAGTAAGCAACCCGCTTGCCGGTTGCCGATCCAGTCGCGAATAGCCTGGCTGCGTTCATTTCCGGAAATCGGATCCGCACCGTAGGATGCATCGAGAACCAGGAGATCACATCTGGAGATCGCATCCATCGCAAGGACGTTGCTCTCGGGGACAACATCGGCAGTATAGACGACGTTCGACCCACCTGCTTCGGCACCAAACCAGACGCCGCCCGGAACGTGGCCCGAACGGCCGGTCGCGATGCGAATATCGCCGACATCTATTTCATCGCCCGCGAAAAACGTCCTGATTCCTTGCAGGTTGACAGGAAATGAGCGACCACTCCCATTGCCGGCATACTGTTCCAGCATGGCCGGCGCCTCCGACAGCGTTTCGGCCGTCATATAAACTTGACCACGGAAGCCCCGGGATTGAAGCCAACTCAGGCCGCCAATGTGATCCTCATGCGCATGCGATATGAAGAGTGCATCGACCCGGGAAATTTGATCATCGTCGATAGCCGGGTAGTACTCCCTGCCCACAGCGCCAACCTTGATACCAACATCGCACACTATGCTCGTGGTTTGCGTTGCTATGCCAACGCTGGTACGGCCTTTTTCGCCAAATCCGCCAAACAGATCGACGCGGATCACGATACGTACTCCTGCGGAATGACCCAACCTGATATGACGCGAATTTGTATTCGATCACCAGCTTTGAGTCGTTTCGGTTCAGGAAGATCGAAATGGAGTTCCAGATCAGACCCGTCCAACGGTCTCGCCTCGATACGGGCACCGCCGCCGCGATAGATGCATCGTTGGATTTCAATGGGAATGCCACCGGTTTCGACCAATTCAATGTCTGCCGACCGTATGCAGGCATTGGCCGGAGCAATGACCTTTTGATCCGAACTGCATCGAAGCTGGACGTCGTGTCCGAGCATCCGCGCTCTGCACTTGCCATTTTGCGCAGATAGAATCTCAATCGGGAAGACCATGCCCTGCGCGATGAACGATGCCACCATCTTGGTAGCGGGTTGTTCGTAAAGTTCGCGCGGGGTTGCAAATTGGACGAGAACTCCCTTGTCCATCACGGCAATCCGATCTGCGAGCGCCATAGCCTCGGCCTGATCATGGGTAATATACACGATCGTAGTGCCAGTCCGTTTATGGAATGATGCGAATTCGTCCTCCATCGAGGCGCGAAGATGAACGTCCAAATTGGCGAGTGGCTCATCGAACAGGACAAGGGATGGCGCAGAAACAAGGCAGCGCGCCAACGCCACACGTTGTCTTTGACCTCCGGAAAGGTTGGAAGGGCGGCGATCGCCAAAACCATTTAGATCGACGAGAGCAAGCGCTTCCTCAATACGCCGGTGTCTTTCGGTCTTGTGGACCTTGGCGACCTTGAGGCTGTAGCCCACATTTTCCGAAACGGTCATATGAGGCCACAAAGCGTAGTTCTGGAAGACAATTCCAACTCTGCGCGATTCCGGCGGTATGTTGATAGACGGGCTCGACATCAGATTGCCGTCGACGGTAACAGTGCCTTCTGTGACCTTCTCGAAGCCAGCGATCAAGCGCAATAACGTCGTCTTGCCGCAACCTGAAGGGCCAAGGATCGCGACAAATTCACCGTCGCGCACGTCCAACGATACGTTCGTTAGCGCGTTGAACCCGGCGAAACTTTTCGACACATTGTTGATTTTTAATCCCGCCATGGGAGCACTCCAGCTGGAAGATGCCGCGCAAAAAGACTGGTGAACAGCATGAGAATGAAGGTTAAAGCGACGGTGAGGACTGATATGGCCGCCGCGTAATTCGAATCACCGCCCTGTTCGAACGAAAATATCACGACGCCGATCGTCTCGGAGCCTGACGCCCAGAGCAATGCCGACACGGTCAACTCGCTGAACGCGGTCATGAAGATCAATATTCCGCCCGCAAGTGTCGCTGGGGCGACGAGCGGAAAGATGATCGAGCGCATGCGATAGAGCAGCTTTGCACCCGCAACCTGCGCTGCTTCCTCAAGTGAACGGTCAATTTGGTGCAAGCCGCTGATCGTCGGACGGACCGCCAGCACTAGAAATCGCGCCAGATATGCATAGAAGATGATCCAGATCGTATTGTAAATCTGCACCCCAAGAATCGGCAATGGCTTCAAAAACAGAAGAAGGGAGGCGATGGCAAGCACCACTCCAGGCAAGGCATAGGGCAATTCCACGGAAAGGTTCAGGAAATTTGTCCACCACCGTACACGCCAGGTGACGAGGTAAGCGAGTGGAACGGCAAGCACCACCGCGAAAAGAGCCGCAGCTATCGAGAGACCAAAGCTGTTAAGAAAGGCACGGCTTGCTGCAGTGTGGTCGAACATGACGAAGGCATAGTTAGCCAACGTTACCGTCTTCGCATTCAGCGGTATGCCGTAAGCCGAAACAAGCGACGTGAGGAACAGGCCGAGAATAGGCAAAATAAGAACGACCACGATCAGTGACCACATCAAAATTTCGAAACAGATGCGCCAACCCCCAAGCTCGAACGGAGCAGCGGGCAATGAAGTTGACGCTATCCGATAATCTCGGCGGCGTGACGTGTAGTCCTGTGCCAGGATACCGGCGATGGCGATCAGTCCTATCAGGAACGAAAGCACAGCAACTTCCGACAAGACGGCGGGACCACCGCCGGCCAACCGCTGATAGATAAGTGTTGGCAGGACCAGATAGTTTGCAGGAATTCCCAGGAAAGCAGGAATACCGAAATTTCCGACACACGATACAAAAGCAAGCGCCGTCGCGCCGATTATCGATGGCGTCATGAGCGGTAGGATAATCGTGCGTAAGACCGTAAGGCGGCCTGCACCCGAACTAAGTGCGGCCTCTACCAACTCGCGGGGAAGCTTTCGCAATCCCGCACGCACCATCAGAAACACCAGCGGACCATATTGGACACCAAGCAAGACGATAATGCCGGTTGTCGAATAAAGGGGATTCCGGCTACCCAGTGCTGGTGCTAAGCCAACGAGCTTGAGGAAGGGGCTGGCCGGTCCAAACAATTGCAGCCAGGCCAGTGCCGTTACCTGCGGTGCAATAAGCAGCGGAACAACGTAGAATAAGACGAATGGGCTCTTGGCGCGTACGTCTGTCAGGCTGACCAGCAAAGCGACGCTGGTCCCCAGCACGACTGAGAGTAACGTGCCTCCGACACCAACTTGCAGGGAATGCCACGTTGCCGTCCAGGTAGTCGAACTGCCCATCGCCGTCTGGATCGGGCGAAGCGAGAAGCTACCCTGAGGCATTACCAGCTCGAACACCAACCGTCCCATGGGGAGGATGGATAGTGTCGCGACGACAAGCGTCACCCCTGCGATCAGGGCCATGTCAATGCCCTGACGCTGTTTGGTCTGCGTTAACATGCTGTTCCTTAGCCGCCGAACATTTGCGAGAATTTTTGCTTGTCGACGTCCGTCGTTTCGAGAACCTTTTGAGTTTCGATAGGCATGACCGTGACTTTGATGCCTTCCGGCAGCCAGGCAGGGCGACCAACCGAGGGCTTGGCCGGCAGATACCCTTGGCTTAGAGCGAGTTTCTGGCCGTCATCAGAAAGGATGAAATCGACGAACTTTTCTGCTGCAGGGACGTTTTTTGCCGTGGACATGATTGCCACTGGCTCAGTCACAGCCGGCACGCCTTCAGACGGGAATACAAACTCGATGGGTGAACCTTTTGCCTTTGCGTTGAGTGCCATAAAATCCACGAGAATGCCGTATGGCTTTTCGCCGCTTGCCACCGATTTCAATACAGCGCCGTTACCACGTACGCTCACGACTTCGTTTGCCTTGAGCTTTTCGAAGTAGTCCCAGCCGAGTTCGGGTTTTGCGGCAAAACCACTGAGCATGTAAGCGGCTGCTCCCGAATAGAGGGGGCTGGGCATGACAATCATGCCTTTGTATTCCGGCTTAGCGAGATCTGCCCAATGTTCTGGTTTGGCGGTGGCCGCAGAGTTATAGGCGATGCCGGTGGTGATGAGCTTGCTGCCGAAATAGGTCTTCTCCGGATCATAAGAATCCGTAGAAAATCCATCAACGTTAGCTTTCTCGTAGGCCTTCAGCTTACCTTGCTTCTTCAAGCCTTCCATGCTCACCGCATCGGCAATGAGGAGCACATCGGCTTGGGGCGCGCCGGCCGAGAACTCCGCTGCAAGCTTGCTCATGATGTCGCTCGTACCCGAACGATAGACCTGCACGTCGATATCAGGATTGACTTTCTTGAAAGCTTCCACCGTCTTGGCCGCATCGGTATCCGGTTGCGAGGTATATAGCATCAGCGATTCAGCCTGCGCCGAGGCCCAAAACATCGAGGCGGCCAACATGGCCGGCACGCCTATGGCAATGCGCATCAACTTGTTCATGTTAATTTCCTCCCGGGTTCTCTTGCGACAAGCGCAAACGCATTGTCAGTTAATCCTCCATGCAAAGGCGCCGTAACCCATGAACACCCTTGCTTGAACATATAATCAATGTTCATTTGTTTCATGTCAATGACAATTGAACAGTTTTGATGTAAAACGAAACGGCCAACACGAAGAAAGCGGCCCATGGAAGCTGAAGCCCTCCCGATCGTTTCCTCCGACATAAAGGTGAAGACAGCCTGGCTGTACTATGTTGAAGGCATGACCCAAGAGCAGATTGCCGACAAGCTCAAGGTCAGCCGTGTCAAGGTCATGCGAACGCTTGCTGCCTGCACTGCCGAGGGGTTGGTCATAACAACGATCAATACTGCCACGGCAGAGCAGATCGCTCTGGAACGAAGACTCGAGGCTCAATGGAGCCTCGCCTCGGCAATTGTTATTCCGACCCCGAGTTCGGATGAGCACCTGGAAACCGCATTGGGGCATGCCGTTGCACAATATCTGGGCGAACAAATGCAGGATGGCATGACACTCGCGATCGGCGGCGGCGCAACACTTTTTGCAAGTCTCCGATTTATTGAGCGTCGAAAGCTATCGAATGCGGCTGTGGTTGCGCTCGTTGGGAGCCTCGCCCATTCGCGTTGGATCAACCCGTCCATTGTTGCAGCAAAAGTGGCCGAGGCTTTCGACATCGACAGCTATCAGATCACAGCGCCGGTCATCGTAGACGATGAGCTATTGCGCGAGGCCCTCTGGCATCAGCCTACCCTCGAGGAGGTGCGCCAACGGGCCGCTCGAGCAGATATCGCGCTTCTGACCGTGGGTGACATTTCGCGGCAATCAACGATCTTCCGGCACGGCATCGTGCCGAACGAACTGGTTGATCCCCTGAAGGCCCAAGGCGCAGTTGCCAACATTCTTTGCTATTTCATCGACAGGGAAGGCAAGCTGGTAGACCATATGATAAATCGTCAGGTGATGGCCATTGACCTCGATATTGTCGCTCGGATACCAAATGTGGTCATTGCAGCGGGGGGGAGTTCCAAAGTCGAAGCCATTAAGGCGGCGCTGAAAGTTATGCCCGCACGGGTCCTCATAACCGATAGCCAAACGGCTACTGCCCTGATAAGTTAAACTATGCCCCGGCTGCGCAGAAAATCTTTAAGCCCGACATGGGTGATGGCTTCAAACTCCTCGACAGCCTCGGCAAAGCGCTTGCGCTGACTAATAAGGTAGGCAAATACCTGTTTCATTTCGCTGGACACGCCGAAACGCTCCCAGCGTTCGGCTACGTGCGCTGGCATGCCCAATTCAGCGCAGAATTCCACGACAGTGCGATAGCCGAGCAATTCCAACGCAGATCGTAACTCTTCTCCCGACATACGTTCTTCGAGCGCATGATCATGCAGTCGCTGGGCGACGAGCCGCAAATCAGCGGGCGACGAACCCATTACTCGGTTAAGAATGGAACGGACCTCGGCAGGAAACGGCGGCATCAGAAACTCCAGATTCGAAATGAGTAAATTAGCTTAGACCGAAGCATCCCTGTTCGCCAGCGCATTTGTTTATAAGGACAGCGTCGCACTTGAACAAACTCGCCTCCGCGCTGTCGATCGAAATACGTCCATATAATCGCGAATTTCAATTGGTGCCGATTAATCACCATACCCGCCTAAACGCATCGCGGAATAAAGCCATTCTCAACTCGGCGCGAGTTTTTCACCCACGCGAGGACCCCACCGCCTCTTCGCCCACACCAATGCTTACCCTTTGATGCGCGCACCTGCGACGGCGGGAAAATGTCCGCTTTGGCCAATCCCAAACCCCGGCGGCAGAGCTCTGTCCGCTTTTCGTGTGGGGTGTCCTAGCAGCGGACGGTCGGCCGTCGGCCCCGACAGTGTTCTCATGAGTTGTTCTTGCGGCCAATGTTGGTCGAAGGAGAACGAAAATGGGTATTGCACAATATGATCCTAACGCACTAGGACGTCCGGCATGGAACCCTGGCCAAAAGGTTGGCGTCAAGAAGCCGCTTAGACAGCGCCAGATTTGGGCGATCCGCTTCTTCCCCTGAGTCGCAGGTCGATGGCCGCCAATACTTTGTCTTCTGCTTCCAACTCAGTAAGAAATATGACCTTAGTCAGGCTAGTCGACGTCAATAGCTTTTTGGCGGCCTCGATGCCACCACCTGGCATGGAAATGTCCAGTAGTGCAATATTAGGAGCATAGCGAGAACTGAGTTGGATAGCGTCCTCGGCCGCTCATCCTTCGCCCACAACCGTAATATTCTCGTCAGTACTGATAGTTTGAATGATACCGGTCCGGAATAACGGATAATCGTCTACTACGATGACCTTAATTTGACCCGACATAACCCTTGCCTCACTTCCGAACCTGCTCTTGCCTTGGGTGACAATAAACCGCAACAAACTGGATGAAGATGATGGTCGCAGTGGCGTTGCACGTCTTCAATAACTCGAGAGGCCAAAATAGCCATTTGCAAGGATAGTTTACAGCTAACGTTTCACAAACTAAACTTTGTGAGAAGCATTGGTCCTAGCAAATGATGCGGCCACTCGTTCTGGTATACTGCATAGCGTCCAGCGAGATTGCTGCTTTGGTTTCAAAATGTGGTACGGTCAAACCCAATTTGTTGAGGTTCGTTTAACGTTGGAGACTGACCGCACGCAGATGTTTTCCTAATGCCTCTTCCTTACTGTTCGCGAAAAGCGCGATTAAATTGATCCGCGAGGGGTTTGGACAGGAAGGACATGGCCGTGCGCTGTTCCGTCGAAACAAATACTTCGACTGGCATGCCAGGCATGAGCTTGCTGTCGCCGAGCTTTTCAAGCTCCTCCGAGGGAACGATCACATCGCACAGATAGTAGACCTGGCCTGTTGTTGGGTCGCTACTGGTCGCGGCGGAAACATAGGCAATCTTGCCATGCAGTTCTGGCGTCGTACGCGTGTTGAATGCCGAGAAGCGCAATTTTGCCGGTTGGCCGACGTATAACTGGTCGATATCCGTCGGAGATAATTTTGCCTCGATCTTGAGCGCCGCGTCAGCCGGCACGAGTGTCACCAGCTTCTCAGCTGGCGTTATGACACCGCCGATGGTGTGGACCGCGAGTTCGTTGACGGTACCTGACAGCGGCGCACGAATATCGGCTCGCGCCAGCCGATCCTCAATGGCTACTCGCCGTTCCCGAAGTTCGGAGAGCTTGGGTTCGATAGAGGAGAGTTCCCGCTGTGCTTCGGTACGGGCAGTCTCGTCTATGGCAATGATTTGCAGGCGAATTTCACCCATGCGGGCCTTGGCCCGTGCGATATTGGCTTCGACCTCTCCGCGTTCTCCCAACAGCTTGGCCATCTCCCGGTCGATGACATACTTGCGCGAAGTCTCGATCAGCCGCTTGTCGGTCAGCCCCTTGATCTTGTCGTGTTCAGTCTTCACCAGTGCGATCTCGTCGATCTTTGCATCGCGCTGCGCTTCGAGCCCCTTGATCTCCTCACCCAATTGATCAATGCCAAGGATTAGCTGTTCTTTCTGGCTCTCGCGGTTTTGACGGTTGCCATCAAACATACGCTTCTCACCAAAGAACACGTAGGGGTAATCATTGGTTCGTGCGGTTAGTTCTTTTGACATCATGATCGCATCGAGATTATCGCGCTCAGCCATGAGCCTTGCCTGTTTCGCCATGAATTCGACGAGCTGCGTGCGGACGATCGAAAGCTCTGCTTTGGTTTCGGCATCGTCAAGCCGCAGCATAATCTGACCCTTGCTTACAAAATCACCTTCTTTGACCGCAATCTCACTGATGATGCCACCATCGCGGTGCTGAATTGACTTCAAATTTTGGTCGACCTTAACCATGCCTGGCGCGATGATCGCCCCGGTCAGTTGCGCGGTTGCAGCCCATCCTCCTGCGCCCACGAACAGAAGCATGCCAAGGGTGATACCTGCAAAAACCCGTGGGCCCACCGGGAAGGTGTTTTCCGGCTCGATCTGCGTTCCAAGGCCCAGGTCTTTTTGTTTTTTGCGGCCGAACATTTCTTCACTCCCGTTCGCGTCAAGACGACGTATTCATTCAAGGATTTTCAACGATCATCAGCATGTGATGACCGGTCAGGTTAATTGTCATTTCATAGTGTTCGTCGCGGTCCATATCGACCTCGATTAACGTCTGCTGCAGTTCGTCAGTCCCTTCGTGGCGCACCCGAATTGGCAGCGGTTGTTCGTCGGCGTCGTCGCCGTATGTATCTTCAAAGCGGTCCTCTAGGCTATCGATGACATCTTCGAAGATCTCATACCTTGACATCTCGATGCGATCGCCAACCATGAAGTCGAGGATCTGGTGGATAACCTCGGCGCTGGAACTGCCTTCAGGGATCTGGAACTGAAAAGTATCAGCACCCCCATTGCCTTCTAGAATCATTGCAGTTGTGCCAATGTTAATCTGATCATTGGCAGCACTTCCGATTACCTGCTCGAAGCCTGAGATCACATCATTCCCGATCGCAAATCCTGTCGCAGTACCGGTGTTCAGATCGACAAGCACGCCCTGTGCCGACTGCGAATAATCAAGGGTGTCAGACCCTTCCTCGCCACGATAGATATCATCGTCTCCGTCGGCAGCGGCCTGCACGATATCGTCGCCCGTGCCTGCCAGCACGCAGTCTTCGCCGGCCCCGTCCGAAATCACATCGTTTCCGTCATTGCCGATCAGGGTTTCGTTGGCGCCACTCCCCCTGATTTCGTCATCCCCTTCGCCGGACTTGATGACCTCGAAATTGGTGACGCTATCGCTGCCGATTTCCGCGCCGCTGGCATGGGCAGCAACGAGGTCGATAACCACGTCCATCAACGCGGCGGAATAGTCGAGCGTGTCGATTCCTGCGCCGCCATCATAGGTGTCCGCCGCCCCATCCATGGCAGCCGTGACAGTATCCCGGCCAGCATCGCCGCTGACCCTATCCGCTCCTGCTCCACCAGACAGCTGATCATCGCCCACGCCGCCTGACACGATGTCGGCGCCACCACCGCCATCGATCAGGTCATCGCCGCCATTGCCATGGATCTCCTCGGCCGCATCGCTGCCTTGTATATCATCCTGTCCCGCCCCAGCTAGGAGCACTTCAAAGTTCGAGATTGTGTCGTGACCGATCTCGTCACTGAATGCAGCACCTTTGTCGAGATCGATCGTGCTGCCGTGCAGGACTGCGGAATAGTCGAGTGTGTCGATGCCGGCGCCACCATCATACCGGTCGGCTGCCTGATCGACATCACCTGCGACGGTATCATTGCCGTCGCCGCCGCGCACGATGTCTTCGTCATCCCCGCCACTGAGAAAATCATCGTCTGCGCCGCCGTCGAGAACGTCTGCTCCGGCTTGGCCAAAGAGGCTATCGTTCCCGCCGCCGCCATCCAGCCTGTCATTCCCGACGTCGCCATGTATGGTATCACGGCCAAGATCACCGGCAATGCTGTCATTGCCCTCGCCGCCGAACAGCAGGTCGTCGTCCGCTCCGCCGCTGATGCTATCATCGCCGCCTTCACCGAAGATGGTGTCGCGACCTTCTTCCCCGAACAGACGGTCGTTGCCGCTGCCGCCAAACACCTGATCGTCGCCGAGACCGGCCAGAACGATGTCGTCGCCGGCTCCCGCGAAGATGAGATCATCACCACTGCCGGTGATGATATGGTCATTGCCGTTGCCGCCGTTGACCGTGTCGTTGCCGCCCCGGGTGTCGATATTGTCATTTCCGTCACGACCGTCTACGTCGTCAGCGCAGTTTGTTCCGACGAGGATATCGTCGCCTTGGGTGCCGATGATCGGCGGTGCCTTCAGCACGGAAAACTGGGCCGTTTGCAGGATCGACACCTTGCCGTCACTGATCTGATAGGTGACAGTCACCGGACCGAGCATCGCCGCATCAAAATACCAGCCACTTGGCGTCTGCGTCAGTGTCCCCGACGACACGGTAACGTTCTCGATGCGGAGAGCATCGCCGTCCGGATCAGATGCACCACGCAGAAGATCGGAAAGCCCGATCAGGGCGACCGCACACCCAAAGACGTCCGCCAGATAGACCGGCCCGTTGACCCTGGGCGCACGATTGACGGCTTTCTCCTCGTCCGCATCGTCCTCGTCATCCACCTCAGATTCGGGATCGTCGCGCGGGTCGAGGTCATAGACAGGCGCAGCCTGGGAATTTGAACTACCGCCACCGCCACCGCCGTAGCCAATATTGGATACCCTGCCACCACGCCAGGCATTGTCATTTGCCGCATGGAACGAGAACGATACCCCACCGAACTTTTTCAGAAGGACAGTGTGTGGCAGGTTAAGCTTTTGGAACTCGATCATCGGGGAATCGGAAAGCTCATAGCGCCAGTCTCCGCTTCCAAACAATCGGCCACCGGAACCGGACCTCTCTTTTGCTGTTTCTTCGAGTTCCGTCGTAACTTTGGGAGCGCCAGCTGCCACAACCGCAGGCGACCCAGACTGCTCCGGCGCTTGAGACTTGGCTTCTTCTTGCTGCTCGTCACTGCCCAGCCGTGGGAATGCGCTTTTCAGGTAAAGCGCAAGTCCGGTGAGAAACACCGTAAAGAACAGTGGTGCATTGGAGCGTTTGTCCTGGTTCTTCAGGACATAATGTTCATGTGACTCGTCCGTTTCCGGCTTGGTGGTTTTGGTCCCTTTGACATCGATCATCATGCTGAAACCCTCGATGTGACGCGCGGCGCATTTTGTGCGGCAGGCGCGGGTCGGTTGACTGTTTCTGCGGGCGTGGACGATTTGAGAATCTCGTCCTTTGGTCCAAAAGCCACCATCTTGCCGTTCTGGATGACGGCGACCATGTCGACTGCGGCCAAAGCGCTTGGCCGGTGGGCTATGACGATGGCGATACCGCCGCGTTCGCGGATAGCCTTGATCGTCTGGGTTAGTGCCATCTCGCCTTCACCATCGAGATTGGAATTCGGCTCGTCCATGACAACGATGAAGGGGTTGCGGTAAAGGGCACGTGCCAAGCCGATGCGCTGGCGCTGGCCAGCGGAAAGTGAGGCACCCTGCGGACCAAGCGCCGTTCGATAACCATCCGGCATACGCACGATCATCTCATGAATCCCGGTGATCTGGGCCGCCTCGACGATCGCCCGTGCGTCTACCTTGGGCTCAAGCCGCGAGATATTCTCTTCGACCGTTGCATCCAGCAGTGCCACATCCTGCGGAAGATAACCCAGATATTGGCCAAGCTTGCTGTCCGACCACTGCGTCAGTTCGGCATCATCCAGTCGCACGCTACCGCGTAGCGTTGGCCAGATACCGGTCAGGGCACGCGCAAGTGTCGTCTTGCCGCCGCCGCTCGGTCCGATAATGCCGAGCGCCTGACCCGCATTGATCTCAAAGGTGACATCACTAAGAAGCACCCGTCCGGACCCTGGCGCGGCTACCGTGATCTTTTCAACCTTCAACGATCCAACAGGAGCAGGCAGATCCATCGGTGCCTCAATAGAAGACAATGCTACGACGGTTTCCTTGAGCCGCCCAAATGCCGTGCGCGCAGCGACGACGCTCTTCCAGTTGCCTATTGCGAGATCGACGGGCGCGAGAGCACGGGCTGAAGAAACCGACGCGGCGATAATTGCGCCAGCGGACAACTCACCCTGGATCGTGAGCCACGCACCCAGACCAAGCACAGCAGATTGTAGGATCATGCGAAGTACGCGAGAGATCGCTCCAAATGTTCCACTGATGTCGTTCGTGCGTGTTTGAAGTTCGAGGTGATCCTGATTGGCTTGATTGAAGCGATCGACCGCTCTTCCGGCAAAACCCATCGCCTTCAGAATATCGGCGTTTCGGGCGTTTGAATCGGCGATCCCGTTGCGAGCAATGGCGGCCTGATGGGTTGCACTTGCCAGGCGGCGGGTCATCAGCTCGGTTGCAATCGTCAGCATCGACAGGATGAATGCGCCGGCAAAGGTGAGGGCGCCGAGATAGGGATGAAGCATATAGACGAAGATGAGATAGAGCGGCATCCATGGCAGGTCGAACAGCGCGACTGGGCCTTGGCTGCCCAAGAAGCCGCGTACCGTATCGACATCACGGCCACGCTCCAGCGCCTCGGCCGTTGAAAAACCAAAGCGTGGCATGTCGATAGCCACTTGATGCGCCATCGGAGCGATCCTGCTGTCGAGACGCGCGCCGATACGCACCAGTACCTGAGAGCGGATAATATCAAACATACCTTGGAACAAATAGAGACCAATGGCCAGAGCCGACAAGGCGAGGAGCGTCGGAACACTGCCGCTGGTCAGGGCGCGATCGTAAATCTGCAGCATGTAAAAGGAGCCGGTCAGTGCGAGAATGTTGATGACGCCGGAGGTGGTGAAGAGAAATACGAATATCCCGCGAAAGCCTTGCGTTAGCTTCTCGGCATTTTTCCGCTTAGTGCCAGTCAATGGGGTTTTCGAGCGCATTTTGTCTTACCGTTTCTTGTTGAAGCTTTAGGCGGAGCGGCCACGGGCGGACCGCGCTTGCCAGTTCAAATCAATATGTCGGGCTCCACCATCGCGCCACGTAGCCGCCTCTGGGACGACCGCTTAGCGACAAGGCGCTTCGTCAGTATTTCCGAGGTAGCCGTCATGACTGCCAGGACCACGGCGGCAGTGACTGCGGCTTGGCCCAAAGCTGGCTGACAAACACAAATCGCGAGGAGATAGAGAGGGAGCCAGGGCAGATGCAGCGTCCTTGTCGGGCTGCGCGCGTCCGAGGCGCCGGCGGCGCCAGCGGTGCGGCGCTTGAAGGGATCAAAGCGAGCTGTGCTGCCCGCAGGGTTGGTAGAATAAAGTCTAGTACGCATTTCAAGCCCCCTTTTTTATATTTGTATAGGGCGGCGAGCCGGTTGTTGCGGCTCGCCGTCGGTTCTCGGACTACAGATGGAAGTCCGAGTTGGTCAGGTCGTGGTTGCCCTTGATGCTCAAGCGCAACTCTGCCCCGCTATCGCCATCGACGCTGCCCTGGACGATCGTATATTCGCCGTCCTCGCGGGTTTCATGCGTGACAACCAGTTGTGCGGCACCGCTCAGTGTCGAGCCTGCAACCAGCGTGAAGGACTGGTTCCCGGCCGCGCCGCCATTGGCATCGATACCACCAAGATCGATCTTGTCTCCGGGCTGGAAGCCGGCGATCGTATCTCCGTCTGCATCCCCTGCAGAGAGGAAGCGGAAGGTGTCATTGCCCGCGCCACCGTCGATGACATTGACGGCGCTGCTTGCAGTGATCGTATCGTTGCCGGAACCAGTCACGACATTCTCGACGTTCCACAGTGTGTCGTTGCCTGATTGACTGCTCGATGCACTTCCCCGGCCCGCAAAGCCCGTTCCAAGGTCGACTGTGAGGTTCGCTGTGATTGCAGCCATGTCGAGCGTATCGCTGCCGGCGTCACCGTAGTAGGTGTCGTCGCCGTCGCCGGATGCGGCAACGAACATGTCGTTACCTTCTCCGCCATGCGCAGTATCGTTGCCGGACCCGGCATCGATCAGATCATTGCCGGCGTCGCCGAAGATGCGGTCTGATCCAGCATCGCCGTAGAGCATGTCGTTACCCGCTCCGCCGAGGATGTCGTCGCTTCCCGCACCGCCGAAAGCGATATCATCGCCGCCTTCCGCACTGATGAAGTCATCGCCCTCATCGCCGCGAATGACATCGGCGCCACCCCCGCCAACGACCGTATCATTGCCGCCAAGCGCTATGATGTTCTCGCCGTTGATCGTTCCAAGCAGAACATCTGCATTGGCTGTCCCTATGACCGGCGCGCCAGTTCCGCTCGAGTCTGATGCCGGTGCCGGAGCATCGTCGTCATCATCATCACAGGAGCCGCCACCGCCATTGTGATGATCGTCGCTGTCGTCGTCTTCGTCCTCATCCTCCTCGTCGTCATTTCCGCCGGGGAGTTCGGTTTCTTCTTCGTCGTCTTCGTCTTCATCGTCGATCGGGTCGTTGCCAATCTGCGGCATCCCATCGGGGGCGGTGAATTTGATCGTATGTTCACCGCTGGTCATTATTGTGACACCGTCTTCGATAGTCACCTCATAATCAGCAATGGTGGCCCCATTTGGCAGCTCGACCACATCCTGCGGACGCAGGGTTCCGATGATAGTGTCATTACCGCCATTGGACTTGAAGACAATGCGGTGAGCCGAGCTGAGTGACGTGATATCGATGTTGTCGTCTCCTGCATCACCATCGATGGTGATGGTGTTGAGCCGCAGGCTAGTACCCGAGAAGTCACCGATGATCTCGAAGTTGTCCCCGCCGGCCGCTCCTGTGGCACCCGAAGGATCAGCGCCGTTGACGCGGATTTCCTCGATCTCCGCCAATTCAGCGATGACTACCGCAGGCCCGGCGCCAACCGCACGTGTGATGACGATCTCGGCCGTCGCCGCCGATGCTATGCCGGCGGCTGTCGCTGCCAGCCGTGTGTAGATGCGGTATGTTTCGGCGCTAGCGTTGCCGTTGATCGTGAACGTATCGCCAAGTGCGTTTTCGGTACCACCGTTGACGATGTCACGGCCGTCGGACGGAGCCGCCGCATTGGCGTTCCAGATGATTGTATCGTCACCGGCATCGCCGTTGATGGTGTCGACACCGCTGTTGGCACCCAAAGTTACGGTTACATTGTCGATATTGAACGTCTCGGCGGCATCAAAACCGCTTGTCGTACGGAACCGAATAGCCGAGTGGGCCGGATCAAGTGCGGCGACGAATGCGCCGCTGGTTGCTCCTCCCAGCGTCCCGAGAGACTGCCAAGTACCGCCATTCAATGCTTCAACAGCGATGGTCTCGCCAGTGGCGCTACCCTGATAATTGAAGGACAGGGTCGGTGCAGTGGCTCCAGTAAGATTGATCGAGCGCTGGATGAAATCATTGGTGTCGATCGTTCCAGCAAACCTCAGTTGATTGTTGGTGACAAAAATATCGCCATTCGTCGCTGAGTTGTTGTCGCCAGTCTCTGTCCAGTTACCAGCGAAGTTGAGCGTCCCGTTATTGTTGTTGTAAGCCACGGCACTGAAAGTATCTGCATAGGTGCCGTCGGCAATATTTGTTCCTCCACTGAGCGTGTCGTTGCCATCGCCGCCGTTGAGGACGTCTGCACCCTCGCCGCCGTTGATGACATCGTCGCCGCCGGCACCACTCAAAGTGTCGTTGCCCCCGAGGCCATTAATGGTATTTGCAGCAGCGTTGCCGGTAATCGTGTTGGCGGCAGCAGTGCCGACGCCGAACACGGGAGGTGCAGCTGCCGCCAGGGTGAAGTCCGTGATATCGATATTGGCGTTGGTGACGCCGTTGATCTGGATCGTGCCCTGGATCGCCGAGGCCGCTCCATTCTCACGCACTGTAATGATCGTGTTACCGCCAGAAGTGGATTCGAACACACGTTGGGCAAAATTCGCCGCCGTGACCCCGAGCCCGCTGAGATCGATCCGGTCCTGACTTGCGGGAGTTCCGCCAGCTGCATCGAAGCTTGCAATCGTATCCGCACCGAAACCGGCAGCGTTATAGACGATGGTGTTGAAACCGTTGCCGACGTCAATGGTGTCGTTGCCGGCACCACCGATAATGGTGTCGTTGTCGTCGCCGCCATTGAGGATGTCATTACCCTCGCCGCCGTCGAGCAGGTCATTGCCGTCATTGCCGGCAAGGGTATCGTTACCGCCACCGCCGAACAACTGGTTAATGCCGTCGTTGCCATTGATGATATTGTTGAGAGCGTTACCCGTACCGTTGATGTCGGCATTGGCGCCGTTGAGGTCGAGGTTTTCGATATTGGCCCCGAGCACGAAGGTCACGTCGGATTCCACCCGATCGATGTCCGTCACCAGCGCGGAGGTCTCCGTCACCACATCGCCAACTTCGTCCACGAAGTAGACGTCGCTGCCGTCGCCGCCGGTCATCGTGTCGGCGCCGAGCCCGCCTTGCAGCGTGTCGTTGCCGGCCAGACCGCTCAGCGTATCGGCAAGATCGCCGCCGCTGATTACGTTATTGCCCGCATTGCCGGTACCGACGAACTGGTCGGCATCGACGCCGGTATAGGTCAGGTTTTCGACATTGGCCATCAGTTCGATAGAGAGCGCAGCCAGCAGGGTTTCCACCGTGTCGGTGCCCGCATTGAGGGCTTCGAGCACCACATCGCCGACATCATCGACGATATAGGTGTCGTTGCCGCCCAGGCCGACCATGGTGTCGAGGTCAGCGCCGCCATCCAGCGTATCGGTGCCAGTGCCGCCAACCAGAAGGTCGTCGCCAAGTCCGCCGTTCAGCGTATTGTTGCCGGTGCCGCCGAAGATCAGGTCATTGCCGCTGCCGCCGGTGATGGTGTCATTGGTGCCATTCTCGCCAGCCACGAAATTGTTGACGAGCGAGCCGGTCAGGTCGACGCGGGTAGTGTTGTTGGGGTCCGCCCGGTTGATCAGGTAATCCTCGGCACCCAGCGCGTAGCCCTCGTATGTGGCCCCGTTGAAGTTGATGCGTTCGACACCCGTCTCAGCATTAGCACCGTTGAAATGGCCGGCCACCGTGATCGTTTGCGAATTACCCGCGGCCAGTCCGTAGTTGATGACCAGGTCGCCGGTGGTCGTCGCGGTGTTGCTGTCATTGGCGTTTAGCGCCGTCATCGTCATGATCGGCAACAGAGTCACTGGATCGATGCCGGTGGTCGGCGCCAGGATCGAAATCCGATCCGCTGTACCACCACTGGACGCGTTAACCGCTTCGTTAATGGTGTCGTTGCCGTCACCGAGGCTGAACGAGTAGGTGTCGTCCCCGAGTCCGCCGTTGAGGGTATCCACGCCGGCGACTTGAGCAACTGTCGAGTAGCTGATGGCAAGGCCGTCGATGCTGACTCCTTCGCCGTTCGCGTTGATCGCCGTGGTCACGAAGCGGATTGCCGCGTTTGCCGCAAATGGACCGGTGACGGTATGGGTATAGTTGGTTGCGTTGCCGTCACCACTGATCGTCTGAAGGTTTACGAAGTTCGTGCCGTTGGCCGCGAACTGGACCGTTACGGTTTCGCCAGCGTCGAGACCGTCCGGATTAGCCGAGTACGTGATGGTGGCAGTTGAGGCGGTAGAGAGGTTCATGGTCCGCGTGATCTGCGCACCATTGTAATCGTTAGCCGGCGTGCCGCCGTAGAAGCGAAGAACATTGTTGCCGTCGTCAATCCGGATCTGGCCACTGGTCGTGCCACCAGAGTCATTGGCCTCAACCCAGTTCGACGCGAAGTTCGCGTTGCCGTTGTTGTTGTTGTTGTTGCCCTGCTCGAAGTTGTCGGCAAACGTCGTCGTCGTCGTCGTCGCCGCCGTACCGTTGGCACCACCAACAAGGATGTCGTTGCCAGCGTTGCCGTTGAGGACGTCGGCACCGGCGAGGCCAATGATCAAGTCGTCCTGTGCCGTGCCGTCGAGCGCGGGCTGGTTCAATGGCCCGGTACCCTGCGGAGGAAGGCCGTTGTCGCTGAACGGCGTGCCCACGATGACGTTGATTGCAGTGCCATCGCTGAACTGCAACCGTTCGATATTGCGCAGCATGTCGGTGCCGTCAAGCGCGGTGCCACCGGTATGGGAAACCACCAGCGTGCCGTCGGCATTGGCCGAGAACGAATAACTGGCACGCAGGTCCGAATAGACGGCAGTGTCGACGTCAGGCGTGGCATCTCCGGTCGAGACAATATCGCGGACGATCTTGAGCTGGCCGGGATTGATAGTTCCGGACATAACCTGCGAAACCAGCGTCTTCATTGAGTCATGGTAACTAAGCACCGTGTTGCCGGTCGGACCATTGGCGTCGAAGGTGGACATCACAGCGATGCGCACCCGCAGCCATTTGTCGCCATCGATGATGTCATCGCCGCCGCGGCCTTCGATGAGGTCGCTGCCGTCGCCGCCGAGCAAGATATTACCGCCGACGAAGCTGCCCTCGGCATCGAACGAGGTCGCGCCCGCGCCGACCAGCAGTTGCTGGAGCCCGTCGATCAGGGCGAGGCCTTCGGCGTCGAGTGCACTGCCACGGAAGCCTTCGGTCGGCACATCTGCGGCGGTCACGTCGGTGCCGCGGATCACGTCGGCGAATTTGGAGCCCGAGGCACCTTCCACTTGGGTAAAGGTATCCAGCGCCACATTGGCTGGAAGCACCGGTACGCCGGGGAGGATCTGCCGCGCGAGATCGACGTCGACAGGGAAGTTCATGTCGGCATAAGTAGTCCAGTCATAGCCGGACATGCCGTCGAACTTGCCACGGCCGAGACTGCCGAACCAGATATCGTCGCCGCCTTCGCCGATGAACTCGTCAAAGCCGCCGTCGCCATGGAACACGTCATGCCCCTTGACCGCGTCGGCTTGGAACTGGTCGTCGAAATCGTCGCCGACCGCGCCGGTCCACGCTCCCACCTCGATCCAGTCGTCGCCTTCTCCGCCCAGCGTCTGCTCGGTGGTCTTGCTGCCGAGCACGAAGTCATTGCCGACGCCGCCAAAGGCTTCGTCGAGCAAGTCGGCGCCCAGGATGATGAAGTCCTGCCCCGCGTCACCGACGATCAGATCGACGCCAGCCCCGGCATTGATCGCATCGTGCCCCGCGCCGGAGCGGATGATGTCGTCGCCGAACAGATCGCTGATGATGTCGTCACCGTCGCCCCCGAAGTAAGAGTCGTTACCGGAGCCCCCTTCGAGCCGGTCATTGCCACCGTCGGCATACAGCGTGTCGTCCCCTTCGCTGCCGATGAGGATATCTTCCCCATCGGTGCCGCCAAGCAGAACGTGTTCGGTGCCGGTATATTTCAGGTAATTGGTGTCAGCACCCGGGGTGGCGGGATTGTTGCGGATCACCAGCGGGGTCAAAATGCTGCCCCCAGTCGGATCGTTACCGAGATTGTCGGCAGATTCATCGACATTCGTCGTGGTCGGGTCATCAAGCAGTATGCCGTCCGCGCCGGCGGTTTCGCCGAGGCCGGGGTTCCATTGCTTGGTCCGGTCTACTTCCAGGATCAGGCCGGGGGTTGAGAACACGTCCGAAGGAAGGTGGCCCGCGTCGGCATTGAGGCTGATGATCTTGGCGAAAGTGTTATTTTCCATTTCAGACAACAGATGCAGGCCGTCAAGGCGCTGTAGGTAGTAGAACCGGTCGCCGTCCTGAAGTTGTTCGAGCTGAACTTCGAACACGAAGTTGAAGGTCGAACCGAGCATGCCGCCAAACGGCAGGATCTTTTCCGCGAGACCGCCGATCCACAGGTCGATATTGTCCAAACCGGTTGTGGTGATGCCGTTGACATTGGCCCAGGCGCCGGTGCCGTTGAGGAAATCCAGGCGGTCAGCGGGCGCAAGGTCGACAATGCCATCGCCGTCGATATCCATGTCGCCGAAGATCAGCAGCATGGCGGCATCGCGTTTGCCTTCGATCGTCGTTTCGCCGGTGATGGAAGAATGGAGGCCATAAGCCGCCATGAAGTTAATGACGGAGGCTTCATTCTTGAGATTACCGGCAAACTCCACCCAACTATCGTAGGGCTTGAGTTCAGGCGCATGCGAGCTTGCCTCGTAGAAATCGCGGCGAGCGGCGTTCAGCGAGGGCACGCCGGTATCCCGGCCACGCGCCAGATTGATGGTTGCCAAGTCGAGGGGCAGGCCGAGCAGGTTGTTGCGCAGCGCACTGGTGACGAACTCGTCGATCTCATTGCCGACCTGGCGCGTCATGCCGCGGATGATGTCGCCCGCAGCAATGCCGTCGGCGATGGTGTGGCCTGAGTCGAACTCGATCGGATTGAGGAAACCCTGAATAAGGCTGATCTGATCATTGGTGAACGAGGCATCGAGCCTGTCGATCTGCTCGGTCAGCATGGAATGGCCGAAGCGGTAAACCACGTGAGCGAACTCGGCGACGATGGCCGGGTTGATGTCGGCGTGATAGCCGTCAGGCACCACGAAGAAATCGATATTGGGTTGAATCTTGCGGGCAAAATCCTCGAACACGGTATGCTGGTACTGCATTTCCGTGCCGAACTTGGCGGCCTGAAACAACCGTTCGCCATCCCAGGTCAGGGTGTCGGCATAAGCTGCAAGAGCAATCGGGTCCGTCGGGATGGCATCGACCTGCGTCTGCGTCAGGTCGACGTCGAGCCACTCATTGATAAATGCCATATCCTTGCTGGCGAGCACCACTTCCTTGGTATGCTGGGCAAGCCGGTTATGTTCGGAGTGGAAAATGTGATGCACGGCGGTGAGACCGATGTTTTCGTTCACGCGGCCGTCGCCAGCGATGAAGTGCGCATCAAGCAATTCGTTATCATAGACGGCCGGGTTGTTGCCGGGGTTCTGAAGGCCGATTTCGATGTCGCCGTCCGCAATGCCGTTCGGAACCGCGTCATGGGCGATATCGGCCAGAAATGCCGCATTGATGCGAATTGCACCCGTCAGCGGCACCGGCGCGTCGAGCGTGCCTGAGATAACGATGTCGTCTGCAGTATTGGGAATGCCATCGGTCCCGACGCCTGTAATGATTTGGGCAAAGCCCGCGGCATTTGGGATGAAGTTGCCATAGGCGTCGGTGCGCAGCAGAGGCACAGCGCCAACATCCTGGTCGGTCAGGAGAATGCCAAGCATCTTGGCTTGTTCCTTGACATCAGCCCAGGTCGCCATACCACCCGGCTGCGCGCCACCACCTTCAATGAGGTTGCCGGTAGCGTGCGGCTTGCCATCCGCGCCCATTGCGTATTGACGCAAGAAAACCTGATGGGAGGCGTGCGAAGTATAGGTCTGGTTTTGATCGACGAAAGGCGTCGTGGTGTTGACTGGACGCGTGTCGTCGGCCGTTCCCATAACGCCATCGGCACCAGGGCCCACCGTAGCGCGCGTCAGCACCATGAAGTTGGTGTGACTGCCCTCAACGTATAGTGGGTCATCGGGCTGTAGCGGAATGAACACCGTGCCACTGCCGCCTTTGTTTACAAGGTCAAGGCCGTGATCGAAGAACTGGCCGAATAGGGTGAACCAGGAATTGAACGGAGCCGACAGGCCGACGTCGGGCGAGACGTTGGTGATCTGGACGTTCTCGCCATCCATGGCGATGCCGAACGGCTCAAGTGCGGTATCGCGAACGACGCTCGCCGCTTCAAGATCGGTTACGGTGACATCGTGCGCAGCCGTCGCCGTTGCCAGCGCATCGAGAGCCGCCTGTTCGGCGGCACTCGGCGGCGTGAGCGGATCGCCGTCGCTGAGGGCGTTGGCAGCTGATTTTGCGTTCTCCATGACAACGCGCGCCTGGTATTCTGCATCAGCAAAAGGCTTGTAGGCGGCATAAATATTCTGCACGAGAGCCACATTAGCAAGGTCCGCGGCGACTAAGCCGCCCACCTGCAAACCCTTGATGATAGCCGCGGGGTTGCCGAGCGTCTGATCAACGATCAGGTTGGAGATCGTGCGCAGGCTGGAGTCGAATACCAGCGAATTGGGGTTGTTCGACGGATTATAGTTGGGGGACGTCGGCATCGCCGGAGCCGGCCCGGGACCATCGGGATCGAACAGGGTGCCATCAGCATTGCGATATGCAGGATCAAGCAATTCCGGGAACGGCAGGTCTGCAGAGCCCCACGTTTCTTGTCCTGGCAACAGGTTGTTGTAAGAACCGTCGACGGTCCGCAGCCCCAGGCTAAGTGTATAGGCTGGAACGGACCCAACTTGGCCGGCAATGCCCACACCGAAGAGCGGCGCAGCGTTCGGATCATTGGGATTGGCAACGTATGCGGCGTGCTTTTCGGCGATCTTGATCTGCTCGAGAATGAAGTCCAGATCGGAACGGATATAGTTTACCATTTTGTTAGTCTCCCTTTAACCCCTGCAGAAATCGCCATGATGGCGTATTCTGACCGCACCGCTTATGCGGACGCTTGTTGCGTTGTCCCGTGATCTGGTTCTTCTTGACCGCCCCTGCTATTCGCTCGGGATTGTCAACATGATTGGCACGAGTTTCGATGGTCGGATGATGGCGAGGCGCAGGACAGCTTGATAGTTCTGAAGGTCCTGCGACTTTAAAAACACTTAGGTCCCAAGAGAATTAGGACTAAAGGCACGAGCTAGTGATCCAATGCGGCGCTCTAAGCGGCGGAAACCTAGACCAACGTAAGGTGGGAGATGTAATTCGGACCGGCTTGTTTATCCTGGAAGTCCGTCCTGTCGATTCCGAGCTGGTCATCACCCAGTGGCAAGAGGGCGAACCGAATCCGGTCTATCCGCAGCTCTCGCAGTAAACACAGGCGAATGGGGATGATAATTAGTTGTGTATATGAGTATGCACGGAAATGATCAGAAATATGCTTGATCTATGGCACTATGATTACTTGGAACGAACTTCGTGAGATTTTGAAACCGATACATCAAGCCCTGTCCGGCAGGGGCATAGATATTTTTCACTGTGTGGCGGAGCGTCATGTAAAGGCCCGACGCCCATTGATCCGGCGAACAGCGGAAAGGTGCTTTTACTCGCGATTCCTCCCCATTCTGTTCTTTCGCAACGCTTCTTCGAGCTTCTCTTGATATACTCCTCACAGCGGTGTGGGAACTGCGTGTGAATGTCCTCCACTTCTTTCGACACATGGCGGATATTGAGATCAGCAGCCTTCGGGCGTTATGCCCGTCTGTCGATCTCCGCCAATAATTCGGCATTTTGGCTCATCGTTCGTTTCTCCTTTGGATGCAAAAATAGCAGACTTCGCGTGGACTACCGACCGGTTTTCGGATAACGATGCCCATTATGGAGCATCCAATCCTCATTGCCATTGCTCTGATGGTGATATGCGTCGGAATTGTATTAGCGGTCTTCGCCCTCCGGGCAGACTGAAGCCAATGCGAGCCATCAATTGTACTAATTAAGCTTGCTACCCCGCTCGGCGCCGATGTCAGAAACATGTGTCTCTTGCTGGACCGCTGTCACGGCGATCTCCTTCGCGTCGCGCATGCCGTGGCCAAAGAGTTTCATCACCAAATGTCCGCTTTCGCGTCGAGTATTCTAGCAGCGGACTGTCTGCGATCGGCCCCGTTCCAGACGGGCAACAATGCGCCTTCATCGAGCAAGCTTGAGCGCTGAGACCTCGGGCAGATAGGGCAGAGACCGGTCCGTCTCGCGAAGGAGTTCGTAACGCTGCCTGTACGCCTATAGTACTCCCGATACAGTTCCAACGCGCGAACATAGCGCTTGTGTTCGGCAGCCCGAGCTTTAGCGTCGGCAGTTGGATTGTCAGGAATGCAGAAATGCACCATTCTTAGTTTCAGCGTGGCGCGTTTCACATGAGTGAAGTGTATTTTGCCGCTCTGTGCCTCGAACAAGACGGTCCCAGAATAATAGCGGGCGGTCGGCATCCAATCTGAGTTGAGGCTATATGCTTCTGTTACGTAGATGATGTAGTCGCCCGTTGGTTCGCTGGTTTCTCGCGAAGAGGGTTTTGCCATTGTAGTCTCTCGGTCATCAGTTGGGCAACCTAACGATTGTCCGACATCGCCGCCGGCGCAACGATATTTCATGCCGCATCTGTTGGATGTATGCATCCGCTCGTGTGTGGGTCCGTTGGCACCCCATGCGGCCGCTGCGATTACTTCCCATGATCAAAGCACCAGTGCGCGGCATTGATTCTTCGGATTGCAGGCGATTTGGCGCCTGGCCGTGAAGTCGGTCCACTGGATCTACCTGGCTGTGAATGCCATCGCTGACGTAGAAAAGCCCCATCTTCCAGCGAGTTGAACGAAGCGCCCTTAAGCCGTGAGTCATCGCTGAAGTGCAAACCTTTCGGCTAAGGAATTTCTCGGTCGTGCGCTGGCTTCGATGATCTTTACGATGTCACCGGTGGAATTCTAATTCCTAATTCCCTATCATATTTTGCTAGTTTCTGCGTGATTAATCGCAGATGCATGTTGGACGGCATGCCTGACGGCTTCCGATTCTAGTATCACGGATAAGAACCGATCCGGGCTGCGGCGCTCCGTACGGCAAAGTGGCTCACCTTTGCGCTAACTTCTGAGTGGCAACCCCGAGACGATTTTAACAGCTCATTTGGAGATGCGGCTGGCTGTCTTGTCGTTTGAGGTACGCATTGGGGAGGTTACTATATTATGTGTCGTTTGATATTTGCAACGCTGTGGACACATCAAACAGTCCATCAAAACAAGTCAAAAAGAGTTGCACACCTCAATGGGTTGATCTAAGACTTTAGCCGGAGGAGAATTCTCGTGGGGAAAATGACGCTTGAAGACGTCGCCCGAGAAGCCGGTGTAAGTCTCGCAACGGTTGATCGCGTCGTGAACGGGAGGATGGGCGTGCATGCACGCACCATCGAGCGCGTCAATGCGGCCATAAAACAGCTTGGTTTCCTGTCGGACCCACATGCCTCGCGCCTTGCACGCGTGCGTGACTACGACTTCCGCATCATCTTGCCGACCGGCGAAAACGAATTCATGCAGAACCTCGACGCTGAGTTTCGCGCAACCCGCGAGCGCCAGCTGCAGGAGCGCGTGCGACTTTCGATCGAGCATGTCGATACCTTTGACGGCGTCGCCGTTGCAGCGGCGCTGGAAAGCCTTCCTTCCGGAATAGATGGCGTCGCCGTCGTCGCGCTTGATCATCCGGCCGTGACCGAGGCGATCAACGCGCTCGCTGACTCCGGGGTCGTTGTACTGACACTCGTATCGGACGTTCCGAATTCCCGCCGCGCCCACTATGTCGGGATCGACAATTTTGCTGCCGGTCGCACGGCAGCCTCGCTCATTGGCCGCTTTGTCGGGCCGCGCGAGGGCAAAGTCGGCATGATCGCGGGGTCGCTCGCCCTGCGCGATCACATCGAACGCCAGTTTGGCTTTGAGCAGATCATTTCACGCGAGTACCCGAACCTCGAAGTATTGCCGGTGCGCGAAGCCCGCGACGAGAACGCCCGCGTCGAAGCGGCGGCAGGCGCGCTTTTGAAGGACCATTCGGATCTTGTCGCAATCTATAATGCCGGCGGCGGACAGGCGGGCGTGATCAAGGCGCTTGAGGCAAGCGGCCACGTCTCCGACGTGATTTTCGTTGCCCACGAACTGACGCCCTCGACGCGGCGGCATCTGGTGCGTGGCACCGTCGATGCGCTTATCAACCAGGATGCAGGCCATATGGCGCGCAGCACCGCACGCATCCTGACGGCGCTGCGCGAGGGACGCCCCATCGTTCCGGGGCAAGAGCACATTCGCATCGATATTTTTCTCAGGGACAACATGCCCTGACGGCAGGAGACTTAAGGGAGGAATTCATGAAGACGATCAAGGGACCAGCCATTTTTCTCGCACAGTTCGCGGGCGATGCGGCGCCGTTCAATTCCTTCGATGCCATCTGCGGATGGGCCGCATCCCTCGGTTATAAAGGGGTACAGATTCCGGCTTGGGATGCGCGCTTGATCGACCTGAAGAAAGCGTCGGATTCCAAGGATTATTGCGACGAACTCGCCGGTACTGCGGCGGCGCATGGCCTGACCATCACCGAGCTTGCCACCCATCTTCAGGGGCAGCTCGTGGCGGTTCATCCCGCCTATGACGAAATGATGGATGGCTTTGCAGCACCGGAAGTGCATGGCAATCCCAAGGCGCGTCAGGAATGGGCGGTTGATCAATTGAAGCGCGCTGCGCGGGCGTCAAAACATCTCGGCCTGAAATCCATGCCGACCTTCTCCGGCGCCCTTGCATGGCCGTATATTTATCCGTTTCCGCAGCGTCCGGCCGGTCTGGTCGAAACAGCGTTCGATGAACTTGCCAAACGCTGGACCCCCATCCTCAACTATCTCGACGAGCAGGGTATCGACGCCGCCTATGAAATTCATCCTTCGGAGGATCTCCATGACGGCATAAGCTACGAAATGTTTCTGGAGCGCGTGAACAATCATACGCGTGCCAATCTGCTCTACGATCCCTCGCATTTCGTACTGCAGCAGCTCGACTATCTCGACTACATCGACATCTATCACGAGCGGATCAAGGCGTTCCACGTCAAGGATGCAGAGTTCAATCCGACGGGACGCCAGGGTGTCTATGGTGGGTTCCAATCATGGGTCAACCGCGCCGGTCGCTTCCGTTCGCTGGGCGACGGTCAGGTGGATTTTGGCGCGGTGTTCTCGAAATTGACCGCCCATGATTTTGATGGCTGGGCTGTTCTGGAATGGGAATGCGCGCTGAAGCACCCCGAGGATGGTGCACGCGAGGGCGCCGAGTTCATTAATGCGCATCTCATCCGTGTGACCGAACGCGCGTTCGACGACTTTGCCGGAGCCGGCACCGATGAGGCCGCAAATCGCCGCATACTTGGCTTGAAGTAAGGGGAACGAGATGGTCATCGGAGCATCGAAGGAAAAGCCGCCGTCACGCCGCATTCGCATCGGCATGGTCGGCGGCGGGCAAGGCGCCTTTATAGGGGCGGTGCACCGCATCGCCTTGCGTATCGACGATCAATATGAGCTGGTCGCCGGCGCCCTATCGTCCGATCCGGAACGAGCCAAGGCGTCGGCACGCGAGATCGGCATCGCCGAGGACCGCGCCTATACCTCCTTCGAGGATATGGCCAAGGAGGAGGCCAAGCGGCCGGACGGCATAGAGGCGGTTTCCATCGTCACGCCCAACCACATGCACGCTCCAGCCGCCAAGGCATTCCTGAAGGCCGGCATTCATGTCATCTGCGACAAGCCGCTAACGACGACGGTGAAGGAAGCCAAGGAACTGGTCTCGCTTGCCGGCAAGAGCGGCAAGCTGTTCATCCTCACCCACAATTACACCGGGTACCCGATGATCCGACAGGCGCGGGCCATGGTGGCAAAGGGTCTGCTCGGCGACCTGCGCGTGGTGCAAGCTGAGTATCCGCAGGACTGGATGACTGAAAAGACCGAGGCCACGGGTTCCAAGCAGGCCGAATGGCGCGTCGATCCGAAACGCTCGGGTGCTGGCGGAGCCATCGGCGATATCGGCACGCACGCGTATAACCTTGCCTGTTTCGTTTCGGGGCTGAAGCTCAAGCAGCTATGTGCCGAGTTGACCAGTTTCGGCGAGGGCAGGGTGCTCGACGATGACGTGCAAATCCTGCTCCGCTTTGACGGTGGAGCAAAGGGCATGATCTGGGCAAGCCAGGTGGCGCCCGGCAACGAAAACGGGCTCAAGCTGCGCGTCTACGGCACCAAGGGCGGTCTCGAATGGACCCAGGCCGACCCGAACTATCTCTGGTACACGCCATTCGGCAAGCCCAAGCAGTTGCTGACCCGGGGCGGGGCGGGGGCTTCGCCCGAGGCGGCGCGCCTGACGCGCGTGCCAAGTGGCCATCCTGAAGGCTATCTGGAAGGTTTCGCCAATATTTACAGCGAGGCGGCGCAGGCGATCATCGCTGCGCGCACCGGCAAGAAGGCGCCAAAGGATGTGGTGTTCCCAACCGTGGAAGATGGTCTCATAGGCATGGAATTCATCGAAGCCGCGGTGAAATCGTCGAAAGCCGGCGGCGTCTGGACGAAGTTGTGATGGGCAATCGGCAGGACAGAGGGAGGTGCCAATCATGAGCGTGGCACCCACAGGAGAGACCAGCACTTTGCTCCCCGTCCTCGAGGCGCGTGGCATCGCCAAGGCATTCGGCCCGGTCGAGGTCCTGACCGATATAACCCTGTCGGTCATGCCGGGCGAGGTGCATGCCATCATCGGCGAGAATGGCGCCGGCAAGTCGACCCTGATGAAGCTCCTGAGCGGCCACCTTGCGCCGACGCGTGGAACGGTGGCGATTGACGGAGAGCCCGTCATATTCAACGGTCCCGTAGATGCAGAACACCGCGGCCTCGTGCTCGTCCACCAGGAGATTTTGCTCGCGCCGGATTTGACGGTTGCCCAGAACATCTTCATGGGCCGGGAACTGAAGCGCGGTCTGATGGTCAACGACCGCGAAATGAACCGTCAGTCCGCAGAAGCGGTGCGCAGCCTCGGTGCAGAAATTGAGCCGACGACGCAGATTGCGCGGCTATCGATTGCCCGCCGCCAGTTGGTCCAGATCGCGCGCGCCCTGCAGGTGCCGCATCGTGTCGTCATCTTCGACGAACCCACTGCCTCGCTGACGCCCTTCGAGACGGAAGCCCTGCTCAACGTCATCCGCGATCTGCGCGACAAGGGCGTCGCCGTGCTCTATATCTCGCATCGCCTGCCGGAAGTCGCGGCAATCGCCGACCGCATCACCGTGTTGCGCGACGGCAAGCTGATTGCAACCCGCCATGCGGCCGAACTGCAGCCAGTCGACATGGCGCGCCTCATGGTCGGGCGCGACATGTCGAAGCTCTATCCCGAACGCGAGGAGACTGCGACTCGGCAAAACGTTCTCGAGGTAAAGAATTTTGAGGTGCCGGGCTATGCCAGCGATGCGAGCTTTGTCTTGCGCAAGGGTGAAATCCTCGGCTTCGCAGGCCTGATCGGCGCCGGGCGCACGGAATTGTTCGAGGGTCTTGTCGGCCTGCGCACTGCCCATGGCGAGGTCAAACTCAATGGCAAGCCGGTCAAGTTTCACAGCGTGCGCGACAGCATGTCAGCGGGCATCGTATACCTGAGTGAAGATCGCAAGGGCAAAGGCCTCTTGCTGGCCCAAGACCTGCGCACCAACCTGACGTTGGCGACGCTCGGCAAATTTACCAACGGGCCGCTCATCGAGCGCAAGCGCGAGGACAAGAGCCTCGACAAGGCAATCGCTGATTTCGACATCAGGGCGCGCCGGCGCGACCTTCTTGCTGGACAGCTTTCAGGCGGCAACCAGCAGAAACTGCTCCTTGCCAAGATGATGCTGCTTGAGCCGAGCATCGTCATCATTGATGAGCCGACGCGCGGTATCGACATCGGCACCAAGGAACAGATCTACAGGTTCATTGCCGATCTCGCGAAGGCAGGCAAATCCGTCGTCGTCATATCCTCCGAAATGCAGGAACTCATCGGCATCTGCCACCGCATTCTCGTCATGCGTTCGTCGCGCATTGTCGGCGAGGTTACCGGCGACGCGATGACGGAAGACGAGATCGTCGTCTACGCCACCGGCGTCAAGATCAACGAAGCAGAGCTTTACAGTGCGGGGAACGCATGAGCGACACCAAGGTAATCACCGACACACGCGGTTTTGGCCGCAAACTGGCGGATCTCGACAAGACGGCGGTTGCGCCATTCCTGGCGTTGGCGGCGCTGTTCGTCCTCGGCGCGCTCGTCAACCCGAACTTCCTTTCGATCGACAACTTGCTCAATGTCTTAACGCGCTCGTCATTCATCGCCATCATTGCCGTTGGCGCGACTTTCGTGATTTCCGCGGGCGGGCTCGATCTTTCGGTCGGCTCGATGGCGGCGCTCGTCGCCGGCATCATGATCCTGTTCCTGAATTCAGGTGCGGTCGATGGCGACATGGCGATGCTTGCGGCAGGCGTCGTTGTTGCCATCGGCGTCGGTGCGCTGGCGGGTCTGCTCAATGGTGCTGTGATCACCATCGGCAAGATCGAGCCCTTCATCGTAACGCTTGGCACCATGGCGATCTTTCGCTCCGTGACCGTGTGGCTGGCGGATGGCGGCTCGATCGCCATGAAATCGATCGCGATGCGCAACATGTTCCGGCCCGTCTACACCGGCGTGTTTCTCGGCCTGCCGATACCGGTCTGGATCATCATCATCGTCGGAGTTCTTGGCGCCTTCATTCTCTATAAGACGTCCTTTGGCCGCCACGTGATTGCTGTCGGCTCGAACGAAGACGTCGCGCGCTATTCGGGCATTCATGTCAACCGCGTACGCGCCATGACCTATATTCTTCAGGGCATTTGCGTCGCCATCGCGGTCGTCGTCTACGTGCCGCGTCTCGGCGCAGCGACGACGACAACGGGCATGCTGTGGGAATTGCAGGCGATCACTGCCGTCGTCATCGGCGGTACGGCGCTGCGCGGCGGCGTCGGCCGCATCTGGGGAACGATCTGCGGCGCCTTCATGCTGGAAGTCGTCGGCAACATCATGGTGCTCTCCAACATTGTCAGTGAATACCTGATCGGTGCGGTGCAGGGCACGATCATCATCATCGCCATGCTGGTGCAGCGCACGCTGCAGAAGAAGAAGGCGTGACGCTGGCAGAGGCAAACCGGTGGCAGGGCCACCGCAACGAGACCGGACGGGGGAACAGGGCCACCCACCGCGCCGCAATCAAGGCCCGAGCAGAAAATTGGGAGAAGACAAATGCGTAAACTATTGATCGGTCTTGTTGGAGCGGCGCTCGCTTCGACGATGACCTTCGCCTACGCGCAGGACAAGAAGGTCAATATCGCCGTCTCTATACCTGCGGCCGACCACGGCTGGACCGGCGGCGTCGTCTATCATGCAGAACGGGCCGCCAAGCTTCTAGAAGCCGCTCACCCAGGCCTGAAGATCACCATCAAGACTTCGCCGGACGGTGCTGCGCAGGCAAACGCGCTTGAAGACCTGACCACACAAGGCATCGACGCGCTCGTAACCCTGCCGCACAATTCGGACGAACTGACCGATCCGATCCGCGCGGTAAAGGAAAAGGGCGTCTTCGTGACGGTCGTTGACCGCGCTCTTTCCGATCCGACGATCCAGGATCTCTACGTTGCCGGCAACAATCCGGAGCTCGGCCGCGTCGCGGGTGAATACCTGAAGGATACGTTGAAGACCGGCGACGTCGTTGTCATACGCGGCCTCCCGATCGTCATTGACGAAGAGCGCCAGAAGGGTTTCGACGATGCGATTGCCGGCAGCGGGATCAAGGTTCTCGACAAGCAGTTCGGCAACTGGTCGCGCGATGATGCCTTCAAGATCATGCAGGACTATCTGACCAAGTTCCCGAAGATCGACGCCGTATGGTGCCAGGACGATGACATGGCGGTTGGCGTGCTCGAAGCCATCGATCAGGCCAAGCGCACCGACATCAAGATGGTCATCGGCGGCGCCGGCATGAAGGACATGATCAAGCGCGTTGCCGACGGCGACAAGATGACCCCGATCAACGTTCTCTACCCACCATCAATGGTTGCAACGGCGATGGAACTGACGGTTGCGAACTTCTACGATCAGGTTCCGGTGCGCGGCAAGTACATCCTCGACGCAACCCTTGTGACCAAGGACAACGCCAAGGAATTCTACTTCCCGGATTCACCGTTCTGATTAAGGCTGGTCTGTCCAGCTTGCGATCGAAAGGCCCGCAAGGGCCTTTCTTTTTGACTGAAATCCGGGTCCAGCGATGTTGTCTGACTTTCGACTGATTGACTTGATCTGAGTGTTCGGATTAAATATGAGTATAGTTATCAAGTTTATTGAACGGCGACCGACGTGGGTTGCCGTTCAACGAGAGGCTCAAAATGTCCCGCCGCCAGGTCATCGACCTTCAGGTCCGCCTTCCAAATCCTGTCTCGCGACCTGCCGCGCCTGTCCAGCCATCAGCGCCTGAATTCCGCGTCCTAGGTAGTGAGGTGCTTTTCAAAGGCAATAAGGAAGTTGGTATCGAACATGGCGGCTCCTTGTATCGGTTGAAGATCACGCGCCAGGGCAAACTCATTCTCAACAAGTAACCGAGCGATTTCTATGTCTTGGACGAGCATCGCGAGGGCCGCGTCGGCAGGATGGTGCGCGCCTGCGCGGCGTTGCGACATTTTTTGCCGCCATTAGAACTGACTTGTTGACATAAAGATATCTTTATGTGACCGTGGCGCCTCTCTAAAAATCATTATGAGGCATTTCGAGTCATGGGTATTGCATCTGAAACCATTGGCGAAAAATTGCTCGGCCCGGAAGCGGCACCCCGCGACGGTTCCAAGGTTTTTGCAGCGCTGACGCAGGCAGCAAAAGAGCGAATCCTTATCCTTGACGGCGCCATGGGGACGCAGATCCAGGGCCTCGGCCTGAAGGAGGAAAACTTTCGCGGCGAGCGCTTCGCCGATTGCGCCTGCCACCTCCAGGGCAACAACGATCTTCTCATCTTGACCGAACCGCAGGCGATTGAAGACATCCACTACGCCTACGCCATGGCCGGCGCCGACATACTCGAGACCAATACCTTTTCCTCGACCACGATCGCCCAGGCCGACTACAGCATGGAGGACGTGGTCTATGAGCTCAATCGCGATGGCGCCCGGCTTGCGCGCCGCGCCGCGCTGAAGGCGGAGCAGAAGGACGGCAAGCGCCGCTTCGTTGCGGGCGCGCTCGGACCGACGAACCGCACGGCATCGATATCGCCTGACGTGAACAACCCGGGCTACCGCGCGGTGACGTTCGATACCCTACGAGCGGCCTATGCCGAACAGGTGAGGGGATTGATCGACGGTGGCGCCGACATCATCCTCATCGAGACGATCTTCGACACGCTGAATGCCAAGGCTGCCATCTTCGCGACGCAGGAAGTCTTCGAGGAAAAGGCAATCAACCTGCCGGTCATGATCTCCGGGACCATCACAGATCTTTCCGGACGCACCCTGTCGGGACAGACGCCGACCGCCTTCTGGTACTCCGTACGTCATGCCAGGCCCTTCACCATCGGTCTCAATTGTGCGCTCGGGGCCAGTGCCATGCGCGACCATCTGGCCGAGATCGCGGCAGTCGCCGATACGTTCGTGTGCGCCTATCCCAATGCAGGGCTCCCGAATGAATTCGGTCAATATGACGAGAGTCCTGAAGCGATGGCGGCGCAACTCGAAGAGTTCGCCAAGGACGGCCTGCTGAACATTGTCGGCGGCTGCTGTGGCTCGACTCCGGAACACATAAGAGCCATTGCTGAAGCGGTCGGCAAATACCGGCCGCGCCCCATTCCCGAGACCGAAACCCATATGCGGCTATCGGGCCTGGAGCCATTCACGCTGACCAGGGATATCGCCTTCGTCAATGTTGGCGAACGCACCAACATTACCGGCTCGGCGAAGTTCCGGAAGCTGATTACCGCAGGCGATCTGCCGGCGGCGCTCGATGTTGCGCGCGACCAGGTCGCAAATGGCGCGCAGATCATCGACATCAACATGGACGAGGGACTGATCGACAGCGAGAAGGCCATGGTCGACTTCCTCAATCTGATCGCCGCCGAACCCGACATCGCACGCGTGCCGGTAATGATCGATTCGTCGAAGTGGGACGTGATCGAGGCCGGCCTCAAATGTGTCCAGGGCAAGCCGCTCGTCAATTCGATCTCAATGAAGGAAGGTGAAGACGCCTTCATCGCTCATGCAAGGAAGGTTCGCGCCTATGGGGCGGCTGTCGTCGTCATGGCGTTCGATACCGAGGGCCAGGCCGATACGCTCAAGCGCAAGGTGGAGATTTGTACGCGCGCCTACGAACTCCTGACACGTGAGGCTGGTTTCGCGCCCGAGGATGTCGTGTTCGACCCGAATATTTTCGCGGTCGCTACCGGCATCGAAGAACACAACGGTTATGGCGTCGCCTTCATCGAAGCCACACGGCAGATCACGCAGACCTTGCCGCACGCTCATATTTCCGGCGGCGTTTCCAATCTTTCCTTCTCGTTCCGTGGGAATGAACCGGTGCGCGAAGCGATGCACGCCGTTTTCCTCTACCATGCCATTCAGGCCGGCATGGACATGGGTATCGTCAACGCCGGACAATTGGCGGTTTACGAATCGATCGATCCGGAATTGCGCGACGCCTGCGAGGATGTGGTCCTCAACCGGCGCGACGATGCGACTGAACGCCTGCTCGACCTTGCCGAGCGCTACAAGGGCTCGGCCGGCAGGGAAGCACGCGAGCGCGATCTTGCCTGGCGCGAATGGAGCGTAGAAAAGCGGCTCGAACACGCGCTCGTCAATGGCATAACCGAATTCATCGAAGCCGACACCGAAGAAGCGCGCGCACGGGCCGAGCGCCCGCTTCACGTCATCGAGGGACCGCTGATGGCCGGCATGAACGTTGTCGGCGACCTGTTTGGTTCCGGCAAGATGTTCCTGCCGCAGGTAGTGAAATCCGCCCGCGTCATGAAGCAGGCCGTCGCCGTGCTGCTGCCCTACATGGAGGCAGAGAAGCTTGCCAATGGCGGATCGGGAAAACGCGAAAGTGCCGGCAAAGTGCTGATGGCGACCGTCAAGGGCGATGTCCACGACATCGGCAAGAACATTGTCGGCGTTGTCCTCGCCTGCAACAATTACGAGATCATCGATCTCGGGGTCATGGTGCCGTCAACGAAGATTTTGCAGACAGCGCGCGACGAGAATGTCGATATTATCGGCCTTTCGGGCCTTATCACGCCCTCGCTCGACGAGATGGTCCATGTTGCGTCTGAACTCGAGCGCGAGGGCTTCGATGTTCCGCTGCTGATCGGAGGCGCAACCACGAGCCGTGTGCATACGGCCGTCAAGATCAATCCGCGCTACAGCAATGGCCAGACCGTATATGTGACCGATGCAAGCCGGGCGGTGGGTGTCGTTTCGAACCTTCTGTCGATGGATGCCAAGCCCGGCTATGTCGATACGATCCGCGCGGACTATGAGAAGGTTGCGGAAGCGCATGCCCGCAACGAAGCCGACAAGCAAAGGTTGAGCCTAGAGAAGGCGCGCGGCAACGCGCATAAGGTTGACTGGTCATCCTATGTGTCGCCCGAGCCGCAATTCACGGGCACACGCGTTTTCGAAAATTACGATCTTGCGGAAATTGCCCGCTACATCGACTGGACGCCTTTCTTCCAGACCTGGGAGCTAAAGGGTCGCTATCCTGCGATCCTGCAGGACGAGGCACAAGGCGAGGCGGCGCGCCAACTCTTTGCGGATGCGCAGGCGATGCTGACAAAGATCATCGATGAGAAATGGTTCAATCCAAAGGCTGTCATCGGGTTCTGGCCCGCAGGGTCCGTCGGGGATGACATTCGCCTCTTTGCCGACAACGCCCGAGATAAGGAGATCGCAACGCTGTTCACGCTGCGCCAGCAGCTTTCAAAACGCGATGGCCGGCCGAATCTCGCTCTTGCTGATTTTGTCGCGCCGGTGTCGAGCGGTGCACAAGACTATGTCGGTGGCTTCGTCGTCACGGCAGGCATTGAGGAAATCGCCATCGCCGAACGGTTCGAGCGGGCAAATGATGATTATTCCTCGATCCTCGTCAAAGCGCTCGCCGATCGCTTTGCCGAAGCCTTTGCCGAACTCATGCACGAGCGCGTCCGCAAGGAATTCTGGGGCTATGCGCCGGAAGAAACATTTGCGGCGGATGAACTTATCGGCGAGCCCTATCGTGGCATCCGTCCCGCTCCCGGCTATCCGGCGCAGCCGGACCACACAGAAAAGGATACGCTGTTTCGTCTGCTTGACGCGGAAGACAAGATTGGCGTGCGGCTGACGGAAAGCTATGCGATGTGGCCGGGCTCCTCCGTGTCGGGCATCTATATCGCTCACCCGGAATCCTATTATTTCGGCGTTGCCAAGGTCGAGAGCGATCAGGTGGCTGACTATGCGAAGCGCAAATCCATGCCGGTTGAAGAGATTGAGCGTTGGCTGGGTCCGATCCTCAACTATGTTCCGGGCCCCCGCGTTCAGGCGGCGGAGTGAAGATAGTGGCGCGGCGGAGCGCCCAGCATGCGCTTGAACATGGTCGTGAAGGCAGGAACGCTGTAGCCGAGATCAAGTGCCACGCTGGTCACAGGTTCGCCCTCGGTGAGGCGGGGCAGGGCCGCGAGCAGACAGGCCTGCTGACGCCACGTCGAGAGGCTTAATCCTGTTTCGCGGCGGAACATACGGGTAAACGTGCGCCGGCTCATGCCGAGCCGGTCCGCCCAATTGTCGATATTGGTGTGCGGTGAGGGATCTTTCAGGAAACCCCGACAGAGCATGGCAAGCCGCCGATCCTCGGGAAACGGCAGGCCAAGTGGGCGCTCCTCAAGGTTCGGAATCTCATGCAACAACAGTCCCATGACGAACATCGTGCGTTCCTCCGCCTGCCTCTCGGGCGCAACGGCGACTGCTTCGCGAATGAGATTGTCCATCAGCGGTGTCAGGCCGACGACGTGCAGGTGATCCTTCAATCCCGCCACGGCATCCGGCCGCACATAAATCGAATGCATCGAAACATCGCCAAGCATGTCCACCGCGTGTTCGACGCCGGCCGGCAGCCACAGCGCGTGGTGCGGAGGCACCATCCAGCGGCCGAATTTCGTGGTCACCATCGCGACGCCGGAAATTGCGTGGAGCAATTGCGCCTGGATATGGTGGTGGTCGGGAATGTGGTGGCCTGACGGATAAAGCGTGGCCAGCGCGAAAACATCACCCTCGGCCTGCTCCAGCCATTGCAGCCGCAACCTGTGCAACTGTTCGAGCTCCAACCCGGCGGCATTACGCGCAACGAAGGTTTGGTAACGCATGTTTTGGCCCACTTGCGAAAGAATTGGACCAAACCACGAAAGCAGGTTGATGGCAACCGATATATCAGTTTGAAAAAGGGCGGGCAATCCTTGCGACGACGCCCTTGTTTTTCGATGGAACGCCTTGATGACCGATACGACCTTGCCCGCACAGCGGACCTCCGCTGACACGACCGTCTTTGCGATAATTTTCGCCGTCAGCTTCTGCCATTTGCTCAACGACATGATGCAGTCGCTACTTGCCGCGATCTATCCGATGCTCAAGCAAAATTACGGTCTCGATTTCAAGCAGATCGGCTTTCTGACGCTGACCTTCCAGGTCACCGCCTCGCTGCTGCAGCCGATTGTCGGAACGTATACCGACAAGCGGCCCATGCCGTATTCGCTCCCGGTTGGCATGGCGTTTTCGCTCGTCGGCCTCGGACTTCTTTCGGTCGCAACCCACTACGCCATGCTTCTTGCCGGCGCAGCCTTCATCGGCATTGGTTCATCCATTTTTCACCCGGAATCATCGCGGGTGGCACGTCTTGCCTCGGGCGGCCGCCACGGTCTTGCGCAATCCTTCTTTCAGGTGGGAGGCAATTTCGGTACCGCACTCGGTCCGCTGCTCGCAGCTTTCATCGTGCTGCCTCGCGGCCAGCAGAGCATTGCGTGGTTTTCCGCCGCGGCCCTCATCGGAATGATCGTCCTTTATCAGGTCGGCAACTGGTACCAACGCTATCGCAAGGCCAACGCGAACAGGCCGGCTGCAAGCAAGCAACTCAAACTGCCGCGCGGCAAAGTTGCCATGTCGCTGATCATCCTGACCTTGCTTGTCTTTTCCAAGAACATCTATCTCGCAAGCATATCGAGCTATTACACATTCTATGTCATCCACAAGTTCGGGATCTCGGTGCAGCAGTCCCAGATGATGCTGTTCCTGTTCCTTGGCGCAGCGGCAGTCGGCACCATTGTCGGCGGGCCGATTGGTGACAAGATCGGCACGAAAGCCGTGATCTGGTTCTCGATTCTCGGTGTCTTGCCGTTCACGCTGATCATGCCCTATGCGGACCTCTTCTGGACAGGCGTCCTCACGGTCCTGATCGGCCTTATCCTGTCCTCAGCCTTCCCTGCGATCGTTGTCTTCGCTCAAGAACTGGTGCCCGGCCGTGTCGGCATGATTGCCGGCATCTTCTTCGGCTTCGCCTTCGGCATGGCCGGCATAGCGGCGGCGGTGCTCGGCTTCGTCGCCGACAACAAGGGCATCGACTACGTTTACATGATCTGCTCGTTCTTGCCCTTCCTCGGCCTGCTCACAATTTTCCTGCCGAGCATGAAGGAAGTGCGCGGCGAACAGGCTTAACAATTGAAGGCCCGGTATCGTCTGGGCCTTTTTCTCAATTTTTGGGCTCTGCTGACGCCGAATGTCAGGAGAGGTGGTTTGAAAATCCCGGCTTAACCCCATATAAGGAACACCATTCCCCTGGCGGCCTCCGCCAAAGGGTTTCGTTTCGCTCGCCGCATTCAAACCCAAAGTCCTCCCCGGGAAGCTTCATGTCCTCAGCCATTTCCGTCTCCAGCCTCAACAAAACCTATGAGTCCGGTTTTGAAGCGCTGAAGAATATCAATCTCGATATCCGCCACGGCGAAATCTTCGCACTGCTCGGGCCGAATGGCGCTGGCAAGACGACGCTGATCAGCACGATTTGCGGCATCGTCAATCCGACCTCCGGCACAATCCTCGCCGATGGTCACGATATCATCAAGGAATACCGCGCGGCGCGTTCCAAGATCGGTCTCGTGCCGCAGGAGTTGACGACAGATGCATTCGAGACCGTGTGGGCAACGGTCAGTTTCAGCCGCGGCCTTTTTGGCAAGCCCGCCAATCCCGCCCACATTGAGAAGATCCTCAAGGAACTTTCGCTATCGGACAAGAAGGACAGCAAGATCATGACGCTCTCGGGAGGCATGAAGCGGCGCGTCATGATCGCCAAGGCGCTGTCGCACGAGCCGGAAATCCTTTTTCTCGATGAGCCGAGCGCTGGCGTCGATGTCGAATTGCGGCGCGACATGTGGAATGTGGTGCGGGCGCTGCGCGAATCGGGCGTCACCATCATCCTCACGACGCACTATATCGAGGAGGCCGAACAGATGGCCGATCGAATCGGCGTCATCAGCCATGGCGAGATCATTCTCGTCGAGGAGAAGGACGCATTGATGCGGTCGCTCGGCAAGAAGGAGTTGCGCCTGCTTCTCCAGGAGAAACGCGAGGAAATACCCGAAGCTTTGGCGGCCTACGGGCTTGAACTTTCGCCCGACGGGAGCGAACTCGTTTATCACTACGATACCCGCAAGGAACGAACGGGCATTACGGCGCTCCTGAAGGATCTCGACAAGGCGGGTGTCCGCTTCAGCGATATTCAGACGCGGGAAAGTTCGCTCGAGGAAATTTTCGTCAACCTGGTGAGGGAACGCAAATGAACCTTTACGCGATCAAGGCGATCTATCTCTTCGAAATGCATCGCACCTGGCGCACGCTCATGCAGAGCGTCATTTCGCCGGTTCTGTCGACGAGCCTTTACTTCGTGGTTTTCGGTTCGGCGATCGGCGGCCGTATCCCCGAGATCAACGGCGTAAGCTACGGTGCGTTCATCGTGCCGGGCCTGATCATGTTGTCGCTGTTGACGCAGAGCATTTCCAACGCGTCGTTCGGCATCTATTTCCCGAAGTTCGTCGGCACGATCTACGAACTCCTCTCGGCACCTGTCTCCTACGTGGAGATCGTGATCGCCTATGTCGGGGCTGCGGCGACGAAGTCGATCATTCTCGGGGTGATCATCCTTGCGACTGCGGCGCTATTTGTACCGCTGCGCATCGAACACCCCTTCGTGATGCTGCTGTTCCTGGTGCTGACAGCGGTAACCTTCAGTATGTTCGGTTTCATTATCGGCATCTGGGCGGATGGCTTTGAGAAGCTGCAGCTCGTGCCGCTGATGATCATCACACCGCTGACGTTTCTCGGCGGTAGTTTCTATTCGATCGACATGTTGCCGCCATTCTGGCAGACCGTGACGCTGTTCAATCCCGTCGTCTATCTTATCAGCGGGTTTCGCTGGAGCTTCTTTGGCCTTTCAGATGTGCATATCGGAACGAGCCTTGTCATGACAGCCGTGTTTCTCCTCGCGTGCATTCTGATCCTGCGCTGGATATTCAGGACGGGGTACAGGCTGAAGAGCTAAGTGGTTCGTTCGCCAATGACATGCAGACAATTTCGGCCATCCCGTACCGCATCGGTTACGAGGCGCCGATCAAAGGTCGCCAATTTCCCTTGGTGTGCCTGAGCAAGCGCCAGGAGGTATGTATCCGTGACCTGACCGGCATTCAACAGCCGCGACGGATCAATGGAATTGTCCATTAAGCTGATGTCATCTGGCCAAAAGACATGACCCGGAATGGCACGTAATCCGGCCAGAAGCGCAACAACCGCGGCTGGCGTGCCCGGTGAGTTAAGGTAGCGGGCGCTGCTGATAATACGGATCGCACCGTTCTCGGTTATTGGGCAAGTGGCCCAACTGGACCGTCCTATATCAGCAAACCACTCATGTGCAGGATCGTGATGGACATGTGCGGGATCGAATAGGGCAATCAGCACATTGACGTCCAGGAGATATGGCGTCACGGCAATTCATCGCGAAGTTGGTTCACCAGTTCCATCGTTACCGGCGTGGAATTGGTGCCTGCTGGGAGGAGCGGCACGCCGTTTCGCATCGCTTGACGTGCCGTTGGAGCTTGCAGACCTTTGCGGGCGAGTGTCGATATGACTTCACCTACAGTTTTGCGCTGGCGCTCCGCGAGGCCCTTGGCCGCCGCTAGGACGTCATCATCTATTGCAAGCGTTGTTCGCATCGTCTTGCCCCTCATCACGCATCAAGCATCACGCATCATATATGCGAGATCGTTGCCCATATCAATTGCGGCGCCGCTTCCAGCGGTCTATCCCGCGAGTTTCTCCAGCGCCTCGAGGCCATTCTTCAACGCTGCTGCTCCACGCGGTCCCAGTTGCTGCAGCAGTTCGGCCTCGAAGTCATGCGCAACTTTCACAAGGTCGAGATAGGCCTTCCGCCCGGCCGGCGTCAGCACAAGATTTTCGACACGGCGGTCGGTCTCATCGCGCTTTCGCAACAGCCAGCGCCGCTGTTCGAGGGCAAGCACGGCGCGCGAGACTTTTGTCTTGTGCATTGACGAATGAGTCCCGATCGCCGTGGCGGTCATGGTGCCAAACTGGCCCAGCGTTGCAAGTGTTCGCCACTCCGGCCGTGTCAGTCCATACTGATCCCGGTAAAGGCTCGCGAAACGATGGCTCACGGCTTCTGCCGCCTTGTTGAGACGGTATGGGGTGAACGCCTCCAGTATAAGCGGCGGGTCGATGTCGATCTTCCTTTTCATGTCCACAATCCCGATTGTCATTGATAGTTACAAAATAGATCGTCACAATTGCAACTAAATTGGAGGTTCGATCATGGCTCTTCACTATATGCCGGGCTTCGGCAACGACTTCGAGACGGAATCGCTTCCAGGCGCCCTGCCGCAGGGACAAAACTCGCCGCAGCGCTGCGCTTACGGGCTCTACGCCGAACAACTCTCCGGCTCCCCCTTTACCGCGCCGCGCGGCACGAACGAGCGATCCTGGCTCTATCGCATTCGCCCATCGGTCAAGCATAGCGGGCGCTTTTCGCCCGCAAAGCGTGAGCACTGGAAGACCGCGCCAAACCTCGATGACCATGAATTGCCGATTGGACAGTTACGCTGGAATCCGACGCCAATACCGCGCGATTCCATCAACTTTATTGATGGCATTCGCACCATGACCACGGCTGGCGATGTCCACGGTCAGGTGGGCATGTCCGCACATGTGTACGCGTTCAATACTGGCATGGACGACGACTACTTCTACAATGCGGATGGCGAAATGCTGCTTTTGCCCGAGAAGGGCAAGCTCAACATTTTCACCGAGATGGGCAAAATCGAAATCGAACCTTCGGAAATCTGCGTGATCCCACGCGGGATGATGTTCAAGGTGTCGGCGCCTGACGGCGAGGCCAGGGGCTATATTTGCGAGAATTACGGGGCAAAATTCGCCCTGCCGGATCGCGGTCCGATTGGTGCCAACTGCCTGGCCAACCCGCGCGACTTCAAGACACCGGTTGCAGCCTTCGAAGACAAGGAAGTTCCTTGCCGTCTGCATGTGAAATGGTGCGGCAAGTTCTATCAGACGACACTCGATCATTCCCCGTTGGACGTCGTCGCTTGGCACGGGAATTATGCGCCCTACAAGTATGACCTGCGCACGTTCTCGCCGGTCGGAGCGATCCTGTTCGATCATCCCGATCCATCGATCTTCACCGTGCTCACCGCGCCGTCGGGCGAGGAGGGAACGGCCAATGTCGATTTCGTTATTTTCCCGCCGCGCTGGCTGGTTGCCGAGCACAGTTTCCGGCCGCCCTGGTACCACCGCAACATCATGTCCGAATTCATGGGGCTGGTGTATGGTCAATACGATGCCAAGGAGGAGGGGTTCGTGCCTGGGGGCATAAGCCTTCACAACATGATGCTGCCGCATGGACCGGACACGATGGGGTTCAACAAGGCATCCACGGTGGAGCTCAAGCCGCAGCGGCTGGACAACACGCTTGCCTTCATGTTCGAGACGCGCTTCCCCCAGCACCTTACCCGCTATGCAGCTGATACGCCGACGCTGCAAGACAATTACGCCGACTGTTGGAAAGGTCTCCGCAAGCGGTTCAACGGGACGCCGGAAGGCGACTGGTCGGAGGAGATCGTAAAGTAAATGAAACTCGCCTCTCTCAATAATGGAACGCGCGATGGCAAACTGGTCATCGTGTCGAGGGATCTGACCCATTATACCGATGCCTCGTTCCTCGCGCCGACGTTGCAGTCCGCGCTTGACGACTGGTCGCGTATCGCCCCGCACCTCGCGGCGCTTGCCTCCAGCCTTGAACTGCGGGCTGTTCCCCTGGAGCGCTTTCACGAACATGATGCGCTGTCGCCCCTGCCGCGCGCCTACCAGTGGGCCGACGGATCAGCCTATGTCAATCATGTCGAACTGGTCCGCAAGGCGCGCAATGCGCCGATGCCCGAGAGCTTCTGGACCGACCCGCTCATCTATCAGGGTGGGTCCGACAGTTTCCTTGCTCCGCGCGAACCCATCCGCATGGCCGACGAAGCCTATGGCATCGACATGGAGGGAGAGGTTGCGGTGATTGTCGACGACGTGCCCATGGGCGCGGGTCTCGACGAAGCGCGGGCCGCGATCCACCTGATCATGTTGGTCAACGATGTCAGCCTGCGAAATCTCATTCCGGCCGAGCTTGGCAAAGGGTTCGGCTTTTATCAGTCAAAGCCGTCGTCGGCCTTCTCGCCCGTGGCGGTCACACCCGATGAACTCGGCGAGACCTGGGATGGCGGCAAAGTGCGCCTGCCGCTCTGCGTCGATCTCAACGGCCGGCCCTTTGGCCGCGCCAACGCCGGCATCGACATGACGTTCGATTTTCCGACGTTGATTGCCCACGCGGCGAAGACACGCCCGCTTTGCGCCGGCACGATCATCGGATCGGGGACGGTGTCGAACAAGCTTGACGGCGAAGCGGGCAAACCCATTGAAGAGGATGGCGCCGGCTACTCGTGCATCGCAGAAATCCGGATGATCGAGACGATTGCCACCGGCAGTCCGCGAACGCCATTCATGCGTTTCGGCGACACAGTTCGCATAGAGATGAAAGACGCATACGGCCATTCGATCTTCGGCGCCATCGAACAGCAGGTGACCCGCCATGAGCGCTAAAGCCATCCTCTATGACTATTGGCGCTCGTCGGCGAGCTATCGCGTGCGCATTGCCCTTAACATGCTCGGGCGTGAGTATGACAGGGTGCCGGTCGACCTCTTGAGCCAGGAGCATAAAGGCATCGATCACCTCTGTCGCAATCCGCAGGGGCTCGTGCCGACGCTCGCCATCGACGGGCATATGATGACGCAGTCGCTTGCGATCATCGAATACCTCAACGAATCCCACCCCGAGGCTCGCTTCCTGCCTGACGATCCTTTGGGGCGACAACGGGTTCGCGCGCTTTCCTACGCGATCGCGATGGAAATCCATCCCGTCTGCAATCTGGGTGTGGCATCGCATGTCATGCAGCTTGCAGGGGGCGATGAAGCGGCGCGGCGCAACTGGATGCATAAGTTCATCTCTGAAGGTCTGGGCGCATTCGAGACCATGCTCGACCACCCCGAAACCGGGCACTTTTGCCATGGCGATACCCCTTCCATGGCCGATTTCTGCCTCGTGCCGCAGGTCTTCAATGCGAGGCGCTGGGGAGCCAAAATCGAACGTCTGGAGCGCGTCAATGCCATCGCTGCCCGTTGCGATGCGATCGGTGCCTTTGCCGCGGCGCATCCTGATCGGCTAAGGCCGGGATCACCTCGTTAATCGCCGGACGGGTCTCGCGGTTATCTGTAGTCATCGGTTTCGGGACCGCGTTGGGTAAAGTGTCCGGAGTTCCAGCCTAAATCTTTACCTACTCCGCCGCTTCGATCTTGATGACGCCGCGCCGGATCTGGTCTTCTTCGATCGATTCAAACAAGGCGCGGAAATTGCCTTCGCCAAAGCCTTCGTCGCCCTTGCGCTGAATGAATTCGAAGAAGATCGGGCCGATCACGGTCTTGGAGAAAATCTGCAGAAGGATCTTCGTCGTGCCGCCATCGATGACACCTTCGCCGTCGATCAGAATGCCGTGCGTCTTCATGCGTTCGATCGGCTCGTCATGGCCCTGCACACGCTCGTGCGACTTCTCATAATAGGTTTCAGGCGGGCCGGGCATGAATTTGAGCCCGTTTAGGGACAGCTTGTCGGTAGCTTCGTAAATCGCCTCTGTCCCGACCGCGATATGCTGAATGCCTTCGCCCTTGTATTTCCGCAGATACTCCTCGATCTGGCTCTTGTCGTCCGTCGATTCATTGAGCGGGATGCGGATCTTTCCGCAAGGCGACGTGATCGCGCGGGAGACGAGCCCCGTCAGCTTCCCGGCTATATCGAAGAAGTGGATCTGCTTGAAGCCAAAGAGCTCGCGGTAGAATGCCCACCATTTGTCCATGTTGCCGCGATAGACATTGTGGGTGAGGTGGTCGAGGTAATAGAACCCGACGCCTTCCGGCTTCGGATCGCGTTCGCCGAGCCATTCGAATTCGGCGTCGTAAGCCGATCCGCGCTCGCCATAGGTTTCGATGAAGTACAAAAGCGAACCGCCGATCCCTACGATGGCAGGAACGTGTAGGGTCTTGTCCTCGCCTTCATACGGGGTCGCACCCTTGGCGACCGCGTGATTGAAGGCATGATTGGCATCGACCACGCGCCAGGCCATGGAAGGGGCGCAAGGGCCATGCTTCGAGACGAAATTGGTCGCATGAGAATTTGGTTCGGCGTTGAGAACGTAATTGATGTCGCCTTGGCGCCAAACTGTGATGTTCTTGCTCTTGTGGCGCGCAACCGGCACATAGCCCATGCGTGCGAATAACTCTTCGAGCTTTTCCGGCTCGGGATGGGCAAATTCCACGAACTCGAATCCGTCGGTGCCAGCTGGGTTTGCCTTGGTGATTGCGGCTTTCGGTGCGTCGTGCGGAAACGGTCCCATATCATCCTCCATGTACCACCCTCATTATCGCGCAAATCAGCCGCATGGTGCTTGCATTTCAACGCCGTCTGGGCGTAAATAATGCACGTTGTATGCATATTGGCGTTACAAGGAGCACGAATGGAGCATCTTGACGCATTTGACCGCAAGATACTGTTCAGCTTGCAGGAAGATGGACGGCTGACAAACAACGAACTTTCGGAAAAGATCAATCTCTCGCCCTCGCAATGTTCGCGCCGCCGGTCTCGCCTTGAGGAGGAGGGCTATATTCGCGGCTACCGCGCGGAGATCGACCGCGAAAAACTCGGCCTTGGCATCGTCAACATTATTTCGGTGACGCTCGCGACACACAATCGCGACAACGCCCGGCGCTTCTCCGACCTTATCTCGAGATTGCCGCAAGTGATGGAGGCCCATGCGCTCACAGGCGAAATGGATTACTTTATCAAGGTAGTGACGCCTGATCTGCGGGCGCTCTCCGCTTTCGTCAATGAGGTATTGCTGCCGCATGAATCAGTTCAGAATGTCAAAACCGCTATCGTGCTCGACACGCTGAAAGAGGATGGGCGGTTGCCAATCTAAAGATAAAGCGCCTTGCCGGCCATCGCGTAGACGCGGGCGCGCCCGAGCATATAGGCGGTGAGGGCATGGATATCGAAGAGGCCGTGGAATGCGCGGCTCATAATGTTCATCCCGCCCGTATAGGCGCCGAATGCCGGCATGATCAGCCGCGAATGGTCGCTGACGAAGCAGCGCCGCTGCACTGACTGGCCGCGGTGCACCACCTTGGCTGCCGGGTGGAGGTGTCCGGCAATTTCGCCGCGGCACGCGAATTTCGAGGGCTCATGGCGGAAAATGAGATTGCCGAATGCAAGTTCCGTGAAGGTTTCGCCCGGAAGGTCGGCCGGATGTTCGGGGTCGTGGTTGCCTGTGATCCATATCCATTCGCGCCCCGCCATCAATGCGGCAAGCTGCGCCGCATAGACCTCTGGCAGGCGCGCCGCGGCCTTGCCGTCATGAAAACTGTCGCCGAGGCTGATGACGCAGGCCGGATCATAGCGCGCCATCACCTTGGCAAGCGCCGCGAGCGTCGACGCTGTATCATATGGCGGCAGCATCATGCCGCGCCGCGCGAACGACGATCCCTTCTCGAAGTGCAGATCCGAAACGATGAGGACACGGTCGTCTTCGAGATACAGCGCGCCTGAGGGATCCCCGATCGCCGGATGTCCCGCAACGGCAATCTGCGCCGAGCCGTGGAGTGCTGTCTTCGTTGTGTGGAATGCCGGATTCACTTCTGTTCCATCTCGCGGGTAAGCTCGTCGGCAATCTCCTCGAGGATCCTTTCATGCGCCTCGCCCGGAACGCGTTCCCTGCCGATTTCCAGCATGACGGGAACGGCAAGCGGCGAGATCTGATCAAGATCCTTGTGAACGATATTGCCCTTGATTCGCCCAAGCATATCGGCAAGTCGGCGAATGTCGAGAAGGCCGGTCGCCGCATCGGCCCGCGTCGCCTGAATAAGTATGTGATCCGGCTCGTGCTCGCGCAGGACATCGTAGATAAGATCGGTCGAAACCGTCACCTGCCTGCCCGTCTTCTCCTGCCCGGGATGACGCTTTTCGACAAGGCCCGATATCAGCGCGCAGTTGCGAAAGGTGCGCTTCAGCATCCAGCTTTCCGCCAGCCAGGCTTCGAGGTCATCGCCCAGCATGTCCTCATCGAAAAGCTCGGCCAGCGGCAGTTCGCCCTTCTTGAACATGCGGCCCATGTCGCGCATGCCCCAGATCGTCAACGCATAGTCCGTTGCGACAAAACCGAGTGGACGCGCCTTGGCCCGTTCAAGACGCCGGGTCAAAAGCATCCCGAGCGTCTGGTGCGCCAGTCTTCCTTCGAAGGGATAAGCCACCATATAGGAGCGCTCGCCGCGCGGGAACGTCTCGACAAGCAGGCTGCCGGGTTGTGGAATGATCGACCTGTCCCTCTGGATGCGCAGCCAATCGCTCACCTGATCCGGGAGCGCGCCCCAACGCTTCGGGTCGGCGAGCATTCCTCGCACCTGATCCGCGAGATAGGTGGTCAGCGGGAACTTGCCACCGGCATAGGAGGGAATCTTGGCGTCGAAGCCGTCCGCTTTCGATACGAGGCACTCGTTTTCGCGAATGCCTTCGAATCGCAGCACGCGCCCGGAAAAGAAGAAGGTATCGCCCCGCGACAATGCTTCGATAAACGATTCCTCCACCTTGCCGAGAACCGGCCCGCCGCGCACAGCGCCCTTGCTCCCTTGCCGGACGAGCCTGACATTGAGCGCCGGAGCTTCGATGATCGTGCCGACATTGAGCCGATATTGCTGGGCAAATCGCGGATGCGTCACCCGCCATGTGCCGTCGGCGGTCTGCCTTATCTTGGCGAAGCGCTCATAGCTCTTGAGGGCGTAGCCGCCGGTTGCCACGAAATCGATGATCCGGTCGAAGGTTTCGCGCGCCAGTTCGGCATAGGGAAGGGCCGTGATCACTTCAGCATAGAGATCGTCGGCGCGGAACGGCGCGGCGCAGGCCATGCCGAGAACGTGCTGCGCCAGCACGTCGAGCGAACCCGCTCCAAGCGGCGGGGTATCCTGTGCGCCGATGTAGTTCGCATCGAGCGCGGCCTGGCATTCCATGACCTCGAAGCGATTTGCGGGAACGAGGATCGCGCGCGACGGCTCGTCCATGCGGTGATTTGAGCGGCCGATGCGCTGCGCAAGGCGGCTGGCGCCCTTCGGCGCGCCGACATGGATGACGAGGTCGACGTCGCCCCAGTCGATGCCGAGGTCGAGGGTCGAGGTGGCCACGACGGCACGCAGGGTATTAGCGGCCATCGCCTGTTCGACCCTGCGGCGTTTGCTGACATCGAGCGAACCGTGGTGCACGGCGATTGGCATGTTGTCTTCGTTCGCCATCCAAAGGTCATGGAACAGGCGCTCAGCCTGACTGCGGGTATTGACGAAGATCAGTGTTGTCCGGTGCGCCTTGATCGCCTCATAGATACCGGGGATCGCATAGATCGCCGAATGTCCGGCCCAAGGCACGTGGTCCTCGGTATCTAGGATGGTGATATGGGGTTTGGCGCCGCCCTCCACGGTCACGAGGCTCGCTTGTGGCGCGTCCTCAGTCTGTGGCAGCAGCCATCGCCGCAATCCGTCTGGGTCGGCGACGGTCGCGGACAAGCCCACCGTTTGCAATCCGGGCTGCAGTTGCCGCAGGCGTGCCAGGCCGAGGGCAAGCAGATGACCACGTTTCGAGGTGACGAGCGAATGAAGCTCGTCGAGGATGACGTAGCGCAGGTCTTCGAAGAACTTGCCGGCATCCTTGCCGGATATGAGCAGAGCGAGCTGCTCGGGGGTGGTCAACAGAATGTCCGGGGGGGCGAGTTTTTGCCTCTGACGCTTATAGGTGGGCGTATCGCCGGTGCGTGTTTCCAGCGAAATATCGAGGCCCATCTCGTCGATCGGCTTTTCGAGGTTGCGGTGGATATCGACGGCAAGGGCCTTCAGCGGCGAGATGTACAACGTATGGACGCCGCGGCTTGGCGCATTGCTCTTGCCGCGGGTGGACAGGTCTACGAGAGCGGGCAGAAATCCTGCGAGGGTCTTGCCGGCGCCGGTCGGGGCAATCAGAAGCGTCGATCTTCCCGCCTGCGCCTCCTCGAGAAGCTCGAGCTGATGCGCGCGCGGCGACCAGCCCTTCGACTGGAACCAGTTGAGAAAGGCCGGCGGCAATAGGGGTGTGCCGGTTTCGGCTATGGCGGCTTTGCTGGTGCTCACTTGCGCGAATGTAATGGCGCGGTGTCGATGCGCCAAGTTTTCTTTGTCAGGATTGTACGGAGCCAAATGCGACCTATGTTCGTTGTCGCAAGATCCAAGTGATTGATGAGATGATGATGGTGATATTACCCCCCTCTGTCCTGCCGGACATCTCCCCCACAAGGGGGGAGATCGACTTGCAGAAATCTCGCAATCAACCGGCGACGTTCGCGGAAGAAGAATTTCGTTTGCATCAATATGGTCTCCCCCCTTGTGGGGGAGATGTCCGGCAGGACAGAGGGGGGTGTCTTTATCGCGCTCCCAATTTGCAATGATGCGCCCCGAAGCACTCCTATGCTCGACCCCCGCCGGGCTCTACTCGCCGGCCGGTGATTTCTATATCGATCCGGTACGCCCAGTTGACCGCGCGTTGATCACTCACGGACATTCCGATCATGCCCGCTCTGGACATGCGAAGGTCATGGCCACAAGGCAGACGCTCGATATCATGGCCCTGCGCTATGGTGCGGGCTTCGCCGGCCAGACCCAGGCAGCAGAGCTTGGTCAGACCACGGAAATCAATGGCGTATCCGTGAGTTTCCATCCGGCGGGGCATGTGCTTGGTTCCGCCCAAATTGCTGTTGAAAAGGAAGGAATGCGGATCGTTGCCTCGGGTGATTACAAGCGGCGTCCTGATCCGACCTGCCTCGGTTTCGAGCCAGTTGCATGCGATGTTTTCATCACCGAAGCAACCTTCGCTTTGCCGGTCTTTCGCCATCCAGACAGTCGCGATGAGATCGCCAAGCTGTTGAAATCTGTCGAGCAGTTTCCCGAGCGTTCGCACCTCGTCGGTGCCTATGCGCTCGGCAAGGCGCAGCGGGTTATCCGTATGCTCCGCGATGCGGGCTATGACCAGACGATCTACATTCATGGCGCGCTGGCAAAGCTGTGCGACTATTACCAGTCGCAGGGCATCCACCTCGGCAAGCTTGCGCCCGCGACGGTCGAGAACGGAAGTTCCGATTTTCGCGGAGCCATCATTGTCGGGCCGCCATCGGCGTTTCTCGACCGCTGGGCCCGCCGATTTCCTGATCCGGTATCATGCTTCGCCTCGGGCTGGATGCGCATCCGCCAGCGGGCGCGTCAGCAGGGCGTCGAACTTCCGATCATCCTTTCGGACCATTGCGACTGGGATGAGCTCACGCAGACCATCGGCGATCTCGGGCCGAAGCAGGTGTGGGTCACCCATGGCCGCGAGGAGGCGCTGGTGCGCTGGTGCGACCTCAACCATATCGCGGCGCGGCCGCTGCATCTCGTCGGCTATGAGGACGAGGGCGACTGATGGAAGAATTCGCACAACTCCTCGACCGGCTTGTTCTTACCCCGGCACGCAACGGCAAGATCACCTTGCTGGTCGATTACTTCCGCGTGACGCCGGACCCCGATCGCGGTCTTGCGCTAGCGGCGATCACTGGCGATCTCGACATTGCCAATGTCAAGCCGGCCATGCTGCGCGCGCTGGTAAATGAGCGCATCGATGAGCAGCTCTTCGCCTATTCCTACGACTATGTCGGCGACCTTGCCGAGACCATTTCGCTTGTCTGGTCGGCGGATGAGGCGGTGCGCGCCAATGCGGCGCCTTCGCTCGGCGATGTCGTCGCATCTCTCGCTCGGGCATCGCGCAGCGACGCCCTCCGACTGGTCGAGCGCTGGCTCGACCAACTCGACGCTTCGGCACGCTATGCCCTGATCAAGCTCGCCACCGGCGGCCTGCGTATCGGCGTGTCGGCGCGCCTTGCCAAGCAGGCGCTGGCGCAGTTCGGAAATGTCGATGTCGTAGAGATCGAGGAACTTTGGCACGGGTTGAAGCCGCCCTATGAGGCGCTGTTCGCCTGGCTGGAAAATACCGCGGAGAAGCCGCAAAGTCTTGCAGCCGCTCCCTTCCGTCCGGTCATGCTCTCGACGCCGCTGGAGGAGCCAGACTATACCCGCATCAATGCTGAAGACTATGCGGCGGAATGGAAATGGGACGGTATCCGCGTGCAGTTGACGGCGGAGGGCGGGCAAAGGCGCATCTACTCGCGCACGGGAGACGATATCTCCCATGCCTTCCCGGATATCGCCGATGCCATGGATTTCGAAGGCACGCTCGATGGCGAACTTCTCGTCGGTCGCAGTGCCGTAGACGGTATCGAGATTGGTGCATTTGGCGACCTGCAGCAAAGGCTGAACCGCAAGGCGGTCTCGGTCAGGCAACTTGAAACGCATCCGGCTTTCGTGCGGGTCTATGATATTCTTTTCGACGGACCTGATGATGTCCGCGCTTTACCCTTTGCCGAGCGCCGCGAACGCCTCGAGACGTTCGTCAAGAAACTCGACCCAACGCGCTTCGATCTATCACCGCTCGTTCCATTTGCTGGTTTTGAAGATCTTGTCGAACTGCGGCGCAACCCGCCACATCCGATCATTGAAGGACTTATGCTCAAGCAGCGCTCGTCATCCTATGTTCCCGGCAGGCCGAAGGGGCCGTGGTTCAAATGGAAGCGCGATCCGTTCATCATCGACGCTGTGCTCGTTTACGCGCAGCGCGGCCATGGCAAGCGCTCGAGCTACTATTCGGACTATACTTTTGCGGTCTGGACGGGTCCTGAGACGGAGCCGCATCTCGTGCCTGTCGGCAAGGCCTATTTCGGTTTCACCGACGAGGAATTGAAACGGCTCGACGCCTATGTGCGCAACAACACCACCGAACGCTTTGGCCCGGTGAGGTCGGTGCGGGCCGAGCCCGAACATGGACTTGTGCTTGAAGTCGCCTTCGAGGGGCTCAATCGTTCGAAGCGCCACAAGTCGGGCGTCGCCATGCGGTTTCCGCGTATCTCTCGCCTGCGCTGGGACAAACCGCCCATCGAGGCGGATCGGCTCGAAACCCTTGAAGCCTTGCTGCGCGATACCGAGGCGGTCGACTGACTGGTCAACGTGGCGGGCGCGGGAAGAAAATGCTGGTGCGCCGTTGGTAGTCGCGAAAGGCACTGCCCCGTGTTGCCAGCATGTGCTGCTCGAGTGGCGGAACCCCGGAAACGTGACGCAGAAGCACATACATCAGGACGGGCGCGACCAACGTCAGCCAGCCGTGGGCATAGTCGCCGTCGAAATCGGCACCGATAAAGACATAGGAAGTCCATCCAAGCCACTCGAAGAAATAGTTGGGATGGCGCGACCATGCCCAAAGTCCGGCATCGCAGACCTTGCCGTAGTTGGCGGGATCACTGCCAAACTTTCTTAGCTGCCAATCGGCGATGGCCTCGCCCAGAAGCGCAACAAGCATGATCAGCGCGCCGAGATAATCCGGAAATTCGAGCTCCGCATCGGGACGTGAAGCCGCTACGTAGACGCAGATTACGAGCATCGCCCCGGCGAAGGCCTGGCTTTGCAGGAAGAAGAACATGCGCGAAGCGGCATTGGGTCCCCATTCGTGCCGCAGCCTGACATAGCGGGGATCGTCGCCATTCTTCAACGTCCGGACGAGAATGTGGCCGCCGAGTCGGAGGGACCAGATGAGGACGAGTGCAATGACCAGATATTTGCGGTCGGCAGAAACTATATCGCTTGAGGCAGAAACGGCGAGCGCCGCTATCGTTCCGACACCGAAGGACCAGAATGCATCGGCCCATCCATCGTTGCCAGTGACCCGCTGCACCAGCCACGCCACCGCCATAACCGCCGAGAATGCGATCGTCGCGATAATTAGAATGGCCACTGCCGACATTGGAACCACAACCCCTTCCAACTTGCGCGTGAAGTGAAGCTCGTACTGGAACGAGCGACTCACCGCTCATGAGTATACGTCACGCCGGACAATTCGGACTACCGGCCACAAAAGCGACTAGCCGCTCTGTCTGGCCAGGGAAATCAGTCGCGTTGCTTCTTGCTCTCGATGCGCCATTCCTTGGCGCCGAACGTTACGTCGAAGCGCGACAGGAACGAGCGCCCGAGCAAGCCGTCGGTACCCTCGCCCAAGGCATGGTCGTCGGCATGAACAACAGCTGCTACATCGTCGGCCTCGACTTTTCCAAGCTTCACTTTTTCCAGCGAAGTGCGCTGCGCCATGGCGATCCCGTTCGCCGTTTGCAACCGGACCATGTGATCGCGTCCAAGGCGTATCTCGGCCCTCTCGGCAAACGATTTGCTGAGCGAGACTGAGCTTGCACCTGTATCGACGACGAATGTTCCGGTCACGCCGTTTACACTGACCTGGGCGGTGATGACATCCTTGCCCTGGGTGGGAAATCGATCGCTGCCCGTGGCATAGCTTTCGGCACATTTACCCTTGCGGCTATAGTCCTTGATGATCGATTGGGTGCGCGGAGTGTCGTTTTCAGATGGATCAATGGAGATCCATGTCTGGATCGGCGTGATGGCCTGGCAATATTGACCGAGAGCCGCATAGCTCAGCGACAATCTACGAAAAACGGTGCTGTTGAGCGATTTCAGATCATCGGTCAGGCCAATTGTCGAGTCGTACTCGTCTATGGCTTCCTGGTAGCGCTTGGCGTCCTCGAGAATTTGTGCCCTCATGTAATGGTTCTGGGCCAAATCGGGCGACATAACGATGAGATCGTTCGACACCTTCAACGCCGCATCCAGATCGCTCAGGCCGTACAATATGTCCGCGGCATTGTAGAGCGCGACGTCAGAGGGATTGCACTTGGCGGTAAACGCCAGAAAGACCTTCGCGGCCTCGCGGCGATAGCCTTCTTCGCGAAGGTCGTCCGTAAACTTATAGGTGGCTTGCCAATCGCACGGTTCTCTTACGAGGATGGCGAGATTCCTGGCCATGGAACCGCTGCCCGCAACCTCGGCAGGCAAGGGCTGAATATCGAAGCGCCCATAAAATTCCGGTGAAATCCCGTTCTGAGCTTGGCCCGCAACGCCCTTCGACGGACGACCATTCAAGAGGTCTTCGCCGAATAAATAAAGCGCGATTCCACCGGCTGCGATGAGCAAGATGACGATGATAATGAAGCTGTATGCGCTCCAGAAGGTTTCGCGTGGCGGCATTCCGCCGTTCCGGTCGTTCCAATCGACGTTAAGCATGGGCCGCTTTCAAAATTCATTATGAAAAAGTCTTGAGTAACCCACTATGCAACAGGAGGTGGGAGCCATGAAATACGACCTAAGTGCTACGAATTTATGCTATCCGGCAGCCGATCCGATGGGTTTCGCGTCCGAAATCGTGTCCTAGACAGCAGTTTTCCACATGATCCGCGGTTGTTTTGTCCCGATTCCGAATCTGCCGCATTTTCCCGATAAAGCGCCGCCAAATGACCATTTGGTCCATATGGTGCAACAATTTTTTGACGTGCTCGTAAGCCCCGTGGGATCAAAATATTACGACTAAAGTATTATACCCTCCTTGCGTTTGGGAAAATTTTGTCATTTGTTCATGCCTTCGCAATTCTCTTAGAGGGGAAGGAAAAGAAAAATGACCTTTATGAAACTGAATATCCGCGCGGCAATGCTGCTTGGATCGCTGATGATGGCGGCAAGCCCGGCGCTGGCCGAAGCCGTGCTGCATCGCGGCAATAGCGGTGAGCCGCAGACCCTCGATCAGTCACAGACTTCCATCGATATCGAAGCCTTCATACTGAAGGATCTTTACGAAGGCCTGACGATCTATGACGCCAATGGCAAGATCGTTCCGGGCGTAGCCGAAAGCTGGACTGTATCCGACGACGGCCTCGTCTATACGTTCAAGCTGCGTGAAAACGCCAAGTGGTCCGATGGTTCGCCGGTCGTTGCTGAAGATTTCATCTTCTCGATGCAGCGTGAGGAAGACCCGAAGACGGCTGCCGGCTATGCCAACATTCTTTATCCGATCAAGAATGCCGAAGCGATCAACAAGGGCAAGATGCCGGTGGACCAGCTCGGCATGAAAGCCGTCAACGACAAGACGCTTGAAATCACGCTGGAACGCCCGACGCCTTTCTTTATCGAACTTCTGTCGCACCAGTCCGCACTGCCAGTCAACAAGGCGAGCTTCGAGAAGAACGGCGCCGAATTCGTCAAGCCAGGCAAGCTGGTCGGCAATGGCGCCTTCAAGCTGGTGGAGCACGTTCCGAATGACCACCTCACGGTCGTGAAGAACGAAAACTACTGGGACGCTGCCAACGTAAAGCTCGACAAGGTCATCTTCTACCCGCTCGAAGACCAGGCCGCTGGCCTGCGCCGCTACGAGGCCGGCGAACTCGATCTCGTCTATAATTTCTCCTCCGACCAGATCAAGCGCCTGCGCGACGCCAATCCGAAGCAGGTTCATGTGACGCCTGCCGCCGCGACCTATTATTATCCGTTCGACACGCGTACCGAACCCTTCAACGATGCCCGCGTGCGACGCGCCTTGTCGATGGCGGTTGATCGCGACTTCCTCGCCAAGGACATTTACGACGGCACGAAACTTCCGGTCTATTCGCTGGTTCCTCCGGGCCTTGAAAATTATGGCGAGCCGTCCAAGGCCGATTTCGCCGGAATGTCGCAGCTTGACCGCGAAGACAAGGCTATCGAGTTGATGAAGGAAGCCGGATACGGCGAGGGCGGCAAGCCGCTCAACATCGAAATCCGCTACAACACCAACCCGAACCACCAGAAGGTTGCGACAGCCGTCGCCGACATGTGGAAGAAGACCTTCGGCGCCAATGTAACGCTGATGAATCTCGATATTTCGTCGCACTACGCCTACCTGCAGGAAGGCGGCAAGTTCAACGTTGCGCGCGCCGGCTGGACCGCCGACTATGCCGACGCCGAGAACTTTCTCAATCTCAACGTCAGCACCAACAAGACCTTCAATTACGGGCACTATGAAAACCCCGAATTCGATGCGCTGATGAAGAAGTCCTACGAGGAGCGCGACCCCGCGGCCCGCTCCAAGATCCTGCATGAGGCCGAGGCGCTGATCATGAAGGATCAGCCCATCGCCCCCTTGATGAACGATGCCAATCTCTGGCTCGTCTCCGACAAGGTGAAGGGTTGGGGTGACAACGCCAACAATGAACATCTGAGCAAGTATCTGAGCGTCGAATAGCATCGTGGGCGCAACCCGGTTTTTCCCGGGTTGCGCCGTTCGTTTGCCCGGCTCGCAATGCGGCACGTTCCGACAGAACAACAGTCAAGAGCGCCAAACCGGTGATCCTCATGGGTCGGCCGAGCGGAACCATTTGCGCGGTGCAACGGGATGATGCAGTCTTCAAGTTGAGAGAAACACAACCTCATTCTTGAACTGTTCCGACAAGAAGAAGAGACTAGTTCGATGTTTCATTTCGTCCTTCGCCGACTGGCGAGCGCCGTGCCGACGCTGTTTATTGTCGTCACGATTTCCTTTTTCCTCATGCGCTTTGCGCCAGGCGGACCATTCAACCTGGAACGACCTTTGCCGCCGGCGACGATGGAAAACCTGATGCGGGCCTACCATCTCGATCAGCCGCTATGGAACCAATATCTGCAGTACCTGAAGAACGCGGTTACCGGCGATTTCGGGCCGAGCTACATCTATAAGGACAACACCATTGCCGAGCTCATTGGCAAAGGTCTTCCTTACTCGGTCCAGCTTGGTACCTACGCCTTGCTGTTTGCCTTGATCGGCGGTGTGTTGATCGGAACAATCGCGGCGCTCAGGCAGAACAGTTTTATCGATTTCCTCGTCATGTCCGTGGCAACGACCGGCGTCACCGTGCCAAATTTTGTCGTCGGCCCGATCATGACCCTGATCTTCGCTCTCATGCTTGCCTGGGTTCCGGCCGGCGGCTGGGGCGACGGATCGCTTAAATTCCTCATCCTCCCGGTGATCACGCTGGGCCTGCCCCAGCTCGCGGTGTTTGCTCGCCTTACGCGCGGGTCGATGATCGAGGCCCTCCATGCGGATCACATCCGCACCGCGCGCGCCTACGGCCTGCCTGCGAAGGTGGTGGTCGTAACCCACGCCATGCGCGGCGCGCTCCTGCCGGTCGTTTCCTATCTCGCGCCTTGCGCCGCCGCCTTGCTGACTGGCTCGGCGGTCGTCGAGTCCATCTTCACAATTCCCGGCGTCGGTCGCTATTTCGTTCTGGGCGCAATTAATCGCGACTATACGCTAGTGATGGGAACGGTCGTACTCGTCGCCATTTTCGTCATTGTTTTCAATCTTGTGGTCGATATTCTCTACGGCCTTCTTGATCCGAGGGTCCGTCATGACTGATCTGATCGATGTTCCCACTACCACCATTCCTCCAGAGGAATCAAAGGGTCGCAGCCTGTTCCAACTTGCAGTCATGCGCTTTCGCCGCAATTACGCGGCGATGGCCGGCTGCGTCATGCTTGCGCTTATCACGATATTTTCCTTTGTCGGTCCCTATTTCCTGAGCCACACCTATGACCAGGTGTTTCCGTCCTACGTAAACATGGGTCCGAGCCTCGAGGCCTATCCGAAGGCCGATACCCTCAACGACGTGATGAAGGGCGTAGCAAGCCGGGCTCGCGTCGAGCTGAACGAGTTTGCCGTGGATGGTAACAACTTCACCGCGAGCGTCAGCTCCGAGCAGCCGATCGATACCCGCGTTACGCGCTATTTCGACCGGGCCAACGAGTTCGAAAACACCAAGGTCACGGCCACCGAAAATGACGGCAAGACCCTGAAGCTCGCGGGCGAGGTCAAGCGCGAATATTTCCTTTTCGGCACGGACGACAATGGCCGCGATCTCATGGCGCGCGTCATGCTAGGCGGACAAATCTCGCTCGCCGTTGGTTTGCTTGCCAGCCTGGTTTCCCTGGTTGTCGGCGTCGTCTACGGTGCCATCTCCGGTTATATCGGCGGGCGTCTCGACAATGTGATGATGCGTCTTGTGGAAATTCTCTATTCGCTGCCCTTCGTCTTTCTCGTCGTCGTGCTTGTCGTTTTCTTCGGACGCAGCTTTATCCTGATATTCCTGGTGATCGGCGCGGTGGAATGGCTCGACATGGCCCGCATCGTGCGCGGCCAGACGCTCGCGCTGAAGCGCCGCGAATTCATCGGCGCTGCGCAAGCCCTGGGACTGACCGATTGGCAGATCATTCGCCGCCACATCATTCCCAACACGATCGGTCCGGTCATCGTTTTCGTCACTGTGGTGGTGCCGAAAGTCATCCTGCTCGAAAGCTTCCTTTCCTTCCTCGGATTGGGCGTGCAGGAGCCGTTGACGAGTTGGGGCGCATTGATCTCGGCCGGCGCCAACAAGATGCAGTCTTCACCGTGGTTCCTGATCTTCCCCGCGATTTTCTTTGTCCTGACGCTGTTCTCGCTCAACTTCATTGGCGACGGATTGCGCGATGCTCTCGACCCGAAGGACCGCTGATATGACGGACACCAAAGAAAATATCTTGTCCGTACGCGGGCTGAAGGTCGACTTCACGACACCCGACGGCGACGTCAATGCTGTCAAGGGGATCGATCTCGACGTCAAAGCGGGCGAAACCCTTGCGGTCGTCGGTGAATCCGGCTCGGGCAAGAGCCAGACCATGATGGGCATCATGGGCCTCCTTGCCAGGAACGGCAGGGTAACGGGCTCAGCGAAATACCGCGGCAAGGAACTGGTCGGTCTGCCGCTGAAGCGCCTTAACGAGGTGCGCGGTTCGAAGATCACCATGATCTTTCAGGAACCAATGACCTCGCTGGATCCGCTCTATACTGTGGGTCGCCAGATCGCCGAGCCGCTCGTCCACCACAAGGGAATGACTTTCAAGCAGGCAAAGGTGCGTGTCCTGGAGTTGTTGAAGCTCGTCGGCATCCCCGACCCGGAGCGGCGCATCAACAGCTATCCGCATGAAATGTCAGGCGGACAGCGCCAGCGCGTCATGATCGCCATGGCCCTTGCCAACGAACCGGATCTGCTGATCGCCGACGAGCCTACCACGGCGCTCGATGTGACGATCCAGGCCCAAATCCTCGACCTGTTGCGATCACTGCAAAAGCGTTTCGGCATGGCCATCGTGCTGATCACCCATGATCTTGGCATCGTCAAGCACTTCGCCGATCGCGTCGTCGTTATGCGCCGCGGCGACGTCGTCGAACGCGGCAGCATCAAGGATATCTTTGAAAATCCGCAGGAGGATTATACCAAGATGCTGCTTGCCGCCGAGCCGAGCGGCACCAAGGAGCCGCCGGCCGACAATGCGCCAATCATCCTTGAGGGGCGCAATGTCGCGGTCGACTTCGCCATTGGCGGCGGATTCTTTACCAGCGCGAAGACCATGTTCCGCGCGGTAGACGGCGTTAGCGTCCGGCTGAAAAAGGGCCAGACAATCGGGATTGTCGGCGAATCCGGTTCAGGCAAATCGACCCTGGGCAGGGCGCTGCTGCGGCTCCTGCCAAGCAGCGGCCAATATCATTTCGGCTCGAAGAATATCTCCAATTTCGACCGATCCGCCATGCGCCCTTTGCGGCGCGAATTGCAGCTGGTATTTCAGGACCCATACGGGTCCCTGTCGCCGCGCCAGACCGTCGGTGAAATCATAACCGAGGGCCTGTTCATCCACGAGCCCCAATTATCACGCGCCGAGCGCGACAAACGGGCAATTGCTGCGCTCAAGGAGGTCGGGCTCGATCCCGCAGCGCGCAATCGCTATCCGCACGAGTTTTCGGGCGGCCAGCGCCAGCGCATCGCCATTGCCCGCGCTGTGATCCTCAAGCCGAAAGTGGTCATACTCGACGAGCCGACGTCAGCGCTCGACCGTTCCGTGCAGGGACAGGTCATCGATCTTCTCCGAGACCTCCAGGACAAGCACGACCTCTCCTATATCTTCATCAGCCATGACCTTGCAGTGATCAAGGCAATGTCCGACTACGTCATCGTCATGAAGAACGGCAAGATTGTCGAGGAAGGCGATACCGAGGACATTTTTGAAACGCCGACCCAGAACTATACGAAAACCCTGATGGCCGCCGCGTTCGATCTGGAAATATGAGAGCTCAAGCAGCGCGCGTCGTGGTAACCGTCAGCTTTACCCCGAGTGCGCTGACAATTTTTTGGACAGTTTCGTATCGAAGCTTTGAACTGGGCCTGAGCGCTTTATAAAGGCTCTCTCGACCCAGGCCCGATACTTCGGCGATTTTGGCCATTCCCCGGGCCTTGGCGACGTCTCCGAGCGCTGCGATAAATACTTCTGGATTGCCGTCTTCAAGGGCTGCGGCGAGGTATTCAGCAATCATGTCGTCGCTATCGAGAAACTCCGATGCGTCGAACTTGGTAAACTCGGTCATCCGTTGCCTTTCCCATGTCCCTTGCCATCTCCCGGGCCAGCGCTATGTCGCGTTTTTGTGATCTTTTGTCACCACCGACCAGAAGCAAAAAGACCGCTAGAATTGTTTGCCGAACTACACCAACTCCGATCGCCACGGCGGGTTAGCGCCCGCGCGCGATACCGTCACCGCGGCCGCTTTCACCCCCAGCGACAACGCCTCGCGGACTTGGCCCTCAGTGAGGCGCGTGACCGCGTTCTTGGTTAAAAGGCCCGCTTCTTCAAGGGAAGCCAGTACACCGGCGGTAAAGGTATCGCCAGCGCCGACCGTATCGACGACGGGAACTTTCTGGGCCGAGACGTGCACTGTAAGGTCCGCCGTATAACCTGTGACACCGTCGGCGCCGTGGGTAACGAGGATTAGTTTCGGTCCGCTCTTATTCGCCGGCACGATCCAGCGCCGGGCGATCTCGTCCATCGTTCCGCTCTCGCCGAACCAGCGCATGTCCTCATCGGAGATCTTGAGGATGTCGGTCATGGCGATCATGCGGCGCATACGGGCCATGTGCTTTTCACGGTCAGGAATGAAGCCTGGGCGAATGTTGGGGTCAAGAATGGTCACACGCTTCTCGTGCTCGCGTGCCATCAACGCTTCATAGGTCGAGCCGCAGGGCTCCGGGATAAGGCTAATCGCGCCAAACTGTAGGGCGGTTATATCGTCGCCCAGCTGTGGAAGATGTTCGACTGCAAGCGAACGTCCGGCGCTGTTTTCGTCATAGAACATGTAGCTTGCCTGACCGTCGGTCAAACGGACGAAAGCGAGGGTCGTCGGCTGCTCCGAAATATGGGCATAGGTGGTGCCGACCTTGTTGGCGGCGAGACTGTCGAGCAGCATCTGCCCGAAAAAATCCGACGAAATTCCGGAAAAGAACTCCGTTGCAATTCCGAGCCGGCCGAGCGCGATGGCGGTATTGAAAACAGCGCCGCCCACATAGGGTGCAAAGGCAGGCTCTCCTGCCTCGCTCTTGCGCTGCAACATGTCGATCAGGGCCTCGCCACAACATAAAATCATAGGTCAATCTCTCTTGGATAAATGACACCCTTGCGGATGATAATATTGGCATAGAGCCGCGGTTCACTTGTCGCAATGATCGTGTGCGCGGCTTTTACACGTGCATAGAAGGCATCGCCGGCCAGTGCAACAAGCTTGAAACCCTTGGCACGGCGGGCACAGACTTGCGTCATTTCTTCGTGTACCGGATCTGCAAGAGCGGGATCGCCTTTTACCGAGGCACGAAACAGCGCCTCCGCGACGAAATCGTCGACGGGCAAGACTTGCAGGATAGCGTCGAGGAGGGGAATGAGCGGCAGGCCGTCCGCGCGAATAAGGCGCCTTGCGTGTTCCAGCGCCGGGTAATTGCCGTCGACAAGTGCGATTTCGTCCCCATGGCCCATGGAGCGCAGGGTGAAAAGCAGTTCCGGCCCCAGCATCGGCGGGATTCCGATGAGCATGTCAGTCCACCTTCCTGTAGATCTTCTGCCCGATCAGGAAGCGGTCGGCGAGCGGAAGGCTGGCCGCCCCGATGGCGCGGGCGTGGATGCCGACAGTCCCCTCGAAAATCGCCGGCAGTTGCAGCCCTTCAAGATCGAAAGTCCCGACATGGAGGCGTACAGCGGCAACGATTCGCGCGCGCACGTCTGCAGGCATCCAGCCGTCGATGATCGCCGCCTCGAAATCCACCACGGATGAAGCAGCGACAACCGCCTGCGCGATGGCTTTGGAAGCCTGGTTGATCCATGCGTCGAGTTCGCCGCCCATCGGCCCCCAATCCTCGGGCGAAGCCCAAAGCGGGGAGGGGTCGCGGCCGAGGCTCGCGACGACCTTCTCGAGTGCGGTGATCGAGGCCACATCGATCAGCTGGCGCGGCGCGCCGTCGGGTCCCGGTACCGGCATCGAGCCGAGCGCGCCTGCATTGCCGCTGCGCCCCGGATAGAGATTGCCGCTGATGACGATGCCGCCGCCGATGAACGAACCGATATAGAAGTAGACGAAATCGCTGATGTCCTTGGTCTTGCCGAACACGAGTTCCGCGCCGCAGGCGGCCGTCATGTCGTTCTGCAGGTAAACGGGATAGGGACACAGCGCTTCGATGCGCGCGCGGATATCGCAGTCGCGCCATTGATCCATGACTTCCTGTGGACCTCCGAGCGTGTCGGCCCATTTCCAGAGTTCGAACGGAGCGGCGATGCCGATGCCGGCAATTCTGTCCCGCTGCCTCTCCGTCAGGTCCTTTGTCATATCGTCGATCGCCTCCTCGGCAAATGCGAAGATCGGCTCAGGGGCTGGATAGTCGTAGGAAATATGCAACAGCGAGCGGATGTTGCCGACAAAATCGATCAAAACGAGATGTGCGCTGCGCCGCCCGATCTTAAGTCCGAGGAAGAAGGCACCTTCCGGATTGAGGGACATCGGAATAAGTGGCTGGCCGATCCGTCCGCGCAGGGGCTCTTCGCGGGTCAGGAGTTCATCCGCTTCAAGCATGCGCATGATTATAGAGCTCGTTTGAGCCGAGAGGCCCGTCATCCGGGCGATCGCAGTTTTGGCAAGGCTGCCATGCTGGCGCAGCAACGACAGCACAACGCGCTCATTGTGCTCGCGCATCCCGCTTTGATTTGTGCCGTGGTGAAGCGGTGGCCTGGTTCCTCCCATGCCTGCCCGCTCAGTAGCTCGAATGCCCAAGTGGGACTCCTCCCGATGTCCACCGACAATGGCGGCATGAAGCCGGAGTGTCAATATTAAATCAGAGTGATTTATTAATGTTGACAGCCCGAGGCGAGTGGTATTTGCTAGGCGGAACACTTGGCCGGGAGGATAACTGTCCGAGGTGTTAGGAGTTGAACAAGGGACCGGCAGGGCGCCGGCCTATCGCGGACTGGCGCGATTTTTTGGGAGGAAGTGACATGCTCAGAAGCATTTATCTGAAATCAAGCGTTTTTGGTGCCGCCGCGGTGGCGATTACCGCTTTTGCTGCTCCGGCGCAGGCGGCGGATGTCGGGGCCTGCCTGATCACCAAGACCGACACCAATCCGTTCTTTGTCAAAATGAAGGAAGGCGCCGTCGCCAAAGCCAAGGAACTTGGCGTTAATCTGAAGACTTACGCCGGCAAGATCGACGGCGACAGCGAAAGCCAGGTCGCTGCAATCGAGACGTGTATCGCTGACGGCGCCAAGGGTATTCTGCTTACTGCGTCCGATACGGCCGGCATCGTTTCGTCTGTCAAGCAGGCGCGCGACGCCGGCCTTCTGGTCATCGCACTGGATACGCCGCTCGACCCTGCTGATGCCGCCGACGCAACCTTCGCCACCGACAACCTCCTCGCCGGCGAACTGATCGGCAAGTGGGCCGCCGGTACGCTCGGCGACAAGGCGAAGGACGCGAAGATCGCCTTCCTCGATCTGACGCCGTCGCAGCCAACCGTCGATGTCTTGCGCGATCAGGGCTTCATGAAGGGCTTCGGCATCGACGTCGTCGATATCAACAAGATCGGCGACGAAAAGGACCCGCGTATCGTCGGCCATGACGTCACCAACGGCAATGAAGAAGGCGGCCGCAAGGCGATGGAAAGCCTTCTGCAGAAAGACCCGAGCATCACCGTCGTCCATACGATCAATGAACCGGCAGCTGCCGGCGCCTATGAGGCTCTGAAGGCTGTTGGCAAGGAGAAAGACGTTCTCATCGTTTCCGTCGACGGCGGCTGCCCAGGCGTCAAGAACGTCGAGGCCGGCGTCATTGGCGCGACGTCACAGCAATATCCGCTGCTGATGGCATCGCTCGGCATCGAGGCGATCAAGAAATTCGCCGATACCGGCGAAAAGCCGAAGCCCACGGAAGGCAAGTCGTTCTTTGACACGGGTGTTGCGCTCGTCACCGACAAGCCGGTTCAGGGCCTCGAGTCCATCGATGTCAAGACCGGCATGGGCAAGTGCTGGGGCTGATCCAGGTTTGAGCCAGCAATAAAGCAAGCAGGGGGAGAGAGGAGGGTGTAACCTCCTCTCTCCGACTTCAGCGGTTCAGGGAGGGCCCAGCCATGACGGAAACCAACACTACATCTCAGACCGGGCAAGAGTTCGAGCGCGTGCTGTCGCAAAGTGCGACGACGGTCGCGAGCTTCGACCAGCATGAGCGAAGCCCCCTCGAAAAGCTGCGGCACTTTCTGCACTCGAGTCCGGCCTCGGTACCCCTGATCGTTCTCGTCCTGTCACTGCTGATCTTCGCAGTCATCGTCGGGTCGCGATTTTTCACGCCCTTCGCGCTGTCGCTTATTCTTCAGCAGGTGGCCATTGTCGGTATCGTCGGCGCGGCGCAAACCTTGGTCGTGCTTACCGCCGGCATCGACCTTTCGGTCGGCGCGATCATGGTGCTGACTTCCGTGGTCATGGGCCAGTTCACCTTTCGCTACGGAATGCCGGTTGAACTTGCGATCCTCTGCGGCGTTGCGCTCGGCGCATTGTGCGGCTTCATCAACGGTTTTCTTATCGCGACCGTGAAGCTGCCGCCCTTCATCGTCACCCTCGGCACCTGGCAGATTTTCCTCGCAACGACATACATCTATTCCGCCAATGAGACGATCCGGGCCCAGGATATTGAGACAAACGCGCCCTTGCTCCAGTTCTTCGGTCAGAAGATCAATATTGGCGGGGCCACTTTCACCTATGGCGTCTTTGCCATGCTCATTCTGATTGCCGTTCTCTGGTATGTCCTCAACCATACGGCGTGGGGCCGCCACGTTTACGCCATCGGCGACGATCCCGAGGCGGCGAAGCTTTCCGGCGTCCGGACGAAGCGTGTCGTGATCACTGTCTACGTGCTTGCCGGTCTCATCTGTGCACTGGCCGGGTGGGCCTCCATCGGGCGCAACGGTTCGGTTTCGCCGCAGATCGGCCAGTTTGCCAACATCGAATCCATCACCGCCGTCGTGATTGGCGGTATGTCGCTCTTCGGCGGACGGGGCTCCATCCTCGGCATGCTCTTCGGCGCGCTCATCGTCGGCGTGTTCTCGTTCGGAATGCGCATGTACGGCACTGACGTGCAATGGACGTACCTGATCATCGGCGTCCTGATTATCCTTGCCGTCGCAATCGATCAGTGGATCAGAAAGGTAGCAGGCTGATGCAAAGCGAACCCCTTCTAACCGCGCGTGGACTGGTAAAGCGTTATGGCCGGGTCACAGCCCTCGATTACGCGGATTTCGACCTCTATAAGGGCGAGGTCCTCGCGGTGATCGGCGACAATGGCGCTGGAAAATCTTCGCTCATCAAGGCGATTTCCGGCGCTATCCACCCCGATGACGGCGAGATCAAGCTGGACGGCAAGCCCATCCACTTCCGCTCCCCCATGGAAGCCCGCGACGCAGGTATCGAGACGGTGTACCAGAATCTTGCCCTGTCGCCGGCGCTTTCGATCGCCGACAACATGTTTCTCGGCCGCGAGATCCGCAAGCCCGGCATCATGGGCAAGTGGTTCCGCATGCTTGACCGCAAGGCCATGGAGAAGCGGGCGCGCGACAAGTTGACGGAGCTCGGCCTGATGACCATCCAGAATATCGGCCAGGCTGTGGAGACGCTTTCGGGCGGGCAGCGCCAGGGCGTTGCGGTCGCCCGTGCCGCGGCGTTTGGCTCCAAGGTCGTGATCATGGACGAACCGACGGCTGCCCTCGGCGTCAAGGAATCGCGGCGCGTGCTTGAACTCATTCAGGACGTGAAGAAACGCGGACTTCCGATCGTACTGATTTCGCACAACATGCCGCACGTCTTCGAGGTGGCCGACAGAATTCATATCCATCGCCTCGGAAAACGTCTTTGCGTCATCAATCCGAAGGAATATACGATGTCCGACGCCGTCGCTTTCATGACTGGCGCAAAGAGCCCGCCGGCCGAACTGGTTGCGTAATTTACATGAAGGAAAAATTTGAAAAATGAAGCGTTCCGAAGTCAATGAAATCATCCGCGAGAGCGACAAGTTCATCCGCTCTTTCGGCTATGTTATGCCGCCCTTCGCTTATTGGTCACCGGAGGAATTGAAGGCGCGTACCGCCAGCGATTCAAAGGCCATTCTGCAGGCCCGCCTCGGTTGGGACATTACCGACTACGGGCAGGGCAAGTTCGATGAACTCGGCCTCTTTCTGTTCACGACCCGCAATGGCAACCAGGAAGACCTGAAGAAGGGCGGCGGCATGCTCTACGCGGAAAAGATCATGATCTCGCGCGAAAAGCAGCTGTCCCCGATGCACCGCCATATCGTCAAGGCGGAAGACATCATCAACCGCGGCGGCGGCACGCTTGTGCTCGAACTTTTCAATTCCAACGCCGACGGCAGTGTCGATGAGAAGACCGATGTCGAAGTCGCGACAGATGGACGTATCGTCAAGCTGAAAGCTGGAGGTTTGCTGAAGCTGCAGCCGGGTGAAAGCGTAACCCTGCTACCGGGCAACTGGCATGCATTCTGGGGCGAAGGTGGTGACGTGCTGATCGGCGAAGTGTCGACTGTCAACGACGATCTGACCGACAATATCTTTCGCGAGCCCATCGGCCGTTTCTCGTCGATCGACGAAGACGAAGCGCCGCTGCATCTGCTGGTTTCCGATTACGACAAGTGGCTCACCGCCTGAGGTAGCAGCTTCCGGTACCTTCCCCGCCGCTTTTTTGCGGCGGGGATTCGGTCCTTGTTACGGTTACGTACTTTTTAAACATACCAATCCGAGCTAATCGCTTCGCATTTGATATACCCATTGCGAGGTTGATATTGTGCTTGACTATGTTGCGCTCGCGCTTCTGTTTTTTCTGGCAGTTACTCTCGTCTACGGCATTATCGCGATCCACGATGTTCCCTATAAGATAGCCAAGGCGCGCGACCATCCGCACCAGGATGCGATTGAAGCTGCAGGTTGGGTCAGTCTCTTTACGCTGCACGCGATTTGGCCGTTCCTCTGGATCTGGGCGATGATGTACCGGCCCGACCGGGGATGGGGCATGGGTTCTAGCGGGTCGAGAGCGCTTGAAGACCGGATTGCCGCGCTGGAACGCCGGCAGGCTACCGGGCCCTCCGCGAAATGACCACGCTCCTTTGCCTCCTTTATGCGGCTCTCTGCATTGTCGCATTCCGGCTCCTGCGGCTGCCGGTCAATCAGTGGACACTGACGACGACCGTGCTCGGCGGCGTCGTTCTCATCGGCGGCATCGTCATCGCCATGAACTATAACCACCCATTCACGACCGAGGCCCGGCTCTATTTTTATGCGACGCCTATCAGCCCGGCCGTCAACGGCCAGGTGGTCGATGTTCCCGTCGCACCCAATACCCATGTAAAGAAGGGCGACGTCCTGTTCCGGCTTGATCCGCGACCTTTCGAATATGCGCTCGCCCACCGGAAAGCGGCTCTGGCCAAGGCACAGCAGGACGCACTCGAACGCCAGGCGGCGCTTAAGGCTGCCAACGCAGCCGTCGATGGCGCGCGCGATTCACGCGACCGCGCCAAGGATGACTACGACCGGCATGCGACGGCCAACGCGCGGGCGGGCGGGAAGGGCGATGCGCCGTTTTCTGAGGCTGAGGTGGTCAACCGGCGCGACCTCTATCTGGCAGCGCAAAGCGCACTTGCGAGCGCCGCCGCACAGGCCGATCAGGCGCGTCTTGCCGCCAACGCGCAGATCGGTGGTATCGATACGACGGTCGCACAACTCGAGGCCGAGGTGGCGCGAGCGGAGTTCGATCTCGAGCAGAGCGTCTACCGCGCGCCTACGGATGGCTATGCGGCGCAGGTGTTCCTGCATCCGGGGATGATGGCCGTCTCCCTGCCGCTCCGTCCTGTCATGACTTTTGTGCACACCGACCGGCGCGTCTTTGCAGCGGCCTTCAACCAATTGTCGCTGCAACGGGTCGCGGCCGGCGACGAAGCGGAGATCTCCTTCGCAGCTGTTCCAGGCCAGGTCTTTCGCGGCACGGTAAAGACCGTGGTTGAAACCATGGCGACGGGACAGCTTGAACCCTCGGGTACGCTTCTTGCTCCCGACGACCGCCAAGCGCCTGGACGCATGATTACGGTGATCGATCTTGGCGAGGAGGTCGCCGCCTATAATCTGCCGGGTGGCGCAACGGCGGAGGTTGCTGTTTATACCAAAAGCATGGCGGCGCTCGCCATCATCCGCAGGATACTGCTCAGAATGCGTGCATGGGAAAACTATCTCGTCTTCGACCGCTAGTCCCAAGAAAATACTTCCTCCGCATCGTTGGGAACGGTAGAAGCGGTAGCGTAGAACATCGCAGAGTATCGCCCCATGATGATCACCGTCGAAGATCTCGTTCCCGAACTTCTTGCCCGGGCGGCCAGGACCGACCGTCTGATCGTCGCGATTGCGGGCGCGCCCGGCGCCGGTAAATCGACTGCTTCGGCGGCGCTTTGCGAAGCCATCAATGCTCGCGAACCCGGTGCGGCAATCGTCGTGCCGATGGACGGGTTTCACCTCGACAACGCCATTCTCGACGCCATGAACCTGCGCAAGCGCAAGGGTTCGCCGCCGACCTTCGACTGTGCCGGCTTTGAGGCGCTGCTGAACCGCCTGCGGCATATCGGCGATGATGTGGTCATCCCGCTATTCGACCGCAAGCTCGATCTGGCGCGGGCCGGTGCCGATATCGTGCGTGCCGGGCAGCGCATGATCCTCGTCGAAGGCAACTACCTTCTTCTGGATCAGGCGCCATGGGACCGGCTCGCGCCGCTCTTCGACGTTACCGTCTTTCTTGAAGTCGATCGCCTCGAACTCGAAAACCGTCTCGTCCAGCGCTGGCTGGGCCTTGGCCACAATGTCGGCTCGGCCCAGCAACGGGCACTTTCCAACGACATGCCCAATGCCGAACTCGTTCTCGAAGAGTCGCGCGAGGCGGATTTTACCATCCGCAACTAGTCGCTCAGGCTGAACGGCGCGGCGAGAACTGGATCGCCATGTCATGCATGATTGCTGCCGCCGCTGCGCGGGTGATTCCGGCCCAGGAGGAGAGGATTTCCGGCGTGATACGGTATGCGGGCCCCGTCACCGATACGCCGGCGATGAGCTTTTTGTCAGTCGACGAGACGGGTGCGGCCACGCAGCAAATCCCGAGTTCATGTTCTTCTCGATCATAGGCGTTGCCCGCCCTGCGGATCGTGGAAATCTCGTTCAGCAGGCTCGGTGCATCGGTAATCGTATGCGGTGTAAAGCGGATAAAGTTTATTTTGCCGATACGGTCGTGCAAATCTTCATCGGCCATCGCCGACAGTGCGGCCTTGCCGACACCGGTACACCAGGCTGGCGCCGTATTGCCGATTCGCGAGACGAGGCGGATATTTTGCCGGCTTTCGATCTTGTCGAGGTAGACGACCTCGGTGCCCTGCAAAACACCGAGATGCACGGTTTCGCCCGTCGCCTCGTGCAGTTTGCGGATATGCGGTTCGGCGATAGCGCGCAATTCGTTGCTCGCCCATGCCCGTGATGCAAACTGCAGCAGCCGAAGGCCAAGGCCGTAGGACTGATCGCGATTGACTGTAAGCAGGCCCTCTTCAATAAGGTTTGAAATCTGCCGGTGAAGCGTGCCGCGCGGCTGACGGGTAAGACGCAGAACATCGGTAAATCGTAACGGCTCGCTCGCGTTGGCGATGATATCGAGCACGCTGACCGCTTTGCCGAGTGTGCCCGTATCTCTGGCGCTGGCAGTCGTTCGGCTCTTGCTCACTCGCGCTCTCCATGCACCTTCACCTTGAATCGGGGCTCACTACACAAATGTGAGTTGTCCGGGTGCGGAATTCAGGGTCACATCTTGACTTCCGGGAGCCTACGAGATCAATTCGATATAGTCAAACACTGTTCCAAATAATGGAACTTCTGCTGCGAGTTCGAGCCATGATGCCTTCTGCCGTTTTCCCCGACCTGAAGAACCGCTCCGTGCTCATAACGGGTGGCGGGTCCGGCATCGGCGCTGCCCTCACGGAGGGTTTCGTCGCGCAAGGTGCACGCGTTGCTTTCATCGACATTGCTGAGGCTGCTTCACAGGACCTGGCCAACGCGCTCGACAACAAATACGGCAACCGCCCGTTTTATTTGAAGGCCGATCTCACCGACATCGAGGCCCTGCGCAACGCTGTTGCCACGGCAATTTCGAAGAACGGACCCGTTACCGTTCTCGTCAACAATGCCGCCTGGGATGACCGGCATGACATTGACGATGTGACAGAGAATTACTGGGACGGGAACCAGGCGATAAATCTTCGCCCGCACTTCTTTACCGCCCAGGCTGTCGTATCCGGCATGCGAACGGCAGGTGGGGGATCGATCATTAATTTCACGTCGATCTCCTTCATGATCAACCAGGGCAACCTGCCAGCCTACACCGCTGCCAAGGCTGGAATCATAGGCCTGACAAAGGGATTGGCGGGTAGGCTCGGACCGGAGAAGATCCGTGTCAATGCCATCGCCCCCGGCTGGGTGATGACGGAACGGCAACGCACGCATTGGGTCACGGAAGAAGGGCTGGAAGCGTATATGAAAAGGCAGGCCATTCCTGAGGAATTGCTGCCAGGCGACATGGTGGGACCTTGCCTCTTCCTGGCCTCGGACGCATCACGCATGCTGACAGCACAAACGCTCATCGTCGATGGAGGCTGCCTGTGACGTCTGCACCCGCCTATGGCCTCGCCGATTGGGGAACGAGCCGTTTTCGCCTCTGGCTTGTGGATGGCACGGGGAACATCATTGCCGAGAAGCGTTCGGATGATGGGCTCGATGCGTCGCGGGAACGCGGATTCGGCACGACACTCGAAGCTCACCTAGCAGAGCTTGGTGCGCCCGAGCAGTTGCCGGTTATCGTCTGCGGCATGGCGGGCTCACGCCAGGGTTGGGTCGAGGCCAACTACGTTGCCGTCCCGGCGGATCTCAATGCGATTCTTTCTGGTGCCGTGAAAATTACAGGGATCGACCGTGATGTGCGGATCATCCCGGGTCTGTCGCAATCCGGGCGCTTTCCCAACGTCATGCGGGGCGAGGAAACCCAACTCCTTGGCGCCATGCTGGCTCGAAACATCACGGACGGTGTCGTCGCCATGCCCGGTACCCACTCGAAATGGGTCGAACTCCAGAGCGGCAGGGCAAAGACGTTTTCAACCTATTTGACGGGCGAACTCTATGCGCTTCTCGCCTCGCAGTCGATTCTGCGGCACTCCGTGCAAGGCGCTGTGAGTTCTGCCTCTGCCGATCATCCGCAATTTACCGCGGCAGTGGAGTTGATGCTGTCTGGAGAAGCGATGCTCGGCGAACTCTTTCCCATCCGCGCGGCGATGTTGCTCGAGAACCTCTCGCCTGAGGGAGCGGCCTCACGACTTTCTGGTCTGCTTATCGGCGCGGAAATCGCCGGCGCAAGATCGAAGCATCAGGGCAGGGTGGCGCTCGTTGCTTCCGGCAGCATGGCTACGCTCTACGGCAAGGCAATTTCGCTCGCGGGCATCGAATTTGGTGCGGTCGACGCCGATGAAGCCGTGCGCAAGGGCCTGTTTGTCGCCGCCTCGGCCATCTGGCCCCGTTGATAAGGACTAAGCAATGACAAGCGCATCCACCCCATGGCCCAAGCTGCAACGCGATCTCATCGCCATTTTGCGCGGCGTGAAGCCGGATGAAGTTCTGGGCATTGGTGAGGAACTGGTGAGAGCCGGCATTGAAGCGATCGAAGTCCCACTGAATTCACCTGATCCGTTCCGGTCGATCGAGTTGCTGGCGACGAAATTGCAGTCCTCCGTTCTGGTTGGTGCCGGAACGGTGCTTGACGCCGCGGATGTCGCGCGTCTGGCGGAAGCGGGTGGACGTCTGATGATCAGCCCGAATGTCGATTTGGCCGTATTGAGAGCGGCGGTCGCGGCAGGCATGGTGACTATGCCTGGCGTTTTCACGCCCACCGAAGCCCTGGCGGCCTTGAGCGCTGGTGCATCCGGCTTGAAATTCTTTCCTGCAAGCGTCCTCGGGCCTGACGGTATCAAGGCCATCAGCGCGATCTTGCCCAGGGGAACGGTCATCGGCGCCGTTGGCGGTGTCGACGAAAATGGCTTTGCTGCTTATTCGAAGGTCGGGGTGCGAACGTTCGGCCTTGGATCGAGCCTTTACAAGGTGGGCGCATCGGCCGCCCTTGTCGGCGAACGCGCAAGGGTTACTGTGGCGGCCTATGACCGCGTGTTCGCCGCCTAAGGGCCATCGATGACGAAGATCAGCATATTTCATGACGAACCCTGCGAACTTGGAGAAGGGCCGGGATTTGATCCACTGACCAATACGGTGTGGTGGTTTGACATTCTTGCCGGTCGGCTCTTTGAAAAGCCGCTCGCCGGCGGCGAAGCGCGCATGCATAGCCTCGGCCAGATGGCGAGCGCGCTTGCAGTCGTCGACAAAGAGCGCCAACTCGTCCTGACGGAGACCGGGCTCTTCGTTCGCGATCGCTCGACAGGGCACACGATGATGCACCAGCCGATCGAAGCCGATAATCCCGCAACGCGGTCCAATGATGCGCGCGTCCATCCGGCCGGCGCGTTCTGGGTCAGCACTATGGGCAAGAAGGCCGAGCCGAGCGCGGGCGCCGTTTATTGGTATCGCGAGGGCGAGCTGCGCAAACTGTACGGCAATATTTCGATCGCCAACTCGATCTGTTTCGCACCTGATGGGCGGGCTGCCTATTTCGCGGATTTGGCGCTTAATATCGTCTGGCGGGTGAATACGGATCCTGAGACGGGACTGCCGAACGGCGAGCCCACCGAGTTTCTCAGGAATACCGGGAGCGGGGGCTTTGACGGTTCGGTGGTTGATGCTGACGGCAACCTTTGGAATGCCTCCTGGGGCGGCTCCCGTATCGATGTCTTTGCTCCATCGGGAAATCGCATCCGAACGATCGGACTGCCCATTCCGCAGCCGACCTGTCCCGCATTCATCGGCACGGATAGCGCGAGCCTGGTCGTGACCAGTGCCTATGCCGAGATGGATGAGGCTTCACGCTTGGCGTATCCCGATGCCGGCAAAACCTTCCGCATCGAGATCGCAGGGAAGGGCAGGCTGGACCCGCAAGTGAGAATTTAAAAACCTGAAAATTATCTCGGAACAATAAGCAATACCTCCCGTTTCCTCTGGGCAATCGAAACACACTGACTGCATGCCGACGCCTTTTGGGCGCCGAATGTCGATGCATGTCCTAACAAGGGAGAATGACATGGGTTTCTTTTCTAAAGACATCAAAACGATGGACGATCTTTTCGTTCATACACTGCGCGACATTTATTATGCCGAGAACCAGATCGTAAAAGCCTTGCCTGAAATGATCGACAAGGCATCGGATCAAGAATTGAAGATGGGGTTTGAAAAACACCTGCAGGAAACCGAGACCCAGATCGACAGGCTTGAGCAGGTCTTCAAGCTGCATGGCGTGGACGTCAGCGGCGTGAACTGCCCGGCAATCGATGGTATTCTCGAAGAGGCCGACGAGGTCAGCGGCGAAGTCGATGACGATCAGGTTCTCGATGCCGCGCTGATCGCCGCCGGTCAGGCCGTCGAACACTACGAAATCACCCGCTACGGTACGTTGATCGCGTGGGCAAAACAGCTTGGACGCGAAGATTGCGCTTCGCTTCTCCAGCAGAATCTCAACGAAGAGATGAATGCCGATAAGGCCTTGACCAAGATTGCTGAGGGTCACGTCAACGCTGCTGCCGCAGCATAAGACGAAATTCGCAATCAACGTAAAGAATCCAAGCTCGCATCCGCCGATGCGAGCTTTTCTTTTGGGCCGCGCGAGCGCCCATTTCAAGCACCCCGAGGCGCCCAGAGAGCAGCGGTAAATGCCGCTTGACAAGTTCAAGCCGCTGTAATTTTATATGTCATCCATTATTAGGTATTATATTCCACTATAATGGATAACGACACAAGATTCGGTTTGACGAATAGGGGAACAAAATGTCCAAACGACTTTACATTGCGGCCCTTGCAGCCGCTCTCGTTGCGCTGCCTTCGATTGGCGCATTCGCTCAAGAAACCAAAAGCAAGCTCGACGAAGTGTTGGCGCGCGGCCATCTGGTCCTGGGAACCGGCAGCACCAATGCGCCCTGGCATTTCAAGAGTGCCGACGACAAGTTGCAGGGCTTCGATATCGATATGGGCCACATCATCGCCAAGGCCCTGTTCAACGACCCGGACAAGATCGAATTCGTCAACCAGTCTTCCGATGCGCGCATTCCCAACATTACCACGGATAAGGTGGATATCACCTGCCAGTTCATGACGGTGACCGGCGAGCGGGCGCAGCAGATCGCATTTACAATCCCCTATTATCGCGAAGGCGTCGGCCTCATGCTGAAGGCCGACGGCAAATATGCCGACTACGCCGCGCTCAAGGCGGGCGGCTCCGGCGTGACGATTTCGGTTCTGCAGAACGTCTATGCCGAAAGCATGGTCCACGCGGCGCTCCCCGAAGCCAAGGTCGACCAATATGAATCGGTCGATCTCATCTATCAGGCGCTCGAATCTGGACGCGCCGACGCTGCCGCCACCGACCAGTCGTCGCTTGCCTGGTACATGACGCAGAATCCCGGTCGCTACAAGGACGGTGGCTATGGCTGGAACCCGCAGACCTATGCTTGCGGTGTGAAGCGCGGCGATCAGGATTGGTTGAACTTCGTCAATACGGCCCTGCATGAAGCCATGACCGGCGTCGAGTTCGACTACTACGCCAAGTCCTTCAAGACCTGGTTCGGCAAGGACCTTACCCCGCCGCAGATCGGCTTCCCGGTCGAATACAAGTAACCGGCATCGCGCAACGGCTCCGGGTCTCTCCGGTGCCGTTGCGTGAGTGCTGCGCATCGGTCCGGTTCCATCGGGTGGGAACGCAATGGGATATACGCTGAATTTCGCTGCCGTCTGGCGCAGCTTCGACCTGCTCCTTCAAGGCCTGGCCCTCAGCCTCGCACTTGCATTCGGTGCAATCCTCATCGGCGCCATCATCGGCCTGATCACCGCGTTCGGACTGATCTCGAAAAACGGCTTGATCAAGCGGCCGGCCGGTATCTACGTAACGATCATCCGCAACACCCCGATCCTGGTGCTGGTGCTCTTCAGCTATTTTGCCCTGCCGCAGCTCGGTTTGCGGCTCGGCAAGATCGAGAGCTTCGTCTTCACCCTCGCGCTCTATTCCGGCGCCTATCTTGCGGAAGTGTTTCGCGCCGGACTTCTGTCGATACCGCCGGGACTTCGTGAAGCGGGCCTCGCCATCGGCCTTACGGAAATGCAGATTCGAACGTCAATCATTGCGCCACTGATGTTCCGCAACATCCTGCCGTCCTTAAGCAGCACGATAATTTCGCTGTTCAAGGATACCTCGCTCGCCGCCGCGATCGCTATTCCGGAACTGACCTTCGAAGCGCGCAAGATCAATGTCGAAAGCTTCCGTGTCATCGAGACCTGGATCGTCGCCAGTTGCCTCTATGTATTCACCTGCTCGATCCTCGCGGCGCTGATGCGCAGCGTCGAACGCCGCTTGTCCTTGCCGAGGTGAGCCGATGGACATAGCCCACTTCCTCGATGTCCTCTGGCTCGCGCGCTTCCCGATCCTCAAGGGTCTTGGCGTCACCATATCGATATCGCTCCTCGCCATCTGCTTCGGCACCGTGCTCGGCGTATTCGTCGGGCTCGCCCTGACCTACGGTGTGCGCCCGCTGCGCTGGATCGTTCGCGGCTACACGGATTTCATCAGGGGCACGCCGGTCCTCGTCCTTGTCCTTGCGAGCTATTACGTGCTTGGCACGATCGGGCTTGATCTTGGCCCCTTTCAGGCAGGCGTTCTTGCCCTTGCGGTATTCTGCAGCTCGCATGTCGGCGAAATCGTCCGGGGCGCCCTGCAATCGATCCCCAAGGGGCAGACCGAGGCGGCCAAGGCCATTGGTCTCACCTTCCCGCAAACATTCGCCTATGTTCTAGGCCCTCAGGCATTGCGCCAGGTCCTGCCGGCCTGGGTGAACACCGCGGCGGAGATGGTCAAGGCGTCGACGCTCCTTTCGATCATCGGCGTTGCCGAACTACTGCTGCGCACACAGGAATTGATCTCGCGCTCGTTCATGAGCCTTGAGTTCTATTTCTTCGCCGGTTTCCTCTATTTCGTCATCAACTACGCCATCGAGCGCTTCGGCCGCTATGTCGAGCGCAAGACCGCCGTTCCATCGTAAGGCATTCTCCGATGTCCAACCTTCTTGAAATCCGCAACCTGCACAAAAGCTACGGCGACGTGGAAGTTCTGAAGGGCGTCGACTGCACCATGGCGCAGGGAGATGTCATCAGCATTATCGGTTCGAGCGGTTCGGGCAAGACCACGATGCTCCGCTGCATCAACATGCTGGAAGAGTTCCAGGGCGGTTCGATCAGCATCGATGGCGAAGAGATTGGATATGAAACCGCTGGTGGCCAGCGCCATCGCAAGAAGGAGAAGGAAATTGCCCGCCAACGCGCCCTGACCGGGATGGCCTTCCAGCAATTCAATCTCTTTCCGCACATGACCGCCGCCCGCAACGTCATGCTGGGGCTGATGAAGGTGAAGAAGCTTGGCAAGGACGAAGCGCGATCCATAGCCGAAAAATGGCTCGATCGTGTCGGCTTGCGATCACGTGCCGACCATTTCCCGGGTCAGCTGTCAGGCGGGCAACAGCAGCGTGTCGCTATCGCCCGCGCCATCGCCATGAACCCAAGGCTGATGCTCTTCGATGAAGTGACATCCGCGCTTGACCCCGAACTCGTCAACGAGGTGCTGCAGGTGATCAAGGCGCTGGCGCAGGACGGCATGAGCATGCTGCTCGTCACCCACGAAATGCGCTTTGCCTATGAGGTTTCCAACCGCGTCATCTTCATGAACCAGGGTCGCATCGGCGAGGAAGGCAATCCGCGCGAAATGTTCCACAAGCCGCAAACGGAACGCCTTGCCGAGTTTCTCAAGACATCGAGTTTTGGATAACGCCGCGCTTCATTGCGTCGATCGACCAGGCGCCCGGCCCGAAGGCCATGAGGGCGAGAAATCCACCGGCAATGGCGATATTCTTGTTGAAGTTGATGACCTGCTCGATATTGCCGAAATCGCTATGGAAGAGCAGCGCCGTCAGGAGGCAGAAGCCGGCAAGCGCGAGCGCGGCATAACGGGTCATAAATCCTGCAGCGATCAGCAATCCACCGCCAAGCTCGGTCAGGATGACAAGTGGCAATAGACCGGGCGTGACACCGTTGGTCTGCATGTAACTTGCGGTTGCCGAGTAGGCGGAGATCTTGCTCCAGCCTTCGACAACGAAGATATAGGCGAGAAACAGTCGCGCCAGCAGCGCGAGCGGAGCCTGCAATCTTTCCATCTCTTCCTCCAGATATTGGACTGAATATGGAACACGCAAATCCGCCGCTTTATTCATATGTCGGAAAAGCGAAAGAGCCACCTCGCGGTGGCTCTCCGGTAGTACGAGGTCGCCGGTAAAGGCGACACTCAAGTAAATTAGTTGGCAGCGTCGGTCATCGTCGTGCCGAGGGTATTGAAGGTCGAGCTCAGGCTGGAGCCGAGGCTGCGTACACCAGCGATGATGCCGACGGAGATGAGGGCTGCAATCAGGCCGTATTCGATTGCCGTTGCGCCAGATTCATCCTTGAGGAAGCGTGCGAAGAGGTTGCTCATGATCATGTATCCCTGTTTGTTTGTTGACGCGGTTTCGTTGAACCGTCTCGAACTTAGGCGGCGGCCATTTACGGCCGACTTAAGGAACATGGTTGAGAAATAGCTAATCCACGTCGTGATTAACACGCGATTACATCAGATGGTTGTATTTGTGTAAAATGCCGTGAGCGTTGCATGGCCGGTTTGCAAAGGTGCTAGCGTTCGTACTTGGACATGGTGCCGGAATAACTGGAGCCAAGGCGCAATTACTTCGAAACTGATGAGAAAGTGAGTAAATCCTCATACTCTCAGTCGACGGTCTAACTTTCGACCGCAGGTTTGCATGAAATGCTAGCAGACGCCCCTGCCGGCTTACTTGCCGTTCTTCTCTATCGTGGTGCCAAGTGTGTTTAAGGTTGTGCTGAGGCTGGAGCCGAGGCTCCTCACTCCGACGATGATGCCGACGGAGATCAGGGCTGCAATCAGGCCGTATTCGATTGCCGTTGCGCCGGATTCATCCCTGAGGAAGCGTTTGAAAAGCTTGTTCATATCTATATCCCTGTGTGCGAAATAAAGTGGTGTTAAAACGCCTGAACCTAAGTCGCAGCGGTTTACACACCTCTTAAAGAATGCGGTTGAACAATCTTTAGCACACCTTGCAACAAATGAGGTATTACTTTAAATATTCGTATTTATATCGATGTTTACTATATTTTTATTAAAGATTTAACAAAAATAAACTCTCTGAGGAGCAAGACTAGCCGAGTTTGCCGCGTTACCAAATCCATGGGTAGCGTTCTGAAAGCAGACGGACGGAGTCGATGACGATTGCCACGAAGACGCCCGAGCCGGTTATGACGATGCCAATCAGGAAATAGCGGCTCGCCCGTTCATAGACGGACTTTTTCAGGGATTCGGTTTTCAAGAGGAGCGCGAGGGAACGCAGCTGGAATGCAATGCCGATCGATATGAGAAAGAGGGTTGGCAAATCCGTGATTTTCCAGGGTACCGGATTGCTTGCCCACTGGGTGAGGAACCCAAGCGAAAATGACAGGACGACGCCCACGACAGTGATCGTGCCGTTGCGAAACACCGTTTCAATAAGATGTTCGTCGTGATCGTTGCGGTTCATCCCAAACCCTCCGCGTGATTAGCTTAGCACGATATCGGACCGGCGACGCGGGCAATCAATCACTGCGGGCACGTCGGCGCCACCGTCATCGAAAATCAACCTCCGGGGATAAGTCATCTTAAATCAATAAAACCCCGTAGACTGGATTTTAAAGAATACCATTTCTGTCGTGATTAAAATTTGCGGCCTAGGCTTTTCGTCACGCAATGGACGAAAGGCGAAGTCATGGGCAAACGAACCGGCCAAATTAAACTTGGAGCATTCCTCTATCCGACGGGTCATCACATCGCGGCCTGGCGCCATCCCGAAGCGCAGGCAGATGCGGGTTCGAACTTCGCCCATTACGCCGAACTTGCCCGGATTGCCGAGGCCGCAAAGTTCGACCTTATCTTCATGGCCGATGGCGTCGGCACCCGGGGCACCGACACGGAGGCCTTGAGCCGGACGGCTATCCGCTATGTGGCCCAGTTTGAACCACTTACCTTGCTCTCGGCGCTTGCCGCACTCACGACGCGGATCGGGTTTGTCGCAACCGCCTCGACGACCTACAACGAGCCCTATCATATCGCCCGCAAATTTGCCTCGCTCGACCACATCAGCGGCGGGCGCGCCGGCTGGAACCTTGTGACCTCCGCCAGTGAGGACGAAGCGCACAATTTCAACCGGGACCATCACGTTGCCCATGCCGAGCGCTATGAGCGGGCGGAAGAGTTCGCTGACGTCGTGCGCGGTCTTTGGGACACTTGGGAAGAAGATGCCTTCCTGCGCGACAAGGAGAGCGGCATCTATTACGACCCGTCGAAGCAGCACCTCCTCAATCACCGCGGCAAGCATTTCAAGGTCCGTGGCCCGCTCAACGTTGCACGTGCACCACAAGGGCATCCGGTAATCGTTCAGGCTGGGTCATCCGAGCCGGGCAAGGAGCTTGCGGCGCGGACGGCAGAGGTCATTTTTACCGCACATCAGAATGCCGACGATGCACGCGCTTTTTATAGTGATGTGAAGGGGAGGCTCGCCCGCTATGGCCGCTCGCCGGACGAACTCAAGATCATGCCCGGCATCTTCCCGGTCGTCGCGAAAACAGAATCGGAAGCCAGGGAAAAGTTCGAGCAGATTCAGGAGCTTATTCATCCCGCAGTTGGACTCTCGCTTTTGAACGGCATGGCAGGTGACGTCGATCTTTCCAAATATCCGCTTGACGGGCCGCTCCCGGAAGTTACCGAAACCAATGGCAGCAAGAGCCGTCAGAAGCTGATGATCGATCTGGCCCGACGCGAAAACCTCACCATCCGCCAGCTCTATCTGCGGGTTGCCGGTGCGCGGGGCCACTGGCAGGTAATCGGGACGCCCGAGCAGATCGTCGATCAGATGGAGGACTGGTTCGAGACTGGCGCGGCGGACGGCTTCAACGTCATGCCACCACATTTGCCGGCCGGATTGACCGATTTCGTCGAGCACATCGTTCCGGAACTCCGTCGTCGCGGTCTCTTCCGCAGCGAATATGAAGGCCAGACGCTCCGCAGCCACCTCGGTTTGCGGGAGCCGCAGCATCCGGCGCATGCCGCTGTCGCAGCCGAATAACATTTACTCGCGAAAGAGAGCGACCAAGATGACCAGCACAGCGCATCTGAAGATCAGCAATGTCAGCCGGCAATTCCGTGTCAACGGCGGCGAACTTACGGCGCTCGACCGCGTCAGTCTTGACGTCAAGGCCGGTGAATTCGTCACCATCGTCGGCGCGAGTGGCTGCGGCAAGTCGACATTGCTGCGCCTCGGCGCGGGTCTCGATACCGGGCATGACGGGCTTGTCGAACATGCGGGCAAGCCAGTGACCGGTCCGAGCCTCGATCGCGGTATCGTATTCCAGGAGCCGCGACTGTTTCCCTGGCTGACCGTCGAGCGCAATGTGGCGCTGGGGCTGGAAAACGCGGCTTTTTCCAAGGCCGAGAAGCAGGACCTCGTTGCCAAACAGATCGCGCTTGTCGGCCTTACCGGTTTCGAAAAGGCCTATCCGCACCAGCTTTCGGGCGGCATGGCCCAGCGCGCCGGGATTGCGCGCGGGCTCGTCAACCGTCCTGACGTCCTTTTCCTCGACGAGCCCTTCGGCGCGCTGGATGCGATCACCAAGGCGCATCTGCAAGGCGAGTTGCAGGATATATGGGCGAGGGAGCAAATCACAATGGTGCTGGTTACCCACGATGTCGACGAGGCCGTCTACCTAGGCGATCGCGTCGTTGTCATGTCGCCGCGCCCCGGCCGGATCAGAGAGATCGTACCTGTCGACCTGCCGCATCCGCGCGAACGGACCTCGGCGCAACTCGCCAGTATCCGCAACCATGTTCTCGACATTCTCAACAGCACGACGCGGAACGGCGAGCCGAAGACAATCGCAAAGCAACCCGCACAGGTGAAGCGCCCGCCAATCAAGACCACCAGTGCTGCACGGAACGCGCCGCGTTCGCAGCCATCGGGGCGTCCCATTCTTTCAACGACGGAGATCTGAAATGAGCCTATCGCAACTCACCCGCCGCACGGTTCTGGCCGCATTTGCCGCTTCGCTGCTGGCAGTTCCGGCCATTGCCGAGCCGGTCACCATCAATATCGGTTACGCCGCGATCGGCGTCGACAGCAGGCCTTACGCGGAGGGGACTTCGGCCGCGACGGCGCGTGCCGGCGAGTTTCTCGAAAAGGAGTTTGCCAATGACCCTGACGTCAAGATCGAATGGTTCTTCTTCAAGGGTGCGGGACCTGCGGTCAACGAGGCCTTTGCCAATAACCAGCTTGATTTTGCCTATCAGGGCGATCTCCCGTCATTGATCGGCCGGGCCAACGGCTTGAAGACAAAATATCTCCTGGCAAGTGGGGCGCGCAAACCGCTTTACCTTGCCGTTGCCCAGGATTCTGACATCAAGTCAGTTGCGGATCTGAAGGGTAAGAAGGTCGCATATCAGCGCGGTACCAACGGCCATCTCGCAGCGATCAAGATCCTTGAGGCGAATGGTCTGACGGAAAAGGATATTCAGGTCATCAATCTCGACAGCGCCGGCACGGTCGCAGCGTTGACGAGCCAGGATATCGATGCCGCCTTTGGCGATACGCCACTGATCAACCTCGCTGCGAAGGGCAATGCGAAAGTGATCTACACAACCAAAGGCGATGATCCGCGATTCAGCCGCAATGCCGGCATCGTCGGCCGCGAGGACTTCATCGACAAGCATCCCGAAATCACCCAGCGCGTCGTCGATGCCTTCGTCAAGGCGGCGCAGTGGTCGTCGGACGAGCCGAACCGGGCTGCGCTTTTCGAGCTCTGGCACAAGTCTGGAACGCCCGTGCCGATCCTCGAGGACTACTTCAGCAACGACACGCTTGCCTACCGCAACTCCCCGCTGATCGACGACCTGCTTGTTTCCCAGTATGAAGAGCAAGCCGTCAAAGCCAAGGAATTCGGCTTGATCCGGCGTGATGTGAGCACCGATGGCTGGTTCGAGCCGAAATATCTGAATGCAGCGCTGGCGAAGCTCAATCTTCAGAATTTTTGGCAGTCCTACGGCGCCAATGGCAAGCCTCTCGGCTCCTGATCTGGCCTCAACCAAAGAGACGACATGACGCTCCTGTCCGATAATACCGCCCTTGTGCCGAGATCGTTGCAAGGGCGGGCCAGAACATGGCGATTGCGGCGCGGCGGTTTGAGGCTTCGCCGCGTCGCGGTTGCGCTGATCCTGCCGTTGGCGCTGGTCGCAGCATGGTGGCTGGCTTCAAGCCAGGGATGGCTCCCCGAGCAGATCCTGCCGTCGCCCGCCTATGTCTATGCCACCGCGGTCGAGATGATCGCGTCAGGTGAAATCCTCTACCACACCGGGGTGAGCCTGCGACGGGTGGTGATCGGGTTTCTGTTTGGTGCGGTAGCGGGCCTTACACTTGGCGTCGCAATGGGATTGTCGCGGCGCGTGGACGACTACGTGCGACCGCTCTTCCTCGCCTTCGCCCAAATTCCAACCCTTGGATGGATCCCCTTGCTGATGCTGATCTTCGGCATCGGCGAAACCTTGAAGATCATCGTGATTGCCAAGGGCGCTCTTGTCCCGATGACCCTGAACACCGCGGCTGGCATTCGCTCCGTGCCAGCCAATTTTGTCGAAGTGGGCCACGCACTCCGCTTCAACCGCTGGCAGACGCTGCGGCTGATCGTTCTTCCGGGCGCAGCACCTTCGATCTTCACCGGCATTCGCTACGGTCTGACCCATTCCTGGACGGCGCTTGTCGGCGTCGAGCTGCTCGCCTCCTCCGAGGGGCTCGGGTACCTCCTCGTCTGGGGCCGGCAGATGTTCTGGCTCGATGTCGTCATCGTCGCCATGATCGCAATCGGGATCGTCGGGTTCCTCATGGATAAGGGATTCGACGCTACGGAAAACCGCGTGCAGCGCTGGAAGCAGAAGGAAGAAAGCTGATGGCGGCTAGCTATGTGAGTTCCGAACGGGTGTTGAAAATTCGCCGTGGTTTGACCCTCCCGATCCTTCTCCTTATCTTGTGGGAAGGTTCGAGCCGTAGCGGCCTCGTCGATCCGCGCTTTCTTCCAGCGCTCGAAGATGTCTTCCTGACGGCAAAGCGCGAACTCATCGACAACAATCTGATCGGCGAACTGGGGTTCAGCCTGTTTCGGAATATTGCGGGCTTTCTCCTCGGTTCTGCTCTCGGCGTACTCTTTGCAACGCTGCTTGCCCTGTCGCGCGTGGCCGATGCCCTGATTACCCCCACATTCAACGGCCTGAAGCAGATTTCACTGCTGGCGTGGATCCCGCTGATTTCTATCTGGTTCGGCTTCGGCGAACAGGCCAAGATTGTCTTCGTCGCGCTCGCCGCCTTCATTCCCGTCGTGCTCAACACCTATGAAGGCATGCGCAATGTGCCGGCGGATCTGATCGAGGTGGGCGATGCCCTGCGGTTTACGCCGACGCAACGCATCACGCGCATCTTCCTTCCGTCGGCTTTGCCATCGATCGCAACAGGCGTGCACCTCGGGTTGATCTATTCATGGCTGGCAACGGTCGGCGCCGAGTATTTTCTTGCTGTTGGCCCGGGCATCGGCGGCTTGATCATTGCCGGCCGCGAACGCTTCGACATGGCCCTTGTTATGGTCGGCGTGATCATTCTCGGCATTGTCGGGTTTATTCTCAACCGGCTCGCCGCTAAGGTCGAAAACTATCTCTTGCGCTGGCGCGTAAGCACCCATTGAAAGCAATATTGATGCCCATCACTGTAGTCGAAGCCCAGAACGATACGCCGCGCGACCGCCTGGAAAGGCTGTTGGAACAACGATACGGCGAAAATCATCCTTTGGTAGGCCATAAAATTTCGACAGAGACGATTGATGTTCTGCTCGATCATCGCAGCGTGCGGTCCTACCTTCCAAAGCCTGTTCCGAACGAAGCCGTGGAACTTGCGATTGCCGCAGCGCAATCGGCTCCCACATCATCGAACTTGCAGGCATGGAGTGTCGTTGCGGTCGAAGACCGAGAGCGCAAGGCGCGGATCAACGCCGTTGCTGGCAACCAGAGGCAGATCGACCAGGCACCCCTGCTTCTCATTTGGCTTGCGGACCTTTCCCGGCTGCGCCGTATCGCCGATGCGGAAGGATCGACATCTGACGGCCTGGACTATGTCGAGGGCTTTCTCCTTGCCGTCATCGATGCTGCACTTGCGGCACAGAATGCCCTGGTCGCCTTTGAGTCCCTCGGCCTTGGCACCTGCTATATCGGCGCGCTGCGCAACGATCCGGCTACGGTTGCCCGGGAACTCGATCTGCCCGCATTGGTTTTTCCAGTGTTCGGCCTGACGGTCGGATATCCCGATCCTGCGATCAAGACAGATGCCAAACCGCGCCTGCCGCAACCCACTGTGCTCCACCGCGAGCGATACAGCGAGAACCCCAGCAAGGACGACCTCGGTCTCTACAATGAGACTTTGCGCGCCTTCCAAAAAATCCAGTCGATGACACCGATCGATTGGTCGGAACAGGTCTCCCGCCGTATCGCCACGAAGGAGGCGCTGAAGAACCGCGACAAGCTTCGCGACGTACTGGAAGGGTTTGGGTTCCAGCTGAAATAGGCAAGGATCAAAGAGCGACTATGCCCGTGCAACAATCTCGATTGGTTCGATAATTCCGTTTTCGAGGGCTTCAAAAGCGTTTGCCAGTCGTTGCTTGGCCGTTGGTCCCATGATGATCTGTCCACTGAGCACGGGCGGACCCTCCGCCGCGGCCTTGGCCTGCATCTCTCGGACGATTTTTATGGCGAGATCGCGCCGGCTATTCTTTGCCTGTATCTCGAAACCTGCGGCGCTCAATGTCTTGTTATAGAAGCCCGGCGTCTCGACGAAGCTCGTTTCCTTGTTCATGGCCCATGGCATGGGATAATTCAGCGGCGCATCGCCCACACGCATGATGTCATAGTCGACAAAGCGCCCGCCCGGCTTCAAGACGCGCCAGACCTCAGCAAAAAGCGTGTGCTTGTCTTCAATGTTCATGCCGACGTGGATCATGTAGGCAGCGTCGAAACTGCCTTCATCGAAAGGAAGGGCGAGCGCACTGGCCTGATGAAAATCGATGCGGTCATCAAGTCCACAGCGGTCCGTCAGTGCCCGGGCGACTTCGACGAATTCGTCAGTAAGATCAACACCGGTGATGCGGCACTCATAGGTTTCGGCGAGATAGCGGGCCGGCCCGCCTATGCCGCAACCAACGTCAAGGAGGTGCATTTGCGGCTCGATACGCAAGCTTCTGCCGAGTTCTATGGTCGCGGGAAGCCACCCGAAATGAAACTCGTCAATGGGCGCAAGATCAGATGCCGTCAATGTATCGATGTCTTTACCGGCAGCTATGAGCGCCGACAATATCGCCTTTTCCAGCGAGCCGTGTGTGTAGTGCCGGGCGACTTGTTCTTCAATGCTCATCGGCGTTCCTATTGAGGGGAGCGGAACAAGGTGTATGCCGGATTATACCTCGTTGCAGCCGGAAGGGATATGACGTCGCCTGGCGTCGGCCGTGGAATCGGCGCATCGCGGTAAATTATTTACCTGTTTGTGCGTCCATGGGACGTCGAGGACTTCCAGTCGCACGACCGGCCCGGTAACCGCAGAGTCTACAGCCATGCGAGCCGGGCCACTTTCTGTTCAAGCTGCCATCGATAATATGACTTGAGCTATCATATTATTATCACGTATTGAGCGATAGATGCTTTCCTGCCGTGTCAGCGCAGGATTGCCTTTGCCGAGGTCAATATGCCAGACACAATTTTGCGCGCATCTGCGCGGATCGCCCTCACCAATCCTGCACTGCATCTCAACAAGCTGCTTGATCACTTTTCAGAGCATGGGGATGTCACACGGCGTCGTGAAGGCGGCACCATCGGTCTAACGTATGGCAAGGCTGACCTTTCTGCCGACGGGGAAAGCCTGTCCTTGACAGCCGAAGGCGAGGACGAGACCGGACTTGCCTATATGAAATATGCGCTTGCCAACCACGTGCTGGAATTTGCGCGGACGGAAAGGCCACGTATTGTCTGGGAGGGTGACGGGGCCGTGGGAAGCGTGCCGCCATTCTTCCGCGAAATGCGCGTGGTCGAAAGCCGCAATGTCTCGCCGAGGATGCGCAGGGTGACGCTGCGGGGCAACAACCTTGCGCGGTTCCAATATGGCGGGCTGCATGTGCACCTGCTGTTTCCGCCGAACGGCATCGCGCAACCACGATGGCCGGTGATGGGCGAAGACGGTCGACCGGAATGGCCGGAAGGAGGCGACAAACTCGTCTCGCGCGTCTACACCATTCGCAAGATTGATGCCGCCAGGGGCGAGGTCGATATCGATATCGTCATCCATGATGGAACTCCCGGTTCGCAATGGGCTCTCAATGCCATGCCCGGTGACCTTGTCGGCATGACAGGGCCGGGCGGCGGCGATGTCGGGGAAGCGGACTGGTATCTTCTTGCCGGCGATGAGACGGCCCTCCCTGCGATCGGTCGCATACTCGAACGACTGCCTGCAGCTGCAAAGGTCGTGGTGCGGATTGAAGTAGAGGACGAGGCAGATGAGCAGAACCTTACCGCGGCCTGCGGTCTCGATCTTGTGTGGCTGCATCGTTCCGGTGCGGCCGCCGGAACAACAGATCTGCTTCCCGAAGCAGTGGCTAAGGTGGCGTTTCCAACGGATGTGCGGGTCTTTGTCTGGGCCGGCTGCGAATTTTCGGCGTTCAAATCCATTCGCAACCACGTGCGCAAGGAACGCAAGTTGGCGCGGGAGGAACATCTCGTCGTCTCTTACTGGCGCCGTGGACACGAAGGGTAGCGCGAAACGATGACGTTCCATCCAAGGATGACGAGCAAAGTCGAAGGCGTCACGGTTCTTGGCGAGCTGAAGTGGCGGGCCTGGACCGGTGTCGTTGCCGATGTCTGGTCAGTCAAATGCGAGCCTGGCGCCGAGGGCGAGTATATATCCGAGGATCCGCGTTTGTTCGTAACCCTCGACAAGGCAGGCTCCGGGACCTTCAGTGTCGGTCTTGGCCCGGCCTCGCATGGCGCGCCTGGCGACGTCGCCTTCTATCCAATGAGCTACATACCTGCGGGCCTTCCGGTTTGGGGTCGCGGCGAAGGCGTGGAATATCTGCGCCACCTCGATCTGCATTTCGATCTCGCCGTCCTGTCGCATCGGTTTCCGGAGGCGAGAAAATGCGGAACGCTCGGCGCTCCCCGCCTCATGTTCTTCGATGACCGCATCGCGAGCCTCGCCAGACTGATTGCCGAGGAATGCCTGAACGAACAGCCGTTGCACGACCTTTATGGTGATGGGCTGACAACAGCCCTCGTCGTCCAGCTTTTTGGCATCGCGCAGGAGCAGAAACGTCAACGCAGCCAGCTCTCGCCGCGCCAGTTGCGGTCCGTGACCGGCTATATCGAAGATAATTGCCTTCGCAACATTCGCCTCGAGGAACTTGCTGGCCTTGCTGGCCTGTCACAATCCTATTTCAGCCATGCCTTCAAGGCCTCCACCGGTGTCGCGCCGCATCAGTGGCAGATGAAGGCACGGATGCGCCGGGTACAAGCGCTGTTAAGACAGCCCGGTCCATCATTGCCGGCCATCGCCTCCGCCACCGGCTTCTCCGATCAGGCGCACCTCACTCGCATGTTCAAGAAGATCGTTGGAATCACTCCCGCCGCCTGGCTGCGTGATCTCTGCAAATAGCTTCCCATCGGCAAGTTCGGACCAAAACCGTTCAAAAGGCGACAGAAACTTTCAATCCAATTCTTAAAAGTTGATATATATACTCAACTTAATATTATTGCGGTCGGCTCGGCCGTCTATGTCGAAGAGGGTAGAATGCGTGGGGTTTATCGGTCGGCAACCTTTGCCTTGAGCGGCGGGGTTGCGTTGCTCGTTTGTTTCGGATCGCTTGGAGCGAGGGCGCAGAGCACGACCTCCAACATCGAGCTTAATCCGATTGTCATCGACCAGAGCGACGGATCGGCCACCGGACCGGTACAGGGATTCGTTCCCAAGCGCACGACAACCGGCTCCAAGACGAATACGCCGATCGAAGCAATTCCCCAGGCAGTCTCGGTCGTCGGCCGCGAGCAGATGGATGATCAGGGCGCGACGAAGATTGACGAGGCGCTACGCTTTACGAGCGGCGTCTTCACCCAGCCTTTCGGTTCCGACAGCGATACCAACTGGTTCTATATCCGTGGCTTCGACGCTACCCAGAAGGGTACCTTTCTCGATGGCCTTCAGAACTTCGGCTACGGCTTTGGTGGCTTCTTCATCGATTCATGGGGCATCGAGCGCGTCGAAGTCCTCAAGGGACCAGCCTCGGTCCTTTATGGCGGCAGCAATCCGGGCGGTATTGTCAACTTTATCAGCAAGCGGCCGACCGGCGAACGCCTCCGCTATGTCGAAACCGGGATTGACAGCTTCGGCACGGGTTATCTTGGCTTCGATATTGGCGACAAGGCTTCCGACGTCGTCGATTACCGCATCAATGGCAAGATTCAGGGCGGCGACGGCTATACCGATCTCTCACAGGAGTTTCTTGGCGTGATATCGCCTAGTCTCACGTGGAAACCGGACGAGTCGACCAAATTTACCGTGCTCGCCAACTACACCCACCTCGATGAGACCCATGGGGGCGGTAGCTTCCTGCCATACTACGGAACGGTCGTCGATGCGCCGTTCGGCAAGATCAAGCGCGACGCCAATTTCACCGAGCCGGGGGTCGACGACTACAATCGCGAACAGGCCGCTATCGGCTACGAATTGGAACACACGTTCGACAATGATTGGACGGTGCGCCAGAACCTTCGCTATGGTTACGGCGACGTCCGCGAGCACTCGCTCTATCCGTTCGGATATGTGCCGTTCTCGGAACAGCCGGTGGGCGACAACTACGATTTGTCGCGGATCAACTTCCTTCACGACACGACTGTCAACACCTTCATCGTCGACAATCAACTCGAGGGGACGGTGAGCACCGGTCCAATCGAACATACGTTGCTCTTCGGCGCAGAATATAAATACTTCAACATCGACCAGATGCAGGCGACGGGTGGTGCGACGCCGATCAGCGCCGTCGATCCGGTTTACGGCGCACCGCAGGGTCCGATGTTCACGCCCTATATCGACCAGGTTTTGAAGCGCAACCAGATCGGCATTTACGCACAGGATCAACTGCGTTTTGGCGATGGATGGCTCGTTACCCTCAATGGCCGCTACGACTACGTGAAGACCGAAGCGACCGGCACGCCATCTTATGACGGCAATGACGGCAGCACGAGCGGGCGCGCCGGCATTGCCTATGAGTTCGAAAACGGTCTTACACCCTATGCCAGCGTCTCGACCTTCTTCAGCCCAGAGATCGGCGTCGATGCCAATCTCGATTTCCTGAAGCCCGAGACCGGCCATCAATATGAGGTCGGCGTCAAATACCGCCCGACCATGTTCGATGGTCTGATCACGGCGGCGCTCTTTGATCTGACCAAGGAGAATGTCCTGACCGGTCCTTTCCTGGCGCAATACCAGGTCGGCGAGGTCAATTCGCGCGGCTTTGAAATCGAGGCGCAGGCAAATATCACCGAGGCCTGGAGGCTGACCGCGGCATTTACAGCGCTCGACATGGAAGTGAAGGACGATGCGGATGCAGCCTTGATCGGCAAGCGCCCCTACCTCATCCCCGAAATACAGGGCTCGCTCTTTGCGCAATACACATTCCAGACCGGGGTGCTCGAAGGTGTCGCGGTCGGCGGTGGCGTGCGCTATGTCGGCTCGAGCTATGCGGACGCCATGAATACATTGAAGGTTCCGGACGCGACCCTCGTCGACCTCAAAGTTGGTTACAAGAAGGACAATTGGGGCGTCGATCTCAACGTTACCAACCTCTTCGACAAGGATTATGTGTCGGGTTGCCAAGGACTGCTTGTCTGTTCCTATGGCGAAGGCCGCAAGGCCCTGCTCAAGGCGCATCTGACCTGGTAGCGGATACGGCCGGCGATGAGCAGTGCTGCAAGCTGCTGTAATGCCCATCATTTATTCGGCCGCACGTGCCGATTTCTTCCATGCATTGGCTCGGGCTAGCTGGTATAAGAAGACCTCAACCTGAAGTAGTGCAAAGGGGCATCGCAATGCGTCTTGGTGAGAAGTACCAGCACCTCGTCAACGGCGCCGGTTGCGCCTGCCTGTCGCCGGAATTGCAGCAGGTATGCCGCCGCCTGGAAGATCTGACACGCCGCGGATTCTTGACTGGTGTCGCCGCGACAATTGCCGCCGCCGCGACGCCGCGCGGGGCATTCGCCCAGGCCGCCGCACAGCCCGCTAAAGTCCTCTTCCGGCAGTTGAAGCTGTTCGACGGTAAGTCCGACGCCGCGCGAACCGGTGTTCAGGTCCTGGTTGAGGGCAACAGGATATCCGCAATCGACACTGGCAATAGCCCGCCGCCCTCAGATGCGACTGTCATCGACTGCGGCGACCGGTTGTTGATGCCGGGCCTGATCGATGCCCACTGGCACACGCTCTTTGCGGCCGTGCCCGTCGGCATCGCAACGACCGGCGACCCAGGTGCAATTTTCACGGCATCGACAGCCGAAGCGGAGCGCACCCTGATGCGCGGCTTCACCACAGTGCGCGATGTCGGCGGGCCTGTCTTTACCTTCAAGCAGGCGATCGACAACGGCGTCATACCCGGGCCCCGCATCTTCCCGTCGGGAGCGATGATTACGACCTCCGGCGGTCATGGCGATCTGCGCATGCTTTCGGAAATTCCACGCAATCCGGCCCAGCTTAGCCTGATCGAACAAACCGGCGGCGCCATGATCGCCGATAGTGCCGACGAAGTGCGCATGCGCGTCCGCGAGCAGATGCTGCAGGGTGCGTCCCAGATCAAGCTTGTCGGGGGCGGGGGTGTTTCGTCGCCGCGCAGTCCGCTGGACATGTCGACATTCAGTGAGGATGATCTGCGCGCCGGCGTTTCGGTGGCGCGCGACTGGAACACCTATGTAACGGTCCATGCCTACGCGCCGAATACGGTACAGCGGGCCATCAATGCCGGGGCGGCCTGCATCGAGCACGCCCATCTCATGGATGAGGAGACGGCACGCCTGATGGCGGACAAGGGCGTCTGGCTAAGCATCCAGCCGTTTCTCTCGGTGGAGGATTCAGTGCCGCTGACTGGGCCGAGTTTCGACCGGCTGCAGCAGGTCTTCGCCGGTACGCTTACTGCTTACGAACTTGCGAAAAAGCATAACATCAAGACTGCGTGGGGATCCGACATGTTGTTCTCGCCGCAGATGACGGCAAGGCAGGGCACCATGCTCACGCATCTCAGCCGCTGGTACACAAACGCCGAGATCTTGCGCATGGCGACATCGACCAATGCCGAGCTTCTGGCGCTTTCCAACCTGCGCAATCCCTATCCTGGCAAGCTTGGCGTGGTGGAGGAGGGCGCGTTCGCCGATATGCTGGTGGTCGATGGGAATCCGCTGGACAACATCAATCTTATGAATGAGCCGGAGAAGCATCTCGCCGTCATCATGAAGGATGGCAGGATTCATAAAAACACCCTGAGCGGATAGCTGCGTCAGGTCGAAGCTTTGTCCGCATCGTCGTCAGAAGGCTTTGCCGACAACAATACCGCAATCCATCTCGCCCCGGGTGACTGTTCACAATAGATGATGAACGCGATCAGGATCGGTACGCCAATGAAAGCACCCGGCACGCCCCACATGAAGCTCCAGAAGAACACCGAGAAAATCACCGCAAAGGGCGAGATCGCCAGGGACGTGCCGATCAATAACGGCTCGAGATAGCTGCCTATCAGGAACTGGATCAGGTTCAACCCGACGAATACCGCCACAGCCATCTGCCACGAATCGAACTGACCTATGGCAAAGAGGGTCGGCAGGAAGGTTGCCACGAACGGCCCGAGGAATGGGATATAGTTCAGCGTAAAGGCGATAGCGCCCCAGGCTGCAGCAAGTTCGAGACCTGCGACCAACGCGAAGGCCCAGACGATCAAGCCAGTCAGGACACTGGCAAAGGTGCGCACAAGCATGAAACGGCGCAGCTTTTTCGAGATCTCTCGGTTGGCGTGAAGCATCTTCATGCCCTGCGGCTGAACGGCAGGAGAGCGCAGCCGCTTGCCGAAAGCCTCGATCTCCAAAAGGCCGAGCATCACGAACACAAAGACAAGCAAGGCAAATCCGGCAAAACTGTTCAGCCGGCCGGCAAGCCCCTGCGTAAAGCCGACGAGCCACGTCACATCGAAACGATCAGCAAGAGGCCCCGCGATTGCAATGCCGTGTCCCTCCAGCCAGTCGGTCCAGTGCACGTAGACATCCTGGAACCTGCGGGCATTGACGAACAGCCATTGGCCGAGCTTGCTGAAACCCCAGGTGACGGACGAGCCGACGGCGATGATGATGAAGATCGTTGCCGATACCGTCACAAGCAGCGCAAGCAGTTGCGGAATCCAGCGCTGCAACTTGATCTGCAGCGGGCCGACGAGCGCAATGACGAACAGGGAAAAGACCAGCGGGACAAATATGGATTGACCAAAGCGCAGGAGCGCGAGTACCAGGATTCCGGTAGCAAGGTAGCCGATCATCGGTTTGGCGTTCTGGACTGTCATGCCTTCGTCAACCCAACCCTTGCCCGGCCTACCTGTTGATTGCTGCTGTTAAAAGTCAGATTAGTACCTTCAGCGGCCCCTGCGCGCCACCGACTGCGGTCGGAGAAAGCGAGGGGAACACTGATGGTCGTCTCCCGCTTCAAACGGTCACGACGATGCCTTCTGCAAAGCGTCGCGCAGGACCTGTTCCTTGCTTTCGTCGAGGGAGGTCTTGAGAACGACGCCGCCAAAGTGCGAAATGTCCTTGAGGACCTTGTCAGCCGTCATCAACTGGACCAGTACGAACAAGGCGGCATTACCGGGCTGGATGCTTGCCGCGAGATCCTTCATGAAGTTGTCGTTGATGCCGACATCCGTCAACGCTCCGCCGAGCGCACCTGATGCCGCGCCCACGGCTGCGCCGATCAGCGGATTGAGGAAGAGGACGCCAATGAGCAGACCCCAGAAGCTGCCTGACACAGCACCGGCCGCGGTCGTGCTGACCATCTGGTTCAGCTTGACCTTGCCGGCGTCGGTCTTGGTGGCGATTACCGCATCGCCGAGCGTAATGAGATATTCCTTCTGGAGTTCGAGAAGGCGATTGCGCACTTCCTCGGCTTTTTCTTCGGTGGGATAGACGATCACAATCAGATCAGACATGTTGCCTCCAAATTTCACAAAGTTATGAACGCCGTAGCGCACTGGAAAAACTATATCTTGCTCGGCGCGCGCAAGAGATTAGCAATAAATCCCAAGGCCATGCATCGCGTTTCTTTTTCCATCGACACGTCACCGCATTTGCCCGATTGATCAATCACTTGCTGGCGGATTATCAGCGCTGCGCGACCGTTTGATGAAAAATGTCTTTAGCCGAGCAAGATCTTCAGGCGTCACACCCTGCGGATCGGTCACGGCCATCCAGCCGTCGATATAGTGTTCAGGGGCATAGACGTGGCCATATCCCATGGGAGAGGTCGTCGCGATAGCCATGTCGAACAGCAGTTGCAGCATGGTCACGCCCGGAATCCAGCGCAGGCTCGGTGAGACATCAGGGCCGCGCGGGTTTTGCATCCAGGCGGGTTCGCGGTAGAGCGCGTGGAAATCGAAGAAGGTCACCGGGTCGCTGGCATATTGCAGATAGACGATGCGAAGCGGGCCCCAGACGGCGTCAGGAATGTTCAGTGCATTGTCCTGGTTGGTAAACCGGATGACGGATCCGTCGCGGAACCGCGGCAGCCATGCTGGCGAGCCGGGAATCCGATCCCCCGTGACTGAGTTCCAGATGCGGCTCTGAAAGGGCGGTCCACTCCACAGGGCGCCCTGAAAGGGGTCGCCAATAATATCGTAGAGGTGGGCCGAAAGTTCGGAGTTCATGGCGCCGAGGCTGAGGCCATAAAGATAGAGTTTCGGCCTGTGGTCACGCGGCAGCGTTGTCCAGTAGCGATAGACTTCGCGAAACAGCGCCTGCCCAGCCTCGGCTCCGTAGCCCGGTTCAACGAGTAGCGACAACCAACTGCTGAGGTAGGAGTACTGCATGGCGACGCTGGCTATATCGCCGTGGTGAAGGAATTCGACTGTATCGATGCCCTCGGGATCCACCCACCCCGTTCCTGTCGGAACGATGACGAGCAAGGCCGATCGTTCGAAGCCGCCGTCCCGCTTGAGTTCCTCGAGGGCGAGACGCGCCCGCTCATCGACGGTTTCCGCAGCGTTCAGCCCGACATAGACCCGTACGGGGTCAAGTGCTTTTGCGTTGAAAAAACTGCCGATCTCGGCACCCGTGGGTCCCGTCGCAATGAAGGCGCGCCCTTGCCGTCCGAGATTCTGCCAGTCGAGAAGCGAGCCAGGGCCCCCGGGTTTGTTCGGATCCGCCGGAGGCGCCGAACCGTCATCGATGCGGGCGTCGAGCTCACGAAAGGACGTATCCACCATGCGCAGGACGCCCTTGAACAAAATGCCCTGTGCCACGGACCAGAAGAGGATAACCGCGAGCACGCAGCCAACCAGATTTGAAATGCGTCGCGGTACCAGCCGGTTCAGCCAGCGGGAAAACAGGCGGAATGTTTGCCGGAAGAGGCGCGCCAGCATGATCACAACGAGGAATATAACGAGTGCGATGATGGCAAGTTCGATCGGCTCGACGCTCTCGACCGGCCCAAGCCCCATGAGCCCGCGCACCGTGTTTTGCCATCCCGCGGCCTTCCACAGGAAAACGCCTGCGGTGCCGATGCAGACAATGATCGCTATCCAGTTGGCGGCGCGCTGAACGCGGGCACGGGGCACTGGGATTTCCAGATAACGCCAGAGCCAGACGCAGGCGACGCCGACACCGTATCCGAGCGCAGCGCAAAACCCCGTGAGCGCTCCCTGGACGAGATAAGAGCGCGGCATGAGGCTGGGTGTGAGCGACGCCGCAAAGAACAGGATGCCAACCAGAAGACCGATCGCGGAAAACGACTTCGCCAATACTGCCAGGTAAGCTCTCAAACCGGTTTTCCCCCGACCGACTTCGCCGACTCGTTATCTCGTTGAATAGTGGTAGCAATTCCGGTTGCTGTCACGCTGATATTAACCACCCGATCGCTCATCGCGCCAATTCCAAAGCAATTGTTTTGCTTTTCGACGCTTCTGGTCCCAAAGTTGTCCGGCCGGCATCAATGCCGCTGATTGCCTCGAATACCGCCTATCCGGGAGCTCATCATGCGCCAATCTTTCGTCTCGCTTGCCGTGGCCTGCGGCATACTGCTTTCGCCCGTTGCGCTGCCAAGCGAGGCGAGTGCCACCACCGTATCCGTCACCATTGGTACGAGCGTGAGCAATGGTCGTGGAATTTCCTGCAGCGAAGGAGAACGGCGGCTCCGCAGCCGCGGCTTTCGCGATGTCCGGCGCATCGATTGCCGTGGCCGCTTTTTTGTCTATCGCGCCTGGCGCGGCAGCAACCGCTTCGAGGTTGCGCTGAGGCAACGTGATGGCCGCATCGTAGACATGCGCCGCATCAGCAGCAGGCGTTGATCGGTTCATCGCACCGCCCAGTCAATTGACGAAGAGGCCGATCGCGAAGGCATTCGCTATATCGATGAAAAATGCCGACACGAGCGGCAGGATGATGAAGGCCATGGGCGCAGCGCCGTGGAGCTTGGTGATGGCGGTCATGTTGGCGATGGCAGTCGGCGTCGCCCCAAGGCTTATGCCGCTGAAGCCGCCGGCAATCACCGCGGCATCATAATTGCCGCCCATCAGGGGGAAGACTGCACAGAGTATATAGGCGATCGCCGCGATCGTCTGGAGTGCCAGCACCAAAAGCAGCGAAGGACCGAGCCCGCCCAGCGTCCAGAGTTGCATGCTCATGAGCGACATTGCGAGGAAGATGCTGAGTGAGAGGTCGGAGACGAGCGCCAGCGCGCGCGTTCGCGTCGGCCAGAACAGGTTCGGCATGATCCGCGGCACGATATTGGTCAAGACGATTGCTGACAGAAGGCAGGCGACGAAGAGTGGGAGACGAAACCCAAGATCCTCCAGGAGTTCGTCAACTGCGTAACCAATAAGGACGGCGACGTTAAGGACGAGGATCGTACGCAGTAGCGTGATGTGATTGAGATCATCTTCCGGGGCCGCGTTCGGCAACCCGATCGACGGGGCAGCGTCCGGTCCCTTCAGCCCATACCGCGCAATCAGAAGACCGGCGACAGGACCACCTATCAAGCTCGCAATGACAAGACCGAGTGTCGCTGCCGCCACACCGATCTCCATAGCATTGGTGAGCCCGAAACGCTCAACGAGAATGGGCGCCCAAGCGATGGTCGTGCCGTGTCCGCCAATCAGGGAAGCTGAACCGATGAGAACGGTAATGCCTTCAGGCAAACCCAGCGCAGCTGCGCTTCCAGCGGCTATGAGATTTTGAATGACGAGATAGACAAGCGTCAAACCGAGCAGGATAAGGAGCGGCTTGCCGCCTGCAATCAAGTCGGCAAGGCGCGCGTTGAGACCGATACCGGTAAAAAAGTAGAGGAGCAGAAGGTCTCTTGCCGCCAGATCAAACGAAATCGCAATACCCAGAACGCGGTAGGCAAGAAGCGTCACCAGTGCCGCGAGCAGACCACCGGTCACGGCTTCAGGGATGTTCCATCGCCGCAATGCCGCGATGCGGCCATTGAGACCAGCGCCGATAAAGAAAACGACAATTGCTATTGTCAGACTGACAAAACCTGGGAACTCGATATTTTGCATGGGGGATCGGACCTCATCGGGAGTTGGGCCTGTGGCGCACCTGCACGGTACCATGTTGCCAGTCTCCGAAATCCTCGGCAAATGCATGTTGCACCGATAAGTTGCAGAAACGGGGCAGTTGCTTCTATCATAGGTAATTCGCGAACATCGTGGTCGTGCCAGAATATGAAATCGTCTTCTCGATCGTTTTGGACACGGCCCCTTCGAGTCCATCTCGGAGTGATCATTGTACTGCTGCTTATCGGCGTGTCAGCGCCGCTGCTGTGGCTCGGGTTCGACCGGGCACGGCAGGCTGCTCTTGCTGCGATCGACGAGCAGATGGCCTCGCTTTCCGAACGTATCGTTGACCATTATCGGGTGCTGTTCTCCGATAAACTGGCGTTTGTGGGCCTTGTTGGAGTCCTCGACTCATTTCGTGCGCCGCCCCCCGACCAGCTTGCAGAAAAGATCGAATTCTTAGCTGAAGCTGCGCTCCTTGCACCGGATCTCGACAGTTTGCAGGTTGGCTATCCCGATGGATCGTTCATTCGAGCCTTCAACTTCCACAAGGACGAGCAGTCGCGGGCGAACTTGAAGCCCCCGGAAAACGCAACAGTTGCCATTCAGATCATCGCTCCCGGCAATGGCGGCCACCCCACGTCGACCTGGCGTTTCCTCGACGAGAAGCGCCGCCTTCTTGAGATCCGCGACCCGGTGATCGCGGACTACGATCCGCGCCAGCGCCCTTGGTACAAGGCGGCAATCGCCGCTGACGGCAATGTGGTGAGCCCAATATATGCGATGCCACTAACCGGCAATCAGGTGAAGACCTTTGCCGTTAGCCACGCATCGGATCCGAGCGTCGTCGTCGCCGCCAATATACGGCTTGGCAGCATCGCCGATTTCCTGGCTGACGAACGCATCTCGCCCCGCTCGACCGCTTATGTTTTCGATACGGACGGCAAGCTCATTGTTCATTCCGACACCCGGATAATGAATCGCCTTCTGGCGAGCGCCGAGGGCGGCGCCGTTCCGGATGTTTCTGCGCTTGCAACGCTCGACCCGCTGCTCCCAACGTTGATGCAGACGATTGGAAGCGGGAAAAGAAAGGGTGCGACCACATTCAGCACGGGTAACGAGACCTATGTGATGCTCTTCGTTCCAGTCGATTTCACCTCTGTCTTGAAAGGCAGCACGATCGTGGTGGCGGCGCCACAGTCCGATTTTACCACTGAAACCAACGTGCTCCTGCGGCGGGGGTTGTTGACGGCATTGGCCGTTCTGGCCATCGGCCTTGCCATGGCCATCCTCGTCTCGCGGATGATCAGTGCATCGCTGACCAAACTTACTGGCCAGGCCCTGCGGTTGAAGGATTTGGATTTTGCTCCCGTCAAACCGATCCGCTCTCGAATCTCCGAAATCGGGTCACTCGCATCGGCTCTCGCCTCGGCACGCGCGGCCATTGCCACTTTCGGCCTCTACGTGCCGAAGGAACTTGTCCGCCGCGTCGTTGAGTCGGACCTGCTTGGCGATCGGAGCGCCACGCGCCAGGTGGTGACGGTGCTGTTCACTGACATACGCGACTTCACGACCCTCTCCGAAAGTAACGAACCGGAAATGGTGGTGGCGCTCCTTTCCGATTATTTCGACCTCATAAGCCGGGGTGTGCGCGAGAACCACGGGACCATTATCCAATTTCTCGGCGATTCGGTCTACGCCATGTGGAACGCGCCCGTCGCCGATGAGGATCACGCGGCTAACGCCTGCCGCTGCGCCTTGCGGTTGAAAGCCGACCTCGATGTGTTCAATTCTCGCCAACGCGAAGCCGGCTCCCCGGAGTTCGTCACGCGTTTCGGTATTCACACTGGCGCTGCGGTTGTCGGTAACGTCGGTGCGGAGGACCGGCTGCAATACACGGGCATGGGCGATACAGTAAACGTCGCATCGCGGCTCGAGGGCCTCAACAAGGAGTTCGGTACGCTTATCCTGGTGAGCAGCCATACTGTAGAAGCCTGCGCCGACCGATTTGTCTTCCGGTCACTCGGCGCACGCGCGGTGAAAGGGCGCAAGGGTGCGCTCGACGTGTTTGAACTCGTTGGGTTGCGCACGGAAAATTGTCCGGCAGGATTGGATAAGGGGTCCGAGACACGGTCCGCGCCAAAGTAGCTTCACTGCAGAAATGGTTAATTTGCGTTAACTATAAAGTTCTTGACGCGACTCGGTTCTTTCCCCAGTTTGGTTACGGTTTTTAGGGGTATCCAGTTAGTTTAACGTTAGAAGAATGTGGCGGTGTTAGTGCCGCAAAGCAGCGTTAAATTGTTGTCCGGCGTTACCCCTTTGGTTTTTCTATCGAATCGGCGCATGGTTTTCCTGCATCGAGGCGATTTGGCTTAGACGATGCAGGATAAATACGTGAACATGATGAACGCGGTACAGACAGGACCACAGGACAGCGCGCAACCGGCGAGCGTTGCATCTTTGTCTGCTACCCTCTCCGCCGACCGGGCGATTGCCGCCGATGCCGAAATGCTGTCGGCGCAGCTGCAGGCGATGCGCAATCGTTTGTTTCCGCCGACGGCGCAAAAGACCTTACGCAAATTCACCAGTGGCGAGGCTGCAAGGCTCATCGGCGTGTCGGACGGCTATCTGCGCCAGCTCTCGCTTGCCGGAGAGGGCCCACAGCCCGAAACCGGCAGCGGCGGGCGCAGGCTTTATTCCCTCGCCGAGATCAACGCATTACGGCGTCACCTCGCCGAGGCCGGAGGCGCCAAGGCGAAAACCTACCTGCCGCATCGCGATCCGAAGGCGGGCGAGCATATGCAGGTGATTGCCGTCACCAACTTCAAGGGTGGGTCCGGCAAGACAACGACCAGCGCTCACCTCGCCCAGTACCTGGCAATGTCCGGTTTGCGCGTGCTTGCGGTCGATCTCGATCCGCAAGCGTCGATGTCCGCATTGTTTGGCTATCAGCCCGAACTTGACCTGACTGGAAATGACACGCTCTACGGCGCGATCCGCTATGATGGCGACCGCCGCCATTTGCGGGACATTATCTGCAAGACCTATTTTGACGGCCTCGATCTCGTACCGGGCAATCTTGAACTCCAGGAATTCGAGCACACGACCCCGCAAATGCTGGCCGACCGCCAGCACGGAACGCACCAGAGTGTCGAGCAGCAACTGTTTTTCGCCCGGGTTCAGGCGGCATTGGACACGGTCTCCGATGACTACGATGTCGTCGTTATCGACTGTCCGCCCCAGTTGGGGTTCCTGACGCTCTCCGCGCTTTGTGCCGCGACCTCGGTTCTGGTTACGGTGCATCCGCAAATGCTGGATGTTGCGTCGATGAGCCAGTTCCTCTTCATGACGGCAGATCTTCTCGCAGTTGTCCGCGAAGCGGGCGGTGAATTGAACTTCGATTTCATGCGTTATCTGATCACCCGCTTTGAGCCGAACGATGCACCACAACAGCAGATTGCAGGCTTCCTGCGCTCGCTTTTTGGCGACCGGGTGCTGACGTCGTCCGTGGTGAAGTCGACCGCGTTCTCCGATGCGGGCCTGACCAAGCAAACGCTGTACGAGGTGTCCCGCGACAGCTTTACCCGCGCCACCTACGACCGTGCGATTGAGTCGCTCACATCCGTCAATGCCGAGATTGAGGGCCTGATCGCTAAGGCCTGGAACAGGCCAGGGTGAGGGGGGCGGTGATGGACAAGAACCGCAGGGACCAGTTGAAAGCCTTGTTCGGGACGGTTGAAACGGTGCCGCAACCCGAAGCAAAGCCGGCAGAAGCTCCGGCGTCGCAGCCGCCCGGCAATGTCGAACCGCTGAAGCCGCGCACGGCTTCAGGCGCCGTGAAAGCCATGGGACTTTCGCTCGGAGGGATTTCGCGCGAGCTGGAGGATGCCCGCCGCATCAGGGATAGTTTTGAAGGCAGCGAACGCATCGTCGAACTCGATCCAGCCCTGGTTGAAAGTTCCTTCATCGAGGATCGCCTCAGCAGCGATTCGCCACTCGATGAAAGCTTCGAAGAACTCGTCGAAAGCATCCGCTCGAACGGCCAGCAGGTACCAATTCTTGTGCGGCCGCATCCGAACAAGCAAGGAGTGTACCAGACCGCCTATGGACATCGGCGTCTTCGCGCTGCAGCGCGGATTGCCAAACCAGTGCAGGCGATCATTCGCGATCTTACCGATGTGCAACTCGTCCTCGCGCAGGGCAAGGAAAACACCGAACGGCGCGACCTGTCTTTCATCGAACGCGCATTTTTTGCCAGCAACCTGGTGGAACGAGGCTTCGAGCGCGGTCTTGTGCAAGACGCGCTGTCGATCGACAAGGCTGAAATGACCCGCTTCCTCCAGGTTGCTGCGGCTGTTCCGGCTCCGATCGTTCGTGCAATCGGGCCCGCACCGAAAATCGGCCGCCCGCGTTGGGTAAGGTTTTCCGAACTGCTGCGGCCGGAAGAAGCGCGCAAGGCGGCACTTGCCGAAATTGCCACGCCGGTCTTCAAGGGTGCGGATAGCAACGGACGGTTCAACCGGCTCTTCGAACTGCTGTTGAAGCAGGAAAAGCCTGTCGTGCTTCCCGTTGCGATGGCTCAGGCGATACCACAATCCGGCAGGAACACCGCCGCGGTCGCTCGTCTTCAGACAGACAACGGCAAGAAGACATTGTCCTTTGCCGAGCACGCGCCCGAGGGCTTTGCCGAGTTTGTGGTCAGCGAGCTCGATGCGCTTTTGAACAGGTTCAAACAACAGAAGCGGGGCTGATACCCGCCACAGATCTTTGCGTAAGCGTAAAATCCGAGAGAAAACGAGAGAAGGAACAACGGCAAGAAAAAAGGCCCCCAGAACGTCACCGCCCCGGAAGCCCTCTTCAATGTAGCAATTCGAGAGAATCACTTCCGCCCAGACTTGTCAAGAGTCGGACGCGTTCCGGCAACACCTTTCCCTTGCCTCAATTTGAGGTAAAGACATGACTGACCGTTTCGCGACCACGCCGTTTGGCGGGCGATCGCTGTCGTATGCCATGCTCGCCGCGCAGGAAAAGACTGCGCGAGCCCGCGAAAGAATGGCAGATGCGAAAGCTGATCATCCAGAAAAATGGCCGTTGCTGCGCTCGCTCACGGAAGCGCGCGCAGCCTTTTTCCTGTCCGACCGAGCCATTGCGGTTTTGGAAGCGCTGCTCAGCTTTCATCCCGAGACGTTGCTCGACGGCAGCGCGCCCTTGATCGTATTTCCATCCAATGCCGAGCTGTCGATGCGCACGCGCGGCATGGCGCCGGCGACAATCCGCAGACATCTGGCGTCCCTGGTTGAGGCCGGCCTGATCATTCGCCGCGACAGCCCGAATGGCAAGCGCTATGCGCGGCGGGGAGACACGGGCGAGATAGAACACGCATTCGGCTTTGACATCTCGCCGCTGGCCTTACGTCATGCCGAAATTGAAGCCCACGCGGCTGACGCACGCAACCTTGCGCGGGCCATCCACCGCATACGCGGCGAGATTACAATTCACCTGCGCGACATATCGAAAACGATAGAAGCTGGATTGAGCGAGGGCCGGCCTGGAGACTGGACGCAATATGCTGAGGAGCTTGCTGCCCTGTCAGGACGGGTAGGGCGCAATTTGCCGCTGGAGACCCTCGAGCGGAGGCGTGACGCGCTGACTGCGTTACGTGTGCGTGTGGAGAAAAGCTATCTGGCGTCACTCTCAGATGAAGAAATGAGCGCCAGTGACTCCTTTTTTGAGCGCCATATTCAGAATTCAAATATAGACCACCAATTTGAGAAAAGCCCAGAAAAAGGGCTGAAGCAATCCGCTGCACTGCAAGCGGAGACCGTGAGCAGCGGCAAAACGGCGGCATTAATTAAAATGCGCAAGCAGCTTAATGCCGCGCGGGGCAACCGGAACCACCCGCAGCCGGATGGTCGCAAATCAATGAGTGAGCCCGGCACAGCGCAGGTGCCGCTCACCGCCGTGTTGAGTGCCTGTCCGCAGATAGGCGACTACGCCCGCGCTGGAATTGCCGACTGGCGCGATCTGGTGCAAGCGGCCGGCGTCGTCCGGTCGATGCTTGGTGTTTCGCCTGATGCCTGGGACCGGGCGAAAGCGACTATGGGTGAGGTGAATGCCGCCATTACCGTCGCCGCAATCCTCGAACGCGTTGGCGACATCCGGTCCCCCGGCGGATATTTGCGAGCGCTGACCGAGCGCGCGGAAGACGGCTTGTACTCCGTCGTTCCCATAATCAAGGCGCTGGGGGGAAGTTCGCCGGCGAGGCTGGAATGATGCTGAGGCGTTGGTTGCGGCGAGCGCGTTCCCGGCTGGACAATTCAATCTTGCAATTAGGCGTTGCAAGGAATAGGCATATGCTTCTCGGGCAAACCACCATGCAAGTGAAATCGTCGTGCGGCCCGGGAATGAATACTAAGTTAGCTATTTATCTGCATGATATTTCGATAGCGAGCGGGCGGTCAGCATTTTCTGTAGAGGTTTGGCCCGCAATTTTATTTTATCGATTTTTTCGTGCGTTTTAGGATCGGTTCCATGAATATTGCGGACGCGGATGCGCAAGATCCTCATAATCCACGACAGGCAAGGGGCCCTGGCATCCCACTCATTGCGCTCGTTGGTCTTCCCCTCGTGCTCCTTCTATTCCTGGTCTTTCTCGGAATAGGCTGGGTCGTTCAAACCGAGCGGACCAACCAGAGCCGCATCTATTCAGAGCGCACAGCGGAAATACTGGCTGGAGATATTGCCGGACAGTTAGGCCAGCTCATTTCGCCGACGAGCGACTATGTCGAGGCCCTGCGCGCCGAGATCAAATCCGCATCGTGCCGGACCGCCGATTGTGTCTTCGCGATCGTTCAGAAACATGCGGCGGCTCCAGATACGATCCCACCCGAAGCAGCCTATGTGGCCTTTGGCGCAGAAAGCGGACAATTCTTCGGGATCTTCAAGATCAATGCACATGACGACAAGCTGCTTGGGCGTGCGCAGACTGACGCGAATGATCCGACCCGGCTGGATCTCATCAGTCCAACGAATACCGTGACTGTGAAGCCTTATATTCTTCACGACCGCGGCTGGTACCAGGGCGGCAGCATCAGGCAGGAACCAATCTGGAGCGCGCCGTTTAAATATGTGGCGCCGGGAAATGCAACTGAGATGCTGGGCGCTTGGGCAATGTCGCGGATCGTCAGGGTGGATGACCCCGACGGTAAGCTGCTCGGTGTCATTACGGCGGATGTGGATCTTCGGCCCATCGGTGCATTCCTTCAACAGATGACCGGCAAGGCCTTTGCCAATCTTTCGATTCATACACGATCAGGGGAATTCATCGTTTTCAGGGACGGCCAGCTTCAGGTCATATCCGATGATTCCAGCGCTGCGAAGATCGAGGACGGGCTGATCTCTAAGGAAGTGCCGTTGCCGATGAGCGATCTGAAGGGTTGGAGTCTGACGCTCACGCTGGGGCCGGAACTATCGAAGCCGGCGCTTTGGGGACCGGGTACACCGCTCCTCCTGATGGTCGGACTGCTCGCCAGCCTGGCCGTTGCTGCCTATACAGCTTCATACGTTGCCAATCCTGTGAAGCGGTTGTCGCGTGCGGTCGTCGAGGTCAGTAATCTCAAGCTGGACACGCCGGTGAATGTCGAAACCAATGTAACGGAGATCGCTGCACTCGCGGGAGCGGTAGAGCGTATGCGCGCGGCGCTTCTTCGCAACCAGAATCGTCTTGAATTCCTCGCTTATCACGATCCTGCAACCGGCCTGCTCAACCGCGCCGGATTGAGCAATGAATATTCGGGAATGATTGCGCGCTCCGGTCAAATCGAACTGGTTCTGATCAAGATCCCGAACTATACTCATATTGGCGGCGTTTTTGGCGGCACCGCTCTTGCGAACATCATTGCTCGAACCGTTGCTCGCATAAGGAACGAATACCCTGACAGCATCGTCGGCAACGTAAGCGAACACGAGACCGCTTTCCTTGCTTGCACCCCCTCGGGGCTTGATCATCTCCAGCTCGACAATCTTCTCAAATCATTGCGTGAGCCTTACGAACAGGCGGGCATACGCTGCGCGGTCGAGATCGTTGCTTCAGTCAGCATCAAGCAGAGCGAGCAAACCGACTTCGATCTATTGCTGCGGCGTGCCAACGGCGCACTTCACTACGCGGAGAAAACGCAAAGCGAAGGCGCCATCTGGTATAACCCGGCATTGCTTCATGATCTCGAAGAGGAACTCGAGGCAACCGGGAACGTTGCACTCGCCATCATGGGCGGCGAGTTCTCGGTTGAATTCCAGCCGATCGCCGAACTCAAAACGAGGTTGATCGATTCCGTTCAGGTTTTTGGTGTTTGGAATCATCCGCAACTTGGTGCGATCAGGCAGAAGGAGTTTTTCTCCATTTTCGAAAAGAACGGCTCCATTCGCGATGTAGGGCTTTATATCATCGGCGAGGCATTCAAATTCCTGCGGACATTCAAGACGCTTCATCCGCAAGCGCCGATGGTCGTTTGTATTAATCTCTCGCAGGTTCAGCTTTTTGATCCGCTCTTTGTCGAACGCGTAACGGAGTTGCAGCGAGAGTGGGATGTCGACGGTGCGGACGTCATGTTTGTCATCGTCCGCAATGCTTCGAGCCTTGAGGACGCACAGATCGTGCGCACCCTCGACAAGCTTCAAACACTCCGTTTCCGCCTTGCGGTCGATTATTTTGGCTTGGACAATGCCAGCCTTGCGGCGATGACAGCGGTAAAGTCCGAATGTCTGATAGCCGGTCCATCATTGCATCGAAATATTGACCGGCCCGGACGGGAACGGACGCTTCTACGGGCGATCTGCAGACTTGCCGCCGATCTTGGCATGTATACCGCCGCCGTTGGTGTCAACAATGCAGCTGATATTGAGCCGCTCATTGAATGCGGCTGCACCTACGGCATGGGGCCGCTATTCGGACGCGCGGTTTCTGCTGAGGCATTCCTAGATAATTTCGTGAAGAAAGCCGTGGAACTCCGGCAGCATATGGGGCACGGCAGCCGTTCGTAGCGTTTGACCCCGATTAATGATCAGTCTGAAATATCTTAGTCGACACGACCGCGCGCAGCCACGGGTGTGACTTCGACAACCTCGTTGCCTGAAATCAAAACCACTTCGTCAAAAAGGTTCGATACGACACAAGCGTGGTTGGGAATGATCCGAATCCGGTCACCAATCTGCGGCTTGCGGGCGCAACCACTCACATCGACAATGCCGTGCTCTTCACTCAAGGAGGTGATGACGGCGTCTGGAAATTCCGCGATGCGGCCGAACCCCTCCATGCCGAAAGTGTCGCTGGACAGCGATTTTGAGCCCGCATCGATAATCGCGCGCGTCTTAGTTGGGCAACTGACTACAGTCGCAAGTACCGTCAGGGCGCAGTCGTCCCAGGTTCCCACGCCTTTCGCAACCTGGAAGCGGTCCATGTAGATGTAGGTGCCAGGGCGATGCTCGGTTGCGCTCGTCACTTCATGCGCTCGCCACATATCCGGCGATCCGCCATTGGAAATGATGCGCGGATCAAGCCCGGCCTCGGTTGCTTGACGCTTCGCTGCGGCGAGGAAGGCTTCGTTTTCTTCAACGGCACCGATTTTCGGGTAGGTCATGAAGCCCCTGAAGCGCAAACCGGTGCAACCATCGACGAGCCTGGCGAGTGTCAATGCTTCGTCCGGCGTCTGGACGCCGCATCGGCCCATGCCGGTGTCGCATTCAATGAGGACGTCCAGCGGCTTGCCCGTATCGCCGAATGCTTCGGCGAGGCCCCGGATTGTCGTCTCGCTGTCGGCCGTCACGGCAAGGGTAACGCGCTCGTTCAATGCCACCAGGCGGTTGAGTTTTGCCTCGCCGAGGATGTTGTAGGGAAGAAAAATGTCCGTCAGCCCGGCATCGGCCATGACCTCGGCCTCCCCCAGTTTCTGGCAGGTGATTCCAACAGCGCCGAGCTCAACCTGGCGCTTTGCAAAGCGTGGCAGCTTGTGCGTCTTAATATGCGGGCGAACGGCAAGGCCATGGCTATTGGCAAAGGCCTGGAAGCGTTGCAGATTGGCGTCGGCCCGATCCACATCAATAAGGACTGCGGGTGTATCGATTTCGGCGAGGTTCACAGGACTAATCTCCAAGCGGTAGGTTGGGCGCACCGGTCTTGTGCAGGCCCTGCAGGTTCTTGATCCGTCGCATACGTTCGACGGCGGGTGCGCCGATGCGCTCGGCAATGGTCATCGCCAGCATATCGGTCATTGCGAGCAGGGCATAGCGGGCAGGCGAGGGGCGATATACATTCGTACCCTCATCAATGCTAAGCGGCAGGACCACCTGTGCAGCGGCGGCAAGTGAAGAGCCGGGAGCCGTTATCGCAATAGTCTTTGCCCCGTAGCGCCCGGCGATGGTTACGGCTTCGATCAACGGCCTGACTTCACCTGACAGCGAATAGGCGACGATTGCCGTTTCCTTGTTGCTGGTTGCGGCAGTCATCTGCTGCATTTCGCCGTCGATGGAAGATGATGCCCTGAGCCCCAGCCGGAACAGGCGGTTTTCAAGTTCCGTCGCTGCCATCGACGAAGCACCGCCCGAGCCGTATGCGCGTATCATTCCTGCGTCGGCGACGATGGCTGCTGCGCGTTCCAGGTCGGTGCGGTCAATTTGCTGGATCACATGGCCGATCGCATCAAGGGCACCGCTGGATATGATCGTCGGAATATCGTTGTCCTTATGTGCGGGCGCCGCCACGATAAAGCGTCCGGCAACGGCCAGCGATTGCGCCAGCTTGACCTTGAATTCACGTGTTCCCTCAAAACCCAGCATGCGGCAGAAGCGGGTTATTGTCGGCTCGCTGACGCCCGCCTTTTCGGCGAGAAGCTCGATCGATGCATGCGTTGCAAAATCCGCATCGGCCAGAATTGCCGCCGCAACCCGCTGATCCGAACGCTGCCCGGTATCGGCGATGTCCCGCAGACGGGCGACGATGTCGAAATGTGGGGCGGCCATTTCAATCAGATCCGGTTGCCGGTTCTGCGATCGAACACATGCACTTTGTCCAGGTCGATCGACAACTTCATGAGGCTGCCAGGCTCGGGCGCAATTCTGTCGCGGAAGACGCAGCGAACACCAACGCCGTCGATCGTACCGAAGATGTGCGTTTCCGAGCCTGTCGGCTCCACAACCACAACCTGATAGGTAAACCCCTCACTGTCGGCCGCCGCTAGCCGGAAATGCTCCGGACGAATCCCGATCTCGACCTCTTGCCCGGAAACCGCAGTTGTGCCGCCGACAGGTATGGTCGACCCATCCGCCATGCGCAGGCGCGGCGCGCCGTCGCCGCGTTCGATGGTCCCCGGAATGAAATTCATCGCCGGTGAGCCGAGAAAGCCAGCAACAAACTTGTTCACGGGCTTGTCATAGAGTTCGAGCGGCGAACCTGACTGCTCGATGCGGCCACCATTCATGACGACGATCCGGTCCGCCATGGTCATCGCCTCGATCTGGTCGTGTGTCACGTAGACCATGGTCGTCTTCAACTGCTGGTGCAGGGCCTTCAGTTCGGTGCGCATCTGGACGCGCAATTTTGCATCGAGGTTGGAAAGCGGCTCGTCAAAGAGGAAGAGATCGGGTTCGCGCACAATGGTGCGACCCATGGCAACACGCTGGCGCTGTCCTCCCGAAAGCTGGCGCGGCAGGCGGTCGAGATAATCGTGAAGATTGAGGACCTCGGCCGCCTTGTTGACCTTGGTGTCGATCGCATTGGCAGCTTCCCGCCGGATCTTTGGGCCAAATCCAATATTCTTGCGGGTCGTCATATGCGGAAAAAGCGCATAACTTTGAAACACCATGGAGATATTGCGCTGCTGCGGCGGCAGTTTGTTCGATAGGCTGTCGCCGATCCACAACTCGCCCTCGGAAATGTCGTCGAGCCCGGCGATCATGCGCAGCAGGGTGGATTTACCGCAGCCGGAGGGGCCGATGAGCACGAGAAACTCGCCGTCTTGGACGTCGAGGTCGATGCCATGCAGGACATTCATCGCACCGTAAGACTTCACGAGTTTCTTGATCTGCAGTCCGGCCATGCTGCTACTCCCCTGCAAGAACGTCGTTGATAAAACGCAGATTGCCGGCAGTCAGGCCGGCATCGACCGCCAAGGCAGTGCCGGTAATACCCGAGGCAGCCGGCGAGGCGAGGAACACGGCTGCCCTCGCTACCTCTTCAGGCGTCACCATCCGCCCGAGCGGATAATGCGGCAACACCTTGGCCAAAAGGCCCGGCTCCTTCTGCAAGCGGTGGTCCCAGGCGGGCGTACGGACAGAGCCGGGGCAGATGGCATTCGCGCGGATTCCGTAGCGGCCGCGTTCGACGGCGAGCGCCTTTACATAGGAGATCAAACCGGCCTTAGCTGCGGAATAGGCCGGATTGCCGAAGTGGCTGAGACCATTGACCGAGGAAATAAAGACAATGCTGCCGCTGGCTCGTTTGCTCATCGCATCGACGACCGGAGCCGTCACATGATAGGCGCCGTTCAGATTGATCGCTACCTCGCGATCCCAGATCGCGCCATCGAGTTGATCAAGCGTCTCGCCGCGTGTGAAACCCGCATTGTTGATGAGGATATCGGGCGTACCCTTCGCCTTGATAAATTCCCGAATGGCATTCGTCGTTGTTCCAGTTTCGCTCAGATCGAAGGTCAGGCGATGCGCAAGGTCGAGGTCGGCCATCGTATTTGAATGCTGATCCGCCCCTGACACGACGGCGCCTGCGGCGCGGAACGCTGCCACAAGGGCGCGGCCGATGCCGCCCCCCGCTCCGGTAATGAGGACGGTCCGGTTCCTGAGCCCAAGGAAGTCGTCGACACTTGCTGAAGTCATGCACCGGCCTATGAATCTGGACTGATTTGCGATCTGCTCGCTCCGCCTCAGCTAAGAACCGAGCGTGAAAAAAAGCAACACAAAAATCTTGCTTATGCGCAAAAATCCCACTTGCATGAAATTAAATTACATTTGAAGATGACGCCGCCGAAGAGCAAGCTGACGGAACTGTTGGAGCAAAAGTCCGAACAGCGTTGCAACGAGAAAGCGCTGCCGCGTGTAGCTTTAAAAAGGGGTTACCAATGACGATCAGACAAAAAATCTGCCTTCTTGCTGGAGCGAGCCTGATTGCTTTCAGCACCAGTGCACTTGCCGAGACGACGGTGCGCGTTACCATCGCCGAATACAGCAAGGGCACCGGCCCTTACTTCGAAGAGGCTGCAAAGGCATTCGAAGCAGCCAATCCGGACACGAAAATCCAGATCGAAGTCGTTCCGTGGGACAACCTGCAGCAGAAGTTGACCACGGACATTTCCGCGGGCGCAAATGCGGACCTTTCCATCATCGGCACGCGCTGGCTTCTCGACTACGTCAAGGAAGGCATCGTCGCACCGCTCGACGACCACATTACTCCCGACTTCAAGGCCCGCTTCATTGACACGTTCCTGTCGCCATCGGTCATGAACGGCAAGGTCTATGGCCTGCCGATCGCCGCCTCGGCACGCGCGATGTATTACAACAAGGATATCTTCGCCAAGGCGGGTATTGATACACCGCCGGCGACATGGGCCGATTTCAAGACCGACGCGGAAAAGATCAAGAAGCTCGGCGGCGAGACCTATGGTTTTGGCCTGCAGGGCAAGGAAATTGAGACCGATGTCTATTTCTACTACGGCATGTGGTCTAACGGCGGCGAGATCGTCAAGGACGGCAAGTCGGGCCTCGACTCCCAGGCGGCGATCGATACGGCGAAGCTCTACAAGAGCTTTATCGACGAAGGCCTGACGCAGCCTGGCGTCACCTCTTACTCGCGTGAAGACGTGCAGAACCTCTTCAAGCAAGGCAAGGTAGCAACCGTTATCACTGCACCGTTCCTTTCCAACCAGATCAAGACTGAAGCGCCGAACCTTAAATATGGCGTCGCTCCTATCCCGGCAGGGCCAAGCGGCGACAAGGGCACTTATGGCGTGACTGACTCCATCGTCCTCTTTGAAAATTCCAAAAACAAGGAAGCTGCCTGGAAATTCCTCGACTTCATTTTCACCAAGGAGCAGCGCACCAAGTTCGACAAGGTAGAGGGCTTCCTGCCGGTCAATGCCGAAGAAGCAAAAGACCCTTACTTTGCCGACAATGCGGATCTGAAAGTCTTCACCTCGCTTCTGCCGAACGCCCGGTTCGCGCCGGTTATTCCAGGCTGGGAAGACATTGCGCAGACGACCTCTAATGCGATCCAGAAGATCTATCTCGGCCAGGGCGATCCCGAAGCTACGCTCAAAGAGGCTGCTGCTAAGGTCAACGAGACGCTGAAGTAAGTTTGCTCGGGAGGCGGATCAAGCCGCCTCCCGATTTCCCTTCACGCTCAACGCTCGAGGAATTCAAAGCCGATGCAACGGGCTACAGCACCCTATGTCCTGATCTTGCCGAGCTTCATCCTGGCCGCCGCCATCATCCTTTGGCCGCTCAAGGAAATCATTTCGCTGTCACTGCACGATGTGAACCGCTTCGGCATGATCCGCGATTTCATCGGCCTGCAGCATTTCCGCGTTCTGTTCGCCGATCCCGATTTTATCGCAGCGACCTGGCGCACGCTTTTCTGGACAGCATCCGTGGTGGTCGGAACGCTGGTCATATCGGTGCCCATCGCGCTCATTCTCAACGAGGATTTTTACGGCCGCGGTATCGCGCGCATATTGATCATGTTGCCTTGGGCGATCTCTCTGACGATGACTGCTATCGTCTGGCGCTGGGCGCTCAACGGTGAAAGCGGCATGCTTAATTCGGCTTTGCGGGGCCTTGGCCTCATCGACACCAATATCCAGTGGCTGGCGGAAGCTTCGACGGCATTCCCGATGCAGATATTTATCGGCATCCTCGTTTCTATACCTTTCACGGTAACCATATTCCTTGGCGGCCTGTCCTCGGTGCCCGACGATCTCTATGAGGCTGCGGCAACGGAGGGTGCGGGAAGCTGGGATCAGTTTCGCCTGATCACGCTGCCGCTCTTGCGCCCCTTCATCAACATCGCTTTCGTCCTCAACACGATCTATGTGTTCAATTCGTTTCCGATCATCTGGGCGACAACGCAGGGCGGTCCGGCCAATTCGACCGATATCCTTGTTACCTACCTTTACAAGACCGGCTTTCGTGTGGGTAAACTCGGCGAGGCCGCGGCCGTTTCCCTGATCATGTTCGCGATCCTTCTGGTCTTTACGATCATCTATGTCCGGCTGGCGATGCGGGAGGCGAAATCATGAGCGCGAAACTCAAACGCTCCATTCTCTTCTGGATTTTGCTGTCGCCGATCGTCGTCGTGATCCTCTTTCCCTACGCGGTGATGACGATCAGTTCGCTGAAATCCGCCACCGAAGTACTGACGCCCAACTGGTGGCCGAGCGAACTGCACTGGCAGAATTTTCCTGAAATGTGGCGGACCTCCGGCATAGCGCCGGCCCTCGCCAATTCGCTCTACGTTTCGGCGCTGTCAACGGCTTTGACGATCCTTGTCTCGATCCCGGCAGCCTATGCCCTGAGCCGCTACCAGTTTGCCGGGCGCGACGCCTTCCGCCAGTTCCTGCTGGTCTCGCAAATGCTTTCGCCCATCGTGCTGGTCATCGGCCTGTTTCGCCTCGTGGCCGGCGCCGGCATGATCGACAGCCTCAATGTGCTCGTCGTCATCTATACCGCGTTCAACATCGCGTTCTGCGTGTGGATGTTGCAGAGCTATTTTTCGACCATACCGCGCGATCTTGAGGAGGCCGCGTGGATGGAGGGTGCCAGCCGCTGGCGCACGCTTATCAGCGTGTTCCTGCCGCTCGCGGTGCCGGCGATGGTGGTCACGGCGATCTTCACCTTCATCAATGCGTGGAACGAGTTCGTCATCGCACTGACCATGCTGCGGACCGAGGGCAGCTACACTTTGCCGATCCGCGTTTTCTCGCTCGTAGCCGGCCGCTATACTGTCGACTGGCATTATGTCATGGCAGCCGCTTTCGTCGCTTCCGTTCCGGTTGCGGTCCTCTTTGCCTGGCTGCAACGCTATCTGGTGCGGGGCCTCTCGATCGGCGCCGTCAAATAACAGAAAGGATTTTCATGATGACGAAGCATCACTTCGGCACGTCCCACGTTCCGCTTTCACCTGCAGTGCGGGCAGGCGACTTTATTTACATTTCGGGCCAGGTACCGGTCGGAAGCGATGGCACTGTCATCATCGGCGGTATTGAAGCACAGACGAAGCAGGTCATGAACAACGTCCAGTCGGCGCTTGCCCTTGCCGGCGCGGAGCTTTCGGATGTGGTCAAGACCTTCGTCATTCTTGAAGACGCCCGCGAGTTCGCCGCGTTCAACAAGACCTATGCCACCTATTTTCCCAAAGACCCGCCGGCGCGGACGACCATTGAATCGCGCTTGATGATCGACATCAAGATCGAAATCGAGGCGATCGCCTACAAACCGCTCTGACACTGAAATACAGGCCTATCATGCGCATCTTTACCGCGTCGTTCGCGACCGAAACCAACACGTTCTCACCGGTCCCGACAGACCGCGCCAGCTTCGAAATGGCGTTTTACGCGGCACCGGGAGAACATCCTGAAACACCGACGCTTTGCTCTGCGCCCATGGTCGTGCTGCGCAAGCGGGCGCACGAGGAAGGCTTCGAGCTCATCGAGGGCACGGCGACCTGGGCCGAGCCGGGCGGACTCTTGCAGCGCAAGGCCTATGAGGAGTTGCGCGACGAAATCCTCGGCCAGCTCCGCGCGGCGCTGCCTGTTGCTGGTGTTATCCTCGGATTGCACGGAGCCATGGTAGCCCAGGGCTATGACGACTGCGAAGGCGACCTCCTCGAACATGTTCGCGCCATCGTCGGTCCAGACGTGCTGATCGCCTCGGAGTTGGATCCCCACAGCCATCTTACGGCCAAGCGCGTCCATAACGCCGATATTCTCGCGGCCTTTCTTGAGTTTCCGCACACCGATTTCTACGAACGCGGCGAGCACGTGGTCGATCTTGCCTTGCGCGCGCTGAAGGGCGAGATCAAGCCGGTAATTTCGACATTCGATTGCCGGATGATCGGCGTTTACCCGACGAGCCGGGAGCCCATGCGCTCCTATGTCGACCGCATGAAAGCATTGCAGGGCCGTAACGGCATTCTTTCAGTGTCGCTTATCCATGGCTTCATGGCCGGCGATGTGCCGGAGCTTGGCACGCAGGTGATGGTTGTCACCGACAATGATCCCGCTAAAGGTGCGGCACTGGCCGAAAAGCTTGGCATGGAACTTTTTGCCCTGCGCGGAAGGACAGCAATGCCGATGCTCGACACCGAAGCCGGTCTTGACGCAGCGATCGCAGTCGCTGCCAGGAAATCAGGCAAGCCCGTTGTTGTCGCCGACGTCTGGGATAATCCGGGCGGCGGTGTCGCCGGTGACGGCACGCTGATCCTGCGCCGGATCATCGAGCGCGGCATAGACAATGTCGCGGTCGCAACCATCTGGGATCCCATCGCGGTCACCTTCTGCCTTGCGGCGGGGGAGGGCGCGCAGATTCAGCTACGCTTCGGGGGCAAGGCCGGGCCCGATGGCGGTGCGCCGATCGATGCCCGGGTGATGGTCGTGAAGGCAGTCGAGGAGGGATGGCAAAGCTTTGGCAAGAGCCGCGTTACGCTAGGACCCGCCGCCGTTGTCCGCCTCGAAGGCACCGACATCGAGGTTATCCTCAACACCAACCGGACGCAGACGTTTGAGCCCGATATTTTTTCCAATCTCGGCATCGACCCGATGCGCAAGGATATGTTGCTGGTCAAATCGACCAATCACTTTCATGCGGGTTTCGAGCCGGTGGCGGCTGAGATTATCTATATCGACGCCGGCGCGCCTTATCCTTCGAATCCGCGGAAAACCAATTACCGCAAGCTGGCGCGCGAGATTTGGCCGAGGGTGGAAAATCCGTTCTAGGTAAAACGATCAAGTTTGGCGGTTTCTGGGCGCGTGGCGATCGGATAGGTCATCCGCGTCGCCCGGAAATCCTGCAAGAAGCTGACCAAGGCTTGGTATCCTCGAAAGGCGCTCGTATTCCTGGAATGATATTACAACGGCCACTTTGCGCCCTTGACGCAGCAACACGGTTGGCTCTCCCGCGATGGCTTTATCGACGATGGTCGACAGCGTTTCCTTGGCTCATCCAGATCTGACTCGCGCATACCCTCCACCTTTCCGCAACCCACTCACGGGCAATTTCCGGAGCCGCAATCAACACTATTATCGCCATTTCGCAAAAGCGCGAAACAGGGTTTGACTCCCATTGGCTTTCATGTTGAATTGGCACAATGGTCCAACCAATTTAGGCGTTTTCAGCGTGATCAGTCCGATCCTTGCTCCAGTGCACACATCATCGCGCGACGACGCGGTTTTGCACGCGCTGGTCGATTTCGTGACGGGTGAGAGGTTGAAGCCTGGCGATCGCTTGCCGACTGAACGCGTCCTTGCCGAACATTTGAAGGTCAGCCGGACGACCGTGCGGGAGGCGCTGACGCGCTGGCAGGAACTCGGCCTCGTGGAGCGCCGACAGGGGAGCGGCACCTACCTCAAGGCCGCCGTTACCCGCAACATGCTTCACCTGCCGCTGACCCTGCCTTCGGGCAACGACTTCAATAGCCTCATGCACACGCTTGAAATTCGACGCGGCCTAGAGGCGGAGGCCGCCACGCTGTGCGCCGAGCGCGCGAGCGACGCGGATATTGCGCTGATCGAGCAGAAGCTTATCCGCATGGAGAGAGTTTTCCACGAACGCAACGGCATGTCGGCGGAAGAGGACTGGGAGTTTCACCTTGCCGTGTTCCGTACGTCCGGCAATCCCCTGTTCGAGCAGATAATCGCTGCGATGTACGAGATGTTCCACCGCTTCTGGGAGCATCCGCTCGGCGTGCGCGATTTCGGCCATGCGAGCTTCCCCTATCACCGCACGCTTTTCAACGCGATAGCGGCGCGTAATCCCATCGCTGCCCGCGGCGAGGCGCTGAAACTCATTGCGACCGTCGAGGACGACCTCAAGCGCGGCAACGCGAACCTTAAAAAGCAGACCAAGAAGAGCAGAGAATGAGCGACAATCCATATTTTCACGATCAGGAGATAATGGCGCAGGCGGCAACGCTCCTTGCCCATGACGAGCCATTCCCGGGTGGCTCGGTAGTGCCGCCGATCTACCAGACGTCGCTGTTCACCTTCGACAATTATGCGGCAATGGCCGACGCCTTTGCCGGACGCAAGCGCCAGCCCATGTACTCGCGCGGCGACAATCCGACGGTGATGGAATTCGAAAGCAAGATCGCCGCGCTGGAAGGCGCGGAGGCAGCGCGCGCCTTTTCGAGCGGCATGGGCGCCATCAGCGCCATGGTGCTTGCCTTTGTCGGGGCAGGGGATCGGATCGTTGCCGTGCGCAACTGCTATGGCGACGCCTATCGCCTGTTCGAGCGCCTGTTGCCGCATCTCGGAATCAAGGTGGATTATGTCGACGGCTCGGATCCCGATGCGGTCGCTGCCGCGTTGCCCGGGGCCAAATTGCTCTATCTCGAAAGCCCGAGCTCGATGATGTTCGAGTTGCAGGACATCGCCCACTATGCGCGGCTCGCCAAGCAACACGGCGTCGTTACGACCATCGACAATTCCTGGGCGACACCGCTCTTCCAGAAGCCCATCACCCATGGCATCGATCTTGTGATGCATTCGGCATCGAAATATCTCGGCGGCCATAGCGATACGGTTGCCGGCGTCGTTGCCGGATCGCGCGAGATGATCGACCGCATCAACGGCCGTACCTATTCCTATCTCGGCGCGAAACTCTCACCCTTCGAGGCCTGGCTCCTGCTGCGCGGCCTGCGCACCCTGACCCTGCGCCTGCCGCACCACATGAAGAGCGGTCTTACCATCGCTGAGCGGTTAAGGGCGCATGAAAGCGTCGACCGCATCATGCATCCGGCCTATTCCAACCATCCGGGCAAGGCGACCCTCTCCGGCTACTCGGGACTGTTTTCCTTCGAGGTGACTGAAGACATCGATGTTCCGACCTTCGTCGATGCGCTGAAACTCTTCCGCATCGGCGTCAGCTGGGGCGGTCACGAAAGTCTCGTCGTACCGGCGCTGGCCTCGCTGCAGCAGACGCCGGACGCCAATTCGATCGGGCGCTTCGGCGTAAGCCCGCGAACCATCCGCCTGCATGTGGGGCTCGAAAGTGTCGAGGAACTATGGACGGATCTTACCAACGCATTGGCAAAAGCCAAACGCTGAACTTCTGAACTGTCTAAAAAATGGGAGCTAGACAATAATGCAAAAACGAATGGGAACATTTCTGGCGGGCGCCATCGCGGCGCTGTCTATGACGGTATCGGCGGCCTTCGCCGATACAACGATCAAGATGGTGGAAGTGATTTCCAGCCCGCCGCGCACCGAACTTCTGAAGAAGCAGATCGCCGGATTCGAGCAGGCCAATCCGGGCGTGAAAGTGGAGCTCGTATCGCTGCCCTGGGGCCAGGCGTTCGAGAAGTTCCTGACCATGGTCCAGGCTGGCGATACCCCCGATATTGTCGAGATGCCGGAGCGCTGGATGGGCCTTTACGCCAATAATGGCCAGCTTGAGGATCTCGGGCCCTACATGGCCAACTGGAAGGACGCGGCAACGCTGGGCGACCGCGCCAAGCAGTTCGGCTCCGTCGTCGACAACAAACAGTACATGATTCCATACGGCTATTACGTCCGCGCCATGTTCTGGAACAAGAAGCTGTTCGAACAGGCTGGCCTCAAGGAAGCGCCGAAGACCCTTGACGAATTCATGGAAGCCAACAAGAAGATCTCAGCGATCCAGGGCAAGTATGGCTACTGCCTGCGTGGCGGACCCGGCGGTTTCAATGGCGTGCAGATGTTCATGAACATCGCCAATGGCAAGGGTGGCTATTTCAACGCCGACGGTACCGCGACACTCAACGAGCCGGGCGCCGTCAAGGGCCTCGAAATGCTGGCCGATATCTACAAGAGCGGCTACGCGCCGAAGGATAGCGTCAGCTGGGGCTTCAACGAGGTTGTGACAGGTTTCTATTCCGGAACCTGCGCCATGCTCGACCAGGACCCGGACGCTCTGATCGGTATCGCCGAAAAGATGAAGCCTGAAGATTTCGGCGTTGCGCCGCTGCCTACCGGGCCGAATGGCAAGTCCTATCCGACCCTTGGCTATGCCGGCTGGGCGATGTTTGCAAATTCGAAGGTCAAGGACGAGGCCTGGAAGCTCATGGGCACCTTGCTGTCGCCCGAGGACAATATCGAGTTCGCCAAGAATGTCGGGGTCCTGCCGATCCACAATGGCGCGGACAAGGACCCCTATTTCGGTTCAGAAGCCTTCAAAGGCTGGTTTCAGGAATTGAGCGATCCGAAGACCTTCGAATTCGTCACGCCGCCGACGCATCTCGAAAACCTCGGCAATTTCTATGACTCGGTTTCGGTCAAGAATTTCCAGGAAGTTCTGCTCGGCCAGAAGACGGCGAAAGAGGTCGCCGACGAGTGGGCTGCGTTCCTGACCGAACAGCAGCAGGCCTGGATGGCCAAGAACAAGAAATAACGTCACCTGCAACGATGCTCCGGCGCGGACCGTGCCGGAGCATTTCTTTTGGTTCGCCAAGCCGGAAACAAGGCGGCGAATTTGAAACGACATCGAGATGAGGGGTTCGATAGGTATGGTCATGCAATCGACAGCGGCAGGCTTGCCGCAGAAGGGCGGGAGGGCCGGCGAGAAGCGAAGCTTTGCCGACGCCTTCGAACCATGGGCCTATATGAGTCCGGCCCTCGTATTTCTGCTCCTCGTTCTCGTGGTGCCGCTGATCTTCGGCATCAGCTATTCCTTCCGCAAGTTTTCCGCCTTCAAGTCTGAGTTTGTCGGACTCGCGCAATACCAGGCGATGCTGCACGACAAGGTGCTGGGCGAGGCGCTGATCAACACCCTATGGTGGACGGTCGCGAGCCTTTTCTTCCAGTTCTTCCTTGGGCTTGGCCTCGCGCTGCTCCTCGATCGCAATTTCGCCGGCAAGAAGCTGGTCCAGGCCATCGTCTTCCTGCCATGGGCGGTGCCCTCATTTCTTTCGGGTCTAACCTGGGCCTGGCTTTTCAATCCGATCGTCGGGCCTCTGCCACACTGGCTCTATGCGCTCGGTCTCAAGTCAGAGCCGACCAATATCCTCTCCGATCCCGCGACAGCCATGTGGGGGCCGATCATCGCCAATGTCTGGTTCGGCATCCCGTTCTTTGCGATTACCCTGCTGGCGGCGCTGAAGTCTATCCCGTCGGAACTGCATGAAGCCGCCGCGATCGACGGCGCCAATCCATGGCAACGTTTCACCAAAGTGACCTTGCCGTTCCTTGCGCCTACCATCGCCATCACGGTAATGCTGCGGACAATCTGGATCGCCACATTCGCCGACCTCATCTACGTGATGACCGAGGGTGGACCTGCGGGTTCCACCAATACTGTCGCGACCTACATCTATGTCAGCGCATTCAAGACGCTCGACAAGGGCTACGCATCGGCGGTTGCCGTACTCCTCCTCGCGCTCCTCATCCTCTACGCGGTCGTCCTGATCCGTATCCGCAAAGCACTCGTGAGGTATTCCTGATGATCGCCGGACGCTCGCGCAATGCCCGGATCTTCGGGGCCATAGGTCTCTATGGCGCAGTCGGGGCCTATGTCATTTTCGCCTTGTTCCCGCTGTTCTGGACGCTGAAGATTTCGGTGACGCCGCAATCGCTGCTATATTCGGAAGGCATCACGATGTGGCCGTCGACCTCGACGTGGGAAAACTACGTCACCGTGCTGCGTGCCACCGATTTCCCGCGCTACTTCCTCAACAGCGTCATCGTGTCGGTAATAACCGCTGCGCTGGTGACGATCATAGCCTCGGCGGCTGGCTATGCCATGTCGCGCTTCTCATTCCATGGCAAGACAACCGTCGCCGTGACCCTGCTCCTGACCCAGACATTTCCGCTGGTGATGGTCATTCCGCCGATCTACCGCATCATGGGTCAGCTTGGGCTTACCAATAGTCTCACCGGGCTCATCATCATCTACACCGCCTTCAACATCGCCTTTGCTACATTCCTGATGCAGTCGTTCTTCGACGGTATTCCCAAGGACCTAGAGGAAGCCGCGATGATCGACGGCTGCAGCCGCTCACAAGCGCTGCGCAAGGTCATCATTCCGCTTACACTGCCCGGTATGGGCGCAACCCTCGGCTTCGTCTTCACCGCCGCATGGAGCGAACTTCTGTTCGCGCTGATGCTGATCAGCAGCGACAGCCAGAAGACCTTTGCCGTCGGGCTCCTCACCTTCATCGGCAAATTCGCCGTGGACTGGGGGCAGATGATGGCGGCTTCGGTGCTCGCGCTCATTCCGGCCTGCCTGTTCTTCGCCTTCCTGCAACGCTACCTCGTGACCGGTCTGACCGCCGGCGCAGTGAAGGGCTAACCAAGGATAATCCCATGGCTTCTGTCACCATATCGAATGTTCAGAAAAACTACGGCGCCATGAACGTGCTGTCCTCCGTTGATCTCTCGATCGCCGACGGCGAGTTTGTCGTCCTTGTCGGCCCATCGGGCTGCGGCAAGTCCACGCTGTTGCGCATGATTGCGGGGCTGGAAGAAATTTCAGCCGGCGAGATCAAGATCGGCGATCGTGTCGTCAACGATGTCGCGCCCAAGGATCGCGACATCGCCATGGTGTTCCAGTCCTATGCGCTCTATCCGCATATGGACGTAGCTGCGAACATGGGCTTCAGCCTCTTGCTGCGCAAGACGGCCAAGGACCTCGTCATGAGCCGCGTCGGCAGCGCCGCCAAGCGTCTCGGCCTCGACGTGTTCCTCGAGCGGCTTCCGCGTCAGCTTTCCGGCGGTCAGCGCCAGCGCGTCGCCATGGGGCGGGCGATCGTGCGTGATCCCAAGGTCTTCCTCTTCGACGAACCCTTGTCCAACCTCGACGCAAAGTTGCGCGTACATATGCGCACCGAGATCAAGGCGCTGCACCAGCAGTTGAAGACGACGTCCGTCTATGTCACCCACGATCAGGTTGAAGCCATGACCATGGCCGACCGTATTGTTGTGATGCACGATGGCGTGATCCAGCAGGTCGGAACGCCTCTCGAACTCTACGACCATCCGGCGAACCTCTTTGTTGCCGGCTTCATCGGTTCGCCCGGGATGAACTTCCTGCCGGCCGTTGTCACAAACCAGAACGGAACGAGTGCCGCGGAGCTTGCCGATGGTCAGTTCGTGCCGCTCCGGCAGGAACTCAACCTTACCGACGGCGACAGGATTGTCGTTGGCGTACGGCCGGAAAACATCGAGATCGGCGGGGCGGATAATTTGAAGGCCAGGATCGAGGTCATCGAGCCATTGGGCCTCTCGACGCAATTCTATACGAAGATGGCGGATCAGCAGGTTTGCATCTTCGCCATGGGGCGCACCGATCGCGCTCCGGGCGATATCATCGGCCTCGGCGTCAAGCCGGGAAATGTTCACGTCTTCCACGCCAAGTCGGGCATGAGATTGGCCTAAGGCGATCGTCGCCTTTAGTGAAAAAGGGTCTGGAATAATATTTCGCTGTTTCGGCTATTTCTGGTATTGCTTTCGCCGTTTAACAGATTTTGCTGGCTGGGAATGCCTATGCAGCAGCCAAGCAAAGTGACATTTTCCGATCATTCGCCGAAAGGCTAAAACAATGGATGGAAACAAATGAACTGGCTGAAATCGCTCCTCGTCATTGGCGCTCTCGCAATCGTGCCCGCACAGGCCCATGCAGAATCGAATCTGGAAAAGATCAAGGCGGCGGGTGTCCTGAAGATCGGCACCGAAGGTACCTACGCGCCGTTCACCTATCATGACGCGGCCGGCAAGCTCGTCGGCTTCGACGTGGAGATCGGCGAGGCGATCGCCAAGAACCTCGGTGTCAAGCCACAGTTCCTCGAAGGCAAGTGGGATGGCCTCATCGCCGGTCTTGATGCGAACCGCTACGATACTGTCATCAACCAGGTCGGCATCACCGAGGCTCGCAAGCAGAAGTATGATTTCTCCGAGCCCTATATCGCCTCCAAGGCTGTTCTCATCGTCAAGGGCGACAATGCCGATATCAAGACCTTCGCTGATCTGAAGGGCAAGAAATCGGCGCAGTCCCTGTCGAGCAATTTCGGCAAGATCGCGCAGGAAGCGGGCGCCGAGCTCGTTGGTACCGATGGTTTCGACCAGTCGATCCAGCTCGTCCTCAACGGCCGCGCCGATGCAACGATCAATGACAGCCTCTCGTTCCTCGACTTCAAGAAGCACAAGCCGGACGCCAATGTGAAGATCGCCGCCCAGCAGGAAAATGCCGACTTTTCCGGCATCATCATTCGCAAGAACGAGCCGGATCTCCTGGCTGCGATCAACAAGGCGCTCGAGACGATCAAGGCGGATGGTACCTACAAGAAGATTGCCGACAAGTATTTCGGCGAGGACGTCTCCAAGTAACACCCGTTTACGACCGGCGCGATTTGCGCTCTAAGAGGGCAGGGCATTTGTCCCTGCCTTTTTCCTATTAAAATACGGGCTCACCAGGGAGAACCGGATTTGACCCATTGGCTGACACTGATGCTTGAATCGCTGCCCTCGCTGCTCTGGGCAGGATTGGTTTTCACCATTCCCCTGACGCTGCTCTCCTTCGTCCTGGGGCTGGCTGTCGGCCTGATCGCAGCGCTCGTCCGCTTGTTTGCCCCGGCACCCTTTGCAGCGGTCATCAAGTTCTACGTGTGGATCATTCGCGGCACCCCGCTTCTCGTCCAGTTGTTTCTGATCTTCTACGGTCTGCCAAGCGTCGGTATCGTCCTTGATGCGTTCACCGCCGCGTTGATCGGCTTCACGCTCAATATCGGTGCCTACACGTCGGAGATCTTGCGTGCGGTCATTTCCTCCGTGCCCAAGGGGCAATGGGAAGCTGCCTATTCGATCGGCATGAGCTGGGGGCAGGCGATGCGCCGCACGATCCTTCCGCAGGCCGCGCGGGTCGCCGTTCCGCCCCTGTCCAATACCTTCATCTCGCTGGTCAAGGATACCTCGCTTGCCGCCGCAATCACGGTGCCGGAATTGTTCCAGGCAGCGCAGCGCATCGTTGCAACCACCTATGAACCACTGATCCTCTATGTCGAGGCGGCGTTGATCTACCTCGTGATGAGCTCGGTCCTGTCATCGCTGCAGGCGCGGCTGGAGACGCGCCTCAATCGCTATGGCGGCTTCCTGGAGGCGCGCTCATGAGCATGGTCGATCTCAAAAATATCGTGAAGCGTTTCGGCGATCTGACAGTGCTGAATGAGGTCTCGCTCAGCGTTGCCGAAGGCGCGGTCATGGCACTCGTCGGCCCTTCGGGAGGGGGCAAGAGCACGCTGTTGCGCTGCATCAACCTCCTGGAAATTCCGACCTCCGGATCCGTCGATATAGCCGGCGACAGGTTGGAGTTTCGACCGGACCTTCGCGTCAACAGCAAGGACGTTCACAGGCTTCGCCGTCACACCGGCATGGTGTTCCAGAACTTCCAGCTCTTCCCGCACCGGACCGTCATCGAGAACGTCACCGAGGGGCTGACCACCGTGCTGAAATGGCCGAAGGAGCGCGCGCGCGAACGGGCCATGATGCTTCTCGAAAAGGTTGGCCTCGCCCACAAGGCCGAGGTATGGCCCTCGACGCTTTCGGGCGGCCAGCAGCAGCGTGTGGCCATCGCGCGGGCGCTCGCGCCTTCGCCAAAGGTCCTCCTGTGCGACGAGCCGACATCGGCGCTCGACCCCGAACTATCGGGCGAGGTAGTCGACGTGCTGGCGCAACTTGCCCGTGAAGGAACGACGATGGTGATGGCGACGCACGATCTGCGGCTCGCATCGAAAATCGCCAATGAGGTCATTGTTCTCGACGGTGGAGTCATTGTCGAACAAGGGTCTTCGCGCGATATCTTCACGCGTCCGCAACGCGAGCGGACAAAGCGATTCATCGCGACATTGACGCATGAGGAGAGAAACACCCAGGGCGAGGGGATCTGATTTTCCCTACCCGACGCGGCTTCAGATCAATCCAGTGAATCCGCGTCGGCGGGAAGGTTGTGACCTTCCCACTTATCCTGAGGGATGGACGCGGACCGCGTCGCGCAATAGCTGTTCCCCGTAGCTCTAGACAAACGGTTTCGCGAGTTTGAGCCGCCGTGGCAGCAACCGGTCGAAATAGGCCTTGCCGCCGGCAGCAAGACGCGTTCCCTCCGCAGACAGGAAGCCGGGGGGCAAGTGACGCGTCTTTCCCGCGACATTGGCGAGGGGCACCAGGCGGATACGTGTTACGCCGCCTTCTTCCTGCAACGCAACCGAGCCTCCGCCCTGTGCTGCAGCTTCGACCGCAAATGCGCCCGCATCAAAAGCTTCTTGCGCATCGGTCGCGTTGATCATCCCGGCATTGCCGCGCGGCAAATAGCCGAATGTGTCAACCCGGGCGCGTACGCCGGGCAATCCGTCGCGCAAGGCCTGTTCCACCGCCATGCCGAGATCGCCACCGGAGAGGCGAACATTGCCATGTGCGTCAAATTCAAGGCGCTCGCGCGGCACGAGATTTTCTACCACCGAACGGCCGTCCTCGGCGGTAACGCCTTCGGACATGGCAACGATGCAGCGGCCATGACGATCGATGACGGAGCGTACCTCCTCGACGAAACGCTTTGGCGAGAAGGCGAGTTCGGGAACATAGAGGAGATGCGGTCCGCTCTCGTCGTCAAATTGCCATGCGGCTGCTGCTGCGGTCAGAAAGCCGGCGTGCCGGCCCATGACGATGCCGACATAGATGCCCGGCAAGGCGCGGAAATCGAGATCGACGCTGGCGAAAGCCGTGGCGACGAACTCGGCGGCCGAGATGAACCCCGGAGTGTGGTCGTTCTCTTCAAGGTCATTGTCGATCGTCTTCGGCGCGTGAACGAAGGCGATATCGCCGCCTGCCGCGTCATTCAGGATCTGTTGCGTCCCAGCGGTATCGTTGCCACCAATGTAGATGAAAGCCGTGGCGCCTGTCTGTCTCAGACCTTTCAGGACCTTTTCGCAATAGGCTGCGTCCGGCTTGTCGCGCGTGCTCCCTAATGCGGCGCTGGGCGTTGCGCCGAGCAAACGGAGCTGCTCCTCGGGAAGGTCGGAGAGGTCGACGAAATTGCCGTCGCGAATGCCGCGCACGCCATGGAGCGCACCGAGAATGCGGGCGCCCCTATGGCGTTTGCGCGCCTCGATCACCGCTCCAGCCAACGTCTGGTTGATGACGGCGGTAGGGCCGCCGCCTTGCGCAATTACGAATGTCTCGCTCATGTCCGCCCTCCGCTCTTGTCATCTTTGCCTTGACGAAGCAATTGGACTTTGAGGGGAGGGGGAAGTCAACTCTGTTTGACGTATTTCCGCCAATCATGCTCTTCGCGAAACCCGAGGACTTCGCGTGTCTTGCGGTTAGACAACGGTGCTTCGAACTCGCCAAGTTCGCGGGTGATTGTCACGTTGGGGCAGTATTTGGCGAGGAATTCCTGCGTCGGCAGCGTCGCCGTGATCGTGTCGTTGACCGCATTGAACACCTGGAAGCCGAGACCGTCCTTCTGGATCGCCAGATCGACGATCTGCCCGAGATCGCGGGCGTCGATGTAGCTCCACGCATTGCGTTTGCGCGACATCGGATTGGCGATGAAATCCGGGAAGCGATCATATTCATGCGGCTCGATCACATTGCCGATGCGCAGCGCGTAGATGTCCGCGCCGGTGCGCATGGCAAAGGCCCGTGCAGTCTTCTCGTTGACGAGCTTCGATAGTCCGTAGCTGTCCATCGGATCGATGTCGTAATCTTCTTCGAGCGGGAACGCATGAAAATCCTTGTCGCCCTCGGCAAAGCAAACGCCATAGGTCGTTTCGCTCGAGGCGATGATGACCTTGCGGATACCGAGTTTGACCGCCGCCTCGATGACATTGTAAGTGCCGATCGTATTGACCCGGAACGTCTCGTTGTCGGGCTTGATCAAAACGCGCGGCACCGCCGCGAAATGCACGACGGCATCGATCGGAGCCGGACCTTTGCCGGTCTCGAACCCATTGAAGCCGAAGTGACTCGAAAGGGCGTTGAACATTTCGCCGCTGTCGGTGATATCGGCAAACAGGGTGTTGACGCCTGGATAGTCCAGGGCAACGAGGTCGATATTGAGAACCTCATAGCCGTGCTCGACGAGGTAGGGAATGACGTGACGCCCCGCCTTGCCAGCGCCGCCGGTGAACACGATACGCTTCTTCATTCTGGTTTTCTCCATGTGCCGGGGCACTGCCGTCCGGGAGTCGGCAATGCCCTCAATTGTCGCTTTGGCGCAGGTTGCGCAGCCTGTCGAAGAGGACGGCGAAGAGGATTGCGCCGCCGATGAAACAGCCTTGCCAGAAGGCATTGATACCAAGAAGACCAAGGCTGTTGCGGATCACCTCGATCAGCGCTGCGCCGACTAGCGCACCGAGCGCGGTGCCGACGCCGCCGGCGAGGGCCGCGCCACCGATGACGGCCGCGGCGATGACCTGAAGTTCAAGACCCGTGCCGATATTGGTGGTAATCGCGCCGAGCCAGCCGGTCTGGATGATGCCGGCGATGCCGGCCGATAGTGAGGAGATCATATAGACGGCAACCTTGATGAGCCGGACCGGCACGCCGGTGAGGGTCGCCGCATGTTCATTGCCGCCTATCGCATATACATGGCGCCCGAACCTTGTCCAGCGCAGCACAAAGCCGGTCAGGAGCGCCAGTACGATCATGTAAAGGACAGGATTGGCGATGCCGAGGAACCACGCGCCACCGCCGAGCGCGAGCAATTTGTCATGGTCGGGCCCGAACTGGAACACCACCGTGTTGCCGGAGGCGACCATGGCGAGACTGCGCGCGATCGACAAGGTGCCGAGCGTGACGACAAAGGGGGGCATGCCAATATAGGCAATCAGGATGCCATGACATGCGCCGATGGCGAGAGCGGTGGCGATGGACGCGGCAATGCCGATTTCGATGTTGTAGCCGGCATGCATGACCACGCCGAGGATCATGCTGCATAAACAGAGGACCGATCCGACCGAGAGATCAATTCCTCCCGTGATGATGACCAGTGTCATGCCGAGCGCGATGATCGCGACAAAGGTGACGTTGCGGGTGATATTGTAAAGGTTCTTTGTCGTCGCGAAGGAATCCGTGGCGAACGAGAGGAAGATACAGGCGAGGATAACGGCTATCAGTACCCAGAACGTCTGGCTTCCCAGGACGGACGAAAGCCAGTTGTGCTGCCTTTGGTTGATTGTCTGATCAAGTGTGATGGCCATGGTCGACCTCGGTTCCTCCAAATGGTTCGATGCCCGACGGATCAGGCAAGCTGTTCGATCGCGCCGGTGATCAATCCCGTGACTTCTTCAGGCGACGTCGCTCCGATCGACTTGTCAGCAACCTTCCTGCCGCGCCGCATCACTATGACCCGGTCGGCCACGTCGAAGACGTCGGGCATGCGGTGGCTGATGAGAATCACTGCAATACCCTGATCGCGCAGGTTGCGGATCAGGTTAAGGACCTCGGCAACCTGGCGGACCGAAATTGCCGCCGTCGGCTCATCCATCAGCACGATCTTGGCTTCTGATAAACGCGTTCGTGCAATAGCCACGGCCTGGCGCTGCCCCCCGGACATCTGTTTGACCAAGTCGCGCGGCCGCGTCTCGGATTTCAGTTCAGCGAAGATCTGGCCGGCGCGCTTGTACATGTTGGCGTAGTCGAGGATGCGGATGGGACCGAAACCCCGCCGCAGTTCGCGCCCAAGAAAGACGTTTGCCGCCGCCGAGAGATTGTCGCAGAGCGCAAGATCCTGATAGACGATCTCGATTCCATGCTGACGGGCATCGATCGGCTTGTGCATGATGAGTTCGGCACCATCCATGCGCATGGTGCCTTCGCTCTGGCGGAAATTCCCGGCGATCATCTTCACGAGCGTTGATTTACCGGCGCCATTGTCCCCCATGAGGCCGACGACCTGGCCGGGTTCAATCGCGAATGAAACATCATTGACCGCTTGTATCGCGCCGAAATGCTTTGAAATATTGATGAGTTCGAGAACCGCCACCAGCTAACCTGCCTCCCTTTTTCTGTGCGCTCGCTATCCCGCTCGTTCGTGCGGACATTGTCGCGACCTTCCATCCCCTCCCAAGGAAAGCGGTAGGTCGAATTTACGCAAACGCTTAATCAAGCGTCAATCAACTTTCGGGTGATTGCAAGCCCATACAACCAAAAATAGTTTTATATTACAAATACCCGTTGACGGGGAAACGTTGGCGTTATTAGCTAGCGTCAGGGAGGAATATCTGATCACGAAAGCGACGGGGCAAGTCGGGCGGAACCCGTTCGCGGTCAATGCGGTAACGCGTACTCGCCGCTCGTTCCCGGTTCGAACCGGAACCTGGAAGACATCGGGATCAGGCAAAGGTCGCCTGCATCGGACTGAAATAACTATCGACTGGTTTCCGCGATACGTGTGATTGCAGAACAACCTCGTATTGTGTGGCATCCAGATTGATCTGTGTGGCGGGCACGCTCGTGTCCGTTGGGTTCAAGGGAGGAACAAATGAGGAAATCAATTCTACTGTTAGCCGCCGCTGCGCTCGCGCTCGGTGCCGGACCAGCTCTGGCGAAGAAGCAGCTTGTCATCGTCGTCAAGGGTCTCGACAATCCATTCTTCGAAGCCATCAACCAGGGCTGCCAGAAGTGGAACAAGGAGAACGCGAGCTCCGAGTATGAGTGCTTCTACACCGGTCCAGCTTCGACATCCGATGAGGCAGGCGAGGCGCAGATTGTCCAGGACGTCCTTGGCAAGGCCGACACCGCCGCAATTGCCATTTCACCATCTAACGCCAAGCTGATCGCGCAGACGATCAAGACCGCCAATCCGACGGTTCCGGTCATGACGCTCGATGCCGACCTTGCTGCAGAAGACTCTGCCCTGCGCAAGACCTATCTTGGCACGGACAACTACCTGATGGGCGCCAAGATCGGCGAGTACATCAAGAAGGGCAAGCCGAGTGGCGGCAAGATATGCACGATCGAAGGCAACCCTGGTGCGGACAATATCCTGCGCCGTGCGCAGGGCATGCGCGACACGCTCAGCGGCCAGAAGGGCTTGACCGCCCTGAAAGGCGAGGGCGGCTGGACAGAAGTTGCCGGTTGCCCGGTGTTTACCAATGATGACGGCGCCAAGGGCGTCCAGGCGATGACGGATATCCTCGCCGCCAATCCGGACCTTGACGCATTCGGCATCATGGGTGGCTGGCCGCTCTTCGGTGCGCCTCAGCCGTATCGTGACCTGTTCAAGCCACTGGCTGACAAGATCGCCAAGAATGAATTCGTCATCGGCGCGGCTGATACGATCGGCGACGAAGTCGCCATTGCCAAGGAAGGCCTGGTAACGGCTCTCGTTGGTCAGCGGCCTTTCGAAATGGGCTACAAGGCGCCATCGGTCATGATCAACCTGATTGAAGGCAAGACCGTCGAGGATCCGGTTTTCACCGGTCTTGACGAATGCACCAAGGATACTGTCGATACCTGCATTCAGAAGTAACCTTCAGGCGAGGAGGGCGCGTCATTGCGTCCTCCTTGTTTTGCGTTCAACGGGAAAAATCTGTTCCGGCAGCTCAATCCTAATTCCAGGATGTGCAGAGGGCTTCGCGCAAAGCTGGTGCGCTAGGCAATCAGGATAAGGCCGGTCGCCGTCAGCGCCGCGATCCATATGAGATCGAAGTTGATCCACCCGCGCCGCAGGAACTCGAGCCCGAACCAGTCATAGACCGTGAGCGCGATCACAAGAATGACCGCCAGCATTGCGGCCATGTGGGTGCCGACCGCTGCGAGCGCGATCAAGAGCGACCCCGCAGCCGTCAGGTCCTGCCCAGGCATTGACGCGAGGCAAAGCGGGATCACGACCGGCACAAGCATGAGCCCCGCGCCATGCGCGCTCGCCATCAGGAACGACCAGAAGCCGAGGCCGACCATCCCCGTGGTCATGCCAACACGCACGCGGTGCCGGTGACCATAGGCAGCCTGATATGCCGCCCAGGCAAGCAGCAGGATACCCGCCGCGATTTCGAGTGGACGCTGATCGAAAATGAAGCCGAGCAATACAGCAACGACGGCAATCACCGCGATCGAGGCTGCGTGGCCAAGCGCAATCGGCACGAGCGACCGCAAGACAACCATGCGGCTGCCGCGGTGGAGCCCGAGCGCTACCGCGAACAGCCAGCCCATCGCCGGGTTGAGACCATGAAAAACGCCAAGGCCGGCAAGCACCAGCCATGGAGAAATGGATGTCATTCTGCGTGTCTGCTCGTCGTTTGACCTGATGCCGTCATGGATAGCAGTAGGAATCCGACGAACAATCGCCACCTTCGAGCCGCACCTGGTGCGGCCGGTGGCTCTTCGGCCAATCGATGAAGAAGTTCTCATCGAATGTGATGCCGCCGTTTTCGCCGACATCGAGCTTCACCATCCAGCCCTCGAGCCCTTCCGGATAGAACTGCGGATCGATGGGTCCGTAGAGCGAGTTGGTGAAGTAGACCCGCTTGCCATCCCGGCTGATTTCCACCATCTGCGGCCCGCCGTTCAGGGCGCCGTTCTTCGCTTTCGGATGCGTCGCCCGCGAGACGATGCCGCCGATGCGGACCCGGCCGGTTTCCTTCGGATTGAAAGGGTCGGAGACGTCATATTGGATCATGTCGCCGGTGCCCCAGCAGGAGACATAGAGGAAGCGGTCATCCATGGAAAGGTCGATGTCGGTGACAAGCGGCGCGACCGCGCCGAACCCCTTCAGCACGGGCGGCAACAGGTCGGGGTCGGCCGGCTCGGCAGGGATTTCGATGATTTTCTTCACGGCCCACTTGTCGCCGTCGCGATACCAGGTCCAGATCGACGCGGAAAGATCCTTGAGGCTGATGACGCAGCCGACAAAGCCATAGGCCTTGGTCGGGTTGTGCGCCGGACGCAGTTCGAACACCAGCTGGTATTCTTCACCGAAATCGATTTCCTGCAGATGCTTGCGCTTGTGGAGGTCCCAGAAGTGCAATCTGCGTCCGTACTTGCTCCCGAGCAGTATCTCTGGAACGAGCCCGTTCTCAAATGTGTCGGGCGTTCCCCATTCGCTGGTTACCATCGTGTCATGCCCGAGATGCCACCAGAAATCATAAGCGAGTTTCTGCGGGCCGCGGTCCATCTCCCACTGTCCAAGTACGTCGAAACTCGTGGGATCAAGGAGGAAGATGCCTCCCGGCGCCTTGCCTTCGGCATTGCCGAGCGCGTTCACATAAATACCCTCGGGCCCGCAGTGAATGGTGTGAAGGCGGGAGTAGCCTGCCTTTTCGGCGACTTCCTCCGGCTCGATGACGCGGACGATTTTCGGGTTCTTCGGATCGGGCTTGGTATCGATGATATGGAGCCGCGAGGAACGCAATCCAGGTACGACCAGATAACGGCGCTCCATATGCGGGTGAGGGGCATTCGGGCAAAGGCACGACGAACAGGCATTCCAGCCGAAGTGATGCAACTCATCACCGGCATTCGGCATATCGACCTGGCCGACAATCTGCGAATAGGTGGGCGATTGCGGATCGACATCCACGACGGTAATGGCGTCGGGGATTTTTCGTTCGGGATCGAAGGCGGCGACATAGGCCAGTTTTTCGGCCGGCGCTTTCGCCGCCATGCGCGGCGAGGGATAGAAGGAAGGATCAGGTTGCCAGGTTGCCATGATGATGCTCTCCTCGTGATCGATGACAGAGTGTGCTGAGCGGTCCCCAATGCGACTTTCGTATCAATCTTGGCATCTGGCCGCTGTGCTGTCCAATCAAGTCATTTGATGAGAGCGGGGCCACCCGACCGGGGCCGGATGGCTCTGTATTGATCAATAGATATCGAAGGGGAAATACTTCGAGACGATTGTCTTGTAGGTTCCATTGGCTACGATGGCATCGATCGCCTTGTTGAACTTCTCGCGCAGCGCGTCGTCGCCCTTACGAATGCCGATGCCGGCTTCAGTTGCCGTTCCCGGAACGTCTGCAAGCATCTTGCAGCAATCCTTGCCGGCATTGTTGAGCCAGTCGACCACGACGAATTTGTCTGAGATCAGCGCGTCGATGCGTCCGTTCTGGAGGTCGGCGGCCGCTTCTTCCTGCGTCGGGTAGAGCTTCACGTCCACGCCGGCCTTGCCATAGATGTCGGTCGCATAGTTGCCCTGGGTCGTTGACGCCTGCGCGCCGACGCTCTTGCCCTTCATGTCTTCGACGCCGACGCCGGCGAGCGTGCTATCCTTCGGGACGATGACCGCCAAAGGCGTGGTATAGTATTTGTTGGTGAAATCGATCTTCTGCTTGCGCTCTTCGGTGATGCTCATGGACGCAATAATGGCGTCATACTTGTTGGCCATTAAACCCGGGATGATACCGTCCCAGTCTTGCGCAACAATGGTGCATTTTGCCTTCATCTCATCGCAGAGCGCATTGGCGATATCGACATCGAGGCCAGCCAGCGTTCCATCGGCCTTCAGGGTATTGAAGGGCGGATAAGCGCCTTCAGTGGCGATGCGGATTTCTTTCCAATCCTGGGCTGCTGCGTTAGATGCAAAAGCGACGATGGCCGCAGCGATCGTCAGAAACGTTTTATTCATGTTCCATCCTCTTGGGTACCTGGCCTTTTGGCCCGCCAACACATTAGCCGAAGCGGAATGGATGCAAAGGATATTTTCACGCAAGAGTTGAATCAGCTCACCGGACTGGCGGCTCTTCGAGACAGCGGCAAAAGCGGCGATTGAGCAATGCCGCAACCACTGCTAGCATGGACTGCCGTCGTGTGTACGGCCAGGCGAACTTCGTTCAAGCCTGCAACGTCGGAGGTTTGACATGGCCTTAAACGATGACAGACCGATTTCACTCTTCAAGAAGCTGGGCGGATTGATCGCCATTATCTTGGGTTTCCTGATCACTGCGTCAGGCTACCGCTACGGTTCGACGGAGTTCCTTACCATTGGCATCGCGTTCATCGCGCTTGGCATCATTTTGCTCGTGCTCATGATCGTCCGACGCAACCAGAGCGGGCATGTGTGACGCCGAGCAGGCCGACAGCTAGAGGGGAACCCTCGACCGCTCGGACGCTTGGTGTAGTACTAAGTTATTGATGTTTCGTTATAATTTGCAGTTTATGGCATAAGAGTAGTTATGGAACTCACACCTTCGCATGCCAGACGCAAGAACGCGGGCTGGCAATTGATCCGGGCCGTACGCCCGGTCATGGACGGTGTTTCGACTTGCCGTCAGCGATAACGGCTGCAGCGGCCTCGAATGCTGCTGCAACTGCTTCCGCACCGGGGTCGACTATGCCATCGAGATCGCGCGCACCGACATAAGACGAGCGACCCGCTTTTGCCTTGGTCATCGATGCCGTTGCCTCGGCTCCGGACCTTGCAGCAACGGCAGCTTCTTTTGTTCCGCTGGCGGCAAGTGCATTCAGTGCAGGATCGAGCGCGTCGATCATCGTGCGATCGCCGGGTTTGGCGCCGCCGTAGAATGTCATGCGATCGAGACCCGAAAGCAATGCTTCCGGTACGTTTGCGCCTGTCGCCATCGACTTCGATGCCGCCGTACAGAATATGGACAGAAGCACGCCGCTCGAACCGCCCATGCTGGTTGCGAGAATCGAACCGATGGCCGCAAATGTCGCCGCCTTGTCGGCGAGAGGCAGTGTATCGATCCGCGCCAGGATGCCGCGCGCGCCTGCTGCAACCGTGGAACCGGTGTCACCGTCACCAGCACGAGCATCAAGCCGGTTAAGGTCCGGTTCTAGCGCTATAAGCCTGTCGCAGATGGTCGCGAGCATTTCTTCGACTTGTGGGTCGCGACTGGCGGCCATATGTTCGATTTCGCTTCGCACTGCGGGCGCGGGCACGATGGCTAGCTCATGGCGTTCGACAGGAGTTAGCCATGCGTGCGGTGCAACCTCCGCGAGAAGAGCGGCTTCGCGCGCCAGATCAAGCTTGATCAGCGACAGCGAAAAGCCGTTCATGTTGAGCGCTGTCATGATCGGCCCCGGGCCGATGACGAGCTTCACTCTGCCGCCAAGCGGTGTTGCGAGAACATTGCGCGCGATCACGTTCATCTCGACTGGCGGCACGGCACCAAGGTTGTTGATGAGCAAAGCATATTCGCCGCCAGCGGGAATGGCGGCACTGAGGCGTTCCGTCATGATGCCGACAATGCTCGCCGCAGCCTGGACCGGGATGCGCTCGACGCCCGGTTCCCCGTGAATGCCCAGCCCGAGTTCGCCTTCATTCTTGCCGAGCCGCGACTCCTGCGGCTGGCCCGGAATTGAACAGGTGGAATAGGCAACGCCGAGCGAAACAATCTCAACTGCTGCGGCGGTGGCGGCTGCAGCGATGTCCTGCAACGCGTCACCACGCTCGGCGAGAAAGCCTGCGATCTTGTGCACGAACAGCGTGCCGGCGATACCGCGTGGCTGTGCGAGGTCTGGAAGCGCTATGTCATCGGCAACGATAACCATCTCGACGTTGAACCCTTCGGCGCGTGCCCGCTCAGCGGCAAGACCGAAGTTCAGCCGGTCGCCCGTGTAATTCTTGACGACAAGGAGGCAACCTGCAGGGCCAGTAACGGCACGTATGGCCGTCAGTACCGCATCAACGCTTGGCGATGCGAAGATTTCCCCCGAGACTGCGGCCGTAAGCATGCCCCGCCCCACGAAGCCGGCATGGGCAGGCTCGTGGCCTGCGCCGCCGCCCGAAATGACGGCGACTTTCGACCTGTCCCAATCGGACCGCACGATAACCTTGATGTCCGGATAGGAGTCGAGGCGGGCCAATAAACCCGGGCGGCTGGTCAGCAGGAGGCCGTCGAGCGCCTCGGTGACGATGTTTTCCCTGCGATTGAAGAAGTGGCTCATCGGCATACCCAGTCTGTTGAATCATCAGGTCATAACCCGACCTGATGACACCAGTACTACGGTTTCCATCCTTGGCAAAATTGCGCACGATTGCGCGTGGCCATTTGGAAGCCACAGCCACGTTGGCAAGCGGGAGAGCCGCCCGTGCAGTTGCGCCTCGATCGCCTGCCGCTCAAGTCAGGTACGCAACGCAAAGAACTATTTGTTCGTCCGGTCGTCGATGAAGACCCCGGCGCGTTGCGCTGCCTGGACAAAGGCCTGCCTAGCTTTTGCTGGCGTCATCCACCCTTCGAGGGCATCGCGATTGATGCGAACGGCACGCTTGTATTCAAGCCCATCCTGCTGCGGCCACTGATTTCGGAGACACTCAAGAGCCTCCCACGCCGTCGCAACCAAACGGAGCCCCATGGCGCCAAGACTTATTCTGACTGGCGATGAAAACGACTTGTCGTCCATTACACCCTCCCCCTACCACTTTGCCCGATGCCCCGAACGAAGCATCGATGGGAGTGCGGCGCGTTATGCGACAGGATCTGCGGGCCGGTATCCACTGGACATTGCTGGACTGCTGTCCGGCATGTCGCGGAATCCGGGATGTAAACGATGTCAGCATGACTGGAATGTGAAAGCATAGTTGAACTCCAAAACAGAATTGCGAACTATGTTTCCTCCTTTACCCCATTCTTTTTTGTTTGCTCTTCAGGGCTGTCATTACGATCTCAGATTTGAATCGCATCCGCAATACCAAATTCGGCGAATGCCGGTATATCTCAAGGTACAATCGCCGTCAGATCAGCTGGCGGAACTTCAGCTCATCCTTCAAATAGGCGTAGTAGATCGGCGCAGCGATCAGGCCGGCAATCCCATACCAGGCCTCCAGGACAATCATCGCCAAAAGCAGCTCCCACGCACGCGCCTTGATGCGTGAACCGATGATCTTCGCATTGAGGAAGTACTCGAGTTTGTGGATGACAATGAGAAAAGCCAAGGATCCGAGTGCTGCAAACAGCGATACGCTGAGGGCTACAATGACGATCACGGTGTTCGAGATCAAATTACCGATGACGGGCAACAGGCCGGCGATGAAGGTGACCGCGATCATGGTTTTGACGAGTGGAAGCTCTACGCCGAAGGAAGGTAGAATGAGGACGAGGAAGATCCCGGTAAAGAACGTGTTCAATGCCGAGATACGCAGCTGCGAGAAGACGATGTTGCGGAACGCGTCGCTGAAGTGATCGATACGATCGGTAAGCGCGATCGCCAGCGGGCCGAGCTGCCGTGACGGCGCAACCGAACTCAGTGCGACCATGCCACCTATGATCATGCCGATGATGATTCTTATGAGAAGGACACCGAACTCCCTCCCGACAAGCTGCAACTGTCCGGCATGTTCACGCAGCCAGACGGCGGCAACCGATTCCAGCTCTTCAAGGTTAGACGGGAAATAATCCCGCGCCCAGCTCGGCAGATGTACCTGCGCCGTATCGATGATTTCCGCCATCTTCTTGAAAAGTGACGCGATGCCTTCCGAGCCGTCGCTCAGAAATGCGACGCCGCCAAGCACGGCCGCCACGATCAAAAGGATGAAGACGAGGGCAAGCAGCGCCAGAGCGACGGTCTTGGCAATTCGGCCATCGACCCCTGCCCTGCCGAGCAGCGGTGCCGAGAGGTGCACGACGTTATAGACAAGGAGGCCGGCAAGAAGCGCCGAAAGCAATCCCAGTTCGAGCACGGCGATAAGCGCTATGAACGATAAGACATAAGATGCAATTGTAAGCCGGTTGGCGGTAAGCAAGCGGTGCCCCTAGGAAGGCGTTATTCATTGCCCACGTTCCTACCCTTGAAGTCCGATGCGATGCAAGCACAACCGTTGGACAGCTCGGCGTTTCAACAAAATAGATTGAAAAATATAGTACTTTAAGATGAGATAGGATCTCACCTAAAACGTTACTGCAAATGACATGAAAATATCGGCACCGGATCATGATCTTGTTTAGACGGTATAAGTAGGTATTGGCGATGCGGGGTTAAATTACTGCTTCATCGTCCAACCCCGAAGGGAGCGACAATTGCCATGGCGAAGACGCTGCGAGGTTTCATAGAGCGGATCGACACGGCTGCCGGTAAAACGGCCTTTGTCTTGCAGGGTGAAAGACCCGCCCAGCGCGTGAACGAGACGTTGGATCGGATTCGGGCAGAGCGCGGTCTGGATCGGAAAGCATTGCGCGGGTCGTCGGGCGCAAGTCCAGTTCTTCTCACCGGCGGTGACAGTGCAGCCAGGCTCGGTGCGTCCGCCATCATTGCCGCAGGGCTAGGCCTCGAACTCTTCCGCGTCGATCTTTCGGCCGTCGTCAGCAAGTACATCGGTGAAACCGAGCGCAACCTTAAGCAGTTGTTCGATGAGGCGGAGCGAAGTGGCGGTGTGCTGCTCTTCGATGAGGCGGACGCACTCTTCGGCAAGCGCTCGGAAGTGAAGGACGCGCATGATCGCCACGCACATGTCGAGCTGGATTACCTGCGGCAGATGATTGAGAACTACGATGGGGTGGTGATCTTGGCGACCGGCTCGCAGCATTGTTTTCCAAAGCTCAAGGCCATTGCCGGGTATACGGTAGAGCTTGCACCCGATAGTGGCGCTTGCTGAACGCAGTCTAGGTGGGGAAAACCCTTGCAGCGGTCCACATGGCGGCAATGGAACATTTCAAGACGAATTCGAGTTAAATGTAGAGTCTATTTACAAAATTAAGTTATATTTCAGGAGAGAAAGGTGGGCGGAACCTTGTCAAATGCGCCAGGCGTTCGACTAAAATCGTTGAAACCAGCCCCTCATTGCCACGCCACCCTCGGCAGTGCAGTCCCCTCGTTTGGAACTCGATATCGGCGTACGGCATCCCATGCGTGAGGAAGCCGAGAATCATCATGATTTCAAAGGTTTGACGACCGACTACTTTGATCGCCGGAGCGAGACTTACGACCAGGACGCGATTTTTCCGAAACTCGCTTTTGTGATCATTCGACATGCCGATATCGAACCGGGCCATTGCGTGCTCGACATCGGCACGGGCACAGGCCGGTTGGCGCTGCAGGCCGCGAAAATGGTTGGGGATGAAGGTGGCGTTGTCGCCATCGATCTATCGGCGGAAATGCTCACGCAGGCGCATTTCAAGGCCGGGATGGATAATCTCAGCAACATTCAGTTCATTCAGGGAGATGTCGAGGAGGCGACGTTTGATAATAACGCGTTCGACAGGATCCTGTGTTCCTCGGCGTTCGTACTTCTGTCCGATCCACACGCGGCGCTCAGGCAATGGAACCGCTGGCTGAAGTCAGGCGGGATGGTGACTTTCGATGCACCGGGCGAACCCTTTGGCATTAACAGTATCATTGCCGAAGTCGCAGAAGCGCATGGAATTGACCTGCCCTATGCCACCATCGCCAATACAGTCGAAAAATGCAAAGAGTTGCTCGAGAGTTCCGGATTTGAGGTGGCCGAGATCAGCCCGGAATTGATGCAGGAGCATAGAATGTTGACTGAGGAAGCACTGTTCGTCTGGGAGAAATCCCTCGCGCATCCCGCCTGGCACCAACTCAACCTGCTACCGGCTAAAGAGCTTGAGCAGCTGCGAAAAGACTTCGAAACGAAGGTCCATGCCAAGGCCAACGATGGAACCATCGTCAGCAAAATCATCATGCACGTCGTGACGGGCCGAAAGAAAACTGACGGCGTATGAATGCTAGGCGGTCGGGCCTTCCAGGTCGCCGCGCCTGATCAATTCTTCGCGGATCAGTTTCTTGGCTATCTTGCCATAGGCCGACTTCGGCATTTCCGGCCAGAAGACAAAGCGTTTTGGAAGCTTGTAGCGCGCCATCTTGCCGTCAATCCAGGCGATCATTGCGTCAGTGTCGGGACTGGCCCCGTCACGCGGTACGCAGACGGCAAGACCAACCTCGCCCCACATCGGATCTGGGATACCGAGCACCGCAACCTCGCTGATGTCGGGATGGCTGAGGATCTTTTCCTCGATCTCGCGCGGATAGATGTTTGAACCGCCCGAAATATACATATCGGACGCCCGCCCGGTGATGAAGAGATACCCTGCCGTGTCCATATGGCCGAGATCTCCGGTGCGGAACCAGCCGTTGCGGAAGGCCTTCGCATTGGCTTCCGGATTTTCGTAATAACCGGCAAAGACAGCCGGGCCGATCACGCAGATCTCGCCGGTCATCCCCGGCTCCAGTTCGGTGCCGGCATCATCCTGAATCGAGATCTGCATTCCCGTGCGCGCATAGCCACAAGTGCCAGGACGCGTATCGTCAGTGTCTTCTAAATGATGTTCGCTTGCAGGCAGAACGGTTATATTGCCCGTAACTTCCCCAAGCCCGAAATACTGAACGATGACCGGTCCCAAGGCTTTCAACGCGTGCACCTGATCGGTGCGATACATCGGTGCGCCGGCATAGATCACGTAGCGCAATGAAGAATGGTTGCGCTCGTTGACCGAGGGGTGCTCGGCAAGAAGTTTGAGGATTGTCGGCACCGTGAACATGTTGCTGACCTGCCAGGTTTCGACGAGGCGCCAGGCCTCGGCAACATCGAGCTTTTCACCGGGCAGGAGCACCGTCTTCGAACCGCGGGCGACCTGAGTCAAAAGGTGGATACCCGCACCGTGCGATAACGGGGCGACAACGAGCGACGCGTCGAGGCGCGTCGTCGCCGGCATCAAGTCGCAAAGGTGGTTGGTGATAACGAAAGCCATCTGACCATGCGTAAGCACGGCTGCCTTCGGCCGCCCGGTTGTTCCTGAGGTAAAAAAGAACCAGCACGGGTCGTTATGATCGACCGGTGCCGTCTCTACCGTCGCGCCCTCGAAGCGTTCGATGATCGCGTCATAATCCTCGCCGAACGGGGCGTCGCCGATGGCGATGGCGAAGGCAAGGTCGGAGCTGGCAGCCCGGCAGGCGGAAGCATGCTCCGGAAACCCATTACCGCAGATCATGCCCTTCGCGCCGCTCGCCGCGGCGAGATAGGCCACTTCATCGGGCGTCTGGCGGAAGTTGGTTGGAACCCAGACAGCACCGAGCTGAAAGCAGGCGAACATCGATTCGAGCATCTGGTTGCAGTTCTGCGACTGGACGAGGATGCGATCGCCCTTCCCTACCCCGTACTCCCTCTGCAGCGCCGCCGCCATGGCATTGACCCGGCGGTGTATCCCGCTCCACGTCCAGTTTTGGTCGCGCCACGCGAGTGCCACCTCATCGGGGAATCGCGCCACCGTTTGAGCAAGAAACCCCGAAAGATTCATCACCCGATTCGACATGCGTTCCATGATTCTTCCCCCGATAATCTAGGTCCTCGGCTGTATCGACCGTCCTTTGGGTGCCAAGCCCCGTGGCCTGTCATTAGCCGGCTGCAGATGGGCAAGCCGCGCTTCGATCTTTCGTGCCTCACTGCGCATCAGCGAGGCAAGTTCGACCTGCCTGTCGGGCTGCATCCGGCTGTCGATGGCGGCGATGCTGAGCGCTCCCGCCGGCCGCCCGTCCGGATAACGTATGGCGAGGCCGACGCCCCAGGAGTTTGGCAGTATGCGGCCCGGGTTCAAGGAAAAGCCGCGTTCCCGCGCAGTTGTGATATCCGCGCGGATTTGCGGTGGAGCAAGTTCGGGGAACTCCTTGAGGAGCTCTGGCTCGTTGGCGGAAAGGGCAGCCTCGATCTCGTCGTCGTCAAGTGCGGCAAGAATGGCGAGTGAACCCGCGCCGACACCAAGCGGGTGGCGATAGCCGGCCTGGAGCGCATGGGTTCTGATTGGATAGGTTCCCTCTTCGCGATGAAGGCAGACCACGTGATGATCGCGCTGAATCGACAGGAAGCTCGTATCCTGCGTCTTGCCCGAAAGGACGCCGAGACTATCGCGGGCGATCTGCAGGAGGCCGTATCGGCGTGTGGCCAGGGTGCCGAGTACATAGGCCTCCTGCCCGAGAAAGTAGCGCCGCGATCGCGCATCCTGTTCCAGCAATCCGGAGCGGATGAGGGCCAGGAGCAGTCGCCGTACGGTCGGCTTGTTAAGTCCGCTTTGCTCGACGATTTCGCTGAGGGCGCCACCTGCGTCACCAAAATAGCTGACGAGGCTGAGCAGGCCGAGGGCCCGATCGACGCTCTGCGAGCCGTTGTGAGCTGGTACTACCGTCTGTTCCATCATTGTGACCCGCGATCCATATTGTGGATCAGCCTATCAGTGGAATTTGCGAAAGGCAAAATTGAATCCCAGATGGCCCCAAATCGCGAGGGAAATATTCACTTGAGCGGGCGCGTTCGCTCTATAATGTGGACCGATGATCTGTGTCCGGTTCGCCCTCCTGAAATTGTCTCCTCCTCGGGAGCGCCTGATCGCGCTTGCACGCCATGTTTGAGCGACGTTTGCGTCAGCCGGGCCCGGCGGCCAAAGCCCCCTTCGAAAGTGTAATCGGCTCCGGGGAATACCTGCAATTTACCCTGAAGACGGGCCTCAGTATTAATGAGGCGATTGCCCTCCCCCTCGCGGAGGCTGGCCTGACGGCAGCTTCAATCGTCCTTGAGGGTGGAAGTTTCGCGCCCCTCCACTATCTGATGCCGGCGCTGTCGACAGATGGCCACCATGCAGCCTGGTATAGCGAAACGAATTCACCCGAAGGCGAGGCGCAGCTCGAACGCGGCAATGTGACATTTGGGGAAAGAGACGGTCATCCCTTCATTCACTGCCATGCGACATGGATTGAGGCCGAGGGCAGGAAGCGATGTGGTCATGTCCTGCCGCACGAGACGATCGTGGCAAAGCCAATCCGCGCCACGGCCTGGGGCACGAACGACGTGCGTATGGTATCACAACCCGATGCGGAGACGGCGTTCACCCTGTTTCATCCTATAAAGACTGCACAGGTTCCAAGGGCTAAAGGGCCTCGCATCGTAGTGGCACGCGTCCGGCCTAACGTCGACATCATCGAGACGCTCGAAGAGATCTGCCGGGCGAGCGGTTTTTCCAATGCCCGATTGCGCGGCGGTGTCGGCAGCCTGATTGGCGCGCGCTATGCGGACGGAACGTCCGTTGATGACATTGCAACCGAGGTATTCGTCATCGATGGCTTTGTCTCGACACGGCAGAATCTCACAAGGCTCGAGATCGTCATGGTCGATACACTGGGAAGGATAACGCAAGGGCAACTCCTTCGCGGAGAAAACCCCGTTTGCATCACGTTCGAGCTCTACCTTGAAGAAGCTTGAAGTCCGAACCGGCGGATCAGTCATGACCTTCGCCCGGATAGCTTAGCGTCTGCAATTCGCTGGCATCGATGCCGGCAATACGCCGAAGCACGGCGCTTGCCAGTTCCCGGCCTGCCTGGCGTACGTCCTCATTGAAGACGATGATCTGGGGGCGGAACCACTTCAGTACGTCGGTCGACTGCTTGGAGGCGAGATCAACGTCTTTGCCGATCTCCAAACCTGCCGCCTCGATACCGGCCACAATGGCGATCGCCGCGCTGCCGCTGCAGCATACGATCCCATCGGGACGGTCCGGTCCGGACATAATTTCAACCATACGGTCGCGAATGCCGGCGAGCGATGTATCGACATCGAAGCCCGAAAAAGACAATGAACTGACGCCGCCTTCGCTGATGGCCCGGGCAAACCCTCGCTCGAGGTGCCGGTAATACGTGACCGACGGCGAAGGTCCGGCAAGCATGGCGATCCTGCGGCGCCCCCGCTCTACCAGACTTTTGACCGCAATATAGGCGAACGTCTCATTGTCGAAGTCATGAAACGGATGCTCGATGCCCATTTCCGTGCGTCCATGGGTGGCGAAGGGAATGCCGTGTTCAGTCAGGTAGCGAACACGCGCATCGTTGGGCTCGGTGCGAGACATGATGATCCCGTCCGCCGAACCGGTCTCGACAATATAGCGGATCGGCTGCATCGGGTCGTTCTCGACCGAGTAGGGGGTGACCGTCAAATGATACGGCGTCTCCGACAGTATTTCGGTAATGCCGTAGACGAGGTTTGACGTGAGCCCCATGATCTCCGATTGCGCATTGAGAACGAGACTGATGACATTGGTCTTGCCGGTTCGCAGCCGGACCCCGGCGCGATTGGGGCGGTAGCCGATCTGCTTGGCAATGAGCTGAACGCGGTTCTTCGTTGCCTGCCCGATTTCGGGAGCATCCTTGAGTGCCCGCGACACTGTGGTGACGCCGAGGCCGGCCATGAAGGCAATGGTCTTCAGCGTCGGACGCTCGCTGTCTGCGGGCGGTCCGGCGTCCGGTGCAGTGGATCGGGCGCTTTTCTTTGGCTTCATTGCCGCTTGGCCACAACCTTGAAGTTGACATTGGCTGTATCGTTTCAAAATTTGAACAAAATGTACAGAGCCATGCGACGACTTTTTCCATGCGGAAATCAGTCTCTATTCCGCTGGACCCTGGCAGCGCAACCCATCAGACAAGATTTTCCGGACAGGAAAAATAAGACAAATCAATGCTATAATGAAGATACAGGCCAAAATAAACGGGAACCCAATAAAAAATCATCGCTCGGGAATTGCATCGTGCCGGAGTTTGAACTAGCCTACCTGTAACGTTTCAGATTTGGGAGGATAGGATGCGTTACCGTTCGATGCTTGCCGCTCTCGCGGCTTCGACTTTGCTTTTTGCAGGCTCGGCGCGAGCCGTTGATCTCGAAGTCACCCATTGGTGGACATCCGGCGGCGAAGCGGCGGCGGCAAAAGTCCTTGCGCAATCCTATGACAAGCTTGGCGGTGACAAATGGGTCGATGGCGCCATCGCTGGCAGCGGCACCACAGCTCGCCCAATCATCGTCAGCCGCATTCTCGGCGGCAATCCCATGGGGGCGACGCAGCTGAATACCGGCCGTGATGCCGAAGATCTCGTCAAGGCAGGGCTGATGACCGACCTTTCCGAGCTTGCAGCCAAGGAGGGCTGGGCCGACTTCATCCGCCCTTCGAAGCTCCTCGACTCCTGCAAGTATGAAGGCAAGATCTACTGCGTGCCGGTCAACATTCACTCGTGGCAGTGGATGTGGATCAACCCGGGCGCGTTCAAGGAAGCGGGTGCGCCGGTTCCCACCAACTGGAGCGAGTTCGTGGCCGCGGCGCCGAAGCTCAAAGAGAAGGGCATCATCCCACTTGCGACCGGCGATGCGTGGCAGGTCGACGGTATCTTCCGCGTGATGCTCGCGACGCTCGGCGGCAGGGACCTCTATCTCAAGATCATGGACGACAAGGACAAGGATGCGGCTGCAAGTCCTGAAATGAAGGCGGTCTGGCAGGCTTTCGCCAACGCGCGCGATCTTGCCGATCCCGGCTATGTCGGCCGGCAGTGGAACGAGGCAACCTCACTCGTGCTGACTGGAAAGGCCGGCGGGCAGATCATGGGCGACTGGGCACAAGGTGAATTCGGCGTTGCCGGCAAAGTCGCCGGAACGGACTATGACTGTCTGCCGGGCCTCGGCGTCCACCCGATACTCGATACGGGCGGCGATGCGTTCTATTTCCCGAAGAATGCCAATCCCGAAGTCACGCGCGCCCAGCTGAAACTGGCGAGCATGCTCGTTTCGAAGGAGACCCAGGTGGCCTTCAACCTTGCCAAGGGTTCTTTGCCGATACGCGGCGATATCGACATGGAGGCAGCCAACGCCTGCATGCAGAAAGGCATCAAGATCCTGGCTGACGCCAATAATGTGCTTCCCTCGATCGAGCAGGCGCTTTCTTCCGACGCGCAGGGCCAGCTCGAAGATTTGAATACGGAATTCTTCGCCAACAAGGATATGTCGGTCGACGACGCGCAGGCGCGTTTCGTCGAAATCATCAGCCAAGCAAAGTGAACCGCTGGACATGACGCCCTGATAGCGACCGGCTCGCAAGGCCGGCGCCTATCGCAAGGTTGGAGACACTTCATGGCCGCGACCCGCCCCTTTGCACCTTTGCGCAATTTGAACGCGAAGATTGCCGCCGTTCCGATGATCGCGACGGTGCTCGTCGTGTTCATCGGCTGCACACTCTGGACGGTGGTGTATTCGTTCACCTCATCGCGGTCGTTGCCGACACTGGATTTCGTCGGAATCGATCAGTACAGGCGATTGTTCACGACCTCGCGGTGGATCGTATCGCTGCGAAACCTCGCCATATTCGGCATCCTGGCACTCAGCTTTTCGCTGGTTTTAGGCTTCATCCTCGCTGCGCTGATGGACCAGAAGATCCGCTTCGAGAACACCTTCCGCACGGTCTTCCTTTATCCCCATGCCCTGTCGTTCATCGTCACTGGCCTCGTCTGGCAATGGATCTTGACGCCCGCCTACGGCGTGCAGAAAGTCGTGCGCGACCTCGGCTTCGAGACGTTCAATTTCCCGATCCTGACCGATGGGCGCTTTACGATCTACGCGATTGTCATCGCCAGCCTATGGCAGGGCACCGGTCTTGTCATGGCGCTGATGCTGGCCGGGCTTCGCAACATTGATGACGAGATCTGGAAGGCGGCACGTGTCGACGGCATTCCCACCTGGAGGACCTATCTCTTCATCATCATTCCGATGATGCGTCCGGTCTTTGCGACGACCCTCGTGATCATCGCCGCCACAATCGTGAAAGTCTACGACCTCGTCGTCGCCATGACCAATGGCGGTCCGGGCATCGCCTCGGAAGTTCCGGCGAAATACGTTTACGATTTCATGTTTTCGCGCGGCAACCTCGGACAGGGCCTCGCCGCTTCGACGATCATGCTGACGACGGTACTGATCATCCTCGTTCCGTGGGCGCTCTATGAGTATCGGCCGAGAAACCGCACGCTGGGAGTGGGCAAATGAGCCTCGTCAATCCTGCAGGGCCACGCGGTCGGCGGCCTCGTCGCATCGGGTCGCCGACCTCGATCATGATCTACGGGATCCTCATCGTCGCAGCGGTCTATTACCTCATTCCGCTCTACGTCATGGTCATGACTTCGCTGAAGGGCATGCCGGAAATCCGCCTCGGCAACATCTTCTCACCGCCGGTCGAAGTGACATTCCAGCCATGGGCGACAGCGTGGAACAGTGCCTGCACCGGGCTCTACTGCGAGGGCATCAAGGTTGGCTTCTTCAATTCGATGAAGATACTGGTACCGAGCGTGATCTTCTCGATCATTATCGCCTCGGTGAACGGTTATGCATTGTCGAACTGGCGCTTCAAGGGCTCCGAGCTGTTCTTCACCGCGTTGATCTTCGGCGCGTTCATCCCCTATCAGGTGATGCTCTATCCGCTGGTCATCATCACCCGCGAACTTGGGATATTCGGCACGCTCACCGGCGTCATCGTCATCCATACGATCTTCGGCATGCCGATCCTGACGCTGCTCTTTCGCAACTATTTTGTTTCCCTGCCTCCTGAACTCTTCAAGGCCGCGCGTGTCGACGGTGCCGGCTTCTGGCGGATATTTCTGCAGATCATGCTGCCCATGTCGCTGCCGATCTTCGTTGTTGCCGTGATCCTGCAGGTAACCGGCATCTGGAACGATTTCCTTTTCGGCGTGATCTTCGCCGGGACCAAGAATTTTCCGATGACGGTGCAGCTCAATAACATCGTCAACTCGACGCAGGGCGTGAAGGAATACAACGTCAACATGGCGGCCACCATTCTGACCGGCGCCGTCCCTCTCCTCGTCTATTTCTTCTCAGGCAAGTATTTCGTCAGGGGCATTGCCGCTGGCGCCGTCAAAGGATGACCCAGTTGCACAGCGTCTCGATCAAAGATCTCTCGCTCAATTTCGGTTCGGTCGGTGTCCTGAAGGACCTCAATATCGATGTTGCCGACGGCGAGTTCCTGGTCCTGCTTGGACCATCCGGGTGCGGCAAGTCCACGCTGCTGAATTGCATTGCGGGTCTTCTCGATATTTCCGAGGGGCAGATCTTCATCAAGGGCAAGAACGTGACCTGGGAAGAGCCAAAGGATCGTGGCATAGGGATGGTCTTCCAGTCCTATGCGCTCTATCCGCAGATGACGGTTGAGAAGAATCTCTCGTTCGGGCTGAGGGTCGCCGGACTTCCGAAGGCGGAAATAGCAAAGCGTATTGCCGCCGCTGCGGAGATCCTGCAGATCGGGCCATTGCTGCATCGCAAGCCAGCCGAGCTCTCCGGCGGGCAGCGCCAGCGGGTCGCCATCGGCAGAGCCCTGGTGCGCGACGTCGATGTGTTCCTCTTCGACGAGCCCTTGTCCAATCTCGACGCCAAGCTGCGCTCGGAACTGCGCGTTGAGATCAAGCGACTGCACCAGAAGCTCGCCAATACGATGATCTATGTCACGCACGACCAGATCGAGGCGCTGACGCTAGCAGACCGGATCGCAGTGATGAAGGGCGGGCTGATCCAGCAACTCGATGACCCGCTGACGATCTATAACCGCCCGCGCAACCTGTTCGTCGCGAGCTTCATCGGTTCGCCAGCCATGAATTTCCTGAAAGGCGAGATTGGCGGCAACAGTGCTGGTCCCGTTTTCAAGGCCAATGGTCTCGATATCTCCCTCGCCTCCTACGCTGCGCAACAGCCCCTGCCCTTTGGCCGCGCAGCCATCTTCGGCTTCCGGCCTGAGCATATCGCCATAGGCGACGCACCCGGTCCGACCGGGCGGTCATCTCCCGCGACCGTTGATCTCGACGAGCCGATGGGCGCCGATAGTCTCGTCTGGCTCAAGGTCGCGGGTAAGCCGATTTCGGTCCGCGTTGATTCGGGCCGCCGCTATCAACCCGGAGAGAAGGTGTTCCTGACCTTCAATCCCAACCTCGCTTCCGTCTTCGACGCCGAAAGCGAAATCCGCATCTAGTCCCCGCATGAATCCTGGAGAACCGTAGTGACCGATTTTTCATATCAGCTCTATAGCTCGCGCAGCTTCCCGCCGCTTGAAAAGACCTTTTCCATGCTCAAACGCCATGGTTATGCGCAGGTCGAAGGCTTCGGCGCCGTCTATGCCGATCCGAAAGCAACGCGAGCGGCCCTCGACGCCAACGGCCTTGCCATGCCAACGGGTCACTTCAGTATCGACCTTCTGGAGAACGAGCCGCAGAAGGTGCTCGACATTGCCGGTACGCTGGGCATGAAGGCGATTTTTTGCCCCCACCTTGCGCCGGACCTGCGGCCCGCGGACCGGGAAGGCTGGCTTGCTTTCGGCGAGCGGCTCGAACGCGCCCACGCAACCTACAGCAGGGCGGGCTACGTTTTCGGCTGGCACAACCACGATTTTGAATTCAAGGCGCTCGCCGACGGCAGCTTGCCGCAAGATGCCATCTTCGCGGCGGCGCCGAGTATCGCATGGGAAGCCGATATTGCCTGGATTATCCGTGCCGGCGCCGATCCCGTGCAGTGGATCGAGAATCACAGCGACCGAATTGTCGCGGTTCACGTCAAGGATATTGCACGGCCGGGCGAAAATGCGAACGAGGACGGCTGGGCCGATGTCGGCCACGGCACTGTCGACTGGAAAGGATTGATGGGAACCCTGCGCGAGACGCCCGCGCAATACTTCATCATGGAGCACGACAATCCGTCGGATGACGAGAGGTTTGCCCGCCGTTCCATTGCCACCGTCAAGTCGTACTGAGGAAAGCAGCATCATGGCCAGGTCACTTGGTATCGGGATTATCGGCGCCGGCAATATTTCATCGACCTATCTCAATCTCGCACCGCTCTTCAAAGGCATCAAAGTGCAGGCTATCGCCGATATCAATGCGGCAGCCGCGCAGCATCGCGCCGGCGAACATGGCATTGAGGCCCGTTCGATGGACGCGCTGCTTGCCAGCGACGACGTCGACATCGTTGTCAATCTCACGGTTCCCGATGCGCATTTTGACGTATCCAAACAAATCCTGAGCGCGGGCAAACACCTTTATTCGGAAAAGCCCCTGACGTTGTCGCTGAAAGACGGACTTGAGCTTCAAAAGCTTGCGGAGAAGAAAAAGCTCAAGGCGGGTTGCGCACCCGATACTTTCCTCGGCGGAGCGCACCAGTTGGCCCGCAAGCTGGTCGATGATGGCGAGGTCGGTACCATTACCTCAGGCACGGCTCATGTCCTCAGCCATGGCATGGAACATTGGCATCCAAATCCTGATTTCTTCTTCCGACCCGGCGGTGGTCCAATCCTCGATCTCGGTCCCTACTACATCGCCAATCTCGTCAACCTGATTGGACCGGTCAGGCGCGTCGCAGCGCTCACCTCAATGGCTTCGACGACGCGGACGATTTCGAGCCTTCCCCGCAAGGGTGAAGTCATCGACGTGACGACACCGACGACTATTCAGGCTCTGCTGGAATTCGCGAGCGGTGCAACCGTTACTCTGTCTGCAAGTTGGGACGTCTGGGCGCACCATCACCCTAACATGGAGCTCTACGGCACTGATGGGTCGATCTTCCTTCCCGATCCGAATTTCTTTGGCGGCGAGGTCAAGCTGGCGAAGCCGGGCAAGAAGGTCAAACCGGTGAAGGCATGGTCGCATCCGTTCGGTATCGCCAACCAGAAACACGCGGCCGGCATGATGGCCAATTACCGGACTGCTGGTCTCGCTGACATGGCAGCGGCCATCATCGAGGGCCGCGACATCCGGTGCTCGCTCGAACGCGCGCTCCACGGGGTGGATGTAATGGTGTCGATCCTTCGCTCCGGCGAAGAAAAGAAGTTCATCGACATCAGGACAAGCTGCTCGCGGCCGGAGGCACTCGGCATAAAGGACGCCAAATCGCTGTTGAAAAAGCCCTGACGCGAAGCGTCTCGCGCATTGCGATCATGATCGGGCAGTCCTATTGTCGCCGCCCGATCATAAGTAATGGAAATGCCCGTGACCGCAAATAGTGCCCACACCGCCCGTATTGCCCGCCTCATCGCAGCCGAGATCAATGCGAGGCCCGAACAGGCAAATGCGGCGATCGAGTTGCTGGATGGCGGCGCTACGGTTCCCTTCATTGCGCGCTATCGCAAGGAGGTAACGGGCGGGCTCGACGACACGCAATTGCGTATGCTCGACGAGCGGCTGCTCTACCTGCGCGAACTTGATGCCCGCCGCGATACGATCATCGAGTCGATCCGAAGCCAGGGCAAGCTCAACGATGAACTCGAAGGCAAGATCGCGGCAGCCGCGACGAAAGCAGAGCTTGAGGACATCTATCTGCCTTACAAACCAAAACGGCGCACACGGGCCGAGATCGCTCGCGAGCGTGGCCTCGGGCCCTTGGCGGAAGCGATCCTTTCCGATCGAGCCTCGGTTCCGCAGCAACTTGCAACGAACTTTATCAATGACGATGTGCCGGATGTGAAGGCAGCGCTCGAGGGAGCGCGCGACATATTGGTCGAGACTTTTTCAGAAAATGCCGATCTGATCGGCCGCCTGCGCAACTACATGCAGGACCGTGCGGTATTGCGCGCCAAGGTAGTCGACGGCAAAGCCGACACGGGCGCGAAATTCGCGGACTATTTCAATCACTTCGAGCGCTGGTCGGCCGTCCCTAGCCACCGGGCGCTCGCCATGCTGCGTGGCCGCAATGAAGAGGTTCTGTCGCTCGAGATCGAAGTGGACGCCGAGGATACGGCTCCGGTGAAGCCGGTTGAACGGATGATCGCAAATGCCTATGCGATCTCCGACAAGGGTGGCGCTGCCGATATCTGGCTGATGGACGTGGTGCGCTGGGCATGGAGAATCCGCTTCTCGCTCAACCTCTCGATCGACCTCATGACGACAATGCGCGAACGGGCCGAAGAGGAGGCTATCCGCGTATTTGCGCGTAACCTGAAGGATCTGCTGCTGGCGGCCCCTGCCGGATCGCGTTCGACAATGGGGCTCGACCCCGGCATCCGCACCGGCGTGAAAGTGGCGGTTGTTGACGGTACAGGGAAACTTCTCGAGACGACGACTGTCTATCCTTTCCCGCCACGCAACGACGTGCGCGGCACCCAGGCCGAGATTGAGCGATTGATCGTCAGCCACAAGGTGGAACTCGTTGCCATCGGCAACGGAACAGGAAGCCGCGAAACGGAGCGGCTCGTGGCCGACATGCTCGCAGCGATGCCGTCGCCGAAGCCAATGAAGGTCATCGTCAGCGAGGCGGGTGCGTCCGTCTATTCAGCCTCGGCGACCGCCGCGGCCGAATTCCCCGACCTCGATGTTTCGCTGCGCGGCGCGGTGTCGATTGCTCGCCGCCTGCAGGATCCGCTGGCCGAACTCGTCAAGATCGAACCGAAATCGATCGGCGTTGGCCAATATCAGCACGATGTCGACCAGTACCGTCTTGCGCGTTCGCTCGAGGGTGTCGTCGAAGACGCGGTCAATGCAGTCGGCGTCGACCTCAACACGGCATCGGCGTCGTTGCTCGCTCGCATTTCCGGACTCGGCAACTCGCTTGCCGAAGCGATTATTGCCTATCGCAACGAGGTCGGACCGTTCAAAACGCGGCGTGATCTCCTGAAAGTGGCTCGCCTCGGGCCGCGCGCCTTCGAGCAATGCGCCGGGTTCCTGCGTATCCCGGATGGCACCGAGCCGCTCGATGCCTCGGCCGTGCATCCGGAAGCCTATGGAGTCGCCAAGAAAATCGTCAGCGCCTGCGGCCGTGATGTGCGCGCCTTGATGAATGACGGCGCTGCGTTGCGGGCCCTCGATCCGCGCGTTTTCGTCGACGACCGCTTTGGTCTGCCGACCGTGCGCGATATCATTGCCGAACTGGAAAAGCCGGGGCGCGACCCTCGGCCGGAGTTCAAGACGGCATCCTTTGCCGACGGCATCGATGACATCAAGGACCTGAAGCCCGGCATGCTGCTCGAGGGGACCGTAACCAACGTCGCGGCCTTCGGCGCCTTCGTCGATATCGGCGTGCACCAGGACGGCCTTGTCCACCTGTCGCAGCTCGCGGACCGTTTCGTCAAGGACGCGCACGAGGTGGTCAAGGCTGGTGATGTCGTCAAGGTCAGGGTGGTCGATGTTGACGTCAAGCGCAGCCGTATCGGACTGACGATGCGCAAGGATGGCGGTGCGCCGGCGCCGCGCGGGCCAAGACCCAGCGACGCGCCATCGTATAAACCCCGCTCCAACGCGCCTGCGCCAAAGCCGCAGTCCGCGCCGCAGGGCGCATTCGGTGCAGCGCTTGCCGATGCCCTGCGCAAGAAATAGCGTAACGATCATCAATGGTTCGGGAGGACGTCTTGGATATCCGCAAAATTGGCAATACATCGCTCGCCGTCACCGAGTTCGGATTTGGCGGCGCGGCGATCGGCGGTCTCTACCGCGAGTGCACCCGTGAAGCTGCCATGGAAACGTTGCAGGCTGCCTGGGATGCGGGCCTGCGTTATTTCGATACCGCGCCATTCTATGGTTTCGGCCTTTCCGAGCGGCGGACCGGCGATTTCCTGCGCGACAAGCCGCGCGAAGATTACGTGCTCTCGACCAAGGTTGGGCGCCTGCTTCGTCCGGTTCCAGAGGATCAGGTGCCGGATTATTCCTATGTGAATCCCCTGCCCTTCACGGTCGATTACGACTACAGCTATGACGGGATCATGCGCTCGTTCGAGTTCAGCTATGCCCGTCTCGGGTTGAACAGGATAGACATTCTCTACGTTCACGATATTGGCGCGTATACGCATGGCGCCGAGAAGAATGCCGTCTACTTGCGCCAGCTTCTCGATAGCGGCATGCGGGCGCTGGAAGAACTCAAGGCGTCGGGAGCCATTTCCGCTTACGGCCTCGGCGTCAACGAGGTCGATGTCTGTCTTGACGTGATCGCCCGCAGTCCAATCGACTGCATTTTGCTTGCTGGGCGCTATTCGTTACTCGACCGCTCGGCGGAAGGCGGTCTTCTGGATGCCTGCCGCAAGCAGAACATTTCGTTGGTCATCGGCGGTGTGTTCAACTCCGGCATATTGGCGACCGGTCCGGTTCCGGGCGCAAATTTCGATTATGGCCCGGCATCCGACGACGTGCTGACCCGGGTTCGTGCAATGCAGGATATTGCGAAAGCCAACGCGATTCCGCTCGCTGCCGCGGCCATTCAATTTCCATTGCGCGAACCCGTTGTCGCCAACGTCCTCATCGGAACGGCGAAACCCTCAAGCCTCACGCGAAATATCGAGCTCCTGTCGGTCAAGGTGCCTGACGCGGCCTATGCCGCATCCGAGCCCTTCACCATACGTTGAGGCATCAGGCGGCAAGCCGCCGATCGTTAACGAGGGCGGCAAGCTTGTTGGCGAGCGCAAGGCTCTCCGCCTGTTCAGCCTTGAACCTGTCTTCAGTGATTTCGAGGATGAGCATCGTATCCGGCAGGAAGGTCAGTTCTGCAAAGATCTCCTCCCACGGAATGTCGCCCCAGCCGACGGGCAGATGCAGATCACCGATGCCGAGTGCTGTCGCCTCCGCCGGGTGATAAAACTTCGTCATGGTGTAGGGGCGGCCAAAGCTGTCATGCACGTGCAGGTGGCCGGTGACGGGCGCCATGGCCTTGATCTCCGCGCGCCAGTCGAGGTCGAGGCGCGTGCATTCGATATAAGCGTGGCTGAAATCGATAAGTGCACAGACATGCGGGCTGTCAACGGACCTGACCGTTTCTCCAACTTGCGAAGGCGTCTGGCGATATTCGTTGTCGCTTAGAGCGAAGATGTTTTCGAGCGCGATGCGCACGCCATAGTGGCCGGCGACTTCCGCCATCTCGGCGAGCGCGTCGCGCTCGATCGCATCGAGCGCACGGTTGCGGGTGGCCGCTTGCATCTTCGCCTGGCCGGAATGTTGAACCAGCACGCCCGCCTCGATACGGTTGCATAGTTCAAGCATGGCACGGACGACGGCTTTCTGCTCGGCGAGGTGCTCCCTGTCCATGAAGTTGGATACGATCTGGCCGTGGACGCTGTAATGCAGATCGAACTGCTTGGTGATTTGCACCAGGCGCTCCGCGCGGCTTGGGATAATACGGCCGCCGGCGATAATCTCCTCACCGTAAAGCGAGAGCTCGGCAGCGGTGGCGCCGAGGTCGGCGATTGTACGGATCGACCCTTCAAGCGTGCTGAAATCGCCCCCCTCGCTCGTATAAGTGCAGAAGCCGACGGATGAAATTATGGGGAGGCTCATTTTCAGTTCTCGCGGTTGTAGGGTACTTGCGATGATAGGGCCGCTGCTTGACCGTTTCACGACAATGCTGGCCGCAAAAGCTTTTGCTCGCCGATCAGTGAAGTCAATTGCATTCTCGCAAGGCTCAAAGGAATTGCTGCCATAATCGCATGCTTGGCTTGCGACTCGGAACGATAGCGGAGGCAGGAGGTGAGCATGGCGTATGAGCTTTATTATTGGGATGGTCTGCAGGGACGCGGCGAGTTCATTCGTCTCGCTCTCGAGGAAGCCGCCGCTGACTACATCGATGTGGCACGCCAGTCTGATGGCATGGCGGCCATGATGCGATTTCTCAAAAGCCGGACCGAGCCGCATATCCCTTTCGCGCCGCCATTCCTGAAAGACGGTGACTTGATTGTCTCGCACGTTGCCAACATCCTTCTCTATCTCGGGCCAAAGCTCGGTCTTGCGCCGCAAGATGAATCGTTGCGCTTTGTGGCAAACGGGCTGCAACTTACCATCACAGATTTCGTCGCCGAGGTGCATGACACGCACCATCCGCTCTCGACCAACGCGTATTACGAGGACCAGAAGGAGGCGGCCAAGCATCGCTCCGCTGATTTCATCGAGCATCGGATACCCAAGTTCCTCGGCTATTTCGAACGCGTGCTGAAGCAAAATCCAGCCGGAAGCGGGCACGCGGTGGGCGGCAGTCTCACTTATGTCGACCTTTCGCTGTTCCAGGTTTTCGAGGGCCTGCGTTACGCTTTCCCGCGCGCGACGCGAAAGCTTGCCAAAGATTACCCTGCCGTTGCCGCCGTGCACGACATGGTGCAGAAGCGCCCCAACATCAGCCGATATCTTGAATCGGACCGTCGCCTCGATTTCAATGAATCCGGCATATTTCGCCACTATCCCGAACTTGATCAGGACGCATAAGCAGGAAGTACTATACTTTTGCTGGACACGCCGCTCGAGCTGCCTCCATTATCTCTCCTCTTGTCACGATCTTTGGGAGGAATGATCATGGACTATCGCTTAACGATGGCGAGCGCTCTCACGCTCAGCGGGGTACTGGCAGCTGCGGGGACGACAGGCGCCTCGGCGGCTTCGCCCGAGCCCGTGAAGGCCGAGCACGGCATGGTCGTAACCGCACAACATCTGGCCTCCGACGTCGGAGTGGAAGTGCTGAAGAACGGCGGCAATGCCGTCGATGCGGCGGTCGCGGTCGGCTATGCGCTGGCGGTGGTATATCCGACCGCAGGCAATATTGGCGGTGGTGGCTTCATGACCATCCGTATGAAGGACGGCAAGACGGCATTCCTCGATTTTCGCGAACGCGCACCACTCGCCGCGAAGCGCACGATGTATCTCGATGACAAGGGGAATATTGTGAAAGGCGCAAGCACCGATGGCTATCTCGCCATCGGCGTGCCCGGCTCGGTGATGGGCTTCGAAACGGCCCGTGCCAAATACGGCACCAAGCCGCGTGAAGAGCTGATCGGTCCCGCGATCCGCTTTGCCCGTGACGGCTTCGAACTCGATCAGGGCGACGTCGCGTCGCTGCAGGACGGTGCCGAGACCCTTGCCAAAGACAAGACGGCGGCCGCTGTCTTCCTGAAGCCCGACGGAAAGACCTATTCCATCGGCGAAACACTGGTCCAGTCTGATCTCGCCGCTACACTCTCCGCCATTTCCGAAAAGGGCCCTGACGCGTTCTACAAGGGAGCAACCGCGGATGCCATCGTCAAAGCGAGCGAGGCGGGTGGCGGTGTTCTGGCGAAAGCCGATTTCGAGCAGTACAGCGTGCGCGAACTCGAGCCGGTCAAATGCAACTATCGCGGCTATGACATCGTATCCTCGCCTCCGCCAAGCTCGGGCGGGGTAATCATCTGCGAGATACTCAATATTCTCGAAGGATATCCGCTCGGCTACCTCGGCTATGGTTCGGCAGAAACCGTGCATACCATGGTCGAGGCCATGCGCTATGCCTATGTCGACCGCAATACGACACTTGGCGATCCCGACTTTGTCGACAACCCTGTCAGCAAACTGCTGGACAAGAAATATGCCAAGGAAATCCGCGACAAGATCAGCCCGTTCAAGGCCGGTGTCTCGCAGAAGTTGATGCCGAAAGGCTTCGGCGAAAGCAAGGAAACCACGCACTACTCCATCGTCGATGACGAAGGCAATGCCGTTGCCGTCACCTATACGCTCAACGGCTCGTTCGGCGCCGGGGTGATGGCGCCGGGTACGGGTGTTCTGCTCAACAACGAGATGGATGATTTTACCTCGAAGCCGGGTTCGCCCAACCTTTACGGGCTCGTACAAGGCGAAGCCAATGCAATCGAACCGATGAAGACGCCGCTTTCCTCGATGAGCCCGACCATCGTCTCGAAGGACGGCAAGCCATTCATGGTGATCGGCAGTCCAGGGGGCGCCCGCATCATCACGATCACGCTTGAGGCAATTGTCAACGTCATCGACCACGGCATGAATATTCAGGAGGCGATCGACGCCCCGCGCATCCACCACCAATGGCTGCCGGATCGCGTCTATATGGAGCCCTATGCCCTCTCGTCGGATACGCGCAAGCTGCTGGTGGAGATGGGTCACGATGTCAATATCGACAAGGACTGGACCATCTGGGGTGAGGCCGCCGGTATCCTCGTCGGCGGCGCCAGTCTTTCGCAAATCGAAGAAGGCGGCGGAGCGCGGTATAACGGCGCCATGGATAGCCGCGCTGCTTCCGGAGCGGCTAAGGGTTACTAGGCATCAGCGACGGTTTGCAAGTGCGTCAGATGCTGAAGCCGTGCATTCTGCCGTGCAACTGGCCGATCGTCGCCGCATTGGCATTGGCAAAGGCGAAGCGCAGGAACTGATCCTGCCCTTCGCCGAAATACTGTCCTGGAATAGCAAGGATGCCGGCGCGCTTTGCGAGGTGCTCGGCGACTTCGGTTGATGATCTGCCTTGGAATGGATGGCGCACGAAGGCGAAGTAGGCGCCGATCGCCTCAAGCTTCCAGTCGTCGAGCCCGGCCATGACATCGCGCAGGGCCTGCGAGCGCACTTCGATTTCGTGGCGATTGCCGGCCCGCCATTCCGCAAGTGCCGGCAACGCCTGTGCGACCGCACCCTGCGCCGCCCGCGGCGCGCAGATTTGCAGATTGTCCATGATCTTGGCGATTTCCTCGACGACGCGCGGGCTTGCCGTAACGGCGCCAAGGCGGTGGCCAGGGATGCAGAACGATTTTGAAAAACTGTAGAGCTGGATCAGGTGGTCCGGCCAATGCTCTTCGCGAAGGAGCCCATGCGGTGCGCCATAGTGCTCCGGAAGAAAGTCGCGGTAGGTTTCGTCGAGAATAAGCCAGATGCCGTTGCGCTTGCACGCGTCGAAGAGGGCTTTCAGCCGGTCTGGCGGATAGATCGCACCGGTCGGGTTGTTTGGGGTCACCAGCGCGAGTGCGCGGACGCCGGGTACGATTGCGTCGATGAGGGCTTCGACCGTCGGCACGAAGCCTTCGCTCGCATGGCACGCGACAAGTTCCGCTTTAATGCCGAGCATCGCCAGCGTCGTCTCGTGATTGAAGTAATAGGGGTTGCTTACCAAAATGGTGTCACCCGCAGCAGCCACGGCCATGGCAGCGCACATGAAGGCCTGATTGCAGCCGGAGGTGATATGAATATTCTCGGCCCCAATTCTGGCGCCATAAAGCTCTGCCACATGCGCGGCGTAAGCGTCACGGAGCGCAGGCTCGCCTTCGATCGCGCCGTAATTGGTATAAGCAAGGGATGCGGCTGCCTCGCCGAGCCATTGCAGCATGGCAGGGTGCGGCGGATAGCCGGGAACCGCCTGCGAGAGATCGATCAGCGGCCCAAGGGCGCCGTCATAGGACTTGCCCCAGGACTGCACGGCTGGAATTGGCGGGGGCGAGAGACGCGTTATGAGCAGGTTGAGTGGGGCAACTGGCATGGTCGTTCCTATCGTGTATCAAGTTTGGCCCGGCGCTTCTGCGAGCGCTCGGGGCGTCGCGGGCGCGTTGCCGGAATGGGTAATTCGACCAGTCGCTCCGGCGCGCTCACCTTGCCGCTGCGGCGGCGGATAATCCGGCGGGCCGATGTTTGCGGTTCGGTTATGGTATCTTGCTCCAGCGAAGCGAAGAGCCAATCGATAAACACCTTGACGATCGGGGCGTTGCGAACCTCGTTGCGACAGGCGACATAAAAAGCGTTGTTGGCCGGAACTGTGAGGTCGAAAGGCACGATGAGTTCGCCCTTGGCAATGAGCGTGCTTGCGGTGATCGTATCGCCGAGCGCCACCCCCTGCCCGTAGACCGCGGCCTCGGTCGACAGGCGCGCATCGCTCATGAAATGCTGCGCGCCCCGCGCATGCTCGGTGGCGTCGGCAGCAGCAAGCCAGGTATTCCACTCGCGCCCGTCATCGCCATGCAGGAGAACATGATTGCGCAGATCACGCACGGATCGGAGCGGACGCATGTTGAGGAGTGTCGGGCTCGCTACGGGAAAAAGTTTGAGCGTAGTCCACAGGCGGGACCAGCAGTCGGTCCAGCTCCCATGGCCATAGAGCACGCAGACATCCACGTCCGACGAAAACAGATGATCGGAATCGTTCGACGCGATCAGCGTCAGTCTTATGTCTGGATACTGCTCCGTGAACTGGTTCATACGCGGTATCAACCACAGCGAGAGCAATGCGGGAACGCAGGTCACTGTCAGTTCGCCGCTTGTGGTCGGCCGCTTGATCAGCGCCGTCGTCGCGGCAATATCTTCGAAAGCCTTCGAGACCGTCGGCAAAAGCAGTGCGCCTTGCGAGGTCAATTTCAGCCGCTGCGCACCGCGCTCGAACAACTGGACGTCGAGCGTTGTCTCCAATGCTTTGATCTGGTGGCTGATCGCGCCGTGGGTAACGTTCAACTCCCGCGCTGCCGCCGTAACAGACCCATGCCGCGCCGCCGCCTCGAAGGCGCGCAGTGGGTTGAGCGGGGGCAGGCGACCAGGCGTCATAGAACTCCATTAGCGCTCAACCGCGGGAAAGTCATGTGAGATATTTTCACAGGCCATGCTATAACAATGTCAATTGCTTTTCCATCTGGTTTAGATCGATAATGCATTGAAAGAGGCAAAATGCCCGGGGAACACAGACCAGCGGATATCCTGAAATCGACAAAGCGAATCCGCGCCGATCGCCCCGAGCATGAAGACTATGGGACACGATCATGGCATCATGGGACAAGAACAAACTCGACGAACTGCGCGCCAAATATGGTGAAAGCCACGGCGGCGAGCTGTTCGACGCAAAATTCCGCAAAGTCGCGGACAAGATTTTCTCCAAGAGCGGTACGCGTCTTGCACCCTATGCGGGCGTTCCGACCTTTCTGACCGCGCCGCACATGCCGGTCGACGCAGCAAATCCCGATTTCGGCAATTTGCAGGTGGCCATGGTAGGCGTACCGATGGATCTCGGTGTTACCAACCGCACCGGATCGCGCTTTGGTCCCCGCGCTTTGCGAACAATCGAGCGCATCGGTCCTTATAATCATGTTCTCGAATGCTCGCCGGTCTTTGATCTGCGCGTGGCCGACATCGGCGATGTGCCATTTGCCAGCCGCTACCGCCTCGAACAGAGCCATGTCGATATCGAGCGGCGGATCAACCAGATTGTTGATGCCGGCGTGGTTCCGCTTTCCATCGGCGGCGACCATTCGATTACCCATCCGATCCTTAAGGCTGTCGGCAAGGACCGCCCGGTCGGAATGATCCACATCGATGCCCATTGCGATACGGGTGGCGCTTTCGACCAGACCAAGTTCCATCACGGCGGCCCCTTCCGCAACGCGGTTCTCGATGGCGTGCTCGATCCGAGCCGAACCATCCAGATCGGCATTCGCGGTTCGGCCGAATATCTGTGGGAGTTTTCGTACGAATCCGGCATGACTGTCATTCATGCCGAGGAGGTAAGTGGTCTCGGCATCCAGGCGATTATCGAAAAGGCAAAGGCGATCGTGGGCGATGGACCGACCTACCTGTCCTTCGATGTGGACAGCCTCGATCCAAGTTTCGCGCCGGGCACCGGAACACCGGAAGTCGGCGGCCTGACGACCCGCGAAGTACTCGAACTCCTGCGCGGGCTAAAAGGGCTCAACCTTGTCGGCGGCGATGTCGTCGAGGTGGCTCCCCAATACGATGCGACAACCAACACCGCGCACGCCGGCGCACAGGTACTCTTCGAGATCCTGTCGCTCATGGTGTTCAGCCCGTTCGTCCAGGGAAAGCGCTGACGACGACAGCATCAAGTACGAGGCGCCGACTGGCGCCTCGGCATTTTTGGAAGACCAACACACAACAACAACAATGAAGGGGAATACGATGACAATTCATACCAAGCTGCGATCATCATTTGCGGCGCTGCTGCTCATCGGCAGTGCCGGTTTCGGCCTTGCCACACAAGCGGCCAAGGCCGATGCAGTCGACGACATCACCAAGGCGGGCGTCGTCAACATCGGCGTCTTCGCCGACTTCCCGCCCTTTTCGTCGGCGAGCGCGGACATGTCGCTCAAGGGCTATGACATGGACGTCGCGCAGGCGATTGCAGATGCGCTCAAAGTGAAGCTCAATGCGGTCGCAGTGACTGGACAGAACCGCATTCCCTATCTCACCGAACACCGTGTCGATCTGTTGATGAGCGTTGGCTACAGCAAGGAACGCGAACAGGTCATTGATTTCGCCGCCGCCTATGCTCCCTACTACATCGCCGTCATCGGTCCGAAGGCGGTCGAGGTGAAAGACAAGGATGGACTTGCCGGTAAGACCATTGCCGTCAACCGCGGCACGCTCGAAGATACGTCGCTGACCAAAGCGGCTCCTGCGTCGGCCGACATCAAGCGCTTCGACAATTACAATGCCGTCATTCAGGCCTTCATCTCGGGCCAGACCGAACTCATGGTTGTCGGCAACGATGTCGGCGCGCAGGTTCTCGCCCGCCAGGAAGCACTGGCCCCTGAGCAAAAGTTCCAGCTTTTGACCTCTCCCTCGCACATCGCGCTCAACAAGAAAGAAGATCGCCTGAAGCAGACGATCAATGATACGGTCGCCAAGATGCTCTCTGACGGCAGCCTCAACAAGAGCTCGGAAGCCTGGCTGAAAACGCCGCTCAATCCCGAAAACCTCAAGGATTGACGGTGGGCTACGCCCTCGATTTCGGCTGGCTCTATGGCGCCATTGGCATGATTGCCAGTGGCGCCGCCATGACGATCTTTCTGATCGTCGTGACGTCTGTGGCAGGCGTAACCTTGAGCATTTTCGGGGCGGCCGCCAAGCGCAGCCGTCACGCGATACTGCGCAAGGCCATTGCCGCTTATGTCGAAATCGTGCGCAACACGCCATTTCTCGTGCAGTTGTTCTTCATCTTCTTTGGCTTGCCGCGGCTTGGCATCCGGCTTGACCCGGTCGTTTCGGCCATGCTCGCCATGACCTTGAACATGACTGCCTATACGACGGAAATCGTCGGCGCGGGCCTTGACGCGGTTCCGAAAGGGCAGCGGGAAGCGGCGGCGGCGCTCGGCCTCCAGCCATGGCTGGTTTTCGTCAAGATCGTCCTGCCGCAGGCGCTGAAAGTCATCTTCCCGGCACTGACCAGCCAGATCATCATCATGATGCTGGAATCCGCTGTGGTGTCGCAGATCGCCGTGCGTGAATTGACCTACGAGGCCGACATGCTGCAGGCACGCACTTTCCGCGCGTTCGAAACCTATTTCGTGGTGACGCTGGTTTACCTCGCGATGAGCATCGGTCTGCGCAGACTGCTCTTTGCTGCCGGAAGGCGCGCGATTGCGGGGGGTATGGCATGATCGAGTTCACCTTCTGGGACATATTGCGCAACCTGCTTCTCGCTGCCCGCTGGACCATTCTCCTGTCAGTCGTCGCCTTTATCGGCGGCTCGATTGCAGGCCTCGCCATCTTGCTGCTGCGCATTTCCAAGCGGCGCTGGCTGCGGCGCGCCGCGGAATATTACATCGGCCTCTTCCAGGGAACGCCGCTGCTGATGCAGCTTTTCCTGCTGTTTTTCGGGCTGCCGCTGCTTGGCCTGCGCATCGAGGCATGGACAGCCGCGGTTCTGGGACTGACGCTTTGCGCGAGCGCCTTTCTTGCCGAGATCTGGCGCGGCGGTGTCCAGTCGCTACCGACAGGCCAATGGGACGCGGGTAGCAGTCTCGGCCTGCATTATGTGGCCCAGCTGCGACTGATCATTCTGCCGCAAGCATTCGCCATCACGCGTGCGCCGACTGTCGGGTTTCTCGTGCAGTTGATCAAGAGCACGGCACTGACGTCGATCATCGGGTTCGAGGAACTGGTGCGCACCTCCAATGCGATCAACAACGCGACGTTCGAACCCTTCACCGTCTATGGCCTGGTCGCGCTGATCTATTTTGTTCTGTGCTATCCGCTGACGCGCTATACAAAGACATTGGAGCTTCGCGCTGCTCGCCAACACTGAATGGCAAGCTGCGCATCTAGATAAGAAGAGTGGGAAATCGCCAGTACTGGCTGCAAAAATAAGGAGAATGATGATGAGCAATATTCTGCAAAAAGGTGTCAGTCGCCGCGTGGTGCTCGCCACCGGCGCAATGGCGGCGGGTACCTTGGCGATGCCGTCGATCTTGCGGGCGCAAGACAAGTCGCTGAAGGTCGGCGTCTATGGCGGCTACTTCAAGGACTCGTTCGACAAGAACATTTTTCCCGAGTTCACCAAGGCGACCGGTATCGCCGTTGAGTCTGTTGCCGAGCCGACTGGCGAGGCCTGGCTCGTGCAACTTGAACAGGCGGCGAAGGCCGGCGCGGCACCCGCCGACGTTTCGATGATGTCGCAGGTCGCGATGCTCAAGGGGCAGACCACGAAGCTCTGGACCCCACTCGACATGGCGAAGATCCCGAATTCGAAGAATCTGCTCGACCGTTTCATCAACAAATATCCGGATGGCGGCGTTGCCGGCATCGGCGCGGTTTCCTGGTACATCACGCTCGTGACCAACACGGACGTCTATAAGGAAGCGCCGACGACCTGGGCCGCGTTCTGGGACAAGGCGAACGCGGACAAGCTCGGACTTCTCGCCCTCGTCTCCAACTCGTTCCTGCTGGAAATCACAGCAAAGACGTACTTCGGTGGCACAAACGCGCTCGATACTGAGGAAGGGCTTTTGAAAGCCTTCGACAAGCTCGCCGAAGTTAAACCGAATGTGCGCCTGTGGTACCGCGACGAGGCCCAGTTCGAGCAGTCGCTGAAGTCGGGCGAAATTCCGATGGGCCAGTATTATCACGACGTCACCGGACTTGCTGCGTCCGAAGGACACCCGGTTCGCTCGACCTTCCCCAAGGAAGGCGGCGTTCAGGACTCCGGCTGCTGGGCGCTGTCGCGCGCCTCGAAGAAGGTGGATGAAGCCCATGCCTTCATCGACTATATGAGCCAGCCAACGATCCAGGCGACCCTTTCACGAAAGGTCGGCACATCCCCGACTGTCAAGCGGGAATTGCTCGATCTCAATGAGAAGGAGTTTGCCGCTGTTTCGTCCGACATCGAGCCGATCATCCCCCGTTACGATCTGTACACCACCAAGTCGGATTGGCTGAACCAGAAGTGGACCGAACTCATCGTCGGCTGAACAGACAAAGGCACCACCCTTCGCCAGAAGGGTGGTGCTTAACAATCGAGATAATGAGGGGCAGATGTCCGGACTGGTATTGAACGATGTCACCAAGCGGTTTGGGACATTCGCCGCCGTCGAGAACGTGCGTCTTTCGGTTCCGCATGGCACGTTCGTGTGCCTGCTCGGGCCTTCAGGTTGCGGCAAGACGACCTTGCTGCGCATGATTGCCGGCCTTGAGGACCCGACCAATGGCGCCATTCTCCTCGACGGGGCCGACATCACGAACGTTCCAACCCATAAGCGCAATCTCGGGATGGTGTTTCAATCGCTCGCGCTTTTCCCGCATCTGACTGTCGGGGAAAACATTGCCTATCCGCTTCGCATCCGCGGCAAGCCGCGCGAGGAACAGAAGAAGCGCGTCGATGAATTGCTGTCTCTCATCCATCTGCCTGGTTATGGAGACCGTCCCGTCTCGAAGCTCTCGGGTGGCCAGCGCCAGCGCGTCGCGATCGCACGGGCGCTCGCGCTGTCGCCGCGCCTGTTCCTGCTCGACGAGCCGCTGTCGGCGCTCGACGCCAAGCTGCGCGAAGCGATGCAGGTGGAACTGCGCCAGTTGCAGCAGAAACTTGGCATCACCACAATTGTCGTTACCCACGACCAGCGCGAAGCCATGACCATGGCCGATACGGTCGTCGTCATGAACGGCGGACACATCAGGCAGGCCGCCTCCCCCGTCGAGATCTATCGCAAACCTGCCGATACGTTCGTCGCCGATTTCATCGGATCAACCAATCTGATCGAGACCGCCGCCGATAGTTCGGGAGCGGCTACGATCTTCGGACACCGTGTGCAAGGTCTGGCCCTGCCGGCGGGCACGCAGCGTGCAACGATATCGGTGCGTCCTGAAGACGTGCATCTGACGGCTCCCGGCAGCGGAGCGATCGACGGGACGGTGACCTTCGTTCGCGATCTCGGCGGCACGATCGAAACCTTCGTCGAAGCGGGCGGACAACAGATCATCGCTGTCTCCACGCCGCGCGAACGGCCCGACGTCGCCGCCGGCCAGAAGGTGGGCATAACGCTTTCGCCGGATGTATGCGTGGTGCTCAAGCAATGAAGCGGGAACGGCCCCAATCCATTGCCGATTACGGCCCGCTATTCTTTCCGGCAGGCATGCTGCTCATTTTCTTCGTCGTTCCGTTCGGCACCATGATCACGGTCAGCTTCTTCCAGCGTCAGGAGGGCGGCTTCTATACGCCGGCGTTCGTGCTTTCCAATTATGAGCGGTTCCTGACGCCTTTCTTCGGCGGTGTCCTCAGCTTCTCCCTGATGCTCGCCGTTACCGTTGCCATCTGTTGCGTCGTTCTGGCCCTGCCGTTCACTTATTTGCTCTCGCGGCTTTCGCGCCGTCTGCAGGTCTTTTGGCTGGTCGCGCTGCTTTCGATATTGTCTCTTTCAGAGGTCATCATCGGTTTTGCGTGGTCGACGCTCCTGTCGCGGACGGGTGGTCTCAGCAATCTCCTCGTCGCAGTTGGCTTGCTCAACCAGCCCGTCGCCTTGTTCCCGAGTTTTGGCGCCGTGCTCACCGGCATGATCTACCAGGCCTTGCCCTATACGATCCTCGTTCTCTATCCCGCGATCGTGCGCCTTGATCCCACTTTGATGGAAGCAGCACGAACGCTTGGGTCTTCGCCGGTTCGCGCCTTCTTCAATGTGCTTGTGCCTGCGCTGCGCAATACAATCATGGCAACGCTAATCATGGTATTCATCTTTGCGCTTGGCTCCTACCTGCTGCCGCAGATCCTGGGTCGTCCGCAGCACTGGACCCTTTCGGTGCTTATTACCGACCAGGCGATCTACCAGTCGAACATGCCGTTTGCGGCGGCAATGGCCGTATTCCTGGTTCTCGTGACGCTTGGGCTCGTCGCGCTCACCCTGCTCGTTGGCCGCAAGGGAGAAAAGGCATGACCAACGCGTTGCGCCGTCTCTATTTCGTGCTGATAGGCCTCTTTCTGGCTATGCCGCTCATCGTTGTTGCCGGAGTGTCGGTCAATGCCAAGCAGACGCTAGCGTTTCCGCCGCAAGGATTTTCGCTGAGCTGGTACGGCCAGATATTCACCAATCCCGAGTGGCGCAGCGCGCTCGTAGCCTCGGTCATTCTGGCGACCACCTCGGCAGCCCTCGCGGTGCTGATCGCCCTCCCCCTCTCATGGTTTTTGTGGCGGCGCATTGCGCCATGGGCGAATATTTTCCAGGTCCTTGGAATAGCGCCCTTCACGCTGCCTCCTGTCATTACCGCGCTCGGGTTCCTGACGTTCTGGGCAACCACCGGCTTCTACGGTCAGGCGTGGACCGCGGTCATCGGCCATGCGATCTTCTTCGTCACGCTGCCTCTTGTGACCCTCTCGCTCGGCTTTTCCGCTATCGACCGGTCACTCGTCGAGGCCGCCGCTACGATGGGCGCCGACGACCGGACGATATTCCGCACAGTCGTCCTGCCCCTGATCCGCCCCTACCTCGTATCCGGCTATGCATTCGCGTTCGTCCTGTCGCTGAACGAATATATCGTTGCCTATATGACGGTTGGTTTTACCCTCGAAACGTTGCCGATCAAAATATTCAACGCCTTGCGCTATGGCTATACGCCGACCATGGCTTCGGTGACGATCCTGTTCGTCGCGACAGCGGCAGTGATTTTCTCGCTGGTGGCCAAATTCGGCGACTTGCCGAAACTGCTTGGCGCCATGGCTTCGGAGGAGAAATGATGCGGATCGCGGCATTGCAGATGCAGTCGGCTCCCGGTGACGTGGACACCAATCTTGCCCGGATCGAACAAGCCGCGCAGGAGGCCGGGCAAGGCGGTGCCGACCTGCTGGTCACACCTGAATTGTGCGTCACCGGCTATGGCGCGGGGGATATAATCAAGAGCCTCGCGGAACCGGCAACAGGGAGTCAGGTCAAAAGGCTTCAGAAGATTTCCACGGAAAGCGGAGTGGCCATCATCGCTGGATTTGCCGAACGCGATGGTGCTCACGTCTTCAACAGCGCGGCATTCGTCAATGGGGATGGCGAGCCCGCCATCTATCGCAAATCGCATCTTTACGGACCCTATGAGCGCAGCCTGTTTAAATCCGGAAACCCCGACAACTGTATCGTCGAGTTGGGGCGTCTCAAGTTGGGACTGCTCATCTGCTACGATGTCGAGTTTCCGGAAAATGTCCGCCGGTTGGCGCTCGCCGGCGCAGATGCGGTGCTCGTACCGACAGCTCTCCCGAGGGGACCGTCGGGCACGTTCATCACCGATCACATGATCCAGGTGCGCGCTTTCGAGAACCAGATTTTTGTCGCTTATGTCAATCATTTTGGGAATGATGGCCGCTTCACATTTGCCGGCCGCTCGCGTATCGCTGCGCCCGATGGCAGTCTGCTTGCGGAAGGCCCGGAGGACGCGGAAAGCATGATGTTTGCGGATATTGACCCCGGCGCGTTTTCAGCATCCATGGCCGACAATACCTACCTTGAAGATTTGGGGTCAGCATGACCGATACAATCAAAACGGATGTTCTTGTCATTGGCGCGGGGATCGCCGGTATCGGCGTTGCCGCTGCCCTGGCTTCGACGCATCGCGTGACCGTGATCGAGCGTGAGGATCAACCGGGCTATCATTCCACCGGCCGGTCGGCGGCAATCTTTCTACCCAACTATGGCAATGACCTTATCCGGGGCCTTAATAAGGTGAGTGCCCCGCTGTTCGAAAATCGCGACACGAGCCTCTTCCCGCAGCCGCTGCTTACGCCGCGCGGTTGCCTGACCGTGGCCGATGCGGCGAGCATTGCCGATCTTGAAAACTTTGCGCGCACCAGTGTCGGTGTCGAGATCATTTCTGTCGATCGTGCCGTTGAAATGGTGCCGATACTCAACGCAGACCATATTGCTGCAGCATGCTATCAGGCCGATGCCTGGGATATCGACGTCAATGCACTGCATCAGGGCTGGTTGCGCAAGGCCGCATCTCTCGGCGTTGTAATCCATACCAGGTCCGAGGTCGCCGGGGCGGAACGCATCGGCGACGAATGGCACGTTCAAGCCGGCGGCAAGACGTTCGTGGCCCAAACCATTGTCAATGCCTCCGGTGCCTGGGCAGATCTGACGGCTGCGCTTTTTGGTGCAAAGCCGCTTGGCCTGACGCCGTTGCGCCGCAGCATCGCAGTGCTGCCCGCACCCGAAAACCACGACACCCGCGGTTGGCCCCTGGTCGATGACGTGAACGAAGCCTGGTATATGAAGCCGGACGGCGGACGGATGTTCGTTTCGCCCTGCGATGAAACACCAGTTGATCCGCACGACGCTTTTGCCGACGATATGGTGCTCGCGGAAGGGCTCTACCGTTTCGAACAGGCGGTAACTGTTCCAGTCACGCGCGTCGAGCATAGTTGGGCGGGTTTGCGGACTTTCGCGCCCGACCGTACGCCCGTCGCCGGCTTTGACGCTGATGTCGAGGGTTTTTTCTGGCTCGCCGGACAAGGGGGCTATGGAATTCAGACGTCCCCTGCCCTGTCGGCTTTGGCGGCAGCGCTCATTCGCGGTGAAGCGCCGGAAGCCGAGCTTGAACCGCTCCTGCCGAAACTGTCGCCGGCGCGGTTTTCCTGATCAGCCGAGAAGCGGCTCCCCGGCAAAAACGCTTGATTGCATTTCTACCTCGGACTTTATGAAATCGCTCAAGGCGCGGATACGGGGCGTGCTGACGATATCCTCGTGGCAGATCATCCAATAGTCCCGGTTGAGATGCAGGTCTTTTGGCAGGACCGGCACCAGCTCGGGATATTTGCATGCGATGAAGTATGGCAGGATGCAGAGCCCGAAGCCCGAACGGGTGGCGCTGAGTTGCGCGAAAATACTCGAGCTTTGATAGGCTGGATGGAGACCAGGCAGGATCTCGCGCATGTAATCGAGGCCCGGCGTGAAGATCATGTCCTCGATGTAACCGATAAAGCGATGGTTGGAGAGGTCCGATTGCTCGCCGATTGGCGAATGGCGCGCTAGATAATCGCGCGATCCATAAATGAACAGTCGATAAGGCGTCAGCTTTTCCTGGAAATAGGGCCCGGTTCGTGTCGCATGAAGCGTGATCGACAGGTCTGCATCGCGGCGCGACAGCGACACGATCTGCTGGATGGTTACCATTTCAATGGAAAGTCCAGGATAGGACTGCGCCATGCGCGGCATGCGATCGGCCAGGAAGAAGTTGGCAAACCCTTCCAGGATGCTGAGGCGGACAACCCCGGTCAGCGAGACCGTCCCCTCCGAGGCTTCGTTTTGAAAACGGTCGGCTTCCCGTTCCATGATCTCGGCCGACTCGACAAGTTTTTCTCCGAGCGCCGTCAGTACATAGCCACGAGGATTGCGTTCGAATAAACGCGCAGACAGCGATTCCTCGAGCCTGTCGATCCGCCGCGAAACCGTCACATGATTGGTGCGCAGGCGGCGCGCGGCCGTCGTCAATTGACCGGTGCGAGCGACGGCAAGGAAATACTGGAGATCGTCCCAAGTGAACTGGCGCAAAAACGGCCCTTTGGTCTGTACATTTTCGTACTTATTCTGTGCAAAAATAGGTGTTTGTGTACCTATTTGTCAATGTTACAGTTTTTTCAAACGCGTGGTTGCCGGTCGGGAGAAACAGGGCAATCATAAGGTGAATTTTGTCCGCCCCAAGTTGCGGATTGAGGAGGAACCGGAACCAGGGAACGCGGACAATCCGCGCGTATTCCCTAGACATTTTCATTGAACCATTCGGCGCGTAGCAGTCCATCACCCCCGATGATCCTGTGAGCGTACAATCTTTGGGAGGAGTTACGAATGAGACTTTTGGCAATTGCAACAGCAGCTCTGATGGCCGCAACAGTCATCCCCGCGGCCAGCGCCGAGATATCGGACGGCAAGGTCAAGATCGGTATCCTTAACGACCAGTCGGGCGTTTACGCTGATTTTGGTGGCAAGTGGTCGTTCGAGGCCGCAAAGATGGCGGCCGAAGATTTTGGCGGCAAAGTGCTCGACGCACCGATTGAAGTCATTTCCGCAGACCATCAGAACAAGCCTGACATTGCCTCCAATATCGCGCGCCAATGGTATGACACCGAGCAGGTCGATACCATCATGGAGCTGACCACCTCGTCGGTGGCGCTGGCCGTGCAGGGCATCTCCAAGGAAAAGAAGAAAATCGATCTCGTGACCGGGGCAGCGACGGCCGAACTCACAGGCAAGCAATGCTCGCCCTATGGATTCCATTGGGCCTATGATACGCACGCTCTTGCTGTCGGTACTGGTGGCGCCCTCGTGGCGCAGGGCGGCGATACCTGGTTCTTTCTCACCGCCGACTATGCCTTTGGCTATTCATTGGAAGAACAGACGAGCAAGTTCGTAACGTCGAAGGGCGGCAAGATTGTCGGCTCAGTGCGCCACCCCTTGGCGACGACCGATTACTCGTCCTTCCTGTTGCAGGCACAATCCTCGGGCGCAAAGGTCATCGGTCTCGCCAATGCCGGTCTTGATACGGCCAATGCCATCAAGCAGGCGGCCGAATTCGGCATCGTTTCCGGAGGTCAGCGCCTAGCGGCGCTTCTCTTCACCCTTGCCGAAGTACACGGTCTCGGTCTTGAAGCCGCACAGGGGCTGACGCTGACGGAGAGCTTCTATTGGGACCGCGACGATCAATCCCGTGAGTTCGGCCAGAAATTCTTCAAGCGGACCGGCCGTATGCCAAACATGATCCAGGCCGCGACCTATTCGGGCGTAACGCAATATTTGAAGGCTATTCAGAAGGCTGGCACAGACGACACGGAAAAGGTGGCGGCCGCGATGCATGAAATGCCGGTTGATGACGTCTTTGGCCGAGGCGCAAAGGTCGGACCGAACGGGCGCCTCTTCAGCGACGTCTACCTGATGGAAGTCAAGAAGCCGGATGAGAGCAAGGCACCCTGGGACTACTACAAGGTACTTGCAACCGTTCCGGGAGCCGAAGCCTACATCAAGCCGGAAGAGAGCGGCTGCCCGCTGGTCAAATAACGCATGACCGCAACCCAGACCAATCCGGCGGGCGGGAGAGGAACCTCCTCTCCCCTCGCTGACCAACGACAAGGACCGTCGGTTGTCCTGTCGGCGCGTGGCCTGCGTCGCGACTTTGGCGGCTTCATCGCCGTAAACAATGTCGATCTCGACGTTCACCATGCGCGCGTGCACGCGCTGATTGGGCCGAATGGCGCGGGCAAGACGACGGTTTTCAACCTTCTCACCAAATTCTTGCAACCATCGAGCGGGACGATCACGCTGCTTGGCAACGACATCACAAAGACCAACCCTGCCAAGGTCGCGCGCATGGGGCTGGTCCGCTCGTTTCAAATCTCCGCCGTTTTTCCGCATCTGACCGTGCTTGATAATGTCCGCGTCGCGCTGCAACGGCCGAGCGGCCTGTCGACGCAATTTTGGCTGCCGATGACATCGCTCAACCGGCTCAACGAGCGGGCGCTGGAATTGATAGAGGCTGTCGGTCTTACTGACGCACGCAACAGCACGGCGGCGGATCTCTCCTATGGCCGCAAGCGCGTGCTCGAAATTGCCACGACGTTAGCGCTTGACCCCAAGGTCCTTCTGCTCGACGAGCCGATGGCCGGCATGGGGCACGAAGATGTTCATACAGTTTCGGACATTATTCGCGAGGTGGCCAAGGATCGCGCCATCCTGATGGTCGAACACAATCTCAAGGTAGTTGCCGACCTTTGTCATCAGGTCACGGTTCTGCAGCGAGGCGAGATTCTGACGTCCGGTGATTATCGCACCGTCAGTCAGGACGAGCGTGTCCGCGTGGCCTATATGGGGACCGAACATGACTAAGCCGCTTCTGGCCGTGCGCGACCTCAATGCCTGGTATGGCGAGGGCCATGCCCTCCATGGCGTCGATCTCGATATCAACGAAGGCGAAACGGTCACGTTGCTTGGGCGCAACGGCGTCGGCAAGACAACGACGCTCCGCTCCATCATGGGTATCATTCGCAAGCGCACCGGCACCATCATGTTCGATGGCAAGGATATGTTGCGCGTGCCGCTGCATCGCACCGCCCATGCCGGCATTGGCTTCGTACCGGAAGAGCGCGGCATCTTTGCCACGCTTTCCGTCGACGAGAATCTGAACCTTCCGCCTGTGGTTGCCAAGGGCGGGATGTCGATCAACGAGATCTATGAACTCTTCCCCAACCTCAAGGAGCGGCGCAACAGCCCCGGCACCAAGCTTTCCGGCGGCGAACAGCAAATGCTGGCGATTGCCCGCATCCTGCGGACCGGCGTCAAACTGTTGCTCCTGGACGAGCCGACAGAAGGCCTCGCGCCGGTCATCGTACAGCGCATCGGCGAGGTTCTGGTAACGCTCAAGCAGCGCGGCATGACGATCCTTCTTGTGGAGCAGAATTTTCGTTTTGCCAGCAAGGTGGCCGACCGATTCTACGTGGTCGACCATGGCAGGATCATCGACAACTTCCATGTCAGCGAACTTACCGGCCGTATGTCGATGCTCAACGAAGCTTTGGGAGTCTGACGATGACCATGATATTCGGCGTTCCTCTCCAGGCGTTCCTCGGGCAATTGCTGATCGGACTAATCAATGGCTCTTTTTATGCCATGTTGAGCCTCGGCCTTGCGATCATTTTCGGGCTGCTTCGCGTCATCAATTTCGCTCATGGCGCCCAATATATGCTGGGTGCTTTCATCGGCTACCTGCTCCTGGCCAAGCTTGGCATCGGCTACTGGCCGGCGTTGATCCTTGCGCCCCTGGCAGTCGGCCTCGCGGGGGCCTTCATCGAGCGGGTTGCCCTGTCGCGCCTATATAATCTCGACCATCTCTATGGCCTGTTGTTCACGTTCGGCCTCGCGCTCGTGATCGAAGGCACCTTCCGCTATTATTTTGGTGCCGCCGGACAGCCCTATGCGGTGCCGAATGCCCTGGCTGGCGGCGTCAACCTCGGCTTCATGTTCCTGCCGAAATATCGTGCGTGGGTGGTCATCGCATCGCTCGTCGTCTGTCTCGGCACCTGGCTCCTGATCGAGAAGACCCGCCTTGGCGCGTACTTGCGCGCAGCGACGGAGAATCCGACGCTTGTCCGGGCCTTTGGCATCAATGTGCCTTTGCTGCTCACGTTTACTTATGGCCTTGGGGCCGCACTCGCCGGGCTCGCGGGAATCCTCGCGGCGCCGATCTATCAGGTCAGCCCGCTGATGGGATCGAACATCATCATCATCGTTTTCGCGGTGGTGGTGGTCGGGGGCATGGGGTCGATACTCGGGGCGATCGTGACCGGTTATATGCTTGGCATTTTTGAAGGGTTGACGAAGGTCTTCTATCCGGAAGCATCGAGCATCGTCATCTTCGTCATCATGGCAATCGTGCTGCTTGTGCGCCCTGCGGGGCTGTTCGGTAAGGAAGCGTGAGATGAGCGAAGCTGCCCTATCCGCGCCAAAGACGCGCCTCAACCGCGAAACGGTTCTGATCCTGATCGGCGTGGCCCTTTTGATATTTGCGCCGTTTCATGTCTACCCCGTGTTCCTGATGAAGGTCCTCTGTTTCGCGCTCTTCGCCTGTGCGTTCAATTTGCTCCTCGGCTATACCGGCATCCTTTCCTTTGGCCACGCAGCATTTTTTGGCGGCGCGGCCTATTTTACGGCCCACGCGGTCAAGGAATGGGGCTTTTCACCTGAGCTCGGCATTCTCACCGGTGTCGCCGGTGCGACCGCCCTCGGCCTCGTCATTGGGTTTCTTGCGATCCGTCGTCAGGGCATATACTCGACGATGATTACACTTGCGATGGCTCAGATGTTTGCCTTCTTCTGTTTGCAGGCGTCTTTTACCCACGGCGAAGACGGCATTCAGGGAGTGCCACGAGGGTATCTCTTCGGGTTCATCGATCTCGAACAACCGCTCAACATGTATTTCTTCGTGCTTGGCGTGTTTCTGGTTGGGATGTTCATGATCTGGCGCATCATCAATTCGCCCTTCGGCATGATCCTCAAATCCGTCCGCGAAAATGAAAACCGCGCCATATCGCTCGGCTATTCGGTCTCGCGCTATAAGCTCGCCGCCTTTGTTATGTCCGCGGCGTTGACAGGCCTTGCCGGTGGTCTCAAGGCTATTGTCTTCCAGTTCGCCACACTGACGGATGTAAGCTGGCAAATGTCTGGTGAAGTTGTGCTTATGACATTGCTGGGTGGCATTGGTACTTTCGTCGGGCCTATCTTCGGCGCCGCACTCATCGCGACGCTGGAGAACTACCTTGCGACCTCCGAGTTTCCGGTGACGGTCATCACCGGCATCATCTTCATGGTTTGCGTCCTCGTTTTCCGCCGCGGCATCATTGGCGAACTCTATGCCTCGCGCCTCGGCAGGATGCTTGCGAGCAAACCCGAGAACTGATCAGAATGTACGGAACCTATGATTACATCATCGTCGGTGCGGGAACGGCGGGTTGTACGCTCGCCAATCGCTTGTCGGCAGATCGGAACATTTCGGTTCTACTCCTCGAGGCTGGCGGTAAGGACAATTACCCCTGGATACATATTCCGGTTGGCTACCTTTATTGCATTTCTAACCCCCGGACGGATTGGTGCTTTTCCACGGAGGCGGAACCGGGCCTGAGTGGACGAATATTGAACTATCCGCGCGGAAAGGTCCTTGGCGGCTGCTCCTCGATCAACGGCATGATCTACATGCGCGGACAGGCGCGCGATTACGATCTTTGGCGGCAGGACGGGTGCACCGGCTGGGGATGGGACGATGTGCTGCCCTATTTCAGGAAGTCGGAAGACTATTATCGGGGCGCTGACGAATTCCATGGTGCCGGAGGCGAGTGGCGCGTCGAGGAAGCGCGCCTCCATTGGGATATTCTCGATGCGTTTCGCGATGCCGCGGAGGCCGCGGGCATTCCGCGCACCGATGATTTCAATCGAGGCAACAATGAAGGGTCATCCTATTTCAAGGTGAACCAGAAACGCGGTGTCCGGTGGAATACCGCAAAGGCGTTTTTGCGCCCTGCCCTCAAGCGGCCGAACCTCACCGTGGCGACCGGCGCGCATGTGCGCAGACTGGTTCTCGATGGGCTCGAAGTCAAAGGCGTCGAGTTCGATCAAGAGGGCGCGGCCAGGACAGTGAATTGCCGCCGCGAAGTCATTCTCGCCGCAGGCGCAGTCGGCTCTCCGCATATTCTGGAGCTTTCCGGTATCGGGCGGGGCGAAGCCCTCCAGGCGGCTGGTATCGAGACGGTGCTCGATCGGCGTAGCGTGGGCGAAAACCTGCAGGATCATTTGCAGTTGCGTTGCGCCTACAAAGTGACCGGGATTCCGACACTCAACGAGAAAGCCAACCGCTTGCTGGGCAAGGCTTCGATTGCGCTGGAATATCTGCTGAGACAGTCAGGTCCCATGTCGATGGCGCCAAGCCAGCTCGGCGTGTTCACGCGTTCGGATCCGTCTTTTGACACGCCGAACTTGCAATATCACGTGCAACCGCTTTCATTGGAGAAGTTCGGTGAGAACGTGCACGCATTTCCGGCTTTTACCGCAAGTGTATGCAATCTCCGCCCTGAAAGCCGAGGGACCGTGCACGTGAAGTCGCCGGACCACCGGATGCAGCCCGCCATTCGACCCAACTACCTGATGACGCCGGGTGATCGTCATGTGGCTGCCGATTCGATCCGCATCACCCGCAACATTGTGGCGCAGAAACCATTGCAACGGTTTCAGCCGGAGGAATTCAAGCCCGGACCCTCCTATCAGACGGAAGAAGAATTGATTGAAGCTGCCGGTGCGGTCGGCACGACAATCTTTCACCCGGTCGGGACGTGCCGGATGGGCGCGGATGAAGCCTCGGTGGTCGATCCGCAATTGCGGGTCCGTGGCATCAAGGGGCTGCGAGTGGCGGACGCATCGATAATGCCGACAATCACCTCAGGCAATACCAATTCGCCGACAATCATGATTGCGGAAAAGGCTGCGGAAACGATCGTGCGCGGTTAGCGGATCAGAAACGGTACGGTGAAGCTTTGGCGCGATACTGTGACATCGGCGGGAGCGGATGGTACTGGTGATGCCCGCCGTACGGCATCGAGAACGCCCTTGTCGAGCGTCGGATTGCCAGAACTGCCAACGATGCTGGCGGAAACAATATCGCCGGCGCGCGTAACGGTAAAACTCACGCGAACCGTTCCCTCGCCTGATGTGCGGGCGCTGCGGGTGCGGCGGATAAGGTATGCTTGGACCCGTGAGCTCCACTTTTCCGCCTGCCGCGCCGACGTTGCGCTCGAAGCTGCTGGCTGCGGCTGCTGCACTGCCCGACGGAGCGTTTCAGCCTCGGTCCTTGCAACCGTCGTCTTCGGTTCCGGCCTGCGGACGGCCTTCTCCTTCTTCGGCGTGTAAGGCTTTTCCGGCTCTGGGCGGACGACGGGTAAAGGCACGTCGACATTGGGAAGTTCCACGACTTCCTCGGCCTGTTCCTGCACCGGTTCGGGCGTCACCTCCTCTACGGGATCTGCCTTTTCAACCGGCGTTACCTGCTCTTCCGGTTCCGGCTGGACTTCGGGCAGAGCTTCGGGTGATGCAGCCACCTGCTCGACTGCTTCCGGCTCAGTCGGTTCGGGCTCGATTGGTTGCGCGTCCGGTGCAACCGGCTCAGGCACGATCGGCGCAGGCAGTGGCTCCATGTCGATGATGATTGCATTCGCGATATCACCTGCGGGTTCAACACTTTGCCGGCTTTGCAAATACCAGGCTCCGCCCGCGTGGAGCGCGACAACGACCAATCCGGCTGCCGACCAGAGACCAACTTCGCGCCAATCGAGACGCGAGCCCCCTCCCCCGGCGGTGGCAGGACCGTTGGACATCACTGTGCGCTTTCACCTTTGGGAGCCAGAGGTGCGCTTTCAAGTCCCACCAACGCAATCTTGAGGTAACCATGGTCCCGCAGCGCGTTCATCAGGTCCATGAGTGAACCGTAGTCGACCGCCTTATCGGCGCGCAGGAAGATTCGAGTCTCCTTGTTGCCTGTCGTCTTCTGGTCGAGGAACTGGCCGAGGGAGTCACGCGTCATCGTGTCGTTGCCGATGGCTATGGATTTATCGTCCTTCAAAGTCAGATAGACCGGCTGGTCTGGACGAGGCGCCGGCGTCGCCGTCGAGGCCGGCAGGTCGACATTGATGTCTACTGTCGCGAGGGGCGCCGCGACCATGAAGATGATCAGGAGCACCAGCATGACGTCGATGAATGGCGTCACGTTGATTTCGTGGTTTTCCTGAAGTTCGTCGTCGGAGACGTTGTGCCGGATGCCGCCTGCCATGGTCGTGCCGCCTATTCTGCCGCTGCGGCGCGCTTTGATGTTTGTGGAACGAGCGCATAATCGGCGTCGCGGCTGACGAGACGTTCGACTCCTGCCGATGCATCGGCAATCAATTGGCGGTAACCGGTGATCGATCGCGCAAACACATTATAGATCACAACCGCCGGAATGGCGGCGACAAGGCCGATCGCAGTTGCCAGCAGCGCTTCAGCAATGCCCGGAGCCACGATCGCAAGGTTGGTTGTCTGCGATTCCGAGATGCCGATGAAAGAATTCATGATGCCCCAGACCGTCCCGAACAGGCCGACGAAGGGCGCAGTCGAACCGATCGTGGCGAGAACGCCAGTGCCCCGGCTCATGCGCCGGCCGGCCTGCACCTCGATACGGGCAAGGCGCGAGGCAACGCGTTCCTTCAGACCGTCGGCGCCGGCATGTTCTCTCGCATCTGCGGACAGGCGGACTTCCTGGCGAGCGGCATTGACGAGAGCAGCCCCGGGCCCTCCCCTCCCCTCAAGCTCTTTTTCCGCGTCGCTCAATGTAGCTGCGCTGTTAATGATCTGGAGTGCGCGGTGAGCGCGAAGACGCGCGCCTGCAAGTTCGAGTGTCTTAGCGAGCCATATGGTCCAGGTGACGAGTGAAGCAAAGCCAAGCCCGATCATCACACCTTTGACGACCCAGTCGGCCGCCATGAACATGCCCCATGGTGAGAGATTGTGCGGCAAATTCCGCAGCGTGGCCTGCGGGGTTGGAGCCGGCGCATCCATCGGCAGAACCGCGCCTGAAGGCGCAGGTGATATGGTTGGTAGAGGCGTGGTTGGAGCAGGCTTTGTGGTTTCCGGGGCGGGCGCCGATTGCTGCGCTAAGTTGGGCTCGGGAGGGGTTACCGTTTCCTGTCCGTGTGCCGTTCCGCAAACGGTAGCCGCGAATACGAGCGTGGCAAACAATGGACCAACCGGCAACCATTTCAAAAAACATGCCTTCGAGACTTTTTCGGCCTGTGTCTGCTTCATCAGCCGTTCCTTCAACTGTAAGTAGAGAGCGGCTTATTATTTATGAGAAAAATAATCAACTATATTCTGGGGAATATTCGCGCGCTAGATGAGTCCCCATGCGCGGTAGCGCCCGCGGCCGGTCATCTCGCGCACGCCAAGTTCCGCGATGAGATTGAGGGCGCCGCGCTGGGACAGCTTGAGTTCCTTGGCAATCAAAGCCGTCGAAACCATAGGGAGTGAAAGTACAAGATCGATCATCCCCGGGAGGCTGGAGGTGGAGCGCCGGTCTTTCAGTTTGCGCTCCATCTGCATGCGGGCAAGTCCAAGCCGTTCGACATCCTTGAGACCGGTCGTTGAGGAGGTCTGGACTGCCTCCAGAAACGCGAGCAGGCGCGTTGTGCGGTCGCGCGAGCGGCGCCGCTCGCGCGGGACGGAACGCAGACCCGCATTCAAGGCGGCCATGTGCGATTTTGTCTTGCCGCGCTCGCGCAACATGGCGGCAACGAGCATGGGACCAAGCCAGTGCTGGTGCTGTAACGGCTCGATCTGTTCCCACGCATCCCAGGTCACAGCAGCCGCAAGCAGTGGCGGCAGGCCATGCGAACGTTCATACACCTTGAGCCAACGATCCAGTCGCGCATCTTCATCCCAATCGGGGTCATAAACGAGTGGGTCGCCGTCCGGGGTCACCGCCGAGGGAGGCGGTTCTGTCCCCTGCCTGGAGGGAGGATTCGGAAAAGCGGAATTTCCGGGCTCTGCGAGAAGCCGCGTCGTGCGGTCCAGCAATGTATCGAGGCGGGCCAGGCCGTCCTCGAATTCATTCTCGGCTTCGGTTTTCGCAATTTCTGTAACCGGCTCCGGGCGATGAACTGGAACAATGGGGGTGAGCGGGGCTTCGCTAAGTGTGCGTCCACGCAGCGCGGCAATGCCTTTTGCGCTAAGGGCCCAGCCGGTGGCGTTGCCCGCGACCTGACGCCGGCAACGCAGGATCGCGTGTGCCTTGGTCAACTCGTGGGTTGGGGTGCGAATATCCATCCGGGCATCGTGAAGCACGAGGTCCTCGGTGTGGACGAGTTCACCAGCGAGCCATAAGGCATTGCATGCTTCGATAAAGTGAGAGCGGGTTATCCAGCCTTCGTTTTCCCGCAGCAGCCCTTCCCGCGTGCGGCGGCCGCTCGGCTCGCCAAGGTCCCCTTTTCGCCCAAGCCGGTCGTCGAGGCGCGCGAGAGCGTCCTCTGCGGCAACGAGCGGAGCAAGCAAATCCCAGGGTGAAAAATCATCCGAATCGTAAACCATTGAAAACATGGTAAACGAAAGGTTAAGCGGAAGCTATATGCACATTCGCTTCCAGCCGCGCGTTGCCGATTCGGTAATGTTGAAGAGAGTGAATCAACGAGCTGGTCTAATGCCAAGTCTAGACGCTTTGGCGACGTTAGCCAACCACGACCGTCGCTTTTCCAGGGACACGATTATAAAGATCGATGATGTCCTGGTTGATAAGGCGGACACAGCCAGAGGACATCGACTGTCCAATGGACCACCATTCCGGCGAGCCGTGGATGCGGTATCCGGTATCGACGCCATCCTTGTAGATGTAGAGTGCGCGGGCGCCCAGCGGATTCTGCGGACCGGGCTCCATGCCATTTTCGTATTTCGCAAGTTCGGGTTTGCGGCCGATCATTTCGCGTGGCGGCGTCCACCGCGGCCACTCCTTCTTGTATTGAATGTTGGCGCGACCGCTCCACAAGAAGCCGGCCTTGCCAATGCCGACTCCGTAGCGGATGGCGTCACCACCTGGCTGAACCAGATAAAGGTAGCGCTCCTGCAGCCGGACGACGATCGTGCCGGGTTGCTCGCCTGTCGGGTCGACAACAATCTGGCGACGAAACTGCGCCGGAATTTTCTGATAGGGAACAGCCGGAAGTGAGTAAGTTCCTTCCTGCACCGCCGCATACATGACGTCGGGTGCGGTCACGGATTTGTCGACGCTGATTTGCGGGCGGATACCGCTCGTGGGGAGCGGGTCGATATTCATTTCGGGCAGCTCAAAAGTCGTTTGGGTGCAGCCCCCTACACCCGCCAATGCAAGTGAGCCGACGCCAATCAGAATTTGGCGCCTGGAAACAGAGTGCGGTTTAATCTCGGTTGTGAATGCGTCGTTGCTCTGGGACACTGCAGTACTCGCTTACAAGCCGGTGCATATAAGCTCTGACTGTATGGAAATGTGGTTTACAAATAGTGAAGTCGATAGGGTCACTTAACGTGAGCGTCAGTTGACAGCTGTCAACATGATGTCACCGAGGAGCGGCGTTGACAGCTGTCAACCCAGTACGTTCCGGTATAGATCTAAGGTCGAATTTTGAAATTTGCTCGGCTGATTTAAGGTTTGCACAATCACTCGTTTTACTTAATTCCTTTTCAACATCTGGTTGTACCTTCACCGAACTTCGAATTTCAACACTCAATAAGAGTTATCAAGAATGATAGATGACACGGCCCTGCTCTTTGGTTCCGCGCCCTCCCATTCAGGCCAAATGGATGAACCGGCGCCTACGAGCGCAAGCGCGGTCCCGGCCAAAAGTCCTACGCAGCAGTTCGCTGCCGCGGAGGACTTCATTCGCAACAACCTTCTTCAGCCTATCAATCTTTCCGATATCGCCAGCGCGGCCGGGGTGAACACCCGGTCATTGCAACGCCTGTTTCGCAGGCTGAAGGGGGTAACGCCCATAAAGGTGCTGCTGGATTGCCGTATCGAAGCAGCTCGAAAGATCATCGAGAATGGGGACGCAATGTCGGTCAGGGAGCTCGCCGCCCGCTTTCACTTTGCCAACCCAGGCCGGTTCTCGAAGCTTTACCGTGAGACATTTGCCTGCACACCTTCGCAGGATATTCGCCTTTATCGCCCTGTTGATGCGGCTGAGGCGGATTGAACAAGTTAGGGCGCCACACGGCGCTCGAGCAAGATAGTACGGTGCATGGAAAACACGGGGAGCGCCGCTGGCGGGCAAAGAGGCCAGCGGCGCCCTCGGGGTCACAAGGTCGGGAGGTGGACTCTGCCTTGCACAGCCTGATGGTACAGATCCACCTCCAATCAACAATCACCCCGGCGGGGGAAGTGGATAACGGGGAGATCGACAATAAACGCTTGGCGTCAGAGACCACGCTTGCTGAGATGTCCCTAAGTTGGAGCTAGTCAAGTACCCGCTCGTATTCAACGCAGGTTGCGATACCGACTTCGCGTCGCGTGTGGTGACGGCAGTCTTGATGAGCTAAACTATCCGGGAACCGCGCGATGGCTGCAATAAAGTGGCAGCCGCACGGACCAAACCTGGACACGCTCTATCCAATTTCCAACCGACTTCCGGGATGTCGCTCCCAGTCATTGGCATAGATCCGACACGGAAGTGGGGGAGGGCGTGCGGGATTTCCATTGCTCACACTCTATTGAGAGGTGAGGTGATGTGATTGGAAATCAACGACTCGCACTCGACTTAAAGCGCGCAAACTCTAGGTCTCTGCTTATGCCATCCCGCGTAGCATCCATACTACCTGGATTCCGATTCAGATCAGGCGGGACTGGGTAATCGGGTCAAGGTCGAACGGAAGCTAAATACCAATAAGCTTCTATTTCATTTACATACGTCAAAGAATCCGCGCGTAAATCAGCGACATTCCTTATCGCGTTAACCTACCAGCTGTCGCGGTATCATGCCTATGTCGTTCACGTTGAAAGGCGTGGTTTGATAGATCTCATTGATCCAATTGCCGAAAAGGAGATGGGCAGCGCTGCGCCACCGGTTCGCCGGCCTACATGACGAATCGTCATCGGGAAAGTAATTGCGAGGCAGCGGCATTGAAGGTGCGTTTGCGAGATCGCGGAAATACTCGTCGCCAAGTGAGTTCGTGTCATATTCGAGGTGGTTGAACATGTGGAGCGACCGGCATGAAGGATCATCGACCAGACCTAGCCCCGTCTCCTCCCCCTCAAGCAGCACGTTTATGCCGCGCCCCTGTGGGATGTCGTCGCGCCGAACCTCCGTCCATCGCGATACCGGCATAAGCACGTCATCGGAGAAACCGCGCAAATATGGCGAAGCGGGCGCGAGGTTGCCGTGGTTGAAGATGCCGAAAGCCTTTGCCGACAGGTCGTGCTTCGGGATGCCGTGAAAATGCCAAAGCGCAGCTTGGGCTGCCCAGCAGATAGTCAGGCAGTGATGGACATGCGACTGCGTCCAATCGAGAATGTGGCGGAGTTCATCCCAATATTGCACGTCTTCGAAGGCTAGATGCTCGACCGGCGCGCCGGTAATTATAAATCCGTCAAACCGCTCGGCACGGACTTGCTCCCAGGCACGGTAGAATGATGCCATGTGCGTCACCGGCGTGTTGCGCGCCACGTAATTGGTTATCCTAACGAGGGTGAGTTCGATCTGCAGCGGCGTTGCGCCGACCAGCCTTGCGATCTGCGTTTCCGTGCTGATCTTGTTGGGCATCAGATTGAGCAATCCTATCCGCAGCGGCCTTATGTCCTGACGCACCGCGTCCCGTTCGCGCATGATATTGACGCCTTCGGCTTCGAGCTGGCGGCGTGCGGGCAAATCGTCGGGGATCTTTATCGGCATTATCGCGCGTTCCTGTTGGTTCGCTGGACAGACGCCGGTAGCTAAATCCGTATAATTGCCGGTTCGGCCACATCCTCCCTGACGGAAGTACCACCTTGCCCGGAGCGCAGGTTGGCGTTGGGCGTCAACCCAACTCTTGATGTCGAACCCACTTCTACGCAGACCATCGCAACTTCGCAAGTCTCTTTTGCTACGGCATCCGGCGTTTGCGCAGGTTCTGCCGCCGCCTTTTCAACCGACTCAGCCAGGTAGTGGCTATACTGTTGGAAAGTCATGTAAATGAAAAGATTCCGAGCGCCAACGAGTATCAATCTGAGCCGCAGCAACAGAATTCAAACAACGACTCTTCATCTGATATTGAACTCGCTTCAAAAACAGCCAAGGGGCAAAATCTCGACCCAACCAACCAAGGGCAGAGGATGCGACAAGGACCTATCCGTTAGGCCTGGTGATGAAGGCCCGTCCGGAGATCGCCGACTATGCGCCAAGCGGTATTGGTACCTGGCGGGAGCCGATAGCGACGGCCGCACAGGTGCGGGGCTACCTTGGTATTTTGCCCTCGGCTTATGAGGAGTGTGTTTGGCCAGGAAAACACCGCCGTTGTCATTGCCTGCATCCTCGAGCGGGCACAAGCCATCAACTCAGCTGGGGGCTATCTGCGCGTCCTGACCGAAAAGGCGAGGGCAGGGGAGTTTACCGTAGGACCGATGCTGATAGCAGCCCTCAAAGCCAACGGCGTGCGCCCGCAACTGGTGGCGGCGACGTGAAGGATGAGCGCGTGAAGACCACTATACGCGGACGAGCCCGAGCTTTCGCGCCCGGTCAGCAGGTGCTTGACCGAGGAGGCGACCCAGCGCGACGAAACGCGTGACGTGCGCTCGTGCATACCTTCGCTGTGCGGCGATGTCGCGAAGTTTCAGGTCGGGCTTTGCATTGGCAATGCCTGTGATCAGCATCATAAGCCGGTCTTCCGGCAAGCGGCGAGGGGAAGGGAGGATCGTGGATCAGCCAGTCCTTTGCTGACCAACCGCCTTACCGACCGGTGCAGGCGATCGACCGACCAATTCTGGCCGTTTTCACGGTTGAGGCTGCGCGTTACGTCTTCCCATGGACTCCGGCCTCATTCGTTACGCGATGGGCAACCAGGATGTCATGGTAGTGGTGAGATCCGCTAGATAAGTTCGCTGTCGCGCTCTCGACACCTTCGCAATGGCTTCCGGCAGTCGCGCACGCAAGCCAGATTGCCAGGGACCTTGCCGCGGGCCTTTGCCGCTTTAATGCCCACCTTGGTGCGCTCGGAAATCAGGGCACGCTTGAGCTGGGCAACGGCACCCAATTCCTGCAGCGAAAACATGCCCTGCGGCGTGGAGGTATCGATCGGATCGTGCAACGAGCGGAAATGCGCGCCCTTGGCTTCCAGCTGTTCGATAACTTGCAGCAGATGGCTGACGGATCGCGCCAAGCGATCAAGCCGTACCACTACCAGCACCTCTCCGGCTATACAGCCGCCAACCGGATCACCACGCGCAACTTTGCGGACATTCGATCGCCCTTTGTTAGTCTCCAAGGCCGCAAGCTAAATCTGAGCAGACATCGACTATCTGCTCCCGAACCCACATATGCACAGGATCATTGTCGAATGTTTGAGGCCATGCCACCGCACATCAAACGCCCCAAAGTTGAAGGGGGGCGGCGCTATTTGGAATCCATTGGAGAATGGAGACTATGAACAGTTCGCGATTGCATTGTGAGTATCGCGTCACTCTTCTCCAAGTAAACCGGCCCCAGAAACAATTGATTGATCGTCGCGATCATCCGCCGCTTAGCCCAGTGCGCAGGCCTAGGCGAAATCGCGGACTGTACCGTTGACGATGGCGGCGGCCGCGCCCCGGGTTTTCGCTCCGGTGCTCATCAATTCGCCTGGGCAAATGTTCCTGTTTGTGGTCATTGAAATCGCACAAGCTCGGCCGAGCGCGAATCGCGCGGCCATTCTTGAGGGCGGCAAGTTGCAAGAACTCTTCCGCAGAAATCGCGAACCGGTGCGTCACACGCTCAAACCAGGTGAGTGGCTATTTCGGTTGCTATCGTGTGTGCCAAGCGAGCGGCCAACGTGATGGCGCTTAAAGTCGGATTAGCTTGCCCGGAAGTGGGGAACACGGCGCTGCTGGCAAGATACAGATTCCTGACCCCGAATACGCGACAATTACGATCGACGATGCCGGCCTTTGGGCTTAGTGCCATTCGGGCGGTTCCAATCTGATGGACGCCATCACCGGCCTGATCCATGACACTCGGTTGACGTTCTTCCGGTGGGCCATGCCAGATCAGTTCTCCTAGTCCGGTTGATTTCATCCAACGGTCAAGGTGATTATGAGTGTCGACAACGGCTTCGGCGTCTTTCGACTGAAAACGCAGGTCAAGAATCACCTTCCTTAAACCGAGCGCATCGCGTTCATTAACAAGGCGAATGCGCGAATCTACGTTGGGAAGATGCTCGGCGTGATAATGCAAAGGGTAACGCCGAGCACCGTTGAGCAGATGCAGACCAGGGAGCCTTCGGCTGGAAAGCGACCTCCCGTATATGAAGCGTGGGAGAAATTTCGCGATCGCCGGCAAGCCGCGAGCGACATTGAGTGCGTGCGCCGCTTTATGCCCACCGTCGCCCACATTAATGCGGCGCAGCGACTCACTTACCAAAACACGTCCCACCGGTGGTACGGATAGAGTGAGATAGGCTAGCGACAAGACTGCATCTCGATGGCTTGCATCGGCCATGGCGGGAAGCTTCGGCCAGAACGAAATATTGGTCAGGTTTTCCTTTGCCTGAAACTCACCGCTGCCGGTAATCCGCCGGCGCCCGAAAGCACCGTCCGGCCCGCGGAAGAAATCCAATGCTTTGTCGAGTCCAGCATGAGAAAAATGTATATCGGCAACATCGCCGGAAAGATGTCCCATATAGAATCTGCCGAGCGGACCCTCTTCTCCCCCAAAACGTTTTGGTGCTTCCGCTTGTGCAGCCAGTAGGAGACGGGTCGTTTCGACCCCACCGCAAGCAAAGATGTAAGCCTTGGCTTTAAGCAACCCCATCGAGCCATCGCGGCTCCTGACTTTGATCGCTTCTATACCGTCATCATGCGCGAAGCACATATCGGTCACTGTCGCACCGAGGCATGCCGTGATCAAAGGCGATCGCTCGATTTCCTTACGATAGGCCACGCCGAAGCTGACAGGCTGTGCATAGCGCATCAGATTGCCGGTAGAAAAGTTATTATCCACGAGCTTCAGTCCGCGAACAGGCTGCTGGAATGACTCGCCGCAATTGGCATAACGGCAGGCAATCTTCAGATAATCGGCAAACTCACTGTAGGCTATTGGCCATATCGCGTCTGCAGTAATTGGACGGTAGGCAAAGTCGATCGGATCAAGTGGAACGCAGCCCGCTCCCCAAAGATTTGATGTCCCGCCAAAGCTTCTTTGAACTGAAAGCGTCATGTCGCTGTTGCGTCGGATGTCCGCGCGTTCTGCATCCGACAGCGCCTGTGCGGCGGCATCAGGCTTGAACAGGCCGGACTCGATGAGCGTTATCGATTGTCCGAGCCGCGCAAGTTCCAATGCTGTTACGATTCCTACCGGTCCTGAACCGACCACACAAATATTGTGGACCTTCGACAGAAGGTTGGTTATATCACCGACGAACATGAAATCCCCCAGTTCTGTTCTCGGTCTTCAGTGCGCATTTGAGCCTGAAGGCTCGCTGAGTATAGTTGAACGCGACACCATTGGGCAAATCATCCATTTGGGCAGGTGTGCTAGTCGTGGATTGGCAGAATGCGCCAGGGCTGAACGGTGGCGGCGTCGCCTTATCAAGCACGTTCTTGGTGCAATTCATCGCTGCTGGTAACGACACGTTTCCAGGTATCCGCGTTTTCAGATGGAAACACCACTGGCTGATCGCATCACAGCTGATTTGGGAAGCCTCGCCCTAGCAGGATATGGCAGTTACCTTTCGGCGAACCACCGAGGAAGCTCGGTTGACATCAGGATGGGAACCCAAAGCGACGTTGGGTGGCCCGCCGTGGCGGGCCACCCCACATTCAAGCTGGCCAGACCGACTGCAACTTTTCTCCCGCAAGAATACGGTTTCGCGCGGCCGCCTCGTTTTTGCCGAGTGCATCGGCGGCATCAGCAACGTCGCGGAGGCGTTCTTTCGGTAGTGCAACAACACCATCGATATCGCCAAAGATGATATCGCCGGGGCTCACGGTCACCCTTCCGATTTTGACCGGCACCTGAGATTTTTTCGGTTCTTTCTTGCCGGTCACGCCCACGGGGCTCGGCGACGTACCGAACAATGGATAGCCCAGTGCGCGGACCTGGGCGAGATCGCGGACGGTACCGTTGACGATGGTGGCGGCCGCGCCCCGGGTTTTCGCTCCGGTGCTCATCAATTCTCCCGAACAGGATCCATCGGTACAAGAGGCGTCACAGACCAAAATTCCGCCCTTGGGCGTATTGTCAATCGCGTTATGGTAGACGTCCTGGGGCTCTCCCTTGCGATCAGAAGGTTCGAATAGAACGGTTACCGCGGGACCGCACACGACTTCTCCCGAGCCAAGGGCCCCAAGAAGCGAGATCCCGTCGAGGTATCCCCATAGGCCAAGATGCTCCATGCTGTCGTGGACGTCGCCGGAGTACCATTTCTTAAGGCGCTCTATGGAGTCCCAATCCGTGTCCGAATAGTTGAAATCAGGCATTTTCATTTTTCCTTAGCGTTGGCATTTTCGATCGCGACCCGCAGATAAGCTGCACTGTTGTCGATTTGGGCGCGCATTAGCGTTTTCGCACCAGCCTCATCACGGTTGCGGATCATTTCGAAGATCTCCGCGTGCTCGGCATAGGCGGCCGCGAGTGATTTGCTTGGTACACGGCTGGTGACGCGGATGACTTCGGTGATGAGGCCGTAGAGATTGTCGTAGAAGACAGACAGGATCGCATTTCCTGTCGAGTGTACGAGAGCCAGATGAAAGGCTGCGTCCGCCTGCGTAAATCCTGCAAAATCCTCCTTGTCGCGAGCGACGCGCATCGCTTCAAGGGCCGCCTCTACCTCGGCATTCACCGGCTGTGCCTTGGCTGTCAGCAGGCCCACCACCTCGGTTTCGATCATGCGGCGTACGACCATCAACTGTAGGAGATATTCCGAGTCGCTGGCGAAGCGTTGCCGAACCGTAACGGCGAGCGTCCCCAGAAACTCAGCGACATCATCCCGGACGACGATGGTGCGTTCACCGTGTCGACGTCTGACGAGTCCCTTGGTCTCAAGGATTTGCATCGCTTCTCGCACAGACCGCGTGGATACACCAAAGTCACGGGCAATTTCACTTTCCGATGGAAGCCGCTCCCCAATCGGCAAGGCGCCCGAAATGATCTGGTCCTCGAGCGCACTCGCGACCGAGGAATGAAGCCTGCTTCGCGGCCTCGCTTCAGGCGGCGCCTGTTCGGTGGATCTCATTTTCGCCCTCTCTTTCAGTCCCACGACCGCAATTGCAATCACAGGTGGCCGTCGCTCTTCATCACAATCATGTGCTGCAATTTATTCAGCGAACGTGCTTGACTCATACTTATGTCATAAGTCATATGTCAAGAGTTAGTTCAGGGCACGCACGGTAAGTGGCAGTCGCTCTGCAGGTCGCCCGGACGTTAGGGCGGTGGCAAGCAAACGGTACGCCACGATTAGTGCGATCCGTAACGAACGAGGGAGGAGAATAAAATGATCAAACGTTTGCGACATTTGGTCGGCGGCATCATTGCCCTGGCGGCCGTTTTGGCTGCATCTGCAACAGGTGCAAGTGCACAGACGACGGCGGATATCGCCAAGAAGGGCAGCGTCACCATCGGTGTTCTAACCGGCATCCCGCCTTATGATACGGTAGATGCCAACGGCAACACCGACGGGTTCATCGTCGACCTTGCCAAGGAGGCCGCAGCTGCCCTTGGTGTAAAGCTCGAGATTGTACCGGTGAACAACGCTTCACGGGCTGCAGCGCTTGAGTCCGGCCGCGTGGATTTCCTCATCGCGCAAATGACCGCGACACCGGAACGGGCCAAGACGTTCCTTATGACCAATCCCTACGGCGCCTATGAGATGCGCTTTGTTGCGGCCAAGGATATGAAGCTGACTTCGCTCGACGATCTCAAAGGTAAGCGAGTTTCTGTACCTAAAGGCAGTACACAGGACGTTGCAGTCAGCGGTTACGGTGTCGAAGGTCTTGAAGTCGTTCGATTCGACGACGATGCGCTTGCGATGCAGGCGCTGATCTCCGGTCAGGTCGATGCAACAGCTGCTGTTGCCGCGGTCGCCAACGACATCATTACCAAGCGTAATCTCAGCAATCTCGAAGTGAAGAAAGACGTTCCGCTCTTCACCCTCTATTGGTCGATGGCCACGCGCAAAGATGCGACTGAACTCCACCAGTGGCTGAACAACTTCATCTACTACATCGAAGTGACCGGCAAGCTTGATCAACTGCACAGGAAGTGGATCGGCATTCCTGTCCCCGGTGGCAAGCTTCCGACCTTCTAACACAACGTCGACTTGTGCATGCCCTGTCCCGAGCCGGATCGTCAAGATCCCCGGCTCGGGCACAGCAGGAGACCGTCATGGCATACGAGATGAATTTCACGCCCGTTTTGGCGCGAACGCCGGAATTGATCAGCGGCACCATCGACACTCTAATACTGTCGAGTCAGTCCATCGGCATCGGGCTAACGATCGGACTCGCAGCCGCGTTGCTACGCGTGGATGGCCCGAAGTGGGGCGCCGTTGTCAGCGCCACCTACGTTGAAGCCTTTCGCAATACGCCGCTGCTCGTGCAGCTGTTCCTTCTGTTTTTCGGGTTGCCCTATATGGGAATCCGACTGACTGCCAATGAGGCGGCAATCTTCGCAATTTCCCTTAACCTTGGAGCCTATTCGGCCGAAATCTTTCGAGCAGGCCTGCTCGCCATTCCGAAGACGCAAATCGAGGCGGGTCTCGCGCTGGGCCTCTCGCGCCTTCAGGTCATGCGCTATGTCGTTATTATTCCGGCACTGCGTATCATCTATCCCTCTCTGACCGGACAGCTCACGCTGACTCTGCTTGGCACGTCCATCGCGTCCGCCATTTCGGCGACCGAATTGACCCTGGCAGGCGCAAAGATCGAATCGCAGACCTTCCGCAGTCTCGAAACCTTTCTGGTTCTGGCGGCAATCTACATCACCATGACCTTCGTTTTCCGCTTTCTCTATTGGCTGGTCGGGCTGTGGCTGTTCCGTCGCCGCGTCCCCAAGACGGGGTCTGCAGCCGCAACACTCACCCTCCCCCGCGAGGTCGAATCATGATCCAGTCCTTCGGTTGGCAGAGCGTACAATTCCTTTTCCACGGTCTTGTGTGGACCGTGGGCCTCTCCCTGTGCACATTCGTCGGCGGCGGGATCTTCGGCCTGCTCTTTGCTATTGCGCGTTCCCTCGGCCCAAATTGGCTGCGGGCGCTGGTGGCGGGTTATATCCAGCTCGTTCAGGCAACTCCGCTGCTGATTGTCGTCTTCCTCTCCTATTACGGATTGAGCTTTCTTGGCTTCTATTTCCCGCCGTTGGCCGCGGCAGCGATCTCGCTGACGATTTACGCCACTGCATTCCTTGCCGATATCTGGCGCGGCTGTATCGAGGCCATTCCACGCACGCAATGGGAAGCAGCCGACGCACTCGCACTCAGCCCGTTCCAACGCCTGCGCTATGTGATCCTGCCACAGGCATTTCAAATCTCGCTCGGTCCCACAGTCGGGTTCATGGTGCAGATCGTGAAGAATACGTCCGTGACCGCTCTGATTGGCTTCGTCGAACTGACACGGGCCGGCCAGCTCCTCAACAACATGACGTTCCAGCCCTTCCACGTCTTCCTGACGGTCGCCGCGATGTACTTCGTCGTTTGCTATCCCCTGTCGTGGTGGAGCGAGAAACTCAAGGAAAGAAAACATGCCGGCACTGCGCATTGAGAATCTCAAAAAATCCTACGGCAACGTTCCTGTCCTCAAAGGCATAAATCTTGCGGTGGAAAACGGCGATGTCGTCGCGGTAATAGGCCGCTCGGGCTCTGGCAAGAGCACCATGCTCCGCTGCATCAACGGGCTTGAGCCGTTCCAGGAAGGCACGATCGAAGTTGTAGGCCACAAGCTCGACCAATCCCGCGCCAACCTGCGTGAATTGCGCAAGGAGGTCGGCATGGTGTTTCAAAGCTATAACCTCTTCCCGCACCTTTCCGTCGCCGAAAACATCACGCTTGCGCCACGGGTCGTCAAAGGGCTGCCACGTGATGAAGGTTCAGCGCTGGTGCGGGAGGTCCTGAGCCGTGTCGGATTGGCAGAGAAGGCAGATGCTTATCCGGACGAATTATCGGGCGGTCAGCAACAGCGCGTTGCCATAGCGCGATCCTTGGCAATGAAGCCAAAGGTAATGCTATTCGACGAGGTGACGTCGGCGCTCGATCCCGAACTGACAGGCGAGGTTCTCAAGACGATCGCTCAGCTCGCTGAAGCCGGCATGACCATGGTTCTGGTCACGCACGAGATGGGGTTCGCCCGCCGCGTCGCCACCCGCACCGTCTTCATGCACCAGGGCACGGTCTGGGAAGAAGGTAAATCGGAAGAAATCTTCACCCATCCAAAAACGCCGGAACTAAAAAACTTCATCGCGCCCGATCTCAAGTGAGCGGCCAAGCCATTACCACCAAGGAGACTGAGAAATTGCCCGGACCAGAGAACACCAAACTAGCCAGCAAGTTGAAAAACGGCGAACCGACGTTCGGCGCCACTTTTTACACGGGATCGACGGTTGCCATCGAGGCCGCCGGAAACTGGGGGCTCGACTTCGCCTTCATCGACGCCGAACACACGCCGGTCAACGTCGATGCACATATGGAAAAACTGGTGCTTGTCGCGCTGCTCGCGGGAATCGCGCCTCTCGTGCGGGTGCGCGGTACCAATGAATGGGACATTCGCAAGTCGCTCGAATTCGGGGCAACGGGGGTTATCGTGCCGCAAGTCGGCACGGCCGAACAGGCGCGCGCCATCGTGAGGGCCGCTAAATTCCCGCCCTTTGGCCGCCGTGGCGGTGATGCCAGTTGTCGTGCCGCCGGTTTTGCCGGGCCCGGTTTCCAGTGGTCGGCCTACATGGAGCACGAGAACGCAACCCGTCTCGTCATTCCAATGGCCGAGAGCTACGAGTTCTTCGACAATATCGACGAGATCCTCGACGTCGAAGGTATCGACGTCATCAACTTCGGACCGGCGGACTATTCGATTTCGCGGCGCATCTCCATCGACTATTCGATGTCGCATCCTGAAATCGAGGAGAAGCTCGCCGAGCTCATCGAAAAATGCCATGCGCGCGGCATCAAGGTGATGGCACCATGCATTCCGCCTGTTGCCGAGAACGTCTCCGCGCTCAAGAAGAAGGGCGTCGACATGATCATCATGGGAAATGACGTCCTGTTCCTCAATGAGGGACTGCGCCGCGCGCGCGAAGCGGTTGATACATCCGCTAAGTCCGCTTGACTACCGAACATTTAAGGACACCAGGAAAAACACCATGAGTGATGCATTTGATATCAGTGGCCGCGTCGCGGTCGTCACGGGCGGTCTCGGTCAGCTAGGCACGCAATTCTCCAAGTCGCTTGCGGAAGCCGGCGTAAAGGTAGCAATCTTCAGCAGACGTCCTTTCAGCGCCGAGAAGCTTGCCGAAAAGTTCCCGGACCTCACAGACCGCATTCGCGTCTACGAAGCAAGCGTGACCGACAAGGCCGCCCTCGAAAAGGCGACCGAACAACTGATCGACGATTGGGGTGTCCCGCACATCCTCGTCAACAATGCCGGAATCGACTCCAAGCCAGATGGCTCGGCGGAGCAGAATGCGCCCTTCGAGGTCTACCCGCAGAAATATTGGGATGAAATTATCGATACCAACCTTACGGGCGTCATGCTGACCAGCCAGGTCGTCGGCAGCAAGATGGCTGAGGTCGGGCGCGGTTCGATCATCAATGTCGGCTCGATTTACGGCATCGTCTCGCCGAACCAAGCTCTCTACGCTTATCGCGAAGAGCGCGACGGCATTCCATTCGTCAAGGCGATCTCCTACGCCGCGTCGAAGTCGGGCCTGGTCAACCTGACGCGCTATCTCGGCACTTATTGGGGAACGAAGAACGTTCGCGTCAACCTCATCTCCTTCGGCGGCGTAAAGACGGCAAGCTTCGATAAGGAATTCGTCGAAGCCTTCCTCGACCGCGTGCCCATGCGCCGGCAGGCCGAGATCAATGAGTACAACGGAGTGATCCGCTTCCTTGCCTCCGATGCCTCGTCCTACATGACCGGCTCGAATGTGGTCGTGGATGGCGGCTTTACTGCCTGGTAGTCGGTGCGGGAACGACACGGGAAAATCGCATGGAAGCATTTTTGGGAATTGACGTCGGGACGGGCAGTGCCCGCGCCGGCGTCTTCGATGCCCGGGGCACGCTGCTCGGAACAGGTATTGCCGCGATCGAAACGCTTCGCCCGCGCCCGAACTTCGCCCAGCAGAGCTCAGCCGGCGTCTGGCGCGCAGTTTGTATGGCGGTGGTTGCGGCGACAGAAAGAGCCGGAATCGCCCCTGCCAGCATCGTCGGTATCGGCTTCGACGCCACCTGCTCGCTCGTCGTTGCCGGTGAGACGGGACAAGCGGTAAGCGTCTGCCCCAATTCGACACCGGATAGTGACATCATCCTTTGGATGGACCACCGGGCAATTGGCGATGCCGATGAAATCAACGCAATTGGCGGCGAGGTTCTTGACTATGTCGGCGGACGTATATCTCCGGAAATGCAGATGCCAAAACTTCGGTGGCTTAAGCGCGAACTGCCGGAGAGCTGGAAGATTGCCGCTACGTTTTGGGACCTTCCCGACTGGCTCGTCCACAGGGCGACAGGCACCAGCACCCGGTCCGTCTGCTCGGCTGTGTGCAAGTGGACCTATCTCGGGCACAAGGGGTTCAATGGCGAAGGATGGGATCAAGAATTCTTCGCCGCAATTGGCCTTGGCGATCTCGGGGACAGTGATCACCTGGCGATCGGCAACCAATTTGCGCCGGCGGGAACCGCCATTGGACAATTGAGCGAGACTGCAGCGGGGGAACTCGGCCTTCAACCTGGTATTGCCGTTTCGAGCGGCATGATCGACGCCTATGCAGGCGCGCTTGGAACGTTGGGAGTCAGCGCTGCTCGCGGCGCAAGCCTTGCGCTTATTGGCGGCACATCATCATGTCACATTGTAACTTCCGAAGAACCTATCTTCGTCGGCGGCGTATGGGGACCCTATTATTCCGTGCTGCTTCCAGGAGTATGGGCCAGTGAAGGCGGGCAATCCGCCGCCGGCGCGCTGATCGATGCTGTGATCGCTCGCCACGCCGCCAGCGCCACGCTTGGCGACAATAGTAGGCCCGCCGAACAATTGCATCGGCACCTGGCCGCTATGGCGGACGAGACCGCCTTCTTGACGGCGGATAGGCACGTCAACCCCGATTTTCACGGAAACCGTTCGCCCTTGGCGCAAGCGTGGCGAAAAGGCGCGGTGAGCGGGCTCACCCTTGATTCCGATGTTGACGACCTTGCACTCGACTATCTCGCGACCATCCAAGCCCTCGCCTATGGCACGCGCCATATCATTGAAGAGATGCAACGCAAGGGGATCGAGGTGTCGAGCCTCGTAGTCAGTGGCGGGCTCGCAAAGAATCCACTTTATCTCCGGGAGCATGCCGACGCGACGGGGTGCCGTGTGGTGGTGCCGGCGCAATCGGAACCAGTGCTGCTGGGTTCTGCCATTCTCGGCGCCGTAGCGGCCGGCGCATTTAATGACATTGCTTCCGCGATGTCAGCCATGAGCGGAGACGGAACGGTTGTCGAACCACGATCCGGAAAGATTCGGCGGTATCACCAGGCAAAATACAAAGTGTTCCGCAGGATGCAGGAAGACTTTGCCGCTTACGCGCAAATCATGTCGGCCTAGCCGCTGAATTAAGAGGAACGATTATGACCAGGATAATGCTTGTCGCCAGCGGTGACCTGCGGGAGAGTGCGAATGTCAAGTGCTGGCCGGCCCAGGCGGCGATGGAGCGGAAACTCACCGAGGTATTGGCCAGTCTAGGCCACGACCTCGTGCGCGCCCATCCGTTCCGAAATGAAAAGGGCCACGGGTTTATCGCCTCACAGCGCGAAGGCATGGACATTTTTGCCACGATCGACCCCGCGGTGCCGCTTATTGTCGCCGAGGCGGTCTGGCAATATTCGCATCACGTGCTCGCCGGCCTCGTCAACCACAGCGGACCAATCTTGACTGTTGCCAACTGGGCCGGGGAATGGCCCGGGCTCGTCGGACTTCTCAATCTGAACGGTTCCCTCACCAAAGCCGGCGTCGCCTACTCGACACTATGGAGCGAGACATTCGACGACACCTTCTTTCGCTCTGGACTAAAGAAGTGGCTCGAAACTGGTAGAATCGAGCATGACACGTCGCATGCCATCGCATTGGACAAGGCTCGCTTGCCCGCCGAGGCAGCGAGGCTTGGCCGGGAGCTTGCAAAATCCATCCGGCGCGACAAGGTCATCCTTGGCGTTTTTGATGAAGGCTGCATGGGTATGTACAATGCAATCATCCCCGACGAACTCCTGATGCCGCTGGGTTTCTGGAAGGAACGGCTGTCCCAATCGACGCTCTACCACGCAACGATGCAAGTATCAGAGACCGAAGCGCGTCAAGTGTACAATTGGATGGTCGCAAAGGGCTTGACATTCCACCTCGGTGACGATCCGAAAATTGAGCTTACCGAAGCGCAGGTTATCGACCAATGCCGCATGTACACCGCCGTGGTGCGAATAGCCGACGCCTTCGGCTGCGAGGCGGTTGGAATTCAGTATCAGCAGGGGCTGAAGGACCTTCTTCCAGCCTCTGATCTCGTCGAGGGAATGCTCAATAATGATGACCGCCCCGACGTCATCGGCCGCGATGGCAAGCCGATCAAGCCGGGCGAAGCGATCGTCCATTTCAACGAAGTCGATGAGTGCGCAGCGCTCGATGGAGTCATGACCAATCGCGTTCATCGCGCGCTTGGCCAGCCGGTGGAAAATACCTTGCACGATATTCGCTGGGGCGACATAGACCGCTCGGGTGGCCGCGACGATTTCATCTGGGTCTTCGAGATTTCGGGAGCGGCGCCTCCGGCACACCACGAGGGTGGCTGGGCAGGATCGGAAAGCTTCCGCCAACCGGCAATGTTCTTTCCTGCCGGAGGCGGCACTCTGCGCGGTGTCGCTAAAGCCGGTGAACTCGTGTGGAGCCGAATCTTTATGGCAGAGGGCACGCTTCATATGGATACTGGTCGCGGCCAGGCCGTAGCGTTGTCAGAAGCTGAGACGGAGCGACGGTCGCGGGCCACCAATCCCGAATGGCCTATCATGCACGCCGTCCTGACAGGCGTTGATCGCGACGCCCTGATGGCACGGCATAAAGCGAACCATGTTCAAGTTGCCTATGGCACCTCGGCCGAGGCGGCGGACGCAGCCATGTGGACGAAAGCAGCGCTCGCGGCCGAGTTGGGTATCTCCGTCAATATCTGCGGGTTGAATTAAAGCGCATGCAATCTCGGCGGCCTATGAAACCTTCCTTTCGCTGCGCATTTGTTCCGTGTGAGACACCGTAATGGCGCCGGCATTGCCATGTTCAGAGCAAAAGTCGGCCACTCAAGTTTGTCATAAGGACAGCCGACAATGGGTATTCCATCCGTCGGTGATGCCACGGCTTCATCCTACCACTGCCCTCGATACTTTGTTATTTGCAACAGAGGGGAGGCGCATGGCTACTGGTACAGTTAAGTGGTTCAACTCCCAGAAGGGCTTCGGGTTCATTCAGCCAGATAGCGGGGGTACAGACGTGCTCGTACATATTTCGGCGGTCGAGCGAGCTCCCACCGGGAGTGCCAATCAATCCCTGTCTGATAGCGTCGCCCCGGACTGGTAGAGCAAGACCGGGCGGATTTCATAGACGGCGGTCGGATTGGCACGGCGCAAGTCGCGGGCAATGGCGATCGCCCCCTCAATTGCAGGGCACTCAACAACATAGAAGCCAAGCAATTGCTCCTTTGTTTCTGTAAACGGCCCATCAGTGACGATACCGGCTCCCTTGCCGCGCAATGTGACCGCGCGCCGGGTCGGCCCAAGGCGGGCCGCCGGGCCCAGGCTCTTTTCCTTTATAAGGCGGTCGCCGATTTCCAGAAGTTCGGCCATCAAAGATGCGTCCTCCTCTTTCGACCATGATTCGACAATCTCTTCCTCGTGATAGGCCAAGATGGCGTAGAACATGAACTGCGTCCCTCTTTTCAGACGATGATGACAGGAAAAATCGGCGGCGATCGTCCCGATTGCTATTTCTGGCGCACGGCGGATCCGACGAGCCACACGATGAGGGATAGCAGTCCGGCTCCGACCGCTGCTCCTCCGAGAAGCTCGACAAGATATCCTGTTGCGGGAACGCTTCGCGCCCTGCCCGTATAGAGTATCCATATGGCCATCAGCAGGCATCCAAGTATAGCGCCCCACATAGCAGATCTCGTTAAACTGAGTTTCCTCATCTTTTCTCCGGAAGGGCGTTAGAGGAAGCGGACGTTCGCCTTGGCTATGCTGGACGATCAAACAAGGCATGCCAAATGAGTGGTACGCCAAAATAGATTATCGCGGCCGCAATGAAAACCAAAGCAAAGATAAACCAGGCTCTGACACTGCTCTTCATATGGATTCCCCCGACGTGGTGCATGTTGCCAAGCGGCCGCCAAAATAATGCTACACCATCGCGAGACCAAATCTTTATTCGCTGGGTCCCAATTCTTGGCAATCGATCCAAAATGTATAAATGCAAATTTTCCGACGCGGAACTAAATTTCAGGCAATTGGTTCGAAATGAATGACACAAAGGCTGGAAACCTGCGCCTGCTTTTGCGGGCAAGTCACCGCCGAGGCCGAGGGCGAACCGTTCTGGATCTGCTACGATCACGACGATGATTGTCGCCGCGCGATCGGATCACCGCTGACGATCTGGGTGGGTTACAAAACGGCACAATTTCGCTTTACGCATGAGCCACCAAAGACCTTCTCAAGAACGAGTGGGGTAGTGCGCAGCTTCTGCGGTACCTGTGGCACCTCAATCGGGTATGAGGATGAGGGCATAGCCGGCGAGATATATTTGACGATTGGCTTCTTCGATCATCCTGAACATTTCGCTCCCGCTGCGCATGCCTATTGGCAGTTAAGGCTTCCCTGGATTGCCTTCGATGATACCTTGCCAAGAATAGATCAGTACTCGCGACCGCGCGACGCCGCCTATGGCACGCCGCGTGACCGGAAGAAGTGAGAGAACACCTCCGGGAAGTGCGCGGGTAGGCAAGGGGGCTTTTTAGTGGCTGCCAAATTAGCGAATGGCTTATTCCGCGGGACAAAGCTTTTTGGTGGCCTGAGCTTTCCCGTTGAGCTTGGCAGATTGCCTGCGCTTCATCATATCGAATGCAATTATGGCGCCCAATACGACGGGGCCGCCTAGAACGATGAAATACCATAGGTATAGCGTCATCGGTTTCCTTCATTTGTGACAGGAGATTGATTTCAGTCGAAAGAATGTCTTGCCTGCAAGGCCATAGGATTGTGCCCTTTTTAGCGTGAGCAAAAGGGGCTCGAAAAAAATGTGGCTAACGGCGACTCTTTCGCGCGCTGACCGAAGCATTGATCCGCTCGCAATCACCGTTGAATTTGATGATCAACTGTTCGGGATCATCCCTGTTGAGGTTAAACGCTTCCATAAGGTGATCGACAGTGTAGGTTTCTCCGATTTTGCCCGGAGGGCGGTTCTTCCATGTAGAAGTCGTCTTATCGTTGGTCATCTGTTTTCCTCGCATGTGAATGGCTGTCTCTTATGAGCGGAATGCCATCTCCGCCTTGAGCATCGCGCCTGGCGTCGGTCAGCATGGCCTCTCGCTCGCTGCGCGATCGGCGGCGCATCGATGTGATCGATTTATTTGAAATCCGAAACTGTCCGCAGGTCGGGCAGAAGAATTCAACAAAATCGCCGTCTCGGGGTAGCACTTCATGAACAGGTTCATCGGAAATAGGGCAATTATAATAGGTTTTTAGCATATATCCTCCGTTGAGCAGTATACACCCTCCATCAGCATTCACCTAAGAAACCGCGCCCCTTCCAAAATTACGTGTTGATGTTGAATATCCGGCTTTTTGCACCCTTCAAGACGGAAGGAAGTAAACGCTCGCGCCCAGGAACACGATCAGGATCAGGGCAAAAGCGGCAATCCGGAGATACCAGGCTCTATTATTGTTCATGCCGATCGATCATCTCATATGCTGGCGTAAAATGAAAAACAGCCACACTCCGACAATGAGAGCCATCGCAGTCAGGGCATGGAAGAGCGAGCCGCCTGAAAACATATCTGCCGCAATCGTCGTCATTAGACCCGTAAATGATTAATGGTTCAGTGATGGAACGCGGGCCAAACCTGTCTGTTCCATGAGACGCAGGCGATAGAGACAAATGCTGCGGTATCGCCACATTTGCAAGTAATGCATCGTTCGGAAAGAGGTGGCGTATGAAGATGTCACTAGTGAGCGGCAGCGAATACGGGACTATCAACAGCAAATACGATAGTGTTGCACTACGGAATACCCGCGTCGGCCACCAAATGGGAGGCTTCGTACACAGGATAGACCCATAGAATGAGGAATTCGAACGATGCGCAATGCAGTTACAAATTCAAACGACACGTTTTCTAAGAAACTTTCCCGGAGCCGTATCCTGCTGATCGTGGTTCCGCTCATGGTGCTCGCGTCGTGTGCTTCTTCCGAAAAAAAGTGGGTCCACAGCGAGGCTCCGGCGACTCCGGCAGACAATGATATGGTGCAGTGCAAATATCAGGCCGCGAGTGCAACGGCTTCCTTGGCTTCCGATAGTTCTGCCAGACGGAAGGAAGAAGCCAATCTGATCAATAGCTGCATGCAAGCAAAGGGATACAAACAGTAATCAACAATCGGTGTGCAGCTGTTGCCTGGCGCCAAGACCTGCCTTCCGGACTGACATTCATGAAATCAAACATGGCGGGGCGGTCGTGGGTCTATCGGCGTCGGTGGATGAAGGTCCAAAAGGAGTTCCAGTGCTCGGGCGGCAGCAAGTACCTGTCCCTCGGCGCGGGTGCGGCCGACGATTTGTAGTCCGACCGGACGTCCATCTTTGGTGAACCCGCAAGGCAGGCTGAGCGCCGGCGACGCTGTCAGGGAAATTGCGTAGGCTATTGCCAGCCATTCGAAATAATTCGGAAAGGTGTAGCCGGCACATTCCTTCACGTATCTGTCGCTGGCAGGATACGCGGCAACGATCGTGGCCGGACAGAGGAGGAGGTCATAAGTCTCGAAAAAGGCATGCATCCTTCGGTAAATCGCCGCGCGATTGTTTTCCGCTTTTACGATATCTGCCATCGAATAGCTGAGCCCCTTTTCAATATTCCATACGACTTCCGGCTTCATTTTGTCCCGATATGGTTCCAGAAGCGCGCCGTAACTTATGGCAAAGGCCATGCCGCGTAGGACGCTGAACGTGTCATGGGCCTCCGAGAGATCGGGATGCGCCTCTTCAACATGCGTGCCAATTGCCGCCAAGCTTGCAGCTGCTGCGCGACAGATCGAGGCGACCTCCGGGTCAACGGGCGTAATGCCAAGATCGGCGGAAAAGGCCACCCGCGCCGGCCGCCAGCCGGAGCGCGCTGCGGCAAGGAAACTCTCGGTCCGCGGTAACGACAGAGGGTCAGCAGGGCTATCGCCGGTCATCGCATCCAGCAAAAGCGCTGTGTCTTCGACGTTACGAGCCATAGGACCGTTGACGCTCAGCAGGTCATCGATCTTGAATCGTGCACTGCGAGGAACGCGGCCCGGGCTTGGGCGCAGGCCCACTACGCCGCAGAAGCTTGCGGGATTGCGCAAGCTGCCTCCAAGGTCGGAGCCTTGCGCGACCCAGGCCATGCCAGTGGCAAGAGCAACGGCGGCTCCACCCGAGGAGCCTGCAGCGGACAGGTCGGTATTCCAGGGATTCAATGTTGTCCCGAAGACGTCGTTGAATGTATTGCCACCAGCACCAAATTCTGGGGTGTTCGACTTGGCGTAAACAACACCGCCCTCGGCCTCCAGCCTCTCGACAAGAATGTCGGATTGTTCGGGAACATGGTCTGCAAATATTGTCGAGCCATAGGTGCTGCGAACGTCGGAAACGTCTGTCAGGTCCTTGATCGGCACAGGCAATCCCGCCAAACGACCGCGGCGCCCGAGAGGCTGTTGGAGCAGGCGACGGGCTCGATCGCGGGCGCGATCGAGGCAAAGAATAGGAAGTGCGTTGACGACGTTCTCGACGGCGGCAATGCGAACCACAAGTGCATCGAGACAATCGAGCGGCGTTACCTCACCGCCATTTAACAGATCGACCACCTCGCAGGCAGACATGCCCGTTAGACCAATATCGCCTGCCACGACGCTATTCTCCGATGGAACGTGTCCAAGCGAAAACACTATACCAATGTTCGGCGTGATGTGTCTCAAAAATAGGCATGCCGGGATGTCCTGTAGCGGGTCTGGCAGCTTTGCAGCAGGTCGCTTCAATGCGGCGAAGCCCCCGAGTTGAGCATTGTTTCATGGTTGTCGGGGCGTGCCCCGGTGCATTACTGGTTCATCCCACTTGACTCGCTCGAGGAATTTGTTCTCTTTTCGTTCTCATGACAAGGGAAATCAAGAATCTGGGACAGGCGGCCCGCTACGGCATGTTCGTGCGGGTTGGTTGCCGAAAATGTGATAAGGTCGCGACCTTCACGGCGACTGACCTGGCCGCTGTTCTCGGCCATGGCCGCACACTTCCAAGCCTCACCTTCCGGTGTCGGGACTGCAATTCCATAGACTGCGAAGTTATGCCCTACGAAGACGACCGCGATCGCGTCAACAAGAAGCGCGTCATCTGGCGACCGGTGAAGGAATGAAGAATGACACATAAGTTGGGAAGCCATGTAGCCCTACCCATATTGCCCTCAGTTCACGAACTCGACCGGCTATTTCGTCAAACTTGTCTCAGTCGGGTAATTGGCATCCTGCCAGGCTGCAATGCCATCAGCGAAATAAGAAACTCTGGGGTATCCCCAAGCCAGGGCTTTGGCCGATGCGAAGGCCGCGTCGACGCAATATTTGGCCTGGCAAGTGAAGATGATGGCATTGCTTGCACCAACCTTTTCGGAAAGTGTCGCCTTTGAAAGGACGTTGGTCGCCGGCAGATTGATGGAACCCGGGATATGCGCATGACTGAATGGCCTTGGACTGCGCACATCAATCAGTTGCGCCCCTTCATCAATTAGCCGCTTGACTGCGGCGGCACCGAGCTTGGGCGCACCGCTGACGGAGTACTCGCCATTCACCCTGTTGACAGCCTTAGCGTAGGTCTCATAGGCAATGTCGGTTCCAGCGCCTTCCGGCACCCCGGCCTTGCGCAATCCTTCGAGCAACCTGTCACGATAGGCAGGATAATAATCGGACATATCGACATACCACTGCCAGGCAATTGCCTGAACAGTTAGCGGTCCGCGGCCGAAAGGTATGGTGATCCCGTTGTATTTGGCCATGTTGAGCTGAACACCACCCAAATTTCCCAAGTGGCCCAGGCCGGACGTCAAGGTAGCGTAGTCATCGGCCACATCCCATTGCAGGGTTATCAGGTATTTCAAGGCATCGACGGCATCCTCATATTTCTCCTGATGGAACAGCGAGATAGCCAAGGCCCTGAGATACTCCGGCGGATATTTCGGATCGAGCCGCATGGCAAGCCGCGCTTCCACTTCCGCTTCGGGCGCCCGACCTGCAGCATTGAGATATCGTGCTTTGCGGATGTGATGTTCGGGGTCGTTGGCGTCGAGCTGAATCGCGCGGTTGATTGCGATAAGGGCCTGATCATAACCGCCATGCGCAGCCAGCACCTCCGATGAAATGGCATAGGCGAGCGCGTTCTGGTAAAGCATCGCCATCGGCAGGCTTTGATCGACGCTGCTCATGGCCTTCCGAAACGCAGAATTACCCGAGTTCCAGCAGGCGACCGCTATCTCCCAATTCGCAGCGGCGACTGCAGCGTGAGCCCGACTGTAATAAGGATCGAGGTTGAGGGACTCGTTAAAAAGCGTGATCGATTTGAGCAACTCGACGTCGGTGCCGATACGCAAATGGCCCAAGCCTTCGAGCAACCGATCATATGCTTCGGGGGTGGTTTCTGCCTGTGCCGATTCAGCAGAAGGCGGGACGTTCACTTGAAGCGATAAGCCAATCTCGCCGACAAGCTTGTTCTGAAGCGCAGAAACCTGCGATATCCTGCCCTCGTAGTGCTTATCCCACACGCGCTGATTGTTTAGCGCGTCTGTGAGTTGAGCCTCAATCCGTACGAAGTCGCCATCCCGCCTCAAGTTGCCTTCGAGGACGTAGCGCACCCCCATTGCTTCCGCGATATCTTGAAGCTTTGTCGGCCGGCCCTTGTACGTAAAGGAGGAGTGTCGAGCGATGACGAAGAGGCCGGGCAATTCTGACAGCTCGGTAATCAGATCCTCAGTTATTCCATCGGCGAAATAGGCCTGTGAAGGCCCGGGGCTGAGATCGTCGAGCGGCATGACAGCGATAGAAGGCTCTTTCGGAAGCGGATACTTCATGCGGGCCATCATGGCCGACTCAGCAACCGGTTGGCGCGGCCACAGCCAAAGTGTTGAACCGGCCAAGGAAACCGCGACCAAGACGACTGCCGCTACAATTGCCCACCGGTGCAAGCGCCCTGCTATCGTTGCTTTGGCAATGTCCGTCCCCCGAAGCCTGACGCGATAGGTTCGCACCGGGCGGGCGATGTTTTTCATGTGGCGCTCACCCACAAACTCCACAGGCAGCTCAAGCCTGCCCGGCAACTGGTCATACGCTGTTCCGGAAACGAATAGTCCGCCTGGCTCGCAAAGCTGCTCGAGCCGCGCGGCGACGTTGACCCCATCGCCAAGGAGGTCATCGCCTTCGACCACGACATCTCCAAGATTGATGCCCATCCGAAAGACGAGGCGCCTGTCTGCCGCTACGCCGGCTTGGTGAGTGGCAGTTCCTCTTTGTAGCGCGACGGCACAGACGACGGCATCGACAACCGAGCCAAACTCCATGATGGCACCGTCGCCCATAAGCTTGACTATCCTGCCGCGATATTCGGCAAGTAGCGGATCGGTAACTTTGGATCGCAAGTCTCTGATTGCTGCGAGCGTACCGGCTTCGTCCGCTTCAACAAGTCTGGAATAGCCCACAATGTCGACGGCGAGAATTGCAACCAGCCGTCGCTCGGCATGATCCATTCCCATGGCCCCTCTCCAACAAGGTGTAGGCCTGCTATGAGGTTCTTGAGAACCAAACCGCTTCTCGTCTCGTGAATTCTACTCCCGTTTACGTTTATCCGCGAGTAGTACATGCCTCCCGTGCAGACGCGTCCACGGAGCAGTCATTAGCGATGAGTGGAGGCCGCAATTTGCGGCAGCCACGTGACCTAGCCGAAGCCCGACGAATGGTGGTTGCGGCTCGTCAGCAACGGATCGCTCGTGTGGGGAGCACAGCGCTGTGGTGTGGAATTCGTTGAAGCGCGGGCCCTCTGAGGCCAGGCTGTCTGCCGCCGGTGACGGAGTGCTCCCGCCGAACGTGCTGAACTGACCGAACCTCACCCAGAGTTGCCGCTAAGCCGCCATCTCAGCTTTCCTTGACCACCGGGGGCACCTTCCAGCTTCCATTCAGGATTGAGGGAGATGCGTCCTTGGGCCAATACATACGCAGCATCGGAATGAAAGCGCCTTTGGGCGCCGGTAGCCAGTTAGCCTCCTTGTCCGCGCCAGGCGACTTGTTTTGGAAATAAAGTGTCAACGATCCGTCAGCATTGGGCTTTGGATTGTTGCGTGGGCTGACCGTAAACTTGTTCAGCGGATTGGGTACAAACCACCAGCCCTTGTCGATCTCGTACATGGTGATTGACCAGAAACCGTTTACGGGAGGCGTCTGATCCTTAGGAAAGGTCAAGGTGTAGTTGTTCGCACCGGTCAGCTTTTCACCCTTCGAATCGACTTCGGTGTATGGATAGACCGCATCAAGCTGCTGATTGGCGGGCCAGCCAAAGGCGGCCACGGTGGCGCGTTTGATGTAGTCATTTGGCCCATATGTGCCGAGCCCCTTTGACACGACCCAGCCGTCTACGATCTCGCCCATTTTTTCCTTGTTGGCCTGGATCGTCTTCAGGGCAGCTTGCGGAATGTCTTTCAACGCCGCCTGTACCGCCGGATCCAGTTTACTCATCTCGAATGGCTTCCCGGGCTCGATGCCGATTTTAGCCATGCTCGCGATGATCGGCGCATCTTCGGCCGCCGGCGGCGCGTCCCCGCCCATCAGCTTTGCCATCAGATTGAAATAACCTTCCTTCCCCATGTCGAGAATGACTTTTTGCGGAGCGTCTTTCATGCTGAAACCCGGCTTAGGGTTCACCTTCGGGGCTTTTGGCTTGTAATTTTTAGTGCCCCACGCGGAGAGCGGCGTAATCTTGTATTGCGCCTGCAACGCATTGACGGCCTTGTAATCCGCCTTCGTCCCGTCAGCATAGGTGCGGCCGAGGATGACCATATAGCGGGTGGCCATGGGGAAATGCTTTATTCCTGCCGGTACATCGCCTTTCCAGCCCGGGCCGGTAAACAGATAGTTGGCGGCTTTTCCGTCAGCCGTGCGTTTGCTCGGCGATTGCTCGGAGTCCGACATCCATAAGTCGACGACCTCGAACAAGTAGAAGCGGTCGCCCATGTCCGGATGGCTAAAAACCTGGGGCTCACTCAGATCGAGCCATGTTACGGAATATAGCGTATCCGCATTGGGGGCTGATACGCCGCGATAGTTCGCGGGCGGATAGCGGGGAACATTGATAAATTGTCCCATCGGCCCGGTGAATTCCACAACCTTCGGCACATTGCTCATTTGAACGCGGGTGACCTCGGTCGTGATGAGCGAATAGCCATAGATGTATGCATCCTCGGCAATCTGGCGAGCTTCTTCCGCCGATAGCGTCTGCGCAAATGTGGGATGGTTTATCGTGAGGCTGATTGCGGCAACGCCGCCAGCTAATACAAAGGCCCGTCTGTTGATATACATCTCGATTTCCCTGCAGCGTTGCGTTCCCGTTCAGGTTAGACGGCAGGCAAGACAGGGTGGAAGTACATTACTGTAAATTACAGTTAGATAAGCTTGCGCGGAGCGGAGTATAAATCGCTATGGAAAAACGTGAAAAGCGGAAGGGGGCGGATAATGCCCGGACCGGCTAAGCCTCCAAGCGCGAAAAAAGAGCTGCTGCGGCGCGAAGCAGTTAGGTGTTCGAGCTTTCAAAGCATACAGTCGAACTTCGTTTTGCGAAATCAGGAGTCCCGGGTGTCCGTTTTAGAGCGCAACAATGTCAAACTATCCGGCAGCGGGGAACGGTCGATGGTGTTCGCGCACGGTTTTGGCTGCGATCAGAACATGTGGAAGTTGGTGGCGCCAGCCTTCGAAAGCAAGTTTAGAACAATTCTCTTCGACCATGTCGGGGCCGGTGGCTCCGATCTTGGCGCTTATGACTCCGCGAAATATGCTTCCCTCGAAGGATACGCCGACGACCTTATCGAGATTGGCAAGGAACTCAAACTCAAGGGTGCAGTGTTCGTCGGGCATTCCGTCAGCGCCATGATCGGCGTGATTGCTTCGCTGAAGGACCCGGCGATTTTCGACAGCCTGATCCTCGTCGGCCCATCGCCCCGCTACATTGACGACGGTGGATACGTCGGCGGCTTCAGTCGTGCTCAGATCGACGAGTTGCTGGAGTCCCTCGCGGACAATCATCTTGGGTGGTCGGCCGCAATGGCCCCAGCCATTATGGGCAATCCGGACAGACCCGAACTTGGTGAAGAGCTAACCAACAGCTTCTGCAGAACCGACCCTGACATTGCAAAGGAGTTCGCGCGGGTCACTTTCACGTCGGACAATCGCGACGATCTTCAACGTGTGACAGCGCGAACATTGATACTTCAGTGCCGGGAAGACATTATTGCCTCAGAGAACGTAGGCGAATACGTGAAGCAACACATTCCTCACAGCCAACTGGTTATGTTGAACGCTACGGGGCATTGCCCCAATCTGAGTGCGCCCGGCGAAGTCATTGCGGCCATCAAGGCGTTTGTGTGAGTCGTGCCCGAGGATCCCAACAGCACATTCGCCGAAGATCTTGCGGAGCTGTACGAGAACGCACCGTGCGGGTACCTGTCGCTTCGCCCCGACGGCAGAATCTTCAAGTCCAATCTCACCTTCTCGCGTTGGATTGGAGTTTCACAGCTCGACCTTCTCGACAAGAAATTCAGTGAACTTTTGACGCTTTCCGGACGAATGTTTTACGAAACGCATTTTTCGCCGCTGTTGCGCATGCAAGGTTTCCTTGAAGAGGTCGCTTTCGATTTTGTTACCGGCGACGGCAAGAAACTGCCGGTGCTTGCTAACGCAAAAGAGCGGCGGGATGACGATGGCAACCTGCAATTTACCCGTGTCGTCATCTTCCCGGCTGCTCAACGCCGCCGCTACGAACGCGATTTGGTCGACAAGCGAATCGCCGCTGAAGGTGCCAAAAGCGAAGCGATTTCCGAACGGATGCTGGCGGAGGCAGGTCTGAGCGAGGAACTGGCAATAGCGGAGTTGCGCGAACAGTTCATTGCGGTTCTGGGGCATGATCTTCGCAACCCGCTCGCTTCGATGGAGGGCGGTTCGCGGATGCTTCTGCAAGAAGAATTAAGCCCTCGGGCACAGAGGATCGTTACCCTGATGCAAGGCAGCGTGCAGCGCATGTCCGGCCTGATTGATAACGTGCTCGATTTTGCGCGAGGGAGGCTCGGCAGTGGCTTCGCGCTGCGGCTTGATGCGGACGAACTGCTCGACCCCGTCCTCAAGCAGATTGCAGAAGAGCTCCAATTGGGAACGCCCGGCATTTCCATTGAGACGAACTTCAACATCACCGAAAAAGTCTACTGCGACAGGGACCGTATTGGTCAGATGGTTTCAAACCTTCTCGGCAATGCGATTACCTATGGTGACGCGAGCCGGCCAATCCGGTTTTCAGCAGGCACGAAATCGGGAGTTTTGGAGATAAGCGTCGCCAATAGCGGCGTTCCAATAGCGCAAGAGGCGATGGAACGTCTTTTCCAGCCGTTTTTTCGTGGTGGCGTTCGCGCAAGTCAACAAGGCCTGGGGCTTGGACTATATATCGCATCGGAAATTGCCAAGGCGCATGGTGGCTCCCTTGTCGTAACCTCTTCTTCCATCGAAACGAGGTTTACCTTTCAGATGCCGCTACGCCCGACGACAAAATGAAGTGCCGCTCTTTCGAGGGCGCTATCATTGTCAACGGTCATCAGTCCATGCATTCATTGGCTATGCGCCCGACCAGAATCGTCAAGAACTCCGCGAATAGAGATTTGAAACTGCTGCGGCGCCTGCTGCGTGCCAAAGACCACATGGACGCGGCGCCACACGAGGATTGGCCGATATCCCGGTTGGCAAGCGTCAGCGGCGCCTCGGAAGCCTATTTCGCGCGATCGTTTCGGGACGCCTTCGGCATACCGCCGCATCGTTACCTGCTGACGCGCCGGGTCGAGCGCGCCGCAGCGCTCTTGCGGGATACTGACACACCCATCATCGAAATCGCGCTGGAGACAGGCTGGAACAGTCTTGGAACGTTTGGACGGACCTTCCGCGACGTGACCGGTGAAAGCCCAAGCGAACTAAGGCGACGAATGCAACTCGTTCCCGGAGATCTCGAGGAGGTTCCCCATTGTTTCGTGAGCGCCGCGCAAAGGCCGCACCTCAAAATGGCAGTTTCGGAGAAGCGCCGGCGAACGAAAGAGGGTAGGCACGACGGGCGAAAGGGAGATGACTCATGAAAAATGGTGTTCAGGTTGCCGGCGTCTATGTCCATGACCAGGACGAAGCGCTTCAGTTCTATGTCGAAAAGCTGGGATTTCGGGTGCACACGGATGCGCGCAATGGCGATTATCGCTGGCTGACCGTCCAGCATCCCGACCAGCCGGACTTCCAGTTGGGCCTGTTCCGTCCGCAGGCGCCGACCGTCGATGACGCAACGGCTCAGGGCCTGGCTGAAGCCGTGGCCAAGGGTGCGATGCCGCCGCTGGTTCTGGTGGTCGACGATTGCCAGGCTGCATTCGAAGCCATGCGCAAGCGCGGGGTCGAGTTTACCCAAGAACCGATCGATCGATACGGCTCCGTGGATGCAAGCTTCCGCGACCCATCGGGCAATGGCTGGAAGCTGGTCCAGGCTCGTTGAGGTTGCCATGTGCCACATTCCATCCTGGATGCTCTTTCAAGGAGGCTCTCATGATCTTGCACTACTGGATACGCCAGAGCCATCGGTGGCTCGGAATTCTGCTGACCCTCACCATTCTGGCGAATTTTGTCTCGATGACGTTCGGTCCAGCGCCGCTCGCGATCGTGTACGCTCCATTGGTGCCGCTGGCTCTGCTTGTGTTCAGCGGCCTGTATATGTTCTTCCAGCGGTAGGCGAGGTTGATCCTGGTGCAAGCGGCAGGTGTGCAGCACGATGGGGGAAAATAATGGTGCGATCGCGAAACCTTTAGCAATCGCGGCAGTTATGCATGTCGATCGTCGAAAGGAATGACAACATGCCAACTGCACCGGAACTGCGGGAAAAATTCTGGAAATCCCTGAAATCCGATATGACCATGATGTTGGGATTGGTGGGCGTTGAAGAGAGCCACACTCGTCCAATGACCGCTCAACTCGAAGGCGATCACGGTCCCATTTACTTCTTCACCTCGACCGAGAATTCGCTCGTACAAAACCTGCAGAGCGAGAGCAGAGCTGTCGCGACGTTCGCGGCGAAAGGTAACGACCTTTTTGCTGCCGTTCACGGCGGGCTCACAGTCTTCAATGATCGGGAAACCATCGACCGGCTATGGAACCGGTTCGTGGCGGCCTGGTTTGAAGGCGGCAAGGACGATCCCAAGCTGACATTATTGCGGTTTGACGCCGAGCGGGCCGAGATATGGCTCAACGAATCCAGTCTGCTAGCGGGCGTCAAAATGCTGCTCGGCGTCGATCCGAAGGAAGATTACAAGGACGATGTCGCCGAGGTCCGCTTGACCTGACCTGGCGTACATTAAGATTGAAATTGTGGCGCATGCTGCGTTTCTTACGGAGATGCGCCACAGTTTATGGTGCTATTCGAAGAGCTCACGATTGTCGGCTTCGATTTGTGGCAGGTCGTTCAGAATGCCGTTCAGATGCTCCCTCATGGCGTTGGCCGCAGCTTCGGCGTTTCGGCCGTCGATCGCGGCGACGATTTTCTCATGCTGCTCGATGAGGTTGTTCATAGAGGCTGGGTTACGAAGCTGCAGGTTGCAGACGCGATCCATGTGCGCCTTGATGTCTGAAATCGCGTTCCAGGCGAGGCCACAGCCGGCGCCCTCTGCAATAGCGATGTGGAACTGCTCATCCTCCCGGCGAAACGCATTGTGATCGTGACCGCTCATCGCCATTCGCTGGCGCTCGAGGATGCTGTCAATCTTTCGCCGCGTCCAGGTATCGAAACTCTCGCTGGCCCGCCTGGCGACGGCGACCTCGATCGCCTCGCGCACGAAGCGGGCTTCCATCATCTGACGCGCCGAAATGCGGACCACGATGGTTCCCCGATTAGGGCGGATTTCGACCAGCTTTGATTTTCCAAGGGCAATCAGCGCCTCGCGGACCGGCTGGCGAGAGACGCCGAGACGAGACGCGATCTCCTGCTCGGACAGGCGTGACCCCGGCGCGAGATCGAGACGGATGATCGCCTCGCGCAAGTCACGTTCCACCTGCGCGGCGGTCGTTTCCCCAGTCTCGATCCTCATGGGCTCGATTTTCAATGTCTCAAGGTTCATGCTTTTCGCCGCCGCCATCTCGTTGACATTTGCATTTAGCCACCATACAGTACCATACAACTTAACGACTGCACAAGCACGGCGGTCGATACGCCGAGCCTAAATGGAGGAGCCGGGCTTTAAAATCCGGTCGGTTGATGACGGTACAATCCAATTTCATAACGCCCGACTCTAGTGACCCGCGTTTGCAGAGTAAATCCCGCTACCGGATGCTTGTCGATGGCAAGTCTGTTGATGCGGCCTCGGGCAAGACGATACATCGGGTGAGCCCGGGCCACGCCGGCGTTGTGGTCGGCACGTGGCCGGATGCCTCTGCCGACGATGTTCGCGCAGCGATTGCGGCCGCCCGCCGGGCCTTCGACACCGGGCCATGGCCGCGCATGTCCGGCGCCGAACGATCGCGCCTGATGTTCAAGACGGCAGAGCTCATTCTCGCCCATGTGGAAGAGATCGCCCTGATCGAAAGCCTGGAGGTTGGCAAGCCGATTGCCCAGGCCCGGGGCGAGATCACCTTCTGTGCTGATCTCTGGTCCTATGCGGCCGGGCAGGCGCGGGCACTGGAAGGGCAGACCCACAATAATATCGGCGACAACCGCCTTGGCCTGGTCCTGCGGGAACCTGTCGGCGTTGTCGGCATCATCACGCCGTGGAACTTCCCCTTTATCATCGCCTCCGAGCGCGTGCCATGGGCCATCGGCGGCGGTTGCACGGTCGTATTGAAACCATCCGAATTTACGTCCGGTACATCGATCCGCATGGCGGAGCTCGCCCGCGAGGCCGGTATTCCCGACGGCGTCTTCAACGTCGTCACCGGCTACGGCGATCCTGCCGGCCAGGTCTTGGCGGAAGATCCCGGCACAGACATGGTCGCCTTCACCGGTTCGGTTCGTGTTGGAACGAAGCTGGGCGAGATCGCGGCCCGCAGCGTCAAGCGCGTTGGCCTTGAACTGGGCGGCAAGGGGCCGCAGATCGTCTTCGCCGATGCCGACCTTGAGGCGGCGGCCGATGGCATCGCCTACGGTGTCTACCACAATGCCGGCCAGTGCTGCATTTCCGGAAGCCGGCTCCTGGTGCAGGAAGGCATCCGCGATGTGCTTCTTGACCGCCTGCTCGATATTTCCCGTAAGGTTACTTTCGGCGATCCCTTGAACGAGCGAACGAAGATCGGCGCCATGATCTCGGAGGCGCATGCCGCCAAGGTGCATTCCTATGTCGAGGCAGGGCAGGCTGACGGTGCCGAATTGTTGCTCGGCGGCGCACGGGTCGGGGAGGGCGCGGGGCTCTATTACGCGCCGACCGTGTTTTCCGGGGTCACCGCCGATATGTCGATTGCCCGCGAGGAAATCTTCGGACCGGTTCTATCGACGCTGACGTTCAAGACAGCTGACGAGGCCGTCGCTCTGGCAAACGCATCGGAGTTCGGCCTGTCGGCAAGCGTCTGGTCCACCAATCTCGAAAACGCGCTGCAGAGCATCCGGCGCATCCGGGCCGGGCGCTGCTGGATCAACAGCGTCATCGACGGCGCGCCTGAGCTGCCGATCGGTGGCTACAAGAAAAGCGGGCTCGGGCGCGAGCTTGGCCGCTACGGTTTTGACGAGTATTCGCAGTTCAAGGGCATTCACGTGACCTTGGGCCGGCCGGATCCTTGGTTCGGGTGAGATTGCTCATCGGAAACTGAGGCAGAGGAGGAAAATCTCGGCTGGCGCGATCTTTGGTCGGAGCTCGCCAGCCGAGACATGGGTCTTTCGACCCCGATTGCACATCCAAAGGGAGGATACGCAAATGAAATTGACCAAACTGAAAACCGCAATGCTTGCGGCGTGCGCAGCTATGGCCTTCACGTCCGCCGCCGTAGCGGCCGATGTCAAGGCCACGATGATTATCTATCTTGATCCGAGTGTCCAGTTCTTTAACCCGGTCGTCAAAGGCGCACAGGATGCCGCGGCACAGTTCGGTGTCGATCTCGACGTGCAATATGCCAATAACGATCCGGTCCGCCAGAACGACCTTATTGAGAGCGCCACGGCCAGCGGCGTCGACGGCATTGCAGTTGCAATTTCCAGTTCGGATGCCTTCGATGCCAGCATCTGCGCCGCCGTCAAGGCCGGCATCATCGTCATCGGTTTCAACAATGACGATCTCGACGGGGCCAAGGGCAATTGCCGCCAAGCCTATGTCGGCATGAATGAATTCGCCTCGGGTTATGAACTTGGCAATCGCATGATCGAGCAGTTTGGCCTCAAGGATGGCGACGTGGTGGTCTTCAATCCGCGCGAGATTCCTGAAGCGAGTTTCGCCGTCGCGCGTGGCGGCGGCATCGAAAAGGCAATGAAGGAAAAAGGCATCAAGGTGGAGACGGTTCGCTCCGGGCTTGATCCGTCCGAAGCCCAGAACATCATCGCGCAGTTCCTGATCGCCAATCCTAATGTCAAGGCGCTGTTCGGCACCGGGTCCGTGACGTCGACGGTCGGCGCAGGCGCCATCAAGGATGCCGGCGTCAAGATCCCTTTCGGCGGCTTTGATCTCGCCGTTGAAATCGTCAACGCCGTCGAATCGGGCGCCATGTTCGCGACCATGGACCAGCAGCCGTACCTCCAGGGCTATTATCCGATTGCCCAGATTGCTTTGGCGAAAAAATATGGTCTGACCCCGACTGATGTCGATACCGGCCAGGGCGCGTTCCTCGATAAGACGCGCATCAGCTCGGTCAAGCCACTGATCGGCAGCTACCGATAAACGTCACGCCTGAAGACCTTCCGGCGAAAACCGGAAGGTCCCCTCGATCCCTTTGAACAGAGTAAAGACAGTGACCTACGCCATGACCGACGTTGCCGTGCCCAAATCGCGCACGAAAAAACAATCGCTGCTGAAGCACATCATGACCATGCCGGCCGGCGCGATACTCCTGGTTTTCGCGGCCCTGCAGATCGCGTGCATCGCTGGCGCGCTCGCCTTTCCCGACGACTTCCGCTACCTGTCGCCGCAGAACCTGACCATCCTCATGAAGGCTATTCCGGTGCTGGGTTGCCTGGCATTGGGCGCCGGCATCCTGATGATTGCTGGGGAGTTCGACCTGTCGATCGGTTCCGTCTATACCTTGACGGCGGTCTTGATGGCGAGCCTGGTCGATGGTGGCCTGAGCGCTTTCATCGCAGCACCGCTCGGCATACTGTTGGGGGTGATGATCGGACTTCTCAACGGCACGATTACGTTGCGCTTCGGCCTGCCGTCATTCATTGTCACGCTCGGCGGCCTGCTCTTCTGGCGTGGCGCCGTGCTGCTCTATAACGGCGCCATCCAGGTGCGTTTCGATCCGGAACCTGCCTTTTCGAGCCTCTTTGCAGGCACGCTATTCGGCATCAATGCCGCGTTCATCTGGATCATCCTGTTCGTTGTCAGCTTCTATTTACTGCTGCACCGGCACAAGTTCGGCAACCATGTCTTCGCCACCGGTGGCAATCCCGCCGCTGCAACGGCGATCGGCATCAACACCTACCGTGTCAAGTTGATCGCCTTTGCCATTGCCGGAGGCATGGCGGCGGTTGCCGGCATCATCGCCACGGCGCGCGTGGGCAGTGTCCAGCCGGGGCAGGGCGCCGGGCTCGAGCTTCAGGCGATTGCCGCGTGCGTCATCGGCGGGCTGTCGCTGCGCGGCGGTCGCGGCTCGATTATCGGCATCTTCCTCGGGGTCATGCTGATCCACACGATCACCGATGTGCTTCTGCTCCTACGGGCCCCTGGCTTCTACCTCGACATGTTTATCGCAACCCTCATCGTGATCGCTGCCGCATTCAACCATCTCATCGAACGCCGGGGGGCCGTATGATGTTTGCACCCCATCTTCTCGAACTGCACAATATCTCCAAGACGTTTGGCACGCTGACGGCGCTGCGGGACCTGAGCTTCCACATCGGCCCAAGCGAAGTAGTCGGGCTTCTGGGCGACAACGGCGCCGGCAAGTCGACTACCGTCAACTTGATTTCGGGGATCCACAAGCCGACCTCCGGCCACCTGAGCGTCGACGGTCGCGAGACGCTGTTCACCTGCAGGTCCGATTCCGCCGATGCCGGCATCGAGACGATCTACCAGAATACCGCGCTGGTGGATTCACTTTCGATCACCCGCAACATCTTCATGGGGCGCGAACGCACCAATGCCTTTGGCTTCCTGAAGCAGGCAGAGATGCGCGATATCGCCATGGAGGTGCTCGAGAAGGCTGTCCACATCTCGGGTATCGATTCTCCCGATAAGCTGGTGGGTGACCTCTCCGGTGGGCAGAAGCAGGCCGTCGCCATCGCACGCGCCGTTTTTTTTAAACGGCGGGTGCTGCTTCTCGATGAACCGACCTCAGCCCTGTCCGTGCGCGAAACCGAGGCTTTGCTGGCGCAGGTGCTGAAGCTGAAAGCCGAGGGCGTGTCGAGCGTGCTGGTGACGCACAACCTCTACCATGCCTACCAGGTCTGCGATCGCTTTGTAATCATGAGCCATGGTACCAAGGTATTCGATGTGAACAAGGCAGACACCAGCATCAGCCAACTCACCGAATATGTCGTCCTCACGTGACCCTTTCATCAAAAGCCAAGAGGCAAATGCTGTGACAATTTCCGTAAATGTGCGCCAGGTCGTTGGTCCAGAAGATGCTGCCAGGCGCGACACGAAAGGCCTGCGCGAAGGCTTCCTGATTGAAGGGCTTTTTTCGAAAGGTGAGGTCAATCTTACCTACAGCCATCTCGACCGGATGATTGTCGGGGGTGTCGTCCCGCTCGCAGAAGATCTTGTGGTCGACAAGGTAAAGGAAACCGGCACCAGCCAGTTCCTCGAGCGGCGCGAAGTCGCCATCCTCAACATTGGTGGCAAGGGCACGGTCACTGTCGGCGTCGTCGACTATCCGCTTGGCTTTCAGGATGCGCTCTATGTCGGAATGGGACAGGGAATGCTGTCGTTTCGCAGCGACGACCCGGCCAGTCCCGCCGAATTCTATCTCCTGAGCGCACCTGCACATCGTGCTTGCCCGACCGTGCTGATCACGCCGGAAATGGCCAAGAAGGTGCGCACGGGCTCGGCCGAAGAAGCAAACGCGCGCACGATCAACCAGTATGTGCATCCGGATGTCTGCGAAAGCTGCCAACTCCTGGTTGGCCTCACGGCATTCGAGCCGGGTTCCGTCTGGAACACCATGCCCGCGCATGTGCATGACCGGCGCATGGAGGTCTATCTCTATTTCGGTATGGAAGAGTCGACCCGCATCTTCCATTTCATGGGAGAACCGCATGAAACGCGGCATCTGGTGCTGAAAAGCCATGATGCCGTGCTGTCGCCGGGGTGGTCCATCCACTCCGGCGCCGGCACCGGTCGATACTCCTTCATCTGGGCGATGGCTGGCGATAACATGAGCTTCACCGACATGGACAAGATACCGATGGAAAGTCTGAGATGAATCCGTTCGATCTTTCTGGCAGATGCGCCATCGTCACGGGGGCCAACACGGGCATCGGCCAAGCCATTGCCGTCGGTCTCGCTGGTGCCGGCGCCGACATTATCGGCGTTGGCCGCTCGCCGATGCAAGAAACGGCGTCCCTCGTCACAGCCGGTGGCCGGGCGTTTCATCCGCTTCTGGCGGACCTTTCCAAGATGGATGAGGTGCGCGCCGTCATCGGGCGGGCTGCCGCCGTTCGTAAGCGCCCGGACATTCTGGTCAATAATGCCGGGATAATCCGCCGGGCTGATACGATCGATTTTACCGAGGAAGACTGGGATGCCGTCATGGACACCAACCTGAAGTCGGCATTCTTTCTCTGCCAGTCCTTTGCCAGGATGGCGATGGCTGAGAAGTTACCGGCCAAGATCATCAACATTGCCTCGCTCCTGTCGTTCCAGGGTGGCATTCGTGTTGCATCCTACACGGCAGCAAAGAGCGGCCTTGCAGGCCTGACGCGGCTGATGGCCAATGAGTGGGCGGCGCATGGCATCAACGTCAATGCAATTGCTCCCGGCTATGTCGAGACCAACAACACGACTGCGCTGCGGGCAGATGCCGCACGCAATGCCGATATCCTGAAACGCATTCCGGCCGGACGCTGGGCTCGGGCGGATGATATGGCCGGAGCGGCCGTCTTTCTCGCATCCCGCGCGTCCGACTATGTGCATGGCGCGATCCTACCCGTCGATGGCGGATGGCTGGCGCGATAAATGGAGGTATCATTGTCCGATCACTACACATTGCCTGACGGCCTGGTCTGGACGGAAACCTCGCCGGGCAATCGTCGCGCCGTTCTTTCGCATCGTCCCGAAATGATGCTCGTCGCCTTCAGCTTCGACAAAGGCGCGATCGGCGCGCTCCATTCCCATCCGCATACGCAGGTGAGTTATGTGGCCGAGGGTGCCTTCGAGGTGACCGTCGACGGCGTGACCACGGCACTGCCTGCCGGCAGCAGTTTCATCGTTGCCCCCAATCTCGTCCACGGCGTCGTTGCGCTCGAGGATGGATTGCTGATCGATACGTTCACGCCGCGGCGTGACGATTTTCTGTAGCGCGTCCCGCCGTGCCCGACCGCCGGTTCAAACCTGCCTTATATGAACAATTATAACGCGTTTCAGATCTTCAATGTCCTTCGCTTCGAGAGCGTCGATCATCTGGTGATGCTCGCGTGACGACTGTTCGATCCGCGCGCGTGTTTTCCATTGTGACACCGGCGCTGACGACGTCCTTTGGCGGATCTCGGTAACGAGGTTCACCAGTTCATTGTTGCCGCACAGCGCCAGCAGTTCGCGGTGAAAGGTAAGATTGGCCTCGTAGAGCTCGATCATCGTTCCGTTCATGATGAGATCGTCAAAACGGTGTGCGAGGTCGCGAAGTTTTTTCGTCGTCAACTCCGAGGCATTTGCAACGATCTTGTCCGCCACAGCCGTTTCAAGGATGACGCGAATGTCGCTTACTTCATTCGCCTGCTTACCATCCGGTTCGAATACGTGATAACCGCGGTTCGGGACGTGCTCGACAAGCCGCTTCTGCACCAGACGATCGAGTGCACGCCGTACTTCCGGCCTGGTGCTCTGATAGCGCTGCTCGAGGTCGATCTGCTTCAGCCAGACACCCGGCGCCAAAACACCGGCGAGAATGTCGTGCAGGATAGAGTCGGTAACATCGACGGATTTGAGTTGTGATTTTCGCTTGGCTCTTGCTTCACTCATTCGTCTCTCCAAATTCCATCGAATGCGAGCCTCTTAGAGTTAGCGGCCCACCCGCGAGATGTACGCCAGACAAATAATTTTACACAGAGGTTGCGTAAAAAATATTTGCGTCTAAATTGGTGCCAATTTTGGTTACTAACACAAAACGACCAGTCGGGAAATCATGAAGAATTCGGCAGAAGTCTGGGAAATCGTCGAAGCCAAGCGCGCTGTGTTTTTTGAACTCAGCGATCGCGTCTGGGAGATGCCCGAAACCAACTACGAAGAGTTTCGCTCGTCGAACGAGCATGCCGACCTCCTCGAACGCGAAGGTTTTCGCGTTACGCGCGGCGTTGCAGGCCTACCGACTGCTGTCATGGGCGAAGCAGGCGAGGCCGGCCCAGTCATCGCCATCCTCGGTGAATTCGACGCGCTGCCCGGATTGAGCCAGGTCGCTGGCCTCGCGGAAGAGCAAGCTGTCGTGCCGGGCGGCAATGGTCATGGCTGCGGCCACAATCTGCTCGGTTCCGGCTCGATGCTGGCGGCTGCTGCGGTGAAGGACTACCTTGCGCGCAACGGCCTAAAGGGCCGTATCCGCTACTACGGTTGCCCAGCCGAGGAGGGTGGCTCGTCCAAGGGCTTCATGGTGCGCGCCGGCGTCTTCGACGACGTTGACATTGCCATTTCCTGGCATCCTGCTGCGTTTGCCGGTGTTAACAACCCGATCTCGCTTGCCTGCAACGAGATCAATTTTCACTTCAGCGGTCGTGCTTCACATGCGTCCGCAACGCCGCATCTTGGCCGCAGCGCTCTCGATGCCGTGGAATTGATGAATGTTGGTGTTAACTACATGCGCGAACATATGCCGTCGAGCGCCCGCATCCACTACGCCGTTACAGACACGGGCGGTTCCGCCCCGAATGTCGTCCAGGCCCGGGCAACGGTGCGCTATCTGGTGCGGGCCCGCGATCTGCCGGAACTCAACGGCCTTGTGGCGCGGGTCAAGAAGGTTGCCGACGGCGCCGCATTGATGACCGAGACCACGGTTCGCAGCCGCATCATCAGCGGCGACGCCAATCTAGTCGGCAACACCCCGCTCGAATCGCTAATGCATTCGCACCTCGAGCGTCTCGGCCCGCCTGCCTTCGACGAGCACGACCATGCCATCGCACGGAAATTTCAGGAGACGTTCTCGCAAGAAGACATTGCATCCTCATACAAACGGTTTGACGTCACGCCGAAGAAGGGCCAAGCCTTGTGCGACAGCATCTTTCCGCCCGAAAGCGGCGACGGCGCGATTGTCGGCTCAACGGATGTCGGCACGGTAAGCTGGGTCGTTCCGACAGTCCAGATGCGCGGCGCGACCTATGCCATTGGCACGCCGGGGCACTCTTGGCAGCTTGTAGCGCAAGGCAAGCTGCCAGCGGCTCACAAGGGCATGGAACACGCGGCGAAAGTGATGGCGGGCACGGCCATCGACCTCCTCGCCAACCGGGATCTCATTGATGCCGCCAAGGCCGACCATCGCAACCGCCTCGAGGGAAAGCCTTTCGTCAATCCGATTCCCGATGACGTTCAGCCACCCTTGCCGGAGAACACGGATGTTTGAGACGGCCTTGGCACGGGATCGACAGCAGCTGACGGGCCGTATGCGAGTTGTCGCAGCGAAAGTCGAGCAAGCTCGATCTTTCGCCGGCACTTCCCGGAAATTGAACGCTCAAGGAACAGATCAAGGAAATGCTCTTCAACCTTTCCCCTGAAGCCGGATCGTAGGCTATGAACCAGCCAAGCTTCCTTGACGTCATCAGCTTTGGACCTGGAGGATGGGGTGCTGCACTCCTCACCGGCGCCGTGATGACGATCCTCATCGCCTTAAGCGGCTTTATGATCGGCTCGGTCATCGGCACATTCGGCGCATGGGCCAAGATTTCCGGTGGCAGGACAATACGGGTGCTCGCCGATGGTTATACGACGGTGCTGCGCGGTATTCCCGACCTTCTCGTGATCTATCTCTTCTATTTCGGGGGCAGCGCGGCCGTGACGGCGATCGGCCGGTTCCTCGGTTCCGAAGGCTTTATCGGCTTTCCCGGCTTCCTTGCTGGTGCGCTTGCGGTCGGGATCACCTCAGGCGCCCAGCAGACGGAAGTCTATCGTGGCGCTTTCAGAGCCGTGCACCGCGGCGAAATCGAAGCAGCCATCGCCTGCGGCATGTCGAGGCCGCTGCGCTTCAGACGCATCATCGCGCCGCTGACCTTGCGCCACGCACTTCCCGGCATGGGCAATGTCTGGCAGGTGGTGTTGAAGGAATCGGCTCTCGTCTCGATCACCGGTGTCGTCGAACTTCTGCGCCAGGCGCAAATCGGTGCGGGCTCAACGGGCATGCCGTTCAATTTTTACATCGTTGCCGGCGGCATTTATCTCATGATCTCCACACTCTCGGGCGCCGTCTTGCAGCGGTCGGAACGGCATTTCTCACGCGGCGTGAGGAGAGGCTGATGGATTGGTCATTTATGATCGAGACCTTCGTCAGCCTCGTCAAGGCTATACCCCTGACGCTCCAGCTTGCGGCGACGGCGATTTTCCTCGGTGCGTTCGTCGCCCTTGCATTGGCGCTGTTCCGGCTTTCGGGCGTCGCCGTATTGGACTGGTTTGCGAGAACCTATGTATTCGTTTTCCGCGGCACGCCGCTTCTCGTTCAGATTTTCCTCATCTACTACGGCCTTAGCCAGTTTCCAGCGGTTCGGCATACGGTGCTCTGGCCAATCTTGCGTGAGCCCTATTGGTGCGCCGTCATCGCGTTGACGCTGAACACAGCCGCCTATGCCAGCGAGATCATTCGCGGCGGGCTCCTGTCCGTTCCGCAAGGACAGATCGAAGCCGCCCGCGCCTGCGGCATGCCACGCCTCATGATCTTCCGGCGCATCGTCATGCCGCTGGCAATCAGGCAGGCGCTGCCGGGCTATGGCAATGAAATGATTTCCATGGTCAAGGCCACGTCGCTTGCATCGATCATCACGCTGATGGAAGTCACTGGCGTTGCCGCGAAGATCATCTCCGAGAGCTATCGCGCCATCGAGGTATTTATCGTCGCCGGCCTGATCTACCTCGCCATCAACTTCATGCTGACGCGCCTCGTACAATTCGTCGAGCACCTGCTCAGTCCCCACCTTCGCGCTCCCCGGCTGATGACGCCGGTTCCAGGAGAAGCCAAATGAACGCTCAGTCACATCCGGCCACGCCCTTGGCGCTTCGTGTCAATGACCTGCACAAGAGTTTCGGTGACGCCGAGGTCCTGAAAGGAATCTCCCTTACCGCCAATGAAGGCGAGGTGGTCTCGATTCTCGGTTCCTCGGGTTCCGGCAAGTCCACCCTGCTTCGCTGCATCAACCTGCTTGAGGTTCCGGATTCGGGCGAAGTAACCGTTGGCTCGGAGACGATCCGCATGCAGCGCATGCGTGACGGCAAAAGCCGTCCCGCCGATCAGGCCCAGGTCGAGCGCGTGCGCGCACGTCTCGGCATGGTGTTCCAGAGCTTCAATCTCTGGTCGCACAAGACGATCCTCGAAAACGTGATCGAAGCGCCCATCCACGTGCAGAAGCGACCGCGCAAGGAGTGCATCGAAGAAGCCGAGGCATTGCTCGCCAAGGTCGGGATCGCCGACAAGCGCAATCACTATCCCTCGCATCTCTCCGGAGGCCAGCAGCAGCGCGCCGCCATTGCCCGCTCGCTCGCCATGCGCCCGCAGATCATGCTGTTCGATGAACCGACGTCGGCGCTCGATCCCGAACTTGTCGGCGAAGTCCTGCGCGTGATGCGAGGCCTTGCTGAAGAGGGTCGCACCATGCTCGTCGTCACGCATGAAATGGGTTTCGCGCGGGATGTCTCGAACCGCGTCATTTTTCTCCACAAAGGACTGATCGAGGAGGAGGGGACACCGGAACAGGTGTTCGGCAACTCCAAGTCCGATCGTTTCAAACAGTTTATCCAAGGCTGAACCACCAGTCACAAACCAAGGGGAATACCTCGAATGAAAAAACTGACCGTCTTTCTGAAGGCACTGACGCTTTCAGCTCTCGTCCTCGCCTCCGGCGCCCACGCCGAAGAAAAGAAATGGACGCACGTTACGATCGCGACCGAAGGCGCGTTCAAGCCGTACAATTTCACCAATCCCGATGGCACGCTCGACGGCTATGAAATTGAACTCTCGAAATATCTTTGCGACCACATGAAGGTTGAGTGCAAGATCGTCGTTCAGGATTTCGACGGCATGATCCCGGCTCTCAATGCCGGCAAATTCGACGCGATCATCTCGGGCATGTCGGCGACGGCAAAGCGCGAGGAAGTCATCGATTTCAGCCAGTCGTACGGCTCGACCGGGCAGGCATTTGCGACGTTGAAGTCCAGTCCGCTGGCAGGAATGGAGCTCAAGGGCAAGGTATTCTCGCTGGCTTCCAACGAGGCAGGCGCGGTTGAAGCGCTCGAAAAACTGAAGCCGCTTTTGCAGGGCAAGATCATCGGCGTCCAGACCGCATCGACGGGCGCTACCTTCGTCGACAAATATCTCAAGGGCGTCGTCGAGGTGCGTGAATACAAGACCACCGAACAGCATGACCTTGATCTCGCCGCCGGCCGCGTCGATCTGGTGATGGCATCGATGGCGTATCTGACCACCGCTTCCGCCAAACCCGGGAACGAGGAAATGACCGTTGCAGGTCCCCGCTTCCAGGGCGGCTTCCTCGGTAAAGGAAGCTCGGTTGGTCTGCGCAAGAACGAACCTGAACTAAAGGCGCTGTTCAACGAAGCAATCGACGCCGCCAAGGCCGATGGCACAATAAAGTCGCTATCGCAGAAGTGGTTCGGTTTCGACGTCACACCGCTTTAAACACCTGCAAGTCCGCGCCGCGGCGGGTGATGAACCTGGCCGCGGCCGCCATCAACCGAATTCGCGTTGGTTTGCGAGGCAGACCGCTTGCCGTGGCAATTAATCTGCGACCCGCTGGAATGTGACGCCGGTGCTCGGCGCTAATCACCGCAGGGCTAATCGGGTGATCCTCGACTTCGTTCCAGAAGGTCACGCTGACAAAACGCGGATCAGGCAAAAATGCCCTGAGCTCCTCAAATCATGGCGCGACCTTTCGGCTTGCGAACTGCTCGCCGTAGCCCCCAGGCAGTTGACCTCAAGCCCAATCACCGCTGTTGAAGCCAGACGCTGCCACTGATGCTTTCATGCAGCGGTCAGCCGCCAAGCTTGGGGAAGACCGAGCGCCCTTGATGATGACATTTCTCTCATAGGCCCCCGCATGCGTCAGGCCTGACTGCCCAAGAAGGCGGCGTTCACAACCGGCCGAGCCGCGAAAAAAATCGATTGCAAGAAAATGATTAGGATGCTATTAATTTCCTATGCAAGAAATAGATCAACTCCGCCGCGCCTTTACCACCAGTCTTCTCCAAACGGGACGGCAGTGGCGGCGCATTACCGATCAAGCGTTGATGTCGTCGAACATCTCCGAAGCTTGTGCTGCACCTCTATTGTGGATCGGACGGCTTGGCGGAGGTGTGCGCCAGATCACCCTTGCATCCTATATCGGGATCGAGGGCCCTTCGCTTGTCCGGTTGATTGACCAGCTGGAAGCGGCCGACCTCGTCATCCGCAAGGAAGACAAGAGCGACCGGCGCGCGAAGACCCTGTGGCTGACGCGCAAGGGCAAGCAATACGCCTCCAGGCTCGAGGATATCCTCGTCGGCTTGCGCGCCCAGATACTTGCCGACGTGAGCAAGGAAGATCTCAATGCGGCACTGCGGGTTCTGGCGGCATTCGATGCTGCAAGCAACTCTCCTGCCGCTGAACCTTTGAGGCGCGAGGTCGAGTTGACGCCGTGATGTTTCCGTCCTGGCGGGATTGGGTATTTTCAGCCAAGGCCTTTCTCGCATCGATGATGGCGCTCTATATCGCCCTGTGGTTCGACCTGCCGCGTCCGTACTGGGCGATGGCGGCTGTCTATGTCGTTGCAAATCCATTGGCCGGGGCAACAAGCTCAAAAGGTCTCTATCGCGCCCTCGGCACAATCATCGGCGCCAGCGCTGCCGTGTTTTTCGTGCCGCTCTTTGTAAACGCGCCCGAGCTTCTTGCCCTCGTCGTCGCACTCTGGACCGGCTGCCTCCTCTACATATCCATGCTTGATCGTACGCCGCGCAGTTACGTCTTCATGCTTGCAGGCTATTCACTTCCTTTGATCGCCCTGCCAACCGTTGGAACGCCCGAACTGATTTTCGATACGGCGGTCGCACGCACGGAAGAAATCATCATCGGCATTACCTGCGCCACTCTCGTTGGCCTCCTGATCTTTCCAAGCAGCGTCGGGACCGTTCTCGGTGGCCGCATCACTGATTGGCTGGATGATGCGGCCGACTGGGCCAACGAAATTCTGCGCGGCGAGGGGGCAATACCGGCAACGCCGGCAAGGCGCCAGAAGCTCGCTGCAGATATTGCCGGCCTTGATCTCATCATCAGTCAATTGTCCTTTGACGCCGGCACCCGCGACGTCACCCGCCATGCGAGAGAATTGCGCGGAAGGCTCATGATGCTGTTGCCGTTGTTCTCGTCACTGGCGGACAGGCTTCATGCCCTGAAGTCGGGCGACCGGCCCCTGCCGGCCAAGCTCGGTGCGTTGCTCCATGAGGTGGCCGATTGGCTGCAATCACCCGATGCCGCGTCCGCGGACGCTCCGCAACGCTTTGCCAGGACGATCGAGGAGCTTAAATCGGCTGATCGATCAGAGAATTGGGACCACCTGATCTTGTCGAGCGCGCTTGCGCGGCTTTTGGAAATTATCAACCTCTGGCACGATTGCCTTGCATTACGCGAACAGATCGCCCGCGGGCAGTATTCCGGCCGGTGGCGGCCAACATTTCGGCATCGGCAAGTCGTCGGCCGCACCCGCTATTACGATTATGCCATGATGCTGTTTTCATCGGGATCGGTCGTCGTCGCCACGCTCGTCGCAAGCCTAATATGGATCGAAACGGGATGGCAGAGCGGCGCCGGCTTCGTCATGATGACCGCCGTAGCCTGCTCGTTCTTCGCCGCAATGGATCAACCCGCACCATTCATTTTCAAGATGTTCTTGTGGTGCGGCGTCAGCCTCATCGCAGCGTTCGTATACCAGTTTGCGATCCTGCCGGCGATCAGCGGCTACGAAATGCTGGTCCTCGTCTTCGCCCCGTCGTTCCTTCTCATCGGACTTCTTATTCCACGTCCGCAATTCAACATGCTTGCCATGCTGCTCACGGTAAACACCGCCTCGTTCGTTGCCATGCAGAATCGTTTGACCGTCGACTTCGCCTCGTTTGCCAACGAGGCGATCGCGGCCATGGCGGGCATCGCCTTCGCGCTGATCTGGACGCAGGTCGCAAGGCCATTTGGCGCCGAGATAGCTGCGCGCCGCCTGGTGCGGGCCGGCTGGTCGGATCTCGCCGAAACCGCGGCTGGTTTGCGGCGAAGCGATCATGAAAAACTTGCCGGAAGAATGCTCGATCGCATGGGCCAGCTTGTTCCCCGGCTGGCTGCGCTGGAGGATCGGTATCTCTCCGAGATCGATGGCTTTGCCGAAGTACGTCTCGGTTTCAACATCGTCGCGATACAACGTGCGCGCCGGCATCTCGATGGCGAGGGCCAGTCGAGCGTGAATGCAGTCCTTTCCGGTATTGCCGACCTGTTTCGCCAGCGTGTCGTACGCCGCGAAGCGGTCGCGCCCGATGCTCGCCTGCAGGAGCGCATCGATCAGGCACTGAGCCTGCCAGGTCTGCAGCAGACAATGCAGGGCCGCAGCATACTCGATGCACTTGTCGGCCTGCGCCGCGCCCTTTTCCCTTATGCGCCGTCCCCCAAACCTATGGACGGCGACATCGTCAAAACGTCATCGCCGCAAATGCTGATGGCTGCGGAGTAGAACACATGCTTGGTGATTTCGATATTTATGGCGTCTACATGCCCGGGCTTCTCGGCATGATGTTTCTGACGCTTCTCCTCTCGGCGATAGTCCGCCGCGCACTTGCCTGGGTCGGCATTTATGCCTGGGTCTGGCATCGTGGACTGTTCGACGTCGCGCTCTACGTCGTGCTTCTCGGCGCGACAGTCTCACTTACGCAATGGTTAGTATCATGATGAAAAATCTTCAAACAGCTGGCAGGGTAGTTGTCACCCTGGCATTGGTCGTGTGTGCATTGTTCGTGGGTCGCGAACTCTGGAACCACTACATGAACGATCCGTGGACTCGCGACGCGCGGGTGCGCGCGGATGTCGTGGCCGTAGCGCCGGACGTCTCCGGCCTCGTCAGCGAGGTTCTCGTCAAGGACAATGATATCGTCCGGAAGGGCGACATACTGTTCAAGGTCGATGAGCGGCGCTTTGAAATCGCCCTGACACAGGCCGAAGCGGCGGTCGAAGGCGCGAAGGCAACGCTCGAGCAGGCAAGCCGCGACCGCAAGCGTCGCGAACAGCTCGGTGGTGTCATTTCCGAGCAACAGAAGGAGGCGGCGCAGTCCGCTGAGGCGACTGCCCAAGCGAGCTATCTGCAAGCTACCGCCAGTCTGGAACTCGCCCGCCTCAACCGCGAGCGGTCGCAGATAAAGGCGCCGGTCAACGGTACCATCACCAACCTGTCGCTCCGGCCGGGAAATTATGTGACGACAGGCAGTTCCCAGATGGCGCTGGTGGACACCGATTCAATTCGGGTCGAAGGCTATTTCGAAGAAACCAAGCTGGCCCGTATCCGTGTCGGGGACTCCGTGAAGGTCAAGCTGATGGGCCAATCAGAAGCCATCACCGGCCACGTCGACAGCATCGCCGCAGGCATTGAGGATCGTGAGCGAACGGCAGGTTCGGGTCTTCTCGCCAATATCAATCCGACGTTCAGCTGGGTGCGGCTGGCGCAGCGCATACCGGTGCGGATTGCGTTGGACCAGATCCCGCAAAAGACGCAGCTCGTGGCCGGCATGACGGCGACGGTCACTGTCGCGCCCGACGCCGCTGTCTCGGTTGCGCGTCTGCCCGGTGCCGGAGACATCGAGCAGAACTGACGCTCAACGGGTCGGTAGTAGTGGTGCAATCGTTGATGTAGGATGCCGCATCATCGGTGGTCGGAAAACATGAGGCGTGTTCTTCTAGCCTTGGTCGCCTTCAGTGCCCTTTTCTTGGGGGCGGTCATTGTCGTTGTCGGTCAGACCAAGGTTCCCGCCGATGCCATAGCGAATGCCGTCACCCGGTCACCCGACATGCTTGCACAAGCTTGGAAGCTTCCGGCTGCCAGGACATTTGGATTGACGGTCAGCTACCAGTCCAACCCCTCAAAATGCGGTCCCGCCAGTGTCGCCAACGTGTTTCGCTCCCTCGGGGAGGACGAGACCACCGAGACGGCCGTCCTCGAAGGCACCGGCAAATGCTGGACCGGCCTATGCATCATGGGTCTGACGCTCGACGAATTGGCCGGTGTTGCAAAACAGCATACCGATCGGAAAGTCACGGTCATTCGCGACATATCGAGCGAAGAGTTCCGCGAGCACTTGCGACATTCGAATGATCCGGACCGTCGCTACATCATCAACTTTACCAGAGAGAAAATCTTTGGCGCTGGCGCAGGGCACTTCTCACCGATTGGCGGCTATCTCGAGGGGGCCGATATGGTCCTCGTCCTTGACGTGAACGAAAACTACCGGCCGTGGCTCGTTGAACGCGAACGCCTATTCTTGGCAATGGACACATTCGATGGCGACAAGAAACGCGGATTACTTCTGATCCAGTAGCTTGTCCAAAGCCCGATTGTAACAGTATGTATCCGGTACGCTGCTACTTACACGCGCATGCAAATTGCCCTTTGACGGACACACGGGGTATACGTTCGCCATGCATTGCAGTGGTCGCATTTACCCAATCGGAGAAGTAACAATGTCGGAAGAGGTCAACCGTCGCAATTTCCTCAGTATTGCCGCGGTGACGGCAGTCGCTGTGGAATTTCCACTGATAGGCGCAGCGAACGCGCAGGCCGACAAGGTAGCGCCTGCAGTCAAGCCGGGGACGCATACGAGCTTCGCACCCTTTAAGCAGGTTGACGCCGGGCAGCTCAACGTCGGCTATGCGGAAGTCGGCCCCGCGGACGGCCCGGTGGTGATACTGCTGCACGGCTGGCCGTATGATATCTACAGCTTTGTCGACGTCGCGCCACTTCTTGCCGGAGCGGGTTACCGCGTCGTCATGCCTTATCTTCGCGGTTACGGCACGACCCGGTTTCTCGCGAGCGAGACGATCCGCAACGGCCAGCAGGCGGTCATTGCCACGGACATTGTCGCGCTGATGGATGCATTGAAAATTCCGACCGCGATCATCGCAGGTTATGACTGGGGAGCGCGGACGGCGAACATAGTGGCAGCGCTATGGCCCGAGCGCTGCAAGGCCATGGTTTCGGTGAGCGGCTACCTGATAGGCAGCCAGGAAGCCAACAAGAAGCCCTTGCCGCCAAAGGCGGAACTTGCCTGGTGGTACCAGTTCTATTTTGCCACTGATCGCGGCCGCCAGGGCTACGACAGCAACCGGCATGACTTCGCAAAGCTCATCTGGCAGCTTGCATCGCCAAAGTGGAACTTTGACGATGCTACCTTCGATCGATCCGCCGAAGCGTTCAACAATCCGGATCATGTCGACATCGTTATTCACAATTACCGCTGGAGGCTTGGCCTTGCGCAGGGCGAACCGCAGTACGACGCTTTGGAAAAGAAGCTTGCCGCGGGCCCGCTAATCAGCGTGCCGACGATCACAATGGAAGGAGACGCGAATGGCGCGCCGCATCCCGAACCGGCATCCTATCGCCAGAAATTTTCTGGCAAGTACGAGCATCGAACGATCACAGGCGGCATAGGCCATAATCTGCCGCAGGAAGCGCCTCAGGCTTTTGCCCAGGCGGTCATCGATGTCGATGGCTTCTGAGGCTCAAGCAGGCAGGGCAAAACAAACGAGCAGGTGTGATGGACCACATTGACCACGTCTTGATCGTCGATGATGACCGTGAGATCCGCGAACTGGTCGCGGCCTACCTGACCAGGAACGGCTTGCGCGTCAGCGTCGCGGCAGACGGCCGGCACATGCGCGCTTTCCTTGAAACGAATGCTGTCGATCTCATCGTTCTCGATATCATGATGCCTGGCGACGACGGGCTGGTGCTGTGCCGCGAGTTGCGGGCCGGTAAGCACAAGACGACGCCGATCCTCATGCTGACAGCGCGAAACGATGAGACCGATCGCATCATCGGGCTTGAAATGGGTGCCGACGACTATCTGGTGAAGCCATTTGCGGCACGCGAATTGCTGGCACGGATCAAGGCCGTGCTGCGGCGAACCCGTATGCTTCCGCCCAACCTCCAGATCACGGAGGCCGGCCAACGCGTGCGGTTCGGCGATTGGGAACTCGACACGGTAGGTCGGCATCTGGTCGACAAGAACGGAACCACGGTCACACTCAGCGGCGCCGAGTACCGACTGCTTCGCGTGTTTGTCGATCACCCGCAGCGCGTGCTTAATCGCGACCAACTGCTCAATCTGACGCAAGGCCGCGATGCGGAGCTCTTCGATCGTTCGATCGACCTGCTCGTCAGCAGGCTGAGGCAGCGACTTTGCGACGATGCGCGTGAACCTGCCTATATCAAGACCGTACGGAGCGAGGGCTACGTTTTCTCGATGCCAGTTGAAATTGCCGAGCTGCGACAATGAGCATTGCGGGGAGCCCGCATCCTTGGCGATGGCCCCGCACGCTTGGCGCGCGCCTGTTCCTGATCCTTCTCGCGGGCTTGATCCTTGCTCATGCGTTGTCCTTCAGTGCCTTGTTTCTTGAACGCTATATGGCAACGCGGAACGTCATGTTGAACACGCTCGAAAGCGATGTCGCGACCTCCATTGCCATTCTCGATCGGCTGCCCGCCAATGAGCGCGCGAACTGGCTCGACCGCCTTGATCGTGGAACCTATCGCTTCGAACTCGGAAACGGCCTGCCCGGCGTTCCTGACATGAGCAAGCGGGGGGCCGAGATTGCGGCAAAGATAGAAGCTGCCGGTGGTCAGCGCTTTCCCATCCATGTGGAATCCATCCCGGGCGATGCGATGCGCCTGCAGGCCCATCTGACATTGAGCGACGGCGCGCCATTGACGATCGATGTACGGCCGGCGGCGATGCCGCTCGCAGATTGGTTGCCGTACGTACTCGTTGCTCAACTGCTCCTGCTCGTTCTTTGCACCTGGTTTGCGGTGCGCCAGGCAATCCGTCCACTTGTCGATCTCGCCCATGCAGCCGATACGCTCGACCCTAACAAAAAGGCTCCAAGGCTCAGCGAGTCAGGTCCGAGTGAAGTTGCCTATGCCGCAACTGCCTTCAACGCCATGCGCGACCGGATCGCGCACTATCTCGAGGAACGCGTGCAAATCCTGGCTGCGATCTCCCACGACCTGCAGACCCCGATTACCCGGATGAAGCTTCGTGCTGAGGTCGGTGAGGATTCCGCCGAGAAAGACAAGCTGATCCAGGATCTGACCGAGATCGAGCGGCTTGTCCATGAAGGCGTGGCCTATGCCCGCAGCGCCCATGGCGATGCGGAGAAGTCCTCCCGCATCGACATTACCTCATTTATGGAAAGCCTCGTCTACGACTACCAGGACACAGGTAAGGCCGTAACGATTGAAGGAAAAATCCTTGCCCCGGTGGATACTCGGCCCCACGCATTGCGGCGGATCTTCACCAACCTCATCGACAATGCGCTGAAATTTGGCGGCAGCGCCGAGGTATATCTTGAAAGTGACAAGAACGGTCAAGCGACCGTCAAGATCATGGATCGTGGCCCCGGCATTCCGGAAGACCATTTGGAGGCGGTGTTGCAGCCGTTCTTCCGGCTTGAGCAGTCACGCAACCGCGGCACGGGGGGCACGGGGCTGGGACTGGCCATCGCCCACCAACTTGCGCTTGCCATTGGTGCATCGCTGCAATTGCGCAATCGTGCCGGTGGCGGCCTTTCAGCGGAAGTCACCATTCGCTGAAGCGTGATATCCCGCGCATTCGTACAATCCGATACAATTCGAGCCCTATAGGACACATCCAGGATACGTCGCTGCCGCTCTATGCGGTCCGTGACTGATCTTCAGTCGTCGCACACACATCGCTTCGAAGGAGATGATGATGACGCTTCTGTTTGTTGCCTACCTCGCGGGCGCGCTGACGATCCTCAGCCCCTGCATCCTGCCCGTACTTCCCTTTGTCTTCGCGCGCGCGGGGCAACCCTTCATCAAGAGTACCTTGCCGATGCTGGTCGGGATGGCAATGACGTTTGCCCTTGTCGCTTCGCTCGCCGCCGTTGGGGGCAGTTGGGCCGTGGAAGCCAATGAGTATGGGCGCTACGCGGCACTTGTGCTGTTGGCCGCGTTTGGCCTGACCCTTGTTTCTCCGCGGCTCGCCGCCATCGCCACCACTCCCATTGTAACCTTTGCCAACAGATTGCTGAACGCAACCGGCGGACCCGGGTCCGTTCCGACATTCGGAGGAGCGCTCATCCTTGGCGTTGCAACGGGCCTGCTCTGGGCGCCCTGCGCCGGACCGATTCTCGGCCTGGTTCTGACCGGAGCCGCGCTTCAGGGTGCCAGCGTCCAAACGACCCTGCTTCTTCTCGCCTATGCGGCAGGCGCAGGGACATCGCTTGCACTGGCAGTGCTCGTTGGTGGTCAGGTCTTCGCTGTGATGAAGCGCTCGATAGGCGCCGGCGAATGGCTGCGTCGTGGCCTCGGCCTCGCCGTTCTTGCTGGCGTCGCCGCCATCGCGCTCGGCGCAGATACGGGCTATCTGGCTCGGCTCTCGGGGCCGGCCACGGGCAAGGCCGAGCAGGCGCTTCTCGATGCGCTCAAGCCGCGTACTTCACCGCAATCAGCAGCAGACCGTGGCGTTATGCTGGCCGCCAACACCCAACCGGCCTTTCACAGTGATTTGCCGGTCGAAGGCAAGTTTCCCTCACTGGGTGGCGCTGTCAAATGGCTGAATTCAGCGCCGCTGACCCCAGAGCAATTACGCGGCAAGGTCGTGCTGGTCGATTTCTGGACTTACTCGTGCATCAACTGCATTCATACGGTGCCCTATGTCGTGGAATGGTCCGAGAAGTATAAGGATCAGGGTCTTGTCGTCATTGGCGTGCACGCCCCGGAATATGCCTTTGAGAAGAAGATCGACAACGTCAAGAAGGCGATCGCCGACTTTGGAATCAAGTATCCGGTTGCCGTCGATAACAACTATAAAATCTGGCAGGCTTTCGAGAACAGCTATTGGCCGGCGCACTACTTCATCGATGCCAAGGGGCAGATCCGCTACCACCATTTCGGCGAAGGCGAATACGACACGTCGGAAAAGGTAATTCAGGATCTTCTAGCTGAAGCCAAGGGCGAGCAGGCAGCCAATCAGCCCGGCATGCCCGAGGTCAAGGCAGCCCGTGGCTGACGATCCGAAAGATATCGCCCCCGTCTTGAGGGGCGATATCTTCGTCTATGATCGTACGATATCGCTCCACCTGAGAGGAAAAGCCGTAATGAAATTTGTTATAAAGTGCCTGATCGTCGCGGGAGTGCTAGGTTCGCCTTGCATTTACGATGTGACCTCGCGTGAACCTTCACCGGCAGCCGGTGTCATTGCACTTGGCGGCCCGCTTCTGGCGGCTGGACACGCGCATCCCTATATTCAGGGCGATACAGCAGTCCATCCCAAGAAACTGGAGGTAAATTCATGAGCCAAGAACGCACAATTCTCGCTGGCGGATGCTTCTGGGGCATGCAGGATTTGTTTCGCCGCTATGACGGGGTGATTTCGACACGCGTCGGCTATAGCGGCGGCGACGTTCCGAACGCGACCTACCGCAACCATGGAACCCATGCGGAGGCCATCGAAATCGTCTTTGATCCGGCCCGCATCAGTTATCGGCAGATTCTTGAATTCTTTTTCCAGATTCACGATCCGAGCACCCGCAACCGCCAGGGCAATGATGTTGGCATGAGCTATCGTTCGGCGATTTTCTATACCACCGAGGAGCAGAAGCGCGTTGCGCTCGATACGATCGCAGACGTTGACGCTTCGGGACTGTGGCCCGGCAAAGTTGTCACCGAGGTGGCCCCGGCCAGCGATTTCTGGGAAGCCGAGCCCGAGCATCAGGATTATCTCGAGCGCATCCCGAACGGATATACCTGTCACTTCATCCGGCCCGGCTGGAAGCTTCCCGTCCGTGCTGCGTCGGCCTGAATGGTACAGCGGAGCGCAGGCCTTCTGATCTATCGCTACAGCGACGGAACTCTCGAAGTGCTGCTGGTCCATCCCGGCGGGCCCTATTGGGCTCGCAAGGATGATGGCGCGTGGTCGATACCGAAAGGCCTCATCGACGATAACGAGGATGAGCTGGGTGCGGCGCGACGCGAGGCCAGGGAAGAGATTGGCTTCGATATAGACGGCACCTTCGCGCCGCTCGGCGAATTCAAGCAGCCGAGCGGCAAGATAATAGTTGCCTGGTCGGTCGAAGCCGATCCGGCGGTGAATGCCGAAACCATTGTCAGCAATACGTTCGAAATGGAGTGGCCGCCCAAATCCGGCTCGATGCAAGCATTTCCCGAGGTCGATCGCGCGGGGTGGTTCCCGTTGCCCGTGGCCGCGCAGAAAATTCTCAAGGGCCAGCGGGCCATCCTCTCAGAGTTCGCAGCAAGGCTGGCTTGACCTTGCGGACTTGATGCATGCGGCCAAGGCATGCATCAATGGGGCCGGGGGCTTACGCCTCTGCACAAGCACAATGGAAAGGACGAGTTCCCATGGTCGAAACCAGATTGCTCACAGATCACCAGGAAATAAAGGATTGGGCCGCAGGTCGTTCCGGTGTGCCCACCATCCGCGATTCCGCCGATTTGATCGGTAGCGACGTTCCCGTCCTCGCGCTTGCCTTTGGCCAGCACGCCTACGAGGACGACGACGATCAGGGCGCTGACCGCCCAGCAGATTTTGGCCGTCCGCGGCTCGTTGAATGGGACGAATGGTTTGCTATTTTTGACGCCGAGAGCCTTGGCCTGGTCGTCGCCGAGGACCTTCCCGGCCAGCATGACGAGTTCCACGAGATCATCCGGCGCTAGCGCGACAATCGGCGAGATCGATTGCGCCGGAAAATAAGAAGAAAGCGCGGACAAGTAAGGTGAGGCTCGGCTCGAGGAGAAAGGAAGGGTCGACCCGAGCCCCGATGTTGCAGATCGCTAGAAGCGCAACCCCCAAAGCGTGCGCCCGCTGCAGCTTCCCGTCAACTCACGATAATGTAAAAGGTGAGGTCCGGCATTTCGCTCAATGTGACTCACCGAACCTCACATCGAGCGTTGGCCTCTCGACTCACCAACCTTGCTGCACCGCAACAGGCCTGTCAATGGCCCTGTTTGATAGCCATTTGAAGGATTTCATTCCGGCGGCCCCCCGGCGCGGCCTAAATTTACGTCAAGACGCACCTAAAAAGAGGAGGAGGGAAACGTTTACAAGGGGGAACCTTATCGTCTCTTGCTCCTCCTAAAGCTGATCGCCGGTTTCTTGGGGGCAGTGTGGCGATCAGAAGTCGATCATACGATAGCCTGAGTGATGCAAGAGTGACACGTTGCAGGAATGATACTGCCTCGCCCGGATTTCAGCACAGCTAGCAAGCTATTGCGCTCAATGGTTCCTGATCATATTGAGGAAGATGGACGCAATCTTGTCGAGATGCGCGTCGCCGCCTTCTAGGTAGGCTTGGCGCCCAGCCCCTGCAACGGCATGGAACAGCCGATTTTCGCCAATGGAAAGTGCCTCGATCTCGCGCGCAAGTTCGTTCGGGTCGCGTTCGCTTTGGTCCTTGCGCTTCAAATACTCGGCCAGAAGCCGGCGGCGCCGTTCGGCATCGGTCGTCAGTGCTCCGTAGATCCCCCAGGCAAACCAGGATTCGCCTACGCGCAAGTCTGAATCGCCTATCTGCTCAACAAATTTCGGGGAAAGCTTGGCCTTTTGCGTTTCGACGATTCCATTCGCCACTTCAAAAGCGTCCTGATCAGTCAATTGTTTCTCGGCACTCATTCCGGCCTCCAACTCATGCTGCGGTTTCGAGTGCAAGATAGTGTGCCGGGCCGGCGTTTGACAGGACAAAACCGAAAAAACTGAATGCAACGACCTGCCGGTTGCTCCGAGTGTTTCGCTCCATCCGCAATTCTCCGTGTGAGCGTATCCTACAGTAAATTACTCCCAGACTGCCGGCAAGTTCAGTAGTTTTTGGGCCGATGACGCCACATTGGCGCAGTGAGCATGCTTCAATTTCACGCCATCGGCCCTGCACGAAAGCTACTTGGGGAGGGGCCGGCACTACCAGAAACGTCAATCGGGACGAGGGGTAATTTGTGATGAAGAGACTACGCCTCATGAGCGGAGCGGTGGCAATCGTGACGCTTTTCATGGCCGGGATCAGCTCAGCGGATACGATCAGCTACGCCGATGCGGTCAGTGCGCTTGCCAAGGACTGCGGCAAGGATATCAAGAAGCTTTGCAGCGGTCTCAACCTTGGCAACAACCGCATTCAGGACTGCCTGCAGAAAAACGAGGCGAAGGTTTCGCCAACCTGCACCTCCACGCTGACTTCGGTCACTGCCTCGATCAGTCAGCGGCAAGCCGCGCAGACTGGTTTTTTCAAGCTTTGCGAACATGACGCGGCCGAGTTCTGCAAGGGCGTAAAGGGCGAAGGCAATATTCTCGCCTGTCTCTTGAAGACGAAGCGGATCGACAACGGAAAGTGCAACCAGGCGATTACCGATGCGGGATGGCGTTGAACCATGCGCGGCTTAGGGAGACAAAGAATGCTTGCTCATCGACTTCGCGCCGGCCTGGCGCTTGGCCTCTTGCTCGCTGCCGGTCCTGTCGCGGCGCAGCAGCTTACCGACCGCCAGCTCGTTACCAGCTTGAGCCAGGTATCATCCGAGGCACCGGCGATCGATATCGCATTGCTCATGGAAGAAGCGAACGCCAATGTCGGCAAGGGGGTGGCGAACCAGCCGAACTGGAGCCAACTCACTCATCTCGCGCAATTGCTTGTCGAGATCGACTTCGAGAACGATTCCGTCGCGATAGAGCCGCAGTCCTACCGGACGGTAGGACTTATCGCCGATGCGCTGCATCATCCGAACCTCATGTTCTACAAGTTCCTCGTCGTCGGGCACACAAGTTCGACAGGTGATGCCAGGCATAACCTAAAGCTCAGCCAGGAACGGGCAGACGCGATCCGGGAGGCATTGACCACAACTTTTGCCGTTTCGCCCGATCGACTTTATGCTGTGGGCGTGGGCAAGGAAATGCCGGTCGATGCCGCCAATCCGAAGGCAGCGTCAAACCGCCGGGTCCAGCTGATCAACCTTGGCATGGTGAAATAGTGCCAGCGAAGGGGGCTTGTTGCGGCTTGTAGCGCGCATTCTGATCGCAACCATCCTGTCGCTGGTCATTGTGCTGGCGACGGCATGGGCGGCGCTCGCGCTTTGGTACCGCCTGCCGGGGCCCGAATATCTACGCGCGCTTGCGGGGTGCGTCTTCGCCATTCTCGGCATCGTAGCCATCATTGCCATGTTCACGCGCAGGATGTTTCGCGGCCTTGCCACCTTTCTGATCGCATTCGCGGCCCTATTACTTTGGTGGAGCACGATACGACCGCCGGCCCAGGCAGATTGGGCACCTGAAGTGTCGCGGCAGGTAACCGGCACGATGGATGGCAATGTGCTGACGCTAACAAATGTTCGCGAATTCGAATGGCGCGGCAAGACGGATTTCGTCGAACGCTGGTCGACCCGCAGCTACGACCTCAGCAAACTCCAGACCGCTGATCTTTTCATGTCCTATTGGGGCAATCCCAATATTGCGCATGTCATAATGAGTTTTGGTTTCGAGCAGGATCAATATGTTGCATGGTCGATTGAGGTAAAGCGGCGTGTGGGCGGCGCGTTCTCGCCGATAGCTGACCTATTCAAGAGTGATCCTCTCGTCATCATCGCGGCCGACGAGCGCGACGTAATTGGCGTCAGATCGAATTTTCGCGGCGAGGATGTGCAGATTTACCGCCTGAGGGCGGGACCGGCGGCCGCAAGAGCGCTGCTTCTCGAATACGTTGCCGATGCCAACGCCCTGTCGACGTCACCGGAATTCTATAATTCGATCACGACGAACTGTACGACGACGGTCGTCAAGATGATGCGTGCCGTCGGCGACGTCGTCCCTTTCGACTGGCGGCTGATCGTCAATGGCTATTTGCCTGAATATGCTTACGACCACGGGGCGCTCGACAAAAGCTATTCGCTCGCAGATTTGCGTGCCCGCGCTCATATCGACGAGCGGGCAAATGCTGCCGGCTTGTCGCAGGATTTTTCCCGCCTCATTCGGGTCGGGGTGCCATCGCCGGCGGAAAAGAACGCCAACTGAGCGCGAGGCTGTCAGGTTCGGGGCCCACGTCTGTGGAACGGGATGATGGCAGCACGATCGAGCGCCGCGCCGATCTCGCTTGCAAGGTCGTCCACGAGTTGCAGATACTCGGCATAACGCTCATTGCGCTTTGGCTCCGTCGATTGCTCCCAACGGCACAGTTCCACCTCCGCGTCCGCGAAATCGGCACACAGTTCGCGGAACTCATCATCGCGGGCGGCACGTTCCTCTATCGCTTGACCTCGGAAAGGAAATCGCCTTTTCGCAGCCACTACCCCTCTATCCATGTCAAAGAGCTCCCTTTCCGGAGCAAAAGGAGTTTCGAACTTACTATCGTGGACGGGGAGGCATTTGGGGAGTAGGTTACCGTAGCATACAACTAGAAGATGCGGGTGGTTTCTGTTCATCGGGGGATGAAAGAATGCAGGACCAAATGGAGGCCCGGACTGAACAGGCAGCCGGCGCACAACGCGTGCCGCCCGCTCCGGAGGATATCCGCGCCCAATTGGATCGCATGATTGCCAGTCCTGAATTCCCCAATGCAGGACATGCGCATGCCTTTCTTCGCTACGTCGTTGAAGAGACGCTTGCAGGGCGTGCCGAGCGCATCAAGGGCTATTCCATCGCCATTGAGGTTTTCAATCGCGACGAAGGCTTTAACCAGGACGATCCGGTTGTACGGATCGAGGCGGGCCGTCTGCGCCGTACGCTTGAGCGTTATTATCTGATCGCCGGCAAGGATGATCCGGTAAGGATCGATATACCAAAGGGCAAGTACGTCCCGTATTTCTCCTGGAACGAAGCCGGGACGGTGGCAGAGCCTGCCGTTGCTCCCGTCGTGGCTCCTCCGAAATCCCTGTTCGCCCGCCCCGGTAGGCTGGCTGCGTGGATGCTCGCGGCTGCAATTGCAATTGCATTACTCGGTTACTGGACGTTTGCCCGCACGGTGTTCGATCCAGGCGCCTCATTCACGTCGGTTCCGAATGAACCGTCGCTCGTCGTCGCGCCCTTTGCCAATCTCGGCGAGAGCTCACAGGCCAATCTTTATGCGCTGGGGCTGACGGAAGAGCTGTTGACGGCGCTGCCCCGCTTCAAGGAACTCAAAGTGTTTGGGCGGGAAACATCCGAGGCTTTGCCAACCGGCGTGGACGCGTCGCATATACGCGGCAAGCTCGGGGCACGATACCTGCTGACCGGGGGCGTGCGTATATCCGACGATCGCGTGCGAGTGACTTCCCGGCTTATCGATACAGCGACAAATGCTATTCTTTGGTCAGACACTTATGAGGATGATCTTCGCTCGCGTGGCCTTTTTGCCATCCAGACCGATGTCGCAAACAAGGTCGCGAAAGCCATAGCCCAGCCATACGGCATAATCACGCAAGTCAATACGGCGAATCCGCCGCCAGATGATCTCGACGCGTACGGGTGCACCCTTCGCTTCTATGCCTACCGCGCCGAGCTCAGCGTTGAACGCCACGCCAATGTCCGCGCGTGCCTGGAAACAGCTGTTGCGCGTTATTCGACCTACGCAACAGCCTGGGCAATGCTGTCGATCGTCTATCTGGACGAGGATAGGTTCGGCTACAATCCTCGGTCGAATTCACAACCCGCACTCCAACGTGCGTTACAGGCCGCCCGGCGCGCCGTCGAACTCGAGCCTGACAACAGCCGGGCCCTCCAGGCGCTGATGACCGCTCTGTTCTTCAATCAGCAACTGGCGGAATCGATGCGCGTGGGCGAAGAGGCGCTTGCCATCAATCCCAACGATACCGAACTCATGGGTGAATACGGGGTTCGCCTCGCCATGGGCGGCGAATGGAAGCAAGGCGCACAGGTCCTGGACCAGGCACTCGCATTCAATCCAGGCGGCGCCGGCTACTACCACGGCAATCGCGCCCTCGCTGCCTATATGCTCGAAGATTACGATACGGCGCTTATCGAAATCCGTCAGGCGAACCTCGAGAAATTTCCCCTCTTTCATCTGGTCGCTGCCGTCATCTACGCAGAAAAAGGGATGATGGAAGAGGCAAAACGAGAAGGCGACACGTTCGTCGCCATGCGCCCGGGGTTCATTCCAAACCTCGTAACCGAACTCAAGCTCCGCAATATTCAACCGAATGATCAGGCCCGCATGATCGCAGGCATTCGCAAGGCAGGGCTGCTGCTGCCGCCCGGCGCAGAAGCAGCGGCGGGCGCGGTGCCGGCGGCTGCGTCTGCTCCATCTCGGTAGGGGCGTGGCGCGGGGGGTAACATACCCGATACTACGAGCTTAATGGCATCACAGCGCATAGTGTTGTTCCTGCCTGCTTAAGCGGGCGAAACAGGGAGGATGCTTCAATGCAGAAGATGGCTCGAAACGTTAAGCGGTTCGCTGCGACAACCCTGTCGGTAGCGGCGGTGGCGCTTTATGCAGTAGCGGCAACATTATCCGCAGCAAGTGCCGACGAGGCGGACGCCAAGAAATTGCTCAAGGCAATGTCCGACTACGTCACGGCGCAAAAGCAGATCTCGTTCAATTACGACACCAATCTCGAGGTCGTCACCAAGGAACACCAGAAACTCCTGCTGGCAAGTTCCGGAACGATCGAACTCGACCGTCCCGACAAGATCCGTGCGACGCGGCATGGCGGATTCGCCAATGTGGAAATGACCTTCGATGGCAAGACGGTGACCCTGTTTGGCAAGGATGCCAATGTATATACGCAAGTGGATTCGCCCGGCAGCATCGATCATCTCATCGACGAACTGCGGGATAAACTGCATCGTCCTGTGCCCGGCGCCGACCTGCTCCTACCAAACGTCTACGATGAACTGATGCGGGATGTCACGAATGTGAAGGACCTCGGGAGCGGCGTAATCGGCGGGACCGAATGCGATCATCTTGCGTTCCGGGCCAAGGAGGTTGACTGGCAGTTCTGGATTGCCCAGGGCGACCATCCTTATCCCTGCAGATATGTCATCACGGCGAAAAAAGTAGACCAGGGGCCGCAATACAGCATTCAGATCAGCGACTGGAAGTCGGGGACAGACGTCTCGGCAGCTGACTTCGGATTCAAGAACGCCACGGATGCCAAGCAGGTCGATCTCAAGAAATTGGGCGATATCGACGAACTTCCACAACACTTCGCCGTAGGAGGCAGCAAATGAAAACCTCAAGGAAGTTAAGGATAGTGGTATTGACGGCGATCGTCGGGCTGTTCGTGTTGGAAGCCGGTTTCGAATTGTCGGTCCCGGGCATATCCGGTTTCGTTACGCCCGCCGACGCCAGGATCGGACGTCCGCTCACGCCTGTGAGTGTAGCAGGAGTCGCCCGGCGAACAGTTCGCCGCTGTGCCGTCGGCGTGTACTATTGTTAAGGCCATGAGTGGGAGCGGTGCCATCTGATGCAGTTGTGTAAAAAAGTCATGCGTTCTGAACGTCGATATGGGGCGTTCATTCTATTGTTGGCCATTCTCGCTTCAGGTTGTGCGAGCCATCCGAAAAACGTGCTGGCGCCGGTTGCCGAGACCGCGCCAGCAGCAAGCCAGGTTGATATGCTCGTCACGACGACCCGCAAGCGCTCCACCAATCCCGGCGAAATGTTCAGCGGCGAGCGGGGGCTCGCGCCGGCATTTGCTGACATCACCGTTTCGATCCCGCCAAAGACGGTGCGCAAGGAGGGTGAAGTGGCTTGGCCGAAGCGACTTCCTCCCAACCCGGCAACAGATTTTGCGACGCTGAAGACAGATGATTTGACCCTGGATGAAGCCAAGCAATGGCTCCGTACGGGGGTAAGAAAATCCCCTGATCGCAGCGTTCTCGTATTTGTCCATGGGTTTAACAACAGGTTCGAAAGTTCCGTTTTCCGCTTTGCGCAGATCGTAAAGGATTCGGGCGTTCATAGTGCGCCGATACTTGTGACATGGCCCTCGCGCGGAAGCCTTCTCGCCTATGGCTACGATCGGGAAAGCACCAATTACACGCGCAATGCCCTCGAAAACCTGTTCCAGTATCTGGCGCGGGATCCAGAGGTTAAGGAAGTCTCCGTGCTGGCGCATTCGATGGGAAACTGGCTCGCACTCGAGTCTCTCCGCCAGATGGCGATCCGTAATGGCAAGCTGCCTGCGAAATTCACCAATGTGATGCTGGCGGCACCCGATGTCGATGTCGACGTTTTCCGGTCGCAGATTGCGGATATGGGAAGCCAGCATCCCCGCTTCACACTGTTTGTGTCGCGCGATGATCGCGCCTTGGCGCTGTCGCGGCGTATCTGGGGGGACATTCCGCGGCTTGGGTCGATCGATCCAGAGCAGGCGCCTTACAAAGCAGAACTCGAGAACAACAAGATCGCCGTCATCGATCTCACCAAGATCAAGGCCGGCGACGATCTCCACCACTCGAAGTTTGCTGAATCACCGGAGATTGTGCAACTCATCGGCCAGCGCATTTCCGAGGGCCAGACGCTGACCGACAGCAAGACAGGTCTCGGCGATCAGATTCTCGCCGCGACAACCGGAACGGCAGCCGCCGCAGGCGGCGCTGCCGGATTGATATTGGCTGCCCCGGTCGCGGTTGTCGATCAAGCAACGCGAGACAATTACGGGGATCAGCTCAGCGGGACCTTTGGGGTGTCGCAGAACACCACGACGAAGAAAGCGCCTGCCAGGGACTGCAGCGCCGGCCTTGCTTCGACAAGGAGATGCGACTGAGCCCATCTGGAGCAGGCCGGATAGTTCGCTCCCGGCTCCTGAACAGATCCTGTTGGTCAGCGAGACGGCCGGCCGTCGCATTGGCAAATATGGCGCTGGCAAAGGCTAGGGGGCGGTCAGATGCCGCCCCTCAGCGGTCAGGATCAGCTGACGAGCTGATCGGCCCGCGCTGCAATCCTCTGATAGGCCTTTTCGATCGGATCGCTTACCTTGACGAACGGCGAAGCCCAGATGCGGAGCAGTGCCTTGAGGTGTTCGCGGCCACCCTCGTAACCGACGATCGGTGCAAATGGCGTCATGGCCACAGGCGCTTCGTTGGCATATAGGCGCTTGTAATCCGCGAAATTGGTGAAGTGCTCATAATTGCTTTCCCTGACGAGAAGCGTCTCGGCAGCCAACCCTTCCGCCTGGATCACTTCATGGGTATCCAGTACGATATGGTAGTAGTCGAGCACCTCGCCGCGGCTGGGAGTAGCAGGAGCAATAGTAGCCCCGTTTACGAGGTCCTTCACGCGGATAAGGACGCCATCAATATAGAGCGCATGGTTGGGAGAGAGGTAAAGGTCTTTGTGCGGCGTACGATCGTCGAGCGCATGGCGCGAAACCTTGATGGGAACAACGCTTTCATGCCAGGATTTTCCGCCGTTTTTGTAGCGTTGATGCCCGACCCATTTGATGGGCACTGCATGGCCTCGCATTGTGACCACCAGATCACCCACCTTGAGTTCCTCGATCACCGCTTCGCCTGTCGGCGTCATGATCGAAGTGCCGCGCAGAAAGCAATTCTGGCCGCTGGAACCGGAGCCTGAACCCGATCCGGAGCCCTTGTTGCCTCCTTTTCTCCAGGTCTTGTGACCCATCGCGTCCGCCGCCGAAGAAGCAACGACTGTTGCTGTGATTGCACCCGCCACGCCAAGGAAATGTCTTCGCGCTCGGTTGTGCGGTGAGTTTTGTCTTTTACCTGATGACATCATGCCCCTCCATTTTGTTATTGGTGCGGTTTCTACCGATATTGGCCCAAGATCATCCTACATGAACTGCGGGCGCCAGAAACGCTCATGGTTAGTGCTTGCCAGCTGATGAATTAGGCGTAGCAATTGCTTGAAAAATATGCACTTCGAGAGAAATCATACTACTTTGGAAGTAGCGGGGGTTCCCCTGAGGACGACGCGGAAGAAGGGTTGGCGGCGCTAGCCCTCGCCAGCGCTTTCAGAAGAAGCGGCCTCCTTGAACCGCGTCTCGAACTCGCGGCGCAGGCTCCGCCGCGTTTCCGCTGCCCGCAATCGTCTCTTTGCAGTCTCAGATTGTGGATCATACGCTGGAATGGCGGTCGGCTTACCTTCTTCATCCACGGCCACCATGGTGAAGTAGCATGAATTGGTGTGCCGGCGGACGCCGCTGCGGATGTCTTCCGCTTCCACCCGAATGCCCACTTCCATTGAGGTTCGTCCCGCGTAATTGATCGAGGCGCGGAACGTTACGAGTTCACCGACAAGGATGGGTTGGCGAAACACCACCTGGTCTACCGATAGAGTCACCGCATATTGCTTGGAAAAGCGCGAGGCACAGGAGAAAGCGACGCGGTCGAGAAGATTGAGAAGCGCGCCGCCGTGGACCTTGCCGCTGAAATTCGCCATGTCCGGTGTCATGAGGACCACCATCTCCACATGACTCGTATCGGTGTGATCGCCCATATTTCCCCATCTCCTTATGGTGGCGTCCATGGGAGGCCACTTGCGCGCGCAAGCCACTATGTAAGAAATGCTTTCCGGCCGCAACGCAGCTTCGCCCGGCGCAAAATGCGTCAGGCGTCCATTTGAAGTGGCGTATGATTGCGCATCGTCCGAGCGGGTTGGGCTTTCGCGCCGGGTTCGCTAAAGCGGCAGTTCCTTCCCGGCCTGCTCGCGCACGATGTATTCGGCGTACCAATCCGGCCAGTTCTCGTCGTGCTTGCCGCCCTCGCGCTTCTCATGTTCGCCATGCGCGGTTGCTGCCCGGCGCAAGGCGGCAGCAAGCTCGGACGAGGAATTGAACAAGGTGTTGTCCGCGTCGACGCGCCCCGGCAGCCGTGCCGTGATTTCCTGCAATAGCCAGCCATTGCCGTCAGGATCGCTGAATGACGCGAACGAACGGTAGGTACCCCGTTCGGGATCAAGGCCGCTGACCCGGACACTGCCAAACAGGTAGGGTTCGTCGGATCCGGTATAGGTGTCGCCGGCATGGTGAAATGTTTCGCTGACCTTGACTCCGTGGCCGATCAACTCGGTGCGCGCTGCCTCGATGTCGGAAACAATGAGATAGAGCCCCTTAACTGAACCTGGAGCTGCAGCAGTGACGTTCTTACCGAAAATGACGGAGCACCCCGAACCCGGCGGCGTGAACTGAATGACGCGAAAGTCGTCGGCAGGGTAATCGGCGTCGAGCCGCCAGCCGAGGCTTGAATAGAATTCCTTCGCCCTGTCGACGTCCGAAACAGGGATGACGACAATCTCCAACTTCATGTCCACGCCTGCATTTGTCATAATTCCCTCCCCGTGTTGGTAGGTATTGCCGTTGAACTTAAGCCCGTTTCAGAAGACCAGGATTTGCCGGCATCTTGCGCAGACGCGTCCCGGTTGCTGCATAGATTGCATTGGCGATTGCGGGGACGATTGCCGATGTACCGGTCTCGCCCATCCCTCCCGGTGGTTCCGTGCTCGCCATAATGTGAACCTCGATGGCCGGTGCTTCGTTGATGCGCAGCATCTGGTAGGAGTCGAAATTGGTCTGCTCGACACGCCCGTTCTTGAGCGTAATTTCCCCATAGAGTGCTGCCGTCGCTCCGAAGATGATGCCGCTCTGGATTTGAGCCTCGATCGTATTCGGGTTGACGGGGGTGCCGCAATCCATCGCGCAGACGACGCGTCGAAGCTGGACAGTGCCGTCTTTCGCCACTTCGACCTCGGCAACCTGTGCCATGTAGCTGCCGAAGACAAACTGCAGCGAAACCCCGCGTCCGCTTCCCTCGGGGAGCGTGCTCCCCCATCCGGCTTTTTCGGCCGCAAGGTCGAGAACGGCCTTAGCGCGGGGCGACTTGTCGAGAAGCGCCCGCCTGTAAGCAACGGGGTCCTGTTTTGCCGCAGCAGCCAGTTCGTCGACGAAGCTTTCGGTTACGAAAACATTGTGCGAGGGGCCGACACTGCGCCAGAATCCAGTCGGAATGGCCGGAGGCTCCGCCCGCACATATTCGACATGAAAGTTCGGCAAATCGTAGACGAGATCGATGGCTCCTTCGGTCGAGTCCGGATCGAGCCCATCCTTGAAGCCTGGGGGCAGCCACCGCGCAATCACGGACGATCCGGCGAACCGGTTCTTCCAGGCAATTGGCCTACCCTTGTCGTCGAGCCCAGCTGAAAGGCGATCGAACCAGTAGGGGCGGTATAGGTCGTGCTGGATATCTTCCTCGCGCGTCCATACCACTTTTACCGGACTATCGACTTGCTTGGCGATCTCCACGGCGCGGACCGCGCCATCCGCCTCAAGGCGCCTGCCAAAGCCGCCACCGATCAGGTGGTTGTGAACAATGACCTTCTCCTGCGGCAGACCAGCCGCCTGCGCCGCCATCGCCTGAACCCGCGCGATCGCTTGATTCCCGATCCAGATCTCGCATTCATCCTTGCGGAAATGCACGGTACAATTCATCGGCTCCATCGGCGCATGTGCCAGGAACGGCAACTGATAGCTCGCCTCGACCCGCGTGACCGCGCTGCCCATGGCCTTGTCCACGTCGCCGATATTCTGTGCAACGGCACCTGGGCTCATTGTCGCCTTGTCGAGCTCGCGGGCAATATCCTCGGTGGCAAGCGAAGCGTGCTGGCCGTCATCCCATTCGATCTGCAGGGCTTCCATGCCCTTTTTTGCAGCGCCCATATGATCGGCCACGACTGCGACAGCATCGTCAAGCCTTACAACCTGACGCACGCCCTTAACGGCCAGAGCGGCAGCGTCATCGAGGCTCTTCACCCTGCCGCCAAAGACCGGAGACTGCGCAAGCGTTGCGATCTTTACCCCGGGCGGCCGGACATCGATGCCATAAATGGCGGTGCCGTTGACCTTTGTCGGCGTGTCGAGCCGCTTGATTGGCTTGCCTATCAACGTGAAACTATCGGCCGATTTCAGCGCGACATCTTTCTGCACCGGCATGTTCGCTGCCGCGCCGACCAGTGCTCCATATGTCAGTCGCTTGCCGGTCTCATCGTGTATCACCTCACCGCCCTGCGCGCGGCAAGTACCCGGATCGACACTCCACTCCTTGGCGGCCGCTGCAACCAACATCATGCGCGCGGTTGCACCCGCCTCCCGCATTGGTTTCCATGCACCCCGCATGGCGTTCGAATTACCCGTGGCCTGGACCCCGAGCAGCGGATTTGCATAAAACTGTTCATTCGGGGGCGCATGTTCGAGGTGAACCTTGTCCAGGCTCACTTCAAGTTCTTCGGCTATCAGCATGGGGATCGCAGTATAGGTGCCCTGGCCCATTTCGACATAGGGCATCGTCAGGAAAACCTCGCCATTGCCATCAATGCGAATGATGGCGTTTGGCTCGAAGCCTGCGGCTTCGCTCGCCCTCGCTGTATTTCTTGATGATGGCAGGTGCAGGCTCAAGACAAGTCCACCGCCGATGGCCGCACTTGCCTTAAGGAAGCTGCGGCGGGAGAGATTTGCCGGCAACAGAGACTGGCGTGAACCCCTTTCGGTCAAGGCGTGATCGATGGTCATGGTCGTCAACCTCCATTTCCGGCCGATTGTGCTGCAAGCTTTATGGCCGCGCGAATGCGAACATAGGTACCGCACCTGCAGATATTGCCGCTCATGGCATCATCGATATCGGCGTCCGTCGGGTTCGGGTTGGCAGCCAGCAACGCCGATGCCGACATGATCTGGCCGGATTGACAGTAGCCGCATTGGGGAACCTCGTGCTCGAGCCACGCCTTCTGTATTTTGGCGCCCGCTGGAGTCGAGCCGATCGCTTCGATCGTCGTCACCTCGGACTCGCCAAGGCTATCGACTGTCGTAATGCAGGAGCGTGTGGCGACACCGTCGATCTGAACGGTGCAGGCGCCGCAAAGCGCCATCCCGCAACCGAATTTCGTGCCGGTCATACCCAGCACATCCCGTAGGACCCACAGAAGAGGGGTATCGTCGTCGACATCGACGCTGTGGGTATTTCCATTGATTTTGATGGCAACAGCCATGGCGCACTCTCCCGTTTATGAGGATCGGCAGGGCAGTCCGCCGATAATATGCGAACGCTATGATTTTGTTAGTATGGGTTTAGCGAAGGCGATTGAGACGCAGGTACGCGAACTAACCCCATTTTGGGGGGCCAAAGACCCCCTCAGACCGTGTGCTCGTAAACGTTCATCTTAGGCCAGACCAGCGAGGTTGACCAGATCTTCGTATGGTGGGGAGCGCACGTGATTTTTGCTGCATCGGCTTCATTGTAGCCGATGCAGATCATGATGGCCGAAAGTTGGACGCGCAATCACAACGCGGAACAGCGGCTCGAACGCTTATCCCGCAAACTGTTCGCTGACATAGTCCCAGTTGACGAGCTTGCTCAAAACCGCAGCAACATGCTCTGGGCGACGATTTTCATAATCGAGATAGTAGGCGTGTTCCCATACATCGATCCCGACGAGGGCTTTCTTGTCATCAGCGAGTGGCGTTCCTGCGTCCTGGAGCCCAACGATTGTCAGCTTGTCGCCATCCTTGACGAGCCAAACCCAACCGGTTCCAAAGACCTTGTCGCCCTCGGCCACCATTTTCTTTTGCATTTCGTCCGGCCCGCCGAAGCTGGTCTTTGCCGCATCGAGCAGCTCGCCCTTTGGTGCGGCCGATCCCCCCTTGAATTGTTGCCAATAGAGGTTGTGGTTCCAGGCCTGCGCAGCGTTGTTGAAGATGTCGGTGTCACCTTGTTTCTTCGATCGGACGACGACCTCTTCCAGCGAAAGGTCGGCATAAGGGGTCTTTTCCACCAGCGTGTTCAGCTTCTTGAAATAGCCGGCATGGTGCTTGCCATAGTGGAGTCCGACAGTCCTTGCCGAAATGGCCGGGGCCAGAGCGCCTTCGGCATAAGGTAATTCGGGTTGTTTGAACGGCGCGGCCGCACGCGAGCGTCCCGCCGGCGCAAACAGTGTCGTCGCAGCCGAAGCTGCTGTCAGTGCGAGTACGCTACGTCGATTGAATTTCATTCTTGCCTCCTTGGCCCGTCAGCACGCTGGTGCTCCGGCATTTTAATACCAGCGGCGTCGCGTATCCTCCGCTGTCATGCGACCGACCAACACGCCGAGGAAAAATCCAAGAATGCCTATTGCGCCGACTGCCGACACCGCTCGTCCCGGGTTGCGCCGCACCGGACCGGCCACAGACTCTGCCTGACGGCGAACCGTCCGCGCAGCCGTCGTTGCCATGGACGAAGCATAGTCCGCCAAGCCGGAGTCAGCACTTTTGGCGGTTTGTTTGCGTGGAGAAGCCTTGCTCTTGGTTGTGTCCTTCCGAGTGGCGGCGCTTCGGGTCTTCGGCTTTGTCTTGCTCTGATCCGCAGCCATTTCGCCGTCCGTGATCGTATTGTCGTCCATTGGGTTCGCCTCCTCGCGTGAATATTGAGCAACGATCCGCGAGAAGGTTGGTTCCGCAATTGACTTCAGGTCGCAACCCCGTGGGGATCGCGCTTTATCGGCCGGGCGAAGGGCACGACGATAAGGGAGACGAGGGTGATCAGCGCAATCATCGCCCAGGCGTCATTGATGGACTGCACCAGCGCAGCCTTCGCCACCAATGGACTGAACATCAACTCGGCGCCAGCCCCTGCCATGCTGTCCCCGCGCAGTTGGTCAAGCGGAATGCCGACGAACGCCGCGGTCTTCGCATCGCCGATGAGAAGGCCGTTGGCCAACTCCAGTCCGTGTGTGGCGGCACGCGAGTAGATCACCGTATCGATCAGGGCCAGGCTCAGGGCACCGCCGAGATTGCGCATCAGATTGAAAAGGCCGCTCGCATCCGGAATGCGGTGATGCGGCAGGTTGCCGAGTGCGAGACGCGTCGGTGGCAAGATGCAGAACATGATCGCAACGCCGCGTATGATTTGCGGCCAGAACATGCCATCTCCGTCGGTTGCCGGCGTCTGAAAGGCGCTGCATCCGAGACCGATGGCAAAGACAGCATACCCTATGGCGGTCAAGACTCTCGCATCCATACGCTGCTCGAGGAAAACCGCTATCGGCGCGACGAGGATTTGCGCGACGCCCGTCGCCAGCATCATGGTTCCAATCGTAAAGGCGCTGTGGCCACGCACATAGGCCAGGAACAAGGGCATCAGATAAACCGAGCCGAACAGTCCGAAGCCCAGAATGAAGCTCAATGCGCAGCCGATCGTAAAATTCAGTTCCTTGAAGTTTCGCAGGTTTACCAAAGGCACCTTGTTGCGCCAGGTGCGCCGGACAAACCCGGCAAGTGTTGCGGCACTTACAACGGCAAGCCCGAGTACGATGCCATCGGTCCAACCGCGCTTAGGGGCTTCCTTGAGACCAATCTCCATGGCGGCGAGGCCAATCGCCATCATCAACAGGGACATGACGTCCAGCGTCCGAATCTCCTGAAACTTCGTCGCTTCGCGCGGCAGCAAAGTAGCCGCGAGGCCAGCTGCGACGATCCCCGGGATGACGTTGATGAGAAACAGCCAATGCCAGGAATATGCCTCGGTGATCCAGCCGCCCACCATCGGTCCGACTGTAGGAGCCATGACTGCGACGACGCCTGCCGCTGTTGTGGCGATACCCTGCAGGTTTCCCGGAAACAGGATGAACACCGCCGAAAATATGAGCGGTATAAGCGCGCCGCCGGCAAGACCCTGGAGAATCCGCCAGGCAAGCAACTCCGAGAAATCGCCGCTCAAGGCGCATCCGACGGAGGCCAGCGTAAAAAGAATGATGCCGCATACGAAAAGCCAGCGCATCGTCAGCGTTCGCGTGAGAAAGCCGTTCAATGGAATGGCGACCACCTCCGCGATAAGGTAGGCGGTCTGTATCCAGCTCATCTGATCGGGATCGATGTCGAGCGCGTTCTGGATATTTGGCAAGGAGGTGGAGACGATCTGCACGTCGAGGATCGCCATGAACATGCCGATGCACAAAGCGGCAAAGCCGAACCAGGTACTCGCCGTAGCAGCTGCGATAGACCTGGCATGTGTCGACATTAAATGACTCCGAAAGTGCCTTCGCTCCACTGACGGATTGCCGCTATGCAAACTGTTCAGCATCGGGACTACGCCGCCAGTAAGGTGGCAAATCGCACCTATAAGACACTGTTGCAGAGCTTTGTTCCAGCTATCTCTTATCTGGAATGCGTTTGGTGGGCTAACCGCTCTACGTGCCCGCCGCGTTTAAAGGACGGGTGCCTCGAATTTGGCGCCATTGCAGAAACGGCAGGGAACCAATATCACGTCATAATTGCTTTCTACCGCGGAACCCGCCCAGATGAGTCCTGTAGCCTGTCTCCTAGTCCTTATCGGCGGGTTTGTCGGCGGTATTGCGCGCCTCTATCTGTCGACGCTCGTCGGCAGAAGATTCGATGAATATTTCCCCTGGGGAACGTTTGTCGTGAATGTCAGCGGCGCGCTTATAATCGGGATCGTCGCTGGGCTTGGACGCAACTCAAGCGGTTTTTTTGCCGCCCCATTGTTCCGCGATTTTGTGGTTGTCGGCCTCTTGGGCGGCTATACGACCGTGTCGTCATTCTGCCTGCAAAGCCTCTACCTTGCCTTCAGTGGTGAAATGCGTCGTGCGGCCTTCAATGTCGTCGGCTCGTCTCTCCTGTGCCTCTTCGCCGTGGCTCTCGGTTTTCGTCTTGTCGAATGGTCAGGCAGTTTGCTCGGATGACGGAAAAAACGAAGGTCGGTCGGATGTATCTCGCAGTCGGCTGTGGTGCCGCGATTGGCTCGCTGCTGCGCTTTCTGGCGGGCGTCGTCATCGTCGATGGACTGGGTCAAAGCGTGCTTTGGACCACCACCTTCGTCAATGTCGTCGGCTCGTTCATCATCATGCTATTCGCCACGTCGACCGGTCCCGAGGGACGGTGGCCCGTTGGTGCGATGGGGCGCCTTTTCGTCATGGGCGGGGTTTGTGGGGGCTTCACGACGTTTTCGGCGATGAGCCTCGATTCTTACCTGCTCATGCTTGATGCGAGCATCGTTACCGGCGCGCTCTATCTTGGTGCCGTCGTTTTATTGTCGCTGGCCGCAGCCTGGTGCGGTCATATGCTGGCTGTCCGTATCAACAGGTGATTGCCAGCAGATAACGCGCTCAATTCAGGCGTTGTCCGTTTTGACTGTCAAAGAGGTGAGCTTTGGTGCTCTCCCCCTTCACCGAGATCCGGTCTCCGACATTGACCTCGGCTACGCGCGGAAACTCTACAGTAATGAGTTTTCCAGTTCCGGCGTCCAGATAGCCGAACGTCTGGCTGCCAAGGCGTTCAACGACGACCAACTCGCCGGTAAACCATGCATTATCCGGCTCGCACACCGTCAGGTCTTCGGGCCGGACACCGAAGGTAACAGCTTTCGCCTTCCTGGTGGATCGATCTTGAACCGCAATTGCTGCCCGGCCGGCGGGCAGTTGAACAACCAGGTCTTCGCCGGCGGGTTCTGCAACATCGACGGCGAGTGTATTCATTGTCGGGCTGCCGATGAAGCGGGCGACGAAAAGGCTGGCGGGTTTCCGATAGAGATCGAGCGGCTTGCCGATCTGTTCGACATGACCGGCATTCATGACGACGATGCGATCGGCCAGGGTCATTGCCTCGACCTGGTCGTGGGTGACGTACACAGTCGTCGCCTGCATCTGCCGATGCAACTTGGCGATCTCAAGGCGCATCTCGACGCGCAGCGCCGCATCGAGATTGGACAACGGCTCGTCAAACAGGAATGCTTTCGGGCGACGCACGATCGCACGACCCATGGCAACGCGCTGCCTTTGGCCGCCGGAAAGCTGCGCCGGGCGCCGGGCGAGGTAGTCCTGAAGCTTGAGAATATCCGCGGCGCTCGACACGCGCGTATTGATCTCGCTTGCTCCTTCGCTGCGCATCTTCAGGCCGAATGCCATGTTTTCCTCGACGCTCATGTGCGGATAGAGCGCATAATCCTGGAACACCATGGCGATATCCCGGTCTGAGGGCGGCAGTGCATTGACCACCTTGTCACCTATACGCAGTTCGCCGCCGCTGATCTCTTCGAGACCGGCGATCATCCGCAGCAGGGTGGACTTGCCGCAGCCTGAGGGGCCGACGAGCACGAGAAACTCGCCGCTCGCGATCGTTATGTCGACGCCATGAATTACGGGAACGGTGCCATAGACCTTCTTGATCTTATCGAGGCTGATCGCTGTCATTTGAAAATTCCTCCGTCCCATTATCTCTATTGACGTTTATTATCGATATCAATATCAATAATGATATTTCGCGTCGTCTGCAACAACAAGAAAGGGCTTGCAGTGTCCGACTCCCTGTCCCGCCGTCCGGCTCGCACGCCGCAGAGCCCTTTAGCCGCAAAGGCATCGGTTGCGTTTGCCTCGCTGAAACGGGACATCATGCTTGGGGAGCTCAGGGCAGGCGAACCCTTGACGGAACTCGATCTGGCGGCCCGGTTCCAGTGCAGCCAGGGAACCGTACGGGAAGCGCTCCTGCAATTGCAGGAGGAGGGACTTGTACGGCGTCAGGGTCATCGTGGCACGCAGGTCTCCGCCTGCACCGTGGATGAAGCCGTGGAGATGTTTCGCGTCCGCCAGCAAATCGAGTGCAACGGCATGGCCCGGGTGATGCGGCACAAGAGCCGCAGCCTCATACCCGACCTGCAGGACATGGCCGAAGATATGATTGACGCGGCGACGGCCGACGACGAATTGCAGCTCGCTGCAATAGACCGGGACTTCCATCGCCGCATTTTCCGCGACGCCGACCTGCCTGCGCTCGATCCGATCCTGCACCGCTGCCTCGTCCACAATCACCGCTTCAAGATTTCGCGAAGCATAGGAACGCGCGACCTCATGGCGACTGCCCTGCGTCACCGCGTGATCATCGAAGCGATCGGCGAGGGGGACATGGCGGCGGCAACGCAGACACTGCACCATCACATCGCGACCATCGTCGATTTCGGTCCCACACTGTTCCCGGATGCCGAGCAATGAGCACCTCAAACGAATTTCCGAGTGAACTTTCGGCGGAGATGCGCATGATCATGTCACGCGTCGAGGCGGACCTTGGGCCACTCCCTGATCCGAGCTTGCTTGCACCTGCGGAGGGGCGGGCGCAATCCGAGCGCATCAACGAACGTAATAACGTGAACCTTCCGCCGGTCGCCAAAGCAGCGGAAGTCATGGTCGTAGCCAATTCCGACCTTGGCTCGGCAGATTGCAGGATGAAGGTCTTTATACCGGAAGGTGCGAGCCCCGGCGCAGTGCTCTTCGTCCATGGCGGGGGTTTCGCGTTCTGCAGTCCGCAAACCCATGAGCGATGCGCGCGGGTCCTTGCTATTGAAACAGGGTTGCCTGTGCTCGTACCCGACTATCGCCTTGCCCCTGAGCATCCCTATCCGAATGGATTGCATGATGTTGTCGCTTGCCTGCGCGCCGCATTTCCGGCAACGGCAGCAGTCGGCGTCGAAGAAGGGCCGCTGCTCGTTTCGGGAGATTCTGCTGGCGCCAATCTCGCGCTTGCCGCCATGATTCACGAACTTGAAGCAGGTCATGCGGTCCCGGCGGGCGCGCTACTCTTCTACGGAACCTACGCCGCGGATTTCACCACGCCTTCCTATCAGCAATTCGCGGATGGCCCGGGACTGACGCGCGGCAAGATGCAGCGCTATTGGAACTGGTACTGCCATGATGAGGATTTGCGCCGCGGTCCGATGGCATCGCCGCTTCACGCCAGCGACCGCACGCTGAAGGCCCTGCCGCCGCTTTATCTTTTGGCTGCCGGCATCGATCCGCTGCTCTCCGACACCCTGCTTCTCGCCGACAGGCTGAAGTCAGCTGGTCGGGATAGCCCCGTTTCGATCGTGCCGGGCGTCACGCATGGATTTTTGCAGAACACCAACGAATTGGCCGCGGCACGGGAGGCGCTCGTGGCTGCCGGTGAGGCCGCCCGTCGGATGATCCGGAACAGTCGTTAATTTCGAAGAACAACAGTGGAGGACACAATGAGCATTTTCAAGAAACTCAGCGTCAGCTGCGCATTCGTCGCAGGTCTCGCCCTGGGGAGCGCAAACGCCGCCGAGACCGTGCGCTTCTGGTATCACTTCGACAATCCGGAAAATCCGATGTCGGATCTCGTGCAGAAGTTTGAGGCCAAAAACCCCGATATCAAGATCGAGGCCGAAAACGTTCCCTGGAACAGCTATTACGACAATCTCTATACATCGCTCGTCGGGGGTAATGCTCCCGATGCCGGCATGGTCAAGCTCTTCGCCCAGCCGCGGCTTGCTGAAATGGGTGCGCTCGAACCGCTTGGCGAACGCATCAACGCCTGGCCGGGAAAGGCTGACCTTCTCGACAATCTGCTTGAACTCAACAAGGGCCCCGATGGACAGCAGTACTACTTGCCCATCCAGTATGTGGTGCTTTACCTCTACTACCGCGCCGACCTCTTCAAGGAAGCCGGCCTGAACCCGCCGACGACATGCGAGGAATTCCGCACGGCTGCACAGAAGCTCACAAAGTCCCCCGACACCTATGGTTTTGGCCTGCGCGGCGGCAAGGGTGGCTGGGACCAGTGGGGGACGTTCGTGTTCTCGCAGGGTGCTGAACTGAAGCCGGGCGGCTTGACCAAACCGGAAGCTGTGGCGGCCAACCAGTGGCTCATCGATCTCTTCCAGAAGGACAAGGTCATTCCGCCATCCGCGCCGAATGACGGGTTCCAGGAAATTGTCGCGGCTTTCAAGGCCGGCAAGACTGCAATGACCATTCACCACATCGGCTCGTCCAACGATCTCGTCAAGGCGCTGGGTGACAAGGTCTCGGCTGTCCCCGTGCCGAAGTGCGGCGGCAATCAGTGGACGTCCTATGGCGACGAATCCCTGGCCATCTTCTCCGGATCGCAAGTCAAGGATGCCGCGTGGAAGTGGATCTCGTTCCTTGCGGAAGGCGAGAACAACGTGGCCTTCAACAAGGCGACCGGCCAGATGACCGTAACGAAGAGCGGTGCGGAACATTGGACGCTGCATGAACGCCGCTTCGTCGATGCCACTGTGCAGTCGCTCCCGTTCGCGCATGTCCTGCCGCAAAGCACTGCCACTGCTGAATTTGTAAATACCGCCTGGCAAACCTCGATGCAGCAGGCGCTGACGGGGCAGATCACCTCGCAGCAGATGATGGAGCAGCTTGAGACCCTTTTCGCGCAATAGCGCGCAAAGGTTCTCAAGAGGCCGATCGACGAACGCAGGAAAGTAAAGTCATGTCAACGCTTGTATCATCTGCACCAGCAGAGGCCGCACAGCTCCGTCCGCTGCGCAGCAGGCTTATGCCCTATGCCCTGCTGGCGCCAGCCGTGCTGGTGACACTCGTCATCGTGTTCTTTCCAATGGTGCAGGCGCTCGTCACCAGCTTCTATGACCTCGTCTTGTGGAAGCCGAATGCCACCCGTTTCGTCGGATTCGGCAACTATGTGAAGCTGCTGCGTGATCCCGTGTTCTGGACGTCTCTTGGTCACACAGCGATATGGATCGGCCTGACGGTGCCGCTGCAAATGGGCCTTGGCCTCATCGCGGCACTCTTGCTCAACCGTGATTTTCCATGGCGCGGGCTCGCGCGCGCCCTGGTCATCATCCCCTGGGCACTGCCAAGCGTCGTGATCGCCCTGATGTGGCGATGGATTTACGATCCGACGACCGGGGTTCTCAATGACATACTCCTTTACCTGTCGATCATTCACTCGACGGTGCCCTGGCTTGCCGATCCGCAGCTCGCGCTCTACGCCGTGATAGCCACGCTCACCTGGCAAGGCTTCCCGTTCTTCGCGGTCATGATCCTCGCCGGCCTGCAGGGCATTCCGCAAAGCCAGTATGAGGCCGCTTCCATCGATGGGGCGAGCAGCTGGCGTCAGTTCATCCACATCACGCTGCCGGGTATCGCTCCCGTCCTTGCGACCGCCGGGTTGCTGCGCATCATCTGGGTCGCGAATTCCATGGATGTCATATTCGTGATGACTGGGGGAGGGCCGGGCTATGCGACGCATACGCTGCCGCTCTATGCCTTCATCAAGGCGCGTCAGAATCTCGATTTCGGCTATGGCACTGCCATTGCGGTGACCTTCACCATCCTGCTCGGCGCGATCGTCGCCGTCTATATCGTCCGCACGATGCGGGAGGTGGAACGATGAACAAGCCATCCACTCTCAAGCGGATCCTCACAACCGATATTCCGGTCGTCCTGATCATCCTCCTTGCCATCGGGCCCTTTGCATGGATGATCCTGACGTCGCTGACCCCGACCGCGCAGCTATCGGCGTCCGGCGTTTCACTGTCACCCGCCGGCTGGAGTCTCGACAATTATATACGCCTGCTCGAACAGACCTCGTTCCTAGGCAATATGCTGCACAGCCTGATCATCGCAGGCGGAACGGTGATACTTGGCCTCGTCGTATCGGTTACGGCAGCCTATGCCCTGTCGCGCTTCCGGTTCCCGGGGCGCAAGATCATCATGCTGCAGTTCCTGCTCGTCAACATGTTCCCGATCGTCCTCCTGATCCTGCCGCTGTTCGTACTGTTCCGGAAGATCGGCATCCTCGATACCCATATCGGCTTGATCCTGGCCAATTCCACCGTGGCGATCCCCTTTGCCGTGTGGATGCTTACGAGCTACATCGCCGCAATACCGCGCAGCCTCGATGAGGCGGCGATGATAGACGGCTGCTCACGACTTCAGGCCTTGCGGCGGGTCGTGCTGCCGCTCGCCATGCCCGGGATTATCTCGACCGGCATCTATATCTTCATCACCGCCTGGAACGAATATCTTTACGCCTTGACCCTCGGCGGCCGAAATGTCCGCCCGGTCACGGTGGCAATCCAGACGCTCATCGGCGAATACCAGATTGAGTGGGGACTACTTGCGGCCGGCGGGGTCGTCGGCGCATTGCCTGCAACCATTCTTTTCCTTCTCGTCCAACGCCGGCTTATCGGCGGCCTGACCCAAGGCGCAGTGAAGGGATGAACATGCCAATCAAAAAAGGAACAGCGATGAATCCCATCGGATTGATCTCCATGCAGTATGCGAGGCCGTTTACCGCCGAGCACTTCCACCTCTTCACGCGGATGCGCGAACTCGGCTATGATTTCGTCGAACTTCTGGTGCCGGAACCAGGCGAGATCGATCTTGCCGCCGCACGGCGTGCGCTTGAAGATGCCGGTCTTGGCGTCGTCCTTGCCGCACGGGTCAATCTCCAGCGCAACCTTTCGTCGGACGACAAGGACGCCCATCGTGCCGGAATCGATTATCTGCGCTATACGGCCGATTGCGCAAACGCGCTCGGTGCGACGATCGTCGGCGGACCGTTGACCGGCAATCCCCTTGTCTTCGCCGGTAGGCCGCCTGCGCCCGTCTCCGAGGACGAGCGTTTGAAGCGCAAGGAGCGCTGCGTCGTCGGCCTCAAGGAAGCCGGCGATCACGCCGCCAAGGCCGGCGTCGTTCTCGCCGTGGAACCGCTCAACCGCTTTGAGAGCGACGTTTTGTGTACGACACAACAGGCGAACGAGCTTCTCGATGCGGTTGATCATCCGGCGATCAAGCTGATGCTCGATACGTTCCACATGCATATGGAAGAGGCATCGATTGCCGAGGCGATCCGGCTTGGCGGTGACCGTCTCGTTCATTTCCAGGCGAACGAAAACCACCGCGGCTTTCCGGGGACCGGTTCGACCGATTGGGTCGCTGTCGGTCGCGCATTGCATGAGATCGGCTACAAGGGTCCGGTATCGCTCGAACCGTTCCGGCGCAATGACGACCGTTTCGGGGTGCCGTTCGCGCAATGGCGCGCGCCGCACGAGGATGAAAGCGAACGGCTCGCGGCCAGCGCTGCCTTTATCAAATCCCATCTCACCTTGACGGAATATCGGCGATGACCTTGAAAATCGGCTGGATAGGTTGCGGCATTCACGCAACCCAGATGCTTCTACCCCAACTCGTGCGCCACGACGTTGAAATCGTTGCGCTGTGCGATATCGACGGCAAGCGGCTTGCCGATGCCGGACGACAGTTTGGCGTTTCGCGATTGACCAACGATGCCGAGGAACTCATCCGCACGCCGGGCATCGACGCTATCGGCATGGCGGTAGGACCAGATCAGCATTTGCGTTTTGGCAAGCTCGCACTTGAGCGTGGACTTTCCGTCTTCATGGAAAAGCCGCCTTCGGGTACGGCTGAAGGCGCGCGGGAACTGCGCGCGGCGTCGGAGCGATCGGGCAAACCATTGTTCGTCGGCTTCATGAAGCGCTATTCCGTCGGCAACAAGATCGCCCACAACATCATCAAGTCGGGTCGGTTTGGCCCGGTGCTCGGCCTCACCGGCTATTACATGACGGCGCCCGGCTATTTTACCGGTAATGTCGACTATACCGGATTCTTCCTGCATCACTGCGTGCACTACATGGACCTTGTGTCGTTCTTTGTCTCGCCCGTGCGCACGCTATCCGCCCGGAAAGTCGAAAAGACGCCGGGCCGGGTCCTCTTCCACGTCGGCTTCGAATTCGACTGCGGCGCGATCGGCAATATTGCCATGGGTACGATCCAGTCGCGCGGAACGCCGGTGGAGCGCATCGAACTGATGAGCGATCACCAGCGGCTCGAAGTGGACGATGTCATAGAAGTACGGTGGAACCGTAATCCACCCTTCAAGGTGGACGATCCCAACGCCACGCTTGCGGACGATGTCGACACCCTGACCTGGAAGCCGAATTTCACGGCAGCAGCCAATGAGGACCCCAAAGGCTACTACTCTCTGCTTGCTGACGTCGTGCCGGGGCTCGGCGGGGCATCAACGCCGGCGCCGACGATCCATGACGGTGTGATAGCCATGGAACGGCTGGAGGCGCTGCGCCGCGAACTTGAACTCTAGGAGTGGAGCGCAGGATGTTGATCCTGCGCTCTCTCTCGCTGCGGCGGCAAGCTCGATTAACGAAGCGCGTCAACGCTTTCGCCCGAGGACGCAACATGGCGTTTGCGCGCTTGCCCTATAAACTAAACTGCAAACAGTTGCCGGAGCCAGCCCATCATGCCCTTGCCTTGCGAGGGCAGGAACCTGCGCACGTATCGGGCGGTCGTCCCAGCGCTTACATTGGCGCCGAAATGGCAATAGCAGACCATTCTGTGGAGTTGATGGTCGTTGAGTTCGAAGAAGCGCTTGGCTTCGCCATAGCTATCGTCGGAGAGGCCTGATCCCCGCAGATAGGAATCCTCGAACGCCACCGTCAGAGCAGAACCATCAGCGCGCATCGCATCACGGGTCCCGGCCGACTGGAACTCGGTCTGATATAGTGTCGTAAGCCGCCGTGCGGGGTTGCGCTCCAGGAGTTCAGCCCAGCGCTCGATACGCTCATTGCGCGACAGAATCTGGCGCGGGTAGTCGGGATCAGTTTCTTCAAGGACCTGCAATTGTTCAAGAGCGAGATGTTTCATTCTGGCCTCCTATATCAACGATAGTTGGTCCGCCCAAAATCCCGGTCTTAGCCCACAAGCCAGCCTGACTCTGTCACGCTTTGAAGTCCAATCACGATCATTATCGGGACCACATTTTTCACGAAGTTGTGCAGACGCCGCGCGGATCGCCGCTCACGGAATCGTATAAACGCTGATCTCATCGGTGATCCCGCGCAGCGTCACGCTCTGCGACATCGGCTTCAGGCCGTGCCGGACTAGCAGGTCGGAGGCGCGCGGATCGTCAAGGACGGAGCCGGTGGCGAATATCTCCCGCGACGTCGCAAGGTGCTGGACGCGCGAGGCGATGTTCACCGTCTGGCCGAAATAGTCCTGCCGCTCGTTGAGGTTCACGGCGATGCACGGTCCTTCGTGGATGCCGATCTTCAACAGGAGATCCTCGCTGCCGCGCTCGCCGTTCAGCTTCAGCATCGCTTCGCGCATCCGCATGGCCGCAAGGACGGCCCGGTCGGGGGTCGGGAAGGTCGCCATCACCGCGTCCCCGATGGTTTTGACGACAGCGCCCGCCTCGGAACTCACAATGTCATTGAGAATGCCGAAATGCATTCGCACGAGGTCAAACGCTGCAAGGTCGCCGACCCTATCGTAGAGTTCGGTCGAGCCGCGCAGATCAGTGAAGAGGAAGGTGAGGCTGGTAATCTTAAGCCTCTGATCCACGTCGATCGTGTCGGTGCGGTAAATATCGCGGAATGTCTGGTTGGTGAGCAGCCGCTTTGCGGTAAGGAATGGCCGGCGACGGCCGAGCAAATTATGGAGCGCCTCGTTGGCTATGCAAACGGATGGAAGGACGCGAACGTCGGTGTGATTTTCCAGTGCAATGCGCAACGGGCCAGGGCGGAGGGTAAGCGTTTCGTGGTGGCGATGCGTGCGATCGAAGATGAGCGAGAGGCTCTGACGCTCCTTCGTCGGCTCACCCTTGACGTCGAGAAACTGGGCGGCGTGTGTTACCGGCTCGAAGACGATGACGAAGTCCGCCGGCAATTGCAGGGAGATTACTGCCTTTTCGCCCGGCGGCAGTTCAAGCTCTTCGAGCATGAAACCGTCCACTTTGGCTTCGAAATCGTCCTCGGGCAGTTCTATACCGGAGCCCCAATAGATCTGACGGAAGTATTCGAGCGTGGGCAGCCGATGTGGATCGTGTGCCTCGATATGGCGCACGCGCGGGCTGACTGTGAATGTCACCTCAACCATTTCGTCCAGCGTCGGCTCGTAGCCTGCGGCACAGAGTGCGCAGGTATATTCTTCGCTCTGGACCGTCTTCAGCGAGGTATTCGCATCAAGCACCCCGCCGCAGCCCGGACACAAAACGTTCCATGACATCTCGAAGATGCCAAGGTGGGCGGCATGCAGAAAGGCGTTGATTGTTTCCTCTTCATCGAGTCCTTCAGTGGCGGCAAAGGCGAGCGCATTGACGCGACAAAGCTTCCGGTCGGGAGCTTCACGTACAAGCCGCTCGATCTTGTCGACGATGTCCGGTTGGACCGACTGGCGCAGCACACCGAACAGTGGCTGGATATCATCCATGGAGCTATTTTATACCTAAACCCGTCGAGGCCAATAGGAGATTCGACTGAAAATGTCAGGAGTGATTACCGGTCAGCCTATCACCTTGCCGGGGTTCATGATGCCGTGCGGATCAAGCGCCTGCTTGACCATGCGCATCAGGTTCAGCTTGACCGGATCGCCTTCGGATATCAGTTCAGGTCGCTTTTCGAGGCCGATACCATGTTCGGCCGAGAAGGATCCCCCCATCTTGCGGAGATTGGCATAGATGATCGCCTTGGCGCGCTCCTTGTCGGGCCAGGCGGTTTCGCCGGCAACGCCGATATGGAGATTGCCGTCGCCAAGATGACCAAAGGCGAACCCGCGAAACTCGCTGCCGAGAGCGGCTATCCCGCCATTGAACTGTTGCAGCCATGTTTCGAGCGCACCGAGCGGCACGGAAATATCGAACCAATGACAATAGGGGCAGTTACGGTCGATCACGCTGCTGTCTTCGCGAATATTCCAGATTGCGTTCCGCTCTTTCTCGCTTTGAGCAATGATCGCATCGACCACCTGCCCGCGTTCAATCGCAAGGCCGAGTGCCTCCTCCAGCCTCGATCGGGCCGTAGGCTGGTCCGGATCATCCGTTTCGAGAATGAGGTAGGCCGGCGCTTGCGTAAAGGCGGCAAGCGATGCGGGGCCGAGGCTCTGCGACGCCAGATGGAAGTAGTCGTGCGCCATGAATTCTGCGCGAAGCAAATGGATACCGCGATCACGCTGCAGCGCCTGGAACAGAGTAACGGCATCGGTGGCGGACGGACAGGCGACCAGTGCGGTGGCTGTAAAGGCGTCGGCGGCCGTCAGCTTCACCACCGCTCGCGTAACAACGCCGAGCGTCCCCTCGGCGCCGATGAATAGCTGCTTCAGATCGTAGCCCTCGTTGCATTTGCTGACCTCGCTCATGTCACGCATGATCGAGCCATCAGCCAGCACGACTTCAAGTCCCAGAATACGCTGGCGCATTACACCATGGCGGAAGGCCTCCATGCCGCCGGCATTGGTTGCAATCATGCCGCCAATCGTGGCGCTACCGCGCGAGGCGATATCAATACCCGTGGACAGGCCTTCCTTTGCGGCGGCCTCCTGCAGTGTATGCAATGTCACGCCGGCTTCAACGATGGCTGTCGCTGCGGAAGCGGAGAGAGATTCAATGCGGTTCAACCCGGCAAGCGAGAGAATGACCTCGCCCTCACTCGACACTGCACCGCCGGCGAGTCCGGTGCGTCCGCCGTGGGGCACGACGGCTATGCGGTGGTCATTGCAGAAACGGAGAATGTCGGCGACTTGTTGCGTAGTCGCCGGTGTAACCATCAGCCCGGCATCGAGGTTGCGCGCATCGGACCCTGGATGGACAAGGCGCAATGCGTCGGCCTCCTTCACACCATTCGGTCCGACGATCGAACGGAGGTGCCTGGCGATGTCGTCTCTGGTCATTGCTGTTGCGCTGCTCCCCGCCGTTCAATGAAAATGCGGATGCCGAGGATAACGGCCGTCACGATGATAAGGACGACGGAGATCGCAGCAATAGCAGGATCGATATTGTCGCGCAGTCCCATCCACATCAAGCGGGGCAGGGTTATCGCATTGACGCTGGTGATGAACAGGGTGACGCCGATCTCTTCCCAGGAGAGGACGAACGATAGGAGCGCTGCCGTGGCAATGCCAAACTTTATGTTCGGGATGATGATTTTTAGAGCTCGTGTGGCAAGATTTGCCCCCAGACCCCGTGCGGCAAGATCGATGCGCCGGTCGACCTGATAAAGCGCAACGAGGATAAGAACGACGGCGAAAGGCGTGATCATCACGGCATGTGCAAGCGCTACCCCGAGCCAGGTATCGTAGCCGATCCAGTTGTTGACGGAGGAAAGGGCGGTCATCAGGAAGTAGAGCGTCATTGCCGATACGACCGGGGGGACCACCAGCGGAAGCAGAACGAAGCCAATCATAAGAGCCGAAAATCTCGGCTGGAACATCCAGATGCCGAGACCGAACAGCGTGGCCAGGCTGGTCGCGATGGCACTCGACAGAATGCCGATGCGCAAGCTCAGCAATATGCTTTGCCCCCACTGCGGGTTGTCGATCAGCGCCTGATAGTGGCGCAGGGACAGCGTGCCGGAGGGCATCGAAAGGAAGCGCGCCGGCGTAAATGAAACCGGCACCACCGCGATCAGCGGCATGAGCAGGAACAGCGCAATGGCTGTTGCGAGAATGAGGATGACGGGTCCTGGTCTTGATGATTGCATGGCTATCCCACCAGGTGTGCGGGTTTGATGAAACGCCGCATGAGGGTAAGAAGGACCCCGATGAACACGACGAGGACGACGCTGATCGCCGCGCCAAGCCCCCAGTCCGGGCTCTGGAATATGCGCAGGTAAACGAGTTCGGCGACCATCACGCTGCGTCCGCCGCCAAGGATGGCGGGCGTAACGAAGAAACCGAGCGCGAACACGAAAACGATGAGCGCCGCCCCGATCAGCCCACCATAGGTGAGCGGTACGAAGACGGTCCAGAAGATGCGCGTGCGCGATGCGCCCATGCCGCGCGCCGCAAGCAACACGCGCTCGTCGATGCTGCGCATGGCCGATGCAATCGGAAAGACGGCAAAGGGTATCAGGAAATGCGTCATGCCGATGATGACGCCGAGTTCGTTGCGGGCGAGCGCCAACGGTTCGCTGATGATGCCCGCGGACTGCAGCCATGTGTTGATCAAACCGCGATTGGAAAGCATCGCCAGCCAACCGAATGCGCGCGTCAACACCGAGATCCAGAAGGGAACGAGAATGCAGAATTCGGCGAGCATCCGCTGGAGTGAGTTTCCGCGCACCCAGACATAGGCGATCGCATAGGCCGCAATGAGCGAAGCTGCCGTGACGACGAGGCAGATTCTCAAGGTGCGGATGAACACCGACTGGACGAGCGGATCGGTAAACACTGCGCGATACTGTCCGATACCGGGCTCGGGGAGGGTAAAGCTCCAGCGTACGACGCCGAAAAACGGCACGGCATAGGCAAGACCGAGAAACAGCAGCAGCGGGGCCAGCAACAGGATCTTTCTGGAGGTGGCGGACTTCCCGATCATTCAACATCCTTCATGGCATAAAAACGCAAATCCGGCGCGGGGGCGTTGAACCCCCGCACCATCGATGTCATGCGGAAATGACTTTGGTGTATTCGTCGAATGCCTTGCCGTAATTTTCGGCATACCATTCCATGTCGAGCGGCACCTGCTTTGCCATATTGGCGGGATCGACGCAGTTGACGCGCTTTTTGTCGGCCGGGATCAGCGCATCCGTCGCGGGATTTGCCGGGCCCTGGCCGAGCATTTCGAACATGACCAGCTGCCGCTCCGGTGCCTGGGCGCTGGCAATGAACTTCATTGCATTATCCTTGCCGCCGGGATTGTTCTTCATGACGCCGAGAGCACCGGGAGAGATCAGGCCCTGATCCCAGATGAACTTGATGTTGCCGCCGGAGTCCTGCTCGAGAAGCTGGGCGCGCGTCGACCAGATCAGCGCCATCGATGCTTCGCCATTCATCAGCACGGACTGGCTCTCGGCACCGCCGCCCCAATAGGCGACGACGTTCTCCTTGAATGCGGCAATCTTGTCGTGCGCGCGCTTCAGGTCGAGCGGGTAAAGTTTTTCCGGGGCGACGCCATCTGCCATGAGTGCGGCTTCCCACATGGCAGAGCCCCACTTGTAGAGTGAACGCTTGCCCGGGAACTTCTTCACATCGAAGAAATCAGCCATGCCAGTTGGTGCCTGGTCGCCGAATTTCGAGGAATCGTAGGCAATGATATAAGAGAAGAAGTAGGTGGAAGCGGCGTGGTCCCAGCCGAAGCCCGGCCGCATCTTGTTCTTGTCGACGATATTGTAGTCTATGGCTTCCAGCATGCCCTGCTTGCCAAGCGAAATTCCCGAGAATGGATCGATGTCGAGAAGATCCCAGCTCGGCTTGCCGCTCTTGAACTGCGCCGTGATAGCGCCTTCGGTCGGTCCCGACCCGTCCATCTTGACCGCGACGCCGCTTTCCTTGGTGAATGGCTGGCCGTAGGCCTTGTCATAGGCCGTCATCGCGTCGCCGCCCCAGTTGACGAGCACCAATTCCTTGGCCTGCGCATAGGAGCCGGTGGAGCGGAGTAGGGCCGGCGCTCCAGCAAGGAACATTGCGGCCATCTGGGTAAAACGCCTGCGGCTGATCTCGCCGCGTTCGACCTTCGCCGCGAGGATTTCGAGGCAGTCTTTTTCAAACTCAGTGTTCATCTTTTTTCCCTCTGGATTGTTATTGTCGCATTCCCGTCGCCGCGCTAACTTCCGCTTGGCAGCAAGAAACCCTGGTTCATCGGCCACGAGACCCAAACATCCGTTTGCGGCGCGATCGGCGCTATCGCAGCGGTCGGCATCGATACCGCAAGGCTCGTACCCTTGCTTGTCCGCAAATGATATTTGGTCGAAGCGCCGAAATAGGTTGCGCCCTCGACTCGGCAGGTAATCGCGTTGCTGTCGACCGTTGCTGGCTGCGTCGTAATCACCATGTGCTCGGGCCGCACTGCCGCGACGGCGCTGGTCCCATCGAGCCTGGTCGTCTTGTTGAGAATGATCGTGCGATCTTCGAACTGGCCCGCAGCGCGGTCACCATCGAGCTTGACGGCATCGAGCGGCAGTAGATTGACCTCGCCAAGGAACTCCGCGACGAAGCGGTTGTCCGGCCGTTCATACACATCCTGAGGCCGCCCCACCTGCAGCAGTTCACCATGGTTGAAGATCGCGACCCGGGAGGAAAGGGCAAGCGCCTCCGACTGGTCGTGCGTGACGAAGACGAAAGTTGTTCCTGTCTCCTGGTGCAGCCGCTTGACCTCTTCCTGCATCATTTCGCGCAAGTTCTTGTCGAGAGCCGAGAAAGGTTCGTCGAGCAGGAGGACCGCTGGCTCGAATACGAGTGCCCGGGCGAGGGCTACACGTTGCTGCTGTCCGCCCGAGAGCTTCGCCGGGAGCTTGCGCTCGTGACCAACGAGGCCGACGCGCTCGACCATCTCGCCAACGCGCCGCTTGATCTCGGCGGAGAAGCGTCCCCTTACCTTCAACGGGAAAGCGATATTTTGTTCGACGGTCAGATGCGGAAACAGAGCATAGCCCTGAAAAACCATGCCGTACGACCGATCCTCGGCAGGCACGTCGGTAATGTCCTTGCCATCCATCATCAGGCGGCCGGTTGTGGGCGCGGTGAAACCCGCAAGGATCATCAGGAAAGTGGTTTTGCCGGAACCGGAGGGACCAAGAAGGGTGAGGAATTCGCCGCGGCCAATATCAAGCGAAAGGTTTTTCAGCGCATGGAACGCGCCAAACGTCTTGCCGATCGATACGGCTTTGATCTCGGCGGCCTTCGAGTCGCCCAGTTGCATGCTTTGCGGCATTGATCGACTTTCTTTCCCCATATTTTTAAAGCAAGCCTAGGCACAATCCGGCGCGACGACAATTGAATTATATTGCTCTCACACGTGAACAAAATTCACGCCACTCAATTTCGCGTTCATGTTTCCGGTTCAGGTATTGCGGGTTTGCGACAGGCGCGATTTCAGCCATTCCGTGAACACTGTCTGGGCCGGATGCTCGATTTTGGCATAGTCGGTGACGAGGAAATAGGATTTCGGCGACTTGATGCTGAGGTCGAAGGGCCGGATCAATTGGCCGGCCCGCATTGCCTTTCGGCAGGTCAGTTCGTCGCCCATGGCGATTCCCTGCGCGGTGATCGCGGCAGAAAAGACAAGGTTCATATCCGAGAACACGATACCCCTTTCGGAGTCCGGATTATCGACATTCGCGAGCGCGAGCCAGCGCGTCCAATCCTCGAAATCGTCGAGGTGGAGAAGGGGCGCGCGCAATATGTCCTTGGGTTCGGCAAGGCCCCCAAGATTATTGAGCAAAACCGGACTGCAGAGCGGCGTGAATTCGACCTCGCAGAGCAGTTCCACCGAGCGGTTCGGCCAATTGCCGTCGCCGAAAGCGATGAACAAATCGACGCTTGCATCGGTAACGTCATCGAGTTTGCGGGGGGTGAGGATGCGTAGCGCAATGTCCGGATATTTTTCCTGAAATTCAGCGATGTGGGTGCAAAGCCACAAGGACGCAAAGCCGGCCGTGCAACTGACGCACAGCGAACCGCCGGTGCTCGCCGAGCTTTGCCGGCCGCCAGCATCGTCGATCACGATCAGCGCTTTGCGCACGTCATTGGCATATTTGCGCCCGCGAGGCGTCAGCATCACGCCCTTGCCGTCACGCTGCAGCAGTTGAAAGCCGAGATCGCGTTCGAGCAGACGCAATTGATGACTGACCGCGCTGCGAGTCAGGTGCAATTCCTCCGCGGCCCGCCAGACGCTGCCGTGCCGGGCGAAGCTTTCCAATGCACGCAGCGCCTGGGTCGATGGGATGCGCATGAATAGGCCTTGAAGACAAAGAGGTGAATGGAATTTGCACGTTTTGAAAAAACATATCACTTTTTGTCCCGGCTTCCAGATGATTATCTCCCGCCAGCGGGAGAATGTTCATGGTTACGGCATCAGCGACGACGGCACGAGATTTTGTTGACGGGCGCGCCTCCGACCTTTCCACCTGGACCCGTACCATCTTCGATTTCGGCGAAACGGCATGGCGCGAGTATCAGTCAGCCGACTGGTACGTGAACCGGCTGCGTCAGGAAGGATTCGATGTGGAGGCGGGGTCCGGCGGCATGCCCACCGCTTTCTGCGCCCACTGGACCAACAAGGCCGGGACTAACTCCAGGTCGCCCACGATCGGGATGTATGCCGAGTATGACGCCGTACCCGGCAATTGCCAGGACGCCACCACGCAAAAGCGTCCGCGCCCTGGTCTTGGCGAGCACGCAGGCGGGCATACCGATCCCCATTCGGGCCTTGGAATTTCCGGACTTGGCGGACTTCTTGCAACCAAGGCTGCAATGGAGCGCCACGGCATTGCCGGGACGCTGCGATTTACCGGCGAGCCCGCCGAAAAGGTGCGGGGATCGAAGCCCATCCATGCGGCCAAGGGCTATTATGACGGCCTCGACGGCATGATCTCGTTCCATCCGTTCTACATGCTGCCGATGTGCAATACGGTGCGCTGGGATACGCATTGCGGCGCCGCCTATTCGATGATCTACCGCTTTGTCTGCGATCAGCCGGAACGTTGGGGGCTCAGCGATGGCGCGCCTATCCCCCAGTCGCACTCGGCGGTGCGTGCTCCCGGCGCCAATGATGCGCTGATGCTGATGTACTTCTCCTCCAAAGCGCTCCGCGATTCCATGCTGCCGCATCAGGGCGGCTGGTCGATCAGCGAAGCGATCCTGACCGCCGGGCAGGCCACAGCCGACAACCTTCCCGCTGCTCTCGCCGAAATCCAGTACATGATGCGCGTTCCGACGATCGCGATGGCCGAGCAGATCACCGCTGTGCTTGACCGCAATGCCGAGCATGCGGCGGCCATGTCCGGCTGCCGTGTCGAGCGTCACTGGGTTTGCAAGTCGCGGCCGGGGCTTGCCAATCATGCGATGGCGAATATCACGTGGGAGGCGCTCCAGGCGGTCGGCGCCCCCCGCTGGAGCGATGCCGCAAAGGCTATCGCACGCGAGATACAGGCCAATGTCGGCATCGACCCGATCGCCGAGCCGTTTATCGACGAGTGCGAGCGGCTGATCGCACCGCAGGAGGCCGAGGCGATCTTGCGGCGCGACTTGCCGCCCTCGCAGCTCAATTCGACGTCGGATGATTACACGGACATGACGTGGCACGCGCCGACGGTCCGCTTCTACGTGGCGCGCCCCGCACTGAAAGCACCGAAAGGCTTTGCCTATCCGGGTTGGGTGATGAATGCGCTAGGCGGCATCCCGGAAACGATCGATCCGATGGTCAATTGCGCTGCGAAAACCGTGGCGCTGACGGCCTTGCGGCTTCTCGAGGACGAGAGCGCCAGAACGCAGGCGAAGGACGAATTCATTGAGCGAACGGGCGGAGGCATTGGCGGATCGAAGTGGGTTGCCCCGCTTTGCGATTATGAACCGCCGATTCGTTTCCGTTGGCCGGAATATGTAACAACGGCGCGCGGGCGCGAATGGTGGATACCAACCGCCGCCTAACGAGGAGAATTGTCATGACACGGCACGAACAGGACCTTGCAAGCGAAAGCTTCACTTTGAAACGCCGCAACTCCAACGGCGGGACCAAACCGCTTTCAGGCTGGGGATTTCGCAACGAGACCGATCCGCTAACCGACGTTCTCCTCGGCTCGCCGGCGTTCCTGCGGCACATGGCGACAAGCTCGCTGTCGCGCAAGCATTTGCGTGAAGCGCCGTGCAATATCCAGGCGGCGCAGGCGCAGCACAAGGAACTGGTTTCCGCTTATGAACATTTCGGCGTCAAGATCCATTGGCACGAGCCGGAACCCGAACTGCCAATGCAGGTCTATTCGCGCGATTCCAGCGTGATGACTCCTTACGGCGCGATCATCACGGCAATGGCCAACTGGTGGCGTCGCGGCGAAAACTATGCGGCGATCCGCACCTATGAACGGCTTGGCATCCCAATCTACGATATGGTGACGGCAGGGACGTTCGAGGGCGGCGATTTCAATGTGATCGAGGAGGGCTGCGTGCTCATCGGCTGCGGCGGCGCACGAACCCAGGAAGAGGGCGCCCGCCAGGTCGAAGAATGGTTCCGCAAGGAAGGCTGGGAAACCCGCCTTGCTTTCATCGACGAATATTACGTCCACATCGATCTTATGGTCGTGCCGATCGCGCCGAAATTGACGGCCGTCTGCCTTGCCTGCACGGAGCCCGGCATCGTCGACTGGCTGAAGGCAAAGGGCCACGAAATCATCGACGTTCCGTTTCGGGATACAATGAACCTCGGCTGCAACTTCATGTCGCTCGGCAACGACCGGGTTATCGCGCCCTCGTCGAGCAAGACGCTCATCGACAAGCTCAAGGCGACAGGATTCGAAGTCGCCTCGGTCGACATGAGTGAAATCTCCAAGACCGGCGGTGGCATCCATTGCATGGCGCAGGCGCTGGTGCGGCAAGCGGCATGATCAGTAATAGGCGGCGGTCCTGTCGAGAAAATCGTGAAAATGCACGATCACGCCGTTTGCGTCGATGAAGATCACGGCGTAGGCAGGCGGCTCGTGCGTGTTGGCGATGCGGTCTGGCGAAAAATCGAGCGCCGACTGATGGTTGGTGCCGCGCAGGACGCTGACCGGAATGCCGCGCCAGCTTCCTGCGATCGGTCGATGCGCGTGTCCGGCAAAGATGTGCCGGACATTGCCATGCTCGCGCAGCAGCGGATAGAGCGCCTCAGCTTCGATGATGCCCATGCGGTCGAGCAAGGGCATGTGTATCGGAAACGGCGGATGATGCGAGAACAGGAAGACAGGGCGATCTGACGCTTCGTCCAGACGGTCGCGAAGCCAGGCAAGCCGCGCCTCGTCAAGTCTGCCTTCCGGCCGGCCGGGAAGCAGCGTATCGAGCAGGATGAGGCGCCCCTCGCGCGTATCTTCGACACCTTGTACGAATCCCCCATGCGTTGCGGCCTTGTCGAAGACACGAAGGAAGTTGTCGCGGTTATCATGGTTGCCGAGCATCAACCGGTAAGTCGGTACCAGTTCGCGCAAAGCACCCGCCAAAGCCCTGTAGGTGATCTCTTCCCCGGTCTCACTGAGGTCGCCGGTGAATATCACCAGTTCGGCATCGGAATGATTGCGGTTGATATCCGCGACACATGCCTCGAGCCGGGCCAGAGGGTCGAGGCCGCACAGGGTTTCCCCCGGCGTTACCAGGTGGAGGTCGGTTACCTGCAATATCTTCATCGGATTCGCTCGGGTTCGGACCTGGATTTGGCGGTTGCGTTACGGGTGCTGCCGCGTATGACAAGTTCGGTTGTGAGCCGGTCGTGTGCCGGCGGACGGTCCGGTTCCGACTCCCGTTGATCGAGAAGCGCTACCGCATGGGCAGCCATCACGGCGGCATCCTGCCGGAAGGTGGTGAGATTGAAGGCGTCCCATTGCGCTTCGGGAATGTCGTCGAAGCCGATCACCGACACATCGCCGGGAATTGTGAGGTTCGTATGATGGGTGATGTAGTCAATGAGCCCGAAAGCAACGAGATCGTTGACGCAGAAAACAGCATCCGGTCGCTTCACGCCGGAGAACAACTGCTGGGCAGCCTCTTGACCGCCGGAATAGTTGGAGTTGCTGCCATTGCCGATCATTACCTCGGCGCCGCGTAGTTCTCCTTCGTGTCGAAATCCGTGCTCGCGTTCGATGGTGGTCGGCGTGCGCGACATCGCACCGGCGAAGCCCAGCCGTTTTGCACCACCGGCTAGGAAAAACCGGGCGGCTTCGCGTCCCGCGCCCTCATTGTCGATGTTGACGTCGTCGGCCCCCGTTTCTGAACGTCCGAGCACAATGAGCGGTTGACCATTGCGGCGGGCAAGATCAACAAAGGATGAGGGCGGGGAACCGGACAGAATGATCGTCGCCTCGGCACGGTAGCCGAATAGCGTCTTCTGGGCGGCCACGAGTTCTTCTTCGGTATTGCCGGTATTGATGACGATCGGAACGCTGCCGCGCTGAATCAATGCCTTGGTAAGGGCCGCGACAAGGTGGGAGCGATAGCCAAGTTCGGGGTTAGTGACGACAAGGCCGACAAGCCGGCTCTTGCGCGCCAGCAGACCGCGGGCAAGGTCATTGACCTGGTAGCCGAGCGCTTCGGCGGCCTCCATGATTTTTTCGCGTTTCTTGGCGGAAACACTGGCCCCAGGCGTAAAGGCGCGCGACACCGCCGAGCGCGAAACGCCGGCATACTTGGCCACCTGCAGCGCACTGACGAACTGCTTGTCATCCTTCGACGTTTTCTTGTCCTTGGATTTCATTTCTAATGTCCGACCTTGGATAGTACGTCCGCCCGCAAGAATCGCTCCACAACCAGCATGAAGCCTATCGACGGCACGAGCAACAGAAGAGCGGTGATGGATGCAATCTGGTAATTGCCGCCGGCGCCCGCCGTATAGAGCAGCAACGGCAGGGTGTTCACATCCGGCGCGCCGACGAAGTAGCTGCCGGTGAATTCGTCGAGCGATTCCAGAAACACGAAGATGGCGCTGGCGAGGAGGCCGGGAGCCGCGAGCGGCAATGTTACATCGCGAAACGCGCGCATAGGGCCGGCGCCGATCGAGCGCGCTGCCTCCTCAAGATCGACGTCAACTGCTGCGAAGGCCGCCGTTGCAATCCATACCGCATAGACCAGCCCATGTGTCACATGGACGAGCACGACGCCGGTTATCGTACCGTTGAGGCCGATCTCATAGAAGAAGCGGGCAATGTTCACATAAACAGGCAGGTTGGGAAACGCCTGCGGTATCAGGAATGCCAACAGGATCAGCCCGCGGAAGGGCAGCTTAAGGCGTGACAGCGCATAGCCCGCCGGGATGGCAAGGACCAGCGATACGAGGACGGTGAGCGATGCGATAAGGATGCTGGTCGCGAGCGAGGACATGGCGTTGCCGCGCGACGAGAATACCCGTTGCCAGAAGCTGAACCCATATTCGAGCGGGAGCATATGCGGGAAATACCATTTTTCGGCGACTGTCCAGAGGACGAGATTGGTAAGGGGGCCGAAGATGATGAAGGCGATGAGGCCGAGAACAACGGCGCGCGGCAGCCACCAGAGATCGAAGCGAGCCGTCATGACCGCTCCTTCACCGAATGGCGTAGATAAATGAGGGCAACGCCGGCCGTCAGCAACAGTGATATCATTCCGAGCGCGTTGGCGACGCCGTAGTCGCCATGGGCATTGATGCGGAAAGCAATATCCGCCGTCAGCATGGTCGGCGACTGGGCGTTTATCATCAAGGGCACCGAAAGCACCGACATCATCGTCACGAATGACAGGATCAGGCCGACGAGCAGTGTGCCGGCAACCTGCGGCAGCACGATTTCTATGAGAATGCGCATGCGCGATGCACCGAGATTGCGCGCCGCCTCGATGGTGCTGCGGTCGAGCGAGGCCATCGCGCCCGCAAGGAGGAGCGTCACGAAAGGGGTCTGCTTCCAGACGAAAGCGATAACGATGCCGCGCCAGTCCAGAAATCCTGTTGTTTGCAAAGGTGTCAGTATGCCGAGACTGATCAGGACATTGTTCATCAACCCGTTCTTGGCGAGAAAGGTGCGCATGACCTGGCCGACGACGATGAACGGGATGAACATGGGCCAGCGATAAAGCCAGCGCAGCACCGCCACGGCGCGTGGATTTTCGCCGAGGGTGAGGTAGCCGCCAATGGCAATGGCAATGATGCCGATGAGGGCCGTCGAAATCGCGACGATGACGAGCGTAAAGATCATGTCGCTCGAATAAAGATCGAAGGATTTGGCGAAATTATCCAGGCCGAACCGGTCGCCGACCTCGAACGCGCCGATGATGGAGGCCGCGAGCGGGACGATGAAAAACAGAAGGATCATCGCCAGGGCGGGCAGGACGAGCAGGAGGGCTAGAAGACGTTTGGGCATGAACTGGTCCGGATGAGGAGTGGCCGCCGGGGGTGCCGGCGGCCCAGTTGCTATCAGTTGGCGACGTTCTTCTCATAGGCTTCGAGGATGGCCTTGTTATAAGGCGCGATCGGGAAGGGCTTGCCCTTGCTGGCCAGGTCATCAGGCGTGATATCGACGAAGAGCTTGTCCCAGCTCGCCTTGTCCAGTTCCGGCTGCACGAATTTCGCGTCAATGCCCGGATACCAGTTGAAGCGCTTGACGATTCCATCGGCCTGCACTTTCGGGCTGGTTGCCAGTGCAACGAACTTCTCGGCGAGTTCCGTATTCGGGCTCTTCGCGGGAATGACATAGTGCATGGGCTGGCCTGGCATGCCCGGCGCAGGCAGGATCAGTTTCATTTCCGGCGGAAGCTTGCCGTCCGCTTTCCACGAATAGAACATATCGACCCAGACCGGACCCATGGCGATTTCGCCGCGGCTCAGCATGTCAAGTGTCCCGGCATTGCCAGGCGTGAGCGTCGCGTTGGTGGTAAAATCCTTGAGGCTGGCGAAAGCCTTGTCCCACTTTTTGGTTTCGGCTTCCTCGAAGGGTCCGTTCATCAGCTTTGTCGCATCGCCATCGCCGAAAGCATAGATCCAGCCCATGACGAAGCTGACCCCAGAAGCGCCGCCCTTGATGCCGTTATAGCCGAACTGCTTCGGATTTTCCTTGGCCCAGCTTACGAGCTCCTGATAGCTCTTCGGCGGATTGGGCACCGTGGCCGGATTGTAGGCAATGGCGGTCTGGCTCGAGAACATGGGCATGACATAGCCATCGACATTGGCGCCGAGCGCAAGCTTCGCCTTTTCGCTCGTCACCATCTCACCGGACGGAATCTTGGATTTGTAGGCTTCAAGGTAGCCGTCGGCGACGAGGGGTCCGGCGAATTTTTCGTGGACGACAGCGACGTCCACATCCCACTTGTCTGCGTTGGCTTTCGCCTGCGCGTCGAAGCGCTCGACGATCTTCTGCGAACCGGCATCGCCTGGGCCCGTTCCGACAACGCGCACCTTCGCGCCGGGATTTTCCTTCTCGAAGAGCGGAGCAAGGTAATCATTCACATAATCGACCATGTTCTGGTCGCCTGCGGTCACGACAGTAAGATCCGCGGCGGCCGCCGGTGTTGTGGCGAGGCCGAGGATGATCGAAGCTTGAAGAAGATGTTTCATTCCGTAACTCCCTGAGCAAGATTTGGTTATCAACTCTATTCCCTGGCGCACTTAGGTAGGGCGCCATAACTCCGTGCGAACTCCATCACGCGTTGAAGATGAAGAGCGAACTCTCCGGCACATGTACCTTCACTGTTTCGCCCTGATCGAAGGGCCGGTCGGCGTCGACGAGAATCTCCTGGTTGCCGAGATGCACGGCATGGCGCCAATGTCCGCCGGGATAGGTGACGCTTGCCACCTGGCCGCGCAACTCGAGGGCGCCAGCTGCAGGCGTCGTCTTCTCGCCGTTGCGGACGAGGCTCGCGGCCTCGGCGCGAAAACGCAGTTCAACCGGCCCGCTTGTGACGTCCCGGCCGCCACGTCCTGTCACGGTCGGTGGGCTCATCGCGCTCTCCATCAGCTCGATATGTTCGCCGCTCACCCTTGCCTGCATTGTCAGAAGGTTTTCGGCGCCCATGAAGGCGGCAACGAAGGGTGAAGCCGGCCTGTTGTAGACGTCTTCCGGCGTTCCCTGCTGTTCGATGCGCCCCGCGTTCATGATGACGATGCGATCGGCCATTACCATGGCCTCTTCTCGATCATGGGTGACATGAATGGCGGTGATGCCGAGCCGCTTCTGCAGCGAGCGAATTTCATGGCGCACTGTCAGCCGGATCCGCGCATCGAGGTTTGACAAGGGCTCATCGAGGAGCAGGATTTCGGGATCGATCGCCAGTGCCCGGCCAAGCGCCACGCGCTGGCGTTGGCCGCCTGAAAGCTGGCCGGGTTTGCGACTGCCAAGGCCGCCAAGGCCAAGCAGCGCCTGCATTTCGGTCACCCGCTTTTCGATCTCACCACGCGAGCGCCCCTGCAGCTTCAGTCCGTAGCCGATGTTCTGCGCGACCGTCATGTGCGGCCACAGCGCGTAGGATTGAAAGACGAGAGCCATGCCGCGTTTGTCCGGAGGCAATTGCGTTACGTCGCGTCCGGCGACCGAGACTGCTCCGGCCGAGGGTTTGGCAAAGCCGGCGATTGTTCTTAAGAGTGTTGTCTTCCCGCAGCCGGACGAGCCGAGAAGCGCCACGAATTCGCCCTTGCCGATCGAAAGGTCAAGATCGGTCAGCACGGTTGTCCCGCCATAGCCTACACTGAGATTCTCTACCTTGAGAAAAGCCTGCCTGGTCATTTTCTTCCCCGTATTGCACAGCTGCGCAATTATTTTCCTTGTACTGTCTTTTTATAACAGTCCCGTGACAAGCGAAAAATTCAGTGAAGCGTTTTTCGCCTGCGGGCACCGTCGACGTCGCAGGTTCATCCAACCCTTCGCAACCTGGGTTAAATCGTAACAATTGCGTGACCGACAGTTGATGGCTGGCCCGCGCCCCGCGAAAAACCCAATTGCCGCCTATAGGTGGGACGTGAAACGAAGCCGTGCACCTTATGAATATTACAAAACTATAATTTGTAATGGGCTGCCGGAGGGGTAGTTCTGACATGTTCGATAGAGTTCGAGAAAGAGAACACCTCATGAAGCGTATAGGCCTTGTGATCGCCATTCCGGTCATGATCGGCGTCGGCTATTTTCTCGCCTATCCCGAACTCTCGCTTCGTGCCTCTGCACCGGACAAGGGCGCAATGCCGACAGGCTCGCTCTCCGCAAGCGGGGGCAATGCACAGGCGCAGACAAAGAAGCGCAATGCCATCGTGCCACTCGTCGTGGTTGCAGAGGCGAAGAAAGAGGACGTTCCGGTAACGAAAACGGTCGTCGGGTCGATCGAGCCCATCGAGACCGTCGCGGTTCGCCCGCAGATTGACGGCGTCGTGGTCGAAAAGCACGTCATCGATGGCCAGATGATCAAAGCCGGCGACGTGCTTTTCAAACTGGACGATCGAGCGCTCAATGCAACGCTTGCCAAGGACCAGTCCTTGCTTGCGAAGGATGAAGCCAGCCTCGTGTCGGCGAAACTCGATCTTTCGGGCGCGCAGGATCTTGCCAAGCAACGTGTGGGTACGGACCAGCAGGCCTATCAGGCGGATGCCGCGGTAAAGGTCATCGAGGCGACGATCGATATGGACAAGGCGCAAATCGCGGCGGATCAGGTCCAACTTTCTTATACGACGATCAAGGCTCCGATCGACGGCCGCGTCGGGGTCGTCAATACCTCCGTCGGCAATCTGGTACGCACCGCCGATACGACGAACCTTTTGACGATCACCCGCATGGCTCCGCTGCGCGTCGCGTTCACGCTTGCCGAAAGCGATTTGCCGGCGTTGCGGGCGGCGGTCGCCAGTCATCCGGCGTCCGTCCAGATAAAGCTTCCGGGCAGCAATGATGTTATCGCGACCGGGACGCTCAACTTCATCGATTCCAGCGTCGACACCGCCTCCGGCACCATCGTCCTCAAGGCCGATATTGCCAATGAGGATGGAGCGCTTTGGCCCGGGCAATATGTGAAAACCGTTGTCGATCTCAGTCTGCAGAAGGATGCGACGACTGTTCCCCTTATCGCCGTGCAGCAGGGCAATAGCGGCTCATTTGTCTTCCTTGTCCATCCCGACAAGAAAGTGGCTATGCAGAACGTGACGCTCGCCAATACCGTCGGCGAAACCGCTGTCATCGCATCGGGCATCCAGCCCGGCGATCAGGTCGTGGTTGACGGCCAATTGCACCTCCAGGACGGGGCGACTGTGCAAACGACGACGAAGGAGGCGCAAGCAGCCCCCGTGCCAGACCCTGGCAGTGACAACAAGGCGCTGAGCGTCGAGGCCGCCCAATGAATCTTTCTGCACTCTTCATCCGGCGGCCGATTGCGACGATACTATTGTCCGTCGCACTCGCAGCTTCGGGGATATTTGCCTATAAGTTCCTGCCGGTTGCGGCCCTGCCGCAGGTCGATTTTCCCATCGTAACGGTTTCGGCGAAGCTCCCCGGTGCATCGCCCGATACGATGGCCAATGCGGTCGCAACGCCGCTTATCAAGCAGTTTTCAACAATCCAGGCCATTTCGACGATCAGTTCGACAAGCACGCTCGGCTCGACCCAGATCACGCTCGAATTCGATCTCAACCGCGACATCGACCAGGCCGCAGCCGATGTCGAAGCGGCGATCGCCAGTACGCTCCGCCGCCTGCCGCCGAATATGACGACCCCGCCGAGCTACCGGAAGACCAATCCCGCCGATGCACCGGTGGTTCTCGTTGCGTTGCAGAGCGACACGATGCAGCTCTCGAAGCTCGACGACTACGCCGAAAATGTCATGTCGCCGGCTTTCTCGACGATCAGCGGTGTTGGCGAAGTCCAGGTTCTGGGTACCAAGCAATATGCGGTGCGCGTCGAAGTCGATCCCAATGCGGCAACGGCGCGCGGCATCGGCCTCGACGAATTGACCACCGCGGTGGCGGCGAAGAACTCGATTGCTCCGGTCGGCACCATATCGAGCCCGACGCAGCAGATGGCGATCCAGGCCAATACCCAGGCGGAAAACGCTGATACTTTCCGTCAGATCATCGTTGCCGCGCCCAACGGAAAGATGGTGCGGCTCGGCGATGTAGCGCGCGTCATCGATTCGGTCGCGACGACCCAGACCGAGAGCCGCTATGACGGCAAGCCATCGCTAGTGCTGGCCGTGTTCCGGCAGCCCGGCGCCAATACGGTAGACGTGGTGGACCGCGTGCGCGAAATCCTGCCGCAGTTCGAAAAGGATCTCGGCCCATCGGCCAGCATTCATATCGTCAACGATCGTTCGGCATCCATCCGCCAGGCCGTCTCCGATGTGCAGTTCACCCTGCTTCTGACGATTGCCCTTGTTATATTGGTGATCTTCGTCTTCTTGCGCCGGCTCTCCGCTACGCTGATTCCCGTCGTCGCGGTTCCCCTGTCGCTTATCGCCACGCTCGGGGCGATGTATGTCCTCGGCTTTTCCATCGACAATATTTCGCTTCTGGGTCTGACACTTTCGGTGGGTCTCGTCGTCGACGACGCCATCGTCATGCTCGAAAACATAACCCGGCATATCGAAGAGGGGATGCCCCCATTCGAAGCGGCGCTGAAGGGCAGCGAGGAGATCGGCTTTACCATTATTTCAATCACCACTTCGCTGGTGGCGGTGTTCATTCCCATCCTTTTGATGGGCGGCGTCGTCGGACGCATATTCAATGAATTCGCGGTCGTCGTCACCGTTGCGATCTGCGCCTCGGCTCTTATATCGCTCACGCTGACGCCGATGCTCTGCAGTCAATTGCGCGGCCACCAGAACGAGACGGAAAAGAAGAAGCCACCCCTGACCGAACGCATATTCGACGCTGTTCAGGGAGGTTATGGGCGCCTGCTCGACATTTGCCTGCGTGCCCGTCCAGTCATCCTTGTCGTTTTCCTTCTGACCGTTGTCGCCACGGTCTACCTCTTTTCGACGATCAACAAGGGCTTCCTTCCGACCGAAGATATCGGACAACTATCCATCTCGACGGAAGCGCGGCAGGACATCTCTTATGATGCGATGGTGGCACTGCAAAAGCAGGTGGCGAGTGCCGTATCCGGCCGTCCCTATGTTGCCCATGTGGTTTCCAGCGTAGGCGGCGGTTTCAACTCCGCAAGCCTCAATCAAGGGCGGCTGTTCGTGGAGCTGAAGCCGAAGTCCGAACGGATGCCGTTGGAAGAACTTCTGCGTGACCTGCGGCAGACGCTGGCAAAAATTCCGGGCATTACCAGCTATCCCGTCGCCGTTCAGAACCTGCGTATCGGCGGCGTATCCTCGAATGCACAGTATCAATATGTACTGCAGAGTGTCAGTTCGACGGATCTCTATCCCTGGTCGCAAAAAATGCTGCTCGCCATGCAGCAGGAGCGGCAGACATTCGTGGATGTGTCGAGCAATCTGCAGAACAATGCCCTACAGGCCAACCTCGTCATCGATCACGACAAGGCGCAATTGCTCGGCATCAATTCGGACCAGCTTCGTAATACGCTTTATTACGCGTTCGGCACGAACCAGGCATCGACCATCTTCGCCACAGGCGACAGCTACGAGGTCATCGTCGAGCTTGACCCCGATATTCCGTGGACAGCCGACAAGCTCGACCAGATGCAGATCCGCTCGACCACGACCAACAAGCTCATTCCGCTTTCTGCCTTCGCCCGGGTGGAGCGCACCACGGGTCTCCTTGCAGTCAACCAGCTCGGCCAGCTCCCCGCAGTCACGATCTCGTTCAACCTGCCGCAGGGCGTGTCGCTCGGTCAGGCGATACAGGAACTCGACACGCTGAAGACGCAGCTCGGCGTGCCAACGACGATAACCTCCACCTTCACGGGAACGGCCCAGGTATTCGAGCAATCGCTGGCAAATCAGGGCTTGCTTGTCGGCGCGGCGATTTTGACGATCTACATTGTGCTTGGAATTCTCTACGAGAGCTTCGTTCACCCGCTGACCATCCTGACCGGACTGCCCGCTGCTGCCGCAGGCGCGCTGGCCACACTCGAGCTCTTCGGCTACGACCTCAGCGTCATCGCCATCATCGGCATCCTGATGCTGATCGGTATCGTCAAGAAAAACGCCATCATGATGATCGACTTCGCGCTGGTCCGGCAAAGGGCGGGCGAAACGTCGCTTGATGCCATCCGCCAAGCGTGCCTTGTCCGTTTCCGGCCTATCATGATGACGACGCTTGCTGCATTGATGGGCACAATTCCAATCGCGATTGGTGCAGGCGCAAGTTCCGAGTTGCGTCAGCCGCTCGGTGTCGCGGTTGTCGGCGGCCTCATCGTTTCCCAGATACTTACGCTGTTCATCACGCCGGTGATCTTCCTCTATATGGAAGACCTGTCGCGGCTTCTCGGCAAGGCCGCAAAGCGGCTGTCGCGTAGCGCCCATGTTCCCGAGGCAGCAGAGTAACGCCCCCCCAACCTGCTCAAAACATAGGCAAATCGACGCCCTTACGTGTCGAATTTTTGAGCGTAGGCCGATATATATGTCATCGACGAAAGGGCATCGGGTCGTCGGCGGGCGTGAGCCGTTCACGAAACCGGCGATTCCTCGATTTTGCCCGGCGCCCCACACCCATCGCGTCAGTTGGCACACAAATTGCTTTAATGAAATCATCCAGCAAGTCGCGCCCAAATCAACGAGACGCTTGCGGCAGGATCACTAGGCAAATTACGTGTGAGAGAACGCAAAATGACAAAATACAAGCTCGAGTACATCTGGCTCGACGGTCACGAACCGGTACAGAATCTTCGCGGCAAGACGCAGATAAAGGAATTCGCGGAATTCCCCACGCTTGAACAGCTTCCTCTCTGGGGCTTCGATGGCAGCTCCACCAATCAGGCCGAAGGCCGCAGCTCGGATTGCGTGTTGAAGCCGGTTGCCGTTTATCCGGATCCGGAGCGCACGAACGGCGTTCTCGTCATGTGCGAAGTCATGATGCCAGATGGCGTCACACCGCACGTTTCCAATAAGCGCGCAACCGTCCTTGACGATGACGGCGCCTGGTTCGGCTTCGAACAGGAATACTTCTTCTACAAAAACGGTCGTCCGCTCGGTTTCCCGGAAGCCGGTTACCCGGCGCCGCAAGGGCCGTACTATACAGGCGTTGGTTATAGCAATGTCGGCGACGTCGCCCGCAAGATCGTTGAAGAACACCTCGACGTGTGCCTTGCTGCCGGCATCAATCATGAAGGCATCAACGCCGAAGTCGCCAAGGGCCAGTGGGAATTCCAGATTTTCGGAAAGGGCTCCAGGAAGGCTGCCGACGAAGTCTGGCTCGCACGTTACCTGATGCTCCGCCTGACCGAAAAGTATGGAATCGACATCGAATGGCACTGCAAGCCGCTCGGCGATACGGACTGGAACGGCTCGGGCATGCATGCCAACTTCTCGACCACCTACATGCGCGAAGTTGGCGGCAAGGAGTATTTCGAGGACCTGATGGCAGCATTTGAATCGGCGCGCGCCGATCACATCGCCGTCTATGGCCCGGACAACCACATGCGCCTGACGGGCAAGCACGAAACTCAGTCGATCCACACGTTCAGCTACGGCATTGCCGACCGTGGTGCCTCGATCCGCGTTCCGCACAGCTTCGTCAACAGCGGCTACCGCGGTTATCTGGAAGATCGCCGTCCGAATTCCCAGGGCAACCCCTACGAGATCGCTTCGCAGATCCTCAAGACGATCGCTTCGGTTCCGGTTGAAATCGAGCAGCGGCTCGCCGCAGCCGAATAAATCCATTGTCACGGCGCGGCGTTTTGCTGCGCCGTGACATTTCAGATTGTTCGATAGTCCCGAACAGGGTCCGGTCAGACATTGCGCGAAACTGGAGCAAATTAGCTCTGGCGCCCAAAAACCTCACTCGGCAACGCCGCTTCGGCGCGTTGACTGAATCGTGATGCGACGAATAAAATCGCATATGGATAGACGCGTGGGTGCGCGCTACGTTAAAACCCAAAGAGGCACTTCCCGGCGATGCGCTGCTCATGCTGGAACGCGTGCTGTTAAACTTTGGGGGGAACTGACGATGACCATCGAAAGGCCGCAACGCCCGCGCACCCATCCAGCGCGATTTCATCAGTGTCAGTTGGCGATTGAGGACGAGGTGATTGAACTCGTCGGCAGGGCGTGCGATGCCGGCTGGCATCGTGACGAAATTCTTTCAGCCATGATGGAAGTCATCGATGACCTCGCGCTTGCACGTCGTGAGGATGTGGCTATTTCGGTCGAAGTGCGGGTCTCCCGGCTCCTTGGGAGAAGCCAAGGGTAAGTTGGCAGGCCGAGGCCGACCCTCCTGCACTGATCAGCCCAATCTGCTGGTGCGCAATGGCAGGCCGGAGGCAACAACCTTCGAATCCGGGTCATTCACGCCAATCTCAGCCAGTTTCGCAATGATCGCATCCCTGATGGGGCCTGCCTGATCCGTTGGTCCGATAATGATGCGGTCGATTAGTTCGGGCAGTTCGATGCCGGTCAAATGGTTGCCCGGGTCATTCTTCAGCGGCAACGCGTAGACGGGCTGCGGGATTCGGTCGATAACCTCGTGCGTCTTGAAGAGCCGTTTTGAAGGCCAGAGCAAGGGATTGGTCAGAACGCGCCATTCGCGCTCATCACGCAGGCCCGGATGCTTCCAGCAAGTCACTGCGAAAAGCAGCATTAGGAACACGACTTCCGTGAGCGCACCCTTGCTGAGCTTTGCCAGAAAATCCCGGTTGGAAGCGACACGGTGGGCCACAAGTTTGAACTCGTCGTCAAACTGCTTGTTGGTCCAGTAGGTCACCGGGCCGGGATATGCCTGCAGTGCATCGGTCATTTGTATGAATGGCGCGACGTTCACGACGGCGGCAACGGCGACTTCCTCGTCGTCGAAGGCCCGCCACAGCGATAGCCGACCGGTCGAGTGCTCTTCGAGATCGTGCTCGGCAACGGACAAGACATAGGTCTCGTTGCGCAATCGCGGCAGCCACAGCTCGAATTTCTTTACCCCGTCCTGCCAGATGCCGGGCATGCAGAATTCGAGCGTCTGCGCGAGTTGCGCGGTGCGGCTGCTATCGTTCAGCCATTCCTGAACCTTTGCGGCCGCGTATTCCGTGTCACCGTCGTCATTCATGCACCTCGCATTTCGAAACCAGACTTGCTGCCTGTCGAGAATGCGGAAGAGGTTTGCTGCGGTCGTATAGTGCACAAAGCGCGAATGTCGTTTGATCGACGCTCGCCCTTCAAAGGCAGTCGGCATGAAAATGCTGAGCATTTTGACGACTACCGGATCCCATTCTTCCATGACTGTTACCGCATCTCTGGATTGGCGAGTCGCCACTCTGCGCCTGCCTTTTGTGATCGGCAATGCCTCGCTTTGCCGCGTCCACTTCTACAGGTCCGCGCTTGCGTCAACCTGTTTCCCATGGCGACGATCGACGCAAAATGGAGACGGATTTACTGACCGCAGAAGCGGGCTGTCGCCGTTCCTATCGACTGGAATTTGCCGTTGGCGGTGACGACGCTGGCGCAGACTTGGGTCCTCGCGTTCCACCAGTAAGCCGTATTGTCCTGGAAGCTCACGGAGGCGTAGCCACGTGCCGTCATCTGGCTTGCGGCTGACTTTGCGGGCTTGTTGACGAGATCGGCAAGGTCTGTAGGCGCACCACCACCTCCCACTGTCGCGGTTGCGGCCATGCCGGGCGGCAGGGTTGATGCGGGAACTGCGTTCGCATCGTCGCCAGTTGTCGACTGACATCCGGCCATTGCAAATGTCGCTAACAGAATGAGTGCACCTGCACCACGCATGTTCGTCTCTCCCCCATAGACTGCTACGCCGAGAGTTTGACATGTCTTGGTTCAAAGTGCACCAGCAGATTGTTGGCAGGCGAGGGTGCCGCTCAACCTTGGCTATGCCGGAGCGTGATCTCAACCGCCGGTCCATTGCGAACGGTCTGGTACACCACGCAATAGCGTTCGGTGAGCTTCAGCAATTGATCCAGCTTGTCTTGCGGCGCATCGGTGTCGAGATCGAAGACGAGACGGATTTGCTTGAAGCCGACAGGCGCGTCCCTTTCAACACCGAGCGTGCCACGGAAGTCGAGGTCGCCTTCTGCCGCGACACTGCCGGATTTCAAGGGAATTTCAAGAGCCGTGGCCACGGCCTTGAGAGTTACGCCGGCGCAGGCCACGAGGGCTTCAAGCAACATGTCGCCTGAGCAAACCTCCATGCCGCTGCCGCCAGTGGCCGTGTGCAGCCCCGCGACGGCGAGCGCCCGCCCTGTTTCCACCTTGCAGGCTATGTTCTGGTCGTCGATGCTCCCTTGCGCTTTAAGCGTGATGAAAGCGTCCTCGGGGTTTGTGCGGTAGCGATCCTTGATGGGCGCCTGGATTGCGCGCAGTTGAGCAGCATCCATGATTGGTCTCCCTGGTTCGGATGTCTCAACATAGCATAGTTGCGAAAGACGGTAGTGCGGCCGTCTTTCGCCCTTTACTACTGACAGCCTAACTCGCCTTCGGCTTCACGTTCTGGTTCATCCGGAAGAGATTTTGCGGATCGTAGCGGTGTTTGAGCGCGGCGAGCCGTTTGTAGTTGCTGCCATAAGCTTCCTCGACACGGTCAACTTCATCGCCGGGCATGAAGTTGATATAGGCCGTTCCAGTCGCATGCGGCCTCATGGCGTCATAGAGGCCACGCGCCCATCCGATACACGCCTTGTCCATTTCCGGTGTTTGCCAGCGCGCATGGACGTTCATCACGAAGTGCGAGTTGCGTTGCGGAAACGCTGTTGCCTCAAGGGGGACGCGGCCAGCGGCTCCGCCAACATGGGCGGTGAAGATCTCACACTCGGGACCCGGAAGATTTCGCACGGCTTCGGTCAAGACTTTGATCGAAGCATCCGACAGTTCGGCAAGGTCGTGGCTCTTCCAATAGTTGCGCGCGCCCGGCGCAAGCAGTGGATCGAAAGCCTGTTGCCAACCGGCAAAGGGCGCCGGGCCGACGACATCGGCGATCGGCTTGCCGATCGAGCGCAGCCGCTTTGTCGCCTGTTCGCCGTCTTGCACTGCGCCGCAATAGCACATGGCGAGTATAAGCACCTCCTTGCCGTGCCATTCGGCGGAAAGAAACGGCAACGGGGGCGCCTGCCGCATGACGGTCCAGCAGGTGAGTTCATCCGGCGCCGTTTCGAGCGCGGCCCGGTATTCCTTGAGGACGGCTTCGGCATCGGCGAAAGGATGCACGACGAGTCCGGCGAGGACGTCGGGTCCGACCTTGTTCAATTGAAACTCGAAGGCGGTAACGATGCCGAAGTTTCCGCCGCCGCCGCGCAGGGCCCAGAAAAGGTCGGGGTGCTCGGCCTCGCTCGCATGCACAAGTTCGCCATCAGCCGTTACAACGTCGGCCGAAAGGAGATTGTCGATCGTCAGGCCGAACTTGCGGGTGATCCAGCCAAAACCGCCGCCGAGTGTCAGCCCGGCAATACCGGTGGTGGAGTTGATGCCGGTGGGAACAGCCAATCCGAAGGCCTGGGTTTCTCGATCGACATCGGCCAATGTGGCGCCCGGTTCGATTCGCGCAAGCTTCGCCGCAGCATCGACCTGCACGAATTTCATCTGCGACAGGTCAATCACCACGCCGCCGTCGCAAACGGCGCTGCCGGCTATGTTGTGCCCGCCGCCGCGGACGGAAACGAGTAAACCGTCACCCCGCGCAAAACGCACCGCATTGACGACGTCGTGTGCATCGGCACAACGAATGATGAGGCCGGGCCTCCGGTCGATCATGCCATTCCAGATCGACCGTGCCTCGTCATAGGAAGCGTGCTTTTCGCCAATAAGGCTCCCGCGCATTTGTGCGGCGAGCGCTTCGACTGCACTGGCACTGATGTTCTTCTTACCGGATTCCAGGGTAGATAAGCCCAAATCGTTCATGATCAGTCCTCCGTTGGGCGGGAAGCGCATTCCTGCCCTTCAATGCGGAGTTTGATCCCCCATCGGCACTACCGCAAGTTCTGGAACTGTACTGGTCGCCCGGTGCTGGCCCCTTGTGCCCGGCGTTCCTTATGGAATCCTTATGCGTTTGCGGCTGACGCCGTCTCGAATTCCTATTTCGTAAAGAGTCATACTCCGCGCCATCAGGAGAGCTCCGGCAATAGTTGCCGGGGCCGTCTCTGATTGAGATTTTATAACCTTATCCATGGGTTGACCGCTTTGATCGGGTCCATGGATAACAAGGAGTATCTGCGATGGATTTGATCTTTCTCGGGGTCGGCGTGGTGCTGATCGTCCTCTCGCTGGCTTATACCAAAGCCTGCGACAGTCTTTGACTGGAGGAGCGCGAGATGACCCTCGACTATATTCTCGGCGGCGCGGTGACCCTCTTCCTGCTCGCCTATCTCACCTACGCCCTCGTTCGCCCAGAGCGCTTCTGAGGCTTGGAAAGCTGAATTCATGACTATCAACGGCTGGATACAGATTCTCGTCTTTTGCGGGATCATCATTGTGCTCGTCAAACCGCTCGGCGGTTATATGACGCGCGTTTTTAGCGGCGAGCGAACACTGCTTTCGCCTGTCCTGGTGCCTATTGAGCGAGGCCTTTACCGCCTCGCCGGCACGAATGAGCGCGAGGAGCAGCACTGGCTGACCTATGCGGTCGCGCTTCTGCTCTTCAATATTGCTGGTTTCGCCCTGCTTTATGCCTTGCAGCGCCTGCAGGGCGTGTTGCCGCTCAACCCCGCCGGCATGGGCGCAACGGAACCGGGGCTCGCTTTCAACACCGCAGTCAGCTTCGTCACAAATACCAATTGGCAGAACTATGGCGGCGAGAGCACGATGTCCTATCTCGTGCAGATGGCCGGCTTTACCGTGCAGAACTTCGTTTCAGCGGCCACCGGCATCGCTATCGCCATCGCGCTTCTCCGCGGCTTTGCCCGAGCGTCCGGCAAGACCGTCGGCAATTTCTGGGTCGACATGACGCGCAGCACGCTCTACGTGCTCCTGCCGCTCTGCGTGGTGCTGACGCTGGTTTACGTCTATCTCGGCGTGCCCCAGACCCTTGGAAGCTATATCGACGCGACGACGCTCGAAGGCGCGAAGCAGACGATTGCAGTCGGACCTGTTGCGACGCAGCTTGCCATCAAGATGCTCGGCACCAATGGCGGCGGGTTCTTCAACGTCAATTCCGCGCACCCCTTCGAAAACCCCGATGCCATCTCGAACCTCATCCAGATGGTGACGATCTTTGCCATCGGCGCGGCGCTCACCAATGTGTTCGGCCGTATGGTCGGCAATCAGCGGCAGGGCTGGGCGATCTTCGCAGCGATGGGCGTTCTTTTCCTCGTCGGCGTCGTCATTTGCTACTGGGGCGAAGCCGCCGGCAACCCGCTCGTTCACGCGCTCGGCATCGACGGCGGCAACATGGAAGGCAAGGAGGCGCGGTTCGGCATCGTCCTTTCGGCGCTCTTTGCCGTGATAACGACGGCCGCTTCCTGCGGCGCGGTCAATGCGATGCACGACAGCTTCATGGCGATCAGCGGCATGGTGCCGCTCATCAACATGATGCTTGGCGAACTTGTCATCGGCGGCGTCGGCGCCGGGCTTTACGGTATCCTGCTCTACGTCATAATCGCCGTCTTCATTGCCGGCCTGATGGTTGGACGCACGCCCGAATATCTCGGCAAGAAGATCGAGGCCAAGGAAGTCAAGATGGCGATGCTCGCCGTTCTGTGCCTGCCGCTCGCCATGCTCGGTTTCACCGCCGCCGCCAGCGTCCTGCCTTCGGCCGTCGCCTCGGTCGCAAATGCCGGTCCGCACGGGTTTTCCGAGATCCTCTATGCCTATACCTCGGCGGCCGCCAACAACGGCTCGGCTTTCGGCGGTCTCACCGGCAATACGCCCTGGTACAACGTCACACTTGGCATCGGCATGTGGGTCGGCCGCTTCTTTGTCATCATTCCCGCATTGGCGATCGCAGGTTCGCTCGTGACAAAGAAGACGGTTCCTGAATCCGCCGGAACGTTCCCGACGCACAGCCCGCTTTTCGTTGGGCTCCTGGTCGGAGTCATCCTGATCGTCGGAGGTCTCACCTTCTTTCCGGCACTCGCCGTTGGCCCGATCGTCGAACACCTCGCCCTCGGCCTTGGCCAGACGTTCTGATGGAGCCCGCCATGCGTCACGGTTACTTGCAATTCAACCCGCAGACCCGCGCCAAGAAACTGGCGCGGGGTGCTGCCAAGCGCGTGCGCGCCTCGGACATCATTCTCGGCATGACGCTGATGACGATGCTGATCTGGCTCGCTGCATATGCCCTCATTCATCTTCACAGCTGGAGTCTCTCATGAGCCAGTCCAAATCTCCGAGTCTCATCGACTCGTCCATCCTGCTGCCGGCCATAGGCGGCGCCTTCAAGAAGCTCGACCCGCGCAGCCTTGCCCGCAACCCGGTGATGTTCGTTGTTGCCGTCGTCTCGGCTTTGACCACGGTTCTCTTTCTTAAAGATCTTGCATCTGGCAGCGAAAGCCTCGGCTTCACCTTCCAGATCATCCTCTGGCTCTGGTTCACGGTGCTCTTTGCCAATTTTGCCGAGGCCGTCGCGGAAGGGCGCGGCAAGGCGCAGGCGGATTCGCTCCGCAAGGCCCGGACCGAAACCCAGGCCAAGCTACTTTCGAGCGAAAAGGACACCAAGTTCAAATTGGTGCCCGGCTCGAGCCTTAAAGTCGGCGATCTCGTCCTCGTCGAGGCCGGCGATATCATACCTTCCGACGGCGAAGTCATCGAGGGGGTCGCCTCGGTGAACGAATCTGCGATCACCGGCGAGTCGGCCCCGGTCATCCGCGAGTCCGGCGGCGACCGTTCCGCCGTCACCGGCGGCACGCAGGTGCTGTCAGACTGGCTGAGGGTGCGCATTACCGCTGCGGCGGGCTCGACCTTTCTCGACCGGATGATCGCGCTTGTCGAAGGCGCCGAACGCCAGAAGACCCCGAACGAGATCGCGCTCAATATCCTTCTTGCCGGCATGACGCTGATCTTTGTCCTCGCAACTGCGACCATACCGAGCTTTGCCTCCTATGCCGGCGGTGCCATTCCGGTGGTGGTGCTTGTCGCGCTGTTCGTGACGCTCATACCAACGACGATCGGCGCGTTGCTTTCTGCTATCGGTATCGCCGGCATGGACCGCCTTGTCCGCTTCAATGTCCTCGCCATGTCGGGGCGTGCTGTCGAGGCGGCGGGCGACGTCGATACGCTGCTTCTGGACAAGACCGGCACCATTACCTTCGGCAACCGGCAGGCAACCGAACTGCACCCGGTCAAGGGCGTGTCCGAAGAAGAACTTGCCGACGCCGCGCAACTCGCATCGCTTGCAGACGAGACGCCGGAAGGCCGCTCGATCGTCATCCTCGCCAAGGAGAAATACGGTATCCGTGCCCGCGACATGCAGACCTTGCACGCCGATTTCGTGCCGTTCACGGCGCAAAGCCGCATGAGCGGCGTCGATATTGACGGCTCCTCGATCCGCAAGGGTGCAGTTGATGCCGTGCTCGCCTATGTCGACCAGTCGACCGTAGCTGCAGTTGCAGCTGTCGGCGGCAATGTGGCGACGATCGTGCCGCGACTTGGCGCCGACGTCGTCCGCGATCTGCAGTCTATCGCCGACCGTATCGCCAAGGCCGGCGGGACCCCGCTTGCCGTCGCGCGCGACGGCAGGCTGCTCGGCATCGTTCACCTCAAGGATATCGTCAAGGGCGGCATCCGCGAGCGTTTTGCCGAATTGCGGCGCATGGGCATCCGTACTGTGATGATCACCGGCGACAACCCGTTGACCGCTGCTGCCATCGCTGCTGAAGCCGGCGTCGATGATTTCCTCGCGCAGGCAACCCCGGAGAACAAGCTGACCCTCATCCGTGATGAACAGGCGAAGGGCAAGCTCGTTGCCATGTGCGGCGACGGCACCAACGATGCTCCGGCTCTGGCGCAGGCGGATGTCGGCGTGGCGATGAACACTGGCACCGTCGCCGCTCGCGAGGCCGGCAACATGGTCGATCTCGACAGCGATCCGACCAAGCTCATCGAAATCGTCGGCATCGGCAAGCAGTTGCTGATGACCCGCGGCGCGCTGACGACGTTTTCGATCGCCAACGACATCGCCAAATACTTCGCCATTATTCCGGCGATGTTCCTTGCCTTCTATCCGCAACTCGGCGCGCTCAATATCATGGGCCTGCAGACGCCGCAGAGTGCGATCCTTTCGGCGATCATCTTCAATGCTCTGATCATCGTCGCGCTCATCCCGCTGTCGCTGAAGGGCGTCAAATACCGGGCGGTCGGCGCCGCCTCGCTCTTGCGGCGCAATCTTCTCATCTATGGCCTTGGCGGCGTGATCGTTCCCTTCGTTGGCATCAAGGCCATCGACGTGATCATAACCAGCCTCGGCCTTGCATAAGGATCATTCCAATGTTGAAACAACTCAAACCCGCGCTGGTCATGATCGTGGCGCTGACCGTCATCACCGGCCTCATCTACCCGCTCGGCATGACAGGTCTCGCCCAAGCGATCTTCCCGCGTCAGGCCAATGGAAGCCTGATCGAAAAGGGTGGCACTGTCGTCGGCTCCGAATTGATCGGTCAGGCCTTTACAGGCGAACAATACTTCCACGGCAGGCCCTCGGCGGCCGGCGACGGCTATAACGCTGCCGCTTCCAGCGGCTCCAACCTCGGCCCGACCAATCCGAAGCTGATCGAGCGGATCAAGGCCGATGCTGCGGCGCTCAAGGAAACCAATGCTGATGCGGCAGTACCGATGGATCTGGTGACGACCTCCGGAAGCGGGCTCGACCCTCACATCTCGCCGGAAGCGGCCTATTTCCAGGTGCCGCGTGTCGCCAAGGCACGGGGAATGGACGAGGCTAGCCTGCGTCAGCTGGTGGACCGGCAAGTCGAGGGTCGCGAACTTGGCTTCATGGGCGAACCGGTGGTGAATGTGCTGGCCCTCAACCTCGCGCTCGACGGGCTAAAGGCGCCATAATTGTGATCGTGCCGGAGACTGGCAAACGCTGGTCTCCTGTGCTGCCTCAGGGTTCTCCTCGGTCGCGAGATTGATTTCGGAGAGTTTAAGAGATGCATGACCTTACCTTGATCCTGGCGATTGCGGTGGTTGCCTTCCTGGCTTACCAGGCCGAGGTCGATGATCGGCCACCCGCCGACCAGGAACCCCCGAAACGGGCACGCACAGCCAACTGGAAATTGCGGGTCGGCGCGATTGCCATCGTTGCCCTGCTGTTCGCCGCGATGTTCCTGACTTGAATTCAGGCTCGTAGCGGTTACGGATGTTCAGAACCACACCTCCGCGACCGTGCGCCCGTCGCGTTCCAGATCCTCGAAACTATGGAGCCCATCAATGCGCTGGAGCGGGATCCGGGCCACCTCATCCGGCTCGGCGAGCCGCAGGTTGATCGCGATTCTGGTCTGGCCTTTGTCGTTGGCTTGCAGGCCGCGCCAGCTGACGAGATTGCCGCAATGTCTGCAGAAATTGAATATCAGTGAGCGCGTCGCACCAACATAGGCGGTGAGGGCGCCGGTTGGGTCTTCGATATGGATCGCCCCGCCATCATAGTCATAGGCCCACAATACGCCGTAGCGTCGGCATGCAGTGCAGTTGCATATGGTCGCATCGGGGATCTCGCAGCGAAACTCCCATCGGACAGCGCCGCAATGGCAGGACCCGCGCGTTACGTTCCGATCACTGTCCGACGTTGCTCCCGTGCCCATACTTTCCTCCTTCGCTGCCCGCCGCAGTCCGCGTGGACTTATAAAAAGTCGCCTGCTGCCTCCCTCACTTCATCTTTTCAAGATCGTTGAGTATCCATGTCTTGTCGAACAGGGGTTTCTCCGGGCCATAGAAACGGAAGAGGACCTCGAACTTTCCGGTCGGGTCAGTCGGCACCCAGTTCGTGTCCTTCCCTTGCGGAGCGGTGGGGCCGAAAAACACCTCTACTGAGCCATCCGCGTTCGCTGCCAAACCGGGGCTTAGTGAGGACCGGCTAAGTATTTTCTGTTCGCGAATGAGGGCGTGAGTGGCGCGGTCGTAGACCGTGGCGGACCAATATTGCTTGACCGGAGGATGCGCAGGGATGGTGAAACGATAGGTGCTGGAGCCGTCAAGCGGCGCGCCGTCCTTGTCCTTGATCGTCATCAGATAGAACTGTCCAACCCCCGCATGCTTGGTGCTGAAAAATGCCATCGTATAGGTGACGCCGCGGCCATCAACTGCATAGCTGTCCGGGTCTGCATACTGGGTCTGCAGACCTTGGACCGCATCGGGTGAAATCGGAAAAACCCACTGGCGTTCGTCATAGTAAGGAGGGAAGGTGGTTTCATACTGCAAGTCCAGCCATGCATGTGCTTCGATGGCCGCTGCTGCCAAGATGTCCTGTGTGGCCTGGTTCGGCTGGAAGGCCTTGCCCTTTTCGATGCCGAGCGATTTCAGCTGGTCGATCATGGCCTTGTCGCGGACGAGCCATGGCTCGCTCTGCACGAAGCGGTCGAGCGCCTGGAAGAAGCGCAGATCGTATGGAATGGTAGAATCATAGACCTTGCCAAGGGCGTCGACAAAAACTGTATCCGGCGGGTTGGACGCCTGGCTGAAAGGATAGAGCTTGATGCGCTTGCCATAGGCAACTGCAGCATCGACGTCTGGCCTATTGCCGGATTTGGGGATGGACCGCAGCAGGGCATAGCCTTGGTAATTGCCTGATGAGAGCGGAATATAGCCTTCCGGAACGGCGGCCGTGTAGCCCGGTGGCAAGATCAGATACTTTCCTCCCGCACCCTTGTCGACGCCAGCTGGTCCCACATCCTCGAGTGCAGCCTGCCATGGGTCCATGATGCTGCCATTGATGACGCCGGTATCTGCCGGCGGAATCTCTATCACCACGGGGCCGTCCTTGGTGTTGAAAAAAGCCATGAGGTAGATAACGTCGGGATTTGGCGTCAGCGTCTGGTTTTGCCAGTCGAATAGACCGGACCAATAGACGATCTGGTTTGGCTTGCCGCCCAGCTTCAGCATCTGCTGGTACATGAGATCGTAGTTGACTGCGGGCATGCCCCAGACGACCGCCTCGAAGGCGCGGCGCTCGATTACCCGGGCATTCAGGTCGTCAGCGGAGAAGTCTTTCGCCGGAGCCGATCCTACGGAGAGTACAATTGCTAACACGGCTAACAGTGTCCGAACCATGGCGAACGCCCTTGCTTGCCCGTTGCGACTGGCTTGAACGATACTCCCATCGAAGGAAAACGTAAGTAACGCAACGGTAAAATTTGCGAACGCTACCCGAAGGTATCTCTAGCCAGGGGAGTTTGAGAAAATCGATCCGCAACCTGCATGGCACCTATACGCAGGTGCCTATTGAGAACTGAAATCCCTACTCACAGATTGCTTGCAATCCATTCAGCCGCGATCTCGCGAATTGGCATACGCTTGGCTCGTTTCGGGACGAGCACATTGTACCGTCCTTCGGGTGTGACAACGAGATCGCCCAGGCGAACGAGCGATCCGTCTTGCAGAAAACCATTCACTAGGACGTTCCATCCAAGCATGATTCCCTGTCCGGCCCGCGCGGCCTGCAAAGCGTCCGCGTAATGATTGAATCGCAGGCTCGGTTTTGGAACATGCGCCTTGATATCAGCACGCGAGAACCAGTCGCCCCAGGAGTACCAGGTTCTTTCGGAGACATCGTTTGCAATGAGGTCGGCGTTCGAATCGTAGAAGTGCGCGGGATTTTCGAGGCGCATTGCATATTCGGGCGAGCAGACAGGAAAAATCGTATCGGGCCTCGAAGCAATCACTTCCGCATCTTCGAATGGCGGAATTCCAAAGCGGATAGCCACATCGACTTCGCCGGATTCAAGTTGAATACGGGCATCCTGCGAAACCACGCGCATCTGTACCGAGGGAAACCGCTGTCGAAATTCACTCAGCCGGGGCAGAAGCCAGAGTGTGGAGAAAGCAAGTGTGGCGCCGATCGTGACTGTCTCGGTGCGATTGCTTGATCTTATAAGGTCGACGCTTTCGCTGATCGCCGAAAAGCTGTTGGCGAGCGACGAAGCCAGCATGAGGCAATTGGGTGTCGGCTCTATGGATCTGTGCTTGCGCACGAACAGCTTGGTTCCAAGGTCCGTTTCGAGCGAGCTTATTTGCCTGCTGACCGCAGACTGCGTCACGCCGAGTTCAGCCGCTGCGAGCGTGATGCTTTTATGCCGGGACGCCGCCTCAAGGGCGACCAATGCATTCAAAGAAGGAACGTTCTTTCGAAAGCCAGCCAAAGGGCACCTGTTGAAACGACACGCCAATCATCAGCCAGTGTCGGCTTTGCATGATATTTTCTCAAGCGAATTATGAGTATTTCTGCCGTTGAAGGTTGTGTTGATCAAGAAGATTATTTTCAAAACCAGGAGAGATCGACCATGCTTCAGACGCGCACTGAAATTTCGACGCTGCTGGACAGCCGTCGCGCGGGATATTCGCTGCCCGCCGAGTTCTATGCCCGTCAGGATATTTTTGAAGCCGACATGGACGTTTTCTTCCGTCGCCATTGGATCTGTGTCGGGCTCGAGTGCGACGTGCCTGAACCGGGCGACGCTCAAGTCATCGATGTCGGACAGACCAGCGTCATTCTTCTGCGCGATGACGACAACGAGATTCAGGTCGTGCACAATGTCTGCAGGCACAGGGGCTCCCGCCTTCTCGACGCGGGATCGACCGTGATTTCAAAACTCGTCTGTCCCTATCACCAGTGGACTTACGAACTGACAGGCGAGCTCATTCACGCCCCGCACATGGGTTCCGATTTTGACCGCTCATGTCACAACCTCAAGCCCGTACACTTCAAATCAATCGGCGGGCTGATTTATGTTTGTCTATCCGACAACCCGCCCGCCGATGTGCAGCGCCTTGCCGACACAATGGAAGAAAGACTGGCGCCCTACGACATCGGCAATGCCAAGGTGGCATACCAGTCAGAGGTCATCGAACGCGGCAACTGGAAACTGACGATCGAAAACAATCGCGAGTGCTACCATTGCTCGGCCAATCATCCTGAGCTTTGCGTCTCCTTCATCGACCTCGATTTCGGGTTTGACCCGGCAAGTTTGAGCGAGGAGGACCGGGCCGAAGCCGAAGAACATCAGGCGCTTTATGAGGAGCGCACTCGTATCTGGGAGGAAGAGGGGCACAAATCGGCGGTCGTTGAAGGCGTTGTGAATTGCACCACGAACTTTCGAACGCAGCGCCTGATCATTGCCGGCGCCGGAGAATCCCAGACACCTGATGCAACTGCGGCTTCAAATAAACTTCTAGGGTCCATGACACGGAAGGATCTAGGGGATACGCATCTATGGGGCCACAATTGCTGGCATCATTTCATGGGCGACCATGCGGTGATCTCGATAATAATTCCGTTGAGCCCCGATACCACGATGGTCAGAACAAAGTGGATCGTTCACAAGGATGCCGTCGAAGGCGTGGATTACGATATCGAGAAGCTGACCAGCGTGTGGGTCGCGACAACTGAACAGGATGCGGAACTGGTTGCCCGGGCGCATTCCGGTGTTCTCGATCCGGCCTACGAACCTGGCCCTTACTCCAGGTTCACCGAACAGCAGCTCGATAACTTTGCCACTTGGTATGTCGATCAGATGCGTGAGAACGGATACTGAATATGCTGTCTCCACTATCGTGCAGCCAGGACGGTCTTTACTGGGATCCAGCGCTCAACCAAAGGATGACCTGCGCTGATATCCGCGACGAAACTCATGATGTAAAAACGTTCACCTTTGTGTGCAGCGAGAGGCGTTACTTCAATTTCAGCGCCGGGCAGTATTTCAGCTTCGAAGTTGAAACCGACGGGATCGTTGAACGTCGTTGCTACAGCATATCGTCCTCGCCGTTGCGGCCTAGATCAATTTCAATCACCGTGAAGCGAGTCGAAGGCGGCCTTGTCTCGAATTGGCTGCACGACAATCTTGCTCCGGGAATGGAAATTCAGGCGCAAGGTCCGGTGGGCAACTTTAGGGTGCCGACTGAGTCGGAAGGCAAGTATCTGTTCCTGTCAGGCGGCTCCGGCATCACGCCGTTGATGTCAATTGTGCGGGCCTACGACGACGCGCATGTGTTTCCCGACATCGTTTTTCTGCATGCGGGAAGAACGCCGCAGGATTTCATCTTCCACGACGAGCTCGAATTCCGCGCCCGGACGATGCGGAATTTTCGATTGATCCTTCTGCCGGAGAGGATGGGTAGCAAGCCCGGATTTGTAGGTGCCGTTGGCAGACTGTCGAAAGAATATCTCGGTTCCGCCGTGCCGGATCTTGCGGCGCGCTTCACCATGTGCTGCGGACCCGCGCCATTCATGGCGGCCGTCCGCGGAATATTGGGTGAACTTGGCGCAGATCCGACGCGGTACCTCGAGGAAAGCTTCGATCCTGTGCCCGATGACATTGCAGTTGCTGCGGAAAGCCCTGGCGAGGCTATCGTCCCGAAATTCAAGGTGACATTTGCGCGGCAGGCAAAGGCAATCGAGGTTTCTGCAAGCCAATCGATATTGTCCGCGGCAAAGAAATCCGGCGTCCGGCTCCCTTCTTCCTGCGCAAGCGGAATTTGTGGAACGTGCAAGTCCAAGCTGGTCAGCGGCAAGGTCGACATGCAACATGGCGGCGGGATCCGGCAGCGCGAAATTGATGCCGGCATGTTCTTGCCATGCTGTTCAAAGCCGCTGACCGACCTTGTCGTGGACCGGTAGCTGCGGCTTGCTGCGCTTGAAGAGGGGTAATGCAATGAAGGGCCGCAACGAAGCTCTCCAGTCGTTCGTCGATGCCGCGTTCACAGCTTTCAATGAGTTTGCGCAAGGGCCGGAGTCGCGCCAATCGATCCAGAAGTTATTCTCAGCACTTGATATACCCGGGACGCCGGCGTCGCGCGCGGGAAGCAGGTTGCCCGCTTGCTCCAATCTGGACAGCGCACTTGGCGTCGAGGCCGGGCACGCGTCCCTGGCCCGACTTGTCGATCGGTTCAGGCAGATCGAGCCGTCTGTCGAATGGCGTCGCCGTTCCAGCAACAAGACTGCGAGCGACAATTTTGTCGATGGCCATGCAAATGCGATGATTCTTGGTCCTGGCGGGCTCGAACAACGCACCGATATCTGGCTCGGCGCTACCTTGTTGGCGCCGAATGTGCGCTACCCGGACCATGACCATTCACCCGAGGAGGTTTATCTCGTACTTTCGGAGGGTGAGTTCAGGCAGGGCGAGGGTGAGTGGTTTTCGCCCGGAATTGGCGGCTCGTTCTACAATGTGCCGAACATCAAGCACGCCATGCGGTCCCTCGACAACCCTCTCTTTGCATTCTGGGCCCTGTGCACGGACAAAGCAGCTTAATAGTCATCTGAGTCGGGCAGCAAACAAAGTGCGGTGAGCCTTGGCGCACCGCACTCCTGTAGATGTTAGAGGGAAGCTTCGATTTTCTTGGCGGCCTCCGGCGAGACCCACTTGGTCCACATGTCCTTGTTTTCCTTCAGGAAGTGCTTGGCGCCATCTTCGCCAGTCGCCTGATTATCGGTCATCCAGGCCATGAGCTTGTTGACCGTCTCGTTGCTCCAGGAGCGCTTCTTGAGATAATCCAATACTGCCGGATCAACCTTTTCCGAGAAGGGCTTGGCCAGCAGGGTAACAATTTTGTCAATCGGCCATGCATTCGGCTTGGGGTCCGGGCAATCTGCGACCGTGTTGCAGCGCTTCCACTCCGCCGGGTCAGCCGGAGCGCCTGGCTCGAGCTTCACCATCGGGTATTTGCCGAGCAAAGCGGTCGGCGCCCAGTAGTAACCTACCCAACCCTGCTTGCGCTCATAGGCCTTGGCGATGGCGCCATCGAGACCAGCTGCCGAGCCAGTATCAACGAGCCTGAAGCCCGCTTTCTCGGCGTCAAAGGCCTTATAGAGCTGCGTTGTAACGAGTGTGCCGCCCCAACCGGACGGTCCGTTGAAGATTGCCCCCTTTGAAGCGTCCTCGGGATCGGGGAACAGTTCCGGATGCTTCAGCATGTCCGGTATGGTCTTGATATCCGGGTGGGCTTCGGCAAGGTATTTCGGAATCCACCAACCCTGATTGCCGCCATCGGGAAGCGGCGAACCGACGGCTACGATCTTACCCTCGTCCGTTCCCTTCTTGACGATTTCAGGGAGCAGATCGACCCATGCTTCGGGGGCGATATCCGGCTGACCTTTTTCCGCCATGGACGTGATTGTCGGCACTGTATCACCGATGGTGATATCGGCCTGGCAACCGTAGCCTTCGTTAAGGATGATCTTGTCGAGATTTGAAAGCACTTCGGCGCTCTGCCAATTCATGCTTGCGATTGTGATGCTGCCGCATTCGGCTGCGTTGGCAAAGGAGGCTCCACCCAGCAGGCCAAAAACCAGGCATGTTGATGCAAGTAGTTTTTTCATTGTCGTTCCCTTTGTGTGCGGACTTCAATTCTGAGCGGGTTGCCGCGAACGCCCGCCCGGCGACTGTCAGGGATTATCTCCCATCCTCACCGATAGCCTGATGCTGTCCAACTTGGCGGGGCGCGCATGTTTGGGATCGATCAATCGTTCGCGCCAATCCTGCCAATCCAATTATCTGCTCGCTTCGCCAGAGTGTCATGCGGGTTTATGGCCATGCCTTGCGAAAAAGCGGTCAAGCTCCCTCTGCTGCGGCACCTGGCCGGTATAAATTGCGATGTACTCGGGAATGCGCTTCATGCGGGTCCCGAGATCTTCTTCGGACTGCATCGAGATGTATCCGATCTGAACCAGGTACGTCGTTCGAGCGCGCACGTCGGCGGTTATTTCCGAATGGCCGAAACGAACGAACATTTGCTTCAGGGCCTCGAGGCGCGTCTGGTCGGCCAATTGCACCTCCGCCAGGATTTCCGGCGATTGCAATGCCCAACTGCGGACAGCGAACTCGAATTTCGCATCGAACAGGTCGAAATTGATCCAGCAGTCGAAGACGTTCAACATCGCTTCAACCAGCGACTCGGCATAGGCCTCGGACTGCTTGACCATATTGCCGGTATTTTTCTCGCGCCACTTTGCGACAAGCGCGGCAAGCAATTCCTCGCGGTCCTTGAAGAACCAGTAGAAACTGGTGCGCGAAAGGCCGAGCTTCTTGGCCAGTGGCAATATCTTCACGGAGTCGATGCCGGACTCGAGAAGTGAGGCATAGGCTGCGTCCAGCCATCCTTCCTGGGATCCTCGCCAACCGCTGTCGTTTACTGACTGCTCCATGAACTGAATCCTAGCAAAATGACAATTGTCATACAACCAAAATGTACAGCTATGTCGTAAAAATGGACGATGATGTTTCGAATATTGACACATATGTACATTGGGCATAGCGTCTGCGTTGATACATCCAGTTTGGAGACGGCTCATGTCGGACGATCCTCTTCTTCAGCCTTATCAGCTCAAGCATCTGACGCTGCGCAACCGCATCATCGTGACCTCGCACGAGCCGGCCTATCCGGAAGACGGCATGCCCAAGGAGCGGTATCTCGCCTATACGGTTGAGAGAGCAAAAGGGGGTATCGCACTTACCATGACGGCAGGCTCAGCGGCGGTGTCGCGGGACAGTCCTCCGGTGTTCAACAATCTCCTCGCCTACAAGGATGAAATCGTCCCCTGGATCAGGCGCATGAGCGATGCCGTGCACGAAGAGGGGGCGGCAATCATGATCCAGCTAACCCATCTCGGGCGCCGGACGCGCTGGGACAAGGGCGATTGGCTGCCCGTGGTCGCGCCATCGCATCACCGTGAAGCGGCTCACCGCGCCTTTCCGAAGAAATTGGAGGATTGGGACATTGAGCGCATCATAAAGGACTTTGCCGATGCCGCTGAACGCATGAAGGCCGGCGGAATGGACGGGGTGGAACTGGAGGCTTACGGCCATCTTATCGACCAGTTCACTTCACCGCTCACAAATGAGCTGGATGGTCCCTATGGGGGTTCGCTGGACAATCGGCTCCGCTTTTGTTTCGACGTGTTCAAGGCAATGCGCGAACGGGTTGGTGACGAGTTTATCCTTGGCGTGCGCTACACTGCAGATGAGAGTCTTCCCGGCGGGACAGGAAAGGCCGAGGGCCTCGAAATCTCCAGACGCCTCAAGGAAAGTGGCCTTGTCGACTATCTGAACGTCATTCGCGGTCATATCGATACGGACGCCGGCCTGACCGACGTGATCCCTATTCAGGGCATGGCAAACGCGCCGCATCTCGATTTTGCAGGCGAGATTCGCGCTGCCACGAATTTTCCGGTGTTTCACGCGGCGAAGATTCCGGACGTCGCGACCGCCCGTTACGCGATCGCGGCGGGCAAGGTCGACATGGTCGGCATGACGCGAGCTCATATGACCGATCCACATATCGTGCGAAAGATCATGGAGAAGCGCGAGGACGACATTCGCCCTTGTGTGGGCGCCAACTATTGTCTCGACCGCATCTACCAAGGTGGAATGGCGTTCTGCATCCACAACGCCGCGACGGGGCGTGAGGAGACTATGCCGCACATCGTCAAGCGAGCGGACGTCCGCAAAAAGGTCGTTATTGTCGGAGCGGGTCCTGCTGGTCTTGAAGCTGCGCGCGTGGCCGGCGAGCGTGGCCATGAGGTTGTCGTGCTCGAGGCTGCCGACGATCCGGGCGGCCAAGTCCGGCTGACCGCGCAAAGCGAGCGCCGCCGCGAAATGATCAGCATCATCGACTGGCGAATGAGCCAGTGTGAAAAGCTCGGAGTGATTTTCCGCTTCAACACCTGGGCGGAGGCCGAGACAATAGCGGCCGAAAAACCGGATGTGGTGATCATCGCAACCGGGGGCATGCCGCATACGGAGGTTCTTTCCAGCGGCAATGAACTGGTCGTTTCCGCCTGGGATATCATCGCTGGCGATGCAAAGCCCGGCTCGAACGTGTTGATCTTTGACGATGCCGGCGACCATACAGGTCTCCAGGCCGCTGAGTTCCTGGCCAAGGCAGGTGCGAGAGTAGAAGTCATGACCCCGGACCGCTCCTTTGCGCCGGAAGTCATGGCGATGAACCTCGTGCCTTATATGCGATCGCTTCAGAAGCTCGACGTGACGTTCACCGTGACGTATCGGCTGGAACGGGCCGAGAAGAGCGGCAACCAGATCATCGCTCATATCGGTAGCGACTACGGCGGTGTCGCCAAGCAACGCACCGTTGATCAGATCGTCGTAAACCACGGGACCATTCCGCTTGACGAGCTTTATTTTGAATTGAAGCCTGCCTCGAGCAATCTGGGGGAGGTCTCGCACGACCAGCTTCTCGCTGGCGAACCGCAGAGCGTCATGCGCAATCCGCAGGGCAATTTCCAATTGTTTCGCATCGGTGATGCTGTAGCAGCGCGAAATACCCACGCCGCGATCTACGACGCTTTGCGTATCGCAAAGGATATCTGAGCTTGTGTTCGGCCAGACGCGCGCCTTGATCCAGGGGCGGCGTTCTCTATCAGCATGCCATTCGGCGAGGTGATAGCGTGCCGGCTACAGGATATTGGCCTTCACTCGGAATGAACTTCACATTTGCGCCCGGTCGGCCCAGAATGTCGGTACTTTGAAATAAGAAGGTACCGAAAGCCGACACGAAAAGCGCAAGAGGAGGACCCTATGGGTGAGGATCACGTCTACAAGAAGATCGAACTCGTTGGCAGTTCAACGGAGTCTGTCGATTCAGCGATCAAGAACGCCATCGCGCGTGCATCCAAGAGCGTGAGGCAACTCGACTGGTTTGAAGTCGACCAGATCCGTGGCCACATTCAGGATGGCGAGGTGGCCCGCTTTCAGGTCGTCCTCAAAGCAGGCTTCCGATTGGACTGAAGTGCGGCGTTGAGCGAGCGCCGGAATGTCACCATCATTTCGCGCAGCCAGGGCGCATTTTCACCGTCGCTGCGCCGGGCGCTTAGTTGTCGAAGTGCCGGCCATTGGCATTGGCTTTCAAGGAGTTGATGTTCTTTAAAGAAGGAGACACCCATGGCTCAAGACCAGTCCCCGAGCGGCCCCGACCTGACGCAGGGTGTTCCTGTCATTGCCCTCGATGGAGGAAAGCTTCTCGGGCATGTCGGGGAAAAGGACATTCTCGTGGTGCGAACCGGGGATGAAATATTCGCAATTGATGCACAATGCAGCCACTATCATGGTCCGCTCGTTGATGGGCTGCTAGACGGAAGTACCGTTCGCTGCCCGTGGCACCATGCCTGTTTTGACCTGCGCAGCGGGGAAGCCGTCCGGGCGCCTGCTTTAAGCCCATTGTCGTGTTGGAAAGTTGAGCAACGAGACGGCAAGCTCTTTGTTCAGAGCAAACTGGAAAAGCAAGAAAAGCCCGCAGGACAGGACGTGCCTGCGAGAGTTGTCATCATTGGTGGTGGCGGTGCGGGTTTTGCGGCGGCAGAAATGCTTCGGCGCCAGAATTATCAGGGCAGCATTGTCATGCTGAGCGCTGACACTTCCGTACCGGTCGATAGACCGAATCTGTCGAAGGATTATCTCGCTGGCAGCGCGCCGGAAGACTGGTTGCCGTTGCGATCGGACAAGTACTACAGCAAGGCGGGTATCGACCTTCGTTTGCAAACGGAAGTTACTGCGATCGACGTTGCCGTAAGGCAGGTAATCACCGCCGATGGCGACAAGGTGCCGTATGATCGGCTGCTCCTGGCCACGGGGGCCGAACCAGTACGCTTGACCATACCCGGCGCCGATCAGCCCAACGTCCACACGTTGCGTACGCTCGACGACAGCCGCGCAATCATTGCGGCCACCGGGAACGCCCGACGCGCCCTCGTTATAGGCTCCAGTTTTATCGGACTCGAGGTTGCTGCAGCGCTCCGGGCACGCGATATCGAGGTCCATGTTGTCGCCCCTTCCAAACGGCCGATGGAACGGGTACTCGGCGCGGAGATAGGCGACTTCATCCGGGCCCTTCATGAGGAGCACGGGGTTATATTCCACCTTGAAGATGCGGTCATTGCAATCGAGGGTTCAAAAGTCCGGCTGAAGAGCGGCGAACTGCATGAGATAGACCTTATCGTCGCCGGCATCGGGGTGCGACCCCGCCTTGCTCTAGCCGAACAGGCCGGCCTCGCCATCGACAACGGCGTTGTGGTCGATACCTATCTCGAGACAACTGTCCCGGGGATTTATGCGGCAGGCGACATCGCGCGCTGGCCCGATCCGCATACCGGTCAAGCCATCCGTGTTGAACATTGGGTGGTAGCGGAACGTCAGGGACAGGTTGCTGCACTCAACATGCTGGGACGGCAGCAAAAGTTCGAAGCCGTGCCTTTCTTCTGGAGCCAGCATTATGACATCCCGATCAACTATGTAGGGCACGCCGAAAGCTGGGACGACGTCGCAATCGATGGCGACATAAGTGCGAAGGACTGCGCAGTTCAATACAAAAGCAACGGACGGGTGCTCGCCACGGTCACGATTTATCGGGATCTGGAGAGTCTGGAAGAAGAAGTCCGGATGGAGCGCCAAAACGCTTGATGCGGGCCGGTATTTGCCGGTCGCATCTTGGGGAGGTTTCGATGACATCAAGTTTTAACGTGCATGACGCAGCCGGCTATGAGCAGCTTATGGGCCGCTGGAGCCAGAAGCTTGCGCTTCAATTTATCGACTTTGCGGGACTGGCCGATGGGGAAAAGATTCTCGACGTTGGCTGTGGAACCGGCAGCCTGACATTCGCGCTGGCCCGGAACGCCAATCTCAGCGAGATAGCGGCAATTGATTTTTCCGAGGTCTTTGTGGCGGAAGCGAACCGGCGCAATAAAGATCCTCGTATCCATATCCAGCAGGCGGATGCTTGTGCCTTACCCTTCAAGGATGCCGCGTTCGACCGTGCTCTGGCGCTTCTCGTGCTGCACTTCGTACCCGAAACCGCAAAGGCGGTGGCCGAAATGCGCCGCGTGGTGCGTCCGGGGGGCGTCGTTGCAGCGACCGTCTGGGATCATCTCGGCGGAATGCCGGGCATGCGCATGATGATAGATACCGTGGCAGCGCTCAGCGACAGCGGACGCCAGTTGCGCAGCCGCTATTGCTTTCAGCCGATGATGCAGCCCGGCGAACTGAAGCAGACGTTCGTCGAACAGGGGCTTGTGGAAGTGACCGAGACAGAGCTCATGATCCGCATGGACTACCGCGACTTCGACGACTACTGGGCGCCGATTGCCGCAGGGGAGGGACCGCTTGGCAAGTACGTCGCAGCCCTGGACAAGGCGGGCCGGGCGCGCACCGATGCCGCAGTGCGCGATGCCTACGAGGCGGGCCGGCCGGATGGCCCGCGTTCCTTTGCAAATGTTGCCTGGGCATGCCGGGGGCAGGTAGCCTGACGTGCGGAGATTCTAGGTCAGGTTTTTGCGACGTCGAAGTTCGGCTTCCGTTGGCTGATCGAACTCGAAGGAACCGGTTCTGACGTCGCCGTCGCGAATGTATTTATTGATCGTCGTCCCGGTTCCGGACGTTTTCGAACTGACGAGTTTCAGTGCAACAGGGGTGGCGCCTGACCCAAACAGCCGCTTGCCCTTGCCAAGTATGAGTGGAAATATCGAAACGTACATTTCGTCGACGAGATCATGCTTGAAGAGTGTTTGCAGGAAGTCGCTCGATCCCTGCGTCAGGAGGTCCGGCCCTTCCTCGGCCTTCAGCTTTTTGACCGCGGCGACAACATCCGGACCCAGACTCTGGCTGTTCTGCCACTCAAGCTTGAAATCCGCGTTACGGGTAGCGACGAATTTGGTGATGCGATCGAAGAGTGGCCCGATGGGATCGTCAGCACCTGCATAGGGCCAATGGGCCGCGAAAATGTCGTAGGTCTTGCGCCCGAGCAGGAGATCGAAGGGCTTCGCAAACATTTCGCCCACCGCCTCGCCCATTTTCTCGTCGAAATAGGGGGCAACCCACCCGCCATATTCGAACCCGCCAACAGGGTCCTCCTCGGGCCCGCCCGGCGCCTGCATCACGCCATCGAGACTGACAAAAGCACCGACAATCACTTTTCGCATTCCGCTATCCTTCCCGGAAAATTTCCATCCGCACCAAGGACGCCGGAGTGTGGGCGATGCCGACAGCGGTCGACAAATTATATCAACGCATCATGGCGAGTGCAGCCGGGAAGAAATCCTCGCCGCCGAAATTCCCCGATTTCAGGGCGAGAAGCATGTCGCCCTGTTTGTTGCCGATCGATTTCAGGACCGGAACGCCGGGCGCAATCTCGGGGCCGATCAGAAAGGCGGGAATGGCGAGCCTGTCCACAGCCGCTCCCGATGTCTCACCGCCGGCAATGACGAGACGGCGTGCGCCGCGCGCGACAAGTTCGCCAGCAATGGTCGAGGTAGCCGCCTCGATGCCATGACCCGATGCTTCGCGCCCATAGCGCGATTGCAAGCGCGCGACCGTCTCCGGCTCGGCGCTGGCTGCGATAACAATCGGACCTTCATGAATGCGATCGCCTGCCCAGGCAATTGCAGCCGCCACTTCTTCCGGCCCGGCAAGCAGGCGCTCAGGATCGAGCCGCAGCACCGGCATCGATTTCTCGGCGAATGCAAGTTGCTTGAGCGTCATCGCCGAGCAGCTGCCGGCAATGACTGCAGCAAGACCGCCAATATCACCCGCCACTTCTGCTTGGGCATCCTTGGGCTTCGGTAACTGGCCTGAGCGCACCAAGGCGCGTGCCAGGCCTAGGCCAAGGCCGGACGCTCCGGTTGAAACACTGTTCTCCAGTGCGACTTCACCAAGAATCTCAAGATCTCGTTCGAAAACCGCATCGGCGATCGCCATAGTGACGCCCCGGCCGCGTAGTGCCATCAGCTTTTCCCGCACAGCACCCGGACCTTTTGCGACGGTTGGCAGATCGACAAGTCCGACAGGTCCGCGCGATTGCGCTTGCATCACGCGCACGAGATTGGCGTCATGCATCGGATTGAGTGGATGGTCCTTGAGCGGGCTCTCGTTCAGCGGCTGGTGGCCGACAAAAAGATGACCGAGATAGACGGTGCGACGCGTCTCCGGAAAAGCCGGCGTGACCAAGACAGCCGTCTGCATATCCGAGCCGATGAGCGCTTCGGTAACCGGTCCAATATTGCCGGCAGCCGTTGAATCGAACGTCGAGCAGATTTTATAGAGGACATGACGCACGCCGCGCCTGCGCAACCATATATCGGCGGCCGTTGCGGCAGCGATGGCTTCACTCGCCGGGACCGAGCGGATCTTCAATGCGACCACGACGGCATCGACATCAGGGAGATGGAGTGCTGGATCAGGGATTCCGACCGTCTGAACAGTCCGCAGGCCATTCTTCGTCAGCGTGTTGGCAAGGTCCGACGCTCCGGTGTAATCGTCGGCGATGCAACCCAGCACCACCGTCATGGCAGGGTCCTTGCATAGGGTTTGAACCAGCCTAGTCCATCAAGGGTGGCGCCGCGCGGGTTGTACTCGCAGCCGACGAAACCTTGATAGCCCAACCGGTCGATTTCATCGAACAGCCAGGGATAATTCAATTCCTCCCGCTCCGGTTCGTGGCGCGACGGGACGCTGGCGATCTGGATATGGCCGATTATCGCCATCAACTCGCGCAGTGCAACCGTTACGTCGCCATGCATGATCTGGCGGTGGTAAATGTCGAACTGCAGTTTGAGGTTTGGAAGTTCGAGCTCCTTGATGATCGCAACTGCGTTGTTGAAATCGTTGAGGAAATAGCCGGGCATATTGCGCGCATTGATGGGTTCGAGCATCAGATCGATGCCTTTTTCCGCCAGCCGTTCAGCCGTGTAAGTGACGGATTGCCCATAGCGTGATAGCGCTTCGGGGTCGGCCGGATCGGCGATGCCCGCCATCAGATGCAGTTTTTTTGCTCCCGTCGCCGCGGCGTATTCGAGTGCGCGATCGACGCCTGAACGCAACTCGTCGAACCGTCCTGGCAGCGCAGCAATGCCGCGTTCGCCCGCGGCCCAGTCGCCCGGCGGCAGGTTGAACAGCGCCTGTTGCAACCTGTTGCGCTCGAGCCGCTCGGCCAGTGCTTCCGGCGCGGCGTCGTAGGGGAAAAGATATTCGACTGCACTGAAGCCTGCATCGGCTGCCGCATCGAAGCGATCGAGGAACGGCCATTCATTGAACATCATCGTCAGGTTGGCGGCAAATACGGGCATGCGTTCGATCCTGTAGAAATTACTTTGCCGCTGCCGGCAGGGTGGCGCCCGACAACTGCGCGTAAAGGCGGGCAAGGGACGAGTCGTCGTCAAGGCCCATGCCGGCACCCGAGGCGGCGAGATACATTTGCAGCGCCGCCGCCGCCAACGGTACCGGATAGCGCTCCGCACGAGCCATGTCCTGGATGATACCAAGATCCTTCACGAAAATCTCGATGGCGCTGAGCGGGGTATAATCGCCGGCAAGCACATGCGGGACGCGATTTTCGAACATCCATGAGTTGCCGGCAGATGCCGTGATGACCTCATAGACCTTGCCAAGGTCAAGTCCCTGCTTGGCAGCGAATGTGATGGCCTCACATGCGGCGGCAATATGAACCCCGGCGAGCAGCTGGTTGATCATCTTGAATGCTGCGCCGGTTCCTGCTTCCTCGCCGAGCTCGTAGACCTTTGTGGCCATTGCATCGAGGGCAGGGCGCGCCGCGGCGAAAGCCTGTTTCGAGCCAGAGGCCATGATGGTCAGCTCACCCGACGCGGCCTTGCTTGCTCCGCCCGAGATCGGGGCGTCGAGGTAATGAAGGCCGAGCGCTTCGACCCGCTTTGCCAGACCGCGGGCAACGGCCGGATCCATTGTCGCCGACGAGACGAAAACTGCCCCTGGCCGCATTGCCTGGCCAACGCCTTCCGGCCCGAACAGAACCGACTCGGTTTGCACCGCATTCACCACCACTGAAACGACGATGTCGGCATCCTTTACCGCCTCCGCTAGGGTGCGCGCGCCAAGCCCGCCTTCGGCAACAAAACGTTGAACGGCCGCGGATTCAACGTCGTATCCGGTGACGTCGAGGCCGGCGCGTTTCAGCGATCGCGCCATGCCAAAGCCCATCGAACCGAGGCCGATCACCGCAATCTTCGATGCTGCGCTTGCATTGTCCGGCAGTGATACCATCACGATGCCTCCCTGGGCTCACGTCACGCAGGCACGGTATTGCATTTTGGCAGCGCTGCCAATCGAAATTGGTAGCGCTGCCAAAATATCTTGATTAGTGCTGGAAAGACGGGAGAATGCACCAGTGCGGCGCGCGGCAATGGAACAAGGAAGCATGGAATTCAAGCAGCAGGAAGGTGTAACCCTTGCC
>NZ_JABUMX010000003.1 GCF_013327855.1 Phyllobacterium pellucidum | reverse complement strand
ATCCGGGGTGGGGGGAAAGGCCCAACCAATAATCAACCGACGATCGCCGCAGAGCCCCCCACCCCGCCGCTGCGCGGCGACCCTCCCCACGTCGGGGGAGGGTAAGAACGGTGCCCGCCGATGATGGGTGGATTGTTTCGTCCGGAGCGAGGTTTACACCTTGAGTTTGGAAGCAAGGCGGCAGCCCCACCCTCCCCCAGCGTGGGGAGGGTCGGATCGAAGATCCGGGGTGGGGGGAAAGGCCCAACCAATGATCGACCGCCGATCGCCGCAGAGCCACCCTCGCCGCCGCAGCGCGGCGACCCTGACCGCAATGGGGCCGGATGAAAGCCGTGCCGCGCAACGATCCAATGCTTGTCCTGCCCAGTCTCATGCCCGCACCCCCATGCGCCGGTTGACCAGGGTGGCTATCAGGCCGATCAGGCTGACAAGCACTGCTGCCATCAGCGCCGCCGCAATCAATGCCGCCCAGATTTGCACCGTTTGCCCGTAATAGGAGCCGGCCAGGAGCCTCGCGCCGATACCGGCGACGGCCCCCGTGGGCAATTCACCGACGATTGCACCAACGAGGCTGATGGCGACGGCGATCTTCATGGAGGTGAAGAGGTAGGGCATCGAAGCCGGCCAGCGGAGTTTCCAGAAAACCTGCATTTTCGAGGCGTTATAGGTGCGCATCAGGTCGAGGTGCATGATCTCCGGCGAGCGCAAACCCTTCACCATGCCGACAGCGACGGGAAAGAACGACAGGTAAGTCGAGATCATCGCCTTGGGCAGCAGGCCGGTAATGTTGACCGCATTGAGAACCACAATGATCATCGGCGCAATTGCGAGAATTGGCACGGTCTGCGAGGTGATGATCCACGGCATCAGGCTCTTGTCGAGGGTCCGCGAGTGGACGATGGCGATGGCCAGCAGGATGCCAAGCAGCGTGCCGAGCGCGAAGCCGAGCAGGGTCGAAGAAAGCGTAATCCAGCCATGGTAGACGAGGCTGCGCTTCGAGGTCGGACTGATGTCGAAGACGGTCTTGCGTATTTCCGCCGCCACCTGATGCGGCGCGGGCAGCACGGGCCGCTCCTGCGCCATGGTATTGGCGATGAGTTGCTGCGTCGAAAGGGTCGTATTGGCACGCGCCGCCTGATCGCGCTCGAATGGCGCATTGAGAATGACTGCGAATACGTACCAGAGCACCAGAATGGCGAAGAGGACCGTCGAGACCGGAATGACACTGTTGCGGATGAAATTCATGGCGTAGCTCTCACCCCGTCCTCACGGCAGACATAGAGGATATCGGGAAGCTGCTCCTCGTTGTCGCCCTCCGTGCGCCGCACTTCCGTAAATCCTTCGTGCTTGTAGAACGCCTGGGCTGCCCGGTTGGCGACGAAGGTCCAGAGCTGCACGGGACCTGTCGCCTCACGCTTGGCGCGGTCGAGCAGTGCCTTGCCGACGCCCTGCCGGCGCGCATCCGCGTGGACATAGAGCGCGCTCACCATGTTGTCCGGCGCCAGCGCAACCATGCCGGCGATTTGTTCGTCGCGGTCGGCCACGAAAACCTCGAAGCGTTCGAAAACCGTATCCCGATAGAATTCGGCCACCTCATCAGGCGAATGCACGCGCGGCATCCAGTCGGTCGCATCGATCCATGTGTTGACGATATCCGCGCAGGCCGGCATGTCGCGCAATCTGGCCGCCCGGATGATCATCAGGCGACCCTCGTCATAGATGCGCCTCGTCGTAGGAATGGCCATGGCGCAGTCCCTCCCGTACCCGGTGGGCAATCTCGAGGAATTTCGGCGTCTCGCGAATGTCGAGCGTACGCTCGCTGCCGAGGTCGCAATCGATTATCTCATGGATCCGGCCGGGGCGCGGGCTCATGACGACGATCTTCGTCGAGAGGAACACTGCCTCGGGAATCGAATGGGTAACGAAGATGACGGTCTTCTGCGTCTTCGCCCACAGCTTGAGAAGCTCCTCGTTGAGGTGGTCGCGGACGATTTCGTCGAGCGCGCCGAAGGGTTCGTCCATCAAAAGCAGATGCGGATCGAAAGACAGGGCGCGGGCGATGGAAGCGCGCTGCTGCATGCCGCCCGATAATTGCCAGGGAAACTTCTTCTCAAAGCCGGATAAATTCACGAGGTCGAGATTCTTGGCGATACGCTGCCTGCGCTCCTCGCGCGGCACGCCCATCACTTCCAGCGGCAACGAAACATTGCCGCCGATGGTGCGCCAGGGATAAAGCGCCGCCGCCTGGAATACATAGCCATAGGCGCGCTTCTGGCGGGCTTCTGAAGGCGACATGCCATTGACGGTTATGCTGCCCGATGTCGGCTGCTCAAGATCGGCGATTACACGCAGAAGCGTGGTCTTGCCGCAGCCGGACGGACCGATGAAGGACACGAACTCGCCGGCATTGACCGTAAGATCGATATGGGAGAGCGCATTTACGGGGCCGTCATTGGTCTCGAAGACCAGCGACAGGTCCTTGACGTCAATGACATTCTTGGGTGCCGCTTCGGACATCGTCTTCGCCTTGGGCCTAAGGGCGACGACTGTCATCAGACGCCCGCCGGAATGTTCTTCGGATCGCGATCCACCTTACGCGGCGCCATCAACTCCTTCCAAGTGGAAAGTGCGCGGTTGGCAGGCGCGTTGGCCTCGCGCTCGACGAAACGGCCGCTGCCCGTCGGGGCAACAACTTCGCCGTCCTTATAGGCGATGCGCCCGCGCGACAGGGTCATGCGCGGCAGACCCGTGACCTCGAAGCCCTCGAACACATTGTAATCGATGGCGGACTTCTGCGACGCGGCGGAAATGACTTTGCTGGCCTCGGGATCCCAGATGACGATGTCCGCGTCGGAACCGGGAAGGATTGCGCCCTTACGCGGATAGATGTTGAGAATCTGCGCAATATTGGTCGAGGTGACGGCGACGAACTCGTTGGGTGTCAGCCGGCCGGTGCGGACGCCGCGCGTCCACAACACCGGCATGCGATCCTCAAGTCCGCCGGTACCGTTCGGAATCTTGGTGAAATCGCCGACGCCGAAACGCTTCTGCTCGGTGGTGAAGGCGCAATGATCGGTCGCAACGACCTGCAGGCTGCCTGATGCGAGCCCGGCCCAGAGCCCGTTCTGGTTGATCTTGTCGCGGAACGGCGGCGACATGACGCGCCGCGCCGCATAGTCCCAATCCTCGTTCTTGTACTCGCTTTCATCAAGGACGAGATGCTGGATGAGGGGTTCGCCGTAGACACGCATTCCCTTCTGGCGGGCGCGGCGAATCGCTTCGTGTGCCTGCTCACAGGAGACGTGGACGATATATAGCGGAACACCAGCCTGGTCTGCGATCATAATGGCCCGGTTGGCTGCCTCGCCTTCGACTTCCGGCGGGCGCGAATAGGCATGCGCCTCGGGTCCGTTGTTGCCTTCTGCCAGGAGCTTCTGCTGGAGCTGGGCGACGACGTCGCCATTCTCGGCGTGGACCAGCGGCATAGCGCCGATCTCGGCGCAGCGCGTGAACGAGGCAAACATCTCGTCATCGTCCACCATCAGCGCGCCCTTATAGGCCATGAAGTGTTTGAAGGTATTGATGCCGCGCTCGACCACCTTCGGCATTTCATCGAAAACCTGCTTGTTCCAGCCCGTGATCGCCATGTGGAAGGAATAGTCGGTGCGCGCCTTGCCCGCCTTCTGGAACCAGTCCTGCAGTGCTGCGAGCAGACCATCGGCCCCGGGCAGAACGAAATCGACCACCATCGTTGTGCCGCCCGCAAGGGCCGCCGCCGTGCCGGTGTCGAAATCATCGGAGGAATGGGTACCCATGAACGGCATTTCGAGGTGCGTGTGCGGGTCAATGCCGCCCGGCATCAGATAGCAGCCGGTGGCGTCGATAACCTCATCGCCCGAAAGGTCAGGCCCAATCGCCGCGATGGTATCGCCATCGATCAGCACATCCGCCTTATAGGTGCGATCCGCGGCGATGATGGTACCGCCCTTGATCACTTTCGTCGCCATGTGTCCGTTCCCCTTTTTGGTTTTTTCCGAACAATCCTGCCTGGATCTTACAAATCACCCTCATGCGAAACCCCGTTGGCCGTTTTGTTCGCGGGATAGAAACGCAGGATTTCACATCGAGCCGAATAATGTCCTTCAAGCGCTGCCAGGATTGTATCCAGCACCTGCCGGCGCTCGGTCAGGATTTCGTGATTCCAGAACCGGAGCAGTGAGTAGCCTTTAGCGTTCAGCCACTGCGTGCGTTTGTGGTCATGCAGGCTATCGGCATACTGAGCGCCATCCAGTTCGACAATAAGCCGCCTAGCGCGGCAAACAAAGTCGCAGACGTAGGGTCCCAATGGGACCTGGCGCGAGAACCTGTACTCGTTCAGCAGCCGGTTGCGCAGGTCGCTCCACAAGCGAAATTCGGGCTCTGTTTCGCTCCGCCGAAGAAATCTCGCCTTTTGAGTGGCACCGGGCCGGCGTTTGTTGACCGGGCCGGATGAGGGGGGCAGCACCGACAAAATCATGGTTTAGCTGACAACCTCCGCGGTCTCCAGCACAGCATGCAGCAGCACGTCGGCGCCGGCTGTCGCCCACTCCTTCTTGATGTCCTCGTCCTCGTTGTGGCTGAGACCGTCGACGCAAGGGCACATGACCATTGCCGTCGGCGCCACGCGGTTGATCCAACAAGCATCGTGGCCAGCGCCGGAGACGATGTTGCGATGGCTGTAGCCGAGCCGCTCAACGGCGTTGCGCACCGCCGTCACACAACCGGCGTCGAACGCGACCGGATCGAAGTGGCCCTCTTCCTCGATCTCGATGCCCAGGCCGAGTTCCTTGGCGATTCCGGCTGCCTTCGCCTCGATTTCTGCCTTCATGGCGTTAAGCGTGGCAATATTGGGCGAGCGGATATCGACGGTAAAGACGACTTTTCCCGGGATCACGTTGCGCGAGTTCGGATAGACGTCGACATGGCCGATAGCACCGACGGCGCTCGGCTGGTGCGCCATTGCGACCTCATGGACAAGCTCGGTGATGCGCGCCATGCCGAGCCCGGCATTCTTGCGCATAGGCATGGGCGTCGAGCCGGTATGGCTTTCCTTGCCGGTCAGGGTAATCTGCAGCCACCACAGGCCCTGCCCGTGGGTGACGACGCCGATGTCCTTGCCCTCGGCCTCCAGGATCGGACCCTGCTCGATGTGCAATTCGAACAGCGCATGCATCTTGCGCCCGCCGACCTTCTCGTCGCCCTTCCAGCCGATCCGCTCCAGCTCGTCGCCGAATTTCTTGCCCTTGGCATCCTCGCGCTGATAGGCCCAATCCTGGTCGAGCACGCCGGCAAAGACCCCGGACGCCAGCATGGCCGGAGCGAAGCGCGTGCCTTCCTCGTTGGTCCAGTTGACGACGACAATCGGGTGCTTGGTCCGGATATTGAGATCGTTCAGCGTGCGGACGAGTTCGAGCCCGCCAAGCACGCCGAGAACGCCATCGAACTTGCCGCCCGTCGGCTGCGTGTCGAGATGACTGCCGACATAGACAGGCAGAGCGTCGGGGTCAGTTCCCGGGCGCATGAAGAACATGTTGCCCATCGTATCGACACCCATCGACAGGCCGGCTTTTTCGCACCACCCCTGGAACAGGCGCCGGCCTTCGCCGTCCTCATCTGTCAGGGTCTGGCGGTTGTTGCCGCCGCGCAGGCCCGGCCCGATCTTCGCCATTTCCATCAGGCTGTCCCAGAGACGGTCGCCATTGATCCTGAGATTTCCAGTGAGCGTCATCGGGCGTGCCTCTATGCGAGATTTTTCAGAACGTCGGCCAGCGTATCGAAGAGGTGTTCGATCTGCCCCTTGCTGATGATCAGCGGCGGCGACAGGGCGATGATATCGCCGGTCGTGCGGATGAGCAGGCCTTTTTCGTAGGAATCGAGGAACGCCTGGAAGGCGCGCTTCGTCGGCGCGCCGTCGATCGGCTCGAGTTCGACGGCGCCGATCAATCCGAGATTGCGGATATCGACGACATGCGGCAGGCCTTTCAAGGCATGCAGCGCGTCGGCCCAGTAATCGGCAAGATCAGCCGCGCGCGTCATCAGGCCCTCGTCCTCATAGGTATCGAGGGTTGCGAGCGCAGCGGCGCAGGCGACGGGGTGGCCGGAATAGGTGTAGCCGTGGAAAAGCTCGATCATGTTTTCCGGGCCCGTCATGAAGGCCTCGTAAATTTGCCGCGTGGCAAAGACCGCGCCCATCGGGATGACACCGCTGGTGATGCCTTTCGCAGTTGTGACGAGATCCGGAATGACGCCGAAATAATCCACGGCAAAGGGCGCACCGAGCCGGCCGAAACCGGTAATAACCTCGTCGAAAATCAGAAGAATATCGTGCTTGGTGCAGATTTCACGCAGGCGCTTCAGGTATCCCTTTGGCGGTATAAGGACGCCGGTTGAGCCAGCCACCGGCTCGACAATGACCGCGGCGATATTGGAGGCATCGTGAAGCGCGATGACCCGTTCGAGATCATCGGCAAATTCGACGCCGTATTCGGGCTCGCCGCGCGTAAAAGCATTGCGTGCCGGATCATGCGTGTGGCGGATATGATCGATGCCGCCGAGCGCATTGCCGAACGTCTTGCGATTGCCGGATATGCCGCCGACGGAAATGCCGCCGAAGCCGACGCCATGATAGCCGCGTTCGCGGCCGATCAGCTTGACCTTGGTGCCGTTGCCCTTGGCGCGGTGATAGGCGATTGCGATCTTGAGCGCAGTATCGACCGCCTCAGAACCCGAATTGGTGAAAAACACATGGTCGATCGGCGACGGCAGCATGGCCGCGAGGCGTGCTGCAAGCTCGAAAACCTTGGGATGGCCCATCTGGAAGGCGGGCGCGTAGTCGAGTTCTGCAACCTGCTTCTGCACCGCTTCGACAATCTTCGGCCGGGCGTGACCGGCATTGCAGCACCAGAGGCCCGCTGTGCCGTCGAGAATCTCGCGGCCGTCATGCGATTTGAAATGCATGTCCTTGGCACTGACGAGCAGACGCGGGTCCTGCTTGAACTGGCGGTTTGCCGTGAACGGCATCCAGAACGCGTCGAGATTATTGGTCCCCATTGCCGCCTTGGACATGTGACTCGCCTCCTGATCGCAGATGGCCCGTTTGGGGCCGATTGTTTTTTGTTCCCGGATGACTGTGCGTCTGGCACAATCAAAAACTTGACTAGTTGGTCAAAATGCAGGCTAGAAGAGCATAGGAAAGCGGTCAAGCGCTTTGTCGGTTTTTCCGGCCGTGGCGGCCGGCAACAGAACTGTCATCTTGTCGCGGTCTGAAAGGAGAGCGGGTGCATGGGGAGAGCGGCCAAAACCAGCGCAGGCGCGGTTCCTGAAAAGACGACGCGCATACAGGAAATCAATCGCCGCCTCATCCTCGACGCCGCGCTCGACGCTTTTTCCACCTATGGCTTTCGCGGCACCACGATCGACCAGATTGCCGAGAAAGCCGGCATGTCGAAACCGAACCTCCTCTATTATTTTCCGCGCAAGCAGAACATCTATGTGACCCTTCTCGAAGAGACGCTGGCGGAGTGGCTGGCGCCGCTCGCCGACATCGATCCAGACGGCGATCCGATCGAGCAATTGCGCAAGTACATCACGCTCAAGATCAGCATGTCGGAAAGCCATCCGGCGGCGTCGCGGCTGTTTGCCAACGAAGTGTTGCATGGCGCGCCGGCGATCAGCGAGTTTCTGACCACGCATCTGAAGCCGCTCGTCGACGAGAAGGCGGCAGTCATTCGCCGTTGGGTCGGCGAAGGCAAGCTTGCCCCGGTCGATCCCTACCACCTGATCTTCATGATCTGGGCGACCACGCAGCATTACGCTGATTTCGATGTCCAGGTCCGGGCGATCATGGGCAGCCAGGTCGGCCGTCCGGGCTTTCGCGAACAGACGGCGCAGGCGGTGCTCAGCATCATCCTCAATGGGATAAAGCCGCGGGGCTAGCTCCCTACTCCGCGGCGACCTTTGCCATCGGATTGTTCGGATGGGTCGTCCAGTTGGCATAGTCCGGCTTGATCGGCTGCTTCGTGCGCGGATCGACACCTGCCGTCATCGGCACCATGCTGATGCAATTGTCGACCGGGCAAACATTGACGCACAGATTGCAGCCGACGCACTCCTCATCGATCACTTCGAAGTGCCGCGCGCCGTCGACCATGGAGGTGATGGCCTGGTGCGAGGTATCCTCGCAGGCGATATAGCAGCGGCCGCACTTGATGCAGAGGTCCTGGTCGATCCGCGCCTTGGTAATGTAGTTGAGGTTGAGGTACTGCCAGTCCGATACGTTCGGGACCGCAAGGCCGCGGAAATCCTCGATTGTCTTGAAGCCGCGCGAATCCATCCAGTCGGAAAGACCGGAGATCATCTCCTGCACGATCTTGAAGCCGTAGGTCATGGCCGCCGTGCATACCTGCACATTGCCGCAACCGAGGGCAATATATTCCGCCGCGTCGCGCCAGGTGGTTATGCCGCCGATGCCGGAAATGGGCAGGCCCCGGGTTTCGCCATCGCGGGCGATCTCCGCCACCATGTTGAGTGCAATCGGCTTTACCGCCGGGCCGCAGTAGCCGCCATGCGAGCCGCGCCCGTCGATGGACGGGACCGGGGCGAAATTATCGAGATCGACGGAGACGATGGAATTGATCGTATTGATCAACGACACGGCATCCGTTCCACCCGCATTCGCCGCGCGCGCGGGCTTGCGGATATCAGCAATATTTGGGGTCAGCTTGGTGATAACCGGCATGCGGGTGTACTGCTTGCACCAGCGCACGACCATTTCGATATATTCCGGCACCTGGCCGACGGCAGATCCCATGCCGCGCTCGGACATGCCATGCGGGCAGCCGAAATTCAGCTCGATGCCATCAGCGCCCGTTGCTTCGACGAGCGGCAGGATCGCCTTCCACGCCTGCTCTTCGCACGGCACCATGATCGACGCGATCAAGGCGCGATCGGGCCACGTCTTTTTCACCTCTGTCATTTCGCGGAGATTTACTTCAAGCGGACGGTCGGTGATGAGCTCGATATTGTTGAAGCCCAGCAGTCGGCGATCCGGCCCGTGTATGGCGCCATAGCGCGGGCCATTGACATTGACGACCGGCGGGCCCTCCTCACCTAGGGTCTTCCAGACGACGCCGCCCCAGCCGGCCTTGAAGGCGCGCTCCACATTATAGGCCTTGTCGGTCGGTGGGGCCGAAGCCAGCCAGAACGGATTGGGCGATTTGATGCCGAGGAAATTCGTCGATAGATCAGCCATGTCGATCTCCTTCAGCCCGCCACGTGGCGTGGGTGACTGGGTTTGTGCGCGCTGTCGGTCGCCCTGGCATTGTCGGCCATGACGGCCTCGACAAAACCCGCGACCTTTTCCGGCTTCTGCATCAAGGCGCGATGAATGGATTCGGCGGCAATCTTGCCGTCCTGCACCGCCGCAACGGTCAGATCCTCGCCATCGGCAACGCAGTCGCCGCCGGCCCAGATTCCCGGGATCGAGGTTCTGCCTTCCTCATCGACGCTGATACGGCCGCGCGACAGCGCAATGCCTGCCTCTGCCAGAAGGGTGGCGGCCGGAGCCTGGCCGATAGCCTTGAAAATCTGGTCGCTGGCGAGCGTGATGCTTTCGCCTGTCACGCTGAGACGGCCATCCGTGATGGCGGTGTAATCCAGGGTAATGCCGCAGACTTCGCCATGTTCGTTGCGAGTAAGTTCCCGGGGCTGCAGCCAATGGCGGATGATGACCCCGTTCTTCAGCGCCAGTTCCTGTTCGAAGGCGCTGGCATTCATATGCTCCGGGCCGCGGCGGTAAGCGATAATGACATTTTCGGCGCCAAGCAGCTTGGTCTGCACGGCGACGTCGATAGCCGTCATGCCGCCGCCAATGACGACCACATCGCGACCGACGGCAATTTCCGAAAGGTCGTCGCTCTGGCGCAGCACCGAGATGTAGTCGACCGCGTCGATACAGCCGGCCGCATCTTCGCCTTCGAGCCCGAGTTCGTTGACGGACGGCAGGCCGATGCCAAGAAAGACGGCATCGAAGCCGGCATGCAATGCATCGAGGCTTACATCGCGTCCAAGCGCCTTATCGTTCTGAATGGTAATGCCGCCGATCTCGAGGATGAAATCGAGTTCCTTCTGGGCAAAGTCATCCGGTGTCTTATAGGCGGCGATACCATATTCGTTCAGACCGCCGGCCTTGGGTCGCGCCTCGAAGATCGTCACGTCATGGCCGCGCATCGCCAGGCGATGCGCTGCAGACAACCCTGCCGGTCCTGCCCCGACTACCGCCACGGATTTGCCGGACGGTTCTGCGCGCTGGAAGGGATGTTTACCGTTCGCCATCAGGTGGTCGGTCGCATAACGCTGCAACAGGCCGATCTTGACCGGCTTGCCTTCAGCGATTTCACGCACGCAGGCCTGCTCGCAAAGGGTTTCGGTCGGGCAGACGCGGGCGCACATTCCACCGAGAATATTCTCCGATAGAATGGTCTTGGCCGATCCGGTCGGATTGTCCGCGTTGATCTCGCGGATGAAGAGCGGAATGTCGATGCCGGTCGGGCAGGCATTCATGCAAGGAGCGTCGTAGCAAAAATAGCAGCGATCGGATTCGACGAAAGCCTCGTGCCGTGTCAGCGGCGGATGGAGGTCGGAAAATACATCCGCATAGTCTTCGGCTGGAAGACGTCCGGTCCTGACGTCACGGATTGCAGAATCGATCGATCCCATAAAATCGCATCTCCTCTTTCCGGCCGCGTCCGGTTCCCAGGGATCGCTGCCATTTTCGTGGGCCGGTTCGTCCGGCTCCTCTAAGGGAAGAATGCCATATTTTGACAGAAGGTCAAATTTTTTATCAAACGGTCAATATTTTGCCGAGCAGATTGCAACCAACGCCCGTCTGCGTCGAGACAGGCGTTGGAATGTTGCGGAGAAGGCTATTCGGCGGCGAGGCGGGGTCGCGAATCGACTTCGAGCAATTCGCGGTTGAGACGCGCCTCTTCCTCGATCTTCGGCTTGGAGAAGCCCGCGAGCAGCAGATAGGCGACCGGCGTCAGGAACAGCGTCGAAGCGGTGGCGAGACCCAGCCCGCCGACAATCACCCAGCCGAGCGCGATGCGCGCTTCAGCGCCGGCGCCGCTGGCAAGGACGAGCGGAACGCCGCCGAGGATCGCGCAGAGCATCGTCATGACGACGGGACGCAAGCGGATGTTCGACGCCTCTTCGATGGCCTCGCGCACGCCTTTGCCTTGGTCGCGCAGATGATTGGCGAACTCGACGATAAGAATACCGTTCTTGGCCATGATACCGACGAGCAGCACCAGGCCGATCTGGCTGTAGACGTTCATGCTGGTGCCCGTCATCACCATGGCGAAGACGGCACAGGCAAGACCGAGCGGCACTGTCGCCATGACGATGATAGCGCTGATGAAGCCTTCGAACTGCGCTGCAAGCACAAGCAGAATGATCAAGAGGGCGAAGCCGAAGGTCACCATCATGCTTGCCGAATTTTCGCCGAGCGTCGCCGCTTCAGCAAGCGGAATGAGACGGTAGCCGGGCGGCAGCAACGGCGCAGCCACCTGTTGCGCCACCTTATAGGCATCGCCAAGGGCAAAATCGGCACGCAGCCCGGCGGTGACCGCGACCGAACGCATCTGCTGTTCGCGGGTAAGTGCAGGCGGGACTGCCACCTCGGTGAGCTTGGCGATTGTCGACATGGGCACGAAACGACCATCGCCGGTGCGCAGGAACACGTTCTCCAGATCGGTCGGATCGTTGATCGGATTGATGGTCGCGACGAGCTTCACGTCGAAGCTTCGATCCTCGATATAGACTGAGCCCACCTTGTAGCCATCAAGGACCGACTGCAGCGCTTCAGCCAGCCCGCTGATATCGATGCGAAGATCGGAGGCGCGCTCGCGGTCGATCGATACGGCGAGTTGGGGCTGCGTCGGCTCGTTGGTCAGGCGCGGCCGGTCGAAGCGAGGGTCTTTCTCCAGTTCGGAGACGATCTTCGCCGCGGTGGTCCCAAGGTCCGAATAGCTGCTGCCGACGACGGCAAATTGCAGACCATTGCCTGCCCCGCGAATGCCAAGCGAATTGGGCTGCGCCGCAAAGACCTGGATGCCGGGAATATCGCGCACAAGGCGCGAAACGTCGGCGACGATTTCCTGCTGGCTGCGGTGGCGTTCCTTCCACTTGGCAAGGCTCAGCACCATGAAACCGCGATTGGTGTTGCCGTTCTGCCCGGCGATGGAGAAGGTGTTCTCGATCTCGCCGGCATCGCGCAACGGCTGGATCAGCGCCTCGATCTTGCGCATTTCATCGCCGAGATATTCGAGGCTCACGCCCTGCGGTGCGGTTATGCGCAGGAAGGCTGCGGCCCGATCCTCGGTGGGTGTCAGTTCCTGCTTGAGCAGCGAAAATGCGCCGAAGGCGGCGCCGGCAAACAGGACCGAGACAATGACGACGATCCACGGGGCGGCGAGGCAGGCATGCAGCATGCGCGCATAGAGGCCGCCGAACCAGCTGCCAATGCGGCCGACAACACCGGGCGCGTGAGCAACTTCCTCATGCCGCCGCTCGCTGGCGCTCAAGAGCCGCGAAGCAAGCATGGGGCAAAGCGTCAGGGCGACAACGGCCGAGAGCAGTACGCAGATGGCGAGCACGAAGCCGAACTCGCGGAAAAGCCCGCCGGTCTGGCCGGGGAGGAAGGAGAGCGGCACGAACACCGCCGCCAAGGTGACCGTGGTGGCGATGACGGCAAAGAACACTTCCTGCGTGCCGAGCACCGCCGCGGCCCGCGGCCCCATGCCCTGGTTGCGGCGGCGAACGATATTTTCAAGGACGACGATGGCATCGTCCACGACGAGGCCGGTTGCGAGAACGAGAGCGAGCAGCGTCAGAATGTTGATGGAAAAACCAGCTAGATATATCGCCGAAATTGTGCCGATCAGCGCGACCGGCATGCTGACTGCCGGGATCAGGGTCGCCTTGAAATCCCAAAGGAAGAGATAGATGATCAGGATGATGATGAGGACAGACGCGCCAAGCGCGATCTCGACCTCGTGCACGGCGCCGTTGATGAAGTCGGCATCATCGCTGGTCACCCGAATGTCGACGCCCTTCGGCAGCGTCTTTTGCAGTTCCTCCACTGCGGCGCGTACGCCCTTCGAGATGTCGAGCGTATTCGACTGCGCCTGACGAATGATGCCAAGGCCGATGCCGGTCTTGCCGTTGGCGCGTAGCGACGAGGTGCCGATATCGGGCCCGAGCGTGACGGTGGCGACGTCGCGGATGCGCGTCTGGTTCTTGATGATGATGTTCTCGAAATCTTCGGGCGTCGTCACCGGTGCCTGCGCACGCACGACAATGCTCTGGTCATTGCTGTTGAGCTGGCCTGCCGGTGTGTCGAAGGCCATGGTGTTCAGCGCGTTGCGGATATCGGCAATGTTCATGCCGAGACCGGAAAGCTTGCCCTGGTCGATATCGATGCGGAAAATCTTGCTGCGGTTGCCGTTGATCTGAACATCGGCGACGCCGGGCACCGAGGCCAGCACGTCTTCGATCTGGTCTTCGACGAGTACCGTCATGTCCTCCACCGCCATTGTGTCGGACGTGACCGCGAGGCGCATGACAGCGTCGGAATTTGCATCCGCCTTGACGATGCGCGGCGGGTCGGCTTCGTCGGGCAGCGTGTTGGAGATGCGGCTGATCGCATCGCGCATATCGGCGGCGGCGACATTGAGGTCGACATTGTCGTTGAACTCGACCGTCACGCGGCTATTGCCGAAGGACGAGCTCGACGAAATGGACTTGACGCCCGAAACGCGGGAAACAGCGCCTTCGATGGCGGATGTCAGTTCGCGATCGACTGTTTCTGCTGCCGCAGAGGTGAAATCCGTACTGACGGTCACCACAGGACGGTCGACGTCGGGCAGTTCACGGACATCGACGCCGTAAAACGCCGCCAGTCCGGCAACGACGATCAGGGCGTTCAACACCAGCGACAGGACCGGACGGCGAATGAAAAGGGCGGTAAAGTCGGCCTGGCCTTTCGAGCTGCTCATGGCGCTGCCTCAGCCCTGTTCGCCGACGGAAGCCAAGGGACTTGCCTGGTCAGGAGCGGGCTGGCCCTGAATTTGGACGAGACCGTCCTGCCGCACCGACTGCACGCCTTCGGCGACGATCTGGTCGCCCGGCTTGATATCGGCGTCGACGAGTACGTTGGTGGTGTTGCGCTGGACGATCCGCACCGGCACCCGGGATGCCTTGCTGTCGACAATGCGCCAGACATAGGCGCCATCCGTCCCCCACTGGATCGCCAGCGGATCCACCGTCGGATAGGTCTCGCCCGGAAAACCGAGCGACACCTGGAATGCCATGCCCTCGCGCAGCGTATCCTTCGGGTTGGTGATCTTCGCCTGGACGTGAAGCGTGCGGCTCGTCGGATCGACCCGGTTGTCGATGGCACTGACTGCGCCCTTGAAGGATTCTCCAGGGCGGGCAATCGAGCTTGCCGAAACCTCGGCACCAATCGTCACGGCCGGTGCAAAGCGTTCCGGCACCCAGAAATCGACAAGGAGTTCCGACCGGTCGTCGATCGAGGCGACCTGCGTGGTGGTGACGACGTAGTTGCCGGCATTGATCGGGAAGATGCCGACGGTGCCGCCGATCGGCGCCCGGATGGCGCGGCGATCCAAGGCAAGTTCGGCTTCGCGCAGGTTCAGCCTTGCATTTTCAACGACGAGTTCGGCGTCGGATACCTGGACCGCCGAGACGGTGTTGGTCGTCGAGAGATTCTGTGCGCGCTTCAGCTTGGTCTCTGCATCCTTGAGAGCCGTCCGCGCCTTGTCCGCGAGAATGCTTTCCGATTCAGAATCGAGCCGGGCAATGACGTCGCCATTCTGCACGTGGCTGCCGGAGGTAACGAGTATTTCGGTAAGACGGCCGGCGGCATAGGGCGTTACGGAGACGGAGCTCTTGGCCTTGCCCGTTCCGATCGCCGTCAGCCGGTCATTGATCTTCGCATCGGCGGCCGCACGAACCGTGACGAGCGGCAAGGGCTGTCCGCTGCGCTTCTGCTTTTGTCCGCCAGCCGGCGCGGTCGCCGCCGTGGTTGCGCCGCGATCGATGCCGGCCTTCTTCAGGAAATCACTTGCGCCAGGAAAGAGGTACAGCCAGCCTGCCCCGGCAGCACCAAGGATTACCAAAGCCAGAGCCAGTTGTTTCCAAACCTTCATACGTCACTCCAAAACGCCGGTCCCGCGTCAAAGCAGAGCCAGCGCCTAAATTGATTATACCTCAACGCGTCATCGAGCGCGAACAGGCGAATGTGGAGCGAAAGATAGGGTGCTTTGCCTGAACCGTTAATGACAATTCGGTGAGGTTACAAATATTTAATGGAAGAGCCGCTTCGCTGAATTTAGCCAGCTCCGCTTGAAGGCGGATAGTTGCCGTGCAACATGACTGGCGGAATATTCGGAAGGAGAGCGGCCATATGGCGACCAAGACCGACATCGCACGGCGTGTGTTCAACCACACATGGAAGCTCGATCCCATCGTCCGCAGCCTGCTCGACACGGATTTCTACAAGCTTCTGATGCTGCAGATGATCTGGGGGCTCTATCCCAAGGTCGATGCCACCTTCACCCTGATCAACCGGACGACGCGCGTCCGGCTTGCCGACGAAATCGACGAGCAGGAACTCCGGGCCCAGCTCGACCACGCGCGGACGGTGCGCTTCAGCAAGAAGGAAATGATCTGGCTCGGCGGTAATACGTTCTACGGCAAGCGGCAGATCTTCGAGCCGGATTTCCTCGAATGGCTGACGAATTTCCAATTGCCCGAATATGAGCTGACGCGGCAGGACGGGCAATACGTCCTGAATTTCTATGGGCCTTGGATGTATACGACGATGTGGGAGATCCCGGCGCTGACGATCATCAACGAGTTGCGCTCGCGCGCCGCCATGAAACAGATGGGGCGCTTCGAACTCGACGTCACCTATGCCCGCGCCAAGGCCAAGATGTGGTCGAAGGTCGAACGGCTGCGCGCGCTCCCCGATATCAGGATTTCCGATTTCGGCACGCGGCGGCGCCATTCGTTTCTATGGCAGCGCTGGTGCGTCGAGGCGCTGAAGGAAGGGATCGGCCCTGCTTTCACCGGCACGAGCAATGTTCTGATGGCGATGGACAATGATCTCGAGGCTCTCGGCACCAATGCCCACGAGTTGCCGATGGTGCTTGCGGCGCTCAGCACGACGAGGGCGGAGCTGCTCAAATCGCCCTACAAGGTCCTGCAGGATTGGAACCGCTACTATGGTGGCAACCTGCTGATTGTGCTCCCCGATGCATTCGGCACCGCGGCCTTCCTGCGCGATGCGCCGGACTGGGTCGCTGACTGGACTGGTTTTCGCCCTGACAGCGCGCCCCCGATCGAGGGCGGCGAAAAGATCCTCGCCTGGTGGCGGTCGAAGGGAAAGGACCCGCGCCAGAAACTGCTGGTCTTCTCCGATGGTCTCGATGTCGATACGATTGAGGAGACCTATCACCATTTTCGCGGCAAGGTGCGCATGAGCTTTGGCTGGGGCACCAACCTCACCAATGATTTCGAGGATTGCGCGCCGCGCTACAATGACCGCCTCAATGCCATCTCGCTGGTTTGCAAGGTCAGCGAAACCAATGGTCGGCCGGCGGTCAAGCTTTCGGACAACCCGAAGAAGGCGACGGGCGATCCGGCGGAAATTAAGCGCTATCTGGAAGTATTCGGGGCGGAGGACCGCGTGGAACAGACCGTCAAGGTCTGAACCACGCTTATCCGGTTTTTACTGCAGCATTACGGTGCGCAGTTCATGTTCCTGGGCGCCGACGAGGACATTGTCGCGCTCATCGGAGAGGACGATCGGATCGCCATTGGCGCCAAAGAGGGCCCAGAGCTCGACACCCGGCGTCATCGGCGGCAGCGCCGGAAAGCTGTGGGCGAGCTCGTCGGTCTTGACCTTGCGCATATAGGCGACCTGTCCGGCGCCAAGCCGTGCAAATTCAAGATCCGAGAACGGGCTTTTGTGAACAGTGTTTTGCATGTCAGCCTCCATATTCGGACAGTCTATTTCGAAGCCCTGTCCTGTTAGAGCTACGGTCAGTCCTCTACCGCAATGTTTATGCGCTTGACCAACCGTTCGGGTTCCGGCCGATCGAGGTCGATCGACAACAACCCATTCTTCAGCGAGGCAGCGCTCACGCGCATTCCATCGGCAAGTACGAAAATCCGCTGGAACTGGCGCGCGGCGATACCGCGATGCAGATATTCCCGTTCGCCTTCATCGGCCTGCCTGCCGCGAATGACCAGCTGGTTGTCCTCCGTCGTGACTTCGAGGTCTTCGTTGGAGAAACCGGCCACTGCCAGAACGATGCGAAGCTGTTCGCGGTCGTTCGCGCCGCGTATGCGCTCGATATTGTAGGGTGGATAGCCGTCGCCGGATTTCGCTATGCGCTCCAGCGTCTTTTCCATCGAGTCAAAACCAAGCAGCAAGGGGCTTGAAAATGGCGTCATTCGTGTCATTGGTGCAGTCCTTGATAAAAGCGACCTAAAAGCGAAACCCGTGTTCGACAGCATTTCGCCTTTGCCAAATGATATGGTCGATCGAATCACGGAGTTCAAGAGAGGGCCGGATTCAGGTCGCGAGAAAGTAGGAAATGACGCGTAAAATCATAATCGATACCGACCCCGGCCAAGATGATGCCCTTGCCATCCTTCTAGCCTTTTCCAGCCCCGAACTTGACGTGCTTGGCATTACCGCAGTCGCCGGAAACGTGCCGCTGGCGCTGACCGAGCTCAATGCCCGGAAGATCTGCGAACTTGCCGGTCGCCCGGATGCGAAAGTCTTTGCCGGCGCGGATCGGCCGCTGCTGCGCCCCCTGATCACCGCCGAACATGTTCATGGCAAGACCGGACTTGACGGGCCCGACCTGCCGGTGCCGACTATGCCACTCCAGACGCAGCATGCGGTCGATTTCATCATCGAGACATTGCGCCGCGAGGAACCAGGCAGCGTGACGATCTGCGCGCTCGGCCCGCTCACCAACGTGGCGCAGATCCTCATCAGGGCGCCGGAACTTGCCCCGCGCATCCGCGAGATCGTGCTCATGGGCGGCGGCTTCTTCGAAGGCGGCAATATAACGCCGACTGCCGAGTTCAATATCCACGTCGATCCCCACGCGGCGCAGATCGTGCTGCAATCCGGCGTTCCCGTCACTATCCTGCCGCTCGATGTGACGCACAAGGCGCTTTCGACGGCAAAGCGGGTCGACCGCTTCCGCAATATGGGAACGCGCGCCGGTGATGCCTGCGTCGAGCTCCTCGAATTTTTCGAGCGATTCGACGAGGAAAAATATGGAAGCGACGGCGGGCCGCTACATGACCCAAACGTGATCGCCTATCTGCTCAAGCCGGAACTTTATGGCGGCCGCACCTGCAATGTGACGGTGGAGGCAGCCAATGAGCTGACGCTCGGCATGACCGTGGTCGACTGGTGGGGCGTTACCGACCGGCCAAAAAATGCCTACTACATCCGTGACGTCGATGATGAAGGCTTCTTCGACCTTTTGATCGAACGCATAGGACGTATCTCCTGACGCTCCGATGGCGGTCGTTCACGGCCGCCATTCCATCACAAAAAGTTGAGCCGGCGTAAACCATGGCTCAGTAATTTCCGGACAGAATCCTCCCAAAAGTGTAGTGTCCTTTGACGGACAGCAGCCAAGTTGGGGGATGAGATGCTGACGCGACGCTTATTCTTGACCGGTGTTCTTGCAGCGGCGGCAGCGCCGCAGGCAGCACTTGCGAAGCCAGCCCGCAAACCATTCGTCATCAACCCGGTCTTCCAGCCGCAATATGTTTCCTTCGATTCGTCCTATGCGCCGGGCACGGTCGTCATAGACCCGCGCAGCCGTTTTCTCTATCTGGTCGAGGACGGTTTTACAGCGCGCCGCTACGGTGTCGGCGTCGGCCGCGCCGGACGCGCCTTTCACGGTAGCGCCAAGATCGGGCGCAAGGAAGTATGGCCCCGGTGGGTACCGACCCAGGGCATGATCAGCCGCCAGCCGAACAAATATGCACGCTATGCCGGCGGCGTCTCGGGCGGACCGCACAATCCGCTCGGCGCGCGGGCGCTTTACCTCTACCGAAACGGCCGCGACACCTATTATCGCATCCACGGCACGACGGAGCCCTGGAGCATTGGCCGCGCCGTTTCCAATGGCTGCATCCGCATGATCAACGCGCATGTGATGGATCTATATGCGCGGGTGCCGCTCGGCGCACGCGTCGTTGTGATCTAGAAGCTAGGCCGCGACGCTAGCGCGCTGCGTGTCCGGTGCGAGCGTGACTTCAAGTCCGTTGAGTTCCGGCGTCATGATCAGCTGGCAGGACAGGCGCGAATTTTCCTCGACGTGGAACGTCACGTCGAGCTGGTCGATTTCGTCATCCTGTGGCTCGTAGAGCTTTTCCGTCCAATCCTCGCCGACATAGACATGGCAAGTGCCGCAGGCGCAGGCGCCGCCGCACTCGGCCTTGATGTCCAGTCCCCAATCGCGAATGACCTCCATCACACGAAAGCCTTCGAGGGCCTCGAGCGTATGGCGTTTGCCGTGCTGATCGGTGACGTGGATATAGAGGGCGTCGTCGCTCATCAGCCCTATGCTGCCTTCAGCTTCTTCTGCAGAGAGGTGGATGATGTCGTATACTGGAAGATGATCCGCTCGCCAGGCGATACGATCCGCTTTGCCGCCTGTGACATGAGCGCGGCCTCGTGGAAGCCCGAGAGGATGAGCTTCAACTTGCCGGGATAGGTATTGATGTCGCCAATGGCGAAGATGCCGGGTTCGGAGGTCTCGAATTTCTCCGTGTCGACCGCAATCAGGTTCTGATCGAGATTGAGGCCCCAATCGGCGATCGGGCCGAGCTTCATGGTCAGGCCGAAGAACGGCAGCAGGCGGCCAGCTTCCAGATGCTCGTCGCCCTCGGCGCCCTTGATGACAACCTTGGACAGTTGCCCGTCGGCGCCCTCGAGATTGCTGACCTGGCCCATGCGGAACCTTACGCGGCCTTCCTTCTCCAGTGCCCACATCTTGTTGACGCTGTCGGGCGCGGCGCGAAATTCCGGGCGGCGATGCACGAGTGTTACCGATTTCGCCACAGGCTCGAGGTTAAGGGTCCAGTCGAGCGCCGAGTCGCCGCCACCGACGATAACGACGTCATGGCCGCGGAAGGCTTCGATCTTGCGAACCGCATAGTGGACGCTCGTTCCCTCATAATGCTCGATCTGGGGCACGGGCGGACGCTTCGGCTGGAAGGAGCCACCGCCGGCGGCAATGACGATGACCTTGGTGATGAACACCTCGTCCGCATCGGTTTCGACGCGGAAGCGGCCGTCTTCGAGCCTGGTCAGCGCGGTTACCATGGTCGAGAAATGGAACTGCGGGTCAAAGGGCGCAATCTGCTTCAAGAGATTGTCGGTCAACGCCTGCCCGGTCACCTCCGGCAGGCCCGGAATGTCATAGATCGGCTTTTCAGGATAGAGCTCGGCGCACTGGCCGCCCGGGCGGTCGAGAATGTCGATGACATGAGCGCGAAGATCGAGCAGGCCGAGCTCGAACACAGCAAAAAGGCCCACGGGACCCGCGCCAACAATAACCACATCTGTTTCAATCGTGTCGGACATAAGTGCTTTCCAGGTGATGTCGTGAAGGGGTTCAGGCGACCGGGACGCGGCGCCAGCTATAGGTTCCGGGGGCGGTATGCGATCCCCTGCCAGGCTGGTAATAGACCGGCACATCGTGAAGGTTGTGATCGGCAAGCCGCTCCAGCGTGACCGCATGCGACACCTTCAGCGTATCGAAACCGGTCCGCAGCATATAGGCGACCTGATCGATCAGAACATCGCCCACCGCGCGCAGCTCGCCTTTGAAGTGGCGCTGATTTTTCAGCATTTCCGCCTTGGAATAGGAGCGCCCGTCATTGAAGGCAGGAAATTCGAGGGCAATCAGCGGAATGCGGTCGAGCAGCCCGAGCAGCGGCTCGATGTTCTCGCCGGGCGCCACGGACACGCCGATGCGCCGGTTCGTTGCAAAACGCACATCGTCCTCAAGACCAAGCCAGACGGCGAGCGGCAGGATGACCGCCGGCGCGTCGCCAGCCTCATCCAAAGACGTAGCCGTGATATAGAGATCTTCGCGAAATCCTTCGCGGCCCCAGAGCTCGCCGGCGGGCTTTTCGGAAATGTCGCTCATAAATTCGAATCCGTCAGTGAAATATTGCTCAACTGGTCGGTAAGGCCAGTCAGGTGAATACCGCATTCGGTCTTGTCCGACCCGGCCCAGCGCCCAGCCCGGTCGTCATCGCCGTCCTTGACCGGCGACGTGCAGGGCATGCAGCCGATCGAACGGTAGCCTTCGGCAACCAGCGGATGCGGCGGCAATTCATGCGCGCTCATATAGGCCTTGAGGTCGGCCGAGGTCCAGTGGGCGAGCGGATTGATACGGACGCGCGATCCGACCGACTCGAAAACAGCCAGGCTGGAGCGTGTGGAGGCCTGGAACTGCTTGCGGCCCGTCATCCAGGCGCGATAGGGCGCAACCGCGCGCGCCATTGGCTCGACCTTGCGGATATAGCAGCAGCGGTCCTTGTTGGTCATGGACAGCGCGCCAAAGGGATCTTCATCCTTCAGGCTGTGCTTGAGCGGGTGGATATCATGTACGTCAGTCAAGCCAAGCTCGCTGACCAGCTGGTCGCGATAGCGCAAAGTTGCCGGAAAATGCTTGCCTGTCTCCAGAAAAAGCACCGGCGTTGCCCGGTCGATCTGCGCGATCATGTGCAGCAATACCGAGGATTCCGCCCCGAACGAAGAGACAACCGCGATCTCCTCATTGAAGAGGTGGTCGATGGCGAGTTCGATGACATCCAGCGGCTCGAGATTGCCGTACCGGGCTTCGAGCGAGCGTGCTTCATCCGCCACCGTTTGCTCGTTGAACTCAAGCAGCATTTGCAGCCTCGCTATAGAGCGCATCCTTGAACGGCGCGGCTCCCACACGACGGTAGGCGGCGAGGAACGTCTCTTCCTTGTCGGTGCGGATTTCAAGATAACGGTCGACGATGGTCTCGACCGCATCGACGATCTCTTCAGACGAGAAGCCGCGGCCGGTAATATCGCCGATGGTGCAGATCTCGTCGCCCGAGCCGCCCAGCGAAATCTGATAGAGCTCCTCGCCCTTCTTCTCGACGCCGAGAATGCCGATGTGGCCAACATGGTGGTGGCCGCAGGCGTTGATGCAGCCCGAGATCTTGATCTTGAGCTCGCCGATATCCGCCTGGCGATCCGGCTGGCCGAAGCGCTCGGAAATGCGCTGAGCCACCGGGATCGAGCGGGCATTGGCGAGGGCGCAATAGTCGAGGCCGGGGCACGCGATGATATCGGTGATGAGACCTGCATTGGCCGTTGCAAGGCCGTCGGTCAGAAGCAGGTCGTAGACGATGCGCAGATCGGCGATCGCAACATGCGGGAGAACAAGGTTCTGCTCGTGGCTGACACGGATCTCATCTTGCGAAAACTTCTCGGCAATATCGGCAACGAGGTCCATCTGCGCGTCGGTTGCATCGCCCGGAATGCCGCCGATGGGCTTGAGCGAGATAGTTACGACGCCATAATCCGGGTTTTTGTGCGGCGTGACGTTCTGGTCGACCCATGTCGCAAAGGCATGATCCGCCTTGCGCGCGGCGGCAAGACCCGACCACCCTTCCGGGCGCTGTGGCAGGTTGGGCGCGCGGAAATAGCTGTCGATTGCATCGACGTCCTGCTGCGGCAGCTTAAGGTCGCTATCCTTGAGCACCTGCCACTCGGTCTCGACCTGGCGGGTCAATTCCTCGGTCCCGGTTTCATGCACCAGGATCTTGATGCGGGCTTTGTATTTGTTGTCACGGCGGCCGTTGAGATTGTAAACGCGCATGATCGCCGTCGTATACGTCAGGAGATCCTCTACCGGGAGGAAATCCCTGATTTTCTTGGCCACCATTGGTGTGCGGCCCTGCCCGCCGCCGACATAGACGGCAAAGCCAAGGTCGCCGGCTTCGTTCTTCTTCAGATGGAGGCCGATGTCATGCACCTGGATGGCGGCGCGGTCGCGCTCGGCCCCTGTCACCGCGATCTTGAACTTGCGCGGCAGATACGAAAACTCGGGGTGCATCGACGACCACTGGCGCAGGATCTCCGCATAGGGACGCGGGTCGGCGACCTCGTCAGCCGCCGCACCGGCGAAATGGTCCGCCGTCACGTTGCGAATGCAATTGCCCGAGGTCTGCAGCGCATGCATCTCGACCGATGCCAGTTCGTCGAGAACCTTCGGCATGTCTTTCAGTGCCGGCCAATTGTACTGCAGGTTCTGCCGCGTCGTGAAATGACCGTAGCCTCGATCGTAATGGCGGGCGATATGGGCGAGCTTGCGCATCTGGCGGCTCGACAGCGTGCCATAGGGAATGGCGACGCGCAGCATATAGGCATGCAGCTGCAGATAGACGCCGTTCATCAGCCGCAGCGGCCGGAACTGGTCCTCGGTCAATTCGCCGGCGAGACGGCGCTCCACCTGATCCTTGAATTGGTCCACGCGGGCAGAAACGAATGCGTGGTCAAACTCGTCATAGCGATACATGAATGCGAACCTTCAGGAATTAAGCGGCCGAAGCTTTGGGCTTTTCAGCCTGCTTGCCGAGATCGAGGCGGATGGTGGGGCCGAGCTGGCGAATACGCTCGCGCAGACGCAGCGGATACAGATTGGTGCCGCGCTCTTCAACATCGATCACGTTGACGTCGATAACGAGGTTGGACTTGATCGCTGCCTTGCCGGCTTCCTCAAGCGCGGTCACCGCTTCGGCGTGACGGGCGATCAGCGCACCATCGATCTGTTCGAGCCATTCGCCGTTGGCGCCGAGCCAGACGGCTTCACCGTCGGTCAGGCGATTTGCGGTAAGAACTTTGACACTCATGATCGTGATCCTTCGCGTTCAGGCAGCATTGGTTTCAAGGTGGCGCAGCGCCACGGAATTCTGGTTCCGGGCGGAAAGCGCCTCGGCCTTGTCGATGGCGGCGCCAGCAACGGCGTCACCGATGACGACCATGACGGGACCGCTCAAATCCCCGCGCCGCTCAAGCGACGGCAGGTCGTTCAACGTGCCGTGGAACATGCGACGGTCGGTCCGGCCGGCATTTTCAATGACGGCAACCCCGGTATCGGCATGAAGACCAGCGGCGATCAGCCGTTCTGCGACCGAAGCTGCAACACTGCGGCCCATGTAGACTGCGATCGTCGCGCCGGAGATGGCAAGGCGGGCCCAATCCGGCAGGACTTCGCCGGACATGTCGTGACCCGTCGTGAAGACGAGTGAGGAGGCAACGCCGCGCAAAGTCAAAGGCAGTTGCATATCGGCAGCCGCGGCAAAGGCCGAGGTGATGCCGGGAACGATCTCGAAGGAAATTCCGGCATCGCGAAGCGCGGCCATCTCTTCGCCGGCGCGACCGTAGACGAGCGGATCGCCTGATTTCAACCGCACGACGCGCTTGCCTTCGCGACCGAGGGCGACGAGCAGATTATTGATCTCGCCCTGGCTCTTCGAATGGCAGCCCTTGCGCTTGCCGACGGAAATGCGCGCGGCGTCGCGGCGGCCCATGCCGACAACCGCGTCCGGCACCAGCGCGTCATAAACGATGACATCGGCTTCCATGAGGACGCGATGAGCCCGCAAGGTCAGCAGATCCTCCGCGCCCGGGCCTGCGCCGACCAGCCAGACATAGCCTTGGCCCGTTTCCTGGTTGCCCAGCAGCGCCGCCGCCGCCGCTTGGGCGCCGGCAAGATCATTGTTGTAGACACTGCTTGCGACATCACCGGAAAAAAATGATCGCCAGAACAAACGACGCGGCAAGCCCTTCATGACCAGCCGCTCCACCGCGGGCCGATAGGCGTTGGCGAGGCGCGCAAGATCGCCAAGGCGGGGCGAAAACGCCGCATCGATACGGGCGCGGATCATCTGGGTCAGAACGGGACCGGTGCCTTCCGAACCTATGGCGATTGCGAGCGGCGCGCGGTTGACGATGGCAGGCGTGAAGAAATCGCAAAGGTCGGGACGGTCGACGACGTTGACTGGAATGTGCTGGCGGCGTGCTTCGGCGGCAATCTCTCGATCCTGGTCTTCATCGCCGGTAGCGATGAAGACCAGTTTTGCACCGGTCAGTTGCTTGGGAGCAAATTTTTCCGCGACATGTTCATATCCGCCATCGCGCAGGAAGGCCGCGAGTTCCGGTTCGGGCGCATCGGCGACAACGCGAATTGCCGCATTCGTCTGATCGAGCAGTCGCGCTTTGTTAAGCGCCTCTTCGCCATTGCCCACGACCACAAGCACTTCATTCCGCACGCGGAAAAAGGCTGGAAAGACAGAAAGCTGGGTCTTGCTGATGGACATGAATGCGATAATCCCAATGGTTGCAGGGATTATCCATGAAAGGTCAGCGGTTTATAAGGAACAGAAATGCGCCGAAACTGAAGGCGGAGCATGGAATTTCTGAAAAACCGGGGGCTTGCAGATTCTCGTTCTATCAATCAAACAGCAAGCAGCCCCGCTCACCTCAGGGTGGAACAAAGCGGGCGCAATTTCAACCGATACACGACCACTTTTATAGTGTTAATCAGAAAATGCAAGCACCCTTTTTAGGTAGAACTGGCGCGGCCGACTTTGCCATCTCGGTGCCATGAAATTCTCAACGCTCTGAGCGGCGTCGCGATGGATCCAATCTGGAGCCCACTACCGGGTCACACTGGGCGAATTGCAGCCGACCCTCAGCTTGTAAAAATTGCAGGCACATGTACCGGCCAGCGCCAGGGCAGGATCGCCACAAGATCGAACCGCACGGACAACAACGCCTGATCCGGTTGGCGCGCCAGCCATTGATCGGCTGCCGCCTCAATGCGGCGCTGCGCGAGGATGTTTACCGAGTCCATCGCCTGGTCGAGCCGTGCCCGTGCCTTCACCTCGATAATGGCTACGATATTGCCGCGGCGGGCAATCAGATCGATCTCGCCGACCTTGGTGCGGTACCGGCGGGTGACTATGCGATAGCCCTTCAGCATGAGGGCGAGCGCGGCGAGCCGCTCGGCGGAGTGGCCGCGGCGGTATGCCTTGCGCCTGCCGCCCCGCGCGCTCATTTCATTGCCAGCAACCGTTGATAGAGCTCGCCCTTGGGCCGCCCGGTCATGCGCGCCGCCTCTCCGGCCGCCTTTGCCGGCGACATTTCGAGGACAAGCGCGCGCAGCAACGCGTCGACATCTTCGTCGGAGCGGGGAATATTCGCATCCTCGACGGGAGAACCGACGACGAGAACCACCTCGCCGCGGATGCGATCCTCGTCCGCGAACGTCTCGGCCAGCTGCTTCAGCGGTAGGGTCACGATGGTCTCATAGGTCTTGGTCAACTCGCGGCAGAGGGAAGCCGGGCGTTCCGCCCCGAATATATCGGCCATATCCGCAAGCGTCGCGGCAGCCCGGTTGGGCGATTCGAAGAAAACCAGCGCCGCATCGAGCGCCTTGAGTTCCGCCAGCCGGGCACGGCGCTGTCCCTGTTTCGACGATAAAAAGCCGGCAAAGTAAAATGAGCCCTTGAAGAGGCCCGATGCCGTCAGCGCGGCGAGGACGGATGAGGCGCCGGGGATCGGCACCACCCTGATTCCGGCCGCCTTGGCCTCCGGCACCAGCCTGCCGCCAGGGTCGGCGACGAGTGGCGTTCCCGCATCAGAGACGAGCGCAACGCTCTTACCGGCAAGCAACGCCTCGATCAGTTTAGGGCCGGCGATTTCGGCATTGTGCTCGTGATAGGCGAAAGGGCGGCGTGAAATGCCATAGCGCTCCAACAGGACGCGGCTCACCCGGGTATCCTCGCAGGCAATGATGTCGGCGGCGGCAAGGGTTTCGACGCCGCGGATCGTCATATCGCCGAGATTGCCGATGGGCGTCGCCACGATGTAGAGCGCCGGCTCGAGCGGACGAGCCCGGAAGCTGGCGCTGCCGATCTGATAATGCCGGTCGCCGGTTTCAGCTTCGGACAATGTTTTTCCCCTCAAGCCGCGAGATCTGCGATGACCGCATTGAGAACGATCGCGCCCTGCGGGGTCGTGCGTATGCGGCTGTTGCCGACATACTCGATAAGCCCCTGCTCGGCGAGGGAAATTACCCGCTTCTCCTTGACGCTGTGCCCGGTAAGACGTTCGTAGCGCGCAAGGTCGATCCCCTCGACAAGCCGCAAGCCCATGAGCAGGAATTCGTCGCCTTCCTGCTCGCGATCAAGACGCTCTTCCTCGATAATGCCGTGTCCCGCTGCCTCGACCTTTTCGACCCAGGTTTCAGGATGGCGCTCGGTGATCGTCACGGCGCGGATATTGTCCTCGACAAAGCGCCCATGGGCGCCGGGTCCCACACCGACATATTCGCCGTAGCGCCAGTAGACGAGATTGTGCTGCGACTCGGCGCCGGGAATGGCATGATTGGAAATCTCGTAGGCTGGCAGACCGTGCTTTGCAGTCACATCCTGCGTTTCGGCATAGAGCGCGGCCGCATGATCGCCATCCGGCGTAACGAGCTTTCCTGCCTTCCAAAGATTGTAGAAGGGCGTGCCTTCTTCGATGGTCAACTGATAAAGCGAGAGGTGATCGGCGGCGAAAGAGATGGCACGCACAAGTTCTTCCCGCCATGCCTCGAGGCTCTGGTCCGGCCGCGCATAGATCAGGTCGAAGGACAGCCGCGGAAAGATTTCGCGTGCAAGGCCGATCGCCGCAAGTGCCTCATCGACACTATGCATGCGGCCGAGGCGGCGCAGATCGGCATCATTCAATGCCTGCACGCCAAGCGAAACCCGGTTCACGCCCGCGGCGCGATAGCCGCGAAACCGATCCGCTTCCACGCTGGTGGGGTTGGCTTCGAGGGTGATCTCGATGCCCGCGGGCACGTGCCAGTTCTGCGCGATCGCATCCAGAACCGAGCCGACCGTATCGGGGTGCATCAGCGAGGGAGTCCCCCCGCCGAGAAATATGCTGGACACTGTGCGCTCGCCGGTGCGCTGGCGCATTGTCGCGAGCTCGCGGGCAAAGGCAACGGCGAAGCGCTTCTGGTCCACCGGCTGATGCCGCACATGCGAATTGAAATCGCAATAGGGACACTTTGCCATGCAGAATGGCCAGTGCACATAGACCCCAAACCCGCTCTCGCCCTTGTCGGGGTGCGATTTCGTGCGCCCTCCCTTACCCTCGAACTCTTGGAGAAGGTCGGACCGCAGGTCCGGGGCGGCGGGAATCACTGGCAAGGACGCCATCAGACCCGTCCCCTACCCCGTTGAACAGCAATGACCCTTCCCAGACGGGGAAAGGGTGGGAGCCAAACTGCAAAACTCCGGCGTGTGATCGGATCGTTGCGGGTCATCCTGCGTCCAGACAATCCCTGGCGAAATGCTGGAAGGCACGGGCGCGGTGCGACAGCGCCTTTTCGTCACCCGGCTTCCAGCCATGCTTCTGTTCAGCTGTCATCTCGCCGAAGGTCGCCTCATAGCCTTCCGGCTTGAATACGGGATCGTAACCGAAGCCAGCGCTGCCGCGCGGCGGCCAGACGATCTCGCCCTCGACTTCGCCGCGATAGTAATTGGCTTCGCCGTCCGGCCAGGCGAGGCAGATGACGGATACGAAACGCCCACTGCGTTCGTCGGGGCTTGTCGCGCCCTTATCCTGCAAGGCCTTTTCCACCTTTTCCATACCGTGGCTGAAATCGCGCTTTCCATCGGGAAGTTCCGCCCAGTTCGCCGTGTAAACGCCGGGATCGCCGCCGAGCGCGTCGACGCAAAGGCCAGAATCATCGGAGAGCGCAACGAGGCCGGTCGCCTTCGCAGCCGCATAAGCCTTGATATAGGCATTTTGCTCGAACGTGGTTCCGGTCTCATCCGGCTCCGGCAGGCCGAGATCGCTAGCGGAAACCACTTCAAAGCCGAATGGTCCCAGAAGGTCGATCATCTCATTGATCTTGCCCTGATTGTGACTTGCGACGAGCAGTTTGCCCTTTTCGAGTTTTCTCATTCCAAATTCCATAATTTCGGTTCTGCGAATTCGATCGAATTTCCGGCGGGATCGCGGAAGTAGAGCGAGCGCGCGCCGTTCGGCCAATCGAACTCGCTTTCGATCTCGATGCCATTTGCCTCAAGATGGGATTTCCATCCGGCGATTTCATCCCGTGTCGCCTTGAAACAGACGTGGCCCGGACCTGTTGCCCCATGCGAGGGGATAGGCAGGCTGCCGGGCGGGCGTTCGTTGATCAGCACGGGATCGAACAGGATGAGGACCCCGGCGCCGCAGCGAAAGAAGATGGACCGCTTCGGCGTCTCCAATATGATCTCGAGCCCAAGAATGCCGGCATAGAAGTCCTTGGCGGCCGCAAGGTCCGTAACGTAAAGCGCCGTTTCAAGGATACCGGATGGTCGCATGGTCTCGGGCTTTTAGCTCACAGCCATCTGCTGCAGGTTGACCAGCCGCCCGATGCCGTTGCGGGCAAGGCTCATAAGGGCAAGCAGTTCTTCCTCAGAAAAGGGCTCGCCTTCGGCGGTTCCCTGCACCTCGACGATACCACCCTTGCCGGTCATGACAAAGTTCGCGTCCGTCTGTGCCGTCGAATCTTCCTGATAATCGAGGTCGATCACCGGCGTGCCGTTGGAAATTCCGCATGAGATCGCCGCAACGTGGTCCTTCAGCACTTTTTCGACCTTGATCATCTGGCGTGCTTCCATCCAGCGCAGGCACTCGTGAAGAGCGACCCAACCGCCAGTGATGGCAGCCGTACGCGTGCCGCCATCGGCCTGGATAACGTCGCAGTCGACCGTGATCTGCACTTCACCAAGCGCTTGGAGGTCTACGACCGCACGCAGCGAGCGGGCGATCAGCCGCTGGATCTCCAGCGTGCGACCGCCCTGTTTGCCCGAGGATGCCTCGCGGCGCATGCGATCGCCGGTCGAGCGCGGCAGCATGCCGTATTCGGCCGTTACCCAACCCTTGCCGGTGTTGCGCATCCAGCCTGGCACCTTTTCCTCAAGGCTCGCGGTGCACAAAACGTGGGTGTCGCCGAATTTGACAAGGCACGAGCCCTCGGCATGCTTGGAAACGCCGCGTTCGAAGGAGATGGCGCGCATCTCGTCGGGGGCTCGCTTGGAAGGACGCATTGGAAAGACCTCTTTGAAAATCTGTGGTCCGGCCTTTTAGCCGTGATGGCAGATCGAAGCAAAGGCTTTGATGATTGCCCGGACAATGCTTATATCAGGGCTGTAACAAGCAGACATACGAGGCAAGATGAAACGGGCCGTGGTACCGGAGGCATATCAGTCGCTTGACCAGCGGTCGCGCGACATTTTCCGGCGCATCGTCGAGAGCTATCTCGGCGACGGCGAACCGGTCGGCTCGCGCAACCTTTCGCGGATTCTGCCGGTGTCGCTGTCGCCGGCGACGATCCGCAATGTCATGAGCGATCTCGAGCATCTCGGACTGGTCTATGCACCGCATATTTCGGCCGGACGCCTGCCGACGCAGCTCGGGCTGCGCTTCTTCGTCGACGCCTTCATGGAAGTCGGCGATCTTTCCGCCGCCGAACGCAACTCGATCGAGGCGCAGGTTCGTGCCTCAAGCGAAGACCAGTCGACTGAAACCGTGCTGACGCAGGCGAGCCAAATCCTCTCCGGCATGTCGCGCGGCGCCGGTCTTGTGCTTGCGACCAAGGCGGAAGGCGCGCTGAAACACATCGAGTTCGTGCGCCTCGAGCCGACCAAGGCCCTGGCCGTTCTTGTCAGCCAGAGCGGGGATATCGAAAATCGCGTTATCGATTTGCCCGTTGGCGTGACGCCCTCACAGCTCATCGAAGCTTCGAACTTTCTCAATGCGCATATCCAGGGCCGCACGATCAGCGAGGCGCGCCAGGAAATCGGCCGGCTCAAGGACGAGACCCAGCAGGCACTCGATGCCTTGTCGCAACATCTGGTGCAACAGGGGCTGGCGGTCTGGGGCGGCGCAGGCAGCGGGCAGCCGCCGCGCCTGATCGTGCGCGGGCGCGGCAATCTTCTCGATTCGATCAACGCCGAGGCCGATCTCGACAGGCTGCGCCACCTCTTTGACGATCTCGAAACCAAGGAAGGAACGCTGCAGCTTCTCGACCTCGCCGAGGCGGGACCCGGCGTGCGCATCTTCATCGGGTCAGAAAACAAGCTGTTCTCGCTGTCGGGTTCGTCGCTGGTGATCGCGCCCTATCGGGACTCGGAGCAGCGCATCATCGGCGCCCTCGGCGTCATCGGCCCGACCCGGCTCAACTATGCCCGGATCGTGCCGATGCTCGACTATACCGCCCAGCTCGTATCCCGCCTTTTGCGATAAGACTTGATTTTCAAGAGCCGAACGTCGATATCCAGCGCAACTTCGAAAAATGAACGGACAGGATAGATGGCTGAAGACAAGAAACTTCACGACACCCCGGATCTCGATCAGCGCGACCTGAAGAATCCGCGCGATCGCGATGCGCTGAAGCGCGCTGCCGATGATTTTCTTAAATCGCGCAAGGCCGAGGAATATGCGCTTGCCGAGGAAGACCAGGAGCAGGCAACGACCGCCGAACTCGACGCGCTGCGCGCCGAAAACAACGATCTGAAGGACCAGTTGCTGCGCCTTGCCGCAGATATGGAAAACCTGCGCAAGCGAACCGCGCGCGACGTCCATGACGCGCGCAGCTATTCGGTTGCCAACTTCGCCCGCGACATGCTTGCGGTATCCGACAATCTGAAGCGCGCCATCGAAGCGGTTCCCGCCGATGCACTTGCAGGCGGCGATGCCGGCCTTAAGGGTCTCGTCGAGGGCGTCGAGATGACGGAACGCTCCATGCTCACCGCTATGGAACGCCACGGCGTCAAGAAAATCGAGCCGCAGGGTCAGAAGTTCGATCCGAACTTCCACCAGGCGATGTTCGAAATTCCGAATGCGGATGTTCCGCATAATACGGTGGTGCAGGTTGCGCAGGCTGGCTTTGTCATCGGCGACCGCGTGCTGCGGCCGGCGCTTGTCGGCGTGTCGCGGGGCGGACCCAAGCAGGCCGCCGGCGAAGCTCAGCCGGAACCCGGCCCGATCAATCCGCAGGCTGAAAAAGACGCCTGATCGGTCGTAACGACGTTCCAAGGAGCCGCATTTCCCTGACCGGAATGCGGCTCTTTTCATTTTCCGGTCATGCTCTATCGTGGGACAAAATAACGGCGAGGGGAAACTGCCGGTGACCATGATTCAGCTGTTCAACTATGCCGGAATTTTCCTTTTCGCCGCGACGGGAGCTCTGGCGGCCTCGCGGCGCCAGCTCGACATCATGGCTTTCATCTTTCTCGCCGCGGTCACCGGGATCGGCGGCGGGACGTTGCGCGACCTCATCCTCGGCGTTCCCGTCTTCTGGGTGAAGGATCCGATGAGCCTACTTGTCTGCGCCGCAGCGGCAATCCTTGTCTATTTCACCGCCAATCTGCTTGAATCACGCTATCGCGTTCTCCTCTGGCTCGATGCGGTCGGGCTTGCCGCCTATAGCGTGATGGGCGCGGCAAAGAGCCTTGCACTCGGCTTCGACTCGACCATTGCGGTGGTGACCGGGATCATGACGGCGACATTCGGCGGTATCCTGCGTGATATCATTTCGGGGGAGCCATCAGTGGTGATGCGCCGCGAAATTTATGTCACGGCGGCGCTCGCCGGCTCACTTGTCTATATCGTGCTGCACCGGTTTGCCGTCGGGACGGAGATTTCCGCGCTCGTCGCGGCGCTTGCCGCCTTCACGGTCCGAGGCGGCGCGCTCTATTTCGGCTGGTATCTGCCGACCTATCACAAGCCCGGCCGCAGTGCGGACGAGCTTGAGCGGGAAGGCTTGATCAGAGCAGCCCCGCCCGCTCCGCCGCGGCCTTCAGATTGATCTGCGGACGCGGACCGATCTGCTGGATGACAAGCCCCGCCGTCAGCGAGCCAAGGCGGGCGCAATCGGTCAGCGAGCGGCCGTTGGTGTAGCCGAAAAGGAAACCCGCAGCATAAAGATCGCCCGCGCCTGTGGTATCGACCAGTTCCTCGATCTCGATGGCTGGAACCGCAACGGTCTCGTCGCCGGTAACGACCACAGAACCTTTTTCCGAACGGGTGACGGCAGCGAGCTTGCAATCCCTGCGGATCAACTCGAGCCCTTCCTCAAAGTTGTCCGTCTGGTACAGCGATTTCATTTCCGCCTCATTGGCAAAAACGATGTCGACCGTGCCGGAGCGCATCAGATCAAGAAACTCCTCGCGGTAGCGATCGACGCAGAACGGATCCGAGAGGGTCATCGAGACTTCCCGCTTGTGCTCATGAGCGATCTTTGCCGACAGGCGGATGGCTTCTTTGGCGCGCGGCGGATCCCAGAGATAGCCCTCGAAATAGGTAACCTTGGCCTGAGAAACCTTGGAACTCTCGACATCCTCCGGCCCGAGCTCGATACAGGCGCCGAGATAGGTGTTCATCGAACGCTCGCCATCGGGCGTTACGAAAATCATCGAACGAGCGGTGGGTGGCGGGGAAGCCAGCACGCGCGTGTCGAAGGCGACGCCTTGCGAACGGATATCATGGGTAAAAACGTGTCCAAGCTGATCGTCCGCTACCTTGCCGAAATAGGCGGCGCGTCCGCCGAGGCTGGCAACGCCCGCCGCGGTATTGCCGGCGCTGCCGCCGGACGCCTCGATCGCGGGACCCATTCGCTCGTAGAGGAACTCGGCCCGATCGGCATCGATCAGGTTCATTGCATTTTTGATAATGCCGTTCTTGATGATGAAATCGTCATCGGTGCGGGCAATGATATCGACAATGGCGTTGCCTATGCAAAGCACGTCATAAGTGGACATGGAAACTCCGGGATAGATCGCAAAACTGTTGGCGTTGTTTTGCCTGCTCTACCCCGTCGCGACAGAATTGACCACCCCCCACTTGGGCGAACACCTTGTCCGAAGGGTCAGTTGCACTTATGTCGGGAACCTACGCCATGGAGCAAAATGCCCGATGATCGTCGAAAGCGCCCGCGCCGCCGCCAGTCACCTCTTCCGTCCGGAATTTCGCGCTGTCCTGTGGAAATCGCTGGGGCTGACATTGCTGCTGCTCGTCGGCGCATGGTTTGGGCTGCGCGAAATCTTCGAATGGCTCGCGCTCCCTTTTTTCGAAGGAATGATGCCGGATTTGCCATCCTGGACGGGCTGGATCGGCTTCATCGCCGGCCTCTTTGCCAGCATCGGGCTCGCATTGGGACTGGCGTTGCTGATTGCTCCAGTTACCGCCATCGTAGCCGGGCTTTTTCTTGACGATGTTGCGGAGGTCGTCGAAAAGGAAGACTACCCTGGCGACCCGGCCGGAAAGCCGCTGCCTGCCATGCGCTCGATGGTCCTTTCGATCCGCTTCTTTGGCGTCGTCATTCTCGGCAATGTTGCCGCGCTGCTGATGTTGCTCATCCCCGGCGTCAACCTGATCGCATTCTTCATCGTCAATGGCTATCTGCTGGGCCGCGAGTTCTTCGAGTTCGCCGCGATGCGTTTTCGATCCGAAGCCGAGGCAAAGGCCTTGCGCGCGCAGAATGCCGGTACGGTCTTCCTCGCGGGCCTCGTCATCGCCGCATTCATGGCCGTGCCATTGCTCAACCTCCTGACGCCGCTCTTTGCCGCAGCGCTCATGGTGCACCTCCATAAGGCCGTCGCCCCTGCGGCACGGGCTGTACCTGTCAGATAGCCTGAGGCGGCAGTGGCACCAGCGGCGCCGGGATTTCCGAGGTCTTTTCCGCTGCCTTGCAGATATCGGCGATGACACAGGCCGGACATTCCGGCCTGCGCGCCTTGCACACATATCGGCCGTGCAGGATCAACCAGTGATGCGCATGATAGAGATATTCCGACGGAATGATTTTCATCAGCTTCGCCTCCACCTCGTCCGGGGTCTTGCCGGGCGCAAGGCCAAGGCGGTTGCCGATGCGGAAGATGTGCGTGTCCACCGCCATCGTAGCCTGGCCGAACGCCATGCTGAGGACGACATTGGCAGTCTTACGGCCAACCCCCGGCAGCTTGACCAGTTCGTCACGATCATCGGGAACGACGCTGCCGTATTTTTCGACCAGTGCTTGCGACAGCGCGATGACGTTCTTGGCCTTGTTGCGCCACAGCCCGATCGTTCGGATATATTCGCCAAGCCTCTCTACCCCTAGGGCTACCATCTTTTCCGGCGTGTCGGCGACCTTGAAGAGCACGCGCGTCGCCTTGTTGACGCCGACATCGGTTGCCTGCGCCGAAAGCGCCACGGCGACAAGCAGGGTGAACGGATTGACGTGTTCGAGTTCCCCCTTTGGCTCCGGCCGCTGGATCGAAAACCGGCGAAATATCTCGTGGATCTCCGCCGCCGTGTAGCGCGTACCCGGAACACGCCGCCCTGCCTTGGCGGGCCTGGCGGTCACAGCGTTCTGATCGATTTTCGGCTTGGGATTTTCCATGACACCTCTATACTTGAGCCCCATGAGCCAAACAACAAACCCGATTGACCCGGCCGCGATGAACGAAGAAGAAATCTTCCGTGCGCTTCTTGTGCCACATCGATCGCTTGGCCGTTTCGGATTTCTTGTTCTTATGGGAACGCTTGGGGTCAGCAGTTTTATGACCGGCCTTTTCTTTCTGTCGATCGGCGCCTGGCCGGTATTCGGCTTTTTCGGGCTGGACGTCGTCATCGTCTACGTGGCGTTTCGCTTGAACTACGCTGCAGCGAAAGCACACGAAGAAGTCAGCATTTCGCGCGTTGCCCTGCATATCCGTCAGGTCGCGCCTTCGGGACGGGCAAGGCAGCACGAATTCAACCCTTACTGGACCCGGTTCAGCATTGCCCGTCATGCCGAGATCGGCATTACCTCGATGCGCGTCGAGGGACAGGGCAAGGCCGTCATCATCGGCTCGTTCCTCAATCCCGACGACCGCGAAAGCTTTGCCTCGGCCTTTCAGACAGCGCTTGCGACGGCGAAGGGACGCTAATCTTTCCGACCGGTTCGGCCGTCAAGAATCGGGTGGCGGCGAAGGCGGGTGCGTGGTCATATATCCTCAACACAAGAGGTAAAAGCTCATGAAACCGCACGCCATACTTCAAAAAGACATCACTCCGACCGGCGACGACTATGCCATCGTCAGCCACATCATCGAACGCATCAGCAAGGATTATCGCGACCAGCCTTCGCTTGAAACTCTGGCGCGCGACACCGGACTTTCGCCGACTGCGCTGCAAAAGCTCTTTACGCGCTGGGCCGGCCTCTCACCGAAGGGTTTCCTGCAGGCGGTAACGATCGATCATGCGCGCCGGCTGCTTGACGAGGGCATGCCGCTGCTCGAAACCGCCTATGAGACCGGACTTTCGGGCCCTGGCCGGCTGCACGATCTCTTCGTTACCCATGAAGGCATGTCGCCGGGAGACTATAAGAGCCGCGGCGCAGGCCTGACGATCCGATATGGCTTTCTCATTTCGCCGTTCGGGCTGGCGCTCATCATGGTGACGGATCGCGGTCTCGCCGGCCTCGCCTTTGCGGACGCCGGCAAGGAGCGAGAAGCGCTCGCCGACATGTCCTCGCGCTGGCCAAACGCCACCTATGTCGAGGATCTGGCCGCCACAGCCCCCTATGCCGGGCGGATTTTCAATCCGGCGGAATGGCGCGCCGACCGGCCATTGAAAGTCGTGACGATCGGCACCGATTTTCAGCTGCGAGTCTGGGAAGCGCTGCTCAAGATTCCGATGGGCAAATGCGTCGCCTACTCTGATATCGCCGCTGACATCGGCTCGCCCACCGCCTCGCGCGCCGTCGGTGCGGCGATCGGCGCCAACCCTGTCTCCTTCGTTGTTCCCTGCCACCGGGCTGTCGGAAAGTCGGGAGCCTTGACCGGATATCATTGGGGCCTCACCCGCAAGCGCGCCATTCTCGGCTGGGAGGCAGGGCAGCTCGCACAGGATGCGCCGCACAGCCAGGCAGGCTGAGAACCGTCTTCTCCCAGAAAGCCCGGCCGCGTGCCGGGCTTTTGCGTTGCACCTTATCGCAACATGGCCCTTGACCTTCCACTCACTGGAAAGATTACCTTTCCTGCATTACTTATTTGAGGACGGAAAGCAGGACCATGAAGCACGAACACGCGAACCACCAGCACCACGGCCATAATTGCTGCGGCGGGCATCAATCCGTAGCAACCGAGGTCGTTCGCGATCCGGTATGCGGCATGGTGGTGGATCCTTACGCGGGCAAGCCAACTACCGAACATGGCGAGCGTGTTTTCCATTTCTGTTCGGCCGGCTGCCAGGCGAAGTTCGTCAAGGATCCGGAAGCCTATATCGAGGCGACGGATCCGGTATGCGGCATGAAGGTCGATCGGGCCAGCGCCAAGCATTTCCTGCGACACGACGGCGAGAAATACTACTTCTGTTCGGCGGGCTGCATGGCGAAGTTCGAGAAAGCCCCGGAGGATTATCTCGGCGACCGGCCCCTGCCGAAGCCTATGCCAGCCGGAACGCAATATACGTGCCCGATGCATCCCGAGGTCGTTCGGGACGGTCCCGGCGCCTGCCCGATCTGCGGCATGGCCCTCGAACCTATGGGCATACCGACCGGCGACGAAGGCCCCAATCCGGAGCTCGTCGATTTCACCCGCCGCTTCTGGATCAGCGCCTTCTGTTCGGTGCCGCTGCTTGTCGTCACCATGGGGCCGATGCTCGGTCTCCCGTTCCGCGACTGGCTTGGCGAGCGCCTCGCCGTATGGATGGAGTTTGCGCTGGCGACGCCGGTCGTCGTCTGGGCGGCTATCCCCTTTTTCGAGCGCGCCTTTGCCTCATTCGTCAATCGAAGCCCTAACATGTGGACGCTCATCGCCATCGGCGTTGGCGCGGCCTACGCGTTCAGTGTCGTCGCGACGCTGTTTCCGGATATTTTCCCGCATTCCTTCCGTGGTCATGGCGGCATGGTCCCGGTCTATTTCGAAGCCGCCGCGGTGATCGTTGCCCTCGTCTTTCTCGGCCAGGTGCTGGAGCTCAAGGCGCGCGAACGGACCGGCTCGGCAATTCGCGCCCTGCTCGACCTTGCGCCGAAGACGGCACGGCGTGTCGGTGCGGACGCCGCAGAGATGGATGTTCCGCTCGACGAGGTCGCAGTGGGCGACAAGCTACGTGTTCGTCCTGGCGAAAGCATTCCTGTGGACGGCATCGTGCTTGAGGGGCGCACCTCGATCGACGAATCCATGATTACCGGCGAATCGCTGCCAGTCGAGAAAGCCGAGCATGACCAGGTCACGGGTGGGACGCTCAATCGCAACGGTACGCTGCTCATCGAGGCCAAGAAGGTCGGCGCGGATACGGTGCTGTCGCAGATCGTCGGCATGGTCGCGGCGGCGCAGCGTTCGCGCGCGCCGATACAGGGCCTCGCCGATCGCGTTGCGAGTTATTTCGTTCCAACCGTCGTCCTCGTCGCCATGCTGGCATTCGCCGCTTGGGCGCTTCTCGGCCCCGAGCCGAGCATGATCCACGGCCTTGTCGCCGCGGTCTCGGTGCTCATCATTGCCTGCCCCTGCGCGCTTGGTCTGGCTACGCCGATGTCGATCATGACGGCAACGGGACGTGGCGCCCATGCAGGCGTTCTCATCAAGGATGCTGAAGCGCTCGAACGCTTTGCCCGCGTCGATACGCTGATCGTCGACAAGACCGGCACGCTGACCGAAGGCAAGCCACGGTTGACCGATCTCATCGCGCAGCCGCCTTTCAATGACGGCGAACTCCTGGCACTCGCCGCAGGCCTCGAAAAAGGTTCCGAGCATCCGCTGGCCGAAGCCATCGTCGATGGCGCCAGGGATCGCGGTCTTACAGTCCCCGACGCAACCGGTTTCGAAGCCGTGACCGGCAAGGGCGTTACCGGTATTGTCGGCGGGCGCACCGTCGCGCTCGGCAACCGCGCCATGATGCAGGATGTCGGCGCCGATGTTCTGCCGCTTCAGGAGCGCGCCGACGCGTTGCGCGCCGCAGGCAAGAGCGCACTGTTCATCGCCGTTGACGGCAAGGCCGCCGGCATTGTTGCGGTTGCCGATCCGATCAAGGCGACGAGCGCTGAGGCGATCCGCCTGCTGCACGCTGCGGGTCTGAAGATCATCATGGCGACAGGCGATAACGCCGTGACCGCTCGGGCCGTGGCTTCGCAGCTTGGCATCGATGAGGTGCGCGCCGATATGCTGCCCGAGAGCAAGAAGGCGCTGGTGGATGAACTGCGTCATGGCGGCGCCAGGGTTGCGATGGCTGGCGATGGCATCAACGACGCGCCGGCCCTCGCCGCAGCCGATGTCGGCATCGCCATGGGTACGGGCGCGGACGTCGCCATGGAAAGCGCGGGCATAACCCTCGTCAAGGGCGACCTCAACGGCATTGTCCGTGCGCGTCATTTGGCCGAGGCGACGCTTCGCAATATCAAGCAGAACCTCTTCTTCGCCTTCATCTACAACGTGCTCGGCGTGCCGGTCGCGGCTGGCGTGCTCTATCCGGTCTTCGGCCTTCTGCTTTCGCCGATGCTTGCCGCCGCAGCAATGAGCCTTTCGTCGGTTTCGGTCATTGCCAACGCGCTGCGCCTGCGCACCGTCAAACTGTGAGGTTGCCATGAATATCGGGACCGCTTCCGACAAATCCGGCCTGCCGCCCAAGACGATCCGTTATTACGAGGATATTGGCCTGCTGAAGCCCGGACGCGCGGAAAATGGCTACCGCGACTATTCCATGTCAGATGTGCATAAGCTGCGCTTCCTGCAGCGCTCGCGCGGCCTTGGATTTTCCGTCGAGGAATGCCGACAGCTCCTTGCGCTCTATGAGGACAAGGAGCGCGCCAGCGCCGACGTAAAGGCAATCGCGCAATCGAAGCTCGGCGAGATCGAACGCAAGATTCTGGAACTACGCGAGTTGCAGCACACGCTGCAACATCTGGTCGCTCATTGTCACGGCGACCAGCGGCCTGACTGCCCGATCCTCGAGACGATTTCAGGAAGGAACTGACGGAAGGTCAGACAAGCGTCGAAACAACGTCGGCGGAAATGCGCAGTTCGCGCATCGGCCGGACCACGGCCGTCGTCTCGCTATAGATCGGATGCGCCTTGTAAGCCGCCAGCGCTTCGGAATCCTTGAACTCGCCATAGACCACGACATCGATCTCACCGGAGATCGGATCCGTCTTCGTGTTCTGCATCACTTCGAACACCTGCGAATGCGGAATTTCGCCGAGGCGCTTCAAGCCCTCGACAATTGCTCCCACGTCTTCCTTGTTCCGGGCACTGAAAAACACAATATGACGGATCACGGCTAGGCTTCCTGCTGCATAGTTTGCGCGGGACTTTCCACACTCGGCCGGTTGCGTCAATAGATGTGCTGTCGCAGCCCCGCCGATCCACGCCTTGGCTTTTCCGACAAAGCTGGGGTAAACGTTCTGGCCTGTCCCTGAGATTTGAGTATGGGCCGCATAAAACAGCTTGAGGCATCCATGGCCGATTACGGTCAAAAAAACAGACCCGATCCCGACAGACTTCTGCAACTTGCGACGCGCGAAACGCGTGGCAAGCTCACGGTGTTTCTTGGCGCGGCACCCGGTGTCGGCAAAACCTACGCCATGTTGCAGCGCGCCCGCCGCCTCAAGGAAGAGGGCGAGGATATCGTCGTCGGCATTGCCGAAACCCACGGACGCGCCGAGACCGCCGAATTGCTCAAGGGGCTGGACGTTATCCCGCGCAAGGAAGTGACCTATCGCGAGCGGCTCCTCGAGGAGTTCGACATCGATGCAGCCATCGCGCGCAAGCCGAAAGTGCTTATTGTCGATGAGCTCGCCCATACCAACGTTCCCGGCAGCCGCCACCCCAAGCGTCATCAGGATGTCGAGGAACTGCTCTGGCTCGGCATTGACGTCTGGACAGCCATGAACGTCCAGCATCTCGAAAGCGTATCCGACATCGTATCCAGCATCACCGGCGTTACTGTGCGGGAGATTGTCCCCGACACGGTGTTGAAACGCGCCGACGATGTCCTTCTCGTCGACCTGCCCCCGGCGGAACTGATCGAACGCCTGAGAGAGGGCAAGATTTATCTCCCCGGCAATGCGGAGCGGGCGGCCGAAGGCTTCTTCAAGCCTGCAAACCTCACTGCCCTGCGCGAGCTTGCGTTGCGGCGTACTGCCGATCGCGTCGACGATCAGATGATCGATATCCTGCGCCAGCAGGCGATCGAAGGTCCGTGGGCGACGGGCGAGCGCCTCCTCGTCTGTGTCGGTCCAGACAGTCTATCCGACAAGGTTGTGCGCACCGCCAGTCGTCTCGCTTCCGGTCTCAATGCGCGCTGGCTTGTCGTTTCGATGACGCAGACCAGTGATCTCGGCGGCGAGACCGGCAAGCGCATCGATGCCCTGCTCGATCTTGCCGAACGTCTCGGCGCAGAAACACGGCGCGTCATCGCCGACGACTTCGTCGAGGAAATCTTCCGCATTGCCCGACGTGAGAACGTCACGCAGATCGTCGTTGGCCGTCCCAAGCCAAGGCGGCTCACCAATCCGTTCCGCCGGTCCCTACCCGATGAAATCATCAAACGCTTTACCGATGTCGGCGTTCATATCGTCACCGGCGAAGAACAGGACGTTTCCTACGCGCCGCCCAGACTGCGCAAGCGCTCGCCGCTGGAACTTGCCCTCGCCATTGGCGTGCCCGTGGCAACGACGGGTGCGACGACACTGCTCGGCCTGACGGCCAGCAATGTCGTGCATCCGCAGAATCTGTCGATGGTATTCCTCGTTGCCGTCATCCTCTCCGGCATGATCTGCGGGCGTCTTTCGGCCGTGATCGCGGCTGGCCTTGCCTTTGTTTTCTATAATTTCTTCTTTCTCGAACCTATACACGATCTCAGCATCGCCAAGCCGCACCAACTGCTGTCGCTGATCATATTCCTCGCCGTCGCGCTGATGATCGGCGACCTCACCGGGCGTTTGCGCGAACAGGTGGGCCGCTCTCGCCAACAGGCGAAGAACACGCAGGCACTTTACGAATTTTCGCGTAAGCTCTCGGGCACGGCGCGACTGGACGACGTGCTTTTCTCGACGGCGACGCACTTGCACGCGACCTTCGGGACAGGCGCAGCCATCCTGCTTCCGGACGAGGGCGAATTGAGCGTGCAGGCGGCCTGGCCGCCGGATTCGAACCTCGATGGCACCGACATGACCGCAGCGCGCTGGGCTTTTGAGAAGAACGAGCGGGCTGGCCACGACACTGCGACATTGCCGCAGATCGGGTGGGAATTCCTGCCCATCCTCACCTCGCATGGCGTTGCAGGGGTTATTGGTCTCCAGATGGACGACCGCGACGTTCTGACCGAGGACGAGGACCGCATGCTGACAGCGATCCTCGATCAGGCGGCCATTGCCATCGATCGCGCACAACTTGTGAGGGAAAACGCAAAAACGACCGCCCTGCAGGAGAGCGAACAGCTGCATACGGCGCTGTTTTCATCGCTTTCCCATGACCTCAAGACGCCACTTGCCTCGATCACCGGTGCGATCACGACCCTGCGCCAGCTCGGCGATCGCATAAAGCAGGAGAGCCGGGATGACCTTCTGCTTTCGATTGAGGAAGAGGCCGGACGCCTTACGCGTTTCGTCGCCAATCTCTTCGACATGACCCGTATCGAGGCCGGCACCCTGAAGATCAGGAATGTGCCGCTCGATGCGTCGGAGGTCATCACCGCCTCGATCGATCGCATAAAGAAGCTCAAGCCCGATATTGTCGTCGATATCAGCGTCGCCCCCGACCTGCCGATGGTCAAAGGTGATGCCGCGATGCTCGGGCAAGTCCTGTTCAATCTCCTCGACAATGCAGCGAAATATGCTGGCGATGGCCCGGTTACCATCTATGCGCGCCAGGACGACAGCGCGGTGGCCATCAGCGTTACCGACCAGGGCAAGGGTATTCCGCCCAAGGATCTCGACAAGATTTTCGACAAGTTCTATCGCCGTACCAAAGGCGATGGCCGCGCACCCGGAACCGGCCTCGGGCTTTCGATCGCGCGCGGCTTCGTCGAGTCGATGGGCGGGACGATCAAGGCGGAAAGCCCTGCAGTGCGCAAGCGTGGCACCAGATTCATCATCCGCCTGCCCGTCGTCAATCCAGCGGGAGCGCAGGAATGAACCAGCATCGCATCCTCGTTGTCGACGATGAGCCGCAAATACAGCGGTTCCTGCATCCGGCACTGACGGCGTCGGGTTACGAGGTCATTCAGGCGGCCACCGGCGGCGAGGCGGAGCGCCTGGTTGCAACGAGCGCGCCGGACCTCGTCATCCTCGACCTTGGCCTGCCGGACAAGGACGGCAAGGACGTCATCGAGACTGTGCGCGCATTTTCCGATGTTCCGATCATTGTGCTTTCGGCACGTGACCGCGAGGCGGAAAAGATCGCCGCGCTCGATCTCGGCGCCAATGACTATGTGGAAAAGCCCTTCGGCATCGGCGAACTTTTGGCACGGATCCGCACCAGCCTGCGCCGCCAGGTGGCGGGGGCGAGCGTTCCCTCGCGCTTCGAGATGAATGGTCTCATCGTGGATACCGCAAAGCGCATCGTGACGCGCAACGATCAGGAAGTGCACCTGACGCGCAAGGAGTACCAGTTGCTGGTCCACCTTGTGCTCCATGCGGGCATGGTCGTGACCCATCGCCAGCTGCTCGCTTCTGTCTGGGGAGCGGCCCACGTCGAGGATCTGCAATATTTGCGTGTGTTCGTCGGGCAGTTGCGGGCAAAGATCGAGGACGATGCGAACAACCCGCAGTTCATTCGCACCGAGCCCGGGGTCGGCTACCGCTTCATCGCCGAGTGATCAACCGAGCGTCGAGTTGAAGGCGCCGCCGTCAAGCAGGAGATTCTGGCCGACGATGAAGCCGGAATACTGGCTGCAGAGGAATGCCGCGGCCGCGCCGAATTCTTCAGCCGTGCCATAGCGTCCTGCGGGATTGTCGGCATAGGCCTCTTTCCGCGCTTCCTCGATCGATATGCCCTTTTCCTTGGCGGAGCGCTCGATGAAACCCTTGGTTCGGTCGGTGTCATGCGATCCGGGCAGGAGATTGTTGATGATGACGCCATGGCGCGCGACCTGACGCGACGTTCCCGCGACGAAGCCGGTAAGACCGCTGCGTGCGGCGTTGGAAAGCCCGAGCTGCGCGATCGGTGACTTGACGGAACCCGAGGTAATGTTGACTACACGCCCCCATTTGCGCTCGATCATACCGGGCAAAATCGCCTTCATGAGCAGGATCGGCGTCAGCATGTTGTTATTGATCGCCTTCAGCCACTCTTCCTCGCCCCAGTCGGACCAGACACCGGGAGGCGGACCGCCGGCATTGTTGATAAGGATGTCAGGCTGCGGTTCCGCCTGAAGCAAGGCTTGCCGCCCGGCTTCCGTAGTGACGTCCTCCGCCACGATCTGAACCTTCACGCCGTACTTGCCCGCTATCGCATCCGCGGTCGCCTTGAGGGTCGACTCGGTGCGCGCGTTCAAAGTCAGATCGACACCCGCCTCAGCAAGCTTTTCTGCTACGCCGCGCCCCAGCCCCTTCGAACTTGCACAAACGATAGCGCGTCTGCCCTTGATACCAAGATCCATCTCATCCTCGCCGATTCTTTTCCGGGCACTGGTTATCGACAATTCTTGGCCGCTTTGACAAGCTCTGGTTGATCAAATCAGCGGCAGATCCGGGAAATGCAGCAATGACCACTTTCGGCGCGACAGTCCTTTGGGAAAAACAGGACAGCGAACCCTTCACCGACAACAAGTATAGCCGTGCCCATGTCTGGCAGTTCGATGGCGGCGCCGAAATTCCGGCTTCGTCGTCGCCCCACATTGTCCGCCTTCCCTTCTCCGAGCCCGCGAATGTCGACCCCGAAGAAGCCTTCGTTGCATCGCTGGCGAGTTGCCACATGCTGTTCTTTCTTTCCATTGCAGCGAAGAAAGGCTTTGTCGTCCGCCAGTATCGTGACGCTGCCGAGGGCGAACTTGCCAAGAATGAAGGCGGACGGCTTTATGTGAGTCGGGTTACGTTGAAGCCCGACATAACCTACGTTGGCGCAGCTCCAGATCGCCACACCGAAGCCGGCATCCATCACGAAGCCCACGAACAATGCTTTATCGCCAATTCCGTGCTCACCCACGTCGTGGTCGAAGCCGTTCAAGGCGCCAGGGAGGAACAATACGATGCATGAACTGAGGATTAGCGACGCGGTCAACAGGAACTGTCCATGGTCGGGCGATCCGATCAAGGAAGATAGCCTCACGCTTTACAAGGGCGCGGTCGTTGGCTTTTGCAACCCCGGCTGCCGCGACAAGTTCGAAAAGGCGGTCAACCATTTCGAAGCGGCGCTAGCGCGCGTGGCGCACGCGAATCCTTAGAACCGGACTTACAAGCAACAGCCGCCTGATTTCCAACGTCTCCGCCGATTGACAGCCCGCTCATATTGCGATACTTAAGTATATGCTTAACAAACAGGACAAGCTCGATCTCATGTTTCAGGCGCTCGCGGATCCGTCCCGACGCAGCATGATCGAGCGGTTGAGCAAGGGACCAGCCTCGGTCAGCGAACTCGCCAAGCCCCTCACAATGTCGCTGCCAGCCGTGGTGCAGCATTTGCAGGTTCTCGAAGCGAGCGGGCTGGTGCGGTCTGAAAAGGTCGGGCGCGTGCGCACCTGCCGTGTCGACTGGGTGGCACTGCAGACGGCCGAGGACTGGATGATGGATCGGCGCAGGACGTGGGAACTGCGCCTCGACAGGCTCGGCGATTTCCTCGCCGATCAAACAAAGGGATAAAAGCATGACCAAGCGATCCGTGACGCATGATACTTTTACTCTCGAGCGCAGCTATCCGGCTGCGCCAGCCCGGGTGTTCTTCGCATTGAGCGACCCGCAAGCGAAAGCAAAATGGTTCAAGGGCCCCGAGGAATGGGGGCCGGCTCAGCACCAGATAGATTTCAGGGTCGGCGGACGCGAAGTCAGCATTGGCGGCCCCAAGGAAGGACCGCAGCACCGCTTCGATGCAATCTACCAGGATATCGTGCCGGACCAGCGCATTATCTACACATACGAGATGCATCTCGACGGCAAGCGCATCTCCGTATCGCTGGCAACGCTCGAACTGAAGCCGGAAGGCACCGGAACGCGGCTGGTCCTGACCGAACAGGGCGCCTTCCTAGACGAGTTCGACGATCCGGCCGTGCGTCGGGGCGGGATGGACTCGCTGCTGGACGCACTCGGCGCATCCCTTGAAGCCGTGCCAGCAAACGCCTGAGCGAAATAACTAACCGTTACCGGGTCCGGCGCCATCGCCCGATCCGGCAACCACTGTCTGATTGAGCGTTTTGATCCGCCCCTGACGCTTCAGCTGTTGTTCGCGGAAGAAGATGAAGAGGCCGGAAGCCACGATGAAGCCCGACCCGATCAACATCGACATGCGCGGTACGTCACCGAACACCAGCCAGCCGAAGACAATTGCCCAGAACAGCAACGTATACTGCAGCGGCGCTACGGTTGCCGCGTCCGCGAGCTTGAGAGCACGGTTGACAAGGACATGGGCGAGCATGGCGACGACGCCGAGAAGGCCGAGGAGCAGCAGATCGCGCAAGCTCACCGGCTTCCAGTCGAACACGATGGCGACGAGCCCCGCCGCGCCGGCACCGACGATCTGCCAGAAAACCAGCGTCGTATCAGGTGTCCCGCGCAAGGACCGGCCAAGCAGCAGCATGAAGGCAAACGCCACGCTGCCTAAAATCGAGATAATCGCCTGCGGTGTCAAAGCCTGAGACGACGGTTCGAGCGCGATGACCACGCCGACAAAGCCAATGATGATAGCGCTCCAGCGACGCCAGCCGACGGGCTCCTTCAGGATGAAGGGCGAGACCGCGGCCACATAGATGGGCGCCGCGAGCCAGTAGGTCATTACGTCGGCAAGCGGCAGGTAGACCACGGCGAAATAGAAGGCGAATACCTCCACGGTCGAGAGAACCGCGCGCAGCAGCTGCAGGCGCGGGCGATCGACCTGAAACAGTTTCTCCGGACCGTTGAACCATATGAACGGCGCCAGGATGATGAGCGCGGCGACGCTGCGGATGAAAACCACCTGCCCCACCGAATAGGTCGACACCAGCCATTTGCCCATCACATCGTTGAGGGAAAACATAAGCATGCCAAGCAGCATCAAAACGACGCCGTTGCGGGCTGCAGGCGATGCGGATGCGTAAATATGGGTATCCGATGGAGCGGACATTCGGTTCTATCCTGGGGAGATTTTTAGTCCGGCTGGTTTGCGCTATTTTTCTTGGCCAATCCAGCCCAAACAACCAAAAGCCCACATGTGGCGCAAAAATAAGCAGATTTAGCCCAACCAATTGCAATGTCAGCCATAATCTCGACTTGAATTTGTCCTTTTAGGGAAGACAGCTTGTCTGGGGAAGCGTTCATAAACATTCAAATCGGATGCTCGTGTGCATCAATAAAGTGGTCATTAACCAATAAATCGGATAGTCCAGCTATTCGGTGCTTTGGAAAACGGTCAGGATTGGAACGATATTGTCTAGCGTGAGTGAAGCAAAAACCGGCCTATCGAAGACAGTTTTCCCGATCAGCGGCCGCTGGTTTGGACCCTTTGTCCTTTTCCTGTCGATGCTGTTTTCCTCCGCCGAGGCCTTTGCCGAGACCCGCACATTGCGGCTCTATTTCGTCCACACCAACGAACGCGCCGAAATAACCTTCAAACGGAACGGCCGTTATCAGCAGGACGGCCTCAACAAGTTGAACCGGTTCCTGCGCGACTGGCGCCGCAACGAACCGACAAAGATGGACCCCCGCCTGTTCGATCTCGTCTGGCAGGTCTATGACAGGGTCGGCGGGCGCGATTATATCCACGTTGTTTCGGCCTACCGCTCACCGGCGACCAATTCCATGCTGCGCTCACGTACGCGCGGGGTCGCCCGCAAGAGCCAGCACATGCTCGGCAAAGCCATGGACTGGTACCTGCCCGGCGTGAAGCTTGCGACCCTGCGTGCCACTGCCCTGCGCTACGAGGCTGGCGGCGTCGGTTATTATCCTCGTTCGGGATCGCCCTTCATTCACACCGACGTCGGCAATGTCCGCCACTGGCCGCGCATGAGCCGCAAGGAACTTCTCGCGGTCTTCCCGGACGGCAAGACGATCCATGTTCCATCCGACGGACGGCCGCTGCCCGGCTATGAACAGGCGGTCGCCGCCTATGAAGCCCGCCGTCGCAACGGCAGCTCGATACAGATTGCAAGCTCGTCATCGGGCTCCAGCCGGAAAGGCAAGACCCTGTTCGGCCTGCTCTTTGGCGGCGGTGCGGACGAGGAAGAGGATTCGAGCGAGAGCTCTGTCGCGGTCGCTTCTACGGCCAAACCCTCGCGCGCCGTTGCCCAGGCTCCGGCAGGCGAGGACGCGGACGATGGCGGTGCGGCACCAGCAGTGGCGGCACAGCCGCAACCGGCGGCAGCGCCTGCGGCAACCGCAACACCGGCTGCCCCGGAGCTACCCGCCCGGGTTCCGCAGCCTTTGGCCGCGCCGCGCCAGGAAGCACCGGCGCCCGTCGCCATAACGCCCGAAGACAATGCCGCTCTCGCCTTTGCAGTGCCGGTACCGCTGCGCCGTCCAGACTACGCGCCGACACCCGCGCCGGGCGATCCTTCGACACTTAATGCGCTCGCACAGAACACTGCCGCGGTCGCCGTGCCCGAGACGCGACCCGACGACAGCGCCAGCGCGATCCGCGAACTCATCGCAGCAAATATCGAGCAGCCCGCCGAGGCCTCCGATCAGTCCCAACCGGCCATGGCCAACGCCCTCGTTCCCGTGCCCTTCGACAAGCCGAAGCAGCCAGACATGAAGGTTGCTTCGGTCGTCCCCGGCCAACGCCCGGTCGTGGCCGCAGCACCTGCCCCTGCCGCCGCAGAACAGGACATCATCGCCGTTCCCGATGACAGTCTTAGCCCGGAGGCCATCATTGCTCAGGCGGATGTCGACCATGACGACGATTCCGCCGACCTTGTCGCGCCAATGCCGACGACGAGCGGGACTACAGGCGGACGGTTGCAGCCGCAGCAGAATGTTCAAATGGCGGCAGTCCAACCACAGACATCCCTCCGTCGCACAATGCTCGAAGCCAAGGGCGACCCGGTCGCCATGCTCGACAGCGGCGTGAAGACCACCAACAAGAAGGCCAAGCCGCACCGCCAGGCAGCACAGGGTCAGACGGCAAAGGCAATCCAGGTGTCCTCCGACCTATCGGATAGGGCGTTATCCTCCGAACAGGTCGCCGCCACAGCGCCAGAGGTGGTGCCGGCGGTTCTGCGCAACAGCTCGATGCGCAAGGCGCCGACGACGGTCTATACCGCCGGCTTCCAGCAAGCACTGCCTGTAGCTGACGCCAACAAGTTTACCGGCAAGGCCGTGACCTTCATGCAGATTGCGCGCTTCCAGCCGACCAGCGGCATGTAACGGCTGCAAGAACCCGAGACGAGCAACGGCGGCTTCACAGCCGCCGTTTTCTGTTTGGGCTCAGACCAGCCCACCATTGGCGCGCACGACCTGTCCGTTGATCCAGCCGCCATCCGGACCCGCGAGAAACGAGACGACGCGGGCGATATCATCCGGCTGTCCAAGGCGTTCCATGGGCGCAGCCTTGCTGAGCTGCTGAACGAGTTCATCGCTCTTGCCTGCAAGGAAGAGATCGGTCGCAACCGGCCCCGGCGCAACGGCATTGACCGTTATGTTGCGGCCGCGCAGTTCCTTGGCGAAGATGCGGGTGAATGTTTCGACCGCCGCCTTGGTACCGGCATAGATGGCGTAACCAGGAAGGTTGGTCCCGACCACCGAGGTCGAAAAGTTGATGATGCGGCCGCCATCGCCCATCCTGCCGGCAGCCTCGCGCATCGTGTTGAATGTGCCCTGAACATTCGTCGCGAACTGTTGTTCGAAAACCGCGTCGCTGGTTTCGGCAAGCGGCTGAACCTTCATGATGCCGGCATTGTTGACGAGAACGCTGACCATGCCAAGTTCCGCCTCGACAAGATCGAACATCCCCCGCACTTCTTCGGCCTTGGCAACATCCGCCTGCACGGCGATCGCCCTTTGGCCCGCCTTGCCGAGCTTAGCCGCAAGCGCCACAGCTTCCCTGGCGCTGTTCGCATAATTGATGACGACGGCAAAACCGTCATTTGCGAGCCGCTCTGCAACCGCCGCACCAATACCGCGCGCTGCGCCCGTGATGATTGCAATCCGTTTATCGGTCTGTGCCATTCGATGGAACTCCTCTGTCACGTTGACATTTGCTCCACTATGCCGCAAATCGCTTTCTGCATAATTAGCAAATAATTGGCAGGACTATTCGATAATCTATAACAATTGAACGAGAGTAGGCGCGGGCATGGATCGCTTTCGCGATATGCAGATTTTCGTACGCATCGTCGAGCGGCGCAGTTTCACTAATGCGGCCGACGATCTTCACATTCCGCGCGCGACGGTGACCAACGCCATACAGCGCCTTGAAGAGCGCCTGGGTACGCGCCTGCTCGACCGCACGACGCGCCAGGTCAACCCGACACTCGACGGCGAAGCCTATTACGACCGTTGCCTGCGCCTTCTCGCCGACATGGAGGAAGCGGAAGCATCGTTCCGCGACTCGGCGCCGAAGGGTCTTTTGCGGGTAAACTTGCAAGGCACGCTGGCTCGACATTTCGTGATACCGGCACTGCCCGATTTCCTCAATCGTTACGCCGCCCTGGAACTCAGCATCGGCGAAGGCGACCGGCTTGTCGATCTCGTTCAGGAGGGGGTCGACTGCGTCCTGCGCGCCGGCGAACTCCAGGATTCCACCATGGTCGGACGCAAGATCGCCGAAATGCAGCAGGTAACCTGTGCGAGCCCGGCTTACTTTGCCCGGCATGGCGAGCCAAGGAGCCTGGATGACCTCGCCGGACATCTGGCCGTCAATTATGTTTCAAGCGGTACGGGCAAGCCGTTTCCACTGGAATTCTCCACGCATACAGGTCTCAGACTGGTGAACTTGCCGGGACCCGTTTCGGTGACGGGCGCGGATATTTATGCCGCATCCGCAATTGCCGGCCTCGGGCTCATCCAGGTGCCACGTTATCGAATCGCGAATGAACTTGCTGAAGGAAGCCTGCGCGTCGTTCTCCCCGGGAGCCCGCCACCGCCAATGATCGTTTCGGTGCTCTATCCGCAGAACCGCCAGCTTTCTTCGCGCGTGCGCGTCTTCGCCGACTGGCTGACAGAAATATTCGCCAGGGCGCCGCTCTAGGTTCTGCGCAGCAAGGTCTCGAGTTGGGTTGCGCAGGCGCGCAGCGGCGCCGCGCTCTGGCTGGTCTTGGCCATCGCCATCGCCCCCGAATAGCTAGCGACCACGAGCGTAGCGAGATCGTGCGCGCGTGCTTCGTCCATTTCCGGATGATCAGCGTGCAAGCGGAAGGAAAGCGCGGCGCGCCAACGATCGAAGACGGCGTTGACCGCTTCGCGAAAGTCCGGATCGGCCAAGGATAGTTCGAGCGCGAGGTTGTTCAGCGGGCAACCGGTCACTGCCCGGTTATGCTCGAGCGTATCAGCAACACCGTTGAACACCGCACGAATCCCCGACGCGGCCGATGATGCATTTGAAACCGGCTGGATGGCGGTCGCCTCGACTTCCGGCGCCACCCGCTCGGCGATGACGGCAAGGCCTAGCGACTTCTTTGTCGCAAAATGATGGTGCAGCGCACCTCCGGTGGTGCCCGCTGCCCGCACGACGTCATGCATGCTGGTCGCGTTGTAGCCGTGCCGCTGGAAAAGGTCGGCGCCAACATCAAGGATTCGGGCCCGCATTGCCTGCGGGTTATTGGTGCGCTTCGGCTTGCCTGTAGCAGCCACGGCCGGGGCTCCGGGGCGATGCTTTTCGCTCAACGGCGCCACACCGCGCGTTTTCAATTCGTTCTCGGCCACAATCAGTTCTCCTTTCCATCAAGGATAACGAGATTGACAAAACAGGACAACCGGTCTTTTATTAAAACAGGACGCCCTGTTTGTTTTGGAGGATGAATGTTCATGACTGTTGAAATCGCCCATCCTACGGACGGCGAGCCGGCGCAAAGCCCGATCATGGAGCTGCGCCGTTATATGCTGCATCCGCGGCGACGCGACGAACTGATCACACTCTTCGATGCTGAATTCATTGAAACCCAGGAAGCCTGCGGCATGCGTGTCATTGGCCAGTTCCGTGATCTCGACGATCCTAATGCATTTGTCTGGCTAAGGGGATTTTCCGGTATGCGAGAACGGCATGCTGCGCTGACAGCATTCTATGACGGGCCCGTCTGGACAAGACATCGCGACGCTGCCAACGCGACCATGCTCGATTCCGATGATGTGTTTCTCCTGCATCCCGCAGGCGATTCGGGAGGCTTCAGGTTTCCAGATGCCCGACCCGGGCATGGCTGCGAGCAGCCCTCCCCGGCAATCTATCAGGCATTGACATATAGACTGAAGGAACCCGCCGAAAACGCGTTTCTCTCATTTCACCGCAATGAACTGCAGCCGATTCTGGACCGGATGGGCGATATACGCATCGCAATTTTGGCTTCGGAGCACAGTAAAAACACTTTTTCTCGGCTTCCCGTGCGGCTCGGAGAAAATGTTTTCGTGGTCTTTTCGCGCTTCGACAATCTTGCCGCCCATGCCGATTTCAACAGACGACTGACAAACGACACTGCATGGCAGCGCGTGCAGGAGGCGCTGGAAAGCTATTTGATCGCGGATTCCATCGTAGCAAGGCTTTCGCCGACGGGCCGCTCCGCGTTGCGCTGAACCTGCGGCTGGCGCTCACCAGCTGCGGCGACCGAGTCGCGTTCCCTGCGCTGAATTCTGCGACCGAGTTCGATGCCAGGCCGCTCGACCAGAACGTGCGCCGCCAGCGCCGCGAGAACCAGCACAACCATGACCACGCATATCATGATCCAATAGTATGCGTCGGCGGCCAGAGCGAATGCACGCAACGGCGGAATGGCGAAGATTGAAAACAGCGCGAGGCCCTGCATCAGATAAATGCAATAACTGATTTCTCCGAGCCGGATCGAAGGCCGCGCGACCAGCAGCCCGAAAAGCGTGCCGCCGCTTAACATCAAGTAGAAGGACGCTCCGATTAAGACAGACACATCCGGGCGATAGGATGTTTCATAATTCATTCCTATGACTGCGAGTATCGCCGCAATGCCGATCGACGCAAACGCGGGATGCAGTCGCAGCACCAAACTTTCATCTTCAAGCGATGCGCACACCATACCGAAGCCAAAGAGCGAATAGAGCGCAAACTGGCGGTCCGGCGAGATCAAGGCAAAAATCAGCGCCAGCATCGTTGCGAGCACCGCGAAGGGCAGGTGCAGGCGATCACGCCGCGCAAAAATTGCAAGGAACGGCAGCGCGAAATAGAAAAGCCATTCATATTGCAAGGTCCATGTGACCCCCGCCGTCAGGGTGCCTATGCCCGGGGCACCGTTTATCTCGACAAGCGGAAAGATACCAAGGGACAGGTTTTGGACGAGTTCCATGAAAAACTGCGGCGCTGGCACGTTCAGCCGCGCGCCGGACCTGACGAACATGATGGCCATGGCGATCGAGGCGACAAGCAGGTAGACCGGGCCCAGCCTGAACAGGCGGCCTAGCATGAGACTGGCAAAATCAAGCGATCCCCTCGCCCTGACGATCTTGCCCCAGAACAGATAGCCCGTGATCACGAAAAAATAGGCAACACCCAATTGTCCGGCCAGGGTGTAGAAGCGCGACGGTGGCACTGCCCAGGCGCCATTGCGCATGAACTCATAGTAAATGATGGAATGGTGGAGCACGACGGCAAGTGCCAGAAATCCCCGCAGCCCATCCACCGCATCGATGCGCCGACCCCTGGCTGGACCGAATCCCGCCCGATCGAAGACCGGCAGGCAAGCGAGCAGCATGACCAAGCCAATAGCGACGAATGATGGCCAAATGGCATAAACGGTCATTCAGGAGCGGCCCACGATGGAGAATTTACCCGCCATTCGCACATAAACCGGAGCGATGCAACGCCCGTGCGGGCGGCACATCTACTCGTAAAGCGATCACGATATATAAACGTCCCAAGCCACAAGCGGCAAATACGCAATTGTCAGCGCTGCGTATACCTTGCGCGACTTGGCGAAGAAGGTTGCGACGGGCAGTACAATCATTGGAACGTCCGTCAAAGCCCATGCAGACAAAGGCGACGATTTGAAAAAGAAAATATTCACGAGGAAAGCGAGCAGGAGGAAACCAGTCAGCGATAGGAGAGCGTATCGCCCGTCATGTTCAAAATAGGCGCGCAGCCCGTTTTTTTCATCCTCACTTCTGCTCGGCAGCATAAGCGCTGCCGATAGGAAGAGCATCAGAGTGAGGAGAACAAGGAAGATAAAATCTGGGAAAGAAAACGTTGGCTTCACAGATGGCAGCAGGGTAATGGCCCACCAGTATTGAAGTTGGATAGTGAACAGGATTGCCGCCCATGCGAGCGACACCCAGTCAAGTGGACTTTCGCGCCGGATACGGAACACAGTGACCAAGCCAAGCAGAAGGCGTGTCACCCCCAGCCCCAGGACCATTGAGAGAACGGTTACAATCCTGCCGAAGTCGGTCATAAATACAGATCGCGGTTTTTCTCAGGAGAAAGAACTCGCCCTGTTGTAAACTGGCATTCTTAACAAATCGCATTGGCACGCCAAACTGCTCATCGGGGCCCCGATGTGCAGATGCAAGATTCCCAAAAGAGATCGGATTGTTTTATGAAATTTGGTGGAGCCAAGCGGGATCGAACCGCTGACCTCTTGCATGCCATGCAAGCGCTCTCCCAGCTGAGCTATGGCCCCATTCCAATCGGCCGGAAAGGCCGCGCCGGGTAAACCGGCAAACTGTTAGGCAAGGTCTGGCGCCTTGCCCGGGCGGGTACTTATCTCCCGCCGCCGGGAAGATCAAGTCCTGTTCGCCGGTTATTTTCGACGAACAGGATTATTTGAAATCAATTCTCGTCGTCGTCGCCAATGCCGCCGCCGAGGATATCGGTGACGTCGTCGTCCTCGTCTTCCTCGTCTTCGGCGAGGAACGTATCGTCGTCGTCGGAATCTTCCACCTCGACATCGACATCATCGCCGAGGTCCGGAACATCCTCGCCGCTGTCGGCATCCGCATCCTCGAGCGAAACGAATTCCGGCTTCTCGAGCGCAACGTCGAGTTCTTCGGTTTCGACCTCTTCTTCCTCTTCGCGCGCGGCGGCCGCGGTCGAATCGAAATAGCTGAGCGGGTAGCTCTTGCCCGTATACGGCGAAACAATCGGATCGCGGTTCAGATCGTAGAACTTCTGCCCGGTCTCCGGGTCAATTCGCTTGGTGCCAAGTTTGGGATTTGCCACGTTTTGCCTCGCGTTCTGGCTGCGCCCGCATCCGGTCAACATTCAGGTCCCTAAACCCGACCGTGCATGCAAGCGCTCATCAAAAATGGATTTCTGGTCCCATAAACGCAATTCAGCGTATTTGTCAAAGTGAAAAAAGCCCGCACACGCGAATGCATTTGCGAGATGACCGCATCTTCAAGCTGTGTTACCAACGCGGCCGCACCCTGCCAGCCCTTTTCATTGTGATTGCTCCATGTCCCACACTTCATTGCCCCGCCCCGCTACCGCCCGTCGCTCGAAGGCCCTTTCGGGCGATATCCGCATCCCCGGCGACAAGTCGATCTCGCATCGCTCCTTCATGTTTGGCGGCCTTGCCTCCGGCGAAACCCGTATTACCGGCCTGCTCGAAGGCGAAGACGTGATCAACACCGGTCGCGCCATGCAGGCCATGGGCGCGAAGATCGCCAAGGACGGAGATGTGTGGATCATTCAGGGTACGGGCAATGGCTGCCTTCTCGAGCCGGAGGCTCCGCTTGACTTCGGCAATGCCGGAACCGGCGCACGCTTGACCATGGGTCTCGTCGGCACCTATGCGATGGAGACGACGTTCATCGGCGACGCCTCGCTCTCGAAACGCCCGATGGGCCGCGTGCTCAATCCCTTGCGAGAAATGGGCGTGCAGGTCTCGGCCGCGGATGGCGACCGCCTGCCGTTAACGTTGCGCGGTCCCAAGGCGGCGGCCCCGATCACATATCGCGTGCCGATGGCGTCAGCGCAGGTCAAATCAGCCGTGCTTCTCGCCGGCCTTAACACTCCGGGCATAACGACCGTGGTCGAGCCGGTAATGACGCGCGATCACACCGAGAAGATGCTACAGGGTTTCGGCGCCAATCTTTCGGTCGAGACGGACAAGGACGGCGTCCGCCATATTCGTATCGAGGGCCAGGGCAAGCTTACCGGACAGGTAATCGACGTGCCCGGCGATCCGTCCTCGACGGCTTTCCCGCTGGTCGCGGCGCTGCTCGTCCCCGGCTCCGACATTACCATTCGCAACGTGCTGATGAACCCGACGCGCACCGGCCTCATCCTGACATTGCAGGAAATGGGCGCAAATATCGAGGTTCTCAACGCGCGTCTTGCCGGCGGCGAAGACGTCGCCGACCTGCGCGTGCGCTCGTCCGAACTCAAGGGCGTCAGCGTGCCGCCGGAGCGCGCACCCTCGATGATCGACGAATATCCCGTCCTCGCGGTCGCAGCGAGCTTTGCCATGGGCGAGACGCTCATGCACGGACTCGATGAACTGCGCGTCAAGGAATCGGATCGTCTCTCGGCTGTCGCCAACGGGCTGAAAACCAATGGAGTCGATTGCACGGAAGGTCCGGAAAGCCTCAGTGTGCGCGGCCGTCCGGACGGCAAGGGCCTGGGCGGCGGTACCGTCGAGACGCATCTCGACCACCGGATCGCCATGAGCTTCCTCGTCATGGGGCTTGCCGCCGAAAAGCCGGTGACTGTCGACGACGCGACAATGATCGCGACGAGCTTCCCGGAATTCATGGAGATGATGACCAGAATGGGCGCGGAGATTTCCGAAGACGGCGCGCAAGGCTAGATCGGTTCCGATTGCGCATGATTGCATCTGAACAATCCGCAGGACTATCAGCATGCCGTGCGCCAGACCGGGAGCGCCTCGGACAATGAGCGCGCTCCTTTCGGCCTTCACGGTCTATTTCCTCTACGCCATGTCGAGCGTTCCCTGCCTGGTCTGGGCCGGACGCAGCGCCTATGCCGGCACGATCGCCAGCAGGGAGCCCCGGCCATGGCCGGGCACGGCCAGAACAATCCTGTGGGTTGCGCTTCCTTTGCTCTTGATCTTCCTTTATGCGTGGAATGTGTCTGACACTGCATCCGGTGCAGTGAATGCAGAGGCTGAAGGCGCCAGCGATTGGATGCCCTATCAGTTTCTGCTCTTGCCATCGGCGCTCGGTTCGATCGCCGGCTACGGCATAGGCTTTATCATGGGCAAGAGAAGGGTCGCTTGATGTTTTTCCTGCTGACGTCATTTGCCATCGTCGCCATTCCCTATGCGGTCGAACGCGTGGGTCTTCGGGTCCGCTTCGGCCTGTTTGCGCTGCTTTTCTGGCTCTTCATCTTTCAGTTCGTTCTCATTTTCCTCATCGATACGATGCTGCAGAATTTTGCCGCCACACTGCCCGGCTGGCTGGAATCGATGCTGTCGACCATCGGCGGGTTTGCTTTTGTGACGATAGGCATCACCCCGATCATCACGCTGGTTCTTGCGGCTGCCTACTCGCTGTTTGCGCTCTGGCAATGGGCTTTCGACAAGGAAGAAAAAGAAGACGCAGCACCGCCGCAGACGCATTTCACGATTGCGATCGACGGACCGGCCGCTTCGGGCAAAGGCACGCTTGCCCGCCGTATCGCTGATGCCTACGGCTACCACCACCTCGATACAGGCCTTACCTACCGCGCGGTGGCGAAATCGCTCATGGACCAGAACATGCCGCTCGACGACGAGTTCCTTGCCGAAAAGGCAGCGCGCAGCGTTGATCTTTCGAGGCTCGACCGGGATGTCCTTGCCGCCCACGATATTGGCGAGGGCGCGTCGCGTGTCGCGGTGATGCCGGCGGTGCGGCGCACGCTCGTCGCTGCACAGCAGAGTTTTGCGGCACGCTCGCCGGGCGCGGTGCTCGACGGCCGCGATATCGGCACGGTGGTTTGCCCGGATGCGCCGGTGAAGCTCTATATAACTGCCTCGCCCGAGGCGCGCGCCAGGCGCCGCTACGACGAGATCAGGTTGAATGGCGGTTCGGCGACGTACGAGGATATCCTCAATGATTTGCGACGCCGCGACGCGCGCGACATGGGCCGAACCGATTCGCCTCTGAAGCCCGCTGGCGACGCGCACTTGCTTGATACGACAGAAATGGATATAGAGACCGCGTTTCTCAGTGCCAAAACCCTGATCGATCAGGCCTTGGCGCGAAACACGCATTCTAAACGATAACATTTGCCGCCATCCCATGCACCGGATTGCCCTTCAAAGGGCGGGTTGGCATGCAAATGAACCGCAACTCGAACCACCGGTGCTGTGTCCGATGTATTTTCCGGACACGCCAGGAGTATGTATGTCTCAAGCCAATCCAACGCGCGAAGATTTCGAAGCTCTTCTCGCCGAGTCCTTTGCCACCAACGACCTTGCTGAAGGTTATGTTGTAAAGGGCCGTATCGTCGCCATCGAAAAAGACATGGCGATCATCGACGCCGGCCTCAAGGTTGAAGGCCGCGTTCCGCTGAAGGAATTCGGCGCCAAGGCCAAGGACGGTTCGCTCAAGCCGGGCGATCTCGTCGAAGTCTATGTCGAGCGTATCGAAAACGCTCTCGGCGAAGCCGTTCTGTCGCGTGAAAAAGCACGCCGCGAAGAGAGCTGGGTCCGCCTTGAAGAGAAGTTCAATCGCGGCGAGCGCGTCGACGGTGTCATCTTCAACCAGGTCAAGGGTGGCTTTACCGTCGATCTCGACGGCGCCGTTGCCTTCCTGCCGCGTTCGCAGGTCGACATCCGTCCGATCCGGGACGTCACCCCGCTCATGCACAACCCGCAGCCATTCGAAATACTCAAGATGGACAAGCGTCGCGGCAACATCGTTGTCTCCCGCCGCACCGTTCTTGAAGAGAGCCGCGCTGAGCAGCGCTCCGAAATCGTCCAGAACCTCGAAGAGGGCCAGGTCGTTGAGGGCGTGGTCAAGAACATCACCGATTACGGTGCGTTCGTTGATCTCGGCGGCATTGACGGTCTGCTCCATGTGACCGACATGGCATGGCGCCGTGTCAACCATCCGTCGGAAATCCTGTCGATCGGCCAGACCGTCAAGGTCCAGATCATCCGCATCAACCAGGAAACCCATCGTATTTCGCTCGGCATGAAGCAGCTCGAAAGCGATCCGTGGGATGGCATCGGTGCCAAGTACCCGATCGGCAAGAAGATCACCGGTACCGTCACCAACATCACCGATTACGGTGCATTCGTTGAGATCGAGCCCGGCATCGAAGGCCTGATCCACGTTTCGGAAATGTCCTGGACAAAGAAGAACGTGCATCCCGGCAAGTTGCTCTCGACCACGCAGGAAGTCGAAGTCGTTGTTCTCGAAGTGGATCCGGTCAAGCGCCGCATCTCCCTCGGCCTCAAGCAGACGCTCGACAATCCGTGGACGACCTTTGCAGAGAAGTTCCCGGTGGGCACGATCGTCGAAGGCGAAGTCAAGAACAAGACCGAATTCGGCCTGTTCATTGGCCTCGACGGCGACGTGGACGGCATGGTTCACCTCTCCGACCTCGACTGGAACCGTCCGGGCGAACAGGTCATCGAAGAGTACAACAAGGGTGATGTCGTCAAGGCTCAGGTTCTCGACGTCGACGTCGAGAAGGAGCGTATCTCGCTCGGCATCAAGCAGCTTACCGGCGACAAGGTCGGCGAAGCCGCTTCCTCGGGCGAACTGCGCAAGAACGCTGTTGTAACCGTTGAAGTCACCGGGATCACCGATGGCGGCCTTGAAGTTCGTCTGGTCGACCACGACCTCGACACCTTCATCCGTCGCGCTGACCTCTCGCGTGACCGCGATGAACAGCGTCCGGAACGCTTCACGGTCGGTCAGAAGGTTGACGCCCGCGTCATCGCCTTCGACAAGAAGACCCGCAAGCTGCAGGTCTCGATCAAGGCGCTTGAAATCGCCGAAGAGAAGGAAGCTGTCGCACAGTACGGTTCGACCGACTCCGGCGCTTCGCTCGGCGACATTCTCGGCGCTGCGCTGAAGAAGCAGGAAAAGAACTAAGCGTCTCTTCCAGCCGAAAACCAATTACCCGCCGGTGCAAGCCGGCGGGTTTTTCTATGGGCGTCTGGCAGCGTCAGATCGTGTCGAACTGCACGAGGATGAAGGCGATCTGGACTATAAGCGCGAGGCAGACGAGAACGATTTGCGCGTTGGGTCGGCGAAGGTAAATGCCAAGGCCGGCAATGCCGATCAGGAACAGATTGCGGAAGGGATATTCAGGGCCGAGCGAGCCAAAATGCGCCTTTCCCTTCATCGCAGTATCAAAGAAATCGACGACGAAAATCGCGATCAAAATGCCGAAATACCACGCCCTTCGCGACATGAAGTAGTCTTCATAGCCGGAATAGCCCTCCATGCTGTCGGGGAAAAGCAGCGCGCAGGCAAGGAAGTGAATGCTCGCGAAGAAGATGACGAAGAGATAGGCCTCGAAAGTCCATTGCACGAGTTCGTGCAGGTAAAACTCGAACCACCAGAAGTGCACGACGGTCAGAAAGGTAAAGAGCACCCACCCGAGATGCACGGCAAATATGTTCTTGCGTTGAGGATGCTGGATGATACGTGCGACACCGGTCAGCAGTCGCGAGACGCTCAGGCCGAGGATGATGCCGATGATGACGCGCACATGGGTGAAGACTTCCGGATCGGGTATGCGGCCTTCCAATGCGTATCCTCCCCCGTCGCAGCCATGAACTGGAAACTTATGCTATCTGACTGCAAGATTGATGCAATTGCTACTGGGGCCAAAACACAGTCCGGCAGAGGTGTCAGGTTTCATGCCTGCCGCGCGAAAACAGCGGCGTTCAAAAATTTCTTTATAGCCCAAAGGTATTAGCTTCACCCTCTTCGCAAGAATTAGTTTCATGATAATGTTTTCCAGGAATTGATCCGGAGTAATTAAGATCTTGACGCGCGTGAGGCTCTCTGCAACTTTCCGAAAAATTGATCGCGCCCCATCAATCAGGTGATGTATTGCGCCGTCTTAGTTTTGAGCAAAAAATCATTGTGATGATCGGCGGCAATTTCCGCACGCACCGGCTTTTTTGAGAGCAAGCTGACAGCAAGCAGGGAATCCAGACGGTGAAAAAACCTATCAAGACGATGGAAGATTTTTCCGAGTTCGTCGGCCTGTCGCGTCCGACGGTTTCGAAATATTTCAACGATCCGAATTCCGTCCGAAGTTCCACCCGCGCCATCATCGAGGCCGCCGTCAAGCAGTCGGGATTCCGGCCGAACATCTTTGCGGTCAATCTCAATCGCCGCCGCACCAATATACTCGGCATCATCGTGCCGAATTCGACCGATCCATTTTATATGGCCTTGACGCGCCGGATCGAAGGCATTGCCGAACAGGCGGGCTACCTTGCCTTTGTCTTGAGTTCCGACGGCAAACCGCAACTGGAAGAACGCGCCATCGAGACTTTCAAGTCGATGAACGTCGCGGGCGTGATTATCGGCCCTCTCGGCGTGCAGTCGCATCACGAAAAGCTGCGCAAGCTTGGCGATTCAATTCCGCTGGTTTATGTCGATTCACCGCTCGATGCCACCTCGGCCTATGTCGGCACCAATAATCGCCAGAGCTTCAAGCTGATCGTCGATTATCTGACGCGTTCCGGCGAGCCGCCCTGTTATTTCGGGATGGCTCTCGTCAACAACAATGCACTGGAGCGGCGCGACGCCTATACGGAGGCGATGACTGACCTTAATTTCGAGCCCCGCGCCATTCCGATCGAAGAGCATGCCAATTGGGATTTCGAGAAATATGCATTCGACCGGACGACCCGTATCCTGAAGGAAGGGGGATTCCCCACCAACACCGTATTTTGCGCCAATGACCGGATCGCGTTCGGCGTGGTGGCCGCTGCATACCAGGCAGGGCTCAAGGTTGGACGCGGACCCGACTGCCAGCTGCGCGTCGCCGGCCACGATGACCAGCCGCTGTCGCGCTATATGTGTCCGCCGCTGACGACGGTGGCGCAAAACTACAACGAGATCGGCCGGCTAGCGATCGAACTGCTCTTCCATAAGCTCGGCGAGAACCAGGACTCCAAAACGCCCCTGCCGGTGGATTCGCGCATCCTTCTTAATGCGGAAATCAAGCTGCGCATGTCGGCCTGACGGGATGCGAGCGCGGCAACGCGCCGCGAAGAATGCGGCGCAACGACCCTTTGCCTTCATTCAAAAAGGCAGTAAACAGCTTGGAAATATGCGGCCGCAGTTTCATTCCCATAGGAGCGCTCGATGACAATCACCAAGCCAAAACTCGTCACCGTTTTCGGAGGCTCCGGCTTTATTGGTCGTTATGTCGTGCGGGCGCTGACGAAGCGCGGCTACCGGGTTCGTGTCGCGGTACGTCATCCGGAACTCGCCTTTCACCTGCAGCCGCTCGGCGGCGTCGGCCAAATCCAGGCCGTCCAGGCCAATCTGCGCTATCGCTGGTCGGTGGATCGTGCAGTCGCGGGATCGGACCATGTGATAAATCTCGTTGGTCTCCTGTTCGAAGGCGGCAATCAAAAATTCGGCACGGTGCATGATTTCGGCGCGCGTGCCGTCGCCGAGGCTTGCCGTGCGGCGGGCGTTCCGCTGACCCATATGTCGGCCCTCGGCGCCGACCCGAAGTCACACTCCGCCTATGCCAGCACCAAAGGCCGCGCCGAGGCTGCAGTGCGCGATATCCTGCCGGACGCCGTGATCGTCCGGCCGTCGATCGTCTTTGGCCCTGAGGACAATTTCTTCAACAAGTTCGCCAATATGGCGCGGTTGTCGCCGTTCCTGCCTTTGATCGGCGGCGGACATACCAAGTTTCAGCCGGTCTATGTCGGCGATGTTGCCGAGGTTATTGCGCGCTCCGTTGACGGGGCCTTGAAGCCCGGCGAGACTTATGAACTCGGCGGCAATGAAGTGCTGACGTTCAAGCAGTGCCTCGACATCGTCCTGCGCGTGATCGGCCGCAAGCGCTGGTTCGTCTCGCTTCCCTTCTGGGTTGCCCGCCTGCAGGGGCGTATCATGGGCATGCTCCCCAACCCGATGCTGACGCGAGACCAGGTTCTGCTGCTGCAAAAGGATAATGTGGTGTCGCATGCTGCCAAGGCCGAGGGGCGGACTCTGGAGGGCCTCGGCATTCAGCCGGAAACAGTCGAGATTATCCTGCCATCCTATCTCTGGCGCTTCCGCGTCCACGGGCAGTATTCAGCGCAGAAGCCCGCCTAGGTCGCCCGCAACGGGAGACCCATTGAAGGTCCGCCGTCTCAGCGCATGAGGATAAGGGCGACGAGGCCCAGCGTTCCAACGACAAGACGCCACCAGGCGAACAGGCCGAAACCGTGGCGTGACACGTAGTCGAGCAGATAGCGAACCACGAAGACGCCCGAAATGAAGGCTGCGATAAAACCGACCACGATGAGAGATGCATCGTTGAAGGTCAGGATATGGCGGTTTTTGAAGAGGTCATAGGCGAACGCGCCCGCCATGGTCGGCATGGCAAGGAAGAACGAAAATTCCGCCGCCGAACGCTTGTCCGCTCCGAGCAACAGCGCGCCGACGATGGTGGCGCCCGAACGCGACGTTCCCGGAATCATGGCGAAACACTGGATAAGCCCGATCTTAAAGCACAGCGACAGTGGATAATCCATGACGTTGGTATAGCGCGGCTTCAGGTCGAGGCGATCGACCCAGAGCAGGATCAGGCCGCCAAGAATCAGCATCACGCAGATGAGCATCGGCGATTCGAACAGCACGGTCTTGATCAGGTCATGCGCGAGAACGCCGATGACCACGGCGGGCAGGAAAGCGATAAGCACGCCGGCGACGAAGCGGCGCGTCTTCGGATCGCTCGGCAGATCGCGTGCGATCTTGAGGAGACGGCTGAAATAGACGGTGAGGATAGCCAGAATCGCGCCGAGCTGGATCAAAACTTCAAAGGTCTTGCCGTTTGATTCAAAGCCGAGGAAATGCCCGGCAAGCAACAGATGGCCGGTTGACGAGACCGGTATAAACTCTGTTAACCCTTCCAGCAGACCAAGGAAAAGGGCTTCGACAATCGTCTGTGATTCCATGATATCGCTTTCATGACGGCGCCGGGAGCGGTTGGTAACCGGCTATTGGTGAAATCGTGTTTACTTGTCTCATGCAGCGCTTGCGCCTATAGCTTTGGGCGCAGACTCAAAGCGGTGCCGAGAAATACGACGACGCCGAATAAAATGCCAGTTTGAAAGATCCGCTTACAACGATGCTGACGCTCTTCCATCATCCCATGTCCACCGGCTCACGCTATGCGCGCCTCATCCTCAATGAATATGACATCGAGGCGGAACTGATCGAGGAGAACAGTTGGGCGCGACGCAAGGAATTCCTGGCGCTCAATCCTGCCGGGACACTACCGGTGCTCCTCGCCGAAGGCGATGTGCCTATCTCCGGGGCCTCCGTCATCGCCGAATATATCGACGAGACGCGCGGCGCGCTGAAGCGCAGCCGCCGGCTGTTTCCGGAAGATTCGCTGAACCGCGCCGAAGTGCGCCGGCTGATCGACTGGTTCCTGTCGAAACTCGAAAACGAAGTAACGCGCCACATGGCGCGCGAGCGCATCTTCAAGCTGCACATGACGGCCGAACAGGGCGGCGGCGCTCCCGACTCCACCGCCATCCGCGCGGCACGCTCGAACATCACGCAGCACATGAAATATATCGACTGGCTTTCGGCGACGCGCAATTGGCTCGCCGGTCCAACGCCGAGCTATGCCGACATGGCGGCTGCAGCATCGATTTCGATCCTTGATTACCTTGGCGAGATCAAATGGGCCGAATACAAGGCCGCACGCGACTGGTACACGCGCATGAAATCGCGCCCGTCGTTCCGACCTCTGCTTTCCGACCGCGTGCGCGGACTTCCACCTGCATCGCATTATGGCGATCTGGATTTCTGAGCCAAACCGCTGCAAGCTAGCGAGTTCAAGGGTCCACGGGACTTTGCCATGCGTGCCGGCCAACCGGATAAGCTGAAACAGTTCATCATCGATGAGGCCCGTGCGCACGGCTTTGATCTCGTTGCGGTGACGCGTCCCGACGCCATTCCGCAAGCCGAGGAACGGCTCCGCCAGTATCTGGCGCTCGGCCGCCATGCCACGATGGATTGGATGGAGGAAACGGCACTCAGGCGGTCGCGCCCAGACGCGCTATGGCCCGAGGTGCGCTCCGTCATCGTCCTCGCCATGAATTACGGGCCCGACAGCAATCCGCTTGAGCTTCTCCAAGAACGGAACAAGGCGGCCATATCTGTCTACGCGCAGAACCGGGACTACCACGACATCATCAAAGGCAAGCTCAAGGGCATCGCCAGCCGTTTCGTTGCGCGCGCGGCAGGCGCGGACGTGAAGGTCTTCGTCGATACGGCGCCGGTGATGGAAAAGCCGCTCGCCGAAGCCGCGGGCGTCGGCTGGCAGGGCAAGCACACCAATCTCGTCAGCCGGAGCCACGGCTCCTGGCTGTTTCTGGGCACGATTTTCACGACGGCGGAACTTCCCGCCGACGAGCCCGACTCCGACCATTGCGGGTCGTGCCGCGCCTGCCTCGATGCCTGTCCGACGCAGGCTTTTCCCGCACCCTATCAGCTCGATGCGCGCCGCTGCATCTCGTATCTTACGATCGAACACAAGGCACCGATCGCGCCGGAATTCCGCAAGGCGATGGGCAACCGCATCTATGGCTGCGACGATTGCCTTGCCGTGTGTCCCTGGAACAAGTTTGCCGAAAGTGCGCGCGAGGCGAAGTTGAAGGCGCGCGAAGATCTGAAGTCGCCTGATCTCGCGTCGCTGCTTGGCCTGGATGACGCGGCATTTCGCGAGCTCTTTACCGGTTCTCCGATCAAGCGCATCGGCCGCGATCGTTTCATCCGCAACGTCCTGATCGCCAGCGGCAATTCGGGCAGGTCGGAACTCATCGAACGTGTGGAAGCGCATCTCGCCGACCCTTCGCCGCTGGTGCGGGGCGCGGCAGTGTGGGCGCTCGGCGAACTCTCGGAACCGGAACCACTTTCGGCCTTGCGAATGCGCCACGCAGCTCATGAGAACGACCTGGACGTCTTGACCGAATGGCGGAATGCTGTGAAAAATCAATAATGCAGATTTTTCTTTTCGGGGCCGGATATTCGGCACGCGCATTCGCCAGGATCATGGCCGGTCAAGCGGACTTTATCGGCGGGACGACGCGTGACGCGAGCAAATTCGCCGCGCTTAAGCAGGACGGCATAACGCCCTATCTTTTCCATGGGACCCATGCCTCGCAGGAAATCGTCGATACGCTGGCGAGCGTAACCCATATCGCCGTTTCGACATCACCGGGCCAAAGCGGCGATCCGGTACTGGCCCAGTTCACGCCGACCATTGCACGCGGGATGCCGAAGCTGCAATGGATAGGCTATCTCTCAACGGTGGGCGTATACGGCAATCATGGCGGCGCGTGGGTTGATGAAACGACGCCGTGCCACCCGGTCTCCGCCCGGTCTGTCGAGCGCGTCGATGCGGAGAAAGGCTGGCAGGAGCTCGCGAACCGGCGGGAAGTGCCGCTTGCGATCCTGCGTCTGTCCGGCATCTATGGGCCGGGCCGCAATGCATTCGTCAATCTCTCGAACGGCACCGCGCGCCGGCTCAACAAGACTGGACAAGTTTTCAACCGTATTCACGTCGACGATATTGCCGGGGCCCTCCGCTTTCTCGCGACCCGCAACGAGGGGGGCATCTTCAACATCACGGATGACGAACCGGCGCCACCGCAGGACGTGGTCGCCTACGCGGCCGAATTGATGGGCGTAGAACCGCCCGAGGAATCCGACTTCGAGACAGCGCCGCTCACACCAATGGCGCGTTCCTTCTACGGCGAGAACAAACGCGTCTCCAATGCAAGGATCAAGGCGCTGGGCTATACGTTCCGCTACCCGGACTATGGAACCGCCTTTTCAGCCATGTGGCGGGGCGACAGCTGGCGCTGACGCGGACTGCTAGAACTTCGTGATCACATTGATGCCCGTGCCCTCAAATCGATCCATGGCCATGAGGGCGGCAGGAGCATCGTCGAGCGTGATCTCCTTGCCGATCAACTTCTGCGGCGCGAGCTTGCCGTTTTCGAGCATGTCCATCAGCGCCTTGTAACGGAACGCCTGCATGCCGTGGCTGCCATATATTTCAAGTTCATGCGCGATGACCTTGTCCATCGGGATCGGTGCATGGGCATGGTCGCCCAGCATCAGTCCGACCTGCACATGCCGGCCGCGGCGGCGCAGATTGGCGACGGAGTTGAAACAGGTCGATGGATGACCGAGCGCATCGATCGAGACGTGCGCGCCGCCTTTGGTGATTTCACGGACGGCGCCAACGACGTCTCTTCGCTCGGCGCCATTCACAATGGCGACAGCACCCAGCGCCTTCGCAAAAGCGAGCTTCTCGTCGGCAAGATCGATCGCGACGACATTGGCGCCCATGGCAGTGGCGATCATGATCGCCGACAGCCCGACGCCGCCGCAGCCGTGCACGGCAACCCACTCGCCGGGCTTGACCCTGGCCTGATCGACGATTGCGCGAAACGAGGTGACGAACCGGCAGCCAAGGCTCGCCGCCGTCGCGAAATCGAGAGAATCCGGCAAGCCGACCAGGTTGGTATCGGCATAGTCGACAGCGACAAACTCTGCAAATGAACCCCAGGCGGTAAATCCCGGCTGGAACTGGTTCTCACAGACTTGATGGTTGCCGGAATTGCACTCGAAGCAATGACCGCAGCCGCCGACGAACGGCACTGTTACGCGCTGGCCGATCTGCCATTGCTTCACGTGCCTGCCGACTGCCGCAATGGTTCCAGCAAGTTCGTGACCCGGCACATGCGGCAGGACGATGTCCGCGTCATGCCCCATCCAGCCGTGCCAGTCGCTGCGGCAAAGACCCGTGGCTTCGACCTTTATGACCACGCCGGAATCCGCCGGGCGTGGATCGGCGACGTTTGCAACGCGCGGCGTCTCGCCGAACTTTTCGAAGATGACAGCTCGCATAGTAAGTACCCCTTCGAATCAGAGTGTGGATCCGATCGCATATTGCGACTTGGCGGCGAATCTGGCCATCATAAAGCCCCGATCCTCGACGCAAATTTACCGGGATCACCTGTGGGATAGCGATTATGACACCCAAAGTCCTGTTGCGCCTGATATTTGGCGCGCTCGTTTCACTCGGCATGACAGCGGGGGCGATTGCAGAAGACGGTCCGGCCAAGCAATTGTTCGGCGCGCAGCCGTTGCCGACCCTCGGTGCGCCGCAATCGGACGGATTCTATGCCAAGGGATGCCTTGCGGGCGGTGTAGCCCTCCCGGTTGACGGGCCGACCTGGCAGGTGATGCGCCTGTCGCGCAATCGGCGCTGGGGCCATCCACGAATGATCAGCCTGCTGGAGCGCTTGTCGCGCGATGCCGCGGCCAAGGATGGTTGGTCTGGCCTGCTCGTCGGCGACATTTCCCAGCCGCGCGGCGGTCCCATGCTCACGGGCCACGCCTCACATCAGGTTGGGCTCGATGCCGACGTCTGGTTGACCCCAATGCCAAAGCGCCGTTTCACCAACCAGGAGCGCGAAACTGTCGAGGCCACATCGATGCTCAAGGGCGACACGCTCTTCGTCGATCCGGACAAGTGGTCGGCGTCCCGCGCCGCCCTTTTGAAGCGTGCGGCGAGCTATCCGGAGGTCGAGCGGATTTTCGTCCATCCGGGCATCAAGAAGAAGCTCTGCGACACCGTCCAGGGCGATCGCAGCTGGATGGCAAAGATCCGTCCCTATTGGGGGCACTACTACCATTTCCATATCCGCATCAAATGCCAAGCCGGGTCGCCCAATTGCAAGCCGCAGGAGCCGACCGGCATCGACGACGGTTGCGGCAAGCCGCTCGCCTGGTGGTTCACGGACGAGCCGTGGAAGAAAAAGCCCGAGCCGGCCAAGCCGGTCAAACCGCGCGTCATGATGCTTTCTGACCTGCCCAAGGTCTGCGCGCAGGTGCTCAATGCACCCGGACCGAATTCCGCCGCTGAGGTTACTTATGGCGCCGGCGGTACCGTCGCTGCGCCAGCCAAGGCTGCCGCTCCTGCTGCCGCCTATGCGCCGGACGATGAGACGCTGCCCGAGGACGTACCGGTTCCCGGGCAGAAGCCCTGAGACGGATCGTCTTTCCGCCGCGAGCCGGTCTTTTTTCGCTGCGGCCTTTTCATGCTGTCATGAATTGAGTATAGGGTTTCAATCGATTTAGGGCCCGGACCCAAGTTAGAGATTTGATGACACAGCCTTTCCGCCTCGCGCTGATCGCTCACGACCAGAAAAAGGCCGACATAGTGGCGTTTGCCCGCACTTACGAAAAGCTGCTGGCGCCGTGTGAAATCGTTGCCACGGGCACGACCGGCGGATTGATCCAGGAAGCGTGCCCATCCCTCACTATCCGCCGCGTCAAAAGCGGACCACTCGGAGGCGACCAGCAGATCGGCGCGCTCATTGCCGAAGGGAAAATTGACGGGCTCATCTTCTTCGTCGACCCGATGTCACCGATGCCGCACGACGTCGATGTCAAGGCCCTGATGCGGCTCGGCAGTGTTTACGACATTCCAATGGCATTGAACCGGGCTACAGCCGAGGTTCTGGTGCAAAAACGAGGCTTGCTGCGTGATGACGCAGCAGACAACACAATCACTGCGGCGAGCGCCACTTGAGCGCAAGCGTGCAGCGACAAGGCTAAGAGCGTATGATCCAATGGTCATACTCAAGAAGGGGCGACGCGAGGAAAGCGATATGGTGACACAGGCAGATACCGACCACATCATGAAATTTCCGATTCTGGTCGGCGATATCGGCGGCACCAATGCGCGCTTTGCGATACTGGTGGATGCCAATGCCGAACCCAAGGAATTCCCGATTATCCAGACCGCGGATTACCCGACAATCGACGAGGCGATCCAGAATGCCATTCTCGATCATACCTCGATCCAGCCCCGCTCCGCTGTGCTTGCCATCGCCGGTCCGGTAGAAGGCGACGAGATCGACCTCACCAACTGTGCCTGGGTCGTAAAGCCCCGGCAGATGATGGAAACCCTCGGTCTCAGCGACATTACCGTGCTCAACGATTTCGAAGCGCAAGCGCTGGCTGTCGTCTCCCTCGAGCCGAAGCACCTCGAAAAGCTCGGCGGTGGTGCGGGCGACCCCCATGGCAGCCGGGCTGTTCTCGGACCCGGAACCGGGCTCGGCGTCGCCGGCATGGTGCGTTCGCGCAATAGCTGGGTTCCGGTGCCCGGCGAAGGCGGCCACGTGGACATGGGACCGCGCACGGCGCGCGACCTCGAAATCTTCCCGCATGTCGAACACATCGAAGGGCGCATTTCCGGCGAGCAATTGCTTTGCGGTCGCGGACTTCAGAATATCTACCGGGCCATCTGCAAGGTAAGCGGCACTGACGCGACGCTGCAGACGCCGGCGGAAATCACCGCCGCAGGGCTTTCTGGCGAATCGCCCGAAGCCAAGGAAACGCTGGCGCTTTTTGTCATCTATCTCGGCCGCCTTGCCGGCGATTTCGCCTTGACCTTCATGGCACGTGGCGGCGTCTATCTTGCTGGTGGCATCGTGCAGAAGATCGTGCAGCCGCTAAAGGATCCCTCGTTCCGCAAGGCTTTCGAGGATAAGGCGCCGCACGGCGAAATCCTGCGCGAAACCCCGGTCTATATCATTACTCATCCCCTGGCGGCGTTGAGCGGCCTTTCTGCCTTTTCCCGGACGCCCACCCGTTTCGGCGTCTCGACCGAAGGACGCCGCTGGCGCCGCGACTGAACCGCCTCGTGGCTCTCGCGCCGACCGCACGGGAGGCGCAGGCCGCAGCACAATGGCAACACTCGGCGCCCAGACGCGGTGTCGAGGCCCAAAACCGATAGGCAAGGCGGATCAATAAGGCTATAGGGACAATTTCAGCGGCAAGGGTCTTCCCTTGCCGGGAAGTCTTTTTGTACCAGCGAGTTGACGCCTGCATGGATGGTCAGACCAAGAAGAAAAAGATCGATATGAACGAGGCGCGCCGCGTCATCGGAAGGGTTCTGCGCGAGAACCTTTATGAACAGCGCGGGTCGTATGCGGTCGCGGTGCCAGCCATGCTGGCGACAGCCGGCGCCATGGCTTTCGTCGCGATCATTTTCCGTGATGTGATCAACAAGATCTACTACGAGCAACGTGCGGACCTGATCATCCCGATCAGCCTCGGCGTGCTTGCCGCGTTCATTATTCGCGGTGTCGCCACCTATATCTATTCGGTCTACATGGCGAAGATCGGCAACAATATCGTTGCGCGCTATCAGCGCCGCATCTTCGACCAGCTTATGCGTCTCGGGCTCGATTTCTACCATGACAATCGTTCGGCGCAGCTTGCAGCGCGGATAAACCAGAACATTTCAGGCGTGCGCGACCTTCTGCAGCTGATCGTGACCACAGTCGGCAAGGATATTCCGACCCTCGTCTCGATGGTCGGCAGCATGATCTATCTCGACCCGGTGCTCTCGCTCTTTGCCCTTTTGATCGGGCCGCCGGTGCTGCTCACCGTCCGGTACCTGACAAAGCGCCTGCGTAGCATCCACCGCGAGTCGGTGACGCTGAACTCGCATCTTCTCGGCGCCATGCAGGAAGCGACGCAGGGGATTACCATCGTCAAGGCCTTCACGATGGAAGAGCAATTGCGCGGCAAGGTGACGACCCTGATCAACCGCGCCGAGGAGCGCTCCAACAAGATCGCACGCGTCGAAGAGCGGCTGACGCCGATCACCGACCTCATAGCCGGCCTCGCGATCGCCTCGATGATCGCCTATACCGGCTACCGCGCCGTTCTCAATGCGGAGCCACCCGGCGCAATGTTCGGCTTCATGACCGCGGTCCTCCTCGCCTATGATCCGGTGCGGCGTCTCGCACGGGTCCAGGTCGGGCTCGAGCGCGCACTCGTCAATGCGCGCATGATCTACGAAATCCTCGACATCGAGCCGCGGCAGGCCGACAGCATTGGCGCGGTACCGATCACCGTGCCCTCCGGCGAGGTCAAGTTCGACAATGTCCGCTTCAGCTATGGAGAAATCCCGGTCCTGCACGGGATCAGCTTCACGGCGGAAGCCGGCAAATCCACCGCCATCGTCGGCGCTTCGGGCGCCGGCAAGTCGACGCTGTTCGGGCTTGTCGAGCGTTTCTACGACATAGATGGCGGGCGTATCCTCATTGACGGGCAGGATATCGCCCATGTCAGCAAGCGTTCGCTGCGGCAATCGATCGCCTATGTGTCGCAGCAGCCCTATCTCTTCGAGGGTACGATCGCCGACAATATTCGCTATGGCCGCCCTGATGCCACAGACGACGAAGTCATCGAGGCGGCAAAGCTCGCCAATGCCGACGAGTTCATCCGGCGTCAGCCGCAAGGCTACGGCACCGAGATCGGCGAAAACGGGGCGAACCTTTCCGGCGGACAGCGCCAGCGCCTTTCCATCGCCCGCGCCATCGTTCGCAACGCCTCGATCCTTCTCCTCGACGAGGCGACCTCGGCGCTCGACAATGAATCTGAAAAACGCGTGCAGCAGGCGCTAGACTATGTGATGCGCGGCCGCACGACGATCGTCATCGCGCATCGGCTTTCGACAATCGTCAATGCTGACCGCATCGTCGTCATGGAGGCCGGGCGCGTGGTCGAGGAGGGCGTGCACGCCAGCCTCCTTGCCATTCCGAACGGCGTCTATGCGCGTTTCTACCAGTTGCAAGGCAAGGAAGAGTCGCCCATCATCGACGATACCGAATTGCAGCCCGCAGAAATCACAGGAACCGCCACATGAGTGCCGAACAGCCCGCCACGCCGATGAAGCTTGCCGTGGTCGGCGCCGGCGGCCGTATGGGCCAGACGCTCATCCGTCTTATCAACGAGACACCCGGCGCCGTTCTCGCCGGCGCAGTGGAACGGGCCGGCTCGCCGCATATCGGCCGCGACGCCGGTGAGATTGCCGGCGTGGGGACCCTTGGCGTCGAAGTGACCGACGATGCGCTGGGTGTATTTGTCGGCGTCGAGGCCGTCCTCGATTTCACCACCCCAGGCGCCACAGTTGAATTTTCCGAGCTGGCGGCCCAGGCGCGTATCGTCCACGTCATCGGCACGACCGGCTGCTCGGCGGAAGACGATGCCAAGATCCACGCAGCCGCGCGCCATGCGGTCGTCATCAAGTCCGGCAATATGAGCCTTGGCGTCAATCTTCTCAGCGTTCTCGTCAAGCAGGCGGCAAAGGCCCTCGGCTCGGACGATTTCGACATAGAAATCCTGGAGATGCATCACAAGCACAAGGTCGACGCGCCATCTGGCACAGCGCTGCTGCTGGGTGAGGCCGCAGCGGATGGCCGCGATATCGGCCTCGGCCAGCACAGCGTGCGGGTTCGCGATGGCCACACCGGCCCGCGCGAGGCTGGCGCGATCGGCTTTGCCACCCTTCGCGGCGGTTCGGTGGTCGGCGACCATTCGGTGATCCTCGCCGGACCAGGCGAACGCATCACATTATCGCATCACGCTGAGGATCGCAGCATTTTCGCCCGCGGCGCCATCAAGGCAGCGCTCTGGGGCAAGGGCCGCAAACCCGGCCTCTATTCGATGCTCGACGTGCTCGGCCTCAACCCATAACGATTGTCTCACAGGAGTAATCCCATGTCCGGAACCCTCGTCCTTGTCCGCCACGGCCAGAGCGAATGGAATTTGAAGAACCTTTTCACCGGTTGGCGCGATCCGGGCCTCACGGAACTCGGCCATAAGGAAGCGATCGAAGCGGGCAAGCGCCTGAAGGCGAAAGGCCTGCAATTCGACATCGCCTATACGTCGGTTCTTTCGCGCGCGCAGGCGACGCTCGACCATATCCTGGAAGAAGTCGGACAGACGGGCCTCGAGACCATTCGCAATCAGGCGTTGAACGAGCGCGACTACGGCGATCTTTCCGGTCTCAACAAGGATGATGCCCGCGCCAAATGGGGCGAGGAGCAGGTTCACATCTGGCGCCGCTCCTATGACGTCTCGCCTCCCGGAGGCGAGAGCCTGCGCGATACCGGCGCGCGAGTATGGCCCTATTACCTGCACGACGTGCAGCCGCATGTCCTGCGTGGCGAGACCGTTCTCGTTGCGGCCCACGGCAACTCGCTGCGGGCGCTAATCATGGCGCTTGACGGCCTGACGGGCGAAGAGATCGTCTCGCAAGAACTCGCGACGGGCGTTCCAATCGTTTACAAGCTGAATGCGGACTCGACGGTCGCCTCGAAGGAAGTGCTGGCGGGCTGACCGTGTTGTGATTAGCAAAGGCTGGCGCTGGCGCCGGCCTTTTTCGGCACCAACGAGGCTCAAAGGGCGCGAAATTGCACAACGCGTTCTATTTAAACGCGAAGCGCTCTAAATGGATTGACAGACTCAAAGCTGCCCCTTACATGAGACCCCGCTGCCCAGATGGCGGAATTGGTAGACGCGCACGGTTCAGGTCCGTGTGCCGCAAGGCGTGGAGGTTCGAGTCCTCTTCTGGGCACCATTTCCCAATATTTCAATTTCATTCGACATTTGGCCGTTCGATGTCGTTAAGGCCGACGTTGGGCTTCTGACCCAAGCGATCGGAGCCACCTTCGAGCACCGTCGCGGCTATTTGAACCGTTTGCGCATTTACCCGGCCATCTTAAATCGCTATATCTCATAGCGTGACCGGAGCCTTCTTGCTTCAGTCGCTCGCTCGCAACGAGAGTGAACGATGTCCGAAACGCGCCGCAAGCTGACGACCATCTTTTCCGCCGATGTCCAGGATTATACCCGGCTGATGCAGGCTGACGAGGAAGGCACCCTCGATACGCTGAAGCAATATCGCGACGCGATGGCTGGCCTCATCGCATTGCATGGCGGGCGTGTGATCAATACCTGGGGCGACGGCGTGATCGCCGAGTTCCCGAGCGTGGTCGAGGCCGTGCGCGCTGCGATCGACGTCCAGAACGAGCTTGCCGGCTATAATGGTGACCGCTCCGAAGGTGACCGCATGCTGTTTCGCATCGGGCTCAATCTCGGCGACGTCATCGCCGAGGGCGAGGACATTTATGGCGACGGCGTCAACATCGCTGCGCGCCTGCAAGGGAGCGCTCGGCCGGGCGGCATCGTCATCTCGCATACCGTCTATGATCAGGTGCGCAACAAGGTTGCGGTCGGTTTTGATTTTCTCGGCGCGCTCAATGTGAAGAACATCGAAGAGGGCGTGCCGAGTTATGCGGTGCGTATCGGCGGACCCGGCAACGCTGACGCGCCGCGGCAGCCGGAAAGCCCCTACGGACGCGATGCCCGGCCAGCGCCCTTGCAGTCAGTCCTAAGGGAGCCGTCCACGGCACAATCGGCGCCCCGGCGCAGCTTCGGCGTGCTCGCAGTGATTGCCGCCATGCTCGCGGGCATCAATCTTCTAACATGGGAAGGTGAATTCTGGGCGCAGTGGCCGATCCTTGCCCTCGCCACGTTGGCGGCGCTGATCTGGGTGCGCGGGACAAGGATGATCGACCGCGGCATCGGCACATTGGCCGTCATCGGGCTTGGCCTTGCGGCCATCAATCTGTTCTCGTGGTCGGGCACATTCTGGGCCGTGTGGCCGATGTTTGCGCTCGCCGTGATTGCCGGGCTCAAATGGGCCATGCGCCGGCAGGGTGCAGCCCGTTCATAAGCCCTCAGGCATTTGCGCGGCGATAGAATGCCAGCGAAGCCGCCAGCATCAGCATGGCCCCGCCGCATACGCGATCGAGCCACATTGCACCGGACCTGCGCAGAAAGCGCGCAGCGCGCGAACCGAGCATCGCATACCCGAACATCACCATGAAATCGATGGCGGCGAATGTTGCGGCCAACACCATGTATTGCGGTAGCTGCGGCAAAGCTGGATCAACGAACTGGGGCAGGAAGGCCGAGAAGAATAGATAGCCCTTGGGATTGGTGACCGCGACCGCGAAGCTTTTCAGGAACACCGACCGCACCGAAACGGATGTCGCGGGATGTGCAGTCATATTGGATAGTTCGAGCGTTCCCTTTGATCGGATAAGCATCACACCCAGGAAGGTGAGATAGGCGACGCCGATCCACTTGACGACGGAAAACCAGAACTCGGACGCCGCGAGTAGAGCGCCAAGGCCAAGCGCCACCGCGCCGATGAGGGCAAAGTCGGAAAGCACCGCCCCCGCCATGCCAAAACAGGCGGTCCTGGCGCCGAAGCGCGAGCCATTCGTCAGGGCGAGGATCACGGTCGGACCAGGCGTCGCAATGCCAATGAAGGCAACCACGGCAAATGCCAGGACTGTCAGGTGTGTCATCTATCCCCCCATCTTCGGCGTAAGGTAAAACACTCTCATGCCTATTCAAATGTCAAGGCCGCTACCGTTCGGATCGTCCGGTTTCGATGAGACCGCGGATTGTCGCATCACGCGGAAATGCACCAAAAAGCTCGGTTTTCAATTTCGTATCGACCTGCAATGATCCGAGCAAGCGCTCCGCATCGCGCGACCTGCCAAACAATCGCGCCATGGTGAGCAACAAGGAAGAGGGCATAGGGAAAAGCCTCGCTTTGACGCCCATGCCCTCGGCAAAAGCGCGCAACAATTCAGGGGTCGATACGTCGTTGCCATCGGCGAGAAGCACGGTCTTTCCGGCCGCAGCAGGCAACTGCGCGGCCTCTGCAATGATCGCCGCCAGGTGACCAACATTGAGCAGACTGCGCCGGTTGTCGACTGAAGCCAGCGGCAGCGGCATGCCGGTCTTAATCAAGCGCATGAGACGCTCCAGATTGCCGGGATTGCCGGGACCGTAGACGAGGACCGGGCGGAGAATCACAAGTTCCATGGCGCCTTGGCGGCAGATATCCTGAAGCGCCTGTTCCGCCTGCCATTTGCTCATGGCGTAGGCGCTGGCAGGTTGCGGCAGATCGGCTTCGGTAAAGGGGCGTTGCGAAAAATCGCCCATGACGCCTGCGGAACTCACGAAGACGAAACGCTTTACCTTGGCGGCGAGCGCCACGCGCGCCAGCGCAATCGTGGCGTCGACATTGGTGCGCCGGAAGAGCGCCTGCGAAGCGTCGGGAAATTCGCCTGTCTTGTGCGCTCGCGCTGCAAGATGGACGACGACCCGGCAACCGGACACAAGTAGCGACCAGTTGGAAATAGCGCTGATATCGCCCACCTTATGCAGCGACAAACGGGCGTGCGGCGCAGATTCCTTTCGCACTTCGGAACGTACCAGCCCACGGACGTGCCAGTCTTTGGCCAGCAGATGTCTTACAGTTTCACGGCCTACGAAACCCGCGGCGCCCGTTACCAGAATTTCGTCTCGATTATTCATGTCACAAGACTGCTTTGACGGCGCGCAATGTTCAATCCCCGCTCGCAATGATTCGAAGGAGAGCCGTTAGACTTTGGGATAATTGACGCTTTTATGACAGCGCGACTATTGTCGCCAACTCTGGAGGAATGCGTGGGAAGGGAGGCCCAGGCGCAGCCATATACGTTTGATTCCATTAAGAGCACAGCAATCCACTTCTGTGGCATTGCCTGCGGATCTATAAACTGACGCATATTCTAAATCGATTTAAACCAAGGCTTTCGTTTACCTATTCATTTGGAGGAATTCATGACCATAACGCGGACCGTGCTTGCGGGCCTGCTCGGCTGCTCCATGCTTGCCGGGTGCGATTCGGATGACAAGAAAGATGCCGAGGGTGCAGGATCGAGCACTTTCGCCAGTGATGTCGATGCGCTGAAACAGGACAATGCCAAGCTCAATGCCAAGGTTGGCGAGTTGCAGGCGGCGGCTGCCGGCACGGCCACGGTGAGCGTCACGGTTGGCCAACTGCAGAGCGATCTGCAGAAAATTACAACCGACCTGGCCACCTTGCAGGCCAAAGCCAGTGCAGGCGAGACGGAGGGCGGGGCGCTGGCCGGTGAGTTCAAATTGCTGCAGGAGCGCTTTGACGCGCTCACCACCGCCCTTTCCTCCCTCGACAAGTCATCCGCCACCAAGCAACAGCTCGATATGCTCACCACCGGCCTCGCCGGGGTGAAGTCCACCCTTGGCGCCGACATTGCCGCGCTCGAAAAGAAGGCAGCCACCAAGGAACAGCTCGACAAGCTGGCATCGGACCTTGCCGCATTGAAGACGAGCCTCACGACACTGTCCGATCTGCAGCAAGCCGATCACAAGCTGACCGTTTCCGCCACGGCCTCCAAGATTAGCACCATCGACTTTCCGGCAGCTTCCGACCGCCTGAAGGCCACTGACGCAGCCCGCCAGTCTTTCGCGGCGCTGCTGCCGCGCCTCAATCAGACGATGAAGGATATTGCCGCCGTTCAGGCGATGTCCAGCCTTTCGGCCGACGACAAGGCCAAGATCGCCGATTTCGCCAAGCAGGCGGCATCGATCAACGACGACTTCAAGACGTCGCTCGCCGAATTCGACAAGGGCACAAGCGACGCCCGTCTGCTCACCGAGAAGGTCAGCGCTGCTCTTGGCAGTGGCGACAAGGAGACCGCAGCCAAGCTTTCGGCTGAGCTCGAAGCGCTGCCGAAGACCCTCGAAACCCTCGCCAAGAAAATCGCCGATACCACGGCAACGCTCGACAAGCGCCTGGCGCCCTATTCGGGCCCATGGGAAGAAAGCCTCGAATTCCTGCGCCCGCGCTCCGACGCCCCGCTGACGAAGTATGTCAATCTTTTCATTGGGACGTCCAAGACCGACACCGGAGGCGGACACTCCGGTAACGTCAATCCCGGCGCACAAACTCCATTTGGAATGGTCAGCTTCGGGCCTGACACGAGAGGTAGCGGCGACGGTTGGGGTTACGGTTCGGGCGGCTATTACTACGGCGACTCCTCAATTCAGTTCTTCAGCTTGACGCATCTGAATGGTCCAGGCTGCCGCGGCCAGGGTACCGTGGCGATGCTGCCCGCGGAATCGGCGACGCAGAGCCTCTCTTCGGGTCTTTCGTACTCGCACAACAATGAGAGCGCCGAACCCGGCTACTACAAGGTCAAGTTTGATAACAACATCACCGTCGAGACAGCCGCGACGACGCGCACTGGCATGATGCGGGTAACCTATGCCAATGCCACGAAGGCCTACTTCATACTGAATTCCTTGTTGAACAACTCGAACAAGTCTTCAGGTGTGCCTAAGGATCAAGCTGGGCTGAAGGTCGATGTCGACGCCAGAACGATCTCCGGGAACGCTGTCGCCAGCAAGTTCTGCGATGGCACCTGGAACCAACCGGTTTATTTCTACGCAACCTTTGATAAGCCCCTCACCAGTGGCACGGCCGATGCGGGCAGTGACGTGGCAACGCTGCAGTTTGCACTGAGCGATACGGACAAGACGGTGCAGATTAAGATCGGCGTCTCTTCGGTCAGCATCGAAAATGCCAAGGCCAATCTTCTCGGCGATGCAGCAAAAAACCTGAAAGGCGAAAACACCGCCTGGTCGTTCGACGACATGCGCAAGCAGGCGCTCGATATGTGGAACAAGCGGTTGAACACGATCCAGATCGATCTCGCCAAGCCGGGTGAGGCGGACAGGCTGGCCAGCGCCGATCTCAAACAGGCTGCGATCAACAATCTCACCAAATTCTACACCACCCTCTATCGGGTCTTCAGCGGCCCGACCGTGTATAGCGATCTCAATGGCGACTATCGCAGCATGAAACAGGCCGATCTCAAAGCTGCGAGCGGGTCGCTGCCTGCGCGCGAGGTCGAGAACGTGTCGAAATACAGGTTCAAGATCGACGGCAAGGACGCCGGGTATACGACCCACTATTCCGGCTTCTCCATGTGGGATACTTATCGCTCGGCCGCGCAACTTGTCGCTCTCATCGCGCCGGACGAGGCCAGCGATATGATGCAGTCGCTCGTCGCCGATGCGCAGCAGTGTGGAGCGTTCCCACACTGGGTCGACGGCTCTGAAGACACAATCCCGATGCAGGGCGACCATGGCTTGAATGTCGTTGCAGGCTCGTATGTATTCGGCGCCAAGAAATTCGACACCGAGACCGCCCGCAAATATGTGATCCAGTCGACTTTCGACCCCAAGAGCGCGTGCAACGACAAGCTCAGCGTCGGCCGTAATGCCGATAAGCCCGCCTTGCCGGACTGGCTCCAATATGGCTACATCCCGACGGACGCAGTCGCGGACTGGAAGGAATCGTCGGCAACGGTCGAGATGGTGACCTCCGATCGCTCTGCCGCATCGTTCCTGTCGCGGCTGCCGACAGCATCCACCGACAAGGACCAGATCTCCCAGCTCTATGCGCGCTCGAAGAACTGGTCCAACATCTTCGACACGACGGCTGGTCAGTTGAAGCTACGCGCCAAAAACAAGGCCGGCGTATGGGAGGATGGCGTGTTCCATGAGGGTACGGAGCCCCACTACATCTGGGCCTTCGCCCACGATTGGGCCTCGCTGATGGACAAGCTCGGCGGCAAACAGGCAGCGTTGACGCGGCTGCACAGCCTGTTCGCGCTCGACAAGGCCAACCCGTTCGGCAAGGAGCCGGAGGGTGGTCAACTGAACGCAAGTGAAAGCGGCACGACGTACTATATTGGCAACGAACCGTCCTTCCAGACGCCTTGGGCATATAATTGGGCAGGCGCACCGAAATACGCGCAGTACATCATCCCGACCATCATGCGAAAAAACTTCTCGCTGGCCGCAGGCGGTTTGCCAGGCAATGACGACATGGGCGCCACATCCGCATGGTACGTCCTGGCGACGCTCGGCCTCTATCCTGTCATCCCGTCCGAGCCTGGGCTTGCGGTTTCCACTCCACAGTTCAAGGGTATCTCGATGTGGCTCGGGAATGGGAAGAAGCTGCGCATTTCGACCGACCGGCCGGCTATGCTCGGCCACGCCGCACCGGTCGCTGAAGACGCCCGATATATCAAGGAGATGAAACTGAATGGGGCGACCTATCAGGGCACCTGGCTTCCGCTCGACAAGATCAAGGACGGTGGCAAGCTGAACTTCGACCTATCCACCACTCCCACCGAATGGGGTGCGGAGTGGACGCCGCCTTCGGGCCCGGCCGGCGACTACTCGAAGCCGACAGCCAATCCGCTGCCGGGCGTTCAGCTTATCCAATAGGAACAGGGCGGGGCCGTTTCGGCGACCCCGCTTCTTCCTTGTAACGTGGTCTCGGCATCCTTGATCGCTTCAGGCGTGGGAAAGCCCGGTACCTGTTATCCGCATCTGAAAATTTTTATGGCAGCATGTAAGCATCAAGGTTAGGTTGTACCCTGAGGCGGCACGGTTGTTCGACCGCAACCTGTCTCGTGGGAAAACACCAAACAATCGAAGGCTGAGGGTGCACCAGGAAGTCGCATTGATCGCAACCGTTGCCGTTGGCTTCGTGTTCGCCGCCATCCTCGGCTATGCCGCGGACAGGCTGCGCCTTCCGCCCCTCGTCGGTTATCTCGTCGCAGGCATCCTAATGGGATCCTACACGCCTGGTTTCATGGCAGACGCGTCGCTGGCCGGCCAGCTGGCGGAAATGGGCGTCATTTTGCTGATGTTCGGTGTGGGCCTGCATTTTTCCGCAGCTGATCTCTTGGCCGTGCGCGGTATTGCCGTGCCGGGCGCGCTTGGCCGTATCGTACTTGCAACCCTGCTCGGCATGGGCCTTGCGTCGCTATGGGGCTGGGGTCTCGGAGCCGGACTGGTCTTTGGTCTCAGCCTGTCCGTTGCCAGCACGGTCGTGCTCCTGAAGGCGTTGGAGGAGCGCAACCTGATCGAATCCGTCGGCGGCCGCGTGGCCGTTGGATGGCTCATTGTCGAAGATCTGGCGATGGTGCTGGCTCTCGTGCTCTTGCCGGCCTTTGCGGAAGTCCTGGGCGGCCATGCCGTCGCCCATGCGGCCAGCGATCTTTCGATTGCCACAACGATTTCCATCACCTTGCTCAAGGTTGCAGCCTTTACCGGCATCGCCGTCTTTGTCGGGCCGAAGGTCGTGCCATGGCTTTTGACGCTGGTTGCCCGCACCGGCTCCTCGGAGCTGTTCACCTTGTCCGTGCTCGCCCTCGCCCTCGGCATCGCCTACGGGTCCGCGGCAATCTTCGGCGTTTCCTTTGCGCTCGGCGCCTTCTTTGCCGGCGTCGTCATGAGTGAATCGCGCCTCAGCCACCGTGCCGCCGCCGATTCCCTGCCGCTGCAAAATGCGTTTGCCGTTCTGTTCTTTGTTTCCGTCGGCATGCTCTTCGATCCCTCGATCATCGTTCGCGAGCCGATCGCGGTGATCGCCGTTCTGGTGTTGATCATCATCGGCAGATCGCTGATCGCCTTTTTGGTGGTGCTCGTGCTGCGCTACCCCTTGGGCATGGGCGTGCGCATATCGACCGGTCTCGCCCAGATCGGTGAATTTTCCTTCATCCTTGCCGGGCTCGGCGTCACGCTTGGCTTGCTTCCACGCGAGGGGCAGGACCTTATTCTCGCCGGGGCGATTCTGTCGATCACGCTCAACCCGCTGGTATTGCTCGCCGGTGAGGCCATCCAGAAGAAGCTGCAGGCAACCTGGCCAACAGTGTATGCGACGTACGGCAAGGTGAAGTTTGAAAAGCTTAATCACGCGGTCGAGCAGATCCGCGCCGCCAATGACGAGCGCAACCGGCAGCACCAGCTGGAGATGCAGCAGCTTTGCGAGACATTTCCGCTTTTCTCCCAGGTCGACGAGAATTCGCAGGAGGAACTCTTGCTACTGTTCCGGCCGAAATCCGCATCACCCGGCGAGCGCGTCCTGCGCAAGGGCGATCGTCCGGACGGGCTCTATTTCATTGCTTCCGGCGCGGTCGAGGTTGAACTGGCGGATGACAATGTCCGGCTGGACGCCGGCGCTTTTTTTGGCGAGATGGCGCTCCTCAGCGGCGGCAGGCGCACGGCAGATGTTATTGCCGTCGACTTTTGCGCGTTCCTCGTGCTTGAGCGCCGCGACTTCAACGTCTTCATGTCCCGTCACCCGGCACTGCGCAAGGCCGTGAGCAACATGGCGCGCGAGCGTGCTGAAATGAACGTCTCCCGCCGGAATCGGGACGACCAGTCACTCGATGTGACCTGAACCAGCCCGCGCAGTGGCCACAAGTTCTCGACCCCGAAGGGTCCACGCGGTGCTATGATGCGGGCAACGCTAACATGACGCATTGAAACTGCTACCCTCTCCAACTAATATATTAATTCAACCTGGAGAATTTCATGGACACGCTTACCGCCCCTCGTCATTTGCGGCTGCACGCCAGCGACAACGTCGTCGTTGCCGTCGACTCGTTTCAGGCCGGGCAAAAAATCGAGGGCGTCACGGTTGCCGATCGGGTGCCGCGCGGCCACAAACTGGCATCGCGAGTCATTGCCGAGGGCGAGCCTGTGCGCAAGTTCGGCCAGATCATCGGCTCGGCATCGAAGCTCATCGAGCCTGGCCAATGGGTGCACGAACATAATCTGAACTACAGCGATTTCGTGCGTGAGGCGGATGCGGGCCACGCGCCGCACGGGAGCGGTTTGCTGCCGCTGCCGCAGCGCGCCACGTTTGAGGGCTTCCGCCGCGCCAATGGCCGTGCCGGTACGCGCAACTATATCGGCGTCCTTACCTCGGTGAACTGCTCGGCGTCGGTGGCGCGATTTATCGCCGAGGCGGTGCGCAAGTCGGGGCTTCTCGATGAATATCCAACGATCGATGGCATCATACCACTCGTCCATGGCGGCGGCTGCGCCATGGATACGAACGGCGAAGGCTACGAAGTTCTGAAGCGCACGCAGTGGGGCTACGCCACCAACCCGAACATCGGCGCTGTGCTCATGGTCGGGCTCGGCTGTGAGGCATTCCAGATCGGTCGCTGGAAAGAAACGTATAATATCGTTGAGAACGACACGTTCCGCAGCCTGACAATCCAGGAGGTCGGCGGCACCCGCAAGACGATGGAAGCGGGCGTTGCCGCCGTACGTGACATGCTGCCAGTCGCCGCGAACGTTCGGCGCGAAACCATTCCCGCCTCGGAACTCATGCTCGCTTTGCAGTGCGGCGGGTCCGACGGCTATTCCGGCATTACCGCCAATCCCGCCCTCGGCGCTGCGGTTGATCTCCTCGTCAAGCATGGCGGTACGGCGATTCTTTCCGAAACGCCGGAGATCTACGGCGCCGAGCATCTCCTCATCGAGCGCGCCTCGAACCCGCAGGCGGTCGAGCGGCTGCAATCCATCATTGCCTGGTGGGAGGATTATACCGCCCGCAACAAGATGGAGATGAACAATAATCCGTCGCCGGGCAACAAGGCCGGTGGTCTCACCACTATCCTCGAAAAGTCGCTTGGTGCTGTTGCGAAGTCGGGCACGTCGCCGCTCGAGGCCGTCTACGGCTATGCCGAGCCCGTCACTTCCCATGGGCTCGTCTTCATGGATACGCCCGGCTACGACCCCGTTTCAGCGACAGGACAGGTTGCCGGCGGCGCCAATGTACTTGCCTTTACCACAGGGCGCGGCTCGGCCTATGGCTGCAAGCCGACGCCTTCGATCAAGCTTGCCACCAATACGCCGATGTACAACCAGATGATCGAGGACATGGACATCAATTGCGGTGACATTCTCGACGGTGTCTCTATCGAGGCGAAGGGCCAGGAAATATTCGAACGGGTTCTGAAGGTTGCTTCCGGCGCGCCGAGCAAGTCCGAACAGCTCGGCTATGGCGATGCGGAATTCGTGCCTTGGCAGATTGGCGCAACGATGTAGCCAACAAGGCTTCGAGATTGAAACAAAAACGGGAGCCAATGGCTCCCGTTTCCTTTCGTTCCTGCCTGTACGGTCAGGCGGCTGTTTGCTGATGCTTGGCACGCGCCACGATCTGCGTCGGGTTGACGAAGCGCAGTGCGATGAGCAGCCAGACCAGCGTCGTGATCATGTAGACCACTGCCATGGCGTCGATCGATTGCACGGCGCGAACGCCGGACGCAAACACCGAATAGTAGAGCGCGACGACAAGTGTCTGGCTCGTCGGCCCGGCGGTTAGGAACGTCAGCTCGAACATTGCGACGGTGCGCACGAGCACGAGAAGGAGAGCCGCAAGGATACCCGGCAATAGCATCGGCAGGAGAACGTGGATGAAGAGCTGGAACGTTCCCGCACCGAAGACGCGTGCGGCGGCTTCGATCTTGGGATCGATCTGTTCGATGAACGGGATCATGACCAGAATGACGAAGGGCACTGTCGGCACGAGATTGGCGAGAACCACGCCCCAGAACGTGCCGCCAACGCCTGCCTGATAAAGCACTGTTGCGAGCGGAATACCGAAGGTGATCGGCGGGACCAGCAGCGGCAACAGAAAGAGCAGCATGACCAGTTTCTTGCCGGGAAAATCCCTGCGCGCCAGCGCGTAGGCTGCGGTCACGCCAAGTATCCCCGACAAGGCGACCACGGCGAAGACGATCTGGAAGGTGACGAGCAGGACGTCGCCGAGCTGGAACTCGGTCCAGGCGGTGAAATACCACTTCGTGGTCCATCCGGCCGGCAGCCACGTGCCGAGCCAACGGGTGGCGAAGGAAGAGAAGATCACGGTAGTGATCATCGCGAGGAGATTGAGGACAAAGAAGCCCACCAGTACCCAAACGGCGGTGATCCAGAGCTTTGCAGCAATTGTTGTGTCGCGGATCATGGATCAGCCCTTTCCGCCAGCGGTCGAGCCGCGATAGAACATGTTGCGAATGACGAGAATGGCGACGACTATCAACAGCTGCACAGCCGCCATGATCATGGCGATCGCCGATGCCATCGAATAATCATACTGCTCGAACGCCGCTTGGTAAGCCGCAATCGAAATGACGCGGGTCGGTCCCGCAGGCGCGCCCAGCAAGACCGCGGAAGGAAACACCGCGAAGGCCTGGACGAAGGACAGGCAGAAGGCGATGGCAAGGCCGGGAACCAGAAGCGGCAGCATGACATGGCGGAAGCGCTGCCAGCTGCTTGCGCCGTGGGTGGCGGCGGCCTGTTCCAGCGCCGGGTCGATGCCCGATACGTAGGACAACGTCAGCAGGAATGTGAACGGGAAGCCGGTGATGATCAGCGACGCGAACACGCCCCAGTAATTGTTGGTGAGCTTGAGCGGCCGGTCGATCATGCCGAACTGGATGAGGGTGCGGCTGAACCAGCCTTGCGGGCCGAGATAGTTCAGGAGCCCTTCGGCGACGAGCACCGTGCCCAATGTGACCGGAAGAACCAGGATTGTCGTCAATAGCCGCTGATGCTTCAGCAGCCGCACCCGCAGGGCAACCGGAATGGCAATGGCGATGCTGATGATCGTAACCGGTACGGCGAGCCACAGCGTGGTAAGGATCGTGTCGTAGAGAAACGGGTCGGAGAAAAACTTCTGATAATTGCCAAAGAGGCCGCCTTCCTTGGGCGTGAAGGAAAGCACCAGGCCATAGATGAAGGGATAAACGAATACGGCCAGCAAGAACAAGAATGCCGGCAGGACCAAAAGCGTAACGCCGTCGATGCCGCGCACCGCCAGCCGCTGGCGCAGCGGCAGGCGATACTCGGACGGAGAGGAGGATGCGGTAATGCTTGCCATGGCCGTCACGCCGCAAAAGCCAGCGCACGCGCCGGATCGACTGAAAGCCAGATGGAACTGCCGAGTTCCGCGGTCTGGCCGGCGTGGAAAACAAGTTCTAGACCGCCAGCGGTCCGCGCCGTCCCGACAAATTCGCGGCCGCGATACTCGATCGTCTCGACCACGGCCTCGACAGTCTGCGCCGATTTTTCGCCGGCAACGACATCGTCGGCACGGGCGGCAATGACGGCCGTATCTCCGGGCTTCAGGGATGAACGGGCGGTGCCGGTCAAGGTCGCATTGCCGACGGTGACGGTTGCGCGGTCGCCTTCCTTGGCGACGACCTTGCCGGTCAGGCGATTGCGGTATCCCATGAATTCGGCGACATCCAGATGATCGGGGCGTTCGTAGAGATCGCTTGGAACGCCAACCTGCCTGATCTCTCCGTCGCGCAGGACCACGACGCGATCAGCCAGGGACAAGGCCTCATCCTGGTCGTGGGTAACGTAAATCGTTGTTGCGCCGAGCTGATTGTGAATGCGGCGTATTTCGGCGCGCATTTCGAGCCGGAGTTTGGCATCCAGATTCGACAATGGCTCGTCCATGAGGACGAGCGGAGGTTCGATGACGATGGCGCGCGCGATGGCAACGCGCTGCTGCTGGCCGCCCGACAACTGGCCCGGCAGCTTGTGGCCCTGACCTTGCAGGCGCACGAGATTCAGTGCCTCTTCGACCCGCTTGTCGATTTCGGCCTTCGCGACTTTGCGCATCTTCAGGCCGAAGCCAATGTTCTGGCGCACAGTCATGTGCGGGAACAGGGCATAGTTCTGAAACACCATGCCGAACCCGCGATCCTCGGGCTTCAAGGTGTCGATGCGCTTGTCGTCGATGAATATGCCGCCGCCCGTGGTTGCCAGGAGCCCGGCAATGCAGTTGAGCGCCGTCGACTTGCCACAACCTGAGGGGCCGAGGAGGGCGATAAATTCCCCCTTGCGAATGGAAAGCGAGACGCTCTTCAGCGCGTTATGCGCACCGAAGGCACGGCTCATTTGATCGAGACGAATTTCGCGAAATGGCGATGATGCAAGCAGCATCTGGAAACCTCATGGCTGTGCGCGGTCCGGCATCGCCGGGCCGCGCCGATGAAACAATAAATTATGACTTCTTGGCTGCGACTTCCTCATCCCAGCGCCGGAATGCCACCACCATCGACGATGGCTCGAGCGGAACCTCGATCGGGTTGTTGGCAATCCAGTCGGCATATTCCTTGCGGCCAAATTCGGCGATCGCGTCCTGGCTTTCCTGCGGCGCCATGGAAAGTGGCACGTCCTTCACCGCCGGACCCGGATAGAAGTAGCCCTGGTCGTAGGTGTAGGCCTGTTGCTCGGGCGTCAGCAGGAAGCTCATAAGATCGAGGAGTACCGCAACCTTCTCATCTGCGACGCCTTTCGGCACGCACATGTAATGCGCGTCGGCGACCCAATGGAAGCCCTTGAGCGGGGCGACTGCAGCTTCCTTCGGAACAACGCCGAGGACGCGCGGGTTGATATCCCAGCCGGTCGTCGACACCGTCATGTCGCGCGTACCTTCGCCGAGTTCCTTCATCAGCGCGCCGGTGCCTGTTGGGTAGTATTCGATATATTGGCCTAGTTCCTTGAGGTAAGCCCACGTCTTGTCCCAGCCCTTGACCGGATCGCGCGGATCGCTATCGCCAAGAAGGTAGGGCAGGCCCATGAGGAAGGTACGGCCTGGACCGGAATTTGCCGGACGCGCATAAAGGAACTTGTTCGGGTTTTCCTTGGCCCATGCCAACAGTTCCTCGGCTGTGGTCGGTACTTTTTTCACCCGATCCGGCATGTATTCAAGCAGCGGCCCCGAGGGATAATAGGTAACGACGACGCCATGGTCCTTGGCGAGAGCCAGCATGCGATGAGCCGGTTCAAGATAGATTTTCGCAAGATCAGGCAGCGATGCGGCGTGATCGGGGAGGAGCTTGATCCATAGATCCTGTTCGAGGCCAGCGGAGAGCGCGTCCGTACCGGTGAGCACGAGATCGATATCGAGCCGATTGGCCGCCTGCTGTGCCTTGATCTTGCCGGGCAGTTCCGGTGCCGGCGCCTTGGTAAAGGTGATCTTGGAAACCAGTTCCGGTTTCGCCTTCGCATAGTTCTCGATTGCAGCCTGCGTCAATGCGAGGTTGCCAGCAACGTCAGCGACGTTGATCGCGACCGGCGAAGTCGGCAATGCCAGCTTCGACTGAGCAAAGAGCCGCGTGGCGGGTAGCGCGGCGACTGCTGCCAGACCGCCAATGGCCTGTCTGCGTGTAATGCGGATCATATTATTCCTCCCTTTGGATTTCCCAATGTCCTGCGTTGAGACTGCGACCGGGTTCCCGGACCGGCCTGTTTTGAGATTTGATATATTAATCTATCAGATCAGGATAGCAAGGCTTTAGTCTCTTCCAGCTTTTGCTACAGTCACAGCGGCGCCATCTCGCAGCAGTTGTTCCAGTGCCCCGCCCACGGCGCGGCGAAACTCGTCATTGTCCGCAAGGTCTTTGCCAAAAATCTGCTGCATCCCTAGATAGGCGTCGAGAAGGTCGGCGGCCGAGGTTTTGCCATGCGTGCGTTCGCGGAAATCGTTTGCCAGCGGATCGCGAACGTCGATCGGCTGTCCGCGCTCGTCTGTCCCCGTGGCGTAGCGCATCCAGCCCGCGACGCCGAGCGCCAGCCGTTTGAAGGGCTTGCCCTGTTCGATGCGCTTGCGGATCGTGTTCAACAGCCGCTGCGGCAGTTTTTGCGAGCCATCCATGGCGATCTGCCATGTGCGGTGGCGCAGAGCCGGATTGCGGAAGCGCTCGCGCAGCTGCGCCTTATAGGACGAAAGGTCGAAGCCTGAAAGCGGCGGCAGGGTCGGCGTAATCTCTTCGTCCATCATCGCTTCGATGAAGGCAGAAAAGCCTTCCGCCTGCATCACGTCGGATACTGTCTCGTGCCCAGCAAGATAGCCGAGATAGGCGAGAGTCGAGTGACTGCCGTTAAGGAGGCGCAACTTCATCAATTCGAACGCATCGACGTCTTCAACGAAGGTGACGCCGACTTTCTCCCATGCGGGACGCCCGGATGGGAAATGGTCCTCCACCACCCATTGCGTAAACGGCTCGGTCATGATCGGCCAGGCATCGCGCAGCCCGGTCGCCCGCTCGACAATTGTGCGATCCGTATCGGTCGTCGCCGGAACAATGCGATCAACCATCGTCGAAGGAAAGGCGACGCTTTCGCGGATGAACGTCGCCAGATCAGGATCGCGCAATTCGGCAAAGCGCAGGACGACCCGCTTGAGGGTTTCGCCGTTTGCCGGAAGATTGTCGCACGACAGGAGCGTAAACGGCTCCGTCCCGTTTTCACGACGGCGCGCGAGTGCCTCTACGATGAAACCAATCGCCGAACGCGGCGCAGCGGGATGCGCAAGGTCGTGGACGATATCCGGGTGACTTTCGTCGAGTGAAGCGGTCGCGGGCGCATAGCAATAGCCCTTTTCCGTTACCGTCAGCGAGATGATCTTGACGGAAGGTTCGACCATTGCCGACAAAACGGCTTGCGGATTTTCAGGCGCCACAAGAACGCTCGTGATGCTGCCAATAACGCTGAAACGATCGCCGCTGCCATCACGCACGGCAACCGTATAGAGGCCGTCCTGTGGTTGCAGCGCATCTCGTGTGTCGGCACTGCGCAACGAAACCCCGAGGATGCCCCAGCGATTGTCGCCGCTCGCCAGCACGGCATCGGTGTAGACTGCCTGATGGGCGCGGTGGAACGCGCCAATACCAAGGTGCACAATCCCGGTATTCATCTGATTTCGATCGTAAGCCGGCCTTTGCACATCCTTGCCGAGGCGAGCCAGCGTGGCAGCGGACAGTTGATTTTGCTCGGTCATGTCCATTCCTAAAGCTTGTATGCCTGCTTGGCGAGGCGGTAAGAGAGGTCGACCGCCACCTCCTGCGCCTCGTCCTCATCGAGCCGGTGATCGGCGACAAGGCGAGCAAGAAATGCGCAATCGACGCGGCGCGCCATATCATGGCGGGCGGGGATCGAAAGATAGGCGCGCGTGTCGTCGTTAAAGCCCACGGTATTATAGAAACCGGCGGTTTCGGTCGTCAGTTCGCGGAAGCGGCGCATGCCTTCCGGACTGTCGTGGAACCACCAGGCCGGTCCGAGGCGCACGGCCGGATAATGCCCGGCAAGCGGCGCTAGTTCACGGCTGTAGCTGGTCTCGTCGAGCGTGAACAGAATAAGCGTCAGCCGCGGATCGTTGCCGAATGCATCGAGCAAGGGCTTCAGCTCTTCCACGTAGCCGGTGGCGCGCGGAATGTCCGCGCCCTTGTCCGCTCCGAAGCGGCCGAAAATATCCGGATTGTGATTGCGGAAGGAGCCGGGGTGGATCTGCATGACCAGACCGTCCTCAACGCTCATGCGCGCCATCTCGGTCAGCATCTGCGCACGGAAGAGTTCTGCGTCGGCAGCAGAGGCTCCTTGCAAAACGCGATCGAACAGGCTCGCGGCCTCCGCCGGCGAAAGATTTGCCGTGCGGGCCGTCGGGTGACCATGGTCAGTGGATGTCGCGCCCCGCGCCTTGAAATAAGCGCGGCGCAGGCGATGCGCTTCGAGGTAGCCGGCATAGTCGAGACTAACGCCAGCCAGCGCGACGAAATTTTCCACATTCGAGCGAAAAGCCGGCTGCGCGGCATCGACGACCGCATCGGGGCGGTAGGCCGGGACAACGCGGCCATCCCAACCTGAGCGCAGGATCGCATCGTGTGCGGAAAGATCATCTGTTGCCGCGTCTGTGGTTGAAATGACCTCGATGCCGAACTGCTTGTAAAGCGCGCGCGGGCGCATGGCCGGATCAGTCAGGCGTTCGGCGATCCGGTCGTAAAGCGTATCCGCATTCTTTTCATTGAGCCGCTCATCTATACCGAAAACCGCTTCGAGCGCATGCTCGAACCACAGGCGGGAAGGCGTTCCCCTGAACAGGTGGAAATGCCGCGCAAACGTCTGCCAGATGGTGCGTCCGTCCGTCTCGACGGCCCCGCCGTCCTTTCGCGCAACGCCAAGCGTCTCGAGGCGCACACCTTGTGAGTAAAGCATACGAAAAATATAATGATCTGGCTTGACGAAGAGGCTTGCCGGATCGGGAAATGCTTCATCATCCGCGTACCAGCGCGGGTCGGTATGGCCGTGCGGGGAGACAATCGGCAACCGCTCCACGGTCTCGAACAAGCGCCGCGCGATGGCGCGCGCGTCAGGCTCGATTGGAAACAACCGGTCGGGGTTGAGGGCCATTCTTCAACTTCCTTGCTGCATCTACAATATCGGGACCCAGTGACACCAAAGCTTGGTACCGATGCCCGCGAGGCCATTATCTTCAGAGATTTGCCGGTATTGGCCTTGGCGAACACTAGAGAATAATATATTAGTATGTCAACACCCGATCGCGCGCGGAAAGTCACTTCGCGGCGGATCGGAGCATCTAGGAATTTGGGTGGAATTCCATCATTGAGGATTGAAGGATCCAAAATGAGGAAATGGAGCGCTTGAATGGCAGCAAAGCAGGCGGGAGAAAAAAGCGTCGTCCTTTTGGCGTCCGAGACGATCGTCACGCCCGGCGCTACCAATGTGCGGCCCGTTCGGCATGGGGGAGCAGCGCCTGTTGCCCGGGTCACCACGGCGACAGCCATTTATCGCGAACTCCATGCAGCCATCGTTTCGATGGAGATGACGCCCGGAACGCCGCTGAACGAAAAGGTGCTCACCGAACGCTTCGGTGTCAGCCGGACGCCGGTTCGCGAGGCGCTGATCCGCCTCGTTGAAGATGGCCTTGTCGACGTGTTTCCCCAGTCCGGAACCTTTGTTGCTCGCATTCCTGTTGCGCTTATACCTGAGGCTGTCGTCATCCGGCAGGCGCTGGAAGGCGCGACCGTCGAGCGGGCCGCATCGCGAGCGACCGCTAAGGACATTGAACGTCTAGACGAGGTTCTGGCGCGGCAGCAATTCTTCGCCGACCGCCAGAACATGGGCGCATTCCATGAAGCCGACGAGGCCTTTCACGAGGCGATTGCTGCCATTTCGGGACATCCCGGCATCTGGCGCTACTTGAAGCCGGTGAAGGTACAGATCGACCGGGCGCGGCGCATGACCCTTCCCGCTCTGGGGCGCATGGAACACGTGCTTTCCGAGCACCGGATCATCCGCAACGCCATTGAGGCCCATGATGTGGCGGCAGCTTGCGCTGCCATGCGGAAGCACCTCGACGCCGTCATCCCCGATGTCGACGAATTGAGAAAAAGCCACCCGGAATCATTCATCTGATCCGGACGAGATAAAACACACTACGGAGGAATGCATGCGTCAGGGATGGCGATGGTTTGGCCCGAAGGCGGGCGTGTCGCTGGATAATGTGCGTCAGGCCGGGGCGACCGATATCGTCTCCGCGCTGCACGACGTACCGATCGGCGAAGCCTGGACCACCGCTCAGGTTCAAGAGCGCAAGTCAATGATCGAATCGACGCCGGACGGCCGCTCGCAGCTGACCTGGTCAGTGGTCGAAAGCATTCCAATTCCAGACGCCGTGAAACGGACAGGCGGCATGGCGAAGAACGAAATTGCCGCCTGGATCGCCAGTATGGAAGCTCTGGCGGCCAATGACATCAAGGTCATCTGCTACAACTTCATGCCTGTTGTCGACTGGTGCCGCACCGAACTCGACTACGTCACGCCGACCGGGTCCACGGCGATGCGTTTCGACCACAACATGTTCGCTGTGTTCGATCTGCACATCCTGCAACGCAAGGGTGCTGCAAGTGAATATTCGCAAGCCGACCAGGAGATCGCGGCCGAGCTCTATGCCGCCATGGGCGCACAGGAAATCGCTGATCTTACCCGCAATATCGCCAGCGCCCTTCCCGGCTCGACCACCGAACCGCTGACGATTCCGGCGTTCCGCGACAAGCTGGAGGCCTATTCAGGTATCGATGCCAACAAGCTTCGCCAGCACCTCATCGAGTTCCTGCTGGCCGTGACCCCCGTCGCCGATGATCTCGGTGTCAAGCTGACACTGCATCCCGACGATCCGCCGCGCCCGCTGTTCGGGCTTCCGCGCATCGCCTCTACGGAGGCTGACTATGCCGCGCTGTTCGAAGCGGTGCCTTCGCCCGCCAACGGCATGTGCTATTGTACGGGCAGCCTTGGCGTGCGCGCCGACAACGATCTGCCCGCAATCGCCCGGCGCTTTGCCGACCGCATTCACTTTGCCCATCTGCGGGCAACGACGCGCGAGGGGGACGGGCGCACCTTCCACGAGGCAGCGCATCTCGAAGGCGACGTCGATATGGTGGCTGTCTTGCGCGAACTCCTTGCCGAGGACCGCAAACGCGACAAGTCGCGCAGCATCATCTTCCGCTCGGACCATGGTCACCGCATGCTCGACGATCTCAACAAGGAAGTGACCCCGGGCTACCCCGCCATCGGTCGCTTGCGCGGCCTTGCCGAACTTCGCGGCATCATTCACGCCCTTGATCCACAAGCTCTCGTCTAAAAGCGATCACTTTTTACCGAATATTGCGCCCCGGCTTTCCCAAGCCGGGGCGTTCTAGTTCTTTATAGTTAATCCATTTTAACCATATTCATGAGTCTGGTTGTGCTGCTGGGCAAATAGAGCGCAATAATGCGGTGAATATCCATCACATTATCGCCATATTTTGCCAAACGGGCAGAAATACCTTTCTATAGAGAAGCATTTCCGATCACGTTTTGAATCATATTAAGACAAGCTTTTTTAGTAACTTGGCTGCTCTTTACCGCTGATCTCGACCGATCTTGCTTTGGCGGGCCACCTCAGGGCCACATTTCTCCAAAATAGAAGCAATTACTCGCTCACGCCGTGATCTACTTGCCCGGGGGTCAATCTTCAATGCGTGTGTCTTCAGTCCGGCAGTTCTGCCGCGGGCTACCACAAGTGCGAACATCACCATGGTATCTATCGCAAGCATCCGCACCGTCCTTTCGGCATCGGTGCTATTCCTCATGCTCGGCGCCGTTTCAGCACATGCAGGCTCAGCCTGCGGCGGCGCATCCTGGTATGCCTTGCGTTCCAAGACTGCATCCGGCGAACGGATGAACCCATCCGATTTGACCGCCGCTCACCGCACCCTGCCCTTCGGCTCGAAGGTCAAGGTTACCAATCAGCGCAATGGTCGTTCCATTGTCGTGCGCATCAATGATCGCGGGCCGTTCATCAAGGGCCGTGTGATCGACCTCTCCAAGGGTGCCGCCAACCGGCTCGGCTTTGTCGGGCAGGGACACACCAACATCTGCATGGCTCAGCTCTGATAAGGCCTCTGGAAGCAAGCATGCGCCAGCGGCGTTGGCGTATGATGGGATTGACGTTGACCGTCGAACGTGACATCGCCATGTGAGCATTTCCTGCTCGTTTAGGGGACTTTCGATGGTACTCCAAGTCGCGGTCCAGATGGACCATATCAAATCGATCCGGATCGGCGGCGACACGACCTTCGCGCTTTGCCTTGAAGCGCAGAAGCGCGGCCACGTTCTCTTCCACTACACGCCCGACCGGATCAGCCTGCGCGACGGCGTCGTGTCGGCGCGTATCGAGGACCTCAGCGTCCGCGATGTCGAAGGCGACCACTTCACCCTTGGTGAGCCGATCCGCCGCGACCTGTCGGAGATGGATGTGGTGTTGCTCCGCCAGGATCCGCCCTTCGACATGAACTACATCACGACAACGCATATGCTCGAGCGCATCCATCCGCAGACGCTCGTTGTCAACGATCCCGCCTGGGTGCGCAACAGTCCCGAAAAGATCTTCGTCACCGAGTTTCCGGATTTGATGCCGGAGACCCTGATCACCAAGGATCCTCAGGAGATCGTCGCCTTCCGCAAGGAGTTCGGCGACATCATCCTCAAGCCGCTCTATGGCAATGGCGGCGCCGGCGTATTCCACCTTGCCGATGGTGACCGCAATCTCACCTCGCTGCTCGAAATGTTCGGCCAGATGTTCCGCGAGCCGATCATCGCCCAGCGCTACCTGAAGGACGTGCGGGCCGGCGACAAGCGCATCATTCTTATCGATGGCGAACCCGTGGGCGCAATCAACCGTGTCCCGTCGGATAGCGATGCGCGATCCAACATGCATGTCGGCGGCCGGGCTGAGAAAACGGAACTCACCGAGCGCGAACGCGAGATCTGCGCGCGCATCGGACCGGCTTTGCGTGAACGCGGCTTTATTCTCGTCGGCATCGACGTGATCGGCGACTACATGACCGAGATCAATGTGACCTCCCCGACGGGCGTACGCGAGGTGAAGCGTTTCGGCGGCGCCGACATTGCCGCGCTGTTCTGGGATGCGGTCGAGGCCAAACGCGATTAAGGCTCCCCGCCTGAACCGTTCACTTAATGTTCTTGTGATGTGGGATGAAATGTGCTGATGTTGCGTTATTGCACTCAGCTCTTTTCATGCCCGCATTTTCAAGGACGAAATCATGGTCACCCGCATTCGGACGGTCGCCTTCCAGGGTATCGATGCGCAGCCCGTCGATGTGCAGGTCATGATCGCGCCCGGCAAGATGGGCATGCATATTGTCGGCCTCCCGGATAAGGCTGTCGCTGAAAGCCGTGAGCGGGTCCAAGCCGCCTTGCATGCATCCGGGTTGTCGATGCCGGTGAAGAAGGTGACCGTCAATCTCGCGCCGGCGGACCTTCCCAAGGAAGGCAGTCACTACGATCTTCCCATCGCCGTGGGGTTGATGGCCGGGCTCGGCGCCATCCCCGCCGATGTGCTGCAATCCTATGTCGTCCTTGGCGAACTCTCGCTCGACGGCACCATCACGCATGTGGCGGGGGTTCTCCCTGCGGCCATCGCCGCCAACCGCCAGGACCGGGGGCTGATATGCCCGGCCCCGTGTGGACCTGAGGCCGCCTGGGCAGGACCCGAAATCGATATCCTTGCGCCGCGCAGCCTCATTGCCCTCGCCAACCATTTTCGCGGCACACAGGTTCTCTCCCGGCCCGAGCCGGCCATGCAGACGAGCGCGACCGGCCTGCCCGATCTTGCAGACATCCGCGGACAGGAAAGCGCCAGGCGCGCGCTCGAAGTCGCGGCGGCTGGAGGGCACAATCTCCTGATGGCCGGGCCGCCTGGTTCCGGCAAATCCATGCTGGCGCAACGGCTCCCGTCGATCCTGCCGCCGCTCCTGCCGCGCGAACTGCTGGACGTGTCGATGATCGCGTCGATCGCCGGCGAACTTCTCGGCGGCAAGCTTACCGACCGGCGTCCGTTCCGCGCCCCGCATCACTCAGCCTCTATGGCGGCGATGGTCGGAGGCGGCGTCCGTGCCCGGCCCGGTGAGGTCTCGCTCGCCCATCACGGCGTTCTCTTCCTCGATGAGTTCCCGGAATTCACGCCGCAGGTCCTCGATTCGCTGCGCCAGCCCCTGGAGACCGGCGAATGCCTGATCGCGCGCGCCAACCACCGCATCGTCTATCCGGCACAGATCCAGCTGGTAGCGGCGATGAATCCCTGCCGTTGCGGCATGGCGGGCGAGCCCGGCCATCAATGTGCGCGTGGCCCGCGCTGCCGCCAGGACTATCAGGCGCGTCTTTCCGGGCCGCTGCTCGACCGCATCGACATCAGGATCGACGTGCCTTCAGTGAGCGCGAGCGATCTCATCCGCCCGGCTGCGTCGGAAGCGAGCGTCACAGTGGCGGCGCGGGTCGCACGGGCGCGCGCCGTTCAAAAGCGGCGCTACGAAGAACTCGGCGCTCCCTCGATCACGACGAATGCGCATTCCTCCGTCGCGCTTATCGAAACGGTCGCCGCACCCGATGCTTCCGGCATGGCGCTGCTGCACCAGGCAAGCGAGCAGATGCGATTCTCGGCCCGCGCCTATCACCGTGTGCTGAAGGTTGCGCGCACGCTGGCCGACCTAGACGGCCAGGAAACGGTCGGGCGCATTCACCTTGCCGAAGCAATCTCCTATCGCATGATCGCCGACAGGATGGGCGAGCCAGCGTGAGATCGAGGCAGAATTGCTGAGGGTAGCCAGGTAGCGTCTTGCCTGCGTCAGCACGAAAGATGCGGAAACGTTTATCAGGCGCGACCGCCGCGCCTTTCTGGTGCGAGAATCCTAGGTAAGGACGGCGCAAATGAAAACTGCCGGACCCTTGGTCCGGCAGTTCGAGTTTCGCGGACTCGCCCGGTTACTGGACCGAACCGACGAGGATGTTGGACGGAGCTTCGATGCTGACCCAGCGCCCGGTATTGTTGGTCGCCTGGCGCTTCAGGTAGGTGTACTCGGTCTCCGACCAGTTCTTCACACCGTCAACGAGGTTATCGAGAACGAAATCACCCTTGTCGGTGCGCACGGTCAGGACTGCATGACCCTCGCCATCAGGCTTGCGGACAACGGTGATCAGCAGATTGGCGGGCGAGATGCCCTGCTGCATCAGGTCGCGGCGCTTCAGGAGCACATAGTCTTCGCAATCGCCGACCTTGTCCGGATAGGCCCAGTATTCCTCGACCCCGTAAATTTCCTTGTCGGTGAGCGGTTTGATCTTCTGGTTCACGTCGCTGTTGACGTTGACGATCAACTGCCAGAAATCGTGGCTCATCTTTTCGGGCATGATATTGCGGCTACGGATCGAGCATTCTTCCGGCATACGCTTGCACAACTCGTAATGACCGATTGGTTGTGAGGTGAGGCCACCGGTGGTCATGAACGCTTCAGACGCCGAGGCGGAGTTTGCCCCAAATGCGGCCGTGAAGAGCGCTGCCGCGATCCCCATCGACTTCAAAACCCGCCCCATTCCGAACATGCCCTACTCCACACCAGCAGCCTTCGTTAACAAAACGTTAATGGCCGGACGGGACATGAGTCAATCACAATGGCGCCACGGTCTTGCCATTGTTAATATATGGTTAAAATTTGAGAAGCCGCCTATCCCCACGTTCGATTGATATGCGCCGACGTGGAATTGCTGCGAAACTCTATGACTTCCGAAGCAACATACCTTGTGGGCGAAGCCCGAAGCCGCTGCTCAAACCACTGAAAAACAACAATTATTTCTCGCACTCTTTCCGTGGAACAGACTAATCGATCTGTGTCTCCACTGCCTGAGGCTAGACCGAAGGTTCTAGCCCGCCGCGCGCTTGCCGATCGGCGTAACGTTGCTCGTCCGGCGGTTCACGCGTGCGTGATCGTTAACGAATTTGACGATTCGTGGTGCAATTTCGGCACGGAAGCGCGAACCGTTGAACACGCCGTAGTGCCCAACCTTCGGCTGCAGGTAATGCATGCGCATCTCTTTGGGGATATTCACGCAGAGGGTCTGAGCTGCCTTGGTCTGACCTACGCCGGAGATATCGTCATTTTCGCCTTCCACCGTAAGCAGCGCCACATTGCGAATGGCGGATGGATCGACAAGGATGCCGCGGTGGGTCATCTCGCCCTTTGGCAGGGCGTGACGGACGAATACGGTATCGACGGTCTGCAGGTAGAACTCGGCCGTCAAATCCATCACCGCCATATATTCATCGTAGAATTCGCGGTGCTTGTCTGCCGAGTCGCCATCCTCCTTCACGAGATGCATGAAGAATTCCTTGTGCGCCGTGATATGGCGGTCGAGATTCATGCTCATGAAGCCTGAAAGCTGCAGGAAACCGGGATAGACCTCACGCATAAAGCCCGCATGCGGCCAGGGAACCGACATGACGACATTGTCGCGGAACCAGTCGATGCCCTTTTCCTCGGCGAGTTTGTTGACCACCGTCGGATTCTTGCGGGTATCGATTGGCCCACCCATCAGCGTCATGCTCGAAGGCGCGAAACGGTCGCCATTGGCTTCCATGACCGAAACGGCGGCAAGCACCGGTACGGAAGGCTGGCACACCGCAACCACGTGCGTATCTTCGCCCAACGCATGGAACATCTCGATGACGTAATCGATATAGTCGTCGAGATCGAACTTGCCGTCAGTGAGCGAAACGGTGCGGGCGTCCACCCAATCGGTGATATAGACCTCCGCATGCGGCAGAAGCGCTTCGACGGTACCGCGCAGCAGCGTCGCATAGTGGCCGGACATGGGCGCAACAATCAGGATCCTCGGATCGGCGGCACGCTTTGCCGGCAGGGCGCGCTTGAAATGGATGAGGTTGCAGAACGGCTTCTTCCAGACGATCTTCTCTTTGACGTCGGTCTCAACTCCGTCAACCACCGTGGTAGGCAGGCCGAATGCCGGCTTGCCGTAGGCACGGGTGGTGCGCTCGAAGAGCTCACACATCGCCGCGATGGAGCGCCCGACTACCGTCTGGGACAATGGATTGAGCGGGTTATCGTAGAACAGCTTGGTGGCATCGGCGAAAGCCCTGTAAGGCTGAAGCGCGGCATGGTTGAGTTCATAAAGTTGGTAAAACATTCCACTTTCCGATCAATCACCACAGCTGCAATTCAAGAACAATGACGCCCACATATGAAAATGTTCTTGACGGGTCAGTGACCGTAGCTGGTTTTACCGCTATTGCAATGCAACAAAGGTATGAGAGAACAGAAAAATGTTCGCATCGAAAGGCGCAGCCGCAGTTAGCCGGCTTCGGCGCCTTCGACCAGCAGCATCTCACCCTCGGCGACTGTCAGGCGGATAGCCTTGGCAGCTTGGTATTCCGGCGAATTATAGCAATCGAGCGCGGCCTGGAGCGAGGGAAACTCGATGACAACGTTGCGTCCGCGCGCCTGCCCTTCGAGCACGTGATGGGCGCCGCCGCGCGCCAGGAAATTGGCGCCATATTTCTCGAACGCAGGTTTCGCTGTGGCGATATAATCCTTGTAGCGTTCTGGGTCTTTTACATCCATCCGCGCGATCCAGTATCCCTTGGGCATTTTCTCGCTCCTTTGATGTCCAATTATGCCTTGGCCATTTCAGCCAGAATCTCTTCCGCTGCCGCACGGCGATCGCCCGCGCCGACAATGGGGCGGCTGACCACAAGGTGGCTCGCCCCGGCGCGCAGGGCGTCTGCCGGCGCCATCACACGCTTCTGATCGCCTGCGGCGGAACCTGCCGGGCGAATGCCCGGCGTGACGATGGCAAGCTTTGGGCCGACGACCTTGCGCACAGCCTCGGCCTCCGGCGCCGCGCAAACGATCCCGCCCATGCCGGCGTTGAATGCCTGTTCGGCCCGGATCAGCACCAGCGTGTGCGGGTCGTGCTCATAGCCAGCATCGACGAGATCCTGCTGGTCCATCGAGGTCAACACTGTCACGCCGAGCAAGCAAAGGTCGGATCCCCGTGCTGCCTCGACGGCGGCCCGCATGGCTTTCGGATAGGCATGCAGCGTCAGCATCGACACGCCCATTTTAACGATATTCTCAACGGCCTTCGCCACCGTGTTGTCGATGTCGAGAAGTTTCATGTCGAGAAAGACTTTCTTGCCGGAACGGGCAAGTTCGCTGGCCAGACCAAGCCCGCCGGCGAAGGCGAGCTGATAGCCGATCTTGTAGTATGAAACCGTATCGCCGAGTTCGCTGATCACCTCTTCGGCGACGTCGAGCGTCGGCACGTCAAGGCCGACGATCAGGCGCTCGCGCAAAGCCGCATCCGTCATGACAATCATCCTTTTTCTTTGATCGCATCCCATTGGCACAGATGCAGCCGATTGAAAACAGATATTGCCGCGAGCGGCCGCAAAACGCCGACTATGCGCGGGATTTGGCAAAGCGCGTATGGTCGATCAACGATTGGCAGACCCGTTCCATCGACTTTGCCGTGCGCTCGTTGCGAAACGATCCATCCTCGGCGAAGGCTTCATGGGCATGGATCACCGAGCATTGTTCCGTGATGATCTGCGTCCCGACATTCATCAGGACCGACCGCAAATGATAGAGCCCGCGCGCACCGCCGAAATTGCCCTCGGATGAAGAGCAAAGTCCAACGACCTTGCCGGAATAGGGCCTGAGCGGCTTGTCGCCATCCTTCGAAATACGGCTGACCCAGTCGATGGTATTCTTGAGAAGCGGCGGAATGGAAGAATTGTACTCGGGCGAGGCAATCAGCATGCCATCATGAGCCGCAAAGAGCCGGCCAAGTTTCATGGCATTGTCAGGAATTCCCTGTTTCTCTTCGAGATCCTCATCCATCAACGGCAGGGGATAATCGAAAAGCGCAATAAGCGTCACATCGGCGCCGAGTTCGGCCAATGTCTTGACCGCAGCGTTTGCTACCTTCTTGCTGTAGGCACCCGTACGGTTCGACCCGGCGAACACCAGAATCTTCGGCAGCATTCAAACCCTCTATATCGAAATGGCAGCGCAGGGCAATTAAGCTGAGTCAATCGACCCTGCGGTAGACCCAGAGCCGTGCCGGGGGCACGTTGCGGATGATGAAATCGAGATGCTCAATCTTGTAGTTGCCGCGCCCGGCAGGCACCGGCGAAAGCGGCCCATAGGTAATCTGGACGACGGGCCGCCCGTGCGGAATACGCCGCAGCAGATCCTCGACGATGGCAACGCGGTCACTTACGGGGAAATTCAAGAGTGGAACCGCAGAGATGACGCTGTCGAATTTCTGGTCGCGCTTCTCGCCCAGCGTGGTGTCGAGATCGAACGCATCGCCTTCGATGATGTTGACGCCAGGGAAATCCTCGCGCAGATGCTCGGCAAAATCCGACGAATATTCGACGCTATAAAGGTTGGTCGGGGCGACGCCGCGATTGAGAATGGCCCGGGTGATTACCCCGGTGCCGGGGCCGAGTTCGAGCACGGGAAGCCCGGAATGCGGATTGACGACGCTCGCCATGCGCCGGGCGGTGATCGAACTCGTTGGAAGAATCGAACCCACCGCCTTGGGACCATGCATCCAACCCTTGAAGAACCGGATTTCCTCGCCGAACTTCTCGGCCAGTTTCTTCCCCAAAGGTCTCGACATGCTCATCCTCCGTCGCAGTTAGACAAGTTTATGCCGCAACACGTGACGGAAGCAAGGCCGCCAACGGGAAAAGATCCAATAAAACTACTCGCTTAGACTTTCGAAGAACTCTTTCATGCGGGCAAAGAAGCCTGACGATTGCGGGCTGTTATCCTGAGATGAAATGCGCTCGAACTCTTCGAGCAACTCGCGCTGGCGCTTGTTGAGATTCTGCGGCGTTTCAATGGCCATCTGGATGTAGAGATCGCCCATGGCAGGCTGGCGCAGCACCGGCATGCCCTTGCCCTTAAGGCGGAACTGCTTGGCATTTTGCGTACCATCGGGAATCTTGACCCGCGTCTGCGTACCGTCCAGCGTCGCAACTTCGATCTGCCCGCCAAGCGCGGCAGTCGTCATCGAAATCGGCACCTTGCAATAGAGATCGGCACCGTCGCGCTGGAAAAACTCATGCGGCTTCAGCGAGAGGAAAATATAAAGATCGCCCGCCGGTCCGCCGCGCAATCCGGCTTCGCCCTCGCCGGTCAGGCGAATGCGGGTGCCATCCTCGATGCCGGCTGGAATGTTGACGGAAAGCGCGCGTTCTTCGGTAACGCGGCCCTGGCCCGAGCATTTGGTGCATGGATCCTTGATGATCTGGCCACGGCCATGGCATGTCGGGCAGGTGCGCTCGATCGAGAAGAACCCTTGAGCAGCGCGCACGCGGCCAGAACCGCTGCAGGTGCTGCAGGTGACGGGCGACGTGCCGACTTTTGCACCGGTACCCGAGCATTCGTCGCAGGTGATCGAGGTTGGAACGCGGATTTGCGCCGTCTTGCCGGTATAGGCCTCCTCAAGTGTGATCTCCATATTGTAGCGCAAATCGGCGCCACGCTCGCGCCCGCCGGAGCGGCGCTGGCGTCCACCGCCCATCATCTCGCCAAAAATATCTTCGAAAATATCGGCAAAACCACCGGCGCCGCCGAAGCCACCACCGCCATTCATGCCGCCATGCTCGAAGGCCGCATGACCGAAGCGGTCGTAGGCTGCCCGCTTCTGCGGGTCCTTCAGGGTCTCGTAGGCCTCGCCAATTTCCTTGAATCGGTGTTCGGCGGCTGCGTCTCCCGGATTCTTGTCGGGGTGAAATTGCATTGCCAGCTTACGGAAAGCGCTCTTGAGCTCTTTCTCATCAGCGCCTTTCGTGACGCCGAGGGTTTCGTAATAGTCAGCCTTCATCCAGACACTCGTTCCGTGAAAATCGCGTACGCTTCTTTAAGAAGCTTGTTTAATGCCGGTATTTAGGTGTTCGCCGCCATGAATGCCATAGCCAACTTACATTGATTCGCAAGAAATGCCGCATATTCGCGGATTATCGCGGGAATGTGGCGGGATCTCCCCCTTGCTTTTTGATTTTCTTCGCAAGGGCGAGAAAGCCCGGCGCAATGGCCGGGCTCGTCTCGTTTCATTCACAAGAGTTTCGCCGCGTCGCAATGGCGCGTTGAAATCAACGGAGAGGCCGGCCGTCGAGCTTTCCGGAATCGGCGAGCCCCCCACCCGCGCCTCCGGCAGACGAGGTCGAGCCTCCGGAGGTCGAGGGCGGCGTGGGTGCCACGGAAGGCGTCGGAACTGCGTTTGATGCGGTCGTCGGGGCGGCCGAAACGTCTGTCGCGCCAAGCAACTCGAGCTCTGCAATCGAGACGTCGTTGGTTCCGGTGAACTCCAGCCGATACTTGGCGTAGGAAGCCGGCGCCTTCAGCGCGAACGGACGGGTCTGCCGGCGCCACGCGAAGCCCTGGCCTTCGCGGGTGTCGAGCGTGACCCACACCAAACCGTCATTCGAACCTTTCAGTATCCATCCCGTCGGGTCCTTCGTCGCATCAGTCGATGACGACAGGGTGTAGAGCGATACGGCATCGAGCATTGTCGGCGCTTTTTTCGCCGCCTCGATCCAGCCCGCGCCTTTACTGGTCCATGCGGTGCCGGAAGTACGATCGAAAATGGCATCCTTTTTATCTACTGTACTCGCGGTGACGTCGTAGTTGCCGACCGGCAACAGCGATTTCAGCGGGTTCGGAACCTTGCTGTCCTGGGTGATCGACGTCGGGAGGTCGTTGGTGCCGGTACCCCATTGGGAAGGGTTAGGCCCCATGACGAAGTCGAGCGTCGCGCCATCAACAAGTTCGGAATGCAACAGGTAGTTACGTGTAAGATCCTTGCCGTTTAGCTTCATGCTTTGGACGTAGCGGTTGGAAGAACTGACATTCGGTGCTTTGACCACGATCTTCTTGCCGCTTTCCAGGGTTACCGTCATTTCCTTGAAATAGGGCGCACCGATCGCGTATTCGGGGCGTCCCATGCTGACGGGATAGATGCCCATGGAACTCAACAGGTACCACGACGATTGCTCACCATTGTCCTCGTCGCCAATATAGCCTTCACCTGTCGAATTGCCGTTGGCGTCGAAACCGGAGAAGTAGAGCTTGTCCATGACATCGCGCAGGTACTTTTGTCCGCTCGAAGGAGAACCTGCGAAATTGTACATGTAGATGGAGTGATGGACCGTCTGGTTGGAATGCTGGTATTCGCCGACATTGGCAAGTTCATGGACCTTGGCGGCCTCCTTGACCTCATGGATCGCAAAGCCGTAGCTGCCGCCGTCCATGCCCGGAGCAGTCGTAAAGAACTTGTCCAGTTTGGCCTTCAGCTTGTCACGACCGCCATAGAGATTGGCCAGACCCTGGCCATCTTGCGGCGCCAGGAAGGCGTAGGACCATGCATTGCCTTCCGTGTAACCGTAACCCCAGCTCTGGGGCGTGCTTGGTCCCGAGGCCCAGTTGCCGGCTTGATCCTTGGTGCGGAACCAGCCGTTCGCCCACGTTCCTGTCGACGTCCCATCGAACAGATTGGCATAGTTGATCGCCCGGTTGGAAAAATAGGCGTAGTCATCGTCTTTCTTGAGCACTTTCGCCATCTGGCCGATGCCGAAGTCGTTCAAGTCGGCTTCCAGCGACCATGCAACGTGGCCGGGAGCCGGATCGTTGATGTACACTTCCTTAGGCGTGTAGCCGTAGAAAATGGACTTATCCATGCCCTTGCGCCCCTTGGCGCTGTCAGGGCTGTAGGTCGTCGCATTCCGCAACATCGACGCATACGCCGCGTCGACGTCGAAATTGCGCACGCCCTTCATATAGGCATCGGCGATGATGATATCCGAACTCGTGGCCACCATGCTGTCATTGTAGCCTGGTCCAGACCAGCGGGTGACCCAGCCACCATCCTTGTAACCATTGACGAAGCCGTCGATCATCTGTCCGGCCTGCGTCGGTATCAGCAGCGAATAGAGCGGCCAGTTCGTCCGATAGGTGTCCCAGAAGCCGTTATTGACCCAGATCTTCCCATCCTTTTGCGTCGAGGGGCTGGTGTAAGGGCTCATATAAATGGGCTTGCCGGTCCCCTTTTCCTTTTCCCAAGCGGAGTTGGGGTAAAGGAATGCGCGATACATATTGGAATAAAGAATCGTCTTTTGGTCAGCCGTTGCATTCTTGACGCGTATTTGACCAAGCTTTTTCAACCATGCAGCCTCGGCGAGATCCTTGATCTGGTCGAAGGATTTGCCGCCGATTTCGTCCTCAAGATTGGCTTTGGCTTGATCCACGCTAATGAAAGACGTGGCGATTCTCATGCCGACCGACTTATTGCCCGTCGTATCGAACTGAACCCACGACGTGTCTCCATATACGGTCTTTGATTTCGTAACGGGAGCATCGAATACCGCATAGAAATACATTTGCGGCGAGCCGTGGTTCGTATAACCCGATATCGCACCGGTGGCCGAATCATATGAAAACGCACCGCTGGCGGTCAACGTATCGAAGAGAAGCGTTACGACCTTTTTATCCGCCGGGACGTTAAAGCGGAAATAAGCCGCGTGGTCGGTCGGCGTTATCTCGGTCCTGGTGCCATTGTTAAAGATCAGGCTGTAATAGTGCGCCTGAGCGATCTCGTTCTTGCGGTCGAATTTCTGGGCTGCTGAGGCGAGGCTAGTCACCGTCTCGTTGTCGATCGGTATGATACCCAGGGATTGCCTGTTGCCGATCCACGGACTCGGCTCATGGACGACCGCGAACGCCCGAACGGTGTCGATCAGACTGCCGTTTTCCCCGGTCTTGAACTGATAAAACCAGTTTGAATCGCTCTGATTGACGGGGCTCCACATGTTGAACCCGAACGGCACTGCTGTAGCGGGGAACGTGTTGCCGCGGGTGAAGTCGCCGCTCGATTGGGCGCCGCGCATCGTGTTCACGTATTCCGCGAGGTTCTGGCCGGTAAGATCCCCGATCTTCATCTTGATGTCGCCAATGCCCTTGTCATAGCCTGCCACGCGGTCCTGCAGGGGCTTGCTATTGCTCTTGAGCGCCGACAACAATGCACCGATACTGTCATCGATGCCGGCCACGTCGTTGACTGTTGCGTTTGCGGGCAGTTCCCGGATGGATTTCAGGATGCCGTCACCTTTGGCAAGACTGTCGGCAATGCTGGTTTTCTCGCTGGCAATATTGTCACCGAGCTTGGCAAGGTCCTTTAGGTGATCGTCTATCGCGGCGACATCTTCGGCCGACATTTCCTGCTTGTTGGCTTTTTCGGTGAGGGCTTTTACGGCCGCTATCCGGTCGGTCATCGTGCCGAGCGTCGCGATCGTCGGCGGTATCTTGCCGAGTTCAGCCTGCAGATCCGCGATGTGCGGCTGCATGGTCTCAAGCTTCACGGTCTTGACGATCTGCGACAGCGACGACAGCGCGCCCTGCAACTCTTTGACGCTTGTGGTCGTGGCTGCCGTTCCAGTCTTCAAGTCATCGAGTTGCTTGGAAAGGGCAGCGATCGTCGTCACGGAGGTCGATTGCTGCGTCTTCACATCGCCGATCTGCTTTGCAAGATCAGCGAGCGACGCAGTGGTCGTCTTACCGCCTGCTTGCAGTTCGCTGATCTGGCGAGCCAGTTCGGCCAGCGAATTCGCATTCTTCTCACTGGTATTCTTTTGATCGTTGAGCTGATCGGCAAGCGCACTCGTCGCAGCGTCGGCGACTTTGTCCGCTTTTTGCAGGTTACCTACCTCCGATGACAACCCGGCAATCTCCGTCGAAGCCTTGAGGTTGGCGTCCTTCAGCGCGCTTACCTCGGCAGCAAGCGCGGACAACCCGACTGCAACGTCCGAGGCACCTTGATTGGCAGCTTTAAGCTCGCCGACCTGTGCTGTCAGTGCAGCGTTGGTGTTGTTCAGCGTCTCGATCTGGGAAGTGAATGTGCCCTGATCGTTCCCGGTGGTGGCCTTGTCGTCGCCGTTGTTGCAGCCAGCGAGCATCGTGCACCCAAGAAGGGCGGTGATAAATGTCTTTCTCAAAATGACTTTCCTCCGATGATTCAACAATGAATCCTGCTGAAATAACTTGGAGGGCAAGGGTCCGAAATACGGGCCCCGGTTCGATTGCCCCTCCCAGTAGCAATTCAACCGATTGAATAGGCGTGATAGTCCTATTCTCCTCGGCTCTCAATTGAGCGAAAGTCTAACCCGGCAAACAAAAAGCCCGGCACGAAGGCCGGGCTTTTCCGTGTGTTCTTTAGAAGGCGTCAGGCAGACTTCTTCTTGCCGTCCTCGTCGATCTCTTCGAAATCGGCGTCGACCACATCGTCGTCGGCCTTGGCCGTTGCCTCGGCGCCCGCGGCGCCTTCAGCTGCTTCCGCAGCCTGCGAGGCTTCGTACATTGCCTGGCCAAGCTTCATCGAAGCTTCGGCAAGAGTCTGGGTCTTTGCCTTGATGACTTCGGCGTCATCGCCTTCGATTACAGATTTCAGATCGGCAAGCGCGGTCTCGATGGCGCCCTTGTCCTCAGCCGAAACCTTGTCGCCATAGTCCTTCAGCGACTTTTCGGTTGAATGGACCAGAGCTTCCGCCTGGTTCTTCGCCTCGACAGCCTCGCGACGCTTCTTGTCGCTCTCGGCATTGGCTTCGGCGTCCTTCACCATCTTCTCGATGTCAGCGTCGGAGAGACCACCGGATGCCTGGATGCGGATCTGGTGCTCCTTGCCGGTGCCCTTGTCCTTGGCCGAAACATTGACGATGCCGTTGGCGTCGATGTCGAACGTGACCTCGATCTGCGGAACGCCGCGCGGCGCTGGCGGAATGCCAACGAGATCGAACTGGCCAAGCGCCTTGTTGTCGGCAGCCATTTCGCGCTCGCCCTGGAAGACGCGGATCGTCACGGCGGACTGATTGTCCTCGGCCGTGGAGAAAGTCTGCGACTTCTTCGTCGGGATCGTCGTGTTGCGCTCGATCAGACGGGTGAAAACACCGCCCAGCGTTTCTATGCCGAGCGAAAGCGGCGTGACGTCGAGCAGGAGCACGTCCTTGACGTCGCCTTGGAGAACACCGGCCTGAATGGCGGCGCCCATTGCGACCACTTCGTCCGGATTGACGCCCTTATGGGGTTCCTTGCCGAAGAAGGCTTTGACGATTTCCTGGATCTTCGGCATGCGGGTCATGCCGCCGACGAGAACCACTTCATCGATCTCACCAGCCTTGAGGCCGGCATCCTTGAGCGCGGACTTGCAGGGCTCGACCGTGCGCTGGACCAGATCGTCGACGAGGCTTTCGAACTTGGCGCGCGACAGCTTCATCGTCAGATGCTTCGGACCCGTCGCATCGGCGGTGATGAACGGCAGGTTGATTTCCGTCTGCTGTGCCGAGGAAAGTTCGATCTTCGCCTTTTCGGCAGCTTCCTTGAGGCGCTGCAGGGCGAGTTTGTCGTTCTTCAGGTCGATGCCCTGTTCCTTCTTGAACTCGGCCGCGAAATATTCGACCAGACGCATGTCGAAGTCTTCACCGCCGAGGAACGTATCGCCATTGGTCGACTTCACTTCGAAGACGCCGTCGCCGATCTCGAGAATCGACACGTCGAACGTGCCGCCGCCAAGATCGTATACGGCAATCGTCTTGCCTTCCTTCTTGTCAAGCCCATAAGCGAGAGCGGCCGCAGTCGGCTCGTTGATGATGCGCAGGACTTCGAGACCGGCGATCTTGCCGGCATCCTTGGTCGCCTGACGCTGGGCATCGTTGAAGTAGGCCGGAACCGTGATGACGGCTTTCTCGACCTTCTCGCCGAGATAGGCTTCGGCGGTTTCCTTCATCTTCTGCAGGACCATCGCGGAAATCTGCGACGGCGAATATTTCTTGCCATGGACTTCAACCCAGGCATCGCCATTGTCGCCCTTCACAATGTGATAGGGGACGAGCTTCTTGTCCTTTTCGACGGTCGGATCGTCGAAGCGACGGCCGATGAGGCGCTTGACCGCAAAGACGGTGCCTTCCGGATTGGTGACAGCCTGGCGCTTGGCCGGCTGGCCAACGAGGCGTTCGTCGCTATCCGTAAATGCAACGATGGATGGCGTCGTGCGTGCGCCTTCCGCATTTTCAATGACCTTCGCGTTCTTGCCATCCATGACGGCGACGCAGGAATTGGTCGTTCCCAAATCAATACCGATAACTTTTGCCATTACTTCATCTCCATTCAGCAGGCTGCTGGGACCTCTGCCGAGCATTCCATTCAGCAGCCCCTAGGGGGTTTCAACAATAGGGGACCGCCGAGGCGAGCGGTACTTACATTGTTGGGGGCTATATAAGAAGGGTAAATTTGCCATGCAAGTTCTAAGCTACAGCATTTGTCGGGGGAATTGTTGCAAAAGAGTCGTAAAAACCGGGTCTGGGGCGCTCTATTGCCCAAATCCGGCGATGACCCCATATTTCGAGGATGACCGAAAGCGCGCTCCACCCCCATATTCCCGAGCATCGCCGCAGCCAATTGATCAACATGTTGCACACCTGGCTGCTGCTCGCAGGCAGCCTTGCGCTCCTAATCGCCTGTGCCTGGACCCTGGCAGGGCCGGCAGGCATTGCCTATGCCCTCGTCTTCGGCGGCATCAGCCTTTATGCGATCAGGCGCATCAGCCCGCAAATGGTGCTTGCCATGTACAAGGCGCGGCCCGTCACCCGTTCGGAATTTCCGCAAGGATTGGCAATCGTCGAGGAACTCGCCCGCCGGGCCGAACTTGCAGCCGTGCCGAAGCTCCACGTCATCCCCTCGAGGATGATGAACGCCTTTGCCGTGGGCTCCAGAGAAACGGCGGTCGTCGCTGTTACCGATCAGTTGGTCAGGACCCTGACCGCGCGCGAACTTACCGGCGTTCTCGCGCACGAAATAAGCCATATCCGCAATGAAGATTTGCGGGTCATGGCGCTTGCCGACACGGTCTCCCGCTTCACGTCGCTGATGTCGACGATCGGCATTGTCTCGCTGCTTTTCAATATTGCCTGGCTCGCCAGCGGATCGACGCCGCAGATACCCTGGCTTGGGGTTCTGGTGCTGCTGGTGGCTCCGACGGTCGGCGGCCTCCTGCAAATGGCGCTTTCGCGCACCCGCGAATTTAATGCCGATCTCGGTGCCGCCATGCTCACCGGCGATCCTGAAGGCCTCGCCCATGCGCTGACGAAGCTCGAAAAGGCGCAAGGCAAGGTTTGGGAAAGCCTGATCCTGCCCGGCGGGCGCATACCCGATCCTTCGGTCCTGCGCACGCACCCGCTGACCGAGGCCCGCGTCGCACGGCTGCTGGCCTTGAAGGATGCGTGCGCCGTTGTGGCGCGCGGCGAAAGGATGCCGGACGACATTCTCATCAAACTGGCGCTTGAGCCGCAGGAGCATATTCGCACCCGCCCGCGATCAGTCCCGCAGATTGGCCAGCAATATGGCCGCTGGAACTCCAACAACCTTGAGATCCTGTCACTCATCAATACGCAGGCGACGCATCCGGTCGTCGCCGCCAAGGATGCCGACTGCGAGGCCTGCGCTGCAAGCCTTTATACGCCGGACGGCGAACCGCGAGTCCATGTGACCCGCGGCGGGGTCTATTGGTAGGTACCTCCCCCAAAATAAACTCTGCTTTTGCTGAAAAAACATCCAGACCGCGACGTTGGTTCAATTGTCACCACGGTTTTCATCTGCTGAATTTGCCTTTTCATAGGGGAATTCAAATGAACTTAAAAATACTTTACCTTTTTCCACTTTTAGCCCTCGCTGCCTGCGACAATTCCGATAACCCGGCCCCGGCAGGTGCAGCACTTCCCGCCGAAGTATCCTCGGCTGGAACCTTTGAGGCATCGCCTCCGGCAGCGCCGCCAGAAACCACTGAAGCAGTCTCGCCGGAACCCGCTGCACCGGTGGCGCTGATCCCCCCGGACGTGGCGGTCGACCCAGGCGCCGCCGCTCGGCTGAAGGCCGCAGAATTGATGAAGGCAGGCAGGCCCTACGAGGCCGTGGAAGCCCTGAAAGGAGCGGGTCTCGACGAAGAAGCCTATGCGCTGATTGCACCGGCGGATTATGCATTCCACCAAAAGGACCATCCTGCAAGCGAGGCAATGCCGGCGGACGAAGCGCCGTCATCGAAGCGTCATTCAATGACGATCAATGGCAAGACGGTCTGGTTTACCGCCAAGGCCGGTCACTATATCGCCTATGCGCCGAAGGACCCAAAAAACCCTGACAAGAAAGACGCGAAAGCTGCGATTTTCTATGTATCCTATACGCGGGATGACCTGCCTCCTGAAAACCGCCCCGTCACTTTCTTCTTCAATGGTGGACCAGGGTTTCCCGCGCTGTTTTTGCATGCTGCTTCGTGGGCACCGAAACGCCTCAAAATGGACACGCCCAATCTTCCGAAACTTAAAAAAGACCTGAAATTTCCGCTTATCGACACCGCGGATACGCTGCTCGACCAGAGCGATCTGGTCTTCGTCGATCCCGTCGGCACAGGTTTTTCCAAGGCGATCGCTCCGCACAAGAAAGAAGAATTCTACGCCCCCACCCCCGACGCCGCGATAGTTCGCGACTTCGTAGCACGCTACGTCAACAAGAACAGCCGGCAGAGTTCGCCCAAATACCTCTATGGCGAATCCTGGGGTGGATCGCGGGTCGCCTATGCCGGCTCGCTCATAGAAGACGCTGGTACCAGTCTTTACGAGCCCGATCCTTCCGGCAGACCGACGAAACTGCTCACCGGCATCGTCTTTCACTCGCCATCGCTAACGGGCGACGAATGCAAGTTGTTCAATATTCCCGATTGCTATTTGACCTTGCCCACCAAAGCCATGGCGGTCGATTATTTTCTGGGTCCAGCGAAGAGCTGGCGCGGCAAACGCACCCTGGAAGAATATGCCGACTATCTGCGCGTGTTCTTCGCGGAACGCTTCGCCCCCACATTCGTGCAGTACAATAAGAAGGAAAAAGTACCGGGAACTGGAGGAAAGAGCGGCTTGCCACTTGCCTATCAGCCTAAGACTCCTGAGGTACTTGCTTTGGCGGAGTCAACATTGACCGAACTGCGGAATATTTTCGGCGATCCTTCCCTGAAGGTGGAAGAAGCGTTCTCAAACTATGGCGATATACCCGTCAGAGTCCCAGGACTCGGCGGAGGCCTTTACGACATGCGAACGAAGGCCGACGATTACGACGTAAACCTCTTTGAAGTATCGATCTTCGGTAATTACCTCGATACTATGCTTCCGGCATACGTCAATTACTTCACCGAAAGTAAATATGTCACGAACATTTGCGAGTGTGTATTCGATGATACGGGTTCCAAAGGTGCCAGTATGTTCAGTTATAAAGATCATTTAAGGGGCGGTGTCGTTGAAATAGCGCAGGCACTCAAGCTCGATCCCAAATTGAAGATGCTTGTCATTCATGGCTACTACGACGTAGTAACGACATTCCTAGAAACCGAGTCGCAATTGAAATATGCCGGGCTCGACAAGATCGTACCAGTGAAAACATTCGAGGGAGGGCACATGATGTACTATACAGAGGCGGCGCGAGGACCGATGAAGAAAGCGCTGGACGAGTTCTACATGGCGCAACCAGCAACGAGCGTAGCACTGGGAAATTAGAACTCGGGCCCAAGCGGCAAGCAAGATGAAGACCGGCGGCGCGACCGCCGGTTTTATTAGAGGTTCCGTATCTCAAACCGTTTCCCAGGCCCCACTCTTATCGAATGCATGCAGCGCGCCGAAACGTTCAGCTACGGCGCGCGGCGAAAAGATGCCGGACGACATTCTCGTCAAACTGGCGCTTGACTCGCAGGAGCATATTCGCACCCGCCCGCGATCAGTCCCGCAGATTGGCCAGCAATAGGGACGCTGGAACTCCAACAACCTTGAGATCCTGTCACTCATCAATACGCAGGCGACGCATTCGGTTGTCGCCGACAAGGATGGACCTGCGAGGCTTGCGCTGTAAGCCTTTATACGCCGGACGGCGACCCGCGAGTCCATGTCACCCGCAGCGGTCTATTGGTAGGTTAGAGAACCTTCCCTAAATAGCTTACTCTTTTGCCTAAAAAACATTCAGATCGAGACTTTGGTCGAATTGTCATCACATATTTCATCTGCTGAATTCACCCATTCATAGGGGAATTCAAATGAACCTAAAAATACTTTACCTTTTTCCACTTTTAGCCCTCGCTGCCTGCGACAATTCCCATAACCCGGCCCCGGCAGGTGCAGCGCTTCCCGCCGAAGTATCCTCGGCTGGAACCTTTGAGGCATCGCCTCCAGAAACCGCTGAAGCGGGTGCGGCGGCAACCACTATCATGGTGGTGCCGGAAACAGCTGTAGCGGCGGTCCCGGAAACAACTAAAGCAACGCCGGAAACAACCGTTGCGGCGGTCCCCGAAACAACTGTAGCGGTGGAGCCGGAAACGAGTAAAGCAGTGGCACCGGAAACAACGAAAGCGGTGGAGCTGGAAGCAACTGGAAGGGGTGTTCCGCAAGCCACTTCAACGCGAGCCCCGGAAACAACTAAAGTGGTGGCGCCGGAAGCCACTGGAAGGGGGACGCCGGACGCCACGCGAGCGGGTGTGCTGTCAGCCCCTAGAGCAGGGGCGCCGGAAGTATCTAAAGCGGTGGCGCCGGAAACGGCTGTAGAGGTGGTGCCTGAAGTCACCGAACCGGTGCAGCCGGTTCCCCCGTCCGTAACTGTCGATCCCGGCGCCACCGCCCGGCTGCAGGCCGCAGAATTGATGAAGGCGGGCAAGCCCTACGAGGCCGCAAGCGTCCTGAAAGAAGCGGGGCTTGACGAAGAGGCTTATGCGCTGATTGCTCCGGCGGACTATGCATTCCATCAAAAGGACCATCCTGCGACCGCGACGGCGCCGGTCGACGAAACGCCATCCTCGATGCGTCACTCGATGACGATCGATGGCAAGACGGTCTGGTTTACCGCCAAGGCCGGTCACTATATCGCCTATGCGCCGAAGGACCCCAAAAACCCAGACAAGAAAGACGCGAAGGCGGCGATTTTCTATATGTCCTATACGCGGGACGACCTGCCTCCTGAAAACCGCCCTGTCACTTTTTTCTTCAACGGTGGGCCCGGTTCTTCCTCTGTGTATTTGCATACTGCTTCATGGGCCCCGCAACGCCTTAAAGTAGACACGCCCAATATTCCAAAACTTGCCAAGGACCTGAAATTTCCGCTTATCGACAATGCAGAGACACTGCTCGACCATACGGATCTTGTCTTTGTCGACCCTGTCGGCACGGGGCTATCCAAAGCAATCGCGCCGCACAAGAATGAAGAATTCTACGTCGCCGACACGGACGCAGCTATAGTTCGGGACTTTGTAGCACGCTACGTCAACACGAACAGCCGGCAGAGTTCGCCCAAATATCTGTACGGCGAATCCTGGGGCGGTTCGCGCATCGCCTTTGCCAGCGCGCTCATGGAAGACGCTGGCATCAGTCTTTACGAGCCTGATCCTTCCGGCAGACCGACAAAGGTGCTCACGGGCCTGGTCTTCAACTCGCCGCTTCTGAACGGGAGTTCATGCTACCTGTTCAATTTGTCCGGTGGATGCTATCTAACCTTACCAACCAGAGCCTTTACGGTCGATTATTTGCTGGGTCCAGCGAAGAGCTGGCGCGGCAAACGCACCCTGGAAGAATATGCCGACTATCTGCGCAAATTCTCCGAGGAACGCTTCGCGCCTACATATGTGAAGTACAACGAAAAGGTTCAAGAACCTGGAACTGGAGGAAAGAGCGGCAAGCCGCTGGCCTACAAGCCAAAGACGCCTGAGGTACTTGCTTTGGTGGAGTCAACACTGACCGAACTGCGGAATATTTTTGGCGATCCTTCGATGACGGCAGATGAAGCGTTCACGAAGTACGGCGATATATCCATCAAAGTACCTGGGTTCGGCAGCGGGGTCTACGACACGCGGTTGAAAGCGGATGACTATGACGTTAACCTCTTTGAAGAGACGATTTTCGGCGACCACATCAGTTCGAGATTGCCGACATATCTCAATTATTTTACCGAGGGTAAATACCTCACAAATTGCGGCTGTAAATTTAATATGAAACGCAACCCGGGCGGCGTGGTCGAAATAACGCAGGCGCTCACGCACGACCCCAAATTGAAGATGCTGGTGCTTCATGGCTACTACGACATGTCGACGCCTTTTTTCGGTAGCGAGTCAACGTTGAAACAGGCCAAGCTCGACAAAATCATACCCGTGAAACTATTCGAGGGTGGGCACATGACGTACTATACGGAGGCGGCGCGGGGACCGATGAAGAAAGAGCTGGACGCGTTCTACATGGCGCAACCAGCAACGACCGTTGCCTCAAAAAATTAGAACGCGGGCCCAAGCGGCAAGCAAAGATGAAAACCGGCGGAGAGACCGCCGGTTTTTTATTGAAAGTCGCCAAAATCTTAAACCGTTTCCCAGGCCCCGCTCTTATCGGCGCGATAGATCGCATCGATGAGCTTCTGGTTGCGCACCGAATCCTCCAGCGTGAAGATTTGGGCCTTCTCACCCTTGGCGGCGCGGGCGAAGGCCTCGACCTCCAGACGGTAGTGGTTCACATCGCTGAAGTTGAACTCGGTCGCGCTGCTATGGTTGGCATTATCCAGCGTGATCTTGGCATGATCGTATTTGCCGGTGTTGAACGGCGCCAGGACCTCGATAAACCCCTTGTCGCCGTGGAATACGATCGACTGACGGGCGGCGAGTTGCGTGGCGACGTAGAAAGTGAGTTCGAACCCGTCAAAATCGGCCCGGACGCTGGCATAGCGATCGGTGCCGAATTCGGGATCGCGCTCGACGCTCGCGGCGACACGCAAGGGCTCCTTGCCGGTAACGAATCGGGTCGCGACCGTCGGATAGACGCCGATATCGGGCAGGGCGCCGCCGCCGAGCGACACCTGATTGCGCATATTGTTGGCGTCCTTGTTGAAATAGGTGAATGCCGCCTGCACCTGGCGCAGCGTACCGATGGCGCCGTCGGCGACAAGCTCTCGCACCTTCAGCCATTGCGGATGATAGGTGACCATGAAGGCCTCCGAAATCAAAACGGCATTCTTGTCGCGCGCGGCCAGCAGCGCATCGATTTCACCGGCATTGAGCGAAATGGGCTTCTCACACAGGACGTGCTTGCCGGCCTCGGCGGCTTTCAGCGACCATTCGACGTGCTGGGACGTCGGCAGTGGGATATAAACGCCGTCGATTTCGCTGGACGCGAGCATATCCTCATAGGAGCCGAATGCATGTGGCGCGCCAAAACGATCGGCAACCGCGCGCGCCCTGGCAAGATCGCGGCTGGCAATCCCGGCGAGTACACCGTTTTCCGCGTCGCAAATTGCCGGAATGACGGCTGTCACTCCGATCTTGGCAGTTGATAAAACACCCCAGCGGAACATGACGGCTTCTCCTGTTTCGGCGAATGGAAGCACTGCTCTAGGTCGTAAAGCGGAAGAAATCAATGAAAGCGCGCAGCGCCGGGCGCATTTGCCGGCGGCTCGGATAGTAAAGATAGACGCCCGGAAATGGCGCGCACCAATCTTCAAGGACGCAGCGCAGCCGACCGTCGGCAATCGCATCCTGCGCCATATGCTGGAGGAGAAAGGCGAGCCCTGCACCGCCAAGAGCGGCGGCGATAACCAGGCCGTCATCGCCAAGGACCAATGGGCCGTTCACATCGATGACGATCTCCTCGCCATCCTTTTCAAACTCCCAGCGATAGACCTGACCGCTGGCAAAGCGACGACGGATACAGCGATGCGCGACAAGATCGCGCGGATGCAACGGCAACGGGTGCGCATCGAGGTAGGCAGGGGTGCCGACGATATTGGCATGGATCGGACCGCTCAGCGGTACGGCGATCATGTCGGGCTCGAGGCTTTCGCCGAGGCGCATGCCGGCATCAAGTCCAGCGGCGACTATATCATTGAACGGTTCCTCGACCCTGAGTTCCAGCGTGACACCGGGATAGGCCGCGCTGAAGGCGGCGAGCCGCGGCGCAAGCAGCCAGTGGGCCGCGAAGGGCGGAACACTGAGGCGCAGATTGCCGGCAACGCGATTATTCGCTTCCTTGACCGCATCGAACGCGAGGTCGATCTCGCCGAGCGCCGGGCGCAGCCGCTTCAACAGCAGCGCGCCTTCCTCGGTGACGGTGACGCTGCGCGTGGTGCGAGCCAGCAACCTGACGCCCAGGGCCTGTTCGAGACTGGAGATGGCATGGCTTACTGCGGATGGCGCTATGCCGAGTTCCTTGGCTGCACCGCGAAAACCGCCGCAAGCGGCGACGCTGGCGAAAACGGCAAGTTGCGGCAGGCGGGATCGTTCCATTGATCTACCATATCGAACAAGCTGTGCCACCGACAAGGAATTATCGAACACTCCGACAGGCCTTATCTTCGACTCACCACACGAGACAAGGAGATCAGTGATGGAAAAACGCAAACTTGGAACGGAACTCAACGTCTCGGCCGTCGGTCTCGGCTGCATGGGCATGAGCTTCGCCTATGGCGGGCAGGAGGAAGCCGATGCAATCCGCACGCTGCAGCACGCAGTGGATATCGGCGTCACCTTCTTCGATACGGCCGAGGTCTACGGCCCGTTCGAGAATGAGATTCTGGTCGGCAAGGCGCTGAAGGACCGCAGGGACAAGGTGGTGATCGCCACGAAATTCGGCTTCAAGATTTCAGACGAAGGCGTGGGCGCTGCGCGCATGGCCGGCGTCGACAGCCGGCCGGAGCACGTGAAAGCAGTCGCGGAGGCCTCGCTCGGACGCCTTGGCATTGAGCAGATCGATCTCTTCTACCAGCACCGCGTCGATCCGAACGTCCCGATCGAAGACACGGTGGGCGCAATGGCCGACCTCGTAAAACAAGGCAAGGTCAAGGCGCTTGGCCTTTCGGAAGCGAGCGCCGCCACGATCCGCCGTGCGCACAAGGTGCATCCCATCGCCGCTGTACAAAGCGAATATTCTCTGTGGAGCCGCGATCCCGAGGACGAGGTTCTCGCCGTGTGCAAGGAGTTGGGCATCGGCTTCGTTCCCTATAGCCCGCTCGGGCGCGGCCTTCTGACCGGCACGATCAGCAAGCCCGACGAACTCGGAACGGATGACTGGCGGCGGACACTGCCGCGCTTCCAGGCCGAGAACATGGATGCGAATGCGGTGCTGATCGCCACGCTGAAGGGCCTTGCTGGCGACAAGGGTGTAACCCCGGCGCAGCTCGCGCTTGCCTGGGTGCTGCACCAGGGTGATTTCATCGTACCGATACCGGGCGCACGCAAGATCAAGCACCTCGAGGAGAATGCCGCCGCGGCTGATATCGAATTGTCCACGGCGGACCTTGCGAAGATCGGTGATGCGCTCTCTCCCAACCGCGTTGCCGGCAAGCGCTATACCGAGGCGGCTCTCGCCCTCGTCAACGGCTGATTGCAACCGCAGGGCGTTTCCGGGCGCCCTGCCATTCCTTCCAGAGGCTTGACAGACTGCCGACCCCCGGTGCCTATACCTGACCGCCGTTCGCCACTTTTAAAAATGCGTCGGCGGTTGTATATCGCGCAGGATCGATTTGTCTCAACAAGCCGCGCCGTTGGCCAATCTATAATGGCGCTCAACTGGAACATCATGGAAAAAGCAACGAAAAAGTCGCTTAGGCGCTGGGGTATCGGATTGGTTGTACTGGCAATTATCGCCTGGTTCGTACCCTATCTGGTGATCTTCTATCTGATCTGCGGCATCTATGATTTGTCGCGCAACAAGAATCTCAACTTGCAGGTGATCGAGCAGTATTTCTTCGGCAACGGCATTTTCACCTGGGTTCTTTCGCCGCTGAATATCATTCTCGACCTTCTCTCGCTCCCTTATATCAACAAGGGCGTTTACCGCCTGCAGGACCTGCCTTCCGACTATCAGGCGGAGGTGAAGCGCCTGATTACGGCGACTCAGAAGGAGAATATCGTCGGCCAGTTGCAGCAGCGCGCCGAGCAGCAATCGCGCAGCATGTTCTTCTTCAAATGGTACGGCAAGGATCAGCCAAGCTTCGCCAACGTGCCTTCGTTCTACGAGAAGTACAACTTCGTGAAGACGATCGGGGTTTCGGTCTTCAACAAGAAGAATTCGACGTCGAAGCACTTCGGGCCGATGCGCGCAACGATCCGCGTCCTCTACAATATCAACGACATGAATGACCGCTCGGCCTATATCTGGTGCGGCGACACCACCAGTTACTGGAAGGACGACAAGCTCTTCATCTTCGATGATACGCTGATGCACCAGTCAGTGAACCAGACCGACCAGACGCGCTATTGCCTCTTCGTCGATATCCTGCGCCCGTCCTACGTACCGGGATTCTTCGCCGCCGTCGTCGCCTTCATGGGTGTCGTCCTAAAGGGCAGCAATTCGGTATTCTACAAGAACTGGAAGGTCATTCAGAAGTAAGGCAACGTTCGCCTGTGCTTCTTCTTTCGCCTTATAGAACCTCCCATTATCCTCGGGCTTTTGTCCCGAGGACCCAGGCGGATCGCAAATGACCCGCGATAGCAGTGAAAAGACGTGGTCCGGGAAGGGGGTTATCCCCGCAATACGCCCCCGGTCTGCTTGGCGACATTCTCGACAATCCGCTTCGAAAGCGCCTCCAAATCTTCGTCGTTCAGCGTGCGCTCCTGCGGCTGGATCGCCACCTCGATCGCCACGGACTTCTTGTCTTGGCCGAGCGATGCGCCTTCGAACACGTCGAAGACCTGAACGCCTGTCACCAGCTTCTTGTCGCCGTTGAGAGCGGCCTTGACGATTGTGCCAGCTTCAACGCCCTTGTCGACGATGAACGCAAAGTCGCGGCGAAGCGCCTGGAAATCGGACAGGTTAAGCGCAGGCTTGGTACGCGTCGCCTTCTGCTTCGGCTCCGGGATAGCGTCGATGAAAACCTCGAAGCCACAGAGCGTGCCGCCGACATCGAGCGTCTCCAGAGTCTTCGGATGGAACTCGCCAAAGGTGCCGAGCACCACTTTGGGACCAAGCTTGATCACCCCCGACCGTCCGGGATGATACCAGCCGGGAGCACCGTATTCGACCTGCAGCTTGTCCACCGGCGCGCCGCAAGCCTCGAGCACGGCGAGGGCATCGGCCTTGGCGTCGAAAACGCCAACGGGCGCGGCATTGCCCGACCAATGGCGGCCTGAGCCGTCGAGACGGGCGGTGCCACGGCGAACGCCAGCGGCAACGCGCCGCTGCGCTTCCGGTGTGTCGCCCTCATAGGTTCCGGAAACCTCGAACAGGGCAAGATCGCTAAAGCCGCGATCGGCATTGCGCTGGGCGGCAGCAAGCAGGCCGGGCAGCAGGGAGGGGCGCATGTCCGACATATCGGAAGCGATCGGATTGGCGAGCTTCAATTGTGGCTGGCCGCCACCAAATGCCTTGGCCGCCGTTTCGGAAATGAACGACCAGGTGACAGCTTCCATCATGCCCCGCGTTGCCAATGCCCGGCGGGCGTGGCGGGTGCGGATCTGCAGGGTTGTCAGAATCTTGCCATTGACCGTCGCATGGCTCGGCAGCGCTTGCGGCTCGATGAGGTCGACGCCGTGAATACGCATGACCTCCTCGACGAGATCGGCCTTACCGTCGATATCGGGACGCCAGGAGGGCACGATCACGTCCACAGCCTCGCCCGTGCCTTGTGGCACGAAACCCAGGCGCGAAAGGATGTCGAGACTGGTTGCGGCAGGCACCTCGATGCCGGTCAGACGCTTGACGTCCGATAGCGGGAAGCGGACCACCTTCGGCGTGTGGCCTTCATAGCCGACGACCTTCGCCCCCGACGGCGTTCCGCCGCAGAAATCGAGCACAAGCTGCGTTGCCAGTTCCAGCCCCGGAATCATGAACTCCGGATCGACACCGCGCTCGAAGCGGTAACGCGCATCGGTGATGATGCCGAGATTGCGGCCGGTGCGAGCAATGTTCATCGCATCCCAGAGGGCCGATTCAATCACCACATTGGTGGTGTTCTCGTCGCAGCCGGAATGCTCTCCACCCATGATGCCGCCGATCGACTCGACCCCATCCGCATCGGCGATAACGACATTGTCCGGGCCGAGCTTGTACTCCTTGCCATTGAGGCCGAGGATTTCCTCCCCTGCCCTGGCATGGCGAACAGTAAGATCGCCCTTCACCTTGTCGGCGTCGAACACGTGCAGGGGCCGGCCACGGTCGAAAGTCAGGTAGTTGGTAATATCGACAAGCGCATTGATCGGCCGCAGGCCAATGGCGATCAGCCGCTGCTGCAGCCATTGCGGACTATGGCCATTCTTGACGCCCCTGACCGTGCGCCAGGCGAAACCCGGGCAGAGGTGGCGGTCAAGATCGAGCGAAACGCCAACCTGTGGCTCGCCCGTTCCCTTCACCGGCGCTATCGCCTGTTGCCTGAGCTTGCCGATCCCGGCGGCAGCCAGGTCGCGCGCGATCCCATAAACACTGGTGCAATCCGGACGGTTGGGCGTCAGATTGATCTCGATGACAGGATCGTCAAGCCCGGCATAGGCGGCAAAGCTGGTGCCCACGGGCGCATCTTCCGGCAGGTCAATAATGCCATTGTGCTCGTCAGACATCTGCAATTCGCGTTCCGAACACATCATGCCATGGCTCTCGACACCGCGAATCTTGCCGACCGACAGCGTAATATCAATGCCCGGGACATAGGTGCCGGGCGACGCAAACGCGCCGATCAAGCCGGCGCGCGCATTGGGTGCGCCGCAGACAACCTGTAGCGGTTTGCCGTCACCCGTGTCGACGGTCAGAACCTGCAATTTGTCGGCGTCGGGATGGCGGGCCGCAGTCAGCACCTTGGCAATGACGAAGGGCTTCAAGGCCGCCTTGTCGTCGAGCGATTCCACTTCGAGCCCGATCATCGTCAGGGTCTCGACAATCTTGTCGAGCGGCGCATCGGTTTCGAGGTGGTCTTTTAGCCAGGAGAGTGTGAATTTCATGATTTCACTCGTTTTCAGATTTTAGCGTTGGAGCGTTTCGACAAGGCCAAGCCGCTCGCACCGGAAACAGGTTTTTAGCGCTCCGCTCACGCGCTGAGGCCCCCAAATAGGGTCGGCATGTCGAGCGGGCGGAAGCCGTAATGCGACAGCCAGCGCACATCCGCATCGAAGAAAGCGCGCAGATCCGGCATGCCGTATTTCAGCATGGCAATGCGATCGATGCCCATGCCCCAGGCAAAGCCCTGATACTCATCGGGATCGAGGCCGCCGGCGCGCAGCACATTCGGATGCACCATGCCGCAGCCAAGAATCTCCATCCAGTCATTGCCCTCGCCGAACTTCACTTCCTTGCCGGAGCGATCGCACTGGATGTCGACCTCAAGCGATGGCTCGGTAAACGGGAAATAGGATGGACGGAAGCGCATCTTCAACGACGGCACTTCGAAGAACGCCTTGCAGAACTCTTCGAGCACCCATTTCATGTTGGCGACATTCGCCGTCTTGTCGATGACGAGGCCTTCGACCTGATGGAACATCGGCGAATGGGTCGCGTCGGAATCCATGCGATAGGTCTTGCCCGGAATAACGATGCGAATCGGCGGCTTCTGGTTCTCCATGGTGCGGACCTGAACCGGGCTCGTATGCGTGCGCAACACACGCCGTTCGCCGTTGGCATCCGGATTGAAGAAGAAGGTGTCGTGCATCTCGCGCGCCGGATGGCCTTCCGGAAAATTCAGCGCTGTGAAATTGTAATAGTCGGTCTCGATGTCTGGCCCTTCGGCAATGGAGAAGCCCATGTCGGCGAAGATTGCCGTGATCTCGTCGATGACCTGGCTGATTGGATGGATGCGGCCGCGCTCGACCGGAGAGGCGCGGACCGGCAGCGTGATGTCGACCTTTTCCTTTTCGAGACGAAGAGCGATGGCCACATCCTTGAGGGCGGCCTTGCGGGCCGTCAGCGCTTCGGTGATCCGGTTCTTCAGGCCATTGATGGCCGGGCCCTGGAACTGGCGCTCTTCCGGCGACATTGCGCCCAGCGACTTCAGCTTCTCCGAGATCGAGCCCTTCTTGCCGAGTGCAGCAATGCGTACGGCCTCAATGGCCGCTTCGTCATTGGCTGCCTCAATCTGCGCGACAAGCACGCTTTCCAGTTCTACCAGGTCGTCCATCGTTCATCACCTGTCTGATCGTCAATGACAAAAATCGAAAAACCCGCGCCAGCCGAGCCAGCGCGGGTTTCCCAAGTCTAATTTTCCGAAAATGCTTTGGGAGCGCTGGGCTTAGTGGACAGCGCCTTCAAAAGCGTTCGGAGTGGTGTTCTTGAGGTACTCAAGCGCCTTCTTGGCAGATGCGACGAGTGCACCGAATGCTTCCGGCTCGTGGATCGCGAGATCCGACAGAACCTTACGGTCGACTTCGATACCCGACTTCGACAGGCCGTCGATGAAACGGCTGTAGGTCAGGCCATGCTCGCGCACGGCGGCATTGATGCGCTGGGTCCAGAGCGCGCGGAACGTGCGCTTCTTGTTCTTGCGGTCGCGATAAGCGTACTGCTTCGAACGGTCAACGGCAGCCTTTGCGGTGCGGATCGTATTCTTGCGGCGGCCACGGAAACCCTCGGCCTGCTTCAGAACTTTTTTGTGCTTGGCGTGGGACGTAACGCCCCGTTTTACACGTGCCATGATATGATCTCCTTGTCTTAAGGACTAAAAACGCGCCCGGCTTAGAGGCCGTTGGGCAAGAACTTCTTCACGATCTTCGCATCGGCATCGGAAAGAACCATTGTGCCACGTGCGTCACGGATGAATTTGTTCGAACGTTTGATCATGCCATGGCGTTTGCCAGCGGCGGCGGCTTTGACTTTGCCAGTCCCGGTTACTTTGAACCGCTTCTTGGCAGCAGATTTGGTCTTCATCTTGGGCATTTTGCTACTCCATTCTTCTAAAGGAGCCCTTGTGTTTCCATGAAACGGCGGCTCCTGTTTTTCCACTTCAGGCCGACCAAAGCCTGAAAGCATACAAAACCGCCACGGCATGCCCTGCCGGGCGGTTTGAACGGGGCCTTATTACCAGAAGTCTGAAAAAGCGCAACAACTGAATCGATCAAGGCCGATTGTAAATGAAAAAGCCGCCCGAAGGCGGCTCTTGATCCGAGGAAAGCGCCTGTCAGCGCGGTGCGAGCACCATCATCATCTGGCGGCCTTCAAGCTTCGGCTCCGCCTCGACCTTGGAAATCTCGACAGTATCTTCCTTCACCCGGTCGAGCAGACGCATGCCGAGTTCCTGGTGCGCCATTTCACGGCCGCGGAAACGCAGCGTTACCTTGACCTTGTCGCCCTCATCGAAGAACCGCTTGATCGCCTTCATCTTCACATCATAGTCATGCGTATCGATGTTCGGACGCATCTTGATTTCTTTGATTTCGACTGTCTTCTGCTTCTTGCGCGCCTCAGCGGCCTTCTTCTGGCCCTGGTACTTCAGCTTGCCCAGATCGACGATCTTGCAAACCGGCGGCTCGGCATTGGGGACGATCTCGACGAGATCAAGTCCGGCCTCATCGGCCATGGCCAGTGCTGCCTGAATGGTAACGATACCGTGGTTTTCACCTTCGGCATCGATCAATTGTACCTGAGGTACGCGGATATCGCGGTTCGAACGAGGTCCATCTTTCTGGACCGCCTGTGCTCTAAAGGGTCGGCGAATGGCAGTAGTCTCCTTGAATTATTTCGGTCAACGCAAATAGCACCGTCGGACCAGCGCCGCAATGCTTCTATGCGTCGGGCCCATGCGAATACCATTTTTTTCGGGATAAATCATCCATGACAGACATAGGATTGTTTCAGTTTTATGCAATATCGCGGGCTTTATTGCCAGGTGCGAACATGGCAAAAGGCAGTATAGCGATAGATGACAGGCATGCTCATGGACATTACCCCGCCCCAGTTCCACACCGTCGATGGGATCGAGATTGCCTACCGCAGGCGGAATGGAGGCGAACCCGGTCTCGTCTGGCTCGGCGGCTATCGCTCGGACATGCTCGGCACCAAGGCCGAATGGCTCGATCAATGGGCTGCAAGCAGTGGCCTTGCCTATCTTCGGCACGACTATTCCGGGCACGGCGAATCCCGCGGTGAATTCCGCGACGGCACGATTTCGCTCTGGCTCGAACAGACGCTGGCGGTGTTCCGCGATTTCACCTCCGGGCCCCAGATCGTAATCGGCTCGTCGATGGGCGGCTGGATTGCCCTACGCCTCATCGAAGAACTGCAGAAGGTCGGTGAAGGCGGACGGGTCGCCGGCCTCGTCCTTATTGCGCCGGCGCCCGACTTCACCTCGGAACTGGTAGAGCCGCAACTGACCAACAAGCAGCGGCGGCAGATCGCCGAGCTTGGCTATATGGAAGAGCCGTCGGAGTATTCGCCGGAGCCCTATATCTACACGAAGAAGCTGCTCGAAGACGGGCGTACCAACCAGGTATTGAAGGGCGTCATCCAGACCGACTGCCCCATTCACATTCTCCAAGGCATGAAGGACGACGACGTTCCCTATCGCCATGCGTTGCGACTCGTCGATCATCTTCCCGTCGACGACGTGACGATCACCCTCGTTCGCGACGGCGACCACCGCCTTTCCCGCCCGCAGGACCTTGAACTTCTGACGCGAACCGTGTCTTCAATGGTCGATCGCATCACCCATCCAAAGTCCCGCCCGCCCGTTCAATAGGTCACCCTCATGCGCTTTTCAGTGGTTGCTTCTGCCGTCGTTGCTGCGGTCGTCGGTTTCGGCGGTACGCTGGCGCTGATTATCGCGGCGGCCCAGGCGCTGGGCGCGACACAGGCCGAGACCGCAAGCTGGGTCACCGCGGTCTGTCTCGCAATGTTCTTCGCCACCGGCTACCTCAGCTGGCGCTACAAAATGCCGATTATCAGTGCATGGTCGACCCCTGGCCTTGCGCTTATCGGCGGGTCTATCGGCTTTTCCATGCCTGAGGCCGTCGGTGCCTTTATCGTCACCGCCCTTGCCATCATCCTTACGGGGTTGATCAAGCCGGTCTCGGCTTTCGTCTCGAAGATCCCGGCTTCCATCGCCTCGGGCATGCTTGCCGGCGTGCTCTTTGCCTTCCTCATCGGCGCGGCGCGAACCATACCGATTGATCCGCTGTTTGTTCTGCCGCTGGCGGCGCTGTTCTTCATCATCCGGCTCTATAACCCTGCCATGGCCGTCCTCGCGGTACTTTTCGGCGGCGTGGTATACGCCTTTGCTAGCGGGCGCGTGGCAAGCGTCCCCTCGGTCGAACTGTCGACATTGACGCTGATCATGCCGGTGTTCGACCTGCGCGCCATGATCGGCCTTGCCCTGCCGCTTTATCTCGTCACCATGGCTTCGCAGAACCTGCCGGGTTTTGCGGTCTTGCGCGCGGCAGGTTACGAGCCGCCGACGGCCGCGGCTTTGCAGGTGACCGGCCTTGTCTCGCTGCTGAGCGCGCCCTTTGGTGGGCACACCAGCAATATGGCGGCGATCTCGGCCGCCATCTGCACCGGTCCCGATGCCCATCCTGACCCGCAGAAGCGTTGGCTGACCGGACCGTTCTATGCGCTTTCCTATCTGATATTTGCGATCTTCGGCGCCTCCCTCGTCGCGCTGTTCGCCGTTCTGCCGGCGCCGCTGATCGCGCTCGTCGCCGGCCTCGCCCTCATCGGTGCATTTACCAACGCGCTATCGCTCGCGCTCAAGACAGAAAAGGAGCGCCTTGCCGCAATCGTGACCTTCGCGGTCACGGCATCCGGCATCTCGATCGCGGGAATCGGCGCGGCCTTCTGGGCGCTCGTTGCGGGCCTGCTCGTCTATTGGCTCGATCACGTAAAGAAAGCGGTCTGATTCCAAAGGCTTGTCGCATTTGGAGTCACGTTTTCTTGAAAAGCCAAAATTTCCTTCCCATGTCGTAATCGATCGACCAATCGGGGTCGGGCTTTCTTCAGTAAGGAAGGGCTTTAGATGAACAATGCTGCTTTGATCCGGCCAGGCTGGACCCCGGCGACCATCGCTCTGATGATTATCGGTTTCATGCTGTTCTGGCCACTTGGCTTAGCCATGCTTGCCTACATTGTCTGGGGCAACCGGTTTGGCGGTTTCAAACACGAAATGAACAATGCCGCTGAAAACGTCTGCGGTGCGTGGCGCCGCAATAGCCGTTCGCAGCGTTTCGGCCGAGGTCCGTTCGGCACCGGCAACGTCGCCTTCGACGAATGGCGCGAGAAGGAACTGGAGCGCCTCGACGAGGAACGCCGCAAGCTCGAAGAGATGCGCGCCGAGTTCGAGACCTATGCGCAGGAACTGCGCCGCGCCAAGGACAGGGAAGAATTCGACCGCTTCATGGCCGATCGCAACGCCAGGAAGCCTTCGGGATCGGTTCCTGATGTGAATGAAGGCAACGGCGAATAACCCTGTTTCAATCGTTCGTTGCTTTATGAGGCGGCGCCGGGATGTCCCGGCGCCGCTCCTGTTTTGGCTGGCGACACCCCTCGAATCAACTAAAGTGGCCGCATGATCCTGTCCCTGTTTCGGAATCCGCCGAAAAAGTCCGCCACGCTCACGGCTGAACGCAGCTACGAGGTGGCCGGGCGCGTTCTGCCGCTGCGCGTCATGGAGAACCCTCGCGCTACACGCTTGACGCTGCGGATCGACGCCGGTGGCAAGGGACTGCGCATGACCGTGCCACCCGGCATGCCGGCGCGAGAGATCGATAAGTTCCTCACGCGCCACGAGGGTTGGATCGAGACCCGCATCTCCAAGATGCCCGACCAGCCCAAGGTGCGCCCCGGCGTGAAGATACCGGTGCGAGGTGTGCCGCATCTCATCGTTCACGAACCCGCCAAGCGCGGCACGGTCCGGCAGGAGCAGGGGCCAGACGGGCCATTGCTCATCATCTGCGGTGACCGCCCACATCTTGCCCGCCGCGTCGGCGATTTCCTCAAGCGGGAAGCCCGCCGTGATCTTGAGATGCTCGTCGCGCGCCATACTGCGGCTGTCGGCAGACGCGCAAAAGCGGTGCGGTTGAAGGATACGAAAAGCCGCTGGGGCTCTTGCACCTCCGATGGCACGCTGTCCTTTTCCTGGCGCATCATGATGGCCCCGCCGCCGATCATCAATTATCTGGTCGCGCACGAGGTCGCCCACCTTAAGGAAATGAACCACGGTCCGAAATTCTGGAAGTTGTGCGGCGAACTTTGCCCGGATACCGAGCGCTGCAAGGCCTGGCTGAAGCGCAATGGCGGCGCATTGCAGGCAATCGATTTCAGCTGATGGCAGTGGAACTTCCAACGCCGGTTTTGCAGGCCGCAAAAACGCTGTGGGAATATCACCACATCTACGATCCGCTCGCCAAGGCGGACCTGATCATCGGGCTCGGCAGCTACGATCTGCGCGTCGCCGACCATTGCGCCGCGTTGTTTCATCAGGGTCTGGCGCCGCGTATTCTCTTTACCGGCAAATCCGGCAACTGGACCGGCAACCTTTATGAAAGCAGCGAGGCAGAGGCGTTTGCGCACCGTGCCGTCAATCTTGGCGTGCCCGCCGTCTCCATTCTCATCGAGCCCCACGCCACCAATATCGGCGAGAATATCCGCTTTGCCAGATCAATGGCCGGCGAGCATATCCAGCGGGTCATTATGGTCACTAAGCCGCAGACCCAGCGGCGCGTCCGCGCCACGGCGGATGCACAATGGCCTGAAGTTGCAACGCTGGTGACCGCACCACTTACCCGTTTCGAAGACCAACCGACGACGGCCTATTCGCTTGAGGGCCTTATCAACGAGATGGTCGGCGACGTGCATCGCATGAGGATTTACCCCATAAAAGGCTATCAGACAGCGCAATCCATCCCCGTATCCGTCGCGGATGCGTTCGAATTTCTTGTCGCGAAGGGCTATCACCACCATCTGTGACAGAGTCCGATGCAAAATCCTCGACTTTGGCGCATTTTCATGCGAGTGGCGGGTCATGAGCCTTGATATAAAGATATGCGGATTGAAAACCGACGAAGCAGTTGCCGCTGCCCTCGACGGTGGCGCCACGCATATCGGCTTCATCTTCTTTGCAAAGAGCCCGCGCAATATTAACCCTGCCGAGGCCGGTCGTCTGCGCCGCGCCGCCGCAGGCCGAGCAAAGGCCGTTGCCGTTACCGTTGATGCCGACGATGCCGCGCTCGATGCGATCGTTTCGGAAATGGCGCCTGATATGCTGCAGTTGCACGGCCACGAGAGCGTCTCGCGCGTGCGGCAGGTGAAAGCGCGTTATGGCCTCCCGGTGATCAAGGTCTTCTCGCTGCGCGAGCGCGGCGACCTTGCGCAGATCGAACCGTACATCGGCATCGCCGATCGGCTGATGTTCGATGCCAAGGCACCTGCAGGCTCGGCCTTGCCGGGTGGCAATGGCGTCGCGTTCGATTGGCAGGTCTTGAGTGAGCTTGACGGCTCGCTCGATTACATTCTGTCCGGCGGGCTGAATGCCGGTAATATCGGCCAGGCATTGCAGGAGACATTGCCGGGCGGCATTGATATTTCATCCGGCGTCGAATCGGCGCCCGGCGTTAAGGATGTCGGGCTTATCAAGGAATTTTTCAGGGCCGTGCGCGCTGCCAAAAGCGCCGATGCGGCTTAAGGCGGGCAGTCGCTTCGGCGACTATCCCAGGAACGGAGTGGAGCAGTGAACAAGGTGGTTGAGCCCAATTCATTCAAGACAGGTCCCGACGAAGAGGGCATGTTCGGCATTTTCGGCGGGCGCTTTGTTGCCGAAACGCTGATGCCGCTCATTCTTGAATTGCAGCAGGCCTATGACGACGCCAAGAATGATCCGGCCTTCAAGGCCGAGCTTCAGGCGCTTTCCACGCACTACGCCGGCCGGCCGTCCAAGCTCTATTATGCCGAGGGCCTAACCCGGCACGTGCGCCAGCTCGCCAAGGATCAGGGCGGCAATGGCGGCGCCAAGATCTACTTCAAGCGCGAAGACCTCAATCACACCGGCAGCCACAAGATCAACAATTGCCTCGGGCAAATCCTGCTCGCCAAGCGCATGGGCAAGACCCGCATCATCGCCGAGACTGGCGCCGGACAGCATGGCGTCGCCTCGGCTACGGTGTCGGCTCGCTTCGGGCTCCCCTGCGTCGTCTATATGGGCGCGACCGACGTCGAGCGGCAGAAGCCGAACGTCTTCCGCATGAAGCTGCTTGGTGCCGAAGTGAAGCCGGTTTCCTCCGGCCATGGCACGCTCAAGGATGCCATGAACGAAGCGTTGCGTGACTGGGTCACCAATGTCGACGACACCTACTACCTGATCGGCACAGCCGCTGGTCCCCATCCCTATCCCGAACTCGTTCGCGACTTCCAGTCCGTCATCGGCATTGAGGCACGCGAGCAGATCCTCGAACAGGAGGGGCGCCTGCCCGACACGATCATCGCTGCCGTCGGCGGCGGGTCCAACGCAATCGGCCTGTTCCACCCGTTCCTTGACGACAAGAGCGTCGACATCATCGGTATCGAGGCTGGCGGACGAGGGCTTGACGGTATCGAACATTGTGCCTCGATGAGCGCTGGCCGTCCCGGCGTTTTGCACGGCAACCGCACCTACCTCCTGCAGGATCAGGATGGCCAGATCCTTGACGGCCACTCGGTTTCGGCCGGCCTTGATTATCCGGGCGTCGGACCCGAGCATTCCTGGCTGCGCGATACGGGCCGCGTTTCCTACGTGCCGATCCTTGACAATGAGGCGCTCGACGCCTTCCAGCTGACCACACGCGTAGAGGGTATTATTCCGGCGCTCGAATCCGCCCACGCCATCGCGCACGCGGTGAAGATCGCGCCGCAGATGGCGCAGGACAAGATCATGATCGTCAATCTATCCGGCCGCGGCGATAAGGACGTACACACGGTCGGCAAACTGCTTGGAATGGACATCTGATCATGACGACGCGTATCGACAGGAAATTTGCTGCACTGAAAGCCGAGGGTCGTCCGGCGCTCGTGACCTACTTCATGGGCGGCGACCCGGATTTCGACACCTCGCTCAAGATCATGAAGTCGTTGCCGGTCTCGGGTTCCGATATCATCGAACTCGGCGTGCCCTTTTCCGATCCCATGGCTGATGGCCCCGCCATTCAGGCTGCGGGCCTGCGGGCGCTGAAAAAAGGCATGACCCTGACCAAGACCCTGGAGCTTGCCAAGCAGTTTCGCGCGAGCGACGATACGACGCCGATCGTGCTGATGGGCTACTACAATCCCATCTACATTTACGGTGTCGACCGCTTCCTGAAGGATGCCGTTGCGGCGGGAATCGATGGTCTCATCATCGTCGACCTGCCGCCGGAAATGGACGAAGAGCTGTGCATCCCCGCTATCAAGGCCGGGATCAACTTCATTCGCCTGGCGACGCCGACGACGGACGAAAAGCGCCTGCCGAAAGTGCTGCAGAACACCTCCGGCTTCGTCTACTACGTATCGATGACCGGCATCACCGGCTCGGCGCTTCCTGACACGTCGAAGGTTGCGAGCGCCGTGGAGCGCATCAAGAAGCACACGGACCTTCCGGTCGTCGTCGGTTTCGGCGTCAAGACCGCAGAACAGGCGAAAGTGATCGGCAGCGCTGCCGACGGTGTCGTCGTCGGTACGGCGATCATCAATGCCGTTGCCAATACGATCCGTCCCGATGGCTCGCTGGTCGCCGATCCTGCCGAGGCAGTTGCCACCATGGTGCAGGGCCTCTCCAGCGGCGTCAGGGCTGTACGCCTTGCGGCGGCCGAGTAGAAGCTCTAAATCACCTGAACCTTTGACGGAAGAACAGGACCGATCATGAACTGGATCACGAATTACGTTCGGCCAAAGATCAACTCGATGCTTGGCCGCCGTGAAATGCCGGAGAATCTCTGGATCAAGGATCCGGAGTCCGGAGAGATGGTCTTCCACACGGATCTCGAAAAGAACCAGAGGGTCGTGCCGTCTTCCGGCCACCACATGCGCATTCCGGCGCGTGATCGGCTGCGCTTTTTCTTCGATGACGGGATTTTCGAGACGCTCGAGCAGCCCAAGGTCGCCATCGATCCTTTGAAATTCCGCGATGAGAAGCGCTATATCGACCGCCTCAAGGAACATCGCACCAAGACCGGGCAGGACGACGCAATCATCAACGCCCTCGGCACCATCGAGGGTCTGCCGATCGTCGTCACGATCCACGACTTCAGCTTCATGGGCGGTTCGCTCGGGATGGCAGCGGGCGAGGCAATCATCAAGGGTTTTGAAACAGCGATCGCACAGAAGAAGCCGCTGGTGCTCTTTGCCGCATCGGGCGGGGCGCGCATGCAAGAGGGCATTCTTTCGCTGATGCAGCTGCCGCGCACCACGGTTGCCGTGGAAATGCTGAAGGAAGCCGGCCTGCCCTATATCGTCGTCCTGACCAATCCGACGACCGGCGGCGTCTCCGCATCCTATGCCATGCTCGGCGATATCCATATTGCAGAACCAGGCGCCCTGATCGGCTTTGCCGGGCAGCGCGTCATCGAACAGACCATCCGCGAGAAACTGCCGGAAGGTTTCCAGCGCGCCGAATATTTGAAAACCCACGGCATGGTCGACATGGTGGTGCCGCGGCCGCAGCTCAAGACGACTATTGCCCGGCTCCTCAAGATGATGATGGGCCAGCCGGCGACGGAAATTGCCGAGGAGACCGATGTGCCGAATGGTCTCGCCACCACCGCTTTGCCGGTTCCGGCCAAGGCCGATTCCTGATGCCGCTGCGCCATACCTAAAGCCGGATGTGCAATGTCGTCGCATGCTGAAAAGGAAATAGAACGGCTGCTCGGCTTGCACCCGAAGGGCTTCGACCTGTCGCTCGGCCGGATCACACGCCTGCTCGACACGTTGGGCAATCCGCATCTGAGACTCCCGCCGGTGATCCATGTCGCCGGGACCAACGGCAAGGGTTCGGCGGTAGCCTTCTCTCGCGCACTGCTCGAGGCTGCGGGCTATACCGCGCATGTGCATACCTCCCCCCATCTCGTGCGCTGGCATGAGCGTTACAGGCTCGGTGCACCGGGCGGCGGCAAGATTGTCGAGGATGTGGTTCTGGCGGAAGCGGTGAAACGCGTCGCCGAAGCCAACGCCGGGCAGGCGATCACCGTTTTTGAAATTTTGACGGCAGTCACCTTTGTGCTTTTTTCCGAGCACCCGGCGGACGCCGTTGTCCTTGAGGTCGGTCTTGGCGGAAGGTTCGACGCGACAAATGTGATCCCGGAGCCGGCGGTCAGCGTCATCATGCCGATCTCGCTCGACCACCAGCCCTATCTTGGCGATCGTGTGGAGCTCATTGCAGCCGAGAAGGCGGGCATTATCAAGCCGCGTTGCCCCGTCGTTATTGGCGCGCAGGACGAAGAAGCCGTGCGCATGGTCCTGATCGAGACCGCAGAGCGGCGCGATTGCCCCTATGCCGTCTATGGCCAGGATTTCCTGAGTTTCGAAGAGCGCGGCCGCATGATCTATCAGGACAATACCGGCCTGATGGACCTGCCCCTGCCGAACCTTCTTGGCCGCCATCAACTGGCCAATGCGGCCGCGGCCATCCAGGCCGTGCGGACCGCCGGCTTTAAAGTTCCCGAACAGGCCGTCGAGCGCGCCATGACCACCGTGGAGTGGCCGGCGCGCATGCAGCGCCTCGTCAAGGGCAAGCTTGTTGAACTATCCGTACCCGGTTCGGAGATCTGGCTCGACGGCGGGCACAATCCCGGTGCGGGCCTCGTGGTCGCAGAGGCGATCGCCACCCTTGAAGACCGCAGCCAGCGCCCGCTTTTCCTCATTACGGGCATGATCAATACCAAGGACCCGGTGGGATACTTCCAGGCATTCACCGGCATGGCGCGCCACGTCTATACGGTGCCGATCCGCTCCAGCGGCGCCGGTATCCCCCACGACGAGCTGGCAATCGCTGCCAATGAAGCGGGTCTTTCCGCCGAGCCGGTGCATTCGGTGGAGAATGCCCTGAAAATCTTGCGCGATAGCTGGGACTCCAGCGAGCCCGCGCCGCGCATCCTCATCGGCGGCTCGCTCTATCTTGCCGGCGAAGTGCTCTCCGACAACGGCACGCCGCCACAATAAAAAACCCGGCATAAGGCCGGGTTTTTTATTGTGCAGTCCGGATTGATCAGGCAGCCGAATTTCTGATCCAGTCGCTGAGCTTGCTCTTCGGAGCAGCACCAACGAGGTTGGCGGCAAGTTCGCCATCCTTGAACATCAGAAGGGTCGGGATGGAACGGACGCCGAACTGGGCGGCCAGTTCCGGATTCTCATCGATGTTGACCTTGGCGATCGTGACCTTGCCTTCCATCTCCGAAGCTATTTCCTCGAGGGCCGGCGCGATCATCTTGCAGGGGCCGCACCACTCCGCCCAGAAATCAACGACGACAGGCTGGCCAGCCTGGATTACATCGGACTGAAAATTGCTGGTGTCGATCTTGACGGTAGCCATAGGCTTTTCCTTGTAGGTTTGTTGAATGTGTTGCACATCATGTGGTGAGTCTATCCACACTCGTCAAGCTAGGTCTTGTCACGATTCAGTGCAAAGGTCTACGTGGGTGCCTATCGCAGACGCTCGAGCGCCTCGTTCATGGCCGCCTCGGGAATGTCGACGAGGTGGGGGCCCTCGGTGAAGAGCAAGGCGGTTTCGATGGTCTTGCCGGGGTAAAGTGGCGCCAGCAACTCGCGGTAGAGCGCAAGCTGGGCGACATAGGTTTCCGGTACTTTCGCCAGCATTTGAGGTGCCGGCCGGTTGGTCTTGTAGTCGATGATGACGACGCGATCGCCCACGACGGCGAGTCGGTCGACGACGCCGGATACGGCGTGGTCCTTGCCGCGCAGATGCAATGTCCCCATGACGGCCACCTCTGCCAGCGAGCCTTCGGCAAAGACGGCAGCGAACTTTGCATCGTCGAGGATCGCAAATACCGACCTCCGCGCCACGTCAAGCTCCTGTGGTTCCCAGTCGAACGCGGCCCGCGCCAGATAGCGGTCCGCCGCTGCCATCCGTTGTTCAACGGGGAGATCAGGCAGTGTCTGCAACAGAGCGTGGATGACGATGCCGCGGCGGATGGCAAAGGATGACGTGCCGCGATCCCCGGCGAGAACCGGCGATCCGGTGACCAGCGGGACTTCATCGTCCGGCTCGATCACTACTGACACGCCTGACGGCGCGAGCGGTCGCGGCAGACCCAGTTCTCGCGGCATCGGCTTTCTGAAGGCAGCGGGAAACGCGACCTCGGTGGCTGCCGGCCGGTCTTCGGGAACCGCAATATCGCGATCGTCGGGCTGGGTGATGCGATAGCGCCTCGCGTTGACGCCTTCCACAGGATGATCGAACGGCAGGCTCGCATCGCCGAGACCGGCATCAACCAGATTGTGCCACGTCTCGGGGGCCTGTCTTATGCCGCGATAGCCGCAGACGATCAGGCGGTCTTCGGCGCGGGTCATCCCAACATAGAGCAGGCGGCGATACTCCTCTTCAGCGCGCAGCTTCAAGGTATCGAGCAATGTGCCCGTGAATGCTGTTGCATGGAATTTCGACGGTACGAAAAGGAAACCCTTGCCCTGCCAACCGTCCTCTTCGCGCATATCGAAGGAGACGAGATTGGGATTCCGTCCGCCGGCCGAAGCCGCGCTGCCGGGATCGACGAGAAAGACCACGGCAGCCTCCAGGCCCTTCGAGGCATGGACGGTCATGATCCGTACTTCGTTGCGGCTCTGGTCGAACTCGCGCTTGATTTCCGGGGTTGCCGCCTCCAGCGTTTCGAGAAAGGCCTGCAGGCCCGGCAACCCGGTGCGCTCGGTCGCTATCGCATAACTCTGGAACTCGTCGATGACGTCACCGGCTTCCTGGCCAAGCCGCGCCAGCAAGTCGCGCCGCGCACCGCCTGGTCCAAGGATATGGGCGTAGAATTCGAAGACAGGAAGTGTATCGGCGCGGCTGCGCCACTCCTTCAGGCGCTGGGCAATAGCATGGAACGTAAGGTCGTCCTCGGCACGGCTGTTCAGCCGGTCGAATAATGTCTCGTTTTCGGCGCGTCCATGGGCAAGGACGAACAGTTCATCGTCTCCAAGCTTGAACAGCGGACTCTTAAGCAGGGCGGCCAGAGAAAGGTCGTCGGCTGGCAGCAACATGAAGCGACCAAGCGCCATCAGATCCTTGATCGCGATGTGGTCGGTCAGCTTCAGCCGATCCGCCCCGCCGACCGGCACGTGCCGCCGTTTCAGTTCGCGCGACAGGGCATGCATGAACTGGTCGCGCTTGCGCACCAGCACCATGATGTCGCGTGCCTCGATCCTGCGTCCCTGCCCCTGCAACACCTCGCCGTTCTTCAGCCAGAGTTCGATGGTCCTGGCGATCTGCTCGGCGAGCCGCACGGGTGGCGCGCGCAGGCTGTCGACCGGCGTGCGCCAGTCCTCCACCTCCGGGGTCGTGTCCGGCGTCAGCACGTCCCATATTTCAACTTCACCCGGATCGCTGCCGCGTATCGCTGTGTGGACAGTCGATCCATGATCGCGGCCAAAGCCACGGTGCGCTTCGGCCCTTGCAAAAACCCTGTCTACAGCCGAGAGCACGTCCGGGGCGGAGCGGAAAGAGAAGTTGAGGCTGACCTTGGCGAAGCTCAGATCCGCCTGATCGGCATTGCGTTCCGTTGCCCTGCCGTGAGCGGCAAAATCCTCCGGAATGGCCCCCTGGAACGAATAGATCGACTGCTTCTCATCACCCACCGCAAACAGAGTGCGGCGTATCTCACGCGCTGTTTTGCCGGCAAAGAATTCCTCGCTGAGCAGCCGGATAACTTTCCACTGGTTGGGACTCGTATCCTGTGCCTCGTCGACAAGTATGTGATCGATGCCCTTGTCGAGCTTGTACTGCACCCAGGGGCCCGCATCCTGGCGTTGCAGTAGATTGACCGTGCGCACGATAAGGTCGTCGAAATCGAGCAGACCGCGAGACCGCTTCATTTCCTGATAGCGGCCGAGCAGCTCGTCCACCAGCACGAATGCGGACAGGGTCAGTCCGATGAGCCTGTATTGCTTGAGGCGGTCAAGGCCGCCGCGCACCCGCTCCGCCGCTCTCTCGAAGCGATCCTCGAAGTCGGGCACCCTGTCGATCACGGCCCGGGTCGCGAGCTTGGCGCCGCTGATCGGTTCGCCGGATTTCAGGTAAAAGGCTTCCCGCAGAAACTCCTCCAGTTCCTCGGTGCGGCTCGCCTGCTCGGCGGACCGGATCAGCCACGCAAAGTCGACTGCGCGCTTGGCGCCTTCGGAAATGTCGAGAAGCTCCCCGAGCACCCCATCATCGAGTTCAGGCAGCGGCCAGAATTCGGCGACTATTTCGTCTTCCGTTTCATCGCCTGTAAAGCCGAAGTGCCCATAGAACGTCTGGCGGCGCAATCCATCGTGGCCGACTTCACGGATGAATGACGTGAGGTCATGCCGTTTCACGATGGCTTCATCGAGCAGCGCTTGCAGGCCGAATTCACCGGCCGCGTCGAGCACGTCCCCGAAGGCGCCTGCAAGCTCGACATTGTGATCGAGCCGGGCGGTTTGCAACAGTTGCCGGCGCGCTTCGCCGACGAGCGCGACCTGCATCAAATCGTCCATCAATTCGAAATGACCGGCGATATTCGCTTCGAGCGGAAACTGATGCAGGATCGCTTCACAGAAGGCGTGGATGGTCTGGATTTTCAACCCGCCCGGTGTCTCGAGCGCGCGGGCAAAGAGGCGGCGTGCCTGCGTCAACCTTTTCGGAACTGGACGTTCCCCGTCGATTTTCTCAATCGTGCGGCTGAGCGCGGCCTCATCCATCGTCGCCCATTCCGACAGGCGGGCAAAGACACGGTTCTGCATGACCGCAGCCGCAGCCTTCGTATAGGTCAGGCACAGAATCTTGGACGGATCGGTCCCATCCAGCAGCAGCCGGATGACGCGTTCGGTGAGAACATGGGTCTTGCCCGAACCGGCATTCGCCGACACCCAGACGGAATCCTTCGGGTCGGCGGCGCGGTTCTGATCGCGAATGGTTTCCACCGGAATGGCGAGCGGCTTCTTCATGACCCTTCACCGTCGTCGTCGGCGCCGCCTGCAGACCATTCCAGCACGCGAGCGAGGTGATCATAGTCGCCGGTCAGATCGCCCTCCTTGAATGGCAGGGCGCGTGACAGGTAGCCTTTGCCGGCGTCGCGGTAGGCGTTCAAAAGCTCGCTCAGGCGATGCCACGCCAACTCTCCAAGGTCCGGCGCGGATTTCCTGCTGTTGCGGGTTTCTAGAATCGATTCGGGGACGACCTTTCCTCGTGGCCTCAAACGGACATACAGCAGGTCGGTTGCATTGCGCCGCCCGACCTCATGAAATCCTCCGCGGGCCAGCAACGCCGCTTCCAAAGCGAGCTGCGGGGCTAGCAGGACGTGCGCCTGCCGCACCGACGGTGTCGAACCGGTCTTGTAGTCAATGATGTCGACGGTTCCGTCGCGGCGGATATCGACGCGGTCAGCGCGCCCCGACAAGGTAACGCCGGTCGAATCAACCGCAATCTTTTTGGATGCGATTTCCGCATGCCTCTCGGCGATGAGTTGCGCGCGCCCGCGCTCCCAATTGATGAACTCCGGCACCAGCATCTGAAATCGTGGCCACCAGACCGCATCGATTTCCTCCGGCAGAGCGCTCGCATCAAAATGGCGCCGCCCTATATCCATAAGCTTTGCCATGGCATCGTCATCAACCGGATCGATGTTCTCGCCAGTGAATGCGGCGAGGATGTCATGAAAGAGCGAGCCGCGTTCGGCAACGTCGGGATCGCGGATCAAAGGCTCGATCGGGCGCAGGCGCAGGATGCGCCGCGCAAAAATCGCGTATGGATCACGCCGCAAGGTTTCGATTTCGGTCACCGAGAAATGCTTCGGCCGTGCATCGAGCGGCGGCTTCGGTTCCGGGCGCTTGACGAAATCTTCATCGACGGCGCGATCGATTTCGCGCGCCCAGCCAAGATACTTGCCGCCTCGCTGCCGCAATGTCGCACCGGCATCCTTGCCAAGCACCGTATCCAGCCGTTGCAGCCAGCGGGAGGCCACCGTCGGTGCATTTGCCGAGCGTTGCGAACGGGTAAGAACGACCTTACCCATGCCCATCGCCATCTGGAAATCATGGGCTGCAAGGCCGGTCCGTCGTTCCGGCGGTTCGAGCTTGATGATCGACTTCATCGGCCGCGACATGAAAGGATCGTTGCGCGTTTTGCCCGGCCAGGATCCTTCATTCAAACCGCCAATGACGACTGCATCGACGGTTTGCAGGCGGGCTTCGAGCGCGCCCCAGATGAAGAGGCGTGGATGGGCGCCGACTTTCGGCTTCACGACTTCGCCGGCGAGGAGCGCCTCGACCATGGCGGGCCATTCGGCGGGCGCAAATTCCAGACCGGTATCGGCCGAGACGAGGTTGCGCAAGAAAGCCGCAAACTGCTCGCCCGCCGACCCTTCGTAAAGCGTAGAAATATCGCCATTGTCGTCGCGTACAAGATTTTCGAGCGCGGTAACGCTCGCATGGATGATTTCGGGCAAGGCGACGGCGCCGGATTGACCTGCCATGGCAACGATTGGCGCCATGCACTGGCTCAGCGCATCGCAGATCGCTCGTGCCTCCTCGATATCCGTCGCTGACAGGTGCCGCAGCCACAGCGGTTCGAAGGGCGTGCCGCTCGTTTCCGCGAGCCGGTGATTGAAGAAGGCTCCAAGGTCCGCAAGGGTCGCGCGTCCGGTCCCTCCACGCAGGGCGACGAGTTCGATGGTCTCGGCCACTTTGCGCACCTTGCCGCGCTGCCCGCCGATGCGCGTCAGCGGATGCTTGAGCAGTGCCAAAAGCGCAGCGGGATCGCCAGGGTTGAACACCGTCTCCAGCGCCAGGCGCATCAACGTCGCCGGCAAGGTCTCGCGGAGTGCATGGCCGCCGGAATCGTCGGCGATGATGTTGAAGCGGGCGAGTTCCGTAGAAACGCGCCGCGCCAGATCCCGATCGGCGGTTACGAGCGCTGCGGTACGACCCGAATCCTCAATCGCTTCGCGCAGGGCCAATGCGGCAGCGAGCGCTTCTTCGCGTTCATTCGCCGCTTCGATCAGACAAATATCGGCAGTGGCTTCGGAAAATGCGCCCGACCGGTCGAGATATGCCCAGGCCTCGCTGGTGTCGGCGGGTCGCATCGCCTCGCTGACAAGGCGCTCGCGCGCCCGCATTCCGGGTTGGGGCGTCCCCAGTGGAACGACATCGTCGCGCAGAATGCCAAGCTCCCCCAGGAGTTTGCGCAGGCCGTATTGGGGGTGGCCAAACATGGAGGGGTTGTCGTCGACCTTGGTCAGGATATCCCAACTCGCTGGGTCGAGATCGCGATCGAGGCCGGGCAGAACGACCACCCCTTGCGGCAATGATGCAATCGCCGCAAGCAGCTTGGCGGTGGCCGGGATCGACCCTGTCGAACCGGCCGCGATCACCGGCCCCGAAGGCGGACTACGCAAGAGACGTTCGGCATCCAGCTCGATAAGGCGATTGCGATGCGCGGCGGGATTGGAACGACGGCGGTCCTCCAGGATTTGCGGCCAGACGCCGGTGACGATATCGAGGAATTCGAGCGTGACCTGCCACCAGTTCGGTAGGTCCTCAGCCACGATATTGCCAAGCGTCGCCCAGCCACTCGCCTCGGTTTCAACCTGGTCCATCAGTCCGGCAAGATCGCGCGCCAGCCATATGGCGTCGGCGGTTGTCGCCGGAATGGCAATTTCCTCATTGCCGAAGAGCGCACGCACATGGTCGGGCAAACGCTCGCGCCAAGGCCTTACCAGGCTCGCCAGAAGCAGCAGCCGCTCCGTCGCATTGATGGGCGGCAAAAGATCGAAGAACGCCTCCGAGCCTATGTCGAACATGGCGGCATCTTCGTCCACATCCCCGAGCGGCCGAATGACGGGGAGGATCGCCGATTTCACCGGGCTTTTTTCGACGAGCAGGGAGCGCAAGGTTCGCGCCGCGCGCCGCGTCGGCACGTAGATCGTCGCCCGCGCCAGCGCCATGGGATCGCGAGGGTCGGCGGGAAAGCCCGGGATCAGTGTTCCGGACTGGATGGCTTCGATCAGCGCCGGCAGAAATGGGACGCCGGGAGCAATCGAAAATACCCGCGGTCGTCTGCGCTCAACCATGAACCTTATGTGCGGCGATGGCCGCTTCCGCCTCGCCTATTGCCGCCGGCGTGCCCACCGTCAGCCAAAGGCCGTCCATCTGCAGGCCGTAGAGCCGGTCCGCAGCAATCGCTGCGTCGAAATAGAGATTGAGCGACGCCTTTCCTGGCGCCGCGCCGGCGAAGATGCGCGGGTGGATGATTGCGGCGCCGGCATAGATATAGGGAGATGTTTCGCCCCCCCTAAGACGACTGAGCCGCCCCTGTTTGTCCATATGAAAATCGCCGCGCCCGTCATAGCCCGTCGCCTGGTTCTTGTTCGCGACCATGAGAAGAATATCCATCCGATCATCATCCCACCCTTCCGCGAGCAGGACAAGATTTGAGCGCGCCCTATCGATCCAGAATGTGTCGGCGTTGATGACGTAAAACGGTTCGTTTCCAATCTGATCCAGTGCATTGACGATGCCGCCGGCGGAATCGAGAAGTTCAGCCCGCTCGTCCGATACGATAATCGACGGCAGCCTGTACCCCGCTACATGCTGTTCAATCTGGTCCGCGAGATAGTGGACATTGACGATTGCGCGCTCGACATCCGCAGCACGCAAGGCATCAAGGCCCCAATCCAGCAATGGTTTGCCGGCTACCTTAATCAACGGCTTTGGCGTCGTGAGCGTAAGTGGGGCCATACGCGTACCGAGACCGGCTGCAAGAACCATCGCCGTGCGAGGAGATTTCATCAATGGAACTCCGGATCGAGTATGCCGGCCTTCTCGCACCAATTTCCGATCGGCGCCAGAGCCTCGTGCTGCAACGCACGGATAAAATACATCTGAATGCGTGGGAGATGCTTTAGATAGGCTGGCTTGCCGTCGCGCTCGTCGAGGCGGACAAAAATGCCGAGAATCTTGGCGTTGCGCTGCGCAGCCATGATGGCAAAGGCTTTGCGGAATTTCGCTTCATCGAATTTCGCGTCGGCGGCCCGTCGTTCTGCCAGATATGCCAGGAGCAGATGGTCCTGCAGTTCCGGAGAAATGGTCACCCGCGCATCGAGTACAAGGGACGCGACGTCATAGGCGGAAGGCCCGATCATCGCATCCTGAAAATCGATCAGCCCTACCTGGTCCATGCCTTTCCGGTCGGCGCGCCACAGAATATTGGGCGAATGCACGTCTCTGAGAAGCAGGCTCAGCTCGGCATCTTTGAGTTGGCTAAAGACTTCGTCCCATGCTGCCACATAATCCTGTTTCAACTCGTGCGAGAGTGCTGCGCCACGCATTCGCGGCACATACCACTCCGACAGGAGCTCGACCTCGATCATCATCGCGTCGCGATCGAAGCGGTGGATATGATGTGCATAACCGTCAGCGGCTTCGATGTCCTGCGGCCACGAATATTGATGCAATCTGGCCAGCAGGCGCACCGCCGCCTCATACCGGCCGAGCACCGGGAGCCCCTGCGCATCGAGGATGCCCTCGTTGCCGAGATTCTCGATAATCAGAAAGCCCGCATCGAGATCGGCGGCATGGATTTCGGGAACGGAGAAACCATTTGCTTGAAGCAGTTTGTCGATCGCGACGAAAGCGGTCACCGACTGCGACAGATGCGCAATCTGCATGTAGGTCTTGCCGTCGCGCAGGATCGGACCGCCGGGATTGTAGGACGAGTTCATCAGGATCAGCGGCGACTGACCATCGTTGGCAATCGTCTCGTAGCCGCGCGCCGAGGCGTCGCCGAGAAGATAGCGCCGCTCCGCCTTTGGAAAGCCCGACGAGGCAAGGAAGGCGCGAATGGCGAGGGAGCGTTCGACGCGAGCAAGTGTCGCCGCGTCACCATCGATCCTGACCTCTCGTCCCTCCCTCACGTGGGTAAGCTTGATATGAAGGTTCTCGCGCGGCAGAGCGCCTCCGGCGCGCTCCGGCCACTCGACCAGCACGACGCCATCCTCCAGCGCTTCCTCCAGGCCAAGTTCGTCGACTTCCTCGGCCGAGGAGAGGCGATAGAGATCGACATGGCTGACCGGCAGTCGCAATTCCGGGTAGGATTGAACCAATGTAAATGTGGGACTTGGAACCTCGTAATCATTGTCCGCTGCAATCGTGCGGATGAGACCGCGGGCGAGCGTCGACTTGCCGGCTCCAAGATCGCCCGAAAGAGCCACGAGGTCTCCCTTGCGCAGCGCCAGGGCAAGGTCCTGTCCAAACCGCTCAGTATCCTCAGTCGTTGCCAATTGAACGATGATCGGTGCCATGGACGCCTTATTCGGCAGCGATGCTGAAGGTCCGCGCCTCGAGCGGGAAGCGGCATGTCACCAGCGTGCCTTTGCCGGCGGCGCTTTCAATATCGACTGTGCCGCCATGCAGTTCGACGAAACCCTTGACGATGGAAAGGCCCAATCCGGCGCCGCGCTTGCGCCCGCCATTCGGATAGGGCTGGAATCGCTTGAAGATGCTGTCGAGCACATAGCCCGGCATGCCCGGCCCCTTGTCCTCGACGCTGAACACCATTTCGGCCTGCTCGCGCCAGCAGGACAGGGTTACGGTGCTGCCTTCCGGCGCATAGTTGGCGGCATTGCTCAGGAGATTTGCCAGCACCTGCTTCACCCGGCTGGCGTCGGCTCGGAAAGAGCCCGCCCCTGGCGTGATGCGGATGTCGAGAAGGATATTGTGTTCCTTCAGCCGGTCGGCGACTTTTTCCGACGCGGTCGTGATCGCGTCCGCCACGGAAACATCGCTGATATCAAGTTCCATGATCCCCGCATCGACGGTGGCCAGATCTAGAATATCATTGACGATGGTCAAAAGGACCGACGACGAAGTTCCTATATGGTCGAGATAATCGCGTTGCTTCTCGTTCAGCGGCCCCGTCATGGGCGTCTGCAGGAGTTCGGTGAAGCCAATGATATTGGTCAGCGGCGAGCGCAACTCGTAAGAGACGTGCTGTACGAAGTCGTTCTTCAATTCGTCCGTACGTTCGAGCGCTTCGTTCTTCTCCTTCAGGGCTCGCTCAACCTGCACCGAGTCGGTCACATTGACGAAGGTCAGCATGGTCTGACCGTTCGGCAGAGGCGCCGTCGCGTAGGACAATATCTTACCGGTGCTGAGTTCTATATGCCCGGAGAGCGACTGCCGCTCATCGTCAAACCCGGTGACGGTCGTCACGAAGGCTTCCCAGTGCACGGCATCCGAAACCGGTTCGCACAGCCGCCGGACAGCCGAAATATGCATGCCTTCCGCGATCTGTTCCTTTTTCAGCGACCAGAGCGAAGCAAAAGCAGGATTGAAAAGGCGGACCTTGCCGTCTGATCCAAAAACGGCGACACCCTCGGCCAGGTGATCGAGCGTCTGGCCCTGCACCTTGATCAGCGTGTTGTACCGGCTCTGGAGTTCTAGCTTTTCCGTGAGATTCTCGAAGACCCAGGTGACGCCGCCCTTCGGCTGCGGATTGACGATGACCCGCAGCGTACGGCCATCCGTCAGGTACCAGAGGTGTTCCTGCGGTTCGACCGAATGATAAGCCGAAAGAACCTGTTCCTTCCAGCGCCGCCAATCCGGTTGCTCCGGCAAAATGCCGTCACTGCGGAACCTGTCGAGCAGCATGGAATTGTCAGGGTGGCTTTCGAGAAACGCCGTTTCGAGTCCCCAGACCTTGGCAAAGGCCTGGTTGAAGAACTGCAGCCTGCGGTTGGCATCGAACATCGCGACGGCCGAGTTCAACTGGTCCAGCGTGTCGGAATGATTGAGGACGGTTTGCTTGTATTCTTCGCGGATAAGCTCGACTTCGCTGATATCAACGGCGACACCGGCCGAGCAGGTCGTGCCGGCAACGTCGGTCACACGGAAGACGCGCCGGTCTCCACCTACCACTGTCGAAAGCTGTTCGTTGAAGCGCCGCGACGCGGCCTTTTCCCGTTCCATGCGTTCGCGTGCCTGTGCGCCGAACAATTCACGCGCCTCACTGACGGCGGCGTGCGGTTCTCGCGCGTCGACTGCCTTGGCGTAAGCAGGATTGGCCCAGTTGAGCCGCCCATCGGCATCGCGGCTCCATGCCGGCATGTCGACCGATTCGAGCAATCCCCGCAGGGTGCCGATCGCTTCGCTCAACTGGTAATTCTCGGTCTTGAGCAGCGCTTGCTCGGCCCTTGCTTCGCCAACATTGATGAAGCGAACAATGGCATATCCGCCCGAGGTACGGCCCTGGATTTCCAGCGGTGCCCCCTTTGTCGTTTCGACGGTGATATCGAAGGGGCGTGCCTTTTCGCGCAAAGCGGCGATGGAGCGATCGAGCAAGGTAACCGAATCCACGCGCAACCAGCGACCGAAGGCAAGGAAGAGCGAGCGGGGCTCCGGCACGCCGATCTCCGGCGGAAGATTGCCGATCAGGTTGGGTGTGCTCGATCCACCTTCCCAGACGATGATGCGCTGATCCTTCAGATTCAGCATGGCCTCGTTGCGCTGCACCGTGACATTGAGATCGGCGACCTTGTCGCGCAACTGGCGGTTCTCATTGGCAATGCGGCTGCGTTCACGGATCAGCCAGCCTGCCGAGAGCAAGGCGGCCCCCATGGCGCCAAGGAACATGGCGAACTGGATGACCTCGAACGTGCCGACCTCGACCCCGAAAGGCGTGCTGATCTTGCCAAAAGCATCCTCGGCGCGGGCCGGAAATGAAAACGCCGAAAGAATTGCGAGAGAGGAGCAGGCGCGGCACGCCAAGATCCGCAGTTCCTTCAGCACCGGAAATGCCCGTGCCGGATGTCTCCTGCGAACACCGCTTTCAATCTTCATATCAACCGTCGCTACCCCGTCTGGCGAATGCCCGCTGCTCCTTCCCTTCGATTTTTCAATCGCTTGGCCCACCGGGAACAGCGCTATCCCGAATCACTAGAATAAACCTTGAGCGAATCGACGGGAAGAACTGGCTGTAAAAAAGAAAGCCGGAGAATTTGTCAATCCCCCGGCGTCCATATCTTGTGTCGTTACTAACGAGAATTAATATCTGTAGTGGTCCGACTTGAAGGGACCCTTCGGCGTTACACCAATATAGGCGGCCTGTTCTTCGGAAAGAACCGACAATTTCGCTCCGAGCTTGTCGAGATGCAGGCGCGCGACTTTTTCGTCGAGGTGCTTGGGCAGAACATAGACTTCGTTCTTGTACTTCTCGCCACGGCTGTAGAGCTCGATTTGCGCCAGCACCTGGTTGGTGAAGGAAGCAGACATGACGAAGCTCGGATGGCCGGTCGCGTTACCGAGATTGAGCAGGCGTCCTTCCGACAGAAGCAGCATGCGCTTGCCATCCGGGAATTCGATCATGTCAACCTGCGGCTTGATGTTGGTCCATTTGAGATTGCGCAGCGCTGCGACCTGAATCTCATTGTCGAAGTGGCCGATATTGCCGACGATGACCATGTCCTTCATCTTGCGCATGGTATCGAGCGTGATGACGTCCTTGTTGCCGGTCGTGGTGATCACGATGTCAGCCGTCGGCGCTGCGTCCTCGAGCGTGACGACTTCGAAGCCGTCCATGGCCGCCTGCAGCGCGCAGATAGGGTCGACTTCCGTTACCTTGACGCGTGCGCCGGCGCCGTTGAGCGACTGGGCAGAGCCCTTGCCGACGTCGCCGTAGCCACAAACGACGGCAACCTTGCCGGCCATCATGACGTCCGTGGCGCGGCGGATACCGTCGACCAGCGATTCCTTGCAGCCATACTTGTTGTCGAACTTCGACTTGGTGACGCTGTCATTGACATTGATCGCCGGGAAGGGAAGCAAGCCCTTCTTCTGCAGCTGATAGAGGCGATTGACGCCCGTCGTCGTCTCTTCCGTGACGCCCTTGATGGCTTCGCGTTGCTTGGTGAAGAAGCCGGGTGTTTCCTTCATGCGCTTCTTGATCTGCGCAAACAGGATTTCCTCTTCCTCGCTGCCGGGATTGGAAAGAACGTCCTCGCCAGCTTCGGCGCGGGCGCCGATAAGGATATACATGGTGGCATCGCCGCCATCGTCGAGGATCATATTCGACGGCTGACCGTCCGGCCACCGGAAAATCTGGTCCGTGTAGGTCCAATATTCCTCAAGGGTTTCGCCCTTGACCGCAAAGACCGGCGTGCCGGTGGCTGCAATTGCAGCTGCAGCGTGATCCTGCGTCGAGAAGATGTTGCACGAGGCCCAGCGCACCTCGGCCCCGAGCGCCTGCAAGGTTTCAATGAGAACCGCCGTCTGGATCGTCATATGCAGCGAACCGGTGATCCGGGCGCCCTTCAGCGGCTGCAACGGGCCAAATTCCTCGCGGCTCGCCATCAGGCCCGGCATTTCTGTCTCGGCGATCTCGATTTCCTTGCGGCCCCACGAGGCGAGCTCAAGGTCCTTGACGATATAATCCTGCTTCTCGGCCATCTGTGCCAACTCCATTTTTCGCAAATTCCGTATGGCCGCGCGCTTGAACAGCGTGGCCGGAGATGGAGTTGACTAGCAGATTAGGGCGCGCCGCACAATGGGACATAAAGAAATCCTTATGCGTGCATATCCAATTTGAGCGATCTTAAAAATCGGCGCTCAAGCTTCTTCGCCGAATTTATCGGCGATCAGCGAACCAAGCGCTTGCATCACCTCGCGCGCCTGCACACCGGATGCGCTAACTTTTATGCAGCAACCGGGCGAAGCGGCGAGCATCATCAGGCCCATGATCGATGTTCCGCCGACTGTCATGCCATCTTTCTCGACCCGGACATGCGCATCGAAACCATCGACAAGTTGAACGAACTTGGCGGAAGCGCGCGCGTGCAAGCCGCGGCGATTGATGATTTCGAATGACTCCACAAGCGCGTTGTCCGGATTGAACGTACCGGTCGTTTCTGCAGTCAGGCGCATTCATGACCTCTATTTGGCTGTCAGCACCTGGCTGGCCACGTTAATATATTTTCGACCGGCGTCCTGGCCTTCGCGCAACGACGCCGCCATGTCATTGGTCAGGCGAACGCTGGAGAGCTTGATAAGCATCGGCAGGTTTACGCCCGCAATCACTTCGATCTTGCCCGATTCCATCACGGATATGGCGAGATTGGAAGGCGTCCCGCCAAACATGTCCGTCAGGATAATAACACCCGAACCATTGTCGGCGCGGGCAACTGCATCGACGATATCCCGGCGACGCTGTTCCATATCATCATCCGCACCGATCGATACGGTTTCCAAATATTCCTGCTGGCCGACCACATGCTCAACAGCATGATGAAATTCTTCGGCCAGTCTTCCGTGCGTCACAAGCACGAGTCCGATCATTCTGAAACTGCTCCTGTCGCGCCGCGCCCTTCAGCTTGGGCTTTTTTCCGCGCATTGAATGCCCCGTTTGGCAGGTGTCGCATTCTGGCAGGACGAATCGCGAAGGCAAGTGGAAAAATGGCGCCACCAAGACGCATAGTCATTTTATCGCAGTGCAAAAGGGCAACCATCTGGATTAGCTCGTTAATTTTTTCCATTGGGGCTCGAAAAGCCACGCCTCGATGGCTCTGGAAGCGGATTCCACCTCGCCTTCCGGTAGGCGGAGGCGCTGAATTGCGACGCCCTGAAGTTGTGTCGTCTCCTCATCAGCAAATCGAACCGCCTCTGCTTTATCGACGAGTTCGACAATAAGATGAATGACGGCAGTGCCTTCATGATCGACCGCGTGAAGCCCCGACCCACGCACCTCGATTCCGCCCCGCAGCGATGCCGGGGCCGAACAGATGAGACGTCCCGAAGATGGGTGTAATTGGCATTGATCATCACTGACCAGCGCTGCGAACATGCCCCTTGTGTTGGTACGCTCGATGAGTGCCCGCGCTATTGATGATTTCCCGGCACCGGACGGGCCGACGATCAGGACGCCGTGGTCGGCGATGATGATAGCCGTTGCATGGATCAGTTCTCCCGGCATGCGTGCCATCAAGCCTCAACCGGCAGAATGGCGGTAAAGCGGGCGCCGAGATAATTCTCCGGATCCTTGGGATCGGGAATGTTTTCGGCATTGAGGGTGCCGCCATGCGCCTCGATGATCTGGCGGCTGATCGAAAGCCCGAGACCGGAATTCTGCCCGAACGCCTCCCCGGCAGGCCGGTCGGTGTAGAAGCGCTCAAAAATACGATCGATCTGCTCCACGCGGATGCCCGGGCCATTGTCCTCGACGAGAATGCGGATGCGATCACCCATATGCTGCATCGAAACGGTAATAACGCCGCCCTCTATCGGGACGAAGGAGCGCGCATTCTCGATGAGGTTGGAGACGACCTGGCCAAGACGAAGATCGTGGCCGACGACATAGAAGCCCTTGCGGTTGTTTGGAAGCTTGCCGACGACCAACTCGATGCGCGTGTCCTTCTTGTTGCGGCGGACTTCGCGGGCTGCTGTCACGAGGTTGCCGAGAAGCATCTTGAGGTCGACATGCTCGGAATCTTCGCGGGCCAGTTCAGCATCGAGACGGGAGGCGTCGGAGATATCGGTGATCAGGCGGTCAAGGCGCTTCACATCGTGCTGGATGACATCCATCAGGCGTTTGCGCGACTCGTCGTTCTTCGCAAGCGGCAAGGTTTCGACGGCGCTGCGCAGCGAAGTAAGGGGGTTCTTCAGTTCATGGCTGACATCGGCCGCAAAGCTTTCGATCGACTCGATCCGGGCATAGAGCGCGTTGGTCATGTCGCGGATGGACGTCGATAGATGGCCAATCTCATCCTGGCGTTCGGAAAAATCCGGAATCTCTTCGCGGTTCTTCACGCCATGGCGCACGCGATCGGCCGCGGCGGCGAGACGCCGCAACGGATTGGCGATGGTGGATGCCAGAAACAGGGAAAGGATCGCCATGACCAGGGCCGCAACCGTGAAGACGCGGATGATCGCGTAACGTTCGCCCTGGACGATCTTGTCAATGTCGCCGCCTTCCGTGGAAAGCAGCAGAACGCCGAGAACAGCACGGAAACGCTGGATAGGAACGGCGACGGAAACGATCTGCTCGCCCTTCTCGGTCATACGCACGACAGTTGCCGGCGAACCCGTCAGCGCCTTGACGATTTCCGGATAGGACGAACCATTGCCGCCCGGCTGCTCCTGGTAGATCGGCAGGTCGCTGCGGCGCAGCAGCCTCGTCATGCGATTGGTCAGACGCTCGAAGAAACTGGGCTCTTCCCCGTCGATGGGCGGCAATTCATAACGCAACACCTGTCCACGCGAATAAAGGTGGCGGGAATCGAGAAGCAGGTTCGAGTCGCGGTCGTAGATGCGGGCGCGGGTCCGCGTCGGCGAGATGAGGCGGCGAAGAACTGGGGCAACGCGTTCCGGATTGATCGGGAAATCGAGATTGTCGAGAACGTCCGGCGATGGCGTGATGCTTTGGCCGGCCTGGAGTTCAAGCAGCTTTTCCGGATCTATGGCGATCGAATTGGTATCGACGGTCGCTGATGACGCAATGGCGCCTGCAATGATCTCACCCTGCGTCATCAGGCTTTCGACGCGGGCATCGATCAAACCGTCGCGAAACTGGTTGAGATACATGATGCCGGATAAGAGAACGGCGAGGCCGGCGAGGTTGAGGAAGAGGATGCGTCGCGTGAGGCTCGAGAAAAGATAGTTGCCGAAGACGCGGTTAAGCGGCTTGAAGAAGCGACGCAGAGCAAGCGAGCGCTTCCGGCGCATGACGGCGCTCTTGCGCGTAATATTGCCGCTTTGCAGCCCGGCTACCATTTATTCCTCAAAGAACCTTGATCGCGGCGTCTCATGGCATTCATAGCGCCACGAGACAACCTTGTTTTACAGCGGATCACACGCCTGTGAAAGCAAAGGGCCCGCTCAAGCCCATCCGTCAACTAACCTATACCGCGGCTATTCTATCAGGTTTCGCGAAAACGGTAGCCCACGCCGTAAAGTGTTTCGATCATGTCGAAATCGTCGTCGACGACCTTGAACTTTTTGCGCAGGCGCTTGATGTGGCTGTCGATGGTGCGATCGTCGACATAGACCTGCTCGTCATAAGCGGCATCCATGAGCGCATCGCGGCTCTTGACCACGCCGGGGCGCTGCGCCAGCGAATGCAGGATCAGGAACTCGGTGACTGTCAGCGTCACCGGTTCGCCCATCCATGTGCAAGTGTGGCGTTCCTGGTCCATTACCAACTGGCCGCGTTCGAGGGATTTGGCCTGCGGGCTTCCCGGCTTAACGGTGCCATCACGCGCGGCGACGCGGCGCAGCACGGCTTTGACCCGCTCGACGAGAAGGCGCTGCGAGAACGGTTTGGTGATAAAGTCGTCCGCACCCATCTTGAGGCCGAACAACTCATCGATTTCGTCATCCTTGGAGGTAAGGAAGATGACCGGCAGGTCGGACTTCTGGCGCAGGCGGCGTAGCAACTCCATACCGTCCATGCGGGGCATCTTGATGTCGAAAATGGCAAGGTTCGGCGGGCGCGCCATCAGGCCGTCGAGCGCGGAGGCGCCATCCGTATAGGTTTCGACGCGATAGCCTTCCGATTCGAGCGCAATCGAAACGGACGTCAGAATGTTGCGGTCGTCATCGACGAGCGCGATTGTTTGCATTGCGGGGACTTCCCTCATGCGCTGCCTTCCTTATGCCATTGGTCTGCACAGCTTGTGCAGTACAAATTAGGTACAAAATGTGGCACAGATCCGCGGCGGTGTCACCCGGACCGGTCCGGGCCTGTCTTACGTAAAGGGAAGAGCACGGAAATTTCCCCTTACTTAAACCGATTTAAAAATATTTAAATTCTTTAAATCGATTAAATATTTGAAACTATTCAATTTTTCTGCTTTTGACGAGACGTAGCCGCGTTCTTGTATGATGATGCAAGAATGCGGCGAATGCATCTATTGACCCTAACAACGGCGGACACATGACTAGAGAAACCGGTATCCACAACGCGTCAATCGCGCTCGGCAACTCAGGCTTGAAGGAACTTTCGGCGGTTTATTACAACCTCGAAGCAGCTGAACTTTATGAAGAAGTCGTACGCCGCGGCGAAGCACAGCTAACCGCCCAGGGTGCGTTGGTGGCCCGGACCGGTCAGCACACGGGACGCTCGCCGAAAGACAAGTTCGTCGTGCGCGACAGTTCGACCGAAGCACATGTCTGGTGGGATAACAACGCGCCGATTTCACCGGAAAAGTTCGAATTGCTCTATGCCGACTTCATGGAGCAGGCGAAAGGCAAGGAACTCTTCGTTCAGGATCTCGTCGGCGGCGCCGATGACGACTACAAGCTCAACACCCGCGTCATCACCGAGTTTGCCTGGCATTCCCTGTTCATCCGCAATCTGCTGATCCGTCCCGATCGCGACAGGCTCACGAGCTTCGTGCCGCAAATGACGATTATCGACCTGCCGTCATTCCGTGCCGATCCCGCGCGCCATGGCACGCGGACGGAAACGGTCATCGCTGTCGACCTCAATCGCCTCATCGTTCTCATCGGCGGATCGGCCTATGCGGGGGAGATGAAGAAATCTGTCTTCACGGCATTGAACTATATTCTTCCCGCCAAGGGGGTAATGCCGATGCACTGTTCCGCCAATGAGGGTCCTGATGGCGATACCGCCGTATTCTTCGGCCTCTCCGGCACCGGGAAGACCACGCTGTCGGCTGATCCTTCGCGCACGCTGATCGGCGACGACGAACATGGCTGGGGCGAGCACGGCGTCTTCAACTTCGAAGGTGGCTGCTATGCCAAGACGATCCGTCTGTCCGCCGAAGCGGAGCCCGAGATCTACGCGACGACGCAGCGCTTCGGCACCGTTCTCGAGAACGTCGTTTTGGACGCAAGCCGTCAGCCCGACTTTAATGACGGTTCGCTGACCGAGAACACACGCTGCGCCTATCCACTCGACTTCATTCCGAATGCATCGAAGACAGGCAAGGCGAGCCATCCGAAGAATATCATCATGCTGACCGCCGATGCGTTCGGCGTCATGCCTCCCATCGCAAAACTGACGCCGGCGCAGGCGATGTACCACTTCCTCTCCGGCTATACCGCCAAAGTCGCGGGCACGGAGCGTGGGGTCACCGAGCCGGAGGCGACCTTCTCCACTTGCTTCGGCGCGCCGTTCATGCCGCGCCATCCTTCGGAATACGGCAACCTGCTGCGCGAACTCATTGCCGAGCACGACGTCGATTGTTGGTTGGTCAATACCGGCTGGACTGGCGGCGCCTACGGTACCGGCAAACGCATGCCGATCAAGGCGACGCGGGCGCTTCTCTCAGCAGCGCTCGATGGTTCCTTGAAGAACGTCGAGTTCCGCACGGATCCGAACTTTGGCTTCGACGTGCCGGTTTCCGTGCCAGGCGTCGATCAGTCGATCCTCGATCCGCGCTCGACCTGGGCCGACAAGGCAGCCTATGATGCTCAGGCGATGAAACTTGTCGATATGTTCGTTCGCAACTTCGGCAAATTCGAAAGCCACGTGGATAGCGATATCAGGGCTGCCGCGCCGCATATGCCGGTCGCCGCAGAATAGGCCAGACAATTGTTAAGAGCCCCGCCCGCGGCGGGGCTCTTTGCATTTCATGCAGCTTTGCGCGAATCAAAGATTGGGTTACCAATCTGGCATGGAAGAGAGCCGCACCCGGATCAAAATCACCAACCGGATCTGGATCGATGAAAGCGATCTGGAGGAGAGCTTCATTCGCTCGGCTGGACCAGGCGGCCAGAATGTCAACAAAGTTTCGACCGCCGTACAGCTTCGCTTTCTTGCGGCGAATGCGGGCCTGCCCGACGAAGTCTTCGCACGGCTCCTCAAACTTGCCGGTCAGCGCGCGACGAAGGACGGTGATATTCTCATCGAGGCAAGCCGCTTCCGCACGCAGGAGCGCAACCGGGAAGATGCGCGCGAGCGGATGGTTGCGCTGATCGCCAAGGCGGCCGAGCCGCCGCCGCCACCGCGCAAGAAGACGAGGCCCACGAAAGGTTCGATCGAGCGTCGCCTCAAGGCGAAGTCCGGCCGTTCCGACGTAAAGAAGATGCGTGGCAGGGTATCCGGCGACTAGAGTCCTGGTCGCCAATACCCGACGCTATAATCTGCTCGGGTGATTTTCTAGCCTTTTCAAGTCCTTCACGGAATGTCACAACTGCATATGTCGGTTTGAACAATTATCAGGAGCCAGTTATGGGACTGTTTGATTTCGTTAAATCCGTAGGCAAGAAGATCGGTATCGGCGACGACGAGCCAAAGGCCGAAGATCTGAAGAAGGAGCTCGACTCCCACGAGCTCGGTACCGAAAATGTCGAGGTCTTGGTTCAGGGCGACAAGGCCGTTCTCAAGGGAAATGTGACCAACCAGGAAATTCTCGAAAAGGCGATTATCGCCGTTGGCAATTCCCTTGGCATTTCCAAGGTCGAAACCGACGAGCTCAAGATCGACAATGCGCCGACGGGATCGATTGAAAAGGCCCCGGTGTTCTATACGGTCAAGAAGGGCGACAATCTCTGGAAGATCGCCGAAGCCCAGTATGGCAAGGGCAAGGGCGCCAAAAACACGCTTATTTTCGAGGCCAACAAGCCGATGCTCACCCATCCGGACAAGATTTATCCGGGCCAGGTGCTGCGCATTCCTGAACTCAAATAACCCTTTCACTAGGCACGGCCCGGTCCTGCCGGGCCGGCAAGCTTTGCATTCAAAACGATGATCCTGCTGGCACCTGGAATTCGCTATTATCCCGATTATTTTGATCAGGCGGCGCAGGCCGCATTGGTTGAGGATATCAGGGCGGTGGTTGCACAGGCGCCGCTTTATGTTCCGGCAATGCCGAAAACCGGCAAGGAGATGAGCGTGCGCATGACCAATTGCGGCGCGCTCGGCTGGGTTACGGACAAGGAGCGCGGCTATCGCTACCAGCCTGTGCATCCGATTACTGGGGAACCTTGGCCACCTATTCCCGAGCGCCTGCAACAGCTCTGGCATCATATCTCGGAATTCCCGATGCCGCCCGAAGCCTGTCTGGTGAATTTCTATGCGAACACCGCCAAGATGGGACAGCACCAGGATCGCGATGAGCAAAATCTCAACGCGCCCGTCGTTTCGGTTTCGCTTGGCGATGCCTGCCAGTTCCGCTTCGGCGGCACAAAACGAACCGATAAGACGCAGTCGCTGCGTTTATCGAGCGGTGATGTCATTGTGCTCGGCGGCGAGGGTCGCCTCGCCTATCATGGTGTCGACCGGATTTATCCCGGAACGTCGATGCTGCTCAAGGGCACGGGCCGCATCAACCTCACGCTTCGCCGGGTCACAGCTTCCTGAGCGCAACTTCCTCGATCAAATGATTGTCGCCCTTGCGCAGGATAAGATCGGCACGGGGTCGTGTCGGCAGTATGTTCTCACGCAGGTTCTTGAGGTTGATATTGGCCCAGAGGCTTTCGCCGATGGCGCGCGCCGCATCTTCTGAGATCGTGGAATAACGATGGAAGAACGACGTCGGATCGCGGAATGCAGTCTCGCGCAGCCGCATGAAACGGCTGATGTACCATTTGTGGATCTGCTCTTCATCGGCATCGATATAGATCGAGAAATCGAAGAAATCGGAGACGAACGGCACCATTTTGCCATCCTCCGGCAGGTCGCGAACCTGCAAAACGTTGATGCCTTCAAAAATCAGGATGTCGGGTGCATCGACGGTCTGAAATTGCCCGGGCAGGACGTCGTAGGTCAAATGCGAATAGAGCGGCGCGTTGACGTTGCGCTGGCCAGCCTTGATCGACGAGAGAAAGCGTAGGACCATGCCGACATCATAGCTTTCGGGAAAACCCTTGCGTTCCATCAGGCCTTTAGCGCGAAGCACCTCGTTTGGATAGAGAAAACCGTCGGTCGTGACGAGATCGACTTTCGGGCTCGACGGCCAACGCGCCAGCAATTCCTTCAATACGCGTGCCGTCGTGGATTTGCCAACCGCGACCGATCCCGCAATGCCAATAATAAACGGGGTCTTGAAGGATTCGCTGGTGTTGAGAAACCGGCGACGCTGGTAGAACAGAAGCTGGCTCGCCTCGACATGGGCCGACAGCAAGCGTGAAAGCGACAGGTAGATGCGCGTAACTTCATCGAGATCAATCGGGTCGTTCAGCGAACGCAACCGCTTGATCTCGTCGTAAGTCAGCGTCATGGGCGTATCGGCACGAAACTCCGCCCATCGCTCCGCACTGTAGAAGCGGTAAGGCGAAAACTCGCTGGGTGCCAATTGGTCCATGACTTCCCCTTCCCTCTGCCGTTCGCTCGTCGAAGAACGGAACACGATCAACCCTGCCCGCGCGCGGCTTTTTCCTCAAGCCCGGTTTGCGCCGTCCGCCGTTCGAGCTCGGCAAGCACGTCGTCAAGCTTGATGCCCGAGATTCCAAGAACAACGACAAGATGATAGAGCAAATCAGCACTCTCCGAAACAATCCCCTTGGCATCGCCGGAGACAGCCGCGATCACGGTTTCTACCGCCTCTTCACCAAGCTTCTGGCTGGCCTTGCCTATGCCCTTGGCGTAGAGGCTTGCCGTATAGGATCCGGCATCGGCGGAGGCGGCACGCTCTGCGACGATGCGTTCGAGGTCACTAAGGGTAAATGAACTCATGGGTTGTCTCCACTCAGCGGATGGGATCAAGGCGCATCGGAATACCCGCTGCCGCCATGTGGACCTTGGCTTCGCCAATCGAATACGTGCCGAAGTGGAAAATGGATGCCGCAAGGACGGCGGAGGCATGACCTTCGCGTATGCCTTCGACCATATGGTCGAGATTGCCGACCCCTCCCGATGCGATGACGGGAACCTTGACCGCATCGGCAATGGCGCGCGTGACCGGAATGTCGTAGCCGATCTTCGAGCCATCCCGGTCCATCGAGGTCAACAGAATTTCGCCGGCGCCGAGATCGACGACCCTGCGGGCAAAGTCCACTGCATCAATGCCTGTGGCTTGCCTGCCGCCGTGGGTGAAGATTTCCCAGCGGTCCGCCTCGCCTTCGCCTGATACTTTCTTTGCGTCGATGGCAACGACGATGCATTGATTGCCGAACTTGTCAGCCGCCTCGGCAATGAATTCGGGATTGTTGACAGCGGCTGTGTTGATCGAAACCTTGTCAGCCCCGGCAAGCAGCAGCTTGCGGATGTCGGCAACGGTACGTACGCCCCCGCCCACCGTCAGCGGCATGAAGCACTGCTCGGCCGTGCGGGCTACCACATCGAAAATCGTCTCGCGATTGTCCGAGGAGGCGGTAATATCGAGAAAGCAAAGCTCATCGGCGCCCGCCGCGTCATAGGCCTTGGCTGCCTCCACCGGATCGCCGGCGTCGATCAGATCGACAAAATTGACGCCCTTGACCACACGTCCGTCCTTGACGTCGAGGCAGGGAATAACCCGGGCCTTAAGGGTCATGCGGCGCGCTCCCTTGCTTGCCGAAGCACCGTCAGCGCTTCCGCCGGATCAATGCGGCCGTCGTAAAGTGCACGCCCGGAAATCGCGCCTTCGAGCCGTGCGGCATCGGGCATGGTCATGCGCACGATATCGGCGATCGAGGCAAGGCCGCCCGAAGCAATGACTGGTATGGACACTGCTTCGGCCAGTTGCAGCGTCGATTCCCAATTGATGCCGGCAAGAACGCCGTCGCGATCGATATCCGTGTAGATGATCGCGGCAACGCCCGCACCCTCGAACTTCTTCGCAAGTTCAATCACGCCAAGCGTCGATGCTTCCGCCCAGCCTTCGACCGCAACCTTGCCACCCTTGGCATCGATGCCGACGGCAATCTTGCCGGGGAACGTTTTACAGGCTTCGATAACCAGTGCGGGATCGCGAACGGCGACGGTACCGAGGATGACACGCGCAAGGCCCTTTGCCAGCCACGACTCGATGTGCGCGATCGTGCGGATGCCGCCGCCGAGTTGGACAGGATTTTTGGTCGCCTTGAGGATGGATTCGACCGCCGCGCCGTTGACGGACTGGCCAGCAAAGGCGCCGTTGAGGTCAACCACGTGCAACCACTCGAAGCCCTGGTCCTCGAATTCCTTCGCCTGCGCCGCCGGGTCCGTATTGTAAACGGTCGCCTGCTCCATATCGCCGAGCCTCAAGCGCACGCATTGCCCGTCTTTGAGATCGATTGCCGGAAACAGTATCACGGGTTCCACCTCAGAAAGTTGGCGATGAGAGCCAGGCCGAGCGCCTGGCTCTTTTCCGGATGAAACTGCGTCCCCGCCATATTGTCGTTGGCAACAGCAGCCGTCACGGTGCCGCCGTAGTCGGTAACGGCGATCACGTCGTTTTCAAGTTCCGCATCGAGAAAATAGGAATGCACGAAATAGGCGTGAAGGCCTTCCGGCCCAGTCCTGATTCCGTCGAAGAGCGGGTGCGGACGCGTCAGGCGGATGGTGTTCCAGCCAATTTGCGGGATTTTCAGCGCCGGATCGGAAGGGACCATTTCGCGGACATCACCCTTGATCCAGTCGAACCCGACGGAGATCGTCTTCTCCAGCCCGCGCGACGACATGAGCTGCATGCCGACGCAAATGCCAAGGAACGGCCGCGCCTTGTCCGTCACCACTTCATGGATCGCCTCGATCATTCCGGGAACGGCATCAAGACCTTTGAGACAATCGGCATAGGCCCCTACGCCCGGCAGGACGATGCGGTCGGCGCCCAGCACCCGATCAGCATCGGCTGTGAGTTCGATCTCCGCACCTATTCCGGCTTCGCGCGATGCCCGCTCGAATGCCTTCGTGGCCGAGCGGAGATTGCCGGAGCCATAGTCGATGATGGCAACGCGCATGCTCAATTCTCTCCGCGATGGCTGACGAGCCCGACCATTCCGCCGAGCGGTGCCGGACGCGGCGTCGCCGCGAAACCCGGCGTATCGGGGGTCGGGACGGGATTTTTAGCCGGGAGCACCGGACGGAAACGCTCTGTTCCGAGAAACCAGATCGTTTCGGCGTCGCTTGCGTTGTGCGCATCGACGACGCCGGCAAGTTCGAAGCCGCTCCGCTCAAGAGCGGCCGCGCGCCAATGGTTCGCCTCCAGCCCAACAAGCAGCGATACCAGAAATCCGATCAGCCCGGCAGCTCCATCGTGGCCCGTATAGCTGCCGACCGCCGAAATCGCGACACCGGCCGCAAGCACCATGGCCGCCTCGAACCATAATCTGTGAAAGAGCAGCCACACAAAAGGCAGAAGGAGCGCGAGAAACGCAAAGCCGTCGCGGATGAAGACGGTCTTGTCCTCATTGCGCCCGCCATTGTCTGGTCGCGGTGTCAATACCAGGAAGCTCGCCATGACCCAAACCTCCGCTAGCCGTTGAGCGTACCCTTGGTGGAAGGGATCGCGTCCTTCTGCCTGGGATCGGTTTCGATGGCGTTACGTAACGTTCGTGCCACCGCCTTGAAACAGGTTTCGGCAATATGATGGTTGTTGGCACCGTAAAGGTTCGTTACGTGCAAGGTGATGCCGGCATTCTGCGACAGGGCCTGGAAGAACTCGCGAACAAGCTCAGTATCGAATGTGCCGATTTTCGGTGCCGAGAACTCGACTTGCCACACGAGGAACGGCCTGCCCGAAACGTCAAGCGCCGCTCTGGTCAGCGTCTCATCCATTGCAAGGTCGAGCGAGGCATAACGATTGATCCCGCGCCGGTCGCCGAGAGCCTTGGCGATCGCCTGGCCGATGGCAATGCCCGTATCCTCCACGGTGTGGTGATCGTCGATGTGAAGATCGCCATTCGCCTTGATGTCCATGTCGATCAGAGAATGGCGCGAGAGCTGTTCCAGCATGTGATCAAAGAAACCGACGCCCGTTGCCACGTTGAACGTGCCGGTACCGTCCAGATTAACCGATACGGCAATCGAGGTTTCCTTGGTGGTCCGCTCGATCTTTGCCGTGCGTTTGTTAGGGCTGCTCATCTACTGTTTTCCCGCCACATGGATCCGCAAGCTGGCTTTCAATTGTGGCCTTCTAGAACATGGGCGGCGAATCTCCAAATGCTTTGATGGCGCAGATTCCGGCAGCATTTGCATTTCGGCGGCCGCGTCATACATAAGTGGCACAGAAGGGGTTCGATCTGCTGCCAATTGGAGCATAATCGGACCTGCTTGAAGGAGAACCCAATGCAAGAACACAATCCCTCCACCATGTATGGCACGACCATCGTTACGGTTCGCAAGAACGGCAAGGTCGTCATTGCCGGTGACGGACAAGTCAGCCTCGGCAACACGGTCATGAAGGGCAATGCACGCAAGGTGCGCCGCATCGGCAAGGGCAATGTCATCGCCGGATTTGCCGGCGCCACCGCAGACGCCTTTACCCTGCTCGAACGGCTTGAAAGCAAGCTTGAACAATATCCCGACCAGCTGATGCGCGCCTGCGTCGAGCTCGCCAAGGACTGGCGAACCGACCGCTATCTGCGCCGCCTTGAGGCGATGATGCTTGTCGCGGACAAATCGGTTACGCTCGCTCTTACAGGAACAGGCGATGTGCTGGAGCCGGAATTCGGCGTGATGGCCATCGGTTCAGGTGGCAATTACGCCCTCGCGGCAGCGCGTGCGCTTGCCGATACCGACCTTGGCGCCGAGGAAATTGCCCGCAAGGCCATGCAGATCGCCGCGGATATCTGCGTTTTCACCAATACGAGCGTTACCCTCGAGAGTCTCGATGCCGAATGAGCCACACTATCACTACCGCTTCATTCCGGTTGAGCCCCGCCACCTCAACATGATCATGGAGTGGCTGGCGGAACCGCATGTGGCGAAGTGGTGGGGCAAGAGCCCCGATGAAGAAATGGCCTTGATCATGGAAAGCATGGACAGCGTTTCGGTGGAACCCTTCATCATCATGCTTGGCGACGAAGCGATCGGCTATCTGCAGACCTATGATCCGCATCTGGAGGACGATCATCCCTATCAGGATCAGCCGACGGGAACGCTCGGTCTCGACCAGTTCATCGGCGAGCCCGACCTGATCGGACAGGGCCACGGGCCGAGGCTCCTCGACGAATTCGTATCACTCCTGTTCGAAGAGGGCGTGCCCCGGGTGATCGTCGATCCCGATCCGGCCAATGCCCACGCGGTCAAAGCTTACAAGAAAGCAGGCTTTATCGCTTTCGACACCCGCACAACCATCTATGGTCCCGCCCTCATGATGGCGCGCGACAATCCTGAACTTTCTTCAGATGAAACGAGAATACAATGACAACATTTTCTCCCCGTGAAATCGTCTCTGAGCTCGATCGCTACATCATCGGCCAGAAGGACGCAAAACGCGCCGTTGCCATCGCCCTGCGTAACCGCTGGCGCCGCCAGCAGCTCGAGGGCCAGATGCGCGAAGAAGTCATGCCCAAGAACATCCTGATGATCGGACCGACAGGCGTCGGCAAAACCGAAATCTCGCGCCGCCTTGCCAAGCTCGCCGGCGCACCGTTCATCAAGGTCGAGGCCACGAAATTTACCGAAGTCGGCTATGTCGGCCGCGACGTGGAACAGATCATCCGTGATCTCGTCGAGGTCGCAATCGGCCTTGTGCGTGAGAAGAAGCGCGAAGAAGTGAAGGCTCGCGCTCACGTCAACGCCGAAGAGCGTGTCCTCGATGCCCTTGTTGGCAAGACGGCAAGCCCGGCAACGCGCGACTCCTTCCGCAAGAAACTTCGCGACGGCCTGATCGATGACAAGGAAATCGAAGTCGAGGTCGCCGAAACCGGCTCGGGCATGCCGAATTTTGAACTGCCGGGCATGCCCGGCGCCAATATCGGCGTGCTTAACCTCAGCGACATGCTTGGCAAGGCGATGGGCGGTCGCACCAAGACTGTGAAGACCACGGTCAAGGATTCCTACGGCGTCCTAATCAATGACGAGTCGGACAAGCTTCTCGACCAGGAACAGATCACCAAGGAAGCAATGCGTTCGGCAGAGGATGACGGCATCGTCTTCCTCGACGAGATCGACAAGATCGCCGCACGTGACGGCGGCGTCGGGGCGGGCGTTTCCCGCGAAGGCGTGCAGCGCGATCTGCTGCCGCTCGTCGAGGGCACAACTGTTGCGACCAAATATGGACCGATCAAGACCGACCATATCCTGTTCATCGCCTCGGGCGCTTTCCATGTCGCAAAGCCCTCGGACCTCTTGCCGGAATTGCAGGGGCGTCTGCCGATCCGGGTCGAGCTCAGCGCGCTTTCGCGCGATGACATGCGCCAGATCCTGACCGAGCCGGAGGCTAGCCTCCTGAAGCAGTATATCGCATTGATGGAAACGGAAGGCGTGACGCTCAACATTACGGACGATGCCATCGACGCGCTCGCCGATATCGCGGTGGACCTCAATTCTACCGTGGAGAACATCGGGGCGCGGCGGCTGCAAACCGTCATGGAGCGTGTCCTTGATGAGATTTCGTTCTCGGCTCCGGACAAAGCCGGGACCGAACACACGATCGACGCCAAATATGTCCGCGAGACCGTCGGCGACCTTGCCAAGAATAGCGATCTTTCGCGCTTCATTCTCTAGTTTCCTGCAAGTGCGGCAGCGGCGCATTTTGCAATGCGAAACAATGCCTCCCTGCCAGAGGGGGAGGCATTTTTCTTTTGGGGCAAGCGCTGACGATGAGGTTTTTCTGGCTTTCGCGTGAGCAAGAGGCTATTTGGAACGCCCGACGGAATTCTGGACCGCTATGAGAAACCACCTGATCTGCCTCACGACGAGCCTTGCGCTCGCGCTTTTTGCGGCCGTGCCAACGGCGACAGCCGTGACAGTCGTTCCGGAAGGAAATCGCAATGCGAGCCAGCCTGGCGTTCCGGCTGCATCGGCAAAACGCACCCGCGATCTCAACACGACATACGAAGCCAAGTACCAGAAGATCTATAATCTTCTGAAAACGGACTCCAAACTGCGCTCGAAGATCGCCAGCGTTGCCCGAACCTATGGCATCGATCCGGTCCATATTGCCGGCGCATTGATCGGCGAGCACACCTATAATGTCGACGCCTATGACCGCCTGCAAACCTACTACGTCAAGGCGATTTCCTACGTGCAGCAGGGTCTCGCATTCGACTATCAAGGCGAGACCATCGGGACTTTCGTCAAGCGCCCGCAATTTTCGGAATGCGCGCAGTTCAAGGACAGCTTGCGTTTGTGGACCTGCCGGGAGGACGTTTGGGACCATGATTTTCGCGGCAAGACGGTAGGCGGCAAGCGCTTCCCTGACAACCGTTTCAGCACTGTGTTCTTCCAGCCCTTCTACGCCGGCCAGAGTTTCGGCCTAGGTCAGCTCAGCCCGCTGGTCGCATTGCAGATGACCGATATGGTCAATCGGTATTCGGGTCTGCCTAAGCTCGATGCCGACCATGCGGCCGAGGTCTACAAGACCATCATGGATCCCGATCTGACGTTGCCCTACATGGCGGCGACACTGAAGCACTCCATCGAAGTCTACCGCCGCGTTGCCGATTTCGACATTTCCAAGAATCCCGGCGTCACCGCGACGCTGTACAATACAGGCGGTGCCGATGCACGCGCCCGCGCGCTAGCCGACGCCAACGCCGCGCGTATCGCCAATGGCCAGGCGCCTGAGTTTCCGGCCGAAAATTATTATGGCTGGCTGGTGAACGAGAAAATCGATCAGCTGCGAGAATTGTTCTAGACTACAGGTTCAGCGTTTCGGCACGGTTTTCAATCGCTCGATCAGCTCGCGGGCGGTCGCATCATCCATATCGGCAATGGTGATCGCTAGCAGGTTGGCAAGCTCTGTCGCTGCCGGCGAAAGACCGCCGGTATCGATGGTGACGCGCGGGTCCGAAATCATCGCGAGCCGCTGCAATTCCTCCGCCTCGTCCCAGATGATGTTGAAGTACTGGATGATGCGCTGCAGCTTGTCCCAGGTCGGTTGACCACGATTGCCGTGCTCGAGCGCCGAAAGGTAGGCAGCCGAGACGCCGATTGCCTTGGCCATTTCCTTTTGCGAGATTCCCCGCTCGCCCCGGAGATCGCGAAGTTTTTTCCCGAATGGCGTCATGGCGCATCGCTCAGGCGGCGCATGCGCACATAGATAGCGCCGCTGCCGCCATGGTTGCGGGCCGCGTCCTCATAGCCATTGACCAGCGGGCGGAACGACGGCGTCGCAAACCATAGTGGCACAGCCTGCTTCAGCACGCCGTCGCTTCCAAATGAAGAGCCCTTGCCGGTAATGACCAGCACGTAGCGCAGCTTGCGCAAATGCGCCCGTTGCAAAAATCCGAGCAGCAGCCCATATGCCTCGCTTTGCGTCAGGCCATGGAGATCGATCCTCGCCTCTATGTCGACGCGCCCGCGCGCGATTTTCTTGTGCGTCGGACGGTCGATCGGGTGCAGACGATGCGGCGGCGGGGCTTTTGGAACAGCAGGGCCGAGGGCCATCGGCTTTGTATTCTCCGGCGCGGACGGATGGACCTTGGCTTCCTTCTCGGGATCGTCGCTGAGAAAGAGTGGCTTGGTCTTGCCCTTCAATGGCCGTGCGGTCTTTGCCACCGTCTCCCAGAGGATCCGGTCTTCAAGCGTGGCGAATCCGTCCTGCGGCCGCTTCCTCATCGCGCCCCGGCCAACAGCGAACGGGGCACCAGCGCATAAAAATCGGCACGGTTGCGGATGCCGCCGGCGATTTCGCCGGCCGCATCGCCCGATCCGGCAAAAAGATCGCCCCGGGCCGGGCCGACAATTGCCGAGCCGGTGTCCTGCGCAATCATCAGCCGGGCAAAGCCGTCGCCGCCAAATGCCTTCAAGTCCGGTGCATGGATATAGAACGGCGTGCCAAATGTATGCAGCAAGCGGTCAACGGCGAGCGAGCGGCCGTTGGTCAACGGCACTTTGGCTGCGGCGACAGGTCCAAGCGTCTCATCTTCGACGTCGGCTTCGCGGAAAAAGATGTAGGAACGGTTGTTCCACATAAGCGCCTGGGCCCTGTCCGGATTTGCCGCCAGCCAGGCGCGGATTGCCTGCATCGACATTTTTTCAGGCGGAACTTCTCCGCTTTCGAGAAGAATCCTGCCGATACCGGTAAACCTGTGCCCAGTTTTCGCAGCATAGGTGATCCGCCGGAGGCGGCCGTCGGTCATCTTGAGGCGAGCGGCGCCCTGGACGTGAATGAAGAAGGCGTCAACCGGGCTTTCGACAAAGGCAATCTCGAGACCCTGGCCGACGAGCGCGCCCCTCTCAATTGCCGGTCGGTCGAAGTATTCGGTCAAGCCTTCGGGCGTTTTTCGCGCAAAGGCGAAATAGGGATCGAAGCCTTGCGGTCGATTGCTGTCATTGACATCGACGAGATCGGCCGGGCGGCCGAGAAATGGGACAGTGTAACGATCGGTACGGACGGGCGACGCCGCTACCTCTGGCTCGTAGAAGCCCGTTACAAATCCATCCTCGGCATCCGCCGGCCGGACCAGGGCCGGCCTGAACCAGCGCTCGAAGAACTGCCGCGCTGCCGCGTCGGTCTCCACCAATGTTTCACGTGAATCAGCAAAAATTGGCGCTAGCGCTTCAAAACTGATGCCAAGGGAGCCGCTCTTATAGGGCTTTTCCAGTACATGCTGCGCGGAGCGCCGGAAGGCTTCGAAAGCGGGAAGGTGGTGATCGTCTTGCCAACCGGGGCAGTCTGCAAAATCCACCGGCTTGAACAGGGGCGACAGCATGGCTTTTTCTCAATCGCTGATTAGTCTTCCGCTTCGGTCGCCACGAGCTTCCAGTTCGGGTCCTTCGAACGCGTGTCGCGGGCGAACGTCCAGACATCCTTGACCTCGGCAACCGCTTCCTTGTCGCCGTCGATGACCGTACCGTTCTTGTCGAGCGTTGCGGAGATCAGTTCGCTGACGATGCGAACGGTGACATGAGATTCGGTGCCCTTCATCTCGGCGCCGATAATATCGGCCTTGTTGATGCCAACGAAGGAAGACTGAACCTTTTCGCCGCGCGACTCCCGATCGGCTATGGCGGCGACGAAACCGTCGAACACTTCGCGCGACAGGAGCGACTTCAGCGTCTTGCGGTCGCCATCGGCAAAGGACATGACGATCATTTCATAGGCCATCTTCGATCCGTCGAGGAATTTTGCCGGCTCGAAGCTCGGATCGGCATTCTGAATCGCACGCAATCCGTCATTGAGGGGCGTACCCGGCTTGGCAACAGCATCGACCTTTTCGAAGCTGCTTTCCTTCACTTCGCCGCGACGCGGCAGCGAAACCACATTGTCGCTCGGCTTGGCCTTGTCTTCGACCTCGGCCGTTCGGGTATAGGGGTTGAACGGAGGGCGCTCGTTGCCGGTCCGCCGGCCAAGGACCTTGCGCAGCTGGAGGAAGATCACCACCGCCGCCACGAAGAAGAAAATCGTTCCAAAGTCCAGATATTCCATGTCGCCTGCCACTCATCCCAGCGTTCGTTAGGGTCTTCGATCTTCTGCCGAAATACCAAATTCATATAGATTGCCAATGGCAATCATACAAATGCTCATCTTGCTTGCCTATATAGGCATGAAATCGACGCGGGGAATGGATAATATCCCCATATGTCCTTTGAAAGGTAAATTAGTTTTGCGATCGCTTTTCGTTCCCCTGCTCCTGCTCGCCTTGCCGTTCCTGGAGATTGCCGGATTTGTCATCGTTGGCAGCAAGATCGGCGTCCTCGCAACGCTGGGCCTCGTGATCCTGTCGATCTTTCTTGGCGTCTTCCTTCTGCGTGTACAGGGCTTCGGCCTGATTCAGCACATTCGGTCCGAGACGGCAGCCGGTCGCACGCCGGGGCGCGAACTCGTTCACGGTGTCATGTTGATCGTCGCGGCCTTCCTCCTGATCGTTCCCGGGTTCATTACCGATATCATTGGCCTGCTTCTGTTCATTCCGGCAGTGCGGGATGTCGGCTGGCGGCTGGTCAAGGACCGCATCGTCGTCGTCAAGCCCGGTATGCGCCGGTCGCCGCGTTCGGATCCGCCGGGTCGGAGGGACAGGGTGATCGATCTTAATCCGGAGGACTTTTCAAGGAAGCCAGACCCCGATTCGCCGTGGAACCCCAAACCTTGAGGCAGAGAGTTTTACGGCTCTGGGCCTAGGCTGCTGGAACTATAGGATTAGAGGTCGCGGCTTGCCTCGCTAAGGCACACATGCTAGCGAGCCACATCCAAATCGATAACCGCCGAAGCGGACGCAACAAAAGAAGGTTTCCAGACAATGGCTCAAAAGCCTGACGAGAATGCCGAAAACGGCAACGAAGTGACCAATGGGAATGGTACGAGCCCGCAGCAGACGCTGAACATTCTGGCTCAATATGTAAAAGACCTTTCTTTCGAGAGCCCGGGCGCTCCGCTTTCGCTGCGTCCGCGCGACAAGGCACCCGGGATCAGCATCAACGTGAACGTCAATGCCAATCCGATTGCCGAGAATGACTTTGACGTCGTTCTGACACTTTCGGCCAAGGCCGGCGAAGGCAAGGAAGTCCTCTTCAATGCCGAACTCGTCTATGGCGGCGTCTTCCGTCTCGTTGGTTTCCCGCAGGAACATTTGCTGCCGCTGCTCTTCATCGAGTGCCCACGCCTTCTCTTCCCGTTTGCGCGCCAGATCATTGCAGAAGCCACCCGCAACGGCGGTTTCCCGCCACTGATGATCGATCCGATCGATTTCGCGCAGATGTTTCAGCAGCGCATGGCCGAGGAACAGGCCAAGGCCAAGGTCAGTTGAGCCGACTACGTTTGATTTGAGAAGAACCCGGGCTGGTCCCGGGTTTTTTATTGATGAACGGCGACGCGTTCGTTCCAGATAGCCTTTTCGCCGATCTTTGTGACGAGTTGTGCATGGGCGGATATTTCAGCCTCGGTCAGGCGCGGCTTCAGCGGCACTGGGCGCGGCGAAATCAGGATCACGCGAGACTCGCCGCCCGTGCGGCCGCTGTCACCCTGTTCGGCGATGGTCAGACCGAGCGCCGCCTGCTTGCCGCCGATAAGCTCGATATAGACCTCGGCGAGCAACTGCGAATCGAGAAGCGCGCCGTGCATCGTGCGGTGGCTGTTGTCGATGCCATAGCGCCGGCAGAGCGCATCAAGCGAGTTTGGACCCATAGGATGCTTGCGGCGGGCGAGCGCCAGCGTATCAACGACCCGGTCCGTATGGATCGGCGGATGACCAAGCCGATTGAGCTCGGTATTGATAAAGCCGATGTCGAACATCGCGTTATGCGCGATCAGCTTGGCGCCGTCGATGAAATCCAGGAAGTCATGCAGGATGCCAGCGAAAAGCGGCTTGTCGAGCAGCTTGTCGTTGCTGATGCCATGAACCGCCAGCGCATCGGCGTGAACAGCCTTGCCTTCAGGATTGATATAGACGTGGAACGTACGGCCGGTCGGAAACCGGTTGATCAGTTCGACGCCGCCAATTTCGATGACGCGGTCTTCCAGCCGGTCGAGGCCGGTTGTTTCCGTATCGAAAATGATCTCGCGCATCGACTCACCTTTTTTGCCCACGTTCCATGAAACCAACGCGTGGGGCAAGTCCGGATTGTCAGTATCCCCTTTTCAACGAACGAGGGCTCACGCCTCAGCGATCAGCGCCGCGATGATCTTGTTGACTGCGGCGCGCGTGATAGCAAAATCGTAACGCGTGTCGACGACGAAATCCGCCCGCCTTCTCTTTTCGGCGTCGGGCATTTGTCGGGCCAGGATTGCTTCGAGCTTTTCCGGCGTCATGCCAGGCCGATCGAGGACGCGTTGGCGTTGCACCTCTTCCGGCGCAGAAACGACGAGAACCTTGTCCACGCGCTTTTCGCCGCCAGTTTCGAACAGGAGCGGAATGTCGAGGACAATCAACTTTTCCCCGCGCTCCCTCGCCTCATCGCGAAACCTGATTTCTTCGTCGCGAACGAGCGGGTGGATGATTGCCTCGAGCCGCTTCAACGCTTCGCGATTGCCGACAACGGCCGACGAGAGCTTCGTGCGATCAACCGTGCCGCCCGCCGTCGTTCCAGGGAACGCGTCTTCGATCAGGGGCACGGCGACGCCGGAGTAAAGCCTGTGCACGGCGTCATCGGCCGAATGTACCGGAATTCCGGCATCCATGAACATCTGCGCCGCGGTGGATTTGCCCATGCCGATAGATCCGGTGAGCCCAAGCACGATCATCGCTTTGCCATATCCGCGAGCACAAGGTCGCGCAATTCAACGGTTACTTCCGGCCTTTTCCCGAACCAGTGTTCGAAGCCGGGTACCGCTTGATGCAACAGCATGCCGAGCCCATCGACGGTCTTCAATCCGCAAGCGCGTGCGGCATGCAGCAGCGGTGTTTCGAGCGGAACGTAAACAATATCGGTGACCAGGGCGTCCGGTCTGGCACTTGCAAGATCAATCTCCAGTTCATCCTTGCCTTCCATGCCGAGCGAAGTCGTATTCACGATGAGATCGGCGTCCCGTGTCAGTTCGGGCACGGCCGCCCAGGAATGAGCGCTAACGCCTTTGCCAAATCGGTCGGCAAGTTCCTGCGCACGGCCAAGGGTACGATTGACGATGCGGATATCGCTGAAGCCGCGCTGCTTCAGCGCATAGACAATGGCGCGGCTGGCGCCGCCCGCGCCGAGAACAAGTGCGCTGCTGCCCTTGTCCCAGCCCGGGCCATAAGCGTCGAGATTTGCCGCAAAGCCATAGGCATCCGTATTCCCGCCCCAAAGCGCGCCGTCGCGGAACCAAAGCGTGTTGACCGCCCCAATCTCCTCTGCAGCGGCATCGAGCCTATCGGCGAGAGCGAAGGCTGCTTCCTTGTGTGGAAGGGTAATATTGCCGCCGACCAAACCGGCCTGCCGCATCCCGGTGACGAAGTTCGCGAAACTATCAGGCGCAACTTCAATCGCCCGGTAGGAGCCGGCAATTCCATGGGTCTTCAGCCAATGGCCATGAATGAGCGGCGAGCGCGAATGGCGAATGGGATAACCAGCAACAAAGGCATGCAATGCGTCAGCCATCGATGGCACCTTCCCGGCGCAGTTCAACAAGCAATGGCAGCAAGGGCAGGCCGACAATGGTGAAATAGTCGCCGTCAATCTTTTCGAACAATTGCACGCCCTCGCCCTCGATCTGATAGGCACCGACACTTTGCAGGGCAATCTCGCCGGCACGAGAAAGGTAACGACCGATAAAGCCCGGGTCGAGATCGCGCACCGTCATGCGGGCCACCGATACGTGTCGCCACAAGGTCTCGCCGTCCCTGGCAAGCACCACAGCGCTGTTCAGATGATGTGTCTGGCCCGAAAGCTTGAGCAATTGCCGGCGGGCAGCATCCATGTCGTCAGGTTTGTGCAGCACCTCATCGCCAAGGGACAAGGTTTGATCCGACCCGATCACCAAGGCCCCGGGATTGCGTTCACTCACCTCGAGCGCCTTGGCTTCGGCGAGGACAAGCGCGACATCTTCGGGTGTTGCGCCGGTGTCGTAAAGCGGCGCTTCCACCGCGCGCTCGTCTATATTCGCCGCTTGCGCTGTGAAGCTGATGCCGGCGTTTTTCAAGAGCGTGGCGCGGAACGGGCTCTTGGAGGCTAGGATGATATCCATGGCGTCGTCCTCGTAAGATTGGTTGCTGCTTGCGTTATCGCCCCTCTGCCCGGAGGGCAAGAACCGCGGCTGCCGTTTCTTCGATGGAGCGGCGCGATACATCTATCATCGGCCAGTTGTGGCGATGGCATATCTGCCTCGCATAGGTCAATTCCTCGATGATGTTGGCTCGATCGAGGTACTGCTCGGCATCGAAATTCTGCGAAGCGCCGAGCACCCGGTGCTGGCGCACCTGCGATATCCGTTCGGCAGACGCGACAAGTCCAACGACCAGCGGCCTTTGCGAGCGAACAAGAACATCGGGTATGGGAACGCCGACGACGATCGGCACATTGACCGTCTTGATACCGCGATTTGCGAGATAAATGCTTGTAGGCGTTTTAGACGTTCGGGAAATGCCGATGAGGACGACATCCGCTTCCTCCATGTCGAGCGGCAATTGGCCGTCATCGTGCTCCATGGTGAAGTTCAACGCATCGATGCGGCGGAAATACTCGGCGTTGAGGACATGTTGTGCGCCGACGCGTCGCCCCGCCGGCGTGCCCAGATAAGATTGAAATATTCCGAGAACGGGTTCCAGCACCGAGACGCAGGGCACGCCCAGCGCCACACAGCCGTCGTGGATCATCGCCGCAAGGCGTTGATCGATAATCGTATAAAGAACGATTCCGGGCTCGGCATCTATGCTGTCGAGCACGCGGCGGATCTGCTTTTCCGTGCGTATCAGCGGATAAACGTGTTCGATCGCCCGCGCATGGGCATATTGCGCCGAGGCCGCTCGGCCAGCGGCGATGAGAGTCTCTCCGGTCGCATCAGAAATCATGTGGAGATGGAAGTAGTTTACCGGTTTCGTCACAGGAATTTCCACGCTCTGTTGATGGCTGGGGATAAAACGCCCCGCCTGCCACAACAGATGGCAGCCATGTGAATTCTTGGCAAGTCATCCACAGCGGGCGCGCCTGTGGGCGTCTCTTCGCAGGGCTGCGGCACTATGGGGAAATTCAAAACCTCTTTATGATTGTCCGCTATTTCTTCACAGGAATTTCCACAACCACCGTCAACATAAGCTATTGAATTATATTCATAAAATCGACAGTCCTTACAAAACGTTCCAGAATCTGTTTGGCTATCCCGGACTAATCGTTCAATTGTTAGCTGTGGGAAAGTTCTGGCATTCGGGTAATTCCCAGTACAAACAGACTCTAAGAATCAAAAAATCCAAAATAGATCTGAATTTCTTTTTTATAGAACAGGGTGGAGAGAACGATGGTTCGCAAAGTGATGAAAGTCCTTGGAGGCGAGACTGTCTTCCCTCCTCCGATCTGGATGATGCGCCAGGCCGGGCGCTATCTGCCTGAATACCGGGAAGTCAGAAAGAACGCGGGAAGCTTTCTCGACCTTTGCTATTCACCCGACCTTGCCGTCGAAGTGACCATGCAGCCGATCCGTCGGTTTGGCTTTGATGCGGCAATTCTGTTTTCCGATATTCTCGTCGTGCCGCATGCACTGGGTCGTGATCTTCGTTTTGAAGAAGGTCGCGGTCCGTTGATGACGCCGATCGATGTCGATGGAATATTCTGGCTTGAATCGGGAGGGGCCGCCGATCGCCTGGAGCCGGTCTACGAGACCGTTCGGCTTCTGCGCCAGCAGCTGCCTAACGAGACGACGCTGCTCGGCTTCTGCGGGGCGCCCTGGACCGTTGCGACCTATATGATCGCCGGACACGGTACGCCGGACCAGGCGCCGGCCCGTCTTTTCGCCTATCGCCATCCCGATGCATTTCAGAAATTGCTGGACGAGCTTGCCGATGTCTCAGCCGAATATCTCATCAGGCAAATTGGGGCCGGCGCCGATGCAGTGCAAATCTTCGATTCCTGGGCAGGTGTTCTCGACGAAGCGTCGTTCGAGCAATTCTGCATCGCTCCGGTAGCGGGGATCGTGGAGAAGGTTCGGGCTGTTCATCCGACTGTGCCGATCATCGGCTTTCCAAAGGGCGCAGGCGCACTTTACGCCAATTATCGCGAGCGAACCGGCGTTACAGCACTGGGCCTTGATTGGTCTGTGCCGCTTTCCATGGCGTCATCCTTGCAGGGTAGTGGTCCGGTTCAGGGTAACCTCGATCCCTTACGGGTCGTTGCCGGCGGCAAACCGCTCGACGATGGTGTCGATGCAATTCTCGAAGCTTTGGGACATGGCCCGCTGATCTTCAATCTCGGTCACGGCATTACGCCGGATGCCCCTGTCGCGCATGTGGAGCAGATGATCAACCGCGTGCGCCTCGCGTCTCCGCGGCCCTGATATGGCGAATACGGGGTTCGATCGATGAGTAATTCGGGTTCAGCTGAGACCAACTCCAGTAATGTTCCACTTCTTCCGCGTGTGATCGTCGCGGCTGTTGCGCTGTGCCTAGTTGTCCTGGTTGTTTTCTATCCTGACGATGCCTATTTATGGGTGAAGGCTGTCCACGTCATCGCCGTGATCTCATGGATGGCAGGGATGCTCTATCTTCCACGCCTGTTTGTCTATCATTGCGCGGTTCAGCCGGGGTCGAGCGAGTCCGAGACCTTCAAGGTCATGGAACGACGGCTGCTTAAGGCAATCATCAACCCCGCAATGGGGGCAACGTGGGTTGCGGGCCTATGGCTCGCCTGGAAGAGTGCGGCCTATGTGGATGGCTGGTTCCACGTCAAGTTTCTGGCCGTTCTCATTCTTTCAGGCGTCCATGGATACTTTTCGAAGTCGGTAAGGTTGTTTGCCGAGGACCGAAATGTTAAATCGCAGCGCTTCTGGCGGTTGATGAACGAAGTTCCGACACTTCTCATGGTCATTATCGTCATCATGGTCATCATAAAGCCATTTTGATTGATCACAGAAACTGCTAATCTAGCATCAAAACCAATCATGAAATCACTTGCCCTTGCTGGCTGGATTAGCTAGATAGGGGCCTCCTCTCCGGAAATACCGCCACAGCATCTTCAGCCAAATCTTTTTTCTGGCACTGCGTTTGGGCATCGTCATTTCCCTTTCCCATTTCTCAACATTAAAATTAAGAGTTCCGCCACACATGCAGGAAATGAAACTACAAGAACTCAAGAACAAGACGGCGGTTGACCTTCTCGCCTTTGCGGAGTCGCTTGAGGTGGAAAATGCCAGCGTCATGCGCAAACAGGAATTGATGTTTGCGATACTGAAAAAGCTGGCTTCGCAAGAAGTCGAGATCATCGGCGAAGGCGTCGTCGAAATCTTGCAGGACGGATTTGGCTTTATGCGGTCCGCCAATGCCAACTACCTCCCAGGTCCAGACGACATATATATCTCGCCGTCGCAGATACGGCGGTTTTCGCTGAAGACCGGCGATACGGTCGAGGGTCCCATTCGCGGCCCGAAGGAAGGCGAGCGTTATTTTGCGCTGCTCAAGGTCAATACGATCAATTTCGAAGACCCCGAGAAGATCCGCCACAAGATCCACTTCGACAATCTGACGCCGCTCTATCCGAACGAGCGCTTCAAGATGGAGTTGGAAAATCCGACGACCAAGGATCTTTCGGCGCGCGTGATCGATCTCGTCGCGCCGCTCGGCAAAGGCCAGCGCGGTCTCATCGTTGCACCGCCGCGTACGGGTAAGACTGTCCTCCTCCAGAACATTGCTCATTCCATCACAGCCAATCATCCCGAATGCTATCTCATCGTTCTTCTCATCGACGAGCGTCCGGAAGAAGTCACGGACATGCAGCGTTCGGTAAAGGGCGAAGTTGTATCATCGACATTCGACGAGCCGGCCTCGCGCCACGTTCAGGTCGCCGAGATGGTGATCGAAAAGGCCAAGCGTCTGGTTGAGCACGGACGCGACGTCGTCATCCTCCTCGATTCAATCACCCGCCTCGGCCGCGCCTACAACACGGTTGTGCCGTCATCGGGTAAGGTTCTGACCGGCGGTGTCGACGCCAACGCCTTGCAGCGACCTAAGCGCTTCTTCGGCGCGGCCCGCAATATCGAAGAAGGCGGTTCGTTGACGATCATCGCGACTGCCCTGATCGATACCGGCAGCCGTATGGACGAAGTGATCTTTGAAGAGTTCAAGGGTACCGGCAACTCGGAAATCGTGCTCGACCGTAAGGTCGCCGACAAGCGTATTTTCCCGGCGATGGACATTCTGAAGTCCGGCACGCGCAAGGAAGACCTCCTCGTTCCGCGCCAGGATCTCCAGAAGATCTTCGTGCTGCGCCGTATCTTGGCGCCGATGGGAACGACCGACGCGATCGAATTCCTCATCGACAAGCTCAAGCAGACCAAGACCAATGGCGAGTTCTTCGACTCGATGAATACATAAACCTAGCTGCCCGGTCGAAGCAGTGCAGACAGCGCCTCGGCAGAGGTTACAGGTGCAAGGCATACAAACCCGCGGCAAAGATAGGCCGCGGGTTTTTCTATTGTGACGTCGCCGCCACCGGGTATGAGTTCGACCTTCTTGCCGTCGGTGAATTCAATCCAGATATCGCTGCGCCGCGGATCAGGGGAGCGCCGTGCAATCTCCACCAGTGGATGATCGAGGGTTGGCGTCACAATGGTGAGTTTCATAGGCTCGAGCAGCAGGCTGGCGCTGTTGAGAACCCCGGCCTGGCCGAAACGCTGCTGCAGCACACGGCCGATTGCACCTTCCGTCATCCGCTCCGTTCGTTCGCGCAGCTGGTCGTCGTTGGATAGCGTGGCAAGACGCGCCATGGCCTCTATGATCTGGCCAGTCGCGCTTGGTATGGCCTCATCCTGGTCCCCGCGTACGCGGATGATAACGTCGCCACTATCGGAAGCGGTCAGGGCATATCCGCCGTCCGGAGCTTGATACCAATTATCAAGCGCAGCAAGCCAGCGGCGAGCGTCGGCGATATAGCGGTGCTCATGCGTTACCTGATACAATGACAGCGCGGCATTCATCATGGCACCATAGTCGGACGACAATCCCGGAAATTGGCGCGAATTTCCCAAGACTGAGTGAGGAAGACGATCCTCGACCATCGATTCGGCAACGGAACGATAGGTTTCAATCGCAAGAGCCAGCCAATCCGGGCGATCAAATACCACCGAAGCTTCGGCAAGAGCGCGAATAGCAAGACCATTCCAGTCGGTCAGTGCCTTGTTGTCCCGTCCGGGCCGCGGTCTTGCCTCGCGTAACTTAAAAAGCTTGCGCCGTTGGCGAGCGAGATCTGCCTCTTCTTGGGCGCTGCCCAATCGAGGCGTTCGCAATCTGTTCAGGATATTTTTACCCTCCCAGTTACCGCCTTCGTTCACATCGTAGACCTTGCGGAGGGTCTCAAAATCCGCGTCGTCCGGGATCTCTTGGCTCGACCATACGTAGAAGCGGCCTTCTTCGCCTTGGCTATCTGCATCGAGGCTTGAAGCGAACCTGCCATCGATTCGCATTTCTCGTTCCAGCCACGCCACTGTCTCTTCGATTCGTTGACGAAACAATTCTTCGCCCGTCGCCGCATATGCCCAAGTGGCATGGCGGATCATCTGTGCATTGTCGTAAAGCATCTTTTCGAAATGCGGCACGAGCCAGTTCTCGTCCACCGAGTAACGCGACAGTCCTCCCCCTAGGTGATCGTAGATTCCTCCCTGCAGCATCATATGCAGGCTGGTCAAAAAGGCGTCGCGATGGGTCTTCGCACTCGTACGCAGCCAGGACAGCCATAAAGCATCCATGAACGGCGCACTCGGAAACTTGGGCGCACCGGCAATGCCGCCTTTCTCGAGGTCCATCATTTCGAAGACATTGTTGGCGAATTGATCAAAGAGTGCTGCATCAAGTTTTGACGGCTCCGCACGCGCATCAAGGCGACTGCTGACATGATTCACTAGAGCCTGAACGTTTTGTTCGACGCGAATCCTGTCTTCATGCCACACCTTGCTGATCAGGCGCAGGACATCGAGAAAGCCGGGCTTGCCATAGCGTGAATGCTTCGGAAAATAGGTGCCGCCCCAGAAAGGCTTTGCTTCCGGCGTTAGAAACATCGTCAGGGGCCACCCGCCCTGTTCGCCCATAGCGCCGAGCGCGGCCATATAGATTTGGTCGATGTCGGGTCGCTCCTCGCGGTCGACCTTGACGTTGACAAAAAGCTCGTTCATCAGAGTCGCCACCTCGGTGTCTTCGAAACACTCGTGCGCCATAACGTGGCACCAGTGGCAAGCGGCATAACCCACAGACAGCAGGATCGGCTTTTGCACATCCTGTGCCTCGGCGAGCGCAGCAGGACCCCACGCCCGCCAATGGACCGGATTGGTGGCATGCTGACGCAGGTAGGGGCTTGATTCCTGGCCAAGCAGGTTTCGTCGCTCAGTCATCTTCGCTGCAGCCTTTTCGAAGAAGCCTTGATTGGCTATTGAGGACTATTCTAGTACGGATGATGAAAATGAAACAGAGTGTCTCGGGCGAGACTATATTCGCACTCTCAAGTGGCAGACTGCCTGCCGGCGTCGCGATCATCCGTCTGTCTGGCCCAAAGACTCGATTCGTTATCGAAACAATCTGTGGTAAGTTGCCAGCGCCACGCGTGGCTGCGCTGAGAACGTTTGTCGATTGTGACGGTAATCCTATCGACAGAGGCCTTGTTATCTATTTTCCGGCTCCAAGCAGTTTTACCGGTGAAGAGTGTGGAGAATTTCACCTGCACGGCGGCAAGGCGGTCGCCGACGCAATGATTACCTGCATGTATTCCTTCGAGGGTTGTCGGATGGCGGAGGCCGGCGAGTTTACTAAGCGCGCCTATGAAAACGGCAAATTCGACCTGACGGTCGCCGAGGGGCTTGCGGACCTCATTGCTGCCGAGACCGAGGGGCAGCGGAGGCTCGCCTTGCACATTGCCTCGGGAGCGCAAGCGTCGCTCTATTCGGGTTGGCGCCAGGAACTCATTCGCGCGCGCGCGCTTATCGAAGCAGAACTCGACTTTGCCGACGAGGCGGATGTGCCGGGCTCAGTCTCGGATCAGGTGTGGACCGATCTTAGCGAACTCGGCCAACGGATTAGCAAGCACGTGGCGGACGGCAAGCGAGGTGTTCTTGTTCGCGACGGCTTCCGTGTGGTCATAGTAGGAGAGCCCAACGCAGGTAAGTCAAGTCTGCTCAATGCGCTTGCGGGAAGCGATGTCGCCATCGTCTCCGACGAGCCTGGAACAACACGCGACTTAATTGAGATCAAACTTGACCTCGGAGGCCTTCCGGTCCTCGTGACGGACACGGCAGGCTTGCGTGACACGGAGGGAAAAGTCGAACGCATCGGAATTAATCGTGCACGAGAACGCGCCGCGGCCGCCGACCTGGTGGTCGCGCTGGTCGATCTTTCCAATGCTGCCGCCGACTTCCCGGGAGATGTCGATAACGCGGCCGTGCTGCGCGTTGGCACCAAGTTCGACCTGAACCCGGCCTATAAACGAGATGACTGCGATCTGGTGATTTCCGTACGAGACAATGATGGACTTGAAGCGTTGCTCGCGATCTTCGCTAAACGCGCCGCCGAGGCTGCGGGCAATTTGAGTGATCCATTACCGACGCGCCGCCGTCATCTCGAGCTTCTGGCGGTAACGAGCCACGAACTTGAAATGGCCGTCAGACAAGACAATGCGCCTCTCGAAGTGCGGGCCGAGTTCTTGCGACGCGCTTCCTTCGCGCTGGGACGAATTACGGGCCATGTCGATGTTGAGGATATACTTGATGTCGTCTTCTCGCAGTTCTGCATCGGCAAATGATTCACGTGAAACATCGAGTCAAACGAGCTTTTCGAAATACTGATGTTTCACGTGAAACATTGTATAGCGGCCCATACTTGACTCCACGTTGAGTTTTGCCCATCAAGGCAAGGATTCGAATCTCTGAAAGCAATGTATCGTGCAAGACGTCTATGATGTCATCGTCATCGGTGGTGGCCACGCTGGCTGCGAGGCTGCGGCAGCCTCCGCGCGCTTTGGCGCGAAAACCGCGCTGGTAACACATCGCGCGGATACAATTGGAGTTATGTCCTGCAATCCCGCCATCGGCGGCTTGGGTAAGGGCCACCTCGTCCGAGAGATCGATGCTCTTGATGGCTTGATGGGGCGTGTGGCGGATGCTGCGGGTATTCAGTTCAGATTGCTCAACCGCCGCAAGGGCCCCGCGGTGCGCGGGCCGAGAACGCAGGCCGACCGCAAGCTCTACCGGCTGGCAATGCAGCAAGCTATCGCAGAGCAGCTAAATCTGGACGTGGTCGAGGGCGGAGCCAATGACCTGATTATCGCTGACGGTAAAGTCAGCAGTGTTCAACTCATGGACGGGCGCGTGCTCTCTTGCGGCGCCGTCGTGCTGACGACTGGAACTTTTCTTCGCGGTCTCATCCACATCGGTGAGAAGAAGATACCGGCGGGCCGAATGGGCGAAGCGCCGGCTCTGGGACTCTCCGATACGCTCATGCGTCACGAGTTTGCGCTGGGTCGGCTTAAGACGGGCACCCCACCACGATTGGACGGTAGAACCATTGACTGGGACGGACTGGATGTCCAGTCGGCGGATGAAGAGCCCCTGCCCTTCTCGCTGATGACGGATGCCATCAATAACCCGCAGATTGATTGTGGCATTACCCGTACGACGCTCAGGACCCACGACATCATCCGGGCGAATCTGCATCGCTCGGCGATGTACTCAGGTTCGTTCGAAGGGATTGGTCCGCGCTATTGTCCATCGGTCGAAGACAAAATCGTCAAATTCGGCGACCGTGACGGGCATCAGATTTTCCTGGAGCCCGAAGGTCTCGACGACCAGACGGTCTATCCAAACGGTATTTCGACGTCGCTACCGGAAGCCGTACAGGTCGATCTTTTGAAGACGATCCCAGGACTTGAGCACGCTACAATGTTGCAGCCTGGTTATGCGATCGAATATGATTTTATCGATCCACGCGAACTTGACCGGGCTTTACAGACGCGGCGCATCGGCGGCCTGTTTCTGGCAGGGCAGATCAATGGGACTACGGGTTACGAAGAAGCTGCCGCTCAAGGTCTGCTGGCTGGATTAAATGCGGCTCGCTTGGCAGGGGCTGGTGACCCGGTTATTATGCAGCGGACAGAAGCTTATATTGGTGTGATGGTCGATGATCTGACTTCCCGCGGTGTGAGCGAACCCTATCGAATGTTTACCTCCCGTGCAGAATTCCGGCTGTCGCTTCGTGCTGACAATGCCGACGAACGCTTGACGCCGGTGGCCGAGAAGCTGGGCATTCTCGGTGCTGCGCGTCGTGCGCGCTTTGCAGCACGGACCCGCGACCTCGATGCGGCGCGTGAACTTGCGCAGAGCCTCAGTATTACACCGAACGCCGCCGCTGCTCATGATCTGCATCTCAACCGTGATGGCATTCGCCGGTCGGCCTACGAGCTGTTGGCCTTTCCGGATATTGATCTTGGTCGGATCAAGCGGATTTGGCCCGAACTTGGTGAACTCAATCCGCGCATTGCCGAAGCGCTGGAAATCGAAGCGCAGTACGCTGTCTATCTCGACCGCCAGAAGGCCGACGTCGCGGCAATGGAGCGAGAGGAAGCTCTCGTGATTCCTGCGTCGGTTGACTTTGCAACGACTTCGGGACTTTCGAACGAGTTGAAGCAAAAGCTGAAACAGCGACAGCCTCGGTCGATCGCGGAAGCCCAGCGCATTGACGGGATGACACCGGCTGCCCTCGCCTTGATTATTACCCAGATACGCAAGGTGACAACAGGCACTCGAGACGTCGCGTGAGTGATCAGCGCGAAGCAAGTCTAAAAAAAGTGTTATCCACTGTTTCACGTGAAACAGTGGATAATCTTATCGGGTTTGAAGACCTATTCCGCAAATGGTCAAAGGCGATCAATCTCGCCTCCCCATCTACGCTTGATCAGCTGTGGGATCGTCACATTGTCGATAGCGCGCAACTATTCAATCTCGCGCCTAATGCAAAGACGTGGCTGGATCTGGGGTCGGGCGGAGGCTTCCCGGGCGTCGTAATCGCAATTCTTCTTAACGAATGCCATGGCGGAAAAATTGACCTGGTTGAGAGCAACGGCAAGAAGGCGGCGTTCTTGCGGACCGCGATCGGGCAGTTCAAGGCACCCGGGATCGTTCACGCGGCGCGGATAGACAATGTATGGAGCAGGATCGCGACGCCGGATATTGTGACGGCTCGTGCGCTTGCATCTTTAAGCGACCTTTTCGTTCTAGCCGGCCCCTGGCTCAGAGGCGGAGCGACAGCGCTTTTTCAAAAAGGGCGGGATTACCGGCGCGAAATCGCGGAAACCCGTGACGATTGGGTCTTCGATCTGGTAGAACACCGAAGTGCGGTCGACAAAGATTCGGTAATCTTGCAGGTCAGCAATCTGCGCCCAACCGAACCTCGCGTCTAACACGCGCGCGATTCGTCCGCCTCTGGAATACGGTTTCTGCTCAGGAAGATAGTGATGAACAGTCAGACTCGCATCATTACCATAGCCAATCAGAAAGGCGGGGTTGGCAAGACAACCACCGCAATCAATCTGGCAACGGCCTTGGCAGCTATTGGCGAGAACGTCCTGGTCGTCGATCTTGATCCACAGGGCAATGCTAGCACCGGGCTTGGTATCGATCGCAAAAATCGCGACGTTTCCTCGTATGATGTACTTATGCAGACTGCATCGGTGGAGGACGCTGCGGTTGTGACAGCAGTTCCGAATTTGTCTTTGATTCCATCGACACTCGACCTCCTTGGTGTCGAAATGGAAATCGCCAACGCTGCGGACCGGGCCACGCGATTGCGCAGGGCCTTCCGTGGCAACCCGGCCGCCTCGCCATATTCCTATATATTGATCGATTGTCCGCCTTCCCTGAATCTATTGACGATGAACGCCATGGCGGTTGCAGACTCGGTCTTGGTGCCTTTGCAGTGTGAATTCTTCGCGCTTGAAGGGCTCAGCCAGCTGCTGGAAACCGTCAGCCAGGTTCGTGCTTCGCTTAACCCGCAGCTGAATATCCAGGGCATTGTCCTCACCATGTATGACGGCCGCAATAATCTGGCGACTCAGGTGGTTGACGATGTGCGCTCATTCATGGGGGACAAGGTATATCGGACCGTAATTCCTCGTAATGTTCGCGTTTCCGAGGCGCCCTCTTACGGTATCCCGGCGATTCTATATGATTTGAAATGTGCTGGCAGCCAGGCCTACCTTCAGCTTGCATCGGAAGTCATCCAGCGCGAACGCCATCTGCGCGCGGCCTGAATATCGATTCGAAGACGAAATGATTATGAAAGTTGACGACCATGAATGAAGATCTCTCGAAAAAGCGCCTTGGCCGTGGACTTGCGGCGCTTATCGGCGAAATGGACCGCGTTCCCGAGGAAAGCGCATCGCATCCGGTGGCGCCTCAGGACCGAAACATTCCGATCGAATTCATTACGCGCAACCCACGCAATCCGCGCCGGCTTTTCACGGAAGGCGATCTTGAGGATCTCACACAGTCGATCCGCAAACACGGCATCGTCCAGCCGGTTGTCGTGCGTCCCGTCAGCGGTTCGCCGGATCACTATGAACTCATTGCCGGAGAACGCCGCTGGCGCGCGGCCCAGCGCGCCGGCGTGGCATCGATCCCTGTAATCATTCGCGAGGTTAATGATCGCGTTGCGCTCGAGCTTGCAATCATCGAGAACGTCCAGCGCGCCGATCTCAATCCGATCGAAGAAGGCATGGGATATCAACAGCTTATAGACGATCACGAGTATACCCAAGCTGATCTTGCGCAAGTGATCGGCAAGAGCCGCAGCCATGTCGCCAATACGCTGCGCCTATTGAAATTGCCGGAGCCGGTACGCGACATGATCACCAATGGCGCGCTCTCTGCCGGCCACGCACGTACGCTCATTACTGCCGAGAATCCCGGCGCACTAGCGGACAAGATCGTGCGCGATGGGCTGTCAGTACGCCAGGCCGAGGCCTTGGCGCAAAGCGGCGGCGAGTCGCCGACACCGAAGCCGAGGGCCGAGCGCGACAGCGAAAAGGACGCCGATACACGGGCTTTGGAAAAGCTGCTTTCCGATGTGACCGGCATGCGCGTGACGGTAAATCATCAGAACAAGGGCGGCGACGTGCGCATTCATTACACGACGCTGGAGCAACTCGATGAGGTTTGCCGGCGCCTGCAAAGCTGATTTCCGAGCGAAATCCCGTTAACGGCCGGGCCGTCCGGCCCGCGCCGCTTCCGCCGCCAGCGCAATGAGCGACTGGCGGATAATTGGCACAGCCAGATCCGCATTGCGCCGACTTTCGAGAACGGTTTTCTGCAAGCGCTCGATGGCGCGGGCACACGTCAGGGTTGACCAACGCTGCAATGCCGTCTCCACGAGCTTTTTGCGCGCAAAAAATACGGGCGGCTTGGCCGTCGCAACGGCCGATCCCGCATTTTTGCCCTCCGTTTCCATGCCGTAACGTAACGTTTGTAACGACTGAAACTGGCGAATCGCGGTGCTCAGGATGAGAAAGCTTGATGAGCCCGTGCCAATTACCCGGTCAAAGGCGTGGGTAAAATCGGCAAGATTGCCCACCATGATAGCGTCGATAATCGCTTCATGGGAGACGGCGCTGACATCGCCAATGATGTCCCGCACGTCATCTATGGTGATGCGCTCGCCCCCGTGCGCATAGAGGCAGATTTTTTCAAGTTCACCACGCGTCGCCAGCCGGTCGCCGCCCAGGCTCTCCTTGAGGAGGTTACGGGCATCGAGGCTGATCTGCAGTCCATAGCGCGTCATCATCTCATCAATCGTCGCATCGATGCTGCGCGCATCGTCGCTGTAACAGGGCAAGGCCATGGCGCTGGCGCTTTGTTCGACGATGCCACGCAGGCCGGCGCCCTTCTTCAGGTCGCCGGCTTCGATGAGAATGAAGGTCGCTTGCGGAGGGTTTTTTGCGAGATGAGCGACTGCATCGGCGAGGCCCTTTTGGCCGGAGGCATTTCGCACCCAGATCAGCCGCTCACCGCCAAACATGGAAATGGTATTGGCTTCGTCGGATAGTTTTCCGGGCTCTGCCTGAACCGCATCCGCATCGAGCCGGATTACGGCAAAGGGGTCATCCGGTGGAAGGGCCGTAAGCCTGATGAATGCGGCTGCGCGCTCGCTGACGAGACCCTTATCGGGCCCATAGATGAGAATGATGGGATAGGCTCGATCGAGCCTTCTCAGGAACGAATCGACCTCGTGCGCTTTCTTCTGTGCCATGATCCTAGGATTTACCGCTTTGGCTGGAGATTGCAATGCACGGTGGGATGAAGCGGCGATCACCGTTGGATCGGCGGGGCCAAATAGCAAGAAGCCGCCCCGGAGGACGCCTTGCTTAAGTGCTTCAAATTATTGAGACAACTGGAGCGGGAAATGGGATTCGAACCCACGACCCCAACCTTGGCAAGGTTGTGCTCTACCCCTGAGCTACTCCCGCATGCGCCAGTCTGTCTTGCGAAGCGGGGCCTATATGGCCCAAGCGCTGGCTAATTGCAACAGGGTTTTTTCAACTTCTGAACGATATAGCGAAAAATCGGCAAAACACCCTGATCTGACTGGGCTTTTCGCTTGAGGCCGCTTCACCGAGCCATTATCTACAACGCAGAAGCCCTCGCTAAACCCCTTGAGAACGTTGTCATGCCCAAGACTTTCGACGAGCTGCTGCAGTTTCTGGACGAACTCAACATCGAAATATCGACGATTCGCCATGCGCCGGTCTTCACGGTGGGCGAAGCCCAGGATCTTCGCGGTCAGATACCGGGAGCGCATACGAAAAATCTCTTTCTCAAGGACAAGAAGGACAACTTCTTCCTGGTGACGGTCGACGAGGAGGCCGAGGTCGACCTGAAAACCATCCACAACAAGATTGGCGCGGCGAGCCGCGTTTCCTTTGGCAAGCCGGAAAAACTGCTCGAATATCTTGGCCTCGTTCCGGGTGCGGTGAGCGTTTTTGGCGTGATCAATGATGGTCAGCATCAAGTGAGAGTGGTCCTCGACGAGGGGCTCATGCAACACGACACTATCAACGCACATCCCCTCAGCAATGATGCTACGACTTCCATCGGCCGCGATGATCTCTTGACGTTCCTCAAGGCGACCGGACATGATCCGCTGATCTTGAAAATAGACGGATCGGTCCCAAACTGATAGCTGGTGTCTTCGAGCTTTTGCGAACACCTGACGGAGAACGGGAGAAATTGATGAGCAACACTGACAACCCGTTTGGCAGCAGCTATGGCGCTGCAACCACCGGCGCAACAAGCGTGTCGTTCGGCGCAAGTGCGCCGAACGGTACGGCGGCCGCCGCTGATTTGATCAAGGACACGACAACGGCAGCTTTCTCCAAGGACGTGATTGCCGAATCAAAGCAACAGCCGGTTCTGGTCGACTTCTGGGCGCCGTGGTGCGGGCCCTGCAAGCAGTTGACGCCGATACTTGAAAAGGCCGTGCAGACCGCCGGCGGACGGGTGAAACTCGTCAAGATGAATATTGACGATCATCCGGCTATCGCCGGGCAGCTTGGCATTCAATCCATCCCCGCTGTTATCGCCTTTGCCGACGGCAAGCCGGTCGATGGTTTTATGGGGGCCCTGCCAGAGTCCAAAGTCACCGAGTTCATCAACCGTATCGCTTCGCCGGATGGCGGCAGGGACGCCGCTATTCAATCGGCGCTTGATGCCGCAACCGAGGCGACGGAGACAGGCCATTTTGAGGAGGCAGCCCAAATCTATTCCGCCATCCTCGGCGAGGTGCCGGATCACGTCGCAGCTCTCGCCGGACTCGCAACCGCGCTTGTCGAACTCGGCGACGTGGCGCAGGCGAGGGCGAGCCTGGATCTCGTACCGGCTGACAAGCGGCAGGATGCGAGTGTGCGCACCGCCGAGGCCAGGATTGCGCTTGCCGAGCAGGTTGCGACGCTCGGTGATGCCGTAGCGCTTGAAGCCAGTCTTCAGGCAAACCCCAAGGATTATCAGGCGCGCTTCGATCTTGCGATGATCCTGAACGCGAAGGGTGAGCGGGATGCGGCAGCCGATCATCTTCTCGCCATCATGAAGGCCGATCGTGGCTGGAACGACGATGGCGCCCGCAAACAGCTGTTGCAGTTTTTCGACGCGTGGGGCCCAACCGATCCATCTTCCGTCACTGCGCGCCGTAAATTGTCATCACTGCTGTTTTCCTGAGGAAAATCAGGCACTATAGCCGTCGGTCGCGACTTGTCCGATCCGGCTTGGAGAAAATGATGAAGGCAGGAAACGTGCGCTATCGGACGCTGGAGGATATTCCGGAGAGCGTGCCGATCTTTCCGCTGTCGGGGGCATTGCTGCTACCCGGCGGACAACTGCCGCTCAATATCTTCGAACCGCGCTACCTTGCGATGATAGATGCGGCGCTTTCCGGCAAGCGCATCATCGGCATGATTCAGCCGCGCTTTGACCAGGAGGAGGGTGAAGAAGCGGAGCTGTGCGAAGTCGGCTGCCTCGGTCGAATCACCTCCTTCGCTGAAACGGGCGACGGACGCGTGCTGATCACGCTTCAAGGCATCTGCCGTTTTCGTATCGTCAAGGAACTTGGAACGCGAGCGCCCTTCCGGCAATGCAAGATCGCACCCTTGCGTGCCGATCTCGACGAAGCCGATGAGTCGGAAGTCGATCGCGCGGCGCTCCTGCGCGTCTTCCGCGCCTATCTCGACGCCAACAGCCTGGAAGCGGATTGGGACGGCATCGCCCGCGCCGGCAATGAGACACTTGTCAACGCATTGGCGATGATGTCGCCGTTCGGCGCGGCCGAAAAGCAGGCGCTGCTCGAAGCCGCCGACCTCAAGACCCGGGCAGAGACGCTTATAGCCATCACCGAAATAGCCCTCGCCAAGGATGAAGATGGCTTTGAAGGCAGCCTGCAATAGGACGAGGACCTCGCAATGGCCGAAGAGAAACGCGATACTCCCATCGACGTCAAACTGCTGGAACTGCTGGTGTGTCCCTTGACCAAGGGTCCGCTGACCTACGATCAGGCGAACTCCGAGCTGATTTCCAAATCCGCTCATCTTGCCTATCCGGTTCGTGACGGCATTCCGATAATGCTTCCATCGGAAGCGCGGCCGATCGAGGATTAGGCGGCTTCCTTGATTGTCTCATCGTTCCAGCGATTGGCTTTCAGCCGGCTTTGCGCCATAATACGAGTCAGTTGAATGACTGACCGAGCGCAGATGCCAAGGCAAAACGACAAACGGGAAATTTTGACTGCGACGGCTGCGGGGCTGTTCTGGCGCCAAGGTTATACCGTGACCAGTCTCGCCGATATAGCGGTCAGCTCCGGCATTCCGCTTGGCAATATCTACTATTATTTCAAGACTAAGACCGATCTCGCACGCAGCGTCGCGGACATTTTCGTTGCCGAAACCGAAGACATGCTGACCCAGATCGTCGCCTCGGACCAGGATCCCCGGCGTCGCCTGCAACTGCTGATCGACAAACTCGCCCAATCGCTCAAGAGCCGCGTCGAGCATGGTTGTCCGATCGCGCTGGGCATCCGGGATTTTCGCCGCGATTCACCTGAGGCGGCGAGCCGAGCGGCCGAAGCCTTCAGCCTCCTCATCGGTTTCATCGGCCGGGAGCTGGGGCGCTCGGGCATTCGGCCATCCACTGCCCTTGCGATAGCACGCAACGCTGTGGCTGAATGGCAGGGCGGTATTATGCTTGCCCATGGCCTTCGCGACCCTACCGTGCTTGCGGAAAGTTTCAGGCGTATGGAACGGCTGCTGCTTGGTGCCAAAGCGCACGCGTGACTGCTGGCAATCACACACCTCGCATATGGTGGCAAAACGCACTATATGATGCCGGAACGTCATCATGGAGTTGTAATGGCCCGAAGCAACCAAGCTGCCGACTGGGGTAACCGATTGTCACCTTCGCTTGGCGAGATCGAATCGCTGGCGATCGAGGCTTATGCACATCTGCCGGAAACCTTCCGCAGCCTTTGCGGCGATATCACCATTCAGATCTCGGATTTCCCCGAGGACCAGATCGTCGAAGATATGGGCCTGGAATCGCCGTTTGATCTTCTTGGGCTTTTCGAGGGAACGGGCATCGGTGAACGTTTCTCGCTGCAGACCGGACAGCAGACAAATCGCATCACCCTCTACAGGCGTGCAATCCTCGACTATTGGGCTGAGTATGAAGAGGCCCTCGGCGATATCGTGACCCACGTCCTGATCCACGAGATCGGCCACCATTTCGGCCTATCGGATGAGGACATGGAACGGATCGAGGCCACTGTGGAATGATGGAGTGCCCTTTGCCTAAATTTGCCAGTCCCTATGAGCTTCACGCTGCGCTCAAATCGGCGTGGAGCAGCGAAAGCTCATCATCCTGGACGGCTGCGAACCCTGCAAAGGGGCAATGCAGCGTAACCTCGCTTGTGACGCAAGATATCTTCGGCGGGGCGATCCTCAAGACCCAGACCTATGGTGGCACCCACTTCTATAATATCATCAATGGCGTGCGATGGGACCTTACGGTCAGCCAGTTTGATCGCCCGATACCGTTTGAAGACAAACCGGCCACACGAGCAGAGGCGATGGCCGATACGTCAAAAGCTCAGTATGAAGCATTAACGCGTCGGCTATCGCTAGTAATTCAGTAGTCGCCGAGCTTGATACCCGGCTCATAGTCCACGCCATCGACATCCTTGACGACTGCCTGGCCGCATTGCATCACCCCCGTCGCCGAGTTGAAGGCGTAGGTCGGCGATCCGTAAATGTGCCATCCCTTGTTTATGGCGGCCGTAACCTTGTGACAGAAGCTCGCATCATCAGGGCCCGTCAGAAGCCGATAAAGTTTCATGGTGTTTTCCCAGGTTCAAAGCGAAACCAGCCGATCCGGCTTCGCTCAATTTTTGCCAAGAGCCTCCATCTTTGTCACGAGCTTTTGTGCCGTTTCAAGATGCAGGCGTTCGATCATTTTTCCGGCGAGCGAGATGACACCCTTGTTGGCGTTCTCCGGCTGCGCAAAGGCGGCGACAATGGCACGCGCTTCACTTAAGGCTTGTTCATCGGGAAGGAATGCCACATTGGCGGGCTCGATCTGCGTGGGGTGAACGAGACTTTTGCCATCAAAGCCCATCGCTGCGGCCTGGGCGCATTCGTCGGCGTATCCCGCAAGGTCAGCAAAGTCATTGAACACACCGTCGATGACATCCAGCTTGCCGGCCCTCGCGCAAAGCAGCACCTGCATCAGCCACGCAACGAAAAACGCGCGGCCCTTCTCCAGACGAGTTCCTGTTTCCTTCGCTATGTCGTTGGTGCCGACGACGAGACAGTCAAGACGCGCGGTCGAACGCAGTCCAAGCTCGGCGATTGCATCGACGTTGAGGATGCCGCGGGCCGTCTCGATCATCGCCCATAACCGGATGTTTTCCGAAGCATCGGTATCGTCGAGAACCTCGGCGACGTTGGTCACGTCCTGCGGCGTCTGAACTTTAGGCAGGAGAATGGCGTCGGGCCTACAGGCGCGGGCGGCGAGAAGGTCCTCGGCGCCCCATTCGGTATCAAGCCCGTTGATCCGGATGATCCGCTCCGCTCTGGTTGCTGATTGGGCATGGAAATAGTTACGGAGACTTTCTCGTGCGGCCTCTTTCGCCTCGGGAGCCACAGCGTCCTCCAAGTCGAATATGACGGCATCCGCTTGCAGCGAAGCGACCTTGGCAAGGGCCTTGGCATTCGATGCGGGAACGTAAAGAACTGAGCGACGCAGGCGAAAAGGTTTCGTCATGGCGGTTTTGTGCCTTGATCGCCGCATCAAGACAAGTGCAATCCTGCGTGAAGCGGCGCAGCGCTCAAAGTGCCACAGGCGAAACGCTTTGATTCGCTGCAAAGCTGGTGTAAAGCGAACCATACGTCTCTTTCCGGAATTCTGCAGGCTGACACCATGGACAAATTCACCAAGCTCACCGGCGTTGCGGCTCCGCTGCCCATCGTCAATGTCGACACCGACATGATCATCCCGAAGGACTACCTGAAGACGATCAAGCGCACCGGTCTCGGGACGGGCCTGTTTGCCGAGATGCGCTACAATGAAGACGGCAGCGAGAATCCGGACTTCGTCCTTAACAAGCCTGCCTATCGCAAGGCGCAGATTCTGGTCGCAGGCGACAATTTCGGCTGCGGTTCGAGCCGTGAGCATGCGCCGTGGGCCCTGCTCGATTTTGGCATACGCTGCGTTATTTCGACCAGCTTCGCCGATATCTTCTACAACAACTGCTTCAAGAACGGCATTTTGCCGATCCGCGTCAGCCATGATGATCTCGACAAATTGATGGACGATGCGCAGCGCGGCGCCAATGCGACGCTTTCGATCGATCTCGAGGAGATGACGATCAAGGGACCGGATGGCGGCACGATCCACTTCGACCTCGACGCGTTCCGCCGCTACTGCATGCTCAATGGCCTCGACGACATTGGTTTGACGATGGAGAAGGCGTCCAAGATCGATACGTTCGAAACCGCGAATGCGGAAAAGCGCCCCTGGGCTTGAGTGTTTTTAAGATTGCTTATCGGGCCCGCTTCGGCGGGCCTTTTCATTTGCAGACCCGCCAAAGTTTCAAAAAATTGCGCGCAACGCTTTCCATCTTTGCCGAACTTGCGCTAAGGAACCGCCATTCCATTCAACCGCTCTAGAGGTTTCCCCCTGATGGCATCGAAAAAGCTCCTTCTTCTTCCAGGTGACGGCATTGGGCCCGAGGCAATGGCCGAGGTTCGCAAGATCATTGCCTACATGAATGCCGAACTTGACAGCGAGTTCGTGCTCGATGAAGGCCTCGTCGGCGGCAGCGCCTATGACGCGCATGGTGCAGCGATCTCGGAAGCCGACATGGCCAAGGCGCTGGCCGCCGATGCTGTGCTCTTCGGCGCGGTGGGTGGGCCCAAGTGGGACAGAGTTCCTTACGATGTCCGCCCGGAAGCCGGGCTTTTGCGCCTGCGCAAGGACATGGAGCTTTTCGCCAATCTGCGTCCCGCCATCTGCTATCCGGCACTTGCGGACTCCTCGTCGCTCAAGAAGGACGTGGTCGAGGGCCTCGACATTCTGATTGTGCGCGAGCTGACCGGCGGCGTCTATTTTGGTGAGCCGAAGGAGATTCGCGATCTCGGCAACGGTCAGAAGCGTGGCATCGATACGCAGGTTTATGACACCTACGAGATCGAGCGCATTTCCGGTGTCGCCTTCGAGCTTGCGCGCACCCGCGCCAACAAGGTGACATCGATGGAAAAGCGCAACGTCATGAAGTCGGGTGTGCTCTGGAACGAGGTCGTCACGGCGACGCACAAGGCCAAGTATTCCGACGTCAAGCTGGAGCACATGCTGGCCGACGCTGGCGGCATGCAGCTCGTGCGCTGGCCCAAGCAGTTCGACGTCATCGTGACGGATAATTTGTTCGGCGATATGCTGTCCGACATCGCAGCCATGTTGACGGGTTCCCTCGGCATGCTGCCGTCGGCGTCGCTCGGCGCACCCGATGCAAAGACCGGCAGCCGCAAGGCGCTCTATGAGCCCGTGCACGGCTCTGCGCCTGACATTGCCGGTACAGGCGCTGCCAATCCGATCGCGATGATCGCCTCGTTTGCGATGTGCCTGCGCTATTCGTTCAACATGATCGCCGAAGCCGATCGGCTGGAGGCTGCGATTGCCGGCGTTCTCGATGACGGCATCCGTACGGGCGACATCATGTCCGAAGGCAAGATCAAGGTCGGCACCGTCGAAATGGGCGATGCGATTCTCGCCAAGTTCAAGGCCCTTGCGGCCTGAGGAACATCGCACCAACAAAAGAAAAGCCCGGCGCGACAGAATCGCGCCGGGCTTTCTCATTTGTGCGGGATCACTCTACGGCATGAAGATCCGTGCCTTTCGTATCGCGTACGAAAAGCAGGCCGATGACGAGGGTCATCGCCGCAATCACGATCGGATACCATAGGCCATAGTAGATATCGCCCTTGGCAGCGCTCATTGCGAACACCGTTGCCGGCAACAGGCCGCCAAACCAGCCATTACCGATGTGGTAGGGCAGGGACATGCCGGTATAGCGGATGCGGGTCGGGAACATCTCGACCAGGATCGCGGCAATTGGCCCGTAAACCATCGTGACGTAGAGCACGAGGATGAACAGAATACCGATAACCTTCGGCCAATTGACGGCCGCCGGATCAGCCACCATTCTGAATGCCCCAGCGCCCGGAACGGAGAAGACCGCGACTTCCGTTGCACCCGCCGCCTCGTCAGCGGTGATCAGCTTGTCCTTTACCGCCTGCGCCACCGGTACCATGGTTTTCGTTCCGCCGCGAATGGCGGCAGCGTCAAGTGCGAGCTTCGGATTGGCCGCTACAAAGGCATCGAGCTTTGAATCAGCAACCTTGGCGGGGTCGCGGACCAGCGGATAGCCTCCGTCCTGGAGCGCGGTGTTGACGCCCTTGGTGAAGGCAGCCGTCTTCGCCGCAGCATCAGCGCCGGCAGTCGCGCCGTCGAACGATGAGACGGTTTCGCTGCCGATCGTGACGGTTGCGGGCGTGCCTGCAGGTGCGGTCGCTACGATGTCATAAGGTATCGAGCTCTTTGCTAGGAAGTCGGTGGCAATATCGCACGAGCTGACCGGCTTGCGGGTTCCGACGGGGTTGAACTGGAAGTTGCAATCGCCGGGGGCCGCTGTCACGGTTGCCCGCACCGTTTCCTGTGCCTTCGCCAACGCTGGGTTTGCAGCCCAGGTCAACGCATGGAACAACGGGAAATAGGTGATGATTGCCAGTGCGAGACCCGCCATGATGATGGGCTTGCGCCCGATCCTGTCGGACAGCCAGCCGAAGAAGACGAAGAAGCCCGTACCCAGCAACAGGGCGATAGCGATCATGATATTGACCGATTGCCCGTCGACCTTCAGCACGTTCTGCAGGAAGAACAGCGCGTAGAACTGGCCGGAATACCAGACGACCGCCTGGCCTGCGGTGAGACCGAAGAGGGCTAGAAGGGCGATCTTGGCGTTCTTCCATTGGCCAAAGGCTTCCGAAAGCGGGGCCTTGGAGCCTTTGCCCTCTTCTTTCATCCGTTGGAAGGCAGGCGATTCGCTCAAGGACAACCGAATCCAGACGGAAATGCCGAGAAGGACAAAGGACAGGATGAACGGCAAGCGCCAGCCCCATGCCGCAAACGCTTCCTTGCCGAGCCAATTCTGGATGACGAGGATGACGATGAGCGAGAGAAAGAGACCCAGCGTCGCCGTGGTTTGGATCCAGCTCGTGTAATAGCCGCGCTTATTGTCCGGCGCGTGTTCGGCGACGTAGGTCGCAGCACCACCATATTCACCGCCAAGCGCCAATCCCTGCAGCATGCGCAGGGCGATCAAGATAACCGGAGCGGCAATGCCCCAGCTCGCGGATCCTGGAAGGATACCGACCAGGAAGGTCGACAGGCCCATGATCAGGATTGTCACAAGGAACGTATATTTGCGGCCGACAAGATCGCCGATGCGGCCGAAGACCAGAGCGCCGAACGGGCGGACAAGAAAGCCTGCGGCAAAGGCGAGCAGTGCGAAGATATTGCGTGTAGCTTCAGGATATTCGCTGAAGAAGGCCGCGCCGATGAAGGCTGCCAAGGACCCATAAAGATAAAAGTCGTACCATTCGAAGACGGTACCGAGCGAGGAAGCGAAGATAACCTTCTTCTCTTCCCGCGTCATTCCCCGACTGGACGAGTCGGCCAAAGACGTCGTTGCCATTGTATTCCTCCCAGAAAACGGCAGTTGAACCAAGAACACCCACAGCAAACCCCAATTGGTGTTCTCCACTGTCGACACTGCGCATGATCATATCCCCCGATGCACTTGGCTCGTGTTGACCATGCGCCGGTGAATGTCCTCCGGAATTTCTCCCCCCAAAGGTCATGCACCTCATGCACATGCAAATTGTTGACTAAATATTGAAGAAAGCAAAGCCCGCACCTTACGTAAATTGTCCAAAATCATGTGGAACACGACATATTCTTGTCATTTGAGCGGACGATTGACTCTTTTACGAAAGTGCGTACAAGCACAGACGGATATGGAGACGCCTCTCGTGGCAAGCGAATCAATTGCTCTCGCCCTGATGAACCGTTCCGGCATGATCGCCGGACGCCTTGGCGTGCCCGCGTCCGTCCTCACCACCATGGCCAAACAGACTGCGAAAACGACCACCAAAACGGTCTGATTTCCCTTGGCCTGCTCGCCCCCTCCCGGGTCCGGCCCGGGGGTGAGACCCGCAACGGCCAGCGGGTTTTCCAAAGAGCAGAGAGGGGACAGGAGATTGCTAAAATGAGTTTCAAGGTTGCGGTTGTTGGCGCCACGGGCAATGTGGGCCGCGAAATGCTTACCATCCTCGAAGAGCGCGGCTTCCCGGTAAGCGAAGTCGTTGCCCTCGCATCGCGGCGGTCACAGGGCACGGAAGTGTCCTTCGGTGACCGGACGTTGAAGGTGAAGGCGCTCGACACCTACGATTTTTCCGACACCGACATCTGCCTGATGTCGGCGGGCGGCAATATTTCCAAGGAATGGTCACCGAAGATCGGCGCACAGGGCTGCGTCGTCATCGACAACTCTTCGGCATGGCGCTACGACGCCAACGTGCCCCTGATCGTGCCGGAAGTGAATCCGGACGCAATTGCCGGCTTCACGAAGAAGAACATCATTGCCAATCCCAATTGCTCGACCGCGCAATTGGTCGTCGCCTTGAAGCCGCTGCATGACAGGGCCAGGATCAAGCGCGTCGTCGTTGCCACCTACCAGTCGGTTTCCGGCGCCGGCAAGGAGGGCATGGATGAGCTGTTCGAACAGTCACGTGCCGTCTTCGTGGCCGATCCGGTGACGAACAAGAAGTTCACCAAGCGGATTGCCTTCAATGTCATCCCCCACATCGACGTCTTCATGGAGGATGGCTACACCAAGGAAGAGTGGAAGATGGTCGCCGAGACCAAGAAGATGCTCGACCCCAAGATCAAGCTGACGGCGACCTGCGTGCGCGTGCCGGTGTTCATCGGTCATTCCGAGGCGGTCAACATCGAGTTTGAAAGCCCGATGAGCGCTGAGGAAGCCCGCGAGATCCTGAGCGATGCGCCAGGATGCCTCGTCATCGATCGCGCCGAGGATGGCGGCTATATCACGCCTTACGAAGCCGCAGGCGAGGATGCCACTTATATTTCGCGTATCCGCGAAGACATCACCGTGGAAAATGGCCTGTCACTCTGGGTCGTTTCCGACAATCTGCGCAAGGGTGCGGCGCTCAACACAATTCAGATCGCCGAACTGCTCGTTGCGCGCGGACTGATCCAGCCGAAGCAGATCGCGGCCTGACAGGACGCGAACTTTCGAAATTCAAGGGCGCGGGCAACCGCGCCCTTTTTTATGCGCCGAGCTTGTCCGCCAGATCAACGAGATCGCTGGCTATCACGTCCCAATCGTCAAGAGGCGCCAGATCGGTGGTCTGTGACGGACCGTGCTCGGCTGGCCTTGGAATAAAGGCCGTACGCATTCCGCAACGACGCGCTCCGGCAAGGTCGTCATTGTGAGCCGCAACCAGCAATACCTGATCAGGTCGCAGCCCCAGGAATTCGCATGTGCGCAGATAGGCCTCAGGCGCGGGTTTGTAGACCTCAACAACATCCGATCCGAGGACGACGTCCCAGGGCAGTCCGGCCCGCTTTGCCATGTCGAGAAGGAGGCTGGTATTGCCACCGGATAGTGGCCCGATGATGAATTTCGACTTCAATCGCGTCAGGCCGGAGATCGAGTCTGGCCAGGGGTCGAGGCGATGCCAGGCGAGGTTCAGTTCGTCGAGGTCGGCGCTCGGCAAGAGCTTTGGCTCGATACTGACGGCTTTGAACGCCGCTTCGAGATTTTCCCGATTCAGCACGTCCAGCCGCGCGAAGGGGCGTTTGCCGCTGCGCACCGCGTCCGTCGCCTGATCGTAGAGGCGCGACCAAGTATCGGCGAAATCAGCTGCGTCGACGTGAACGACGCCGCAACGCTCAAGGAAAGAAGATACCTGCCGCGCGATCCCGCTGCGCCAATCGACGACCGTGCCCAGCACGTCGAACAACAATGCGCGTACCTCAAGCGGCGTGCTGTGCTTTGTGTTCATGCCGGCTGATCCCTTGTCTCGATGCTCGCGATGAGATTGTCGCGCATGTCCAATAACTCTGTTCTCAGCGATTTGGCGTCTTCGAGCGTGCAGCCAAAGGCCTTGCCGATCGCGAGCGGCACCGCTTCCGCCTTTGCACGCAGGCTGCGCCCGCTGTCTGTCAGATTGATCAGCACCTGACGCTCGTCCACGGTGCCGCGGCGACGGGTGATAAGGTCCATTGCCTCGAGCCGCTTCAACAGCGGCGTCAGCGTCCCTGAATCGAGGTTGAGCCTGTCACCGATGGCGCTGACGGTCTGGTTCTCCTCCTCCCACAATACGACCATCACGAGGTATTGGGGGTAGGTAAGCCCGAGCGCGGAAAGCCTTGGCTGATAGGCGCGGGTCACGGCATTTGCAGTCGAATAGATCGCGAAGCACAGGAAATTGTCGAGCTTGAGCAGCGAGTCCGATGCAGTTGGCGCTGTTTTCTTCATTCTGGAAACTCCTGCTCCTAGTGCAAGCACAATCTAATCGGCGTGCTTCGATTGCGCATCATTTAATTTTTTATCATCTATATCTGAAATTCCTATTGCGTACAATTAAATTGTGTGCAATTTAAAGCGTGTCGAATGAATTCAACCAGAGGTAACGACGATGAGCATTCTCTACACCACGAGGGCAACGGCAACCGGCGGACGCGATGGCAGTGCCAAGAGCGAAGACGGACGCCTCGAAGTGACGCTTTCAACGCCGAAGGAGCTTGGTGGCAACGGTGCCGGCGGCACCAATCCGGAGCAGCTGTTTGCCGCCGGTTATTCGGCGTGCTTCCTTGGCGCGATCAAATTCGTCGCTTCGCAGCGCAAGGTTAAAATTTCGGAGGAAACGGCTGTAACCGCGACGGTTGGCATCGGCCCGCGCGCGGACGGCAAGGGTTTTGGCCTCGACGTTGCGCTTGCCATTACGATGCCCGGCGTCGATGCAACGCAGGCGCGTGAGATCGTCGACGCTGCGCATATTGTCTGCCCGTATTCGGAGGCAACGCGCAGCAATCTCGACGTGCGTCTTTCGGTTAACTGATCAGCGTTTACGCAAGCCCACGCTTTTCGATCATCGCATCGGGCGTGGGCATCTTGCCTCGGAACGCCTTGTAAAGCTCCTCCGGGTCGCGGCTGCCGCCGGCCGAGTAGATGAACTGCTTCAGCTTATCCGCAAGTTCGGAGTTGAACACGTCGCCGCTTTCCTCAAATGCCTTGAAAGCGTCGGCATCGAGTACTTCCGACCACATGTAGGAATAGTATCCGGCCGAATAGCCGTCGCCCGAGAAGACATGGGTGAAATGCGGCGTGCGGTGGCGCATGATGATCGCATCCGGCATTTCAAGCTGCTTCAATGTGGCGGCTTCAAATTCGATCGGATCTGATGGCGGCGTGCCATCGGCGTGGAATGCCATGTCGACCAGCGCAGATGAGGTAAACTCCACCGTGTTGAACCCGGCGTTGAAGGTATTGGCGGCCAGCACCTTGTCGAGCAACGCCTTTGGCATCGCTTCGCCCGTCCGGTAGTGGACGGCATATTTCTCGAGAATAGCGGGTACGGTCAACCAATGCTCATATAGCTGCGAGGGAAGTTCGACAAAGTCGCGCGAAACCGAGGTTCCCGATACAGCCGGCCAGGTCACGTCCGACAAGAGCCCGTGCAGGGCGTGACCGAACTCGTGAAACAGTGTGCGGGCGCCATCGAGCGAAAGCAGCGCCGGCTCACCCTTCGACGGTTTGGCGAAATTCATGACGTTGTAGATGATCGGCGCATGGTCGCCGTCGAGCTTATGCTGCGATTGCAGGGCGCTCATCCAGGCGCCCGAGCGCTTCGACTGGCGATTGAAGTAGTCGCCAAGGAAAAGGCCACGCTTGCTGCCATCGGGATTGAACACTTCCCAGACACGTACATCGGGATGCCAGGTGGGTATCCCGGTCTTTTCGGCGAAGCGAATGCCGAAGAGGCGGGTCGCAACGTCGAAACAGGCTTCGATAATCTTTTCAAGCTGGAGATACGGCTTGAGTTCGGTTTCGTCGAAGGCGAAGCGTTCGTTGCGCAGCTTCTCGGCATAGTAGCGCCAGTCCCATGGCTCGACCCTGTGGTTGCGGCCTTCCCCGGCAATGAGGCGCTGCAAGTCCACTTCCTCTTCCGCCGCCCGTTCCTTGGCCTTTTCCCATACCGGCTCGAGCAAATCCATCACCGCCTTTGGCGTTTTCGCCATGGTGTCGTCGAGCTTATAGGCGGCAAAGCTTTTATAGCCGAGGAGCCCCGCCTTTTCGGCGCGCAACTTCACCATTTCAGCAACAATCGCAGTATTGTCGGTTTCGGCGCCGTTCTCGCCGCGTGCTGCCCAGGCGCGGAACGCCTTCTCCCGCAAGTTGCGATTCTCAGAGAAAGACAGGAAGGGCTCGATAATCGAGCGCGAGAGCGTCACGGCCCATGCATCATTGCGGCCGCGTTCCTCGGCAGCGCCTCGCATGGCGTCGCGCACGAAATCCGGCAGGCCGGCAAGTTCCGCTTCATCGGTGATGAAAAGGGCCCAGTCGGCTTCGTCCTTGAGCACGTTCTGGCCGAATTGCGCGCCAAGGCTTGCCAGCCGCTCGTTGATGTCGGCGAGCCGCGCCTTGCCTTGTTCATCGAGCTTCGCGCCGCTGCGTACAAAGCCTTTCCAGGTCTTTTCGAGGACGCGGTCAGTCTCCGCGTCGAGTCCGAGCAGGTCGCGCTGCTCAAAGAGCGAATCGATGCGGGCAAAGAGATGTGGATTCATCATGATCGATGAAGCATGCCGCGACATTTTAGGCGCGATCACACGTTCCAGAGCCTGGATCGTATCATTGGTATGCGCACCCGCGCGCAGCCAGAAGATTGCCGAGACATGATCGAGATCCTTGCCGGAAAGCTGCAGCGCCTTCAGCGTATTGTCAATGGTCGGCGCTTCGGGGTGGGTGACGATCGCATCGATGTCGGCAAGGTCCGAGATAAGGGCCGCGTCGAAGGCGGCGGCGAAATCGTCGTCGTTGAATGCCGTGAAATCGGGAAGTCCAAGTGGCCCGGTCCAGTTCGTCAGCGCGTGGTTGAAGGCCGGTTTCTGCGTGGACATGGGAACTCCCTGATCAAGTATGGAATTTGGCTTTTAAACATTTAGGGCGGACCCGCGGCCGTCACAAGCTGCGAAGTCCAACATATAAGATCCCAAGTAAAAAGCGGAACCAAGGGTCCCGCTTTTCAAGCTCTTGTGGCTCAGCTGCTGCGCTTGCGCGCGGCAAGTGTACGCAGCCGCAGTGCATTGAGGCGGATGAAGCCGGCCGCGTCCTTTTGGTCATAGGCACCGCGATCGTCTTCGAAGGTAACCAGCGCATCCGAGTAGAGCGACTTCTTCGATTTCCGGCCCGACACCATGACATTGCCCTTGTAGAGCTTGAGCCGGACTGTGCCTTCCACGTCGTCCTGGCTCTTGTCGATCATGGCCTGCAGCATTTCGCGCTCCGGTGAGAACCAGAAGCCGTTGTAAATGAGCTCAGCATAGCGCGGCATAAACTCGTCCTTGAGGTGGGCCGCCCCACGATCGAGCGTAATCGATTCCATCGCCCGGTGTGCGGCAAGGAGAATGGTGCCACCGGGGGTCTCGTAGACGCCGCGTGACTTCATGCCGACGAAACGGTTCTCGACGAGATCGAGCCGGCCAATGCCGTTGTCCCGGCCAAGGTCGTTGAGCGCCTTGAGCAGGGTTGCCGGCGAGAGCGGCTTGCCGTCGATGGCAACGGCATCACCCTTTTCGAAAGCGATCTCGATCTCGGTTACCCGGTCCGGCGCTTCCATCGGGGAGATCGTGCGCTGGTGCACATATTCCGGCGCTTCCTGCCACGGATCCTCCAGCACCTTTCCTTCGGACGAGGAGTGCAGGAGGTTGGCGTCGACCGAGAACGGCGCTTCGCCAAGCTTGTCCTTGGCGATCGGAATCTGGTGCTCACGCGCAAATTCGAGAAGATCGGTGCGCGACTTGAAGGTCCAGTCGCGCCAGGGCGCGATGACCTTGATGTCGGGATTGAGTGCGTAGGCGGAAAGCTCGAAGCGAACCTGATCATTGCCCTTGCCGGTCGCGCCGTGAGCGATCGCGTCAGCGCCGGTCCTGGCGGCGATCTCGACGAGATGTTTGGAAATCAGCGGGCGGGCGATCGAGGTGCCGAGCAGGTAGACGCCTTCATAGACAGCATTGGCGCGGAACATCGGGAAGACGAAATCGCGAACGAATTCCTCGCGCACGTCCTCGATGTAAATTTCCTTGATGCCGAGCAGCTCGGCCTTCTTGCGCGCCGGCTCCAGCTCTTCGCCCTGGCCAAGATCAGCTGTGAAGGTCACGACCTCGGCGCCGAGCTCGGTCTGCAGCCACTTCAAGATGATCGATGTGTCCAGTCCGCCGGAATAGGCCAGCACGACTTTCTTGACGTCTTTCCACTTGTTCATTTTGCTATCCCTGATGCCGGGAACCACACGCGTTCCGTTGCGGTCTTTTAGCAGTTAGCGCCATGTTGGCAAGCAGCACGCCATGGTGAATCGACGCATTCTATGGGCGTGTCGCAATCCATCCGCGCTGGCCATATTGGTTTCGGGCGCCAATCAGGTCGCGAGCCCGAAGTGCTGCGTAAAAGGGTGGCCATTCGACCCGCCGCCAGCCGCCAACAACTTCTTCGACATTGAAGCCCAATGATTTCAGCTTGTCGGCCACCGGCTGCTCGTTGGTCATGACCAGCTTGACGCCGGGCGCGATACCGGCTGCGGGGAAGCGACGCATCTGCGGGAAGGGCGCTTCCCGATCCATATAGAGGCGCAGTTTGGCGGCGTCGAGGTGGGAGCCAATGAACAGCACCTGATCCTGCGGTAGGTGCACCGGCCCCGCCTTGGCGGCGATGACGGCACCGATATCCGGTAGCAGCAATCCGCGCAGCACTGGCGTGCTGATGAAGGCGGCGCCGAGCAAGAGCAGCACAAAGCAAGCTGCCAGCCGCTCGGTGGTTGCACCCCTGCTGTAGAGCCACAGGCCGGCCAATCCAGCAACCGCAATGATAGCCAATGCGACGACGATGACTGGTGGCAGGAGCAGCAGGCCGAGCAGCAAGATCACGGCAAGCGCGCCCGCCATCAAAATCATCGAAATGCGCAGGATGACGCGAAGGACACTATCGGCCCGCTGGTCCATGACGGATTGAAGCGCTACCGCAAGAAGAACGCAAAGCAGCGGAATGACGGGAATGATATAGCGATACGACGCATAGCGGGAGAGCGAGAAGATGATGGCAACTGTGACGATCCAGCCGGCGATGAACGGTGCGGTCGCGCCGATGGACTGGACGGTCGGACGCTTGCCGCTTGTCCTCGCCCCGACGAGAAGCATCACCAGCCAGAGAAGCACGGGCAGAAAAAGCCCGGCAATATTGCTGCTTAAGCCATCGACGAAGGTACCAAACCCGATCGCGACTTTTTCGGAAAGCTGATCGCCGACGAAGTCGGATGCAAGTTCGCTCGAAGCCGTGAAGGATTGATAGGCGAACCAGGCGCCGAAGATGACGATCGAGGGCAAAACGACGGATGGCTGCCAGAGCCGCCGCGCGCGCGGGCGCACCGAGGCGACGCCAAGCGCATAGGCGATGACATAGGCAACCATGGCAAGTGGCAGCAGTCCCTTGGTCAGGACAGCAAATCCGGTGCCGCCATAAGCCAGGAGGGCGTAGGTCCGTTGGCGGTCGTCCTTGAAAAGAAGGCCAGTGAAACCGATGAAGCCAAGGAGCATGAACAAGGTCAGCGGCAGGTCCGGTATGGCATTAAAGCTGGCGCGCAGGAACGCGCCATTGGCGGCGAGCAAGGCCGCGGCGAGCAGCGCCGTCTGGTCGTTGCGCGTCAGGATGCGGGTGAACTGAAACGTCGCGAGAAGGATAGCGGCCCCGCCGACAAGCCAGAAGAAGCGCGAGCCAATAACGGAGATGCCGAATATCTCCATGCCCGCCAGGCTCATCCAGTAGGTGAATGGCGGCTTCTTCAGGCGCACGTCACCTTCGGCGGTATGCGGCGTCAGATAGTCGCCACTCTGCATCATGATGACCGCGCCGTTCGAGTAGTAGCGTTCGTCCGGAAAATGCAGGATCAGGCTTGAGCCGAGCGGAAGCAGGCCGATGATGAAGGCAAGAGCGAGAAATATTGCGAGCTTCGTTCTGGAGGTGGTTGTGCTCGACGGACCCGGTTGCACGGAAACCGTCATGGTGTCTTGAGGCATTGTTCTTCTTGGCACCTATTGTTCTTGTTCGGGCTACATAGCCGCTTTCGATCATGCCCGCCAATACAAAGATGTGAAGCCTACAAGGCGGGGCGGACGCCTGGATAAAACCTCCGCGTCAACAACTCCCCGGCCCATGCAACCGCCGAGAAGATGACCAGCGTGGACAGGGAGCCCAAAACGACATCGGAAATATAGTGTCGGCCAAAGGCAACGCGCAGCATATCCGTCGTGATCACGATCGCCAGCATGACCCAAAAAACCCGCTGCCGCTGATGGTGCGGCCAAAGCGGCAGCAGGCAGATGATCCATGCAATGCCGGCGGCTTCACCGGAAACAAACGAACAATTGTGAAGGCAGGCCTTCGACCATTCGGCGGCAGCAACAAAGGGCAGGTCGCCGCCAAAGAGCAGCGAATCTGCCGGGCGGGGCCTGCCGACGAACTCCTTCAAATACCCATTCACCAGCAGTCCGGGTCCCATCGCCAGCGTAATCAGCGACACGGTCGAGATGCGGATTCGCTCGTGGTTCCATCGAAGTCCGGAAGCGAGATCGCGTAGCGCGATCGTGACGACGACGCTCGCTCCGACCATCGGGAGGGCGTAGAACACACGACGGAGCGTTTTCAGCAGGTGGACCGAACTTGCGGGAAAATCGCCGCATATCGAACCGGCGGCTCCATTGGCGCATTGACGAGCGATAAAGAAAATCGATGAGACGTCTTTGTCGAACTCAGGGGCACTGTTGAACAGGATGGCGAGCGCCATCCAGAGGATCAGGAGCCCTGCAAGGCAAGTTGCTTCGCTCCAGGCGCCGAATCCGTATTGGGCCGTTCCACATGGCTTTGAGGTTGTCCGGTAGTAGACCATGGCTTCCCTGGCGGCCGATGATTCGAGCACTCTTGTGCAATGCTTATGTTGCAACGGCATTACGGCGTGATGAGGAAGTTATCGTGCCCTTGTTATGGCAAGGTTTTTTCGTTCGTGTCGTCGGGACAGCTGAAATCTGATAGCCAAAATCGGTCTTTCGCGTTAATTTCCGCCCGCTTCGACGGAGTACTCTTATGAATTTCATTCCAGACTGGCCCACAATTCTGCAATTTGCCATCGCGACCTTCGTATTATCCATCACGCCGGGTCCGGATATGACCCTCTTCGTGGGGCGAGCGCTGTCGGAAGGAAAGGCAGCGGGCTTTGCCTGCCTTGCCGGTGCCAGCACCGGCATCGTCGTCCACACGACCATGGTCGCCATCGGCCTCTCGGCGCTGATCGTCGCGTCGCCAACCGCGTTCTTCGCACTGAAGATCGTCGGCGCCGGCTACCTTGTCTGGCTCGCCTTCCAGGCGATCCGCAATGGCTCGGCTTTCTCGCCCGAAAAGAAGATCGGCCAGTCGCACACGCTCTTCCAGAATTGGCTGACGGGATTTGGTATCAACCTGCTCAATCCCAAGATTATTCTCTTCTTCATGACGTTCCTGCCGCAGTTCGTCTCAGCCAGTGATCCGCACGCGCCCGGCAAGCTGTTTTTCCTGGGTGTGCTGTTTATCCCCATGGCGCTGCCTGTGGTTTCGCCGATGATTATCGCGGCCGACAAGTTCTCGATGCTGCTCAAGAAAAGCCCGCGGGTCACTCGCATTACCGATTGGCTGTTTGCTGGCGTGTTTTCGGCCTTTGCCGCGAAGATCCTGATGGCCCAGGCGAAATAGCTAGATATTGCGGTGGGGAGCGCGCTGTGCTCCAAGCCCCGCCGTTCGCCCCGAAACCAGCCAATAGACAGCGCCGCCGACAACGCCGGTGGCGAGGATCGCAGCAAATGTGCTGACATCCTCGGATTGCGGCCGCCATTTCCAGACGATGACGAAGAGCGCCGTCGCCGCGCCGCCGAGAGCGTAGAACAACCAATCGCGCCAGCCGGTCAGTTCGGCGTACAGGATCAGCATTGAGGACGGCACGAAGACGCTATAGCCGATCACGACCGCAAAGACCGGCACCGTCGTATAGAGAAAAGGCCCCTCCGTGCCGATCCACTCCGAATTGCCGAGAAGCAGCATGTTCAGGAAAATCGACGCGGCAATGATTGCGCAGATGAAGCCAAAAACGGCGAGGGCGAAGCGAAAGAGATAATGCAGAAGCTGGGTCAATCTTCGCCATGCCCGGCGATCATCGCCGCTTCGAAGGCGAGGCGCTCCGTTTTTTTCATGCGTTCCGATTCGGATTTGAGCTGACCGCAGGCGGCAAGAATATCGCGGCCGCGCGGCGTGCGGATCGGCGAGGCATAGCCCGCATTGTTCACGTAATCGGCAAACTTTTCAATCTGTTCCCAATCGGAACACTGGTAGTTGACGCCCGGCCAGGGATTGAAGGGAATAAGGTTGATCTTGGCCGGAATGCCCTTCAGGAGGCGGACCAACTCCTTGGCGTCATCGAGCGAATCGTTGACACCCTTCAACATCACATACTCGAAGGTGATGCGCTTGGAATTGGAGAGGCTCGGATAGGCGCGGCATGCGTCAAGAAGCTCCTTCAATGGATACTTCTTGTTGATCGGAACCAGCATGTCGCGAAGATCGTCGTTCACCGCGTGCAGGGAAATCGCCAGCATGACGCCGATCTCTTCCCCGGTGCGGTAGATTTCAGGAACGACGCCGGACGTCGAAAGGGTAATGCGACGCTTCGACAGCGAAAGCCCATCGCCGTCGGAGGCGATCAGCAGGGCCTTCTTAACATTCTCGAAATTATAGAGCGGTTCGCCCATGCCCATCATGACGATGTTGGACACCTTGCGGCCCTCGGCCGGCACGATCGCGCCGTCCGGCGTATTGCGATCGGGAAAATCGCCAAGGCGGTCGCGGGCAATAAGCAACTGCGCAAGGATTTCCTTAGCCGTAAGGTTGCGCACGAGCTTCTGTGTGCCGGTGTGGCAGAATGAACAGGTGAGGGTGCAGCCTACCTGGCTCGAAATGCACAGCGTGCCGCGCCCTTCCTCCGGAATATATACCGTCTCGATCTCGACAGGCCGTCCGGCACCGCGCGGGGGAAAGCGAAAAAGCCATTTGCGCGTGCCGTCGTTGGAAATCTGTTCTTCGACGATCTCGGGGCGGGCAATGGTGAAATGGCGCGCAAGCAGCTCGCGCATATCGCGGGAAATGTTGAGCATGTCGGCAAAATCCGAAACGCCGCGCACATAGAGCCAGTGCCAAAGTTGCGCCACGCGCATCTTGATCTGGCGCTCGGGGACGCCGATGGCGACAAGGGCCTCGCCGATTTCTGCGCGCGTCAGACCGATTAGCGAAGGCATTTCTGCTGCCGCGGTCGGGCGTGCGTCACGGGATTTTTCCCGGGCAACAGAATGTGTCAGGTCAAGCGCTACAGACATGGGATTTTCTAACGTTCTTTCGTGAAGCGCGGCTCATATCACGTTCCGGGCCGACATGCAAAAGGCCGGACTAATTGCGTCCGGCCTTCGCAAATTGTTGATGTCGGGGTGGCTATTTGCAGGTGGCTATCGCCTTAAGCGCCGCCGAGACACCTTTTAGCGAATAGCCGTAACTCGTCTTTGTCCCGCGCTTCGACACGGCACTGATCGTCATCTTGTGGCCCGAGCGCAGGGCGGCGACGAGCTGGGGCTCCTCCGCGGCGTTTTCCATCCAGCCATGGCTGCCATTGGTAAACATGGAGAAGCTGCGTTCATCGATAGTCACGGTGACCTTCGAATCCTTCTGCAGTTCGTAGCCTGCCTTGAACTGCGGCTCGAAGCTGACATTCTGCCCCGGTTTCTGGCTGACCATGAAGAAATTGTCGCCATGGTCGATCTTAGCCGGCTGCTTGTCGACCGGAACGGAAAGTACGTAGCATACCTTGCCGTTGCCCTGCTGATAGCTGTAGGCGCCCCAGGCATTGAACTGGCTGATCTGACTCGGGGTTTGGGCAAGAGCCGTTCCTGTCACTCCAACTATGATGACAGACGCCGCTACGATTGATTTTCCAAACATTTTACCTACCAGTTTCTGTCGTTCACTTCATAACTCGTGAACCGGCAATGGCCCGGAAAAATCCGATCGCGGCATTGTCCGGTTCGCTTCTCTTAATTTGACTTAATCTGGGTTACCAAACGGTGAAGACAGGGTCAAAAAAGCGATTGCAGGGAGTTAGAAGTTACGTCCTTTTTTCAAAGTCCCACACCGCAAGTCCAGCCAAAGAAAAGCGGCGACACTTTGACGATCTGCGACATCACGGGCTTGTGATTGGGTAGCGGCCATCAACGCTTCGCCGGATCCCGATCGAGGTCGTCGAGAGCTTTCTTCGCGGCGGCACGGTGCGCCGGTGTAATGTGCGTGCGGATCGCGGTCAGGGCAGCCATGAGAACGGCGGCGTCATCCGTGAACCCGAGACCGAATATGAAGTCCGGGATGAAGTCGAGCGGCAGGACGAAATAGGCGAGCGAGGCAAGGAGAATACCGCGCACCCGCGTAGGGGTTGCGGGGTCGAGGGCAGCGTAATAGGCGGCGATGACCTCATCGAGGAACGGCACGGCCTTTGCAGCCTTTCGCACGGTCTTCCAGAACTGCGCGCGCACGCGCTCCTCGCGGCTGCGTTGCTTTTCCTCGCTGCCAGGCTCCAGAATCTCACCGATCTTGACGTCGTCCATCCCTTTTCCTTCTGAGGTTTCAGGTTACACAACATGGGTAAGGCGAATGCGCGGTACAAGACTTGCGATCAATTCGCCGTGAGAATATCCATCATGGCCTGACCGTTTGATCTTTCTCCACACCGGAAACCATCATGGTGCAATTACCCTACCGTTCCGTCCTCTTCGTCTGTCTCGGCAACATTTGCCGCTCACCGCTCGCAGAAGGCGTCTTTCGCGCCGTGCTTGCAGGGGAAGGCAAGGGCAGCGATGTATCGATCGATTCGGCAGGTACCAATGGCTATCACACAGGCGAAGCACCGGATCGCCGCTCGATTCGCGTTGCGCGTCACCACGGCATCGACATCTCCGACCAGCGTTGCCGGCAATTGACACCGGGCGACTTTGCGAGCTTCGATCTGATCCTCGGCATGGATCGCGGGAACATGAAGGCCATAGCCGCGCGCCAGCCCGCTGGTGCTACTGCGACGGCCGGGCTCTTCAATGAATTGGCGCTGGGAGAGCCGCAGGAAATCCCCGACCCCTACTATGGAACCGACGCCGATTTCGAGCGCGTCTACCGTATGGTCCTTGCTGCCTCGAAAGGCCTCTCCAGGCTGTTCTGAAACGACGAGCGAGGTGCTTCGAGAGGCCATGCCTCCTCGACGATGTAGGGTCCGCCGCCGACGGAGTCACGCGACGACATCAGCACGAAACGCCCGATCTTGAACGGCGTGGTCGCGAAATTGCCACGCGACGAGAGATAGTGAGCGACCTCTTCGTTGCGCACATTGCGCAGGCGGGCCAGCGTCACGTGCGGGGTAAACTTGCGCGGATCGGCCGGCAGCATCAGCCTTTGGCAGATGCGCTCGATCTCTGCCTGCAGCGCCTGGATATCAGGCGAAGGCGATACGCAGGCAAAGATGCTGTGCGGCTTCTTCGAGCCAAACGCGCCAACGCCCGAAAGCTTCAGCGTGAATTCCGGCCGGCGAATGCGATCCAGCGCATTGGCGATCTCGTCAGCGACATGCCCTTCGACATCTCCGATGAACCGCAATGTGATGTGATAGTTTTCGACGTCAATCCATCGGGCGCCTGGTAGACCACCGCGCAAGAGCGACAGTGAGAGGGCGGCGTCCCTCGGGATTTCGAGGGCAGTAAAGAGACGCGGCATAAGGCATCCTCCCCGAATCGAGTTGTCATTCTAGAGAATCATCGAATGAGTCCGGGAGCAAGGCATTCCTTATGATTATCTTGCAGCGCGACATATTGGACACGCATTGTCCCCCGGAAGTTGTGGCAAGCCTATCCTCGGGCAACCGCGGTCCAACTTTCGGAGGATGGTGCTATTGGGTTCCGCCGGCAGCTTCGCTCGATGCCGCGATGGTTCTTTCCATCACCGGCATGAAGCCTTCGACCATACGGGCAACGCCCTTGGCGTTGGGGTGCATGCCGTCTTCGAGCTGCAGCGATTTTTCCGTTGCGACACCGTCCATGAAGAACGGATAGAGCGGAACATCATATTTGGCGGCAAGACGCGGGAAAATGGAATTGAACTTGTCTTCGTAGTCGCGGCCCATGTTGGGCGGCGCCAGCATCCCGGCAATGATGACCTTGACGTTGCGCTGCTTCAGCCGCTCGATGATTTCGGAAAGGTTCTTCTCGCTGATTTCCGGCGAAATGCCACGCAGGGCGTCATTTGCACCAAATTCCAGGATCACCATATCCGTGCCGTCCGGCACCGACCAGTCGAGACGCGAAAGGCCGTCGGTTGTGGTTTCACCTGCAACACCGGCATTGGCGATCGTGACGTCGACGCCCTTGTCCTTCAGGGCCTTTTCGAGCTGCGCAGTGAAGGAATCCCGGACCGGCAGTTCGAAGCCCGACATCAGGCTGTCACCGAAACCGACGACCGCGAGCGGTCGATCGGACACGGCATTTTGATTGGCCAAGGCCAGCGACGGCAAGGCAACAAGGCCAATTGAAACCAGTATTTGCATCAACGGTTTGAATCTCATTTTGGGCTACCCATATCAGACCAACTGCGGCGACTCGGCCCGACCATATCGCAAAGGATGTCAATTCGTGACTAATTCCATGATCGCGCTCGATCACATTGAGTTGACGCTTGGCAGCGGGGCGTCCTCGGTGCATGTGCTCAAGGGGGTTTCGCTCAATATCAACGCGAGCCAGTCAGTCGGTATCGTCGGTCCCTCGGGCTCCGGCAAATCGACCTTGTTGATGGTGCTTGCCGGGCTTGAGCAGGTCGACTCCGGCTCGGTCGAGATCGCCGGCGAAAGGCTCGAAAGGATGAACGAGGACGCGACGGCCGCTTTTCGCGGGCGCAATATCGGCATCGTCTTCCAGTCATTCCATCTCATTCCGAATATGACGGCGCTGGAGAATGTCGCTGTTCCCCTGGAGCTTGCCGGCAATCCCGATGCCTTCGCCATTGCTGAACGGGTCCTGGCCGCCGTCGGACTTGCCGACCGGGTGACCCACTATCCGGGGGAGCTTTCGGGCGGCGAACAACAGCGTGTCGCCATTGCGCGGGCGTTGGCGCCATCGCCGAAAATACTTATCGCCGATGAGCCGACCGGCAATCTCGACACGGCAACAGGCAAGCAGATTGCCGACCTCTTGTTCGAGAAGCAGCGCGAGCTTGGACTGACGCTGGTGCTCGTCACGCACGATGCCGCGCTTGCCGGGCGATGCGACCGGGAAATCCGCGTTCGGTCCGGCAAGATTGAAAAGGATGCGGATGCGCCGGAGCTGGCGAAATCCGCATGAGGGAGACAGCATCGTCCAGGACAGCGCCGTCGCTCAAACTTGCTTTCACTTTTGCCCTGCGTGAAATGCGCAGTGGCCTGTCCGGCTTCTATATCTTCCTTGCCTGTATAACGCTCGGCGTCGCCGCGATCGGCGGCGTCAACTCGGTGGCGAACGCGGTCAGTGCCGGCATCTACTCGCAGGGGCAGAGCATTCTTGGCGGCGATCTCAGGTTTCAGCTCAATCAGCGTGAAGTGGATGTGCAAGAGCGCGCTTTTCTTGAAAGCAAGGGGCGTGTGGCGGTCAGCGCCAATATGCGGTCCATGGCAAGGCTACCGAATGGCTCGGACCAGTCGCTTGTCGAGCTCAAGGCCGTCGATGGCGCATATCCGCTTTACGGGTCGTTGGTGACAACGCCGGCGGGCGATGACAAGACGTTGTTCGGTGAGGTGAACGGGGTCTATGGCGCAGCCGTCGCGCAGGTTCTGCTCGATCGTCTCAACCTCAAGCTTGGCGATCAGGTTCTCGTCGGAGGGGCGAAGTTCGAACTGCGGGCGGTCATCGGCAACGAACCCGATCTGCTTTCCGACGGCTTCGGCTTTGCGCCGCGCATGATGGTATCCCTGCAGGGGCTCGAGGCTGCCGGCCTCGTTCAGCCCGGAAGCCTCGTCGAGCACAGCTACAAGCTTGCGCTGCCCGCGGGGACCGATGAAGCTGCGCTCACCGCCATACGCGACGAAGCCAAGGAGAAGTTTCCGCAAGCCGGTTGGAGTATTCGGGGCCGGACAAATGCCGCGCCTTCACTCAGCGCCAATATAGAACGCTTTTCGCAGTTCCTGACCCTCGTAGGCCTGACGGCGCTGATCGTCGGCGGCGTCGGGGTCGCGAATGCGGTCCGCGCCTATATTGATGGAAAGCGCGGGGTCATTGCCACATTCAAGTCACTCGGCGCCCCCGGCTGGTTCGTCATTGCTGTTTACCTCTCGCAAATCTTGATGATTGCGCTCGTCGGTATTGCGATCGGCCTCGTGCTTGCCGCGATCATCCCCTATGTGGCGGGCTATGCCTTGCAGAGCGTGTTGCCGATAGCGGCCAAGGGCGGCTTCTATCCGGGCGCATTGGCATGGGCTGCCCTGTTCGGTTTCCTGACGACACTCGCCTTCGCCATTCTCCCATTGGGGCGGGCCCGCGACGTTCCGGCGACGGCGCTTTTCCGCGAGCAGGGCTTCGAGCAGCGCGGTTGGCCAAAGCCTGCCTACATCATCGCCGCTGCTGCCGTCATCGCGGTGCTTTGCGCGCTTGCCATCTATTTTTCTTATGACAGGCGTATCGCCACGATCTTTATTGGCGCGGTGGCGTTTTCCTTCCTCGTCTTGCGCGGCGTCTCGGTATTCGTGCAATGGCTCGCACGCCGTGCCCCGCGGGTTCGCTCGACGGCGTTGCGGCTCGCGATCGGAAACATCCATCGCCCGGGCGCGCTCACCCCCTCGGTTGTGCTGTCACTGGGGCTCGGCCTGACGCTTCTCGTTACGCTTGGCCTCATCGATGGCAGCCTGCGTCAGCAACTCGCCGGCAATCTCCCTGAGCGGGCGCCGAATTTCTTCTTCGTCGATATACAGAGCCGCCAGGTGGACGAGTTCAAAGGCGTTCTGCAGAAATCGGCTCCCAACGGCAAGATCGTCAGCGCTCCCATGCTGCGCGGGCGCATCATCGCCTTGAACGGCACGGACGTTACCAAAATGACCATTGCGCCGGAGGGCGCGTGGGTCCTGCGCGGCGACCGGGGCATTACCTATGCGAAGAGCGTGCCTGAAAACTCGGCGCTGACCAAGGGCGAATGGTGGCCCGCCGACTATTCCGGCGAACCGCTGGTTTCGTTCTCGGCGGAAGAGGCGACAAATCTCGGCCTCAAGGTCGGGGATACGGTGACCGTCAACGTGCTTGGCCGCAATGTAACGGCGCGTATTGCCAATCTAAGGCAACTGCAATGGGAATCGCTCGCGATCAACTTCGTGATGGTTTTTTCGCCCAATACATTTGCGGGCGCGCCGCATGCCTGGCTGGCGACTTTGACGGACCCGACCTCCACTCCGCAGGAAGAAGCTGCGGTCATGCGCAACGTGACCCAGGCGTTCCCCGCGGTCACGACGGTGCGGGTCAAAGATGCAATCACCATTGCCAACGAGCTCGTCGGCCAACTCGCCGTCGCCATTCGCGCCGCAGCTTCCGTGGCACTGATCGCCTCGATTCTTGTCCTCGGCGGGGCGCTCGCAGCCGGCAACCGCGCTCGCGTGCACGATGCTGTAGTGTTGAAAACGCTTGGCGCGACCCGGCGCACGCTGATCAAGGCTTTCAGCCTTGAATATATGCTGCTCGGTCTTTCGACGGCCATTTTCGCGCTTCTCGCCGGCAGTGCGGCAGCGTGGTACGTGGTGGTGCGCGTCATGACGCTGCCAGCCTATTTCCAGCCCGAAGTCGCGGTCATGACCGTCATTATCGCGCTCGTTTTAACGGTCGGTTTTGGGCTTGCTGGAACCTGGCGAATTCTTGGACAAAAGGCTGCGCCGATCCTGCGAAACCTCTGAAATCGTTAAACGAGTGCGATTTTTACCAATTTACTCATAATTTGGCGCGCTAACACGCAATCTTGAGTAGTTGAGGTCTTGTTATGGACCCGAGGAATCCCCATAATTCGTCGCAAGGCATGCTGGGGTCCCGCCAGCGGCGCCTGGGGAATAACCCGACACCCGACGGGACGAAGCAAATGAGGAAAACCATGGCTGACTATCGCAATATCCAGGCCCGCACATCGGCCGGAATGCGTGTGGACGCGGGGATCGATCAGGGTCTGCGCAGCTACATGCTGAAGGTCTACAATCTAATGGGCATCGGTCTCGCAGTGACCGGTCTCGCTGCGCTCGCCACCGTTTATTTCGCGACAACCAATGACCCATCTCTCGCCGCCGCACAGTTGCCGAACGGCAAGATGCTGACCAATCTCGGTGTTGCCCTCTACGGCTCGCCGCTGCGTTGGGTTGTCATGCTCGCGCCGCTTGCCGCAGTGTTCTTCTTGAGTTTCCGCATTGAGCGGATGAGCGTATCTGCCGCGCAGACCACATTCTGGGTTTATGCTGGACTTGTCGGTCTCTCGCTGTCCTCGATCTTCCTGATTTATACCTCGGGAAGCATCGTGCAGACCTTCTTTATCACCGCCGCATCGTTCGGTGCACTTTCGCTTTATGGCTACACCACGAAGCGTGATCTGTCCGCGATGGGCTCGTTCCTGTTCATGGGTCTGATCGGCATCATCCTTGCGTCGCTGGTCAACATCTTCCTTGCATCGAGCGCTTTGCAGTTCGCAATCTCGGCAATCGGCGTCCTGGTCTTTGCAGGCCTGACTGCCTATGACACGCAGCAGATCAAGGAAATGTATTACGAAGGCGACGCTTCGGACACCTATGGCCGCAAGGCAATCATGGGCGCCCTGCGGCTCTACCTCGACTTCATCAACATGTTCATGTTCCTGCTGCAGTTCCTGGGTAACCGCAACTAGGCTTCGAGCATGGAAAATAACAAAAAGGGCAGCGGAAACGCTGCCCTTTTTCGTTGAGTGTAATTCCTCGCCAGAGTGACGGGTTCCCACTTTAAATTGCCGGCAAAGACGTGCATGAAACGGGCACGATCATTTTATCCCTGTGAAAGCCAATGTCAGAGATTCATATCCGCCCGGCGCAGCCAGCCGACCTCGCGAGCATCACCGAAATTTACCGCGATGCCGTCCTCCACGGCACGGCTACCTATGAGATCGACCCGCCGGACCAGGCGGAAATGACGAAGCGGTTCCACGCAATCACCACGGACGGCTTTCCCTATATCGTCGCCGAACTGGACGGGGCCGTGATTGGCTACGCCTATGCAAGCTATTTCCGCACGCGTCCGGCCTATTGGTGGTCGGTGGAGGATTCGATCTATATCGCGCCCGACGCTAAGGGAAAGGGCTTGGGCAAGCAACTGCTCAGCCAGTTGATCAAGGACTGTACCTCCCTTGGTTTCCGGCAGTTTATCGCCGTCATCGGGGATGGCCACGAGGATTCCGCTTCCGTTAGGCTCCATACCCGCGCAGGGTTCGCATATTCCGGCACAATCAGGGCCTCCGGCTTCAAGCACGGACGCTGGCTCGATACTGTGCTGATGCAGCTGGAGATGAATGGCGGGGCGCATACGCTTCCCGGCAAGCCGCCCTTGCGAAGCGAAGACGCTTAAACGCGTCAGCCACGCACGAGGCTCAAACCCTTGTCGAACACCTTCAAGACGCGGTCGAGGTCGTGGCCGCGCTTGAGAATAAGACCGCTCGCCGCGATAACGCTGTAGGCGCCCTGCTTGCGCGCAAGTTTCGGGTTCTTTACCACCCGAAACATCGGAACCTCGCTGGCCCTGCGAAAGATGGAAAACACCGCCCGATCCATCAAGTGGTCAATGGCGTAGTCCCGCCATTCGCCAGCGGAAACCATGAAACCGTAGATTCGAAGGATCTGATCCAGTTCACGCCGGTTGAAGGTAACGGGCAACTCGCTACTGCGTGTGAGGGGGATTAAAGTTGCCTGCTGTTGCGCTTCGTCGCCACCTGCATTGCTGTCCATCAATCATCCGCCTTTGTATGCCGTGTGACACCTGGATGACATCAGGGTGACCTTTTCTGCGCCGATTTACAAGTCCGGAATGATTTCCGAAAGGCGACGACGAGGGTTAGGAACCGGTTTTGCTATGATGTCACGAAGAAATACGCACTGTCTCCAATGGTGATTATTGGACACATTCTCGCCATTTTCTGTTCGCATTGCCGCCCGATTCCGCACCCAACATCCCTCGCATGTTGTCTGAGACGGTTCGGTCTTGACAGTCCGATACCCCAAGCCCCCCGCCCAACGGGTTGTTTGGGCCGAACCATCAGTCTCCCTGAATGGCAACATGCCCCAATATCTCAGGCCGGATTTATCCGGCCTGTTTTTGTTTTGAGAGCGTCTTTGGCTACTGTTTGGCGGCCATGATCGACGCGCCGATAATTGGTCCTGGCTGGCCCTCGCCAAGCATTTCCTGCAGAAGCACGGCACATCCGGTCGACTTCTTGCTGGCAATTTCGCTGATCGGTATTTCAATCTTCTGGGCCTTGCCGTCCCACATGCCGACGGTTTCCATCGCACGCACGCTGTTGGCATAGCTGACTTTGCGCCCGATGTTTTCGCCATCCGGAATGGCCACGATGGACTCGCGATTGAAATAGGCGAGGAGGACGCGAACAGGTTTTGCCGGCACCGGTCCTTGGCCGATGTCGATGACGAGGCGGTCGGGCGTTGCCTTGGCAATATTGACGGGAATGGTAAGGCCCGAAACGGTATCGCGCATCTCGGCGATGCGGCGGCGAATCTTCTGTCCATCCTGTCCGTTGACGTGGACACGGCCGTTGATAATCACCTGGGGCGTATAGACGCCGTTGAGGCCCAGTGCGACGCGATAAGCATTCTGGCGTTCGGTGTTTTCAGGCAGGGCGAGCGTGTCGATCCAGCCGCGATAATCCCAATAGTCCACGTGGAAGGCGAGTGCGACGACCTTGCCTTCGGCGACGAGTTCCTTGAGTACCGCGTCCGCGGGAGGGCAGGATCCGCAACCCTGCGACGTATAGAGTTCGACAACGCCCTCGGGTTTCTTGCCAACATCATCAGCGCAGACCGGAAGCACATAGGCGGCCGCAGCAATGAGCGGTGCGCCGATCAGCAAGCGTCTGGAAAGTTTGCGCAGATACACGGGTTAGATTCTCTTCCCAATTCGAGTGGGATTGTTGTCGGATAAAAGGATTGCGAGAAGATTGATAGGAGCCGCCCTTTTCAAGGGGAAGTCACTTTGAGGTGAATTCGATCACGTTTTGGCTCACATTCGTTCAAAAGGGCCGCCGATCACTCGGCGGCCATTCAATACTCATGTCGCTGGAGCGTCAGGCGGCGAGATCGCGCAGCACGTACTGCAGGATGCCGCCATTCTTCAGATATTCAAGCTCGTCGATCGTATCGATGCGGCAGATGAGCGGCACCTGTTTGACACTGCCATCGGCATAGGTGACCGTGGCGAATGTCTTCTGGCGCGGCTGGATCGTGGCAAGCCCGTCGATCGAGACGATTTCGTCGCCCTTGAGGCCGAGCGACTGCCAGCTCGTGCCGTCTTCGAGAACGAATGGCACGATTCCCATGCCGACGAGATTCGAACGGTGGATGCGCTCGAACGACTGAGCGATAACGGCGCGGACGCCGAGAAGGCTGGTGCCCTTGGCCGCCCAGTCACGCGACGAACCATTGCCGTACTCGACGCCGGCGAAGATCACCAGCGGCACATTCTCCGCACGATACTGCATGGCAGCATCGTAGATCGGCATTTCCTCCTTGGAAGGATAATGGATCGTGTAGCCGCCTTCGCGGCCGTTCTCACCAAGCATGTGGTTGCGGATGCGGATATTGGCGAAGGTGCCGCGCATCATGACCTCATGATTGCCTCGACGCGTGCCGTACTGGTTGAAGTCGAGCGGGGCGACGCCGTGATCGGTGAGGTACTTCCCGGCAGGCGAAGCCGCCTTGATCGAACCGGCCGGCGAAATATGGTCGGTGGTGATCTTGTCACCGAAGAGACCAAGGATGCGTGCACCCTTGATATCGTTGACCTTGCCGGGCGTCTTGCCCATGCCGACGAAGTAGGGCGGGTTTTGCACATAGGTCGACTGGTCGTCCCACGCGTAGGTCTGGCCGGCAGGCGCCTGCACAGCCTGCCAGTTCTCGTCACCCTTGAAGACGTCGGCATATTTCGATGCAAACAGTGCGCGGGTAACGTTCTTTACGATGAACTCCTGGATCTCATGCGATGACGGCCAGATGTCCTTGAGGAAGACCGGGTTGCCGTTCTGATCTTCGCCGAGCGGCTCGGTGGTGAGATCCTTCGTCACCGTACCGGCGAGCGCATAGGCGACAACGAGCGGCGGCGAGGCGAGGTAGTTCGCCTGAACGTCCGGGGAGACACGGCCTTCGAAGTTGCGGTTGCCCGAAAGTACGGCGGCCGCGATCAGGCCCTTGTCGTTGATCGTCTTGGAGATCGGCGCCGGCAGCGGGCCGGAATTGCCGATGCAGGTCGTGCAGCCAAAGCCAACAAGGTTGAAGCCAAGCTTGTCGAGTTCCTTCTGCAGTCCGGCGTTCTCGAGATAGGCGGCAACCACCTGCGATCCGGGGGCAAGCGATGTCTTGACCCAGGGCTTCGACCTCAGGCCCTTGGCGGCCGCGTTGCGGGCAAGGAGCCCTGCGGCGATGAGGACGCTCGGATTCGAGGTGTTGGTGCAAGAGGTAATCGCGGCGATGGCGACGTCGCCATGGCCGAGATCGTAGTCCTCGCCTTCAACGGCGTAACGGGCGTCGAGCTGCGTCGTCTTCTTGTATTCTTTCTGGAGGGACTCGTGGAAGCCGGAAGCGATGCCTTCCAGCGCAATGCGGCCTTCAGGACGCTTCGGTCCCGCCATGGAGGGCACGACAGTGCCGAGATCGAGTTCAAGTGTGTCGGTGAAGACCGGATCCGGCGAATCGCTCTCGCGCCACATGCCCTGCGCCTTCGAATAGGCTTCAACCAGGGCAAGGCGGTCTTCATCGCGGCCCGACATGTGCATGTAATTGATGGTTTCACCATCGATCGGGAAAAAGCCGCAGGTCGCGCCGTATTCCGGACCCATATTGCCGATCGTCGCCCGGTCGGCCAGCGTCATGCTTTCGAGACCTGGTCCGAAGAACTCGACGAATTTGCCGACGACACCCTTCTTGCGCAGCATCTGGACGACGGTGAGAACGAGGTCGGTGGCGGTGACGCCCTCCTTGACCTTGCCGGTCAGGCGGAAGCCGATAACCTCCGGAAGGAGCATGGAGACGGGTTGGCCGAGCATGGATGCCTCAGCCTCGATGCCGCCAACGCCCCAGCCGAGCACGCCAAGGCCGTTGACCATCGTCGTGTGCGAATCGGTGCCGACGCAGGTATCGGGATAGGCGACGGTGACGCCATCCTCTTCCTTCGTCCAGACACCCTGCGCCAGATATTCTAGATTGACCTGATGGCAGATGCCGGTACCGGGCGGGACAACCCGAAAATTCTTGAACGCCTGCTGGCCCCACTTCAAGAAGCGGTAACGCTCGCCATTGCGCTCATACTCGAGATCGACATTGCGCTTGAACGCCTGCGGGTTGCCGAATTCATCGACGATGACAGAGTGGTCGATGACGAGGTCCACCGGGACGAGCGGATTGATCTTCTCGGGATCGCCGCCGAGATTGACCATGGCGTCGCGCATGGCGGCGAGGTCCACGACGGCTGGAACGCCGGTGAAGTCCTGCATCAGCACGCGCGCGGGCCGATAGGCGATTTCAGCGCCAGCGCTGCCGCGGTCGACGAGCCACTTGGCAATGTTCTCGATGTCCTTCTTGAAAACCGAGCGGTTGTCTTCGAAGCGAAGCAGGTTTTCGAGAAGAACCTTCATGGAAAACGGCAGTCGGGAGATGCCTTCCAGACCATTCTTTTCCGCTTCCACCAGGCTGTAATAGACATATTCCTTGCCCCCGACGGTGAGGGTCTTACGGGATTTGAAACTGTCGATTTGAGACATTCTTCGTTCGTCCTTATGCTGCGGCCTAACCCGGGACGAACGCCTTTGCCGCGTTTCAAGGACGCGCTAAGGTGCGGGTGCAGTCATTTCCGCTGTCCGTCCCGACACAGTTTCCCCAACGGGTGTCCGTATCCGAGATCGGCCAAAAATTGTTTCCACACCGACCGCTGGCATGGTTGAGGCCTATATAGAGTTTTTCGCCGATCTGTGCCAGACCGACATTTGGCAAAAATGCATGCTGCGTCGAAATGATCACGCGGCGATTGGGGATAGACGAGAGCGGGCAAAACATGCGGTTAGTCGCCGAAAAACTGGCTGGAGAGCGCGGCGGGGAGACGCTGTTTTCCGATCTGGACTTCACGGTGGCGGCCGGAGAGGCGCTGTTGGTGACGGGTCCGAACGGCGCGGGGAAATCGACGCTCCTGCGAATCATCGCCGGGCTGCTTGCCCGCTCCGCTGGCTCGCTGCGCGTGGTCGAGGGTTCGGAAAACTCGGACGAGGTGGCGCAGCTTGCCCACTACCTTGGGCATCTCAACGCCATGAAACCAGTGCTCAGCATCGAAGAAAACCTGGAGTTCTGGCGCGCGTTCAATGGAGCGGGAAAACGCTCCGTCATTGCCGCGCTCGACAAGGTCGGCCTTGGCGACATCGCGCATCTTCCCTTCGGCTATCTTTCGACAGGCCAGAAGCGCCGCGCCAGCATTGCCCGGCTTCTCGTCAGCGACCGTCCGCTGTGGCTGCTCGATGAGCCCACTGCAGGATTGGACAAGGCGTCGGAGCTGCAATTTGCCGGTCTGATGCAGGAGCACCTTGGAAATGGCGGTATCGTGATCGCGGCGACACATCTTCCGCTTGGCCTCGAGGTCGCGGGTGAACTCAGGCTGGGAGCGTCCGCCTGATGGGAGCGCTCTTTGTTCGGGAAGTACGGCTTGGGCTACGATCGGGAGCCGGTATCCTCATCGGCGTTCTATTTTTTCTTGCCGTGATTGCTGTCGTTCCGTTCGGCGTTGGCCCCGATCTCAAACTGCTTGCACGCATAGGTGCGGCTATGTTGTGGATAGGGGCTCTGCTCGCCACCTTGCTCGGTCTCGACCGGCTGTTCCAGGCAGACCGCGACGACGGCTCGCTCGACCTCCTGATCATGGCCTCCGAACGGCACCTCTTGACGCTGACGGTGCTGGTCAAATGCCTCGCGCACTGGACGGTCAGCGTGCTGCCACTGGTGGTCGCCTCGCCGCTGCTTGGCCTCTTCATGAACATGGAACCTGCCGCAATTGGTGCGACCACGGCAACGCTGCTTGTCGGAACGCCGGCGATTACCCTGATCGGCGCCGTCGGCGCTGCCGTCGCCGTGTCCTTGCCCCGGGGCGGGCTCCTCGTATCCGTCATAGTCCTGCCGCTGACTGTGCCGGTCCTCATCTTCGGCGTCTCTGCGTCCTATGGCGCAGTTGAAGATCCCGCGCCGTTTCTGGCACCCTTCCTTATTCTCGCTGCGATTACTCTGTTTTTTGCAGTGCTGGGACCACTTGCGGCTGCAGCGGCGCTGAAATCGTCGGCGGACTGACAGGGAGGTGAATTGCGCAACGGGCACCGGAAAGCTAAGAAACGAGCATGAGTGAGACTGTTTCAAAGACCGGACGCTGGATCGACTGGGCAAACCCCACGCGGTTCATGAGCTTTGCCGGGGTGATCCTGCCATGGCTTGCCGGGCTGACGCTGATCGTTCTGGCGGGCGGGCTGTGGATGTCGATGCAGGCGCCGGACGATTACCAGCAGGGCGCGACGGTCAAGATCATGTTCATCCACGTGCCTTTCGCCTGGCTTTCGATGATGTGCTATACGATCATGACCATTGCTGCGCTTGGCACGCTGGTCTGGCGTCACCCGCTCGCCGACGTTTCCGCAAAGGCCGCGGCGCCCATCGGCGCAGTCTTCACGGCTCTTGCGCTTATCACCGGCTCGCTTTGGGGCAAACCCATGTGGGGCACATGGTGGGTGTGGGATGCGCGGCTGACCTCGGTCTTCGTGCTGTTCCTCATGTATCTCGGCATCATCGCGCTCACCCGCGCCATGGATGATCCGGCGAAATCTGCAAGGGCGACGGCAATCCTGACGCTTGTCGGTTTCATCAACATTCCGATCATCAAGTTTTCCGTCGATTGGTGGAATACGCTGCATCAACCGGCATCGGTTTTTCGCATGGGCGGTTCAACTATTGACGGTTCGCTGCTGCGGCCGCTGCTCGTCATGGCCATCGGATTCACGCTCCTATTTTTCACCCTGCACCTGATGGCGATGCGCAACGAAATCTGGCGTCGCCGGGTTGTCGCCATGCGCCGTGTCGCGGCCCGCAATGCCGACCGGGGGCCGGTGCAATGAGCAGCCACGCGGGGTTTGTCATAGCCGCCTATGGCGTATCATTTATTGCGCTCGCCGGATTGATCGGGTGGGTCTTCATCGACCAACGCCTGCAAAACCGGGCACTGCGTCAACTGGAGTCGCGGGGCGTGCGTCGTCGCTCCGAGGGGAAGGGTGCGCAGCCTTGAGCCAGCAGGAAGGACTTCAGCCGCCGCGGGCCAAACGCAACTCGTTTTTCGTATTCCTGCCACTGATCATCTTCATCGGCCTTGCCGCGATCTTTGCTTTTCAGCTCGCATCTGGGCGCGATGAATCGGTCATCCCTTCCGCGCTGATCGGTAAGCCTGCGCCGGCGTTATCGCTGCCGGCAATCTCGGGATTGGCCCGGAACGGACAGCCGGTCGGCGGTCTAGATCCGGCAACCTTCAAGGGCCAGGTGACCCTGCTCAATGTCTTTGGTTCCTGGTGTGTGCCGTGCCGAATGGAACATCCGCTGCTCATGAAATTGGGTGAGGACAAGCGGTTTCAGCTTGCCGGCCTCAACTACAAGGACAAGACCGAGAATGCGCTGGGCTTTCTTCGTGAGCTTGGCAACCCATATGCCGTGGTCGGTGCGGATGACAGCGGACGCGCCGCGATCGAATGGGGTGTTTATGGCGTTCCCGAAACCTTCCTGATTGGTCGCGACGGGAACGTCGCCTTTAAGCATGTCGGACCGCTCAGCGAGACGTCGATCCGCGACGAACTCATGCCGGCCATTGAGGCGGCGCTCAAAGCAAATCAATAATCGTCGAGGGCAGCTTAAATCATTCCGTCTTCCGCTGGAGTGAGGCGGAGCTACTTGCCCTTATTGCCTGCCTTTTCGGCAGCCGGCTGGTCGAGGGAATACTTCATGACCAGCGGCATCTGGGCAAAGGTGAAGATGAGGGTGAGCGGCATCGTGCCCCACACCTTGAAGGCGACCCAGAAGTCCGTCGAGAAACTGCGCCAGATCACTTCATTCAGGACTGCCAGGAACAGGAAGAAGATGCCCCAACGCAGCGTAAGCTTGCGCCAGCCTTCGGCGTTCAGCCGGAAGGCGCTGTCGAAGACGTAGCCGAGCAGCGATTTGCCGAAGAAGAGACCACCAAGCAGGATGAGGCCGAACAGCGTGTTTATGATCGTCGGCTTGATCTTGATGAAGGTTTCATTGTGAAGCCACAAAGTCAGCGCGCCAAAGACGAACACAACGATGCCGGATACGAGCGGCATGATCGGCAGGGTACGCAAAAGGAGCCAGGAGGCGCCGAGCGCCACCGCCGTCGCCACCATGAACAAGGCGGTCGCGATGAAGATCGGACCGCCAATATTGGCGAGGAAAGGAAGGTGTTCGACCAGCCATTCCCCACGCGAATTGGCGAAGAAGAAGACCATGAGCGGGCCGAGTTCAAGCGCCAGCTTGAGGAATGGATTGACGTCCTTGTGTGCCGGATCCGACGGGTCGCGTTCGAATACTGATTGGTCCATTATGCGACTCCCGCGATGGCTTTGGCGAAATCTTTGGCGGCGAAGGGTTCGAGGTCATCGACCTGTTCGCCGACGCCGATGAAATAGACAGGCAGTTTGTGCTTGGCCGATATGGCCACAAGAATGCCACCGCGCGCGGTGCCGTCAAGCTTGGTCATGACAAGGCCGTTCACGCCGGCGATGTTCTTGAAGATTTCGACCTGGTTGAGGGCGTTCTGCCCGGTGGTGGCGTCGAGCGTCTGCAACACCGTATGCGGGGCATCGGGATCGTGCTTGCCGAGCACGCGAACGATCTTCGCGAGTTCTTCCATCAGTTCCGCGCGGTTCTGCAGCCGGCCTGCGGTATCGATGATCAGGACGTCGCTGCCGGCTTCCTTGGCTTGTTTCCAGGCATCGAAGGCAAGGCCCGCGGCATCCGCGCCGAGCTTGGACGATACGACCGGCGCGCCGGTGCGCTTGCCCCAGATGTGCAGCTGTTCGATTGCGGCGGCGCGGAAAGTATCTCCGGCCGCAAGCATGACGTTGAGGCCGCCGGCCGTCAGCTTGGCGGCAAGCTTGCCGATGGTCGTCGTCTTGCCGGTGCCGTTGACGCCGACCACGAGGATCACATGCGGCTTGTGGGATAGGTCGAGTTCAAGCGGCTTGGCGACGGGTCCCAAAACCTTCTCGATCTCGGTCGCCATGATGGTGCGCACTTCATCGGTGCTGATATCCTTGCCATAGCGCGTTGCACTCAATGCGTCGGTAACGCGAATGGCGGTTTCCATGCCGAGATCGGCCTGGATGAGGACATCCTCAAGATCCTGCAGCGTATCTTCATCGAGCTTGCGCTTGGTGAAGATCCCGCCAATCGAATCGCCGAGCTGCTGCGACGAGCGCGACAAGCCCTTGCGCAAGCGCTCGAACCAGGAGAGTCGCCTGGCCGGCTCAGCGGGCAAGGGCTCATCCGGCTTCTTGTCCTCTACGAACCTGGTCACTGTCACTTTGTTGGTGGACGGCTTGGCGACAGGTGCCGGTGTATCGACGGCTCCCGCGGGCTCGATATCCGCCGTTGGCGCTTCCGGGGCCGGAATTTCGACCGGCCCGATATCCGCGTCATCCATCGGGCCAGGGATCATGTCGATCGCGATCCCTGACGGTTCGTCGGCAGCTTCCGGCTCGGGTTCAGGTTCCTCGGGAACGGGCGCGGATTCGACCGGGACTGCGTGTGGTTCGAAGGCTGGTATATGTTCGGGTTCGGCCCGCCCGCTCGCTTCCGCTGCGGCTTCGACCTGCTCGACCACGACTGGGGCAATTTCTGGCAGAATTTCGGGTTCGGATTCCGCTACAGTTTCCGGCTTCGTCGCGGGCTCGTCCGCAACCGGCGACTCAACCTCAATGGCGCCGAGCGCTTCGGCTGGCAGAACTGCCGCCTCTTCCACAGCTTCCTCGACCGACGGCGCGGACGCCACGGTGTCATCAGCAGGCGCGGCGAGGCTTTCCTGAGCCTCCGCTGCAACCTGCGGTTCTTCTGCGGAAACCTCTTCGACCTCCTTCTTACCGAAGGAGAAAATCTTCTTGATGAACCCCAGAGCCATGAATGCTGCTTTGCCTGTTATGCTGCGCGCCGGTCGCGACCGGTTGCCAGCAGCTTGTTACCGTCGTGCCCGCCGATCGTCCGCTCGATTATTTGGCCCGCAACGCCGCCGTCGATGCCGACGAGCGTGAAGCCCTCGGTGCGTCCCATGCCGTCGCGTTCAACGAGAACCTTCTGCGTGGTGCCGATGAGCCCGTCGAGATGCCTGTTGTATGCCGCATCGCCCGCCGCGCGCAGCCGTGCTGCCCGTTGCTTGACGATGCTGCGTTCGATCTGCGGCATACGGGCCGCGGGCGTTCCCTTGCGGGGACTGAACGGGAAGACATGCAGGTTTGTCAGGCCGCATTCTTCAACAATGCGGATGGAGTTTTCAAACATCTCATCCGTTTCGGTGGGAAAACCGGCGATGATATCGGCGCCGAACACGATGTCGGGACGGATCGTCCGGACTTCGGCGCAGAATGCGATCGAATTCTCCCGCGCATGCCGGCGCTTCATGCGTTTCAGGATCATGTTGTCGCCGGACTGGAGCGAGAGATGCAAATGCGGCATCAGCCGCGGCTCCGTCGCGAGCGCTTCCATCAGATCGTCGTCGGCCTCGATGGAGTCAATCGAGGAAAGACGCAGCCGCTTTAAGTCCGGAACCGATTTCAGTACCGTCTTGACCAATTTGCCAAGGCGCAGGTTTCCCGGCAGGTCGGGCCCGTAGCTTGTCATGTCGACGCCGGTGAGGACCACTTCGGCGTAGCCATTGCCGACCAGTCGCTTCACCTGTTCGACCACACCGCCCATCGGGACGGAGCGTGAGTTGCCACGCCCATAGGGAATGATACAGAAGGTGCAGCGGTGGTCACAGCCGTTCTGGACCTGCACGAAGGCGCGGGCGCGGCCCTCGATGGCGTCGACCATGTGCGATGCGGTTTCGCGCACCTCCATGATGTCGTTGACCCGAACCTTCTCGAACTGGTTGACGCCAAAATCAGGCAGCATGCGGTAGGAGTTCGACTTGAGCTTTTCCTCGTTGCCGAGCACGAGGTCGACCTCGTCCATTTCGGCGAATGCTTCGGCTTCCGTCTGCGCGGCGCAGCCCGTGACGATGATCCGTGCTGCGGGATTGTCACGCCGGGCCTTGCGGATCGCCTGCCGGGCCTGGCGTACCGCCTCGCTGGTTACGGCACAGGTGTTGAAAATGATGGCGCCATTTTCCAGCGTGCCGAGACCGGCTGCATCGGCCTCGCGCTTCATCACTTCCGACTCATAGGTATTGAGACGGCAGCCGAACGTGACGACGTCGACGCCCATCAGGCGGCTCCCTGCGACGATGCCGCTTCTTCGCGCTGCCAAGCGCCGGTTTGCGGGTCGAGGCTGCCGGCAAATTCCCACTCGGCCGGTCCGGTCATGATGACATGGTCGTTGTCGAGCCATTCGATCAGCAACGGGCCGCCGGGCACGGTAACGGTCACGGTACGGTCGGTGCGTCCGGTACGCGCAGCGGAAGCGGCAGCGGCGCAGGCGGCCGAACCGCAGGCGCGCGTAAGGCCGGCGCCACGTTCCCACGTGCGCAACGTCAGGGCATTGCGGCTGGTCACATGAGCGATGGAGATATTGGCGCGCTCGGGAAAGATGGGATGATTCTCGAGAAGCGGTCCGAAGCGTTCGAGGTCGTAGGTCCAGACATCCTGATCGACCCAGAAGATGGCATGCGGATTGCCCATGCTCGCGACGGAGGGCGAGTGCAGGACTGGCGCATCGATCGGCCCGATCTGAAGCTCGATCCGGCGCGTATCGTGGAAGGGTTCGGCGAGCGGAATGTCGCGCCAGTCGAAGCGCGGAATACCCATGTCGACGGAAATCTGGCCGTCGGCATGTTCCTGCGCCGTGAGGATTCCGGCGATCGTCTCGAATGTGAAGGCGCGCTTGTCCGTTTCGGCGCTGAGTGCCTGCACGACGCAACGCATACCGTTGCCGCATGCCTGCGCCTGGCTGCCATCCGAATTGATGATCTCGATATAGGCTTCGGTTCCGACGGTTCGCGGGTCGTGGATTGCCATGATCTGATCGAACTTCGTCGCCGGATCATGGTCGAGTGCAATGGCTGCGTGGGGGGCAATGCGATCGGCACGGCCGCGCATGTCAGCAACGATGATTTCGTTGCCAAGGCCGTTCATCTTCGCAAATTGCACCTGTCCTGCCATGCCTGTTGCTTGCCCGTTGACGTCACTTCCCATTCATATGGGGCCTATATGGCGGAATTGGTGGAAAATTGCCAGTGCCGCCAGTAATCAATGGTGTCGCGGACGGAGGCGTCGGGCAAAGCGTTTCGATATAAGACTTTATTCACCTTGAAATGGTTGAATTGGTTAATGGCGCCAATATACGTATGCGGACGTCAGCACGTGCAAGGTGTGGCGATATTGTCATTTCCGGCTACTTTCGCGAATTCTTGCCGCCGATTGGGCTTTGAATGTGGCTATTTTTTCGATGCGCGGGTTGAAATTTCGCCGAGTTCACCTTTGTATCGCGGTTAATATTTGCCAAATGGAATCGCATTCCGGAGTTCGAATGCGCAGATGGAGAGCTGAGGTTATGGGGTCTTTGAAAGTCAATTTGCTGACCGTTGCCGCTGTAGGCATGGTACTGGCAGGATGCCAGAGTTCGCGGCTTGACCCCGTGTCTTCGGGTCCCGCCCCGCTTCAGCCGGCACCGTCCGGTAGCGTGAGTTCGAGCCAGTTGCCGCCGCCCGGTGGCGCAAATCAATTTCCGACCGCTCCGACCACGGGCACCCCGGGGACCGGTACCCAACCAAACACCCAGGTTGCCGCAATCCCGCCGGAAAATGCGCCGGATTTGACCGCCGGCAGCGTCGCCGGTGTGTGGAATGCTTCGATGGGCGGCCAGAGCTGCAAGATCGCGACACCGCAGACCAAGTTCGGCCAGGGTTACCGCGCCGGTCCGTTGCGTTGCCCGGGCGAACTCGCCAACCTCTCGTCGTGGGCAGTGAGCGGCAAGCAGCTGACGCTGTTTGATGCGGCGGGTGGCACGGTCGCCAAGCTCTATTCTACGGGCCAGTCGAGCTTCGACGGCCAGACATCCGGCGGACAGTCGCTGCGTCTGTCGCGATAACGAAGCACGGCGCGCTGGCATCCGCCGGCGCCCGCGGAGACTGCACCGCGCATGTCGCACGACAATCTGAAAGTCTTTCCTTCGGTCCGCGAGCGCTATGATGCGCTCGTGGCTGCCGGCGACATCGAGGCTGATCCGGCGCAGCAACGCCTGGCGGATCGCTTCGACCGGCTGATCCATGAATTGGCCACGACGCGACTGGCGACGAAGTCGAGCGCCCTCGGCTGGCTTTTCGGCCGAAAGGCGCCGCGGCGGGATTTTATCAAGGGCCTTTATATCCATGGCGAGGTGGGTCGCGGCAAGACGATGCTGATGGACATGTTCCACCAGCTTGTTCCGGCAAAGCGCAAGCGACGTGCGCATTTTCTCGATTTCATGGCGGATGTGCACGAGCGCATCAATGCGCACCGGCAGGCGCTGAAGAACGGGGATACCAAGCAGGAGGATCCGATTCCACCCGTTGCCGAGGCCTTGGCCGAGCAGGCCTGGGTTCTGTGCTTCGATGAATTCACGGTGACCGACATTGCAGACGCCATGATCCTGTCGCGGCTTTTCCGTGCCTTGTTCGAACGGGGTGTGGTTCTGGTCGCAACATCGAATGTGGCGCCCGACGATCTTTATCGCGACGGTCTCAACAGGCAATTGTTCCTGCCGTTCGTGGAGCTTCTCAAGACACATGTCGATGTCGTCAGTCTCGACGCGCGCACCGACTACCGCCTGGAAAAGCTCAATCATCTGCCGGTCTATCTTTCGCCGCTCGGCGGCGAAACAAAACGGCAGATGGACGCGGCCTGGCATGCGGCGACAGACGGAGCGGTTGTCTCGCCGGATAGTTTGAAAGTGAAGGGGCACACGGTTTCGATCCCGCAAGCGACGCGCGGCACAGCCCGCTTCAGCTTCGCAGACCTATGTTCGAAACCGCTCGGTGCGGCCGACTACATGGCGATTGTCCAGCGCTACCGTACAGTCTTCATCGACGACGTGCCCGTCCTCGACTACCCTCGTCGCAACGAAGCGAAGCGCTTCATCATCCTCATCGATGTTCTCTACGACAACCAGGTTCACTTGGTGATGTCGGCTGCTGCTACCCCCGACCAACTCTACCACGCCAAAACCGGCACCGAGGCATTCGAATTCGACCGCACGGCATCGCGGCTCTTCGAAATGCAGAGCGAAGACTATATTGCTGCAACCGGCACAACACATTCGCGTGCGGAGCCGAAATCGGCGGGCGTTTAGGGAGCCAGGGGAAGCCTGAAAACTCCCGGTTATTTCATCAATCTGACAAGTTCTGCGTGATAGAAACAGGCTTGAATGCGCTCGAAAAACTAAGAACCAATTGACGTTTACGTAAATCCCGTTAAATCTAAACGATTGAATTCATTGGGGTGAAAATTTTCGGTTGAGTTATTTTTCAAAGAGGAATATTCGAACGTCCCAACGCAAGGGCATGTTGTCATAGGTTTGCCGTCTGGCGGCTTGACTATCCAAATGTGTTCTTAGGCGTCCGTCAAGACTTCAGATCAAGGAAGCAACCAGCATGGCACGTAACAAAATCGCCCTCATCGGTTCAGGCATGATCGGTGGAACGCTTGCACATCTGATCGGGCTCAAGGAGCTCGGCGACATCGTGCTCTTCGACATCGCCGAGGGCATGCCCCAGGGCAAGGCACTCGACATTGCCCAGTCTTCGCCAGTGGATGATTTCGACGCCAAGCTTGCCGGCGCCAATGACTATTCCGCCATCGAAGGCGCTGACGTGGTCATCGTTACGGCCGGCGTGCCGCGCAAGCCGGGCATGAGCCGCGACGATCTTCTCGGCATCAACCTCAAGGTCATGGAACAGGTCGGCGCCGGCATCAAGAAATATGCGCCCGGCGCTTTCGTCATCTGCATCACCAATCCGCTGGACGCGATGGTCTGGGCGCTGCAGAAGTTTTCGGGCCTGCCGAAAAACATGGTCGTCGGCATGGCCGGCGTTCTCGACAGCGCGCGTTTCCGCTATTTCCTGGCTGAAGAATTCAAGGTTTCGGTAGAAGACGTCACTGCGTTCGTTCTCGGCGGCCACGGCGACTCAATGGTTCCGCTGACGCGCTATTCCACGGTTGCGGGCATTCCCCTGCCGGACCTGGTCAAGATGGGCTGGACGAGCCAGGAAAAGCTCGACCAGATCGTGCAGCGCACGCGTGATGGCGGCGCCGAGATCGTCGGCCTCCTCAAGACCGGCTCGGCCTATTATGCGCCCGCGGCATCGGCCGTGCAGATGGCGGAAGCCTATCTCAAGGACAAAAAGCGCGTTCTGCCCGTTGCCGCCCACCTCTCCGGGCAGTACGGCGTCAAGGACATGTATGTCGGCGTACCAGTCATCATCGGTGCAGGCGGCGTCGAACGCGTTATCGAGATCGACCTCAACAAGACCGAGGAAAAGGCCTTCGAAAATTCCGTCGCATCTGTTGCAGGTCTTTGCGAAGCCTGCATCGGCATCGCCCCGAACCTCAAGTAAATCCGGCCCCGGACCATTCTGAAACAATCCTCCGCGCGGGGATTTTTCGAGAGGAAACAGCTAAATGAATATTCACGAATATCAGGCGAAACGTCTGCTGCACACTTTTGGTGCGCCGATCGCCAACGGCGTTGCCGTCTATTCCGTCGAACAGGCGGAAGAATGGGCAAAGACGCTGCCGGGCCCGCTTTATGTGGTCAAGAGCCAGATCCATGCGGGCGGTCGCGGCAAGGGCAAGTTCAAGGAACTCGGCCCTGACGCAAAGGGCGGCGTTCGCCTGGCCCGCTCGGTCGAGGAAGTCGTTGCCAATGCCAAAGAAATGCTCGGAAACACGCTGGTTACCAAGCAGACCGGCCCCGGCGGCAGGCAGGTCAACCGCCTTTATATCGAGGACGGCGCCGATATCGAGCGTGAACTTTATCTGTCGATCCTCGTCGACCGCTCGGTCGGCCGCCCATCCTTTGTCGTTTCGACCGAGGGCGGCATGGACATCGAGGCCGTCGCCCACGATACGCCAGAAAAGATCATCACCGTCGCGATCGATCCTGAAAGGGGCGTGACCGCGGATGATATCGCCAAGATCAGCGACGCTTATGGCCTCACCGGCGAAGCGCGCAAGGATGGGGAGGCGCTGTTCCCGGCGCTCTACAAGGCATTCACCGAGAAGGACATGAGCCTGCTCGAAGTCAATCCGCTCATTGTCATGAAGGATGGCCGCCTGCGCGTTCTCGACGCCAAGGTCTCCTTCGACGGCAATGCGCTTTTCCGCCACCCTGACGTTGTCGAACTGCGTGATGTCTCGGAAGAGGACGACAAGGAGATCGAGGCGTCGAAATACGACCTCGCCTATGTCGCCCTCGACGGCAATATCGGCTGCATGGTCAACGGCGCCGGCCTCGCCATGGCGACGATGGACATCATCAAGCTCTATGGTGCTGAGCCGGCGAACTTCCTCGACGTCGGCGGCGGCGCGAGCAAGGAGAAGGTAACGGCGGCGTTCAAGATCATCACTGCCGATCCGGCCGTGGAAGGCATCCTGATCAACATCTTCGGCGGCATTATGAAGTGCGATGTCATTGCCGAGGGCGTTATCGCGGCGGTCAAGGAAGTCGGTCTCAAGGTTCCTCTCGTGGTGCGCCTCGAAGGCACCAATGCCGAGCTTGGCAAGAAGATCATCAACGAGAGCGGCCTTAACGTTACGTCGGCCGACGACCTCGACGATGCAGCGCAGAAAATCGTCAAGGCGGTGAAGGGAAACTAAGGCATGTCTATTCTTGTCAACAAAGACACCAAGGTTCTCGTTCAGGGCCTGACCGGCAAGACCGGTACTTTCCACACCGAACAGGCGCTCGCCTATTACGGCACGCAGATGGTCGGCGGCATCCATCCGAAAAAGGGCGGCGAGACCTGGGAAGGCAAGTTGCCAACCGGCGCCAGCGCGCAGCTGCCGATTTTCGCTTCGGTTGCCGAAGGCAGGGACCGCACCGGCGCCAATGCCTCTGTGATCTATGTGCCGCCTGCAGGCGCGGCCGAAGCCATCATCGAAGCCATCGATGCGGAAGTTCCTTTGATCATCTGCATCACCGAAGGCATCCCGGTCATGGACATGGTGCGGGTCAAGGCGCGTCTCGATCGTTCGACATCGCGTCTGATCGGCCCGAACTGCCCGGGCGTTCTCACGCCTGAGGAATGCAAGATCGGGATCATGCCGGGCAACATCTTCATGAAAGGCTCGGTGGGTGTTGTATCCCGCTCCGGGACACTTACCTATGAAGCAGTGTTCCAAACGACGAACGAGGGCCTCGGCCAGACGACCGCTGTCGGAATCGGCGGCGATCCGGTCAAGGGTACCGAGTTCATCGATGTCCTGGAAATGTTCCTCGCTGACGAAGCGACGAAGTCGATCATCATGATCGGTGAAATCGGCGGCTCGGCTGAGGAAGATGCAGCGCAGTTCCTCGCCGACGAGGCCAAGCGTGGCCGTAAGAAGCCGATGGCCGGCTTCATTGCCGGCCGCACGGCCCCTGCGGGCCGGACGATGGGTCATGCGGGCGCGGTCATTTCCGGCGGCAAGGGCGGCGCGGAAGACAAGATTGCTGCCATGGAGGCAGCGGGCATCCGTGTTTCGCCTTCACCGGCGCAGCTTGGCAAGACGCTGGTCGAGGTCCTCAAGGGCTGACACCGGCGGGCGCCAGACGCCTGACGAAGAAGAACTATCGATTGGGGCGGGCTCCGCCCCGATCAATCCCCGGGGCCCGATTGGCCTCAACCCAGAGCGTTTCCGGCTCAGAAGGCCCGGCGAGCTCGCACAAAGGGAGACGGAGTCGGTACTCCGGTCACACATATGGCACGTCAAGAACAGGCCAACGACATCTTCGCACTTACCTCGTTCCTCTATGGCGGCAATGCGCACTATATCGAGGAGCTGCATGCCCAGTACGAAAAGGATCCGGCATCGGTCGGATCTGAGTGGCAGGAATTTTTCGCCAATCTCGACGATGCAAAGGACGACGTCATCAAGAACGCCAAGGGCGCGTCCTGGGAAAAGCCGAATTGGCCTATCGCCAGCAATGGCGAACTCGTCTCGGCGCTCGACGGCAATTGGGGCGAAGTTGAAAAGCACATCACCGATAAGCTGAAGGCGAAGTCCGCCAACGGCACGGCGACCAATGGCGCTGCTGCTCCCGTTCTGACCGCCTCGGACAGCGACATCATCCACGCCGCGCGTGATTCCGTGCGCGCCATCATGATGATCCGCGCCTACCGCATGCGCGGCCATCTCCACGCCAAGCTCGATCCGCTCGGCCTCGCCGAGGTCAAGGAGGATTACAACGAGCTTTCGCCGGAGAGCTATGGTTTCTCGCCTGCCGACTACGACCGCAAGATCTTCATCGACAATGTGCTGGGTCTCGAATACGCGACGATCCCGCAGATGCTCGATATCCTCAAGCGCACCTATTGCTCGACGATCGGCGTCGAATTCATGCACATTTCTGATCCTGTCGAGAAGGCATGGATTCAGGAACGCATCGAGGGCCCGGACAAGGGCGTTGCCTTCACCAATGAAGGCAAGAAGGCCATCCTTTCCAAGCTCGTCGAGGCGGAAGGTTTCGAACAGTTCATCGACGTAAAGTACAAGGGCACGAAGCGCTTCGGTCTCGACGGCGGCGAAGCGCTCATTCCGGCGCTGGAGCAGATCGTCAAGCGCGGCGGTTCGATGGGTCTCAAGGAGATCGTCCTCGGCATGGCCCACCGCGGTCGCCTCAACGTGCTCAGCCAGTTCATGGGCAAGCCGCACCGCGCGATTTTCCACGAGTTCAAGGGCGGCTCCTATACACCGGACGACGTCGAAGGTTCGGGCGATGTGAAGTACCACCTCGGCGCTTCCTCCGACCGTGAGTTCGACGGGAACAAGGTGCACCTGTCGTTGACGGCGAATCCGTCGCATCTCGAGATCGTCAATCCGGTCGTCATGGGCAAGGCGCGCGCCAAGCAGGATATCCTTGCCGGACGCGAGCGCGATGAGGTTGTCCCCCTCTCCGAACGCTCCAAGGTGATGCCGCTGCTGCTCCACGGCGATGCGGCCTTCGCTGGCCAGGGCGTAGTTGCGGAATGTCTCGGCCTTTCCGGTCTGCGCGGACACCGCGTTGCCGGTACCGTGCATTTCATCATCAACAACCAGATCGGCTTTACCACCAATCCGCGCTTTTCGCGTTCGTCGCCCTATCCGTCGGACGTTGCGAAAATGATCGAGGCACCGATCTTCCACGTCAACGGCGATGATCCTGAGGCGGTCGTCTACGTTGCCAAGATCGCCACTGAATACCGCATGACCTTCCATAAGCCGGTGGTGATCGACATGTTCTGCTACCGCCGTTTCGGTCACAACGAAGGTGACGAACCGGCGTTCACGCAGCCGATCATGTATAAGAAGATCCGCAGCCAGAAAACGACTGTGCAGCTCTATGCGGCAAAGCTCATCGAGGAAGGCCTGATCACTGAGGCCGACCTGGAGAAGATTCGTGCTACGTGGCGCGAAACGCTGGAGCAGGAGTTCGAATCCGGCCAGGCCTACAAGCCCAACAAGGCAGATTGGCTCGATGGCGCCTGGAGCGGCTTGCGGACGGCGGACAATGCCGATGAACAACGGCGCGGCAAGACCAGCATTCCGGTCAAGACGCTGAAGGAAATCGGCAAGAAGCTGGCGGAAGTTCCGGCCGGGCTCAATGTCCACCGCACGATCCAGCGCTTCCAGGACAACCGCGCCAAGATGATCGAAACCGGCGAAGGTTTCGACTGGGCGACGGCTGAAGCTTTGGCATTCGGGTCCCTCGTCACGGAAGGGCACCCGGTGCGTCTCTCCGGCCAGGACGTCGAGCGCGGCACGTTCAGCCAGCGTCATTCGGTGCTTTACGATCAGGATACCGAGCAACGCTATATTCCGCTCAATAATCTGCAGAAGGGCCAGGCTCTTTACGAAGTCATCAACTCGATGCTTTCCGAGGAGGCAGTGCTCGGTTTCGAATACGGCTACTCGCTGTCGGACCCACGCGCGCTGACCTTGTGGGAAGCGCAGTTCGGCGACTTTGCCAACGGCGCGCAGGTCGTCTTCGACCAGTTCATATCATCAGGCGAGCGCAAGTGGCTGCGCATGTCCGGCCTCGTCTGTCTGCTGCCGCACGGCTATGAAGGCCAGGGTCCGGAGCATTCGTCTGCCCGTCTCGAGCGCTATCTGCAGCTTTGCGCCGAAGACAATATGCAGGTTGCGAATTGTACGACGCCGGCTAACTATTTCCATATCCTGCGCCGTCAGATGAAACGCGACTTCCGCAAGCCGCTGATCCTGATGACGCCGAAGTCGCTGCTCCGCCATAAGCGGGCGGTCTCTTCGATCGGCGATTTCACCGGCGAATCCTCTTTCCATCGTCTGCTTTGGGACGATGCGCAGCTTCTCAAGGATCAGCCGATCAAGTTGCAGAAGGACTCGAAGATCCGCCGCGTCGTTTTGTGCTCGGGCAAGGTCTACTACGACCTTTACGAAGAGCGCGAAAAGCGTGGTATCGACGATGTCTACCTCTTGCGCGTCGAACAACTCTACCCGTTCCCGGCCAAGGCCCTCATCACCGAGCTTTCCCGCTTCCGCAACGCGGAAATGGTGTGGTGCCAGGAAGAACCGAAGAACATGGGTGCCTGGGCTTTCATCGATCCCTATCTAGAATGGGTCCTTGCACATATCGACGCCAAGCATCAGCGCGTGCGCTATACGGGCCGTCCCGCCGCCGCATCGACGGCAACGGGCCTCATGTCCAAACACCTTGCACAGCTCGAAGCATTCCTTGAAGATGCTTTGGGTTCCTAAGTAACTGACGATCAACGGAAGAGCGAACATATGGCTACCGAAATCCGCGTCCCTACGCTGGGCGAATCCGTTACCGAAGCAACCATTGGCAAATGGTTCAAGAAAGTCGGCGACGCGATTGCCGTTGACGAACCTTTGGTGGAACTCGAGACCGACAAGGTGACGATCGAAGTGCCGGCATCCGCTGCCGGTGCGCTGGCCGAAATCGCCGCCAAGGAAGGTGAAACGGTCGAAGTCGGCGCGCTGCTGGGAACGATCGGCGCTGCCGATGGCGCAACTGCCGCCGCCCCGGCTGCCAAGAAGGAAGAGCCGAAGCCAGCGGCTGTCGCCCAGGCATCCGGCGCAGGTGCTGCCGCCTCCACCGCAGAGGCCGCAGCCAAGACCGCCGAAGTTGCCGGGGAGCCGCCGATTGCCGAACGCCGTCCAAGCGAAATGCCGGCATCTCCGGCCGCCTCGAAGCTGCTCGCTGAAAAAGGCGTTTCGGTTTCGCAGGTCGAGGGCTCGGGCAAGCGCGGCCAGGTGCTGAAAGGTGATGTGCTCGACATCGTCGCCAAGGGTGTCCCGGCGCAGCAGCCGGCATCCGAAGCGCCAAAGGCCGTTGCGCGCCCCGCTTCGCCGGCCGACGATGCCTCGCGCGAAGAGCGGGTGAAGATGACCCGCCTGCGCCAGACCATCGCCAAGCGCCTCAAGGATGCACAGAACAGCGCTGCCATGCTGACCACCTATAACGAGGTGGACATGTCGGCGGTGATGGAACTTCGCAACCGCTACAAGGAGCTCTTCGAGAAAAAGCATGGCGTGAAGCTTGGCTTCATGGGCTTCTTCACCAAGGCGGTAACCCACGCGCTGAAAGAGATCCCGGCGGTCAACGCCGAGATCGACGGCAACGACATCATCTACAAGAACTTTGCCCATGTCGGCGTGGCCGTCGGCACGGACAAGGGCCTTGTCGTTCCGGTTGTGCGCAACGCGGACCAGATGTCGATCGCCGAGATCGAAAAAGAAATCGGCCGCCTCGGCAAGGCCGCCCGCGATGGCGCGCTGTCGATGGCGGACATGCAGGGCGGCACCTTCACGATTTCGAACGGTGGCGTCTATGGTTCGTTGATGTCCTCGCCGATCCTCAATGCCCCGCAGTCCGGTATTCTCGGCATGCATAAAATTCAGGAGCGTCCGGTTGTCGTCGGCGGCCAGATCGTTATCCGTCCGATGATGTATCTTGCCTTGAGCTACGATCATCGCATCGTCGACGGCAAGGAGGCGGTCACGTTCCTTGTCCGTGTCAAGGATACGCTCGAGGATCCGGAGCGTCTCGTACTCGACCTTTAGTGCCAATATTCCACCAAGCAGGACCGTCACAGGGCGGTCCTGCGGCCGGAGAATGAGCATGTCGCACTATCTTTACGAACTCAGTCGCGCGACTGGATTGGTGTTCATCGGGCTAGGCATCAAGCTCGCAACGCAGCAGGCGAGCAAGAACTGATGGGGTCACTGAAACGTCTCCACCGTCTGCATCTCGCCGCTGTTCTTGCAGCGAGCATGCCGCTGCTCGCAACGCCGGTCTTTGCCGCGTGCACGCAGGATCGTGCCGTCTATACCGACAAGGACGACGACTATACGCTGACCTTCAAGCGTGTTCCCGATGATGCGGAGGATGCCTCCAACGAGTTTTCGCTTCAGTTGAACGAAACCGATCTTCGGCTTGATGGCGTCGTTGCCTGGACCGAAGAAGTTGCCCGGCCGAATGGGACGATCTCCTATAAATGTCCGCCCGCGAAGACCGGTGAGGAGCTTGATACCTGCACCGTTTGGCAGGGCGTCATCTATGCGCTGACCGAGGGGGCCGACGCGGACCTCCTGCCCAAGGCCAAGGAACCTGCGGCGCAGGCCTTGCTGCTGCCGGACCTTACCAGCGCCATGACCCGCTACAATTTCAAGCTCGACAAGCCTGTCGAAGCTTTTCCCTGGGAAGTCTTTCGTTTCAAAGAATGCGTGCCCGAGCAGTAATCGCGCCGGGCGGATCGCGCACAGCGTCACAAGAGAAGGATTGAGTTATGGCATATGATGTCGTCGTCATCGGAACGGGTCCGGGTGGCTATGTCTGCGCGATCAAAGCTGCGCAGCTTGGCCTGAAGACCGCGGTGGTCGAGAAGCGCGCCACCTTTGGCGGCACCTGCCTGAATATCGGCTGCATCCCCTCAAAGGCTCTGCTGCATGCGTCCGAAGTGTTTCACGAGGCCGGCCATTCCCATGCCACCCTCGGCGTCGAAGTCGGTACGCTGAAGCTGAACTTGCCGGCCATGCTGGCGCACAAGGATGCGACGGTTGACGCCAACGTCAACGGCGTCGCGTTCCTGTTCAAGAAGAACAAGATCGATGCCTTCATTGGTACGGGCAAGATCATCGGCGCCGGCAAAGTTTCGGTGACCGCTGACGACGGCACGGTCCAGGAGATCGAGACGAAGAACATCGTGATAGCCACCGGCTCGGACGTCGCGGGCATTCCGGGTGTAAATGTCGATTTCGACGAAAAGGTCATTGTCTCGTCGACGGGTGCGCTCGAATTTCAGAAGGTCCCCGAAAGCCTGATCGTTGTCGGGGGCGGCGTCATCGGCCTCGAACTCGGATCGGTTTGGAGCCGTCTCGGATCGAAGGTGACTGTCGTCGAATATCTGGACAAGATTCTCGGGCCGATGGACGGTGAGGTGTCCAAGCAGTTCCAGCGCATGCTCGAAAAGCAGGGCATCGAGTTCAGGATGGGCGCAAAGGTCACGGGCGTCGAGAAAGCCGGGAAGGGCGCGAAAGTTACCTTCGAACCGGTAAAGGGCGGCGACCCCCAGACGTTGGAGGCCGATGCGGTACTCGTTTCCACGGGGCGCCGGCCCTATACCGACGCGCTCGGTCTTGAAGAAGCCGGGATTGCCACCGAGCGCGGGCGCGTCGCGATCAACGATCATTGGCAGACCAACGTTGCGGGCATCTACGCGATCGGCGACGTCGTCGCCGGGCCGATGCTGGCGCACAAGGCCGAGGACGAAGGTATTGCCGTTGCGGAAATCCTCGCAGGGCAGGCGGGCCATGTGAATTATGATGCGATCCCGAGCGTCGTCTATACCCAACCGGAAGTCGCGTCTGTGGGTAAGACCGAGGAAGAATTGAAGGCGGCCGGCATCGACTACAAGGTCGGCAAGTTCCCTTTCACCGCCAACGGACGCGCCCGCGCCATGCTCCACACCGACGGTTTCGTCAAGATTTTGGCTGACAAGGCCAGCGACAAGGTTCTCGGCGTGCACATACTCGGTTATGGCGCCGGAGAGATGATCCACGAAGCGACCGTGCTCATGGAATTCGGCGGTTCTTCGGAAGATCTGGCACGGACCACGCATGCCCACCCGACCATGTCCGAGGCTGTTCGCGAAGCCGCGCTTGCGACCTTCGCCAAAGCTATTCACATGTGATGGTGCATCCCTAAGGTTACGAAAAAGGCCCGGGTATCCGGGCCTTTTTTGCATTCATCGTGATACTTAAACTTACTGGGCAGGTGCCGGAGCAGCCGGTGCCGGCGTGGTCGTCGGGGCCGGAGCAGTTTCGGCAGGTGCCGGTGCTGGCGTTGCCGGAGCCATCGCGTTCGGTTCAGGCTTTGCCGGTTCCGGAGCTGTTGTGGTAGCGGGCGCAGTCGGTGCCGGCGCGGTCATCTCGTTGCTACCGCTGTTCAGATAGAAATAGCCGCCAACGATCAGTGCAGCGATTAGAATACCAGCGATAAGAAAACCGCCTGAGCTCGACTTAGCAGTCGCTCTCGGGTTCAAAGGTTCAGTTTCAATCGGCCGTTGCTGCAGGTTCGGATCATAGGTCATTTCGTGTCCTCCATGACGTTTCAGGGCGTCCAATGGAAGGAAAACGGCTGCTTTTCAAATAAGTTCCAAAAAGCCGCCCGCTTATGCTGCGATGCACACATGCTCGAGCGATCGCGGTTACTCCGCGCTCACCTTATAGCCCTTGTTTCGCAGCAACGAAACGAGCCCATCCTTGCCCGGAAGGTGGAGGGCGCCCACGGCGATAAAGGCACTACCCTGATCTATTATCGAAGAAGCCCGATCAGCCATGACGCGGTTGCGGGCATTGACCATCGTTTCCTCAAAGGCGGCGTAGCTGCTGCCGCTTTCGATGCCATCGGGCGAGACGGAGCGCATCAGCGGGAAGATCATGCCGATTTCGCCCTTCGTGTAGAGGACGGTCATCGTCTCGAAGATGTCGTTCAGTCGTGGACCAAGAGCGAGCGTTTCCATGAGACCATCGATATGGAACTGCATCGGTAGCGACGCCATGGCGCCGAGCTGGTCCTTTATCGTCTCGAGCCCCGCAACCTTTTTGCCTGCCGCCTGCGCATCCCGCGCCAGCTTGATGTCGAGAAAGGCGGTCCCGTCCTTGGTGCGGGCGAGTTCGCAAGCCGGCATGGCGAGCATGCTGGTCAGCATCCAGGGCTGCATTCGGTTGACCGCGGCGAGTGTCAGGCCGCGCTGCTGAAGCGCCGCCTTGACGGCATCAACCTTGTCCTTCGGAATGAGCTTGTCCAGCGTGGTTGCATCCGTGAACATCATCAGTTCAGGGGTCTCGGTGAGAACTTTGAATTGCGCCTTGGGATCGAGCACTTCATCGGTTTCGATCACGACCGTATCGGCGCCCTGATAGGCAGCCTGCGTGGCGTCCGACAGTTTGAGCACGCGCGGATCGGTAAGATGCATGGTTCCGAAAAGATAGGACGGTCTGATGCCGGGCTTTTCAATCTTCCACAGGAGCCCCGTACCGTTCTCAGTTGCAGCGGCCTGCTTTTGCAGTGTTTCAAGCTTGGCGGGCTCGGATTTCGCCATTGCAGCGATAATATCGTCGCCTCCACAGCCTAAATCGTCCGCATGGGCGCGCGCTGCGCCAAGGGCAACGACGAAGAACGATGCGAGCAAGAGCCAGCTCAGTGCCACCAGCAACTGGAGCAGGCGATCTGCTATACGGTCGAATATGACGAAGATATCCAGATTATCCATGCCGAACTTTTACCAATGCGCCTGCCGAGAAAGTGTTAATCTCTACCTGCAAATTGTCTCGAATATGAATTGCCCCGACTTTTCAAGCGCGCGGATGCGCCTTTTCGTAAATTTCCAGGAGCCGCTCGCTGTCGACACCGGTATAGACCTGGGTCGTCGAAAGGCTGGCGTGGCCGAGGAGCTCCTGAATGGTGCGCAGATCGCCGCCGCGCCCGAGAAGATGCGTTGCAAAGGAGTGGCGAAGTGCGTGCGGGGTCGCCGTATCAGGCAGCCCAAGCGCACCGCGCATTTTCTGCATGTCGCGCTGGATGATCGCGGGATGCAGCTCACCCCCGCGCGCGCCCCGGAACAGCGGCGTTCCTTCCGCAAGGTCATAGGGGCAGAGCTTGCGATACTCGGCGACAGCGCGATGCACGACGGGTAGCAACGGCACCATGCGGGTCTTGCCGCCCTTGCCGGTGATAGGAATGGAACGCGCGTCGGCATCGGTGAGTGCCCCGCCGTCGAGGCCAAGCGCTTCCGAGATACGCAGGCCGCATCCATAAAGCAGCGTCAGTACTGCGGCGTTGCGCGCAGCAATCCAGGGTTCTTCGTTGAGCTGTTCGCCTTTTTCCACAACCCGCCGTGCATCGATCATGGTCAGCGGCTTTGGCAGGGATTTTGGCTGGCGGGGCGAACGGATGGCGATGGATGCGGCGGCATTGGCCATGCCCTGCTTTTCCAGAAAGCGCAGAAACGAGCGTATGCCGGCAAGCCCGCGCCCGAGCGTGCGGGCGCCTGCGCCGTCATTGCGCCGCCTTGCAAGGAAGGAGCGGAGGTCGACAATCCGCAACGTCGCAACATCCTTCAGCGCCGGCGGCTCGCCGAGATGTCCCGTCAGAAACTGGAAGAACTGGCGCGTATCGCGCTCATAGGCATCGAGCGTATTGGCGGCGAGCCGGCGCGTGTTCTTCAAAGATTTCAGCCAGTTCTCGCGTGCGTCCACGAGATCCGGCCGTGCGGAGACAAGAAACTCGGCCGGCTTCGGTACTGCGCCCATTGCATCGCTCCTTTTAGCCATCGCCGCGACAGTGCCACAGGAGTCCTTTCCGGTTCGTTTCTGGTTTTGCTTGGCGTTTCGCCGTAGAAAGGCTAATCCAAAAACTCGAAACGTCAGTACGGAACATCATGGCAAAGTTGAAAGATCCGGTGCAATTGGCAGTGATCGGCGCTGCACACGGCACGCGAGGCGAACTCAGGGTGAAAACATTCACCGGTGATCCCATGGCGCTTGGCGATTACGGCATGCTTTACGACGAAACCGGCCGGCCCTTCGAAGTTCTCGATATCCGTCCGGCGAAAACCGTAGTCGTCGTGCGCTTTCGCGGCGTGAACGACCGCAACATGGCGGAAGCGCTTAACGGCACGACGCTGTTCATCGACCGTTCGCAGTTGCCGCAGGACCTTGATGAAGATGAGTATTACCATTCCGACCTGATTGGACTTGATGCTGTAGACGCCGATGGCAACACGTTCGGCAAGGTGTCCGCCATGTTCGATTTCGGCGGCGGCGATCTCCTCGAACTGACCATCCAGGGCAAGCGTCCCATGCTTATTCCGTTCACGCAGGCAGCCGTGCCGAGCGTGGACGTGAAGGCGGGGCATGTCGTCATCGATCCCGTGGCCGCCGGTCTTATTCCCGACGCCGACGAGGCCGAAGAGCGGCGGCGGCAACTCGGGGGAGAATCCGGGGGAAACACCAAGCCATGAGCAGGGAGGGGTTCCGCGCCACGGTCCTGACGCTTTATCCCGAAATGTTTCCGGGCCCGCTCGGCATCTCGCTTGCCGGTAAAGCGCTGAACGAAGGAGCCTGGTCGCTCGAAACGGTGCAAATTCGTGACTTTGCCACCGACAAGCACCGCATGGTCGACGATACGCCGGCGGGCGGCGGCGCAGGCATGGTCATGAAGCCTGATGTCCTCGGGCGCGCGGTTGATCACGTGGCCGATGGCCGGCCGAAACTTTTCATGAGCCCGCGCGGCAAGCCGCTCACGCAAGAGCGTGTGCGCCAGCTTGCTGACGGCCCGGGTGCCATTATCCTGTGCGGGCGCTTCGAGGGCGTCGACGAGAGACTGATTGAAGCGCGGCAGTTCGAGGAGGTCTCGATCGGCGACTACATTCTTTCCGGCGGCGAAACCGCTGCAATCGTCGTTCTCGATGCGGTCGTAAGGCTTTTGCCCGGGGTGATGGGCAATGCGCTGTCAGGTGAGACTGAAAGTTTCGAGACGGGATTGCTTGAGCATCCGCATTATACCAAGCCGCAGGAATGGGAGGGGAGGCGTATTCCCGATGTTCTCCTTTCCGGCAACCATGGGGCGATCGAGAAGTGGCGGCGTGCCGAAGCCGAGCGTTTGACGCGAGAGCGGCGGCAAGACCTCTGGGATGCCCATGGCAAACGGACGAAGCGATAGCTGGGCAAAAAGATTGACGCACGGAGGTGACAAACCGGCTTTAATGGTGTATCTGCCCGCCAACTCCGGAAAAATCCGGGTCCATTAATCAATGAATGGTGAATTCGCTCCTGCCTCCCTTGAGGCATAGAAACGCGGCCAAATGTGCTGCGTGCCAAGTGCCGAGCGCTCTGACTGTTCGAGAAGAACGTAAAGGATGAAGACGATGGATATTATTCGTCAGCTCGACGCAGAGCAGAAGGCAAAGATCGAAGCCAAGCGCACCCTTCCGGATTTCAAGCCGGGCGACACGGTCCGCGTCAACGTACGCGTTACCGAAGGTACGCGCACCCGCGTCCAGGCCTATGAAGGCGTTTGCATCGCCCGCAGCGGCGCTGGCCTCAACGAGAACTTTACGGTTCGCAAGATTTCCTACGGCGAAGGCGTCGAGCGCGTTTTCCCGATCTATTCCCCGTTGGTCGAGGGCGTTGAGCTCGTTCGCCGCGGCAAGGTTCGCCGCGCCAAGCTCTACTACCTGCGTGGCCTGACTGGTAAGGCTGCCCGCATTGCCGAGAAGAAGGACAACCGCAAGGGCAAGACCGCGGTTCCGGCTACCGGCACTGCCGAGACCGTTTCGGAAGCTACTGTCGCCAAGGCACCGGCGGCCGAATAAGCGCAGGCTCCATGGATTTGAACAAGGCGGTCTTCGGGCCGCCTTTTTCATTTTCGGAGTAATTTTGTCCCCGTTCACAACTGACGGTAGTATTGCGACCCTTGCGGGATTGACGGCTCATCGCCAAGGTGAAATCTGTTTCGCTTCAGACGAATGAGGGGCTGAGATAATGTTGCGATCCGTTTTGATAGCTGGGCTTATGCTCGCCGCGCTGCCGTTTTCCGCTTTTGCAGCAGACCTGCCTGACCTTGGCGGCAAGAAGATTGCCGTCGTTACCGAGAACGCCTACCCGCCTCTGCAGTTCGTCGATCCCAAGACCGGTAAGCCGATTGGTTGGGAATATGACGCCATGAACGAGATCGCCAAGCGACTCAACTTCCAGGTCGAATATCTCAATACGAGTTGGGACGCGATGATCCAGGCGGTGTCCGACAACCAGTACCAGATCGGCATGGACGGCATCACAATCAATGACGAGCGCAAGCAGAAGATCGACTTCTCAGAACCCTATATGCGATCCGAGCAATTCATGCTCGTGCGCAGCGACGAGAAACGCTTCACCGATCCGAAGAGCTTTGCCGAGTTGAAGGACACGCTCGTCGGATCGCAGCCGGGGACGACCAATTTCTACGTCGCCGTCTATAACGTGCTTGACGGCAATGAGCAGAATCCGCGCATCAAGCTCTTCGAGACATTCGGCGCGACAATCGAAGCGTTGAAGACGGGTGACGTCGACCTCGTCCTGACCGACAGCACTGCGGGCAAAGGCTACGTCGATGCGTCCGGCGGCAAGCTGAAGCTGATCGGCGGGCCGCTTGGTGCCGAGGATTTCGGCTTCATATTTCCCAAGGGGTCGGACCTGAAGGCTCCCGTCGATGCGGCAATTGCGGCTCTCAAGGCCGACGGCACATTCGAAGCGCTCAACAAGAAATGGTTCCTCGACTACAAGCTCGGGCAGTGACAAGCGCCAGACCTTCACGCGCAGTCAAGCCGGACTTCCCATGGTGGTTGGTTGTTGCCGGAACGATTGCCATCGCGCTCGGCATCGCCATTCTCGTCAGCCCGATTTATGGGCAAGTCTTCGCGACCGTGTCGCAAGGCATCTGGATCACGGTCTGGGTGTCGCTTCTCGCATTTTGCCTCGCTTCCGTGCTCGGTCTGGCATTCGCGGTCATGAGCCTCTCGGACCATATCGCAATAAGGCAAGCTGCGCGCTTTTACGTCGAGGTCGTGCGCGGCGTGCCGCTTCTTGTGCTGCTGTTCTATATAGCTTTTGTCGGGGCTCCGGCGCTGGTTGCGCTGTGGAATTTTCTTTCTCAACCGCTGCAAAGTGCTGGCCTGATCGAACCTGCCCTGGTGCGGGATTTCTCGTTGCTTTGGCGCGCGATCATCGCGTTGATGCTCGCCTATGCTGCGTTTCTTGCCGAGATATTCCGGGCAGGCATCCAGGCGGTCGACAAGGGACAGATAGAAGCAGCCAAGGCGCTCGGTCTCAAGCGGCTGCAGCGCTTCCGGCTGATCGTCATGCCACAGGCCATCCGCACGATCCTGCCACCTTACGGCAATGATTTTATCTCGATGGTGAAGGATTCGTCGCTGGTCTCGGTGCTCGGCGTGGTCGACGTCACGCAGTTGGGAAAAGTCTATGCCTCCGGTTCATTCCGCTTTTTTGAAACCTATTCGGTCGTTGCCTATATCTATCTTCTCCTGACTATCAGCCTGTCCCTTGCATTGCGATGGATCGAACGAAGACTGGGGCGGTCCGACCGTCGCTGAACCTGCGCGAAGAGCGGCGCATTGTCGCCGGAATATTACTTTTCTCGCTTGTTTCTTGACGTAACTGGACCTCAAGTGCATATGTCCACGAAATAATTGAAAAGCACAAAACCGTGCCGAGGATAGAACTATGACTGCGCCACGCACACTTTATGACAAGATTTGGGATGACCATCTGGTCGATCAGCAGGAAGACGGCACATGCCTCCTCTATATTGATCGCCATCTTGTCCATGAAGTGACAAGCCCGCAGGCCTTCGAAGGTCTTCGCCTGACCGGGCGCAAGGTGCGCCATCCGGAAAAGACGCTTGCCGTGGTCGACCACAATGTTCCGACCTCGCCCGACCGGGTCAACGGCATCAAGAACGAAGAAAGCCGCATCCAGGTTGAGGCGCTTGCCAAGAACGCCGCGGATTTCGGCGTCGAATATTATTCGGAGAAGGATATTCGCCAGGGCATCGTCCACATCATCGGGCCCGAGCAGGGCTTTACCCTGCCCGGCATGACGATCGTTTGCGGCGACAGCCACACCTCCACCCATGGCGCCTTCGGGGCACTCGCCCATGGCATCGGCACGTCCGAGGTCGAGCACGTGCTCGCCACGCAGACGCTGATCCAGTCAAAGGCCAAGAACATGCTGGTGCGCGTCGACGGCAAGCTGCCGCAAGGCGTTACCGCCAAGGACATCATTCTTGCCATCATCGGCGAGATCGGCACCGCCGGTGGCACCGGCTATGTCATCGAGTATGCTGGCGAGGCGATCCGCGACCTGTCCATGGAAGGCCGCATGACGATCTGCAACATGTCGATCGAAGGCGGAGCCCGCGCCGGACTCATAGCGCCGGATGAAACCACTTTCGCCTATGTCAAGGACAAGCCGCGCGCGCCGAAGGGCCAGGCCTGGGACATGGCGATCGACTATTGGAAGACGCTTCACACCGACGAGGGTGCGCATTTCGACAAGGTTGTCGTGCTCAATGCGGCGGAACTTCCGCCCATCGTTTCCTGGGGTTCGTCGCCGGAAGACGTCGTCTCCGTCACGGGTACCGTGCCCAATCCGGACGAGATCGCCGATGAGACGAAGCGCAGCTCGAAGTGGCGTGCGCTCGATTATATGGGCCTGAAGCCCGGAACGCCGATCACCGACATCAAGCTCGACCGCGTCTTCATCGGGTCATGCACTAATGGCCGCATCGAAGATCTGCGCGCTGTCGCCAAGGTCGTTGAAGGCCGCAAGGTCAGCGAGCACGTCGATGCCATGATCGTTCCGGGCTCCGGCATCGTCAAGCAGCAGGCGGAAGCCGAGGGCCTCGACAAGATCTTCAAGGAAGCCGGGTTCGATTGGCGTGAGCCGGGTTGCTCCATGTGCCTTGCCATGAATGACGACCGCCTGAAGCCGGGCGAACGTTGCGCTTCCACGTCGAACCGCAATTTCGAGGGCCGCCAGGGCTTCAAGGGCCGCACGCACCTTGTTTCTCCGGCAATGGCCGCAGCGGCGGCGATCGCCGGTCACTTCATCGACATCCGCGATTGGAAATAATCGCCTTCACCCTCCCCTGGTGGGGAGGGCCCAACGGTTTGCGACAGCGACCTTTAGGCTTTTGAAGCTCAGCCCCGCCCGCGATAGGGCTGAACGCCCTGGTCAGGCAGCCAAAGCCCCTCGGGTGCCGGCCCCGATTGCCAGAATACATCGATCGGAATCCCACCGCGCGGATACCAGTAGCCGCCGATGCGCAGCCATTGTGGCTTGATGGCGTCGACTATGCGCTTGCCGATGCCCACCGTACAATCTTCGTGAAATGCGCCGTGGTTGCGGAAGCTGAACAGGAAGAGCTTGAGCGACTTCGATTCCAGCAAGAACTCACCGGGCGCATAATCGATCATCAGATGGCCGAAATCGGGCTGGCCGGTAACCGGGCAGAGCGACGTGAACTCCGGGCAGGTGAAGCGCGCGAGAAACAGCGTTCCAGCCTGTGGGTTAGGGACGGCATCAAGCACGGCTTCATCCGGATGCTGTGGAATCGTGACATCCTTGCCGAGCATGGTTGCCTCATCTGCATAGTGGCTCATGCTGCTGCCTTTCTTGTCTCGAACTCGCCATTATATTCGCAGCCCTCGCCACAACTGTCGCGGTAAATGCCGATCTCCACGAGCGCGGGCAGATCCGGCTCCACACGCCGCCACAGCCATATGGCAATGGTCTCGAGTGTCGGTAGCTCTAGCCCCGGGACTTCATTGAGATAGCGATGATCGAGCTCTTCGCGGGCGCTGTCGGCGCAGGATTTCACTGCGCCGAGGTCCGTGATCAGTCCGCTCTTCGGGTCCGGTCGTCCATCAAGGGTGATCCGCGCGCGGAAACTGTGGCCATGCAGCCGCTGGTTCACGTGGCCGTCGGGAAAGGAATGCGGCAAATGGTGCGCCGCTTCAAAGTTGAAGTCGATAAAAATTCGCATTTTGTCCTCGGTCAGCTCTGGCGCAATACAGGCGCCCGCCAAGGCTTGTCTCTAAGGCAAGCCGATCAATTTATGTGTCTGCGTGCTCAGCCGCCAAAGCGGATGGGCGAGGCAATAGGCCGCTGCAGATGGCACATGCGCGGCGGTTTGCGCCGGATCACCGATAACGTCAAGAGGTTGCAGATAGAAATGGTTGAAGGCAAGCGTCGTAAAGCGCGAGGGGTGAACTTCGCTCTCCTTCTGCGGATAGACAAGTTTGAGCTCGTTGCCGCGAGTCTGGACCAGCGAGGCGGTTCCTTTCGGTGAAACGCATATCCAGTCGAGCCCTGCAGGCGCGGCGATCGTTCCGTTGGTCTCGATGCCGACTTCGAAGCCTCTTGCATGAAACGCATCGATCAGCGTCGCGTCGAGTTGAAGGAGTGGCTCGCCCCCCGTGCAGATGACGTAAGGCTTGCCGCCACCGGGCCACTTCGCCGCCACCGCCTCCGCCAAGGCATCCGCGGTCTTGAACTTGCCACCGCCGGGGCCATCGACGCCGATGAAGTCCGTATCGCAGAACTGGCAGACAGCTTCATCGCGGTCCCGCTCAAGACCGGACCACAAGTTGCAACCGGCAAATCGCATGAACACGGCGGCGCGGCCGGTGTGATTGCCCTCGCCTTGGAGCGTCAGGTAGATTTCCTTGACCGCGTATGTCACGCCGCTTCCGCCTTGAATTTCTTCCAGCCACCGGCGCGCAGAGCGCAGGCGGGACAGGTTCCGCACCCGTAGCCCCAGGCGTAGCGGTTCGTGCGATCGCCAAGATAACAGGTGTGGGTGGACTCGATCACCAGATCAAGCAGCGGGTTGCCGCCAAGTTCCTGCGCAAGGGCAAAGGTCTCTGCCTTGTCGAGCCACATCAGCGGCGCCTCGATGGTGATACGACGATCGAGGCCGAGGGAAAGGGCGACTTGCAGCGCCTTCAGCGTATCATCGCGGCAATCCGGATAGCCGGAATAATCCGTCTCGCACATGCCGCCTATGATGACGCGCAGGCCGCGGCGATAGGCGAGGGCACCTGCAAGCGTGAAGAAAAGGAGGTTGCGGCCCGGCACGAATGTGTTGGGAAGGCCGTTTTCCGCCATGGCAATGGCAATGTCAGCCGTCATCGCAGTAGCGCCAAGCGCGTTGACCATCGACGCGTTCAGCAGATGGTCGTCACCCAAACGTTTGCCCCATGCGGGAAACGCGGTTGTCAGCGCTTCGCGGAATGCACCGCGTACCTCGAGCTCGACGCGGTGGCGCTGGCCGTAATCGAAGCCCACCGTCTCAACCCTCTCGAAGCGTGAGAGCGCCCAGGCCAGACAAGTGGCGGAATCCTGTCCGCCCGAGAACAGAACGAGTGCGCCATCGGAACTGCGAGCCATTGGAAACGATCCTACAATGAAGCGGCCCCATTACAGGCCACGCTTCGTCAAGGCAAATCAATTCTTGGCAGAAAGGTCTACTCGCAGCCGGGGTGCGCAATAACGGGCGTTTCGTCCCAATCGAGGCCATACATATAGCCGCGTCCCTGGATGACGAGCGGACTGTCACAGCCCGTATTGGGAGGTGGAACAGTTCCAACCACACGTGGATCGCTGACAGGCGAGATCACCGCCGGACCCTTGCCACGCTTATAGACCGGAACCTGTCGACGGATGTCCCGGCCAAGCGTATCGGACTTTGCCGCAGAAGCGCCGACAAAGATGATCTTTGGTCCGCCCTCTTCGTGCAGGACGACGTTGCCGTACTCGTCGCCATAGGCGTTGCTGGCAGTGTTGCCGTTCGCGGCCGCAAGTTGCGGAACCAGCAACAGCGCGAGCGCAACGGATGCAACTGACGATTTCAACAACACACTTTGCATCAAGGACATTTGTCATCCCTCATCGGCTAGCTTCCTTGATCGCAGCATTAATCTTTTATTAACAATTGTCATCTGCCCATCGCTAATCAAATCGATTTTCATCCGCGCTGCTGGTTGACGGGCCCGGCAAATCAACCAATCCTTGGCGCCAACAAACCGGCTCGACCGGTGCGATCCAAGGGATGGAAGCCGACATGACCAAGAAGACCACCGACGAACACGCAATCGACATTTCGCAACTCCATCTTAGCCATGCCCATGAGTTCGCGCCCCTGCTCGCCAGCTACGCTCAAGCATTGAAGCGCGGCGCACCGCGCCGCCCCGACGATTATTACGCCGAAAACCTGTTGCGCGACCGCGCCGCCGAGATCGCGGGTGCGCGCCTCGATGGTCAACTCGTGGGCTTTGTCATCTTCTACGATCTGCCGGAGCCGGTTTCCGGCATGCGCGCCGGCCAGGTCGATCATATCTACGTGCACCACGATCACCGCGGCAAAGGCATCGCCAAGGCATTGATCGATGTCCTCGCCGACAAGGCCGAGGAGCGGGGCTGGACCAAGCTATCGCTCAATGCGCCGCGCATTCCAGAGGACGGTCGCAAGCTCTACGAGCAGGTCGCGGCGCCGGCCGACTGGACAAGCTTCATCATACGCTTTGGCAATCAATAGATTGTCCGCAACGCACGGTTGTTTTGCGGTGTAACACGTCGCGCGCGAGACAGGCTGCGTCGCCACCAAAATAGCTGCGCAGTGCCTTCGGGGCGGCGTCAGGGATATGAACTGGAGAGACTCATTCAAGTATTTTTTGCAGTGAACAATAATGGCGTTCCTATCATTGACGGAGCCATTTTGCCGGTTTAAACGATTGAATTTTATGAATAAACCATAAGTGCTTGCTATTGGCGCCATTTCGCAGCATGAGGGTGCGGAAAGGGCTTTGACGCAGTGCAAAAACCGGATTAAAACCCTTCTAAATTGCCTCTCGCAGCCTTTCGGCCCTGCCCGCCATTCGAGGTGAGGCGCTCAATTTGGAAACGCCATGAGCAAGTCATCAATACATGCAAACCGGCCCCTGTCGCCGCATTTGCAAATCTACAAGCCAATCCCAACCATGGTCATGTCGATCGTCCACCGCGTTACCGGTGCGGCGCTTTATGTCGGCACGCTGCTGGTTGCCTGGTGGTTGATCGCGGCTGCGATCGGCGAAGACTACTTCAACTTCGTCAATGCGATTTACGGCTCGTGGCTCGGTCTTCTGGTTCTGCTCGGCTACACCTGGGCGCTCCTTCATCACATGATCGGCGGCATCCGCCACCTGATTTGGGATACGGGACGCGGCCTCGAAAAAGAAACCACCACCAAGATGGCCTGGGCTTCGCTCATTCTTTCGGTCACGCTGACGGTCCTCGTCTGGATCGCCGCATTCACAATAGCCTAGAACAAGGAGGCGGAACGATGGGCGACATGCGCACGCCGCTCGGCAAGGTTCGCGGATTGGGTTCCGCCAGGGAAGGCACCGAGCACTTCTGGCGCCAACGGCTGACGGCCGTTGCCAACGTGCCCCTGCTTCTGTTTTTTATCGGACTGATCCTCTCCCTGCACGGAGCAAGCTATGCTGAGACCAAAGCCGCGCTTTCCCATCCGCTGACGGCATTGGTCCTGTTGATGGTGATCATTTCCGCCCTATATCACATGCGACTCGGCATGCAGGTGATCATTGAAGATTACGTCCATGGCGAAGGGTCGAAGATCGTCCTTTTGATGCTCAACACCTTCTTCACGCTGGCGGTTGGCGTCGTCAGCATCTTTGCCATCCTCAAGCTGAGCTTTGGAGGCTGAGCCACATTATGGCAGCTACAGAAAATACGGCCGGCAAGGCCTACACATTCGTTGACCACAAGTTCGACGTGGTCGTGGTCGGAGCAGGCGGCGCCGGCTTGCGCGCAACGCTTGGCATGGCCGAGCAGGGCCTCAAGACGGCATGCATCACCAAAGTCTTCCCCACCCGCTCGCATACGGTCGCGGCGCAAGGCGGCATCGCCGCCTCGCTCAGCAATATGGGCCCGGATTCCTGGCAGTGGCATATGTATGACACGGTCAAGGGCTCCGACTGGCTCGGCGACACCGATGCCATGGAATATCTGGCGCGGGAAGCGCCGGCGGCGGTCTATGAACTCGAGCACTACGGCGTGCCGTTCTCGCGAACCGAGGAAGGCAAGATCTATCAGCGACCGTTTGGCGGCCACATGATGAACTATGGCGACGGACCTCCGGTGCAGCGCACCTGCGCCGCAGCTGACCGTACGGGCCACGCCATCCTGCACACGCTCTACGGCCAGTCCCTGCGCAACAATGCGCAGTTCTTCATCGAATATTTCGCACTCGATCTCATTCAGGATGAAGAAGGCACCATTACCGGCGTCGTCGCCTGGAATCTCGATGACGGCACGATCCATCGCTTCGCGGCGAAGATGGTGGTGATGGCGACGGGCGGCTATGGCCGGTCCTATTTCTCCGCAACCTCCGCTCACACCTGCACCGGCGATGGCGGCGGCATGGTGGCACGTGCCGGCCTGCCCTTGCAGGACATGGAGTTCGTTCAGTTCCATCCGACCGGCATTTATGGCGCCGGCTGCCTGATCACCGAGGGTGCGCGCGGTGAGGGCGGCTATCTCGTCAATTCCGAAGGCGAGCGATTCATGGAGCGCTATGCCCCATCCGCCAAGGATCTGGCGTCACGCGATGTGGTTTCGCGTTGCATGACGCTTGAAATCCGCGAGGGTCGCGGTGTCGGCAAGAACAAGGATCATATCTTCCTGCATCTCGACCATCTCGATCCGGCCGTCCTGCATGAGCGGCTGCCCGGCATTTCGGAATCGGCCAAGATTTTTGCTGGCGTTGATCTGACACGCGAGCCGATCCCGGTCTTGCCGACGGTCCACTACAATATGGGCGGCATTCCGACCAATTATTGGGGTGAAGCACTGAACCCGACCGCAGCAGATCCCGACCGTATCCAGCCTGGTCTGATGGCGGTCGGCGAGGCGGGTTGCGCTTCGGTCCACGGAGCCAATCGCCTTGGCTCCAACTCGCTGATCGACCTTGTCGTCTTCGGTCGCGCTGCGGCGATCCGCGCCGGCGAGGTGATCGACCGCAATGCCAAGGTGCCCGACATCAACGGCGCCTCCGTCGACAGGATCATGGATCGGTTCGATCGCCTGCGCCACGCCAGCGGCGGAGCGCCGACAGCGGTACTGCGCGAGAAGATGCAGCGCACCATGCAGGAGGACGCTGCCGTTTTCCGGACGTCCGAATCGCTGAAGTCCGGTGTGGAACGCATGGAAAAGATTTGGAGCGAGCTGCCGGATATCAAGGTAACCGACCGTTCGATGATCTGGAACTCGGATCTCGTCGAAACGCTCGAACTCGAAAACCTGATGGCGAATGCCCTGACGACCGTCGTTGCCGCCGAGGCGCGCAAGGAAAGCCGGGGTGCCCACGCGCACGAGGATTTCCCCAGTCGCGATGACGTCAACTGGCGCAAGCACAGCCTTGCCTGGCTGGCTCCGGATGGCAAGGTCACGCTCGGCTACCGCCCGGTCCATCTCGACCCGCTGGTCCGGGAAGAGGATGGGGGCATCAGCCTCGCCAAGATCGCGCCTAAGGCGCGCGTTTACTGAGCAAGGGAAAGGCTTTAGGGCATCATGGTTGAACTTGCACTTCCCAAGAACTCGCAGATGCGTCCGGGCAAGACCTGGGACAGGCCGCAGGGCGCCAACAATCTGCGTGAGTATCGTATCTATCGCTGGTCGCCGGATGATGGCGAAAACCCGCGTATCGATACGTATTATGTCGATCTCGACGATTGCGGGCCTATGGTCCTCGACGGACTGCTGTGGATCAAGAATAAGATCGATCCGACGCTGACACTCCGCCGCTCCTGCCGCGAAGGCATTTGCGGCTCCTGCGCGATGAATATCGATGGCACCAATACGCTCGCCTGCACCAAGGGCATGGACGAGATCAAGGGACCGGTAAAAATCTATCCGCTGCCGCATCTGCCGGTGGTGAAGGATCTGGTGCCGGATCTTTCCAACTTCTATGCACAGCATCGTTCGATAGAACCCTGGCTCAAGACGGTCTCGCCGGAACCCGCCAAGGAATGGCTGCAGAGCCACGAGGACCGTGCCAAGCTGGACGGCCTCTATGAGTGCATCTTGTGTGCCTGCTGCTCGACATCGTGCCCCAGCTATTGGTGGAACGGCGACCGTTATCTTGGACCGGCCGTGCTGCTGCAGGCCTATCGCTGGCTCATCGACAGCCGCGATGAGGCGACGGGCGAGCGCCTCGACAACCTCGAGGACCCGTTCCGGCTCTATCGCTGCCACACGATCATGAATTGCGCGCAGACTTGTCCGAAGGGGCTAAACCCCGCAAAGGCCATCGCCGAAATCAAGAAGATGATGGTGGAACGCCGGATCTGAGGCTACTGCCGTTGAACCTAGAGAAACGGGCGCCTTGAGCGCCCGTTTCATTTATTGCTTGGGTTTCAGATTTATCCCAGCTTGGCGTCCAGCGTTACTTCGATGGCACCGAGCGCCTTCGAAAGCGGGCAGGTCGCCTTGGCCTGTGCGGCGAGCTTGGCGAACGTCGCGTCATCAATACCCGGAACTGTTCCGACGAGGGTAAGAGCGCTCTTGGTGATCTCGAAGCCGCCGCCGGCCGCAGGGCTGATTGTCACCTTGGCCTTGGCGTCGAGGTTCTCGGCGGGCGTGCCGTTCTCGGCGAGGAAATGGGACAATTGCATTGCAAAGCACCCGGCATGCGCCGCTGCCAGCAATTCCTCCGGGTTGGTGCCGGACGTGCCGCTTTCGTCCTGAAAACGCGCCTTGAAATTATAGGGCAGGCTCTTGAGCGCACCGCTTTGTGTGTCGAGTGTGCCCGAACCTTCCGTGAGAGTTCCCTTCCAGATTGCGGTTGCCTGTCTGTCCATTGGTATCTCCCTGATTTGATCTGGAGTGATATCGAAAAGCGCTCCGCGCAAACGGCACGGTGTTTCCATCATAACCACCGCCCGGCATTATTCCATCGACTAATTTACCCAGCGCCTGCCTTGACGTAGAGATTGCCAATTTAGGCGGGATTTTTGGATCATGCATATTGTTCTGCTTGTGCTCGGGTTGCTGGGCGGCGGGGTTTTCTGGTGGTACAGGCTCATGTTCCTGGGCAGGGCGGCGAGCGACATCGCCGATGAGGCCGGGCGGATAAGGGGCCATTTCCGGCGCCGAAAAATCAGGATGCAGGCGGAGAATTCGCCGCTCACTGCAATCAACGATCCGGTGCATGCTGCCGCTACCATAATTCTAGCTATTGTCTCGGAAGACGAGATGATCGACGATCGGCATACCGGAGCGGTCAGAAAAGTCCTGCTCAAGGTCACAAATTCCCTGCAGGTTGACGAAGCGGTCATCTATGCACGATGGGCATGCGACCAGATCGGCGATACAGTCAGGGTGATTGAAAAAACCACGCCTTTCATCAATCAAAGATTGAGCGAAGTGGAAAAGTGCGAATTGCTTGATATGCTGGAAGAGACCGCTGCGGCCGTGCCTCCCACACAGCACTACAAGCAGCGGGTCAGAAAGCTCAGGCAAAGGCTTGGCTTTCAAGTCAACTGATCAACGACACCGAACAGGAAAACCCCGTGAAACTGAAAAAGCTTGGCCGGACGGATATAGACGTCACGGAAATTTGCCTCGGCACCATGACCTGGGGCGTGCAGAACACCGAAGAAGACGCACATCGACAGATCGACTATGCGCTCGATAACGGGATCAATTTCATGGATACGGCGGAGGTCTACGCCATACCGGCGAGTCCCGCGACCTATGGCAAGACCGAGACCTATATCGGCACGTGGTTCAAGAAGACCGGCAAGCGCGACAAGTTTGTCCTCGCCACGAAGATCTCCGGTGGCGGCAATGGCTGGATCCGAGATGGTGCCAAGCCGAGCCGGCGTTCGGTCCGCGAAGCCGTGGAGGGCAGCCTCCAGCGCCTGCAGACCGATTACATCGATCTCTATCAAGTGCATTACGCCGCCCGCGGCCACTATCATTTCGGCAATGGCTGGCACTATGCGCCGCACACCCAGAACAAGGCCGAGGTGCCCATCCAGATCGAGGATGCGTTGCAGGGCCTCAACGATATGGTCAAGGAGGGCAAGATCCGGCACATCGGTCTTTCCAACGAAACCGCTTGGGGCATTGGCCAGTGGCTCAAGCTTTCCGAACGGAAGGAGCTGCCGCGCGTCGCCTCGGTGCAGAACGAATATGGCTTGCTGCAGCGCGCCTTCGATCTCGACCTTGCCGAACTCAGCCATCATGAAGACGTTGGCCTGCTCGCCTATTCCTCGCTGGCGTCCGGCGTTCTCACCGGCAAGTATCTCGACGGCAAGGTTCCTGACGGAACCCGCGGCTCGATCCAGCCGGGCGGCCTGTGGCGCAACAATGAGCATTCGGCGCCGGCGGTGCGGGCCTATATCGATCTCGCGCACAAGCATGGTGTCGATGTGGCGCAGCTCGGCATCGCCTTTGCTCTGACACGGCCATTCATGACCGCGGTCATAATTGGCGCGACGACGATGGAGCAGTTGAAGGTTGATATCGGTGCGGCGGACTTAACGCTCTCGCCGGAGATCCTGACGGAGATCGAAGCTATTCATCGCCGCTTTCCGCGGCCGCTCTGATTTTTGCCCGGAATGTGCGCGGCCTATGCCGCGCACATTCATTAAATTGCCTGACCCTGCAACAGCTTTGGCGCAGAGGTGGACAGGCCGGCAGCCTGCCGAATGAAGAATCCCTTGAGGCGTGGCATGCGTTCGACAAGGCCGAGGCCAAAATCGCGCAAGGCGCGCACCGGCAAATTGTCATTCGAGAACAGCCGGTTTAGCACGTCGGTCGTGACCCCCATCTGCACCGTGTCGAAGCGTCGCCACGTCTGGTAGCGCTCGAGTACGGCCACCGAGCCAATGTCGAGCCCCAGCCGGTCCGCATCGACAATCGTTTCGGCCAGCGCTGCCGCATCCTTAAACCCGAGGTTGAGCCCCTGTCCGGCGATCGGGTGGATGCCATGCGCCGCATCGCCGGCGAGGGCGAAACGCGGCTTGACGAAATCGCGCGCCAAGGTCAGACCGAGCGGGAAGGCCTTGCGCCCGCCTTCGACATGGAGTTCGCCAAGCTTGAGCCCGAAACGCTGCTCAAGCTCTGCTTCGAAAAGAAAATCATCTTCCTGTATTAGGCGCTCGGCATCCGCGGTCCGTTCGGTCCAGACCAGAGACGAACGATTGCCCTTGAGCGGCAAGATTGCGAATGGACCGGCGGGCAGGAAATGTTCTTCAGCGCGGCCATGGTGCGGCCGTTCGTGGCTAACGGTGCAGACGATGCCGGACTGGCCGTATTCCCAATTGACCGTCTTGATGCCCGCCATGTCGCGCAGCCGCGACTTGACCCCGTCAGCGGCAATCAACAGCCTCGAATCGAGGGTTTTGTCACCGGAATGGCGGACGGTGAGATATGCCTCGCCTCGTTCGAATCCTTCGACTGGCGCTCCTTCGATAAAAGTAACGCCAAGCGCTTCGGCCTTCTTGCGCAATGACGCATTAAGGATGCGATTTTCCACCATATGAGCGAAAGGCTCGCCAGGCTCTACCTCGCCATTGAATGTGAGGAACACCGGGCGCACGGGGTCAGATGTGCGCGAATCGGTGACGATCATCTCGGTGATAGGCTGTGCCTCTGGAAGTATCTCTTCCCAGCAGCCAAGGCGGTCGAGCATGCGACTCGCCGCGGCTGCAATAGCCGAGGCACGCGCATCATTGCGCCAGACACCCTTGGGCGCCGCGTCAATGACAGTGACGCCAAGATGAGCGGCAGAAGATTTGAGGGCGACGGCAGTTGCAAGGCCGACATAGCCTGCACCGGCTATGATAATATCGGTGGTTCGTTGCGCCATGTTTGCCTCCTCTTGCCGCCACTGCAAACGCTTGACTTGTCGGTCCGTTCCTGTTGCAAGCGTCAGGTAAAACGCCTCGTAGGGAGATGACCGTCCATGTCCAAAGCCATGAAAGAGCTTTTGTCCATACTCGACCTTGAGACGCTTGAACACAACCTGTTTCGAGGTCGCAGTCCGCAGGTCGGCTGGCAACGCGTCTTCGGCGGACAGGTCATCGGTCAGGCTCTGGTCGCCGGGCAGCGGACGGTCGATTCATCGCGCCATGTTCATTCCCTTCACGGCTATTTCATGCGTGCCGGCGACCCGAAAGTACCCATCATCTATGAAGTCGATCGCATCCGCGATGGTTCCAGCTTCACGACCAGGCGTGTGGTCGCAATACAGCATGGGCATGCGATCTTTTCGCTTGAAGCCTCCTTCCAGATCGAGGAGGGCGGCCTGGAGCATCAGGTTCCCCGTCCGCTCGATATTACACCGCCGGAGCAATTGATAAGCGACAAGGATCTGAAGCAACAGTACCTGCAGAATGCACCTGAAAATATTCGCAGATATTGGGAGCAGGATCGTCCCATTGAATTGAAACCGTTGTCGCTGACGCATTATTTCTCGCGCGAGAAACTGCCGCCGGAGCAAAATGTATGGATCAAGACGACGGGTCCCGTGCCGGCCGACCGGGCAGTGCAGGCAGCCGTTCTCGCCTATCTTTCCGACATGACCCTGCTCGATACATCGCTTTACGCGCATGGGCGCTCGATATTCGACCGCGACCTCCAGGTCGCCAGCCTTGATCACGCCATGTGGTTCCACCGCCCCTGCAACTTCGACGACTGGCTGCTTTACACGGCAGACAGCCCCAGCGCATCAGGCGCACGGGGCCTTACCCGGGGCACTCTTTATGGCCGTGACGGCACCCTCATCGCCTCGACGGCGCAAGAAGGCCTAATTCGTGTGCATGCAAAGGTGTGAGATTTAACCAGCCACTTACATTTGCCTATTATTTAATCAGCGCGCATGGAAAAATGTGCAATAGTACTAATTTGTGAAAAATAAACATTAAATATCAATGACTTAAATCTCTCATGTGATTCTGGCACGGAACTTGAATACTCCTGACCAGTCACCAATGGCGCATGCTTGAGGCGATGGGTCCAACGCGGTTATGCCTTCAGGTAATTCCACTCTGAAGGTGCCGCGCTAGCGCAGGGGTAGTTGAATGAAAATTGTGATGGCTATCATCAAGCCGTTCAAGCTGGATGAGGTGCGTGAAGCCCTCACCGCTGTCGGCATCCAGGGCCTGACCGTCACCGAAGTGAAGGGATATGGCCGCCAGAAGGGGCACACCGAAATTTATCGCGGGGCCGAATATGCGGTCAGCTTTCTTCCCAAGCTGAAGATCGAAATCGCAGTCGCGTCAGAGCTCGTCGACACCGCGGTTGAAGCCATCACCACGGCCGCCAAGACCGGCCAGATCGGTGACGGCAAGATATTCGTCCTCAGCATCGAACAGGCTGTTCGTATCCGCACCGGCGAAACCAATACCGACGCGCTGTGATTTAGGGGTTCAAGGAGATAATAATGACAATTCTGCCAAGTTTGAAATCTGCGGCGCGCACTACCCTTCTGGGGTCGCTGGCGCTTTCAGCGTTCGGCGCGATCGCCGCCTTCGCCCAGGAAGCCGCTCCGGCTGCAGCGCCCGCCATGACGGTCGACAAGGGCGACACCACCTGGATGATGATCTCGACCGTCCTTGTGCTGCTCATGACCATTCCCGGCCTTGCCCTGTTCTATGGTGGTCTCGTCCGCGCCAAGAACATGCTGTCGGTACTCATGCAGGTGTTCACGATCACAGCGGTCGTCATGCTGATCTGGGTGTTCTACGGCTACAGCCTTGCCTTCACCCCCGGTAATGCCTTTGTCGGCGGCTTTTCCAAGGCGTTTCTTTCCGGCGTCGACGTAACCACGATGTCGGAAACCTTCTCCAAAGGCGTCGCCATTCCCGAACTGGTCTATGTCTGCTTCCAGATGACCTTTGCCTGCATCACGCCGGCGCTGATCGTCGGCGCCTTCGCTGAACGCGTCAAGTTCTCGGCCGTGATCCTCTTCGTCATCCTTTGGGTAACGTTCGTTTACTTCCCGATCGCGCATATGGTCTGGTTCTGGGGTGGCCCGAGCGCCTATTCCGACCCATCCGGCCTGATCTTCGGCTTCGGCGCAATCGACTTCGCCGGTGGTACCGTCGTTCACATCAATGCCGGCATTGCAGGTCTTGTGGGCGCCCTGATGATCGGCAAGCGTGCCGGGTACAAGAAGGACATCATGGCACCGCACTCGATGACGATGACCATGATCGGCGCCTCGCTGCTGTGGGTGGGCTGGTTCGGTTTCAATGCCGGCTCCAATCTGGAAGCCAATGCCTATGCCGGACTTGCCATGATCAACACCTTCGTCGCCACGGCCGCAGCTGCGGTCATGTGGATCATCCTCGAAGGTTGGCTGCGCGGCAAGGCCTCGATGCTCGGTGCAGCTTCTGGTGCCGTTGCCGGTCTCGTTGCGGTAACGCCCGCCGCTGGCTTCGTCGGCCCGATGGGTGCAATCGTCCTCGGCGCTTTCGTCACTTTGGTCTGCTACTTCTTCGTAGCCGTGGTGAAGAACAAGTTCGACTATGATGACAGCCTCGACGTCTTCGGCATCCACTGCGTCGGCGGCATCATCGGCGCGCTTGGAACCGGTATCCTTGTCAACCCGGCTCTTGGTGGCGCTGGCATCGTCGACTATTCGACCGCCGACTTTGCCGCTTCCTATGCCGGCACCGCAACCCAGCTCTGGGCACAGTTCAAGGGCGTTCTCGTGACGCTGCTGTGGTCGGGCATCGGCAGTGCGATCCTTTACAAGATCGTCGACCTGGTCATCGGTCTGCGTGCATCGCCTGAGTCCGAGCGCGAAGGTCTCGACCTTACCTCGCACGGTGAAGCCGCATACCATATGTAATCGGCAGAAGCGGCACATTGCCGTACTAACAAATGAGTGTGATGGGCCCGGAAATTCCGGGCCCATTTCGTTTTGGGTCAAACTTGTCACAATGCCAGTAGAAGCAAATTTGGCCCACTGCTTCCCATGGTTAATGCCCCCTTAACCATCGGCATCTTAACGTGAGAATCAAATCTGCGGCTGGGGCTCAGCCGCTGGGCATGCATTCACGCGGGGCAAGCATTCATGCGTCAAGGATATTCAGCCTCTTATGCCATCGATGGCGAACGGCACGGGTTGACCACCATATTCCGGCGGCAGATTCTCCTGCTCTGGGGGCTGGCGCTGTTTGGCTTCGTGGCGTTCGCCGTGGGAAGCCTCGCGACATGGAATGTGCTTGATCCGAGTTTCAGTCACGCGACGTCCAATCCCGTTCATAATGCGCTGGGCTATCCGGGCGCCGTGTTCGCCGATCTCGGTATGCAGTTCTTCGGCCTTTCCATGGTAGTGGCTTTGATGCCCGCGCTCTTCTGGGGCGGCTTTCTCGTTGCCGGCCGCAGCATCGACCGCATGCCGAAGCGCGCCGTCGCCTGGTTCTGCGCCTCGCTGATGGCTGCGGCGATGGCCGGTTGCTTCGCCATACCCTCAAGCTGGCCAATGCCGATAGGCCTCGGCGGTGTCTTCGGCGATATGGTGCTCAAGATACCGGCAATTTTTATCGGCACGTTTCCCAGGGGCGGATTGGCAATGATCGTCGTTGCCGTGCTCATATTGCCGAGCCTCTGGGTGTTCGCTTTTGCCAGTGGCATTATCTATCGCGACAGCGAGCCGCCGGTCGCCAAGAAATCGACGCGCCACGTCGCCGATGAAGACGATTATGATGACGAGGACGACGATGAGGACGATCGCGAAGGCGGTGGTCTGCTTGCCCTCGGCGCCTTGACCCACTGGTTTCTTAGCGCAAAGGCACTATTCCGACGCCTGACCGGCCATAGCGGCGCAGGCAATCTGCGCGGACGCCAGCGGGCCGATGACTTCCTCGACGACGTTGGAGGCAGCAAGCAAAAAGCCAGTGCGAACGGCGTCCGCCGTGAGCCCGGCTTTGGCGATGCGGCGCCGCGCATACAGGCTCCTTCGATCGACATCGGAAACGACGATTTCGACGCACGCTCGGCGCGATTTGATCCAGTAGCATTCAGTGATGACGACGAAGACGATGACGACTGGGCGCCGCAGGCCGCCCCGGCACGGTCTGCTCCGGCACGGCCGGTGACGGCGCGAATCGATACCCCAGCGCCTGCACCGAAGGCTGGTGCGCGTGTTCAACGTGAAGCGCAGACTTCGCTGATCAAGTCGGATGACTTCGAGATGCCGTCCCTGCATTTCCTCAGCGAGCCGAAGAATGTCGTCCGCAATCCGAGCCTTTCGAAGGAAGCGCTTGAGCAGAATGCGCGGCTGCTTGAGGGCGTGCTGGAGGATTTCGGCGTGCGCGGCGAGATTATCCACGTTCGCCCCGGCCCGGTCGTCACGCTCTACGAGCTTGAGCCCGCACCAGGCATCAAGTCGTCGCGGGTCATCACGCTTGCCGACGATATCGCCCGCTCGATGAGCGCCATCGCCGCGCGCGTCGCGGTTGTTCCCGGCCGCAATGCCATCGGCATCGAATTGCCGAACCAGACACGCGAGGTGGTTTATCTCAGGGAATTGCTGGCGAGCCGGGATTTCGAACAGACGAAGACCAAGCTCGCGCTTGCACTCGGCAAGACAATCAATGGCGAGGCAGTCATTGCCGACCTTGCGAAGATGCCGCACCTTCTCGTCGCCGGCACGACGGGCTCAGGCAAATCCGTCGCCATCAATACCATGATCCTGTCGCTGCTCTATCGCATGACGCCGGAGCAATGCCGTCTCATCATGATCGACCCGAAGATGCTGGAGCTGTCGATTTATGATGGCATCCCGCATCTTTTGACGCCCGTTGTCACCGATCCGAAGAAAGCGGTCGTCGCGTTGAAGTGGACGGTCAAGGAGATGGAAGACCGCTACCGCAAGATGTCGAAGGTGGGCGTGCGCAACATTGACGGCTTCAACCAGCGCGTCGAACAGGCACAGAAGAAGGGCGAGCGCATCGCCCGGACGGTCCAGACCGGCTTCGACCGGGCGACCGGCGAGGCCGTCTATGAGACGGAGGAGCTCGACTTGAAGCCCATGCCCTATATCGTCGTCATCATCGACGAAATGGCCGATTTGATGATGGTCGCCGGCAAGGATATCGAGGGAGCGGTCCAGCGCCTCGCGCAGATGGCGCGCGCTGCGGGTATCCATGTGATCATGGCAACGCAGCGCCCTTCTGTCGACGTCATCACCGGCACGATCAAGGCAAACTTCCCGACCCGCATCTCCTTCCAGGTCACGTCGAAGATCGATAGCCGCACGATCCTTGGCGAGCAGGGCGGCGAGCAACTGCTCGGCATGGGCGACATGCTCTACATGGCCGGCGGTGGCCGCATCCAGCGCGTGCACGGCCCGTTCGTCGGCGACGATGAAGTGGAGAAGATCGTCCAGCATTTGAAGCTGCAGGGCGTGCCGGAATATCTCGATTCGATTACCGAAGAGGATGACGAGGACGAAGGTGCCGGTCCGGCCGGAACGAGCAATCTCGAAGATTCGGACGATCCCTACGATCAGGCGGTCGCCGTCGTCCTGCGCGACAAGAAGGCGTCAACGAGCTATATTCAGCGCAGGCTCGGCATTGGCTACAACCGTGCCGCTTCCATTATCGAGCGCATGGAGCAGGAGGGTCTGGTCGGCCCGGCGAATCATGCTGGAAAGCGCGAAATTCTCGTGCCGACACAGGATGACGAGTTCTAGGAACGTGATGCTAGGCGCGTGCCGTAACACCAAGAATTTGCGGCGTTATGGAATGCTGCCCGGTGAGTTCCTATCTGTAAGGGGCAGGGCGGTTACGTAACGTCCTTACCTGGCTCACATTGAGGAACGGAAACGGTTTTGTGCCGTTTCTTAGCCACAGTGAAGCCAAACTGGGTTTCTAAATACCGTTCGACGACGACAGGAGATATGACCATGATGACGACCGCACCGTTTCGCGCAATTGGCTCGCTTATGAGAGCGTCGGCGGTCGCCTCGATGGTCGGTACCGCATGTGTTGCCGGAGTAGTGGCTATTGCAACGCCGGAGCTGGCACAAGCTGCGCCCGGAGGCGTCAGTGCTGCCCAGGAAATCGCCAACAAGTTCTCGGGTGTTAAGACCCTGACCGGCAGTTTCGTCCAGTTCGGCCCGCGCGGCGACCAGACGGAAGGCACCTTCTACATCGAGCGTCCGGGCAAGATTCGTTTCAATTACAACAAGCCTTCACCCATCCGCGTCATTTCCGATGGACAGTCGGTGGTGATCAACAACCGCAAGCTCGACACCTGGGATCTTTACCCGCTGTCGAAGACGCCGCTGAAGCTGCTACTTAGCGATTCGATCGACCTCTCCGGCGGTAAGGTAAAGTCGGTCAAGGAAGAGCCCGATATGACGACGATTGTCCTTGGTGACAAGTCGATCTTCGGCAATTCCACGATCACGATGATGTTCGATCCGAAGACCTCGGATCTGCGTCAGTGGACTATCACCGATGCGCAGGGTCTCGACACCACGGTCATGATCACCAATGTCCGCACCGGCGTGCGTTTCGCTGACGACATGTTCAAGATCGACTACACGCGTATTGCGATGAAGAAGTAATCACTGGCGGCTTGAACTCCGATTGATCTTTTGGCATGACCGCGCAGCACCTTTGCTGCGCCTCCCATGCCTTTCCGCGAGTGTTCATGCCCTTTTCCGTTGCCACCTGGAACATCAATTCCGTTCGCCTGCGCCTGCCGCTCGTCCTGCAGTTTCTGCGCGACTATCAGCCGGACGTTCTGTGCCTGCAGGAGACCAAGTGTCCGGACGATCTCTTTCCGCGCGAGGCGCTGCACGCGGCAGGTTATGGCCATATCGAGATAAGCGGCCAGAAGGGATACCACGGTGTTGCGACACTGTCGCGCCGGCCGTTGACGGAGCCGGCACGGGTTGGCTTCTGCGATATCGCCGACTGCCGGCACCTAAGCACAGTCGTTACCGCAGGAACCAAGCGTCTGCGTATTCATAATTTCTACGTCCCTGCAGGCGGCGATGAGCCGGACCCCGCGATCAACCCGAAGTTCAAGCACAAGCTCGGCTTTCTCGACGAGATGAAGGCGATGAACGCCGTCTATGGCGACGGCCATGCCTCCCTGCTGGTCGGCGATCTCAACATAGCACCGCTGGAGACCGACGTCTGGTCGCACAAGCAATTGTTGAAGGTGGTCAGCCACACACCCATCGAAACCGAAGGCCTCGAATCCTTGCGCAAGAATGGCGGCTGGAGCGACCTCATGCGCCATCACATTCCGCCACACGAGAAAATCTACACGTGGTGGAGCTATCGGGCGATGGACTGGGAAGCGGCGGATCGCGGCCGGCGCCTCGACCATATCTGGGGATCACCCGACCTTGAAAATGACCTGACGGATATCACGATCCTGCGCGAGGCACGCGGATGGGACCGGCCGTCCGACCACGTCCCGGTCATCGCCCGCTTCAACCTGGATTGATACGGATACTCTAGCGCTCCTGGAACAGGTGCTCGTATTGTGTAATCGCGTCGATCAACTCGCTGATATCTGACGCGATCTTGTCGTGCAGCGCGGCGGCGATCTCGGGATATTCCTCGAGGATGCGCCGGAACAGGGACCGGTTGAGGCGTATAACTTCTGTCTCCGCTTCGGCCATGGCGCTTGTCAGCCTTTTCGTCTGAGCAATGATCGCCATTTCGCCAAGCACGGCCCCAGGTCCGACCGTTTTCAGAATGACGCGCCCGGTTGTGCCCTCGCGAAAAAGCGAGATTTCGCCGCGGTCGATGACATATGCGCAATCTGCAGACTGACCTTCGCGGTAGAGTTCGCGTCCCTCTCTGAGGACAAGACGTTCCGTCCCGAAGGCGAGCAGTCGCAACTGGTCGCGCGTAAACGTCTCGAACAGCCCCACCGTCTCCAGTATGCGGATATCATCTTCAATTGCCATGCATGAACAGACATATACCTAGATTGGCCCCACCGGCATCAAGGAATGAGCTTGTATCCCCCGCTTTCCGTGACGAGTATGGTTGAATTCGAAGGATCGTGCTCGATTTTCTGGCGCAATCTGTAGACATGCGTTTCAAGCGTATGGGTGGTAACGCCGGAATTGTAGCCCCAAACTTCTTCGAGAAGCACATCGCGTGTAATGACCTTCCCGCCGGCGCGATAGAGGTACTTGATGATCGCGACCTCCTTTTCTGTCAGCCGGATCTTGCCGCCCTTGGCATCGATAAGCATCTTCTGCCCGGGCTTGAACGTATAAGGCCCGACGACGAACGTAGCGTCCTCGCTCTGCTCATGCTGGCGCAACTGGGCCCGAATGCGGGCCAGGAGCACGGCGAAGCGAAACGGCTTGGTCACATAGTCGTTGGCGCCCGACTCGAGCCCGAGAATTGTGTCGGAATCGGTGTCGTGCCCGGTCAACATGATCACCGGCGCCTTGAAGCCGCCCTTGCGCAGAAGCTTGATCGCTTCGCGTCCGTCCATGTCGGGCAGGCCTACATCCATGATCAGCAAATCGACGACGCCGTTCCGTGCAGCCTGTACGCCCTTGGTCGCGTTGTCTTCCTCGATGATCTGGAACTCCTCGTAGAGCCCGAGCTGCTCGACGAGAATGGCTCTCAGATCCGCATCATCGTCAACGATCAGAATAGTACGCGCTGTCATCAGATCTCCCGCAAGTGCAAAGAAGTGATTGGAATTTAAGTCGAATTACGGAGGAAAGAAAGGGGATCGACTTGATATTGCCTGTGAGGCGCATCAGTCTGACACAAAAAGGCTTTTTATGAGGCAATCATGAGTCGAAAGCGGTTGCTGATCATCGATGTACGCCCCCGCCCCGGTCATGCCACGCAGGGGCAACTCATCGCCGGCGGAATGGTGCTGCGCTGTGCGCTAGGACGCGGTGGAATCACGGCTTTCAAGCGGGAGGGCGATGGCGGGACGCCCTTGGCGCAGATGCGATTGCTCCATGGTTACAAGCGCCCGGACAAGCGCGTTCAAGGCGGCCTTGGTCTTAAGCTGCGCGCCCTGCGCCGGAATGACGGGTGGTGCGAAGTCGGCAACGACCGCAACTACAACCGACATGTGCGTATTCCCTATGGCGCAAGCCACGAGACCATGTGGCGCGAAGACGACCTCTATGATGTGTGTATCGTCATGGACTGGAATATCCGGCCGCGGCTGCGGGGCAGGGGCAGCGCCATCTTCTTTCATCTGGCGCGGCGGGGCTATACGCCGACGCAAGGCTGCATCGCTTTGAGTCGCGGCGACATGGACAGGCTCTTGCCGCACCTGTCGGATCAGACGGTTATTCGCGTACGGCGGTAAAGGCTACGCAAAGCGCCAGACGGTGGTGCGCTTGACCTCGGCATCTTCAAGGACGCGTGTCACCGGCACGGTATAGACGCCGAGCTCATGCAGCAGGTTCTTCGGGAAATAGGAACGGCCGGGATCGCCGACGATGACCTCAGCGCCGTGCGTAGCCAGGCTGGTAAACCAGGGGATCAATTGATCCGCAAACGCCTTGTCGTAAAAGACATCACCGGCGAGGACAACGTCCCACCCGCCGTCGCTGCCGATCAGGTCGTCTCGCCGAGCTTCCAGGAAAACGCCGTTCGCAGCCGCATTGAGTGCGATAGCCGGCAACGCGAACGGATCAATGTCGCAGGCAACCACATGCCGGGCGCCGGCCAGCGCCGACGCAATGCCGACAAGCCCGGAACCCGAAGCGAAATCGAGGACGTTCTTGTCCCTTACGCTCGCCGGATGGTCGAGCACATAGCGCGCCACCCCCTGGCCGCCCGCCCATGCAAACGCCCAGAAGGGCGGGGGAAGGCCGAGCGTCGCGAGTTCCTCTTCGGTCCGGTGCCAGAGATCATGCGCTTCATCGGCGAGGTGGAGCTTGATCTCGGGAACATGCGGCGGCGATTGGAGCGCTGTGTTGTTCAACACAAATCGGCGGAATCGATCGCTTCCAGGCTCGAGAACAGGCGCCTCCGCAGCGGTCATTCCGGTGCGGGCGTCAGGCCGCCCATGCGGCAGACTTCGACCCATTCGTCGGGCATGACCGGCTGAACCGATAGCCGCATCGACGTGACAAGCGCCATCTTGGCGAGCTTCGGGCTTGCCTTGACGTCCTTGAGCGAGACCGGATTCGGCACGTCTTTGACGGCGCGGATATCGACGCATTCCCAACGTGGGTCGTCCGTACTCGAATCATGATGGGCGAGCGCGCAGACTTCGACGATGCCGACAATATCGAGGCCTTCGTTCGAGTGGTAGAAGAAACCCTTGTCGCCGATCTGCATCGCCCGCATGTTGTTACGGGCCTGATAGTTGCGCACGCCCGTCCATTCGGTACCCTTGGCGCCGGCAGCCTTCTGCTTTTCCCAGGACCATGCGTCAGGTTCGGATTTGAACAGCCAGAATGCCATATTGGACCTCGCTTAACTGTTTGCCGGATTTTTAATGGCCCAGTTCCATGGGCGAATGTCGACCGAGGCGAAAAGGCCCGCCTTGGCGTAAGGATCATTGGCCGCAATATCTTTTGCTGCGGCAAGATCGCCTGCCTCGATTACAACGAGGCTGCCATTCGGCTTGGCGTCATCGCCGAGGAAGGGACCAGCAAATTTCAGCCGGTCGCCAAGGCCCGCCAGATAGTCGAGATGCGCGGCGCGTGTATCGAGCCGCACCTGCAGGTGATCGGGCTTGTCGTTGCAAAGCAGTGCGTAAAGCATTCATGTCTCCCAATTCTCATCAGGCCAGCAGCCTAGTCTTCGGTCTTCAACGGCCGGGAAAGCAGCGCTTCCATGGCTTCGTCTATGGTGATGTGGCGATCGAGTATCCGCGCAACGGCGGCGATGATCGGCGCTTCGATACCGTGTTTCACGGCAAGTTCCGCTGCGATGGCGGCCGTTGCGACGCCTTCCGCCAGTGGTCTCGCCGACAGGTCTTCGCCGCGTCCGAGCGCAAGCCCGTAGGAATAGTTGCGCGATTGCGGGGTCGAGCAGGTCAGCATGAGATCGCCGAGACCGGACAAACCCATGATCGTCTCCGGCCTGGCGCCGAGTGCCTGGCCGATCCGGCGCAGTTCGACGAATCCACGGGTCACGAGAGCTGCCTGCGCGCTTGCCCCATAGCCGCGCCCCACCGCCGCCCCTGCTGCAATGGCGAGGACGTTCTTGAGCGCGCCACCGATCTCCACCCCTATCAGGTCATCCGTCGAATAGCAGCGGAAAGTCGGGCCTGAAAGCGTCGAGGCAATACGATCTGCGATGGTCTGGTCGGCTCCGGCGACGGTTACCGCCGTCGGCAGCCCCTTCGCGACATCGCTGGCAAAGCTTGGGCCGGACAGCGCGGCGATGGTCTGGCCGGGCAAAGCTCTCGCAACGACTTCCGACAAGAGGAGTCCGCTCGTCCGCTCGATGCCCTTGGCGCAGATCACAAACGGCGCGCCGGACGGAATGCTGCCCTTGAATTCACCAATGGCGGCGGACAGCGCCTGTGCCGGAACAACACAAAGAATGAAGTCGCTGTTTGCCAGAACCGAAGCGGCATCGGTGCTCGCTCTCAGCGCCGGATGAAGGCTGATACCCGGAAGGTAGCGATCGTTGCGATGGTCGATATTGATCGCGTCGACAGTCGCCGCATCTCGAGCATAGAGCCGGACATTCATGCCATTGCCAGCTGCCATCGTGGCAAGGGCCGTCCCCCAGGCCCCGCCAGCCAAGACTGCGATATTGACGCCCGAAGTCATGCCTTGGCGCCTCGGCGCCCCGCACCGATCAACGGCGCAGACCGCAGATCGAGCGGCCAGCGCGACCGCGGTGCGATGTCGAGAGGGTCGGCGGCATTCTGTTTCGCCCGCTCGGCTCCTGCCCAGGCGATCATCGCGGCGTTGTCGGTGCAAAGCGCCATGGGCGGCGCGATAAAGCGAAAGCCATGCTCGGCGCAAAGTCGCTGCAGGCCATCGCGGATAATCTTGTTGGCGGCAACACCACCGGCAACGACAAGCGCGGGCGCGGCAACATCCGGAAAGCGGCGGCGAAACAGGGCAAGCGAGCGCGCAACGCGATCATCGAGCGTGTCCGCGACGGCACTCTGAAAAGCGGCGCAAATGTCGTTGACGTCCGTCTGTGACAACGGCTGCAGCGATGTGGCGAGTTGGCGTACGGCGGTCTTGAGGCCCGAAAACGAGAAATCGAGCCGTTCCTCGCCTTTGAGTGGGCGCGGCAGGAGGAAGCGCGCCGGATCGCCAAGGCAGGCCGCCTTTTCCACTTCCGGTCCGCCTGGGTAGGCAAGCCCGAGGAGTTTGGCCGTCTTGTCGAAGGCTTCCCCAAGCGCGTCATCGATGGTCGTGCCGAGCCGCTCGTAGTCGCCGAGGCCCTTGACCAGCACCATTTGCGTATGTCCGCCGGAGACGAGCAGCAGCAGGTAGGGAAAGTCGATCTGGTCAGTGAGCCGGGGGGTTAGCGCATGACCTTCCAGATGGTTGATCGCGTAAAACGGCTTGCGACCGGCCATGGCGATCGCCTTGCCGGTCATCAAGCCAACGATCAGTCCGCCAATCAGGCCGGGCCCTGCGGTAGCGGCGACGGCATCGATATCATCGAGCGACATCTGCGCTTCATGCAGCGCCTGGCCGATCAAGCGGTCGAGGACTTCGACATGGGCGCGCGCAGCGATCTCGGGCACAACGCCGCCATAGGGTGCGTGGTCGTCAATCTGGCTGAGAACGACATTCGACAGGATGCGGCCGCAGCCGTCCGCGTCGCGCTCGACGATGGCGGCGGCCGTTTCGTCACAACTTGTCTCAATTCCCAGAACACGCATAGATAAACCTGATATCCTTCGCCGCATTGCCGGTCGAATAAAACTTCGCTAGGCAGACGTTTCTATTCGAGATCGCGTAACACGGACAGCAGCCAATGCAAACAAAAACGCTTAAGATCGGTACACGTGGGAGCGCGCTCGCGCTCGCACAAGCCCGTGAGACGCGCAGCAGGCTGATGCAGCACCACGGAATGCGTGAAGACGACATCGAGATCGTCGTTATTTCGACCTCCGGCGACCGGATTCAGGATCGTCCGCTGGCCGAAGTCGGCGGCAAAGGCCTGTTTACCCTCGAGATCGAAGAGCAGCTTGCCGACGGCCGGATCGATCTTGCTGTCCACTCTTCGAAAGACATGCCGACCTTCCTGCCTGAAGGGCTGCATCTGTCGATTTTCCTCGAGCGTGAAGACCCGCGCGACGCGTTCATCGGGCGTTCGGTGAAGACCCTGCTCGAATTGCCGCAGGGCGCGGTCGTGGGCTCAGCATCGCTGCGCCGCCAGGCCCTTATCCGGCGCTTGCGTCCGGACCTTAAGGTTATCAATTTCCGCGGCAATGTGGAAACCCGCTTGCGCAAGCTTGCGGATGGCGAGGTGGATGCGACATTCCTTGCCTATGCGGGCTTGCGGCGGCTCGGATTGGGCGAAGTCGTGACCGAACTTATGGATGTGAGAGCCTTTCCGCCAGCTCCCGGCCAGGGCGCGATCACGGTGGAAAGCCGTATCGGCGACGAACGCGTGGATAGCCTGCTCGCGCCGTTGAATCACCTACCGACATCGACAGCACTCGCCTGCGAGCGGGCGTTCCTCGGAGCGCTTGACGGTTCCTGCCGCACGCCGATCGCCGGCCTTGCCACCGTTTCTGGAGACAGGCTCTCCTTCCACGGCATGATCCTTTTGCCCGACGGCAGTGAGGCACACGAGGTGTCTGGCGAGGGTGCCCTGGCTGATGCCGCCGAGATTGGCCGAGACGCGGCCCAGCGCGTGCGCGCCCGGGCTGGCGCGCACTTCTTCACGGATTGGCTTTGATGAAGACGGTTCTGGTCACGCGGCCCCAGCCCGGAGCGACCAGAACCTCCGAGCGCCTGCTGTGCAGCGGGTTCCTGCCGCTCGTATTGCCGCTCACAAAAATCGTTACTCTCGATGCGTCGAGGCCAAAAGCCAAGTTTTGCGCCGTCGCCGTGACGAGCGCCAGCGCATTGCGTGAAGCCTCCGACGAACTGTTGCGCCCGCTCCTCAAAGTGCCGTGTTTTGTCGTCGGCGAAGCGACAGCCGCTGCGGCACGAGCGCGGGGTTTTGAAACGGTGACAACGGGCGACGGCGACGGAGCGACCCTCGCTCAAATCGTGATCGAGGAACTGCCCTCCGGCGGATGCCTCCTCTATCTGACTGGTAAGGTTCGCTCGCCAGACTTCGAACAGAGCCTTCGCAAATCCGCAATCCGTTTCCGCTGCAGTCTGACCTACGATACGGTTTCAGTCAGTTATACAACTGAATTTTTGCACGATTTTTTTGCCCAGAAGCGCATAGACTCCTGTTTGATCTATTCGCGTTGGGGCGCCGAACTATTTGCAGCTTTAGCGAGTCGGCCAGAGCTGGTTCAAAACTTTGATAACACAGGAATATTCTGTTTATCGCAACGAATTGCCGACGTGTTGACGGACTGGAACCAGGGGCGGGTTTACGCCGCATCGAAGCCGGATGAAGGCGCGTTGTTGCAACTCATGCGCGAAGCGTAAGCAGGAGACACCTTCAATTCGCCGATATTGGTCATTTCGCAGCAGGAACTTCCTTGCTAGCGTGGCGTTCACCCGCTTTTGATCACGAAAGAGACAGCTCATGGCAAAATCGTCCGTTCCACGCCATTCGAAATCCGCCCGCAAGCCGGTGACGATCGATTTGGAGCCGTCGGCCGTCAGCAAACCCGAAGCAAAGGCCAAGGAAACACCTGCCGCTGAGCCCGTGGGTTTCGATCCAGCAGCTATTGGATCGCAAACTACCCCGATCCTAGAGGCGGCGGAAGATGCGGGCGAGCCCGAGCAAACTTCGACGGGACGTTCAGCGGAGTCTGAGCAATCGTTTGGTCGCCCGGACGCTGTGAGGTCCGCTACCGAAACACCGCCCGCGCCGGCGCCAAATTCCGGCGACCAGTTCGGCCGGATTGCTGCGGGGGTCATTGGCGGTTTGGTGGCCCTGGTGGGTGTTTCCGCCTTGCAGTGGGCGGGACTGATGCCGTCGCCGAAAGCCGACCTTTCAAATCTCGAACAACAGATTGCCGCCTTGCAAAGAACACCGCCATCACCCGACCTCGGCGATGGCGCTGAACTGGCGCTCAATGGTGCGGTGGAAAATTCCAAGAATGCCGTGGAACAGGTATCGGCGCTTGCCCATGAGATGAGCCTGATCAAGCAGAGTGTTGACGAGGTCAAGAAAAGCGTGGGTGCCGCCGGTTCGGCAGATACGAGTGCGATTGATGCGCGCATCGCGGCGCTTGAGACCAAACTCAATGCGAGCCAGCAGCAGGTCGAGCAGGCATCGGCTGCAACCGACAGGTTGGCGGCGCTCGAAGCCAAGGTCAATGATACGTCAGGCCAGGCCAATATGGCGTTGGCGATGGCCGCCACCGGATTGAAGGCCGCACTCGATCGCGGCGCGCCCTTTACCGCCGAGCTTGATACCTATGCGGCCGTGGCACCGGCCACAGAAAACATCGAAAGCCTGCGCGCCTTTGCTGCCAAGGGGATACCGACGGTCGGAACGCTTGCGACGGAATTCGGCGGCGTTGCGGCAAAAATTGTCGCGACCACCCGGACCGTCGATCCGAATGCCAGCGTTCTCGACAGACTCTGGGCGAGCGCCGGAGGTCTGGTAGAAGCGCGGCCGGTTGGTATGGTTGCCGGCGACAGCGTCGATGCGATCACGGCGCGCATCGAAGCCAACCTTGGCTCTGCCAATCTTGGCGGGGCCATAGCCGAATGGGAAAAGCTGCCGGATAACGCCAAGTCAGTTTCGGCCAATTTCGCGGAGGCCATGAAGGCCCGGCAGAAGGCCGACGAGGCGCTTGCGAAGGCTCTGTCCGATGCGCTTGCCGGGGCAAAGACCCCCGCGGCTTCAAACTAGGAGTTCACGACGATCATGGCGCGTCTTCTTACATTCATCGTTGTCGTTCTGCTTCTCGGTATCGGATTTGCTTGGCTCGCCGACCGGCCCGGCGATCTGTTGGTCACTTTCGGCGGCATGCAATACAAAGTAACGCTGATGGTCGCCGCGTCTGCCATTGTTGCAGTTGTGGCCGCTGTGATGCTGACCTGGTGGGCGATCAAGAGCCTCGTCGCATCACCCTATGCCTTGCGCCGGCATTTCCGGGCGCGCAAGCGTGATCGCGGCTATCAATCGCTTTCGACCGGGTTGATCGCGGCGGGTGCCGGCGATGGACCGACAGCATTGCGGATGGTCAAACAGGCGGAGAAGCTTCTTAACGTCGACCAGGAACCGTTGATCAAGCTGCTTGATGCCCAGGCGGCAATGCTCGAAGGGCGTGCCGACGATGCGCGGGCAAAGTTCGAGGCGATGCTGGATGATCCCGAAACGAAGCTGCTTGGCCTGCGCGGTCTCTATCTGGAAGCGCAGCGGCTCGGGGCGCGCGATGCCTCGCGCCATTATGCCGAGGAGGCTGCGCAGCTCGCGCCCAATGTCGAATGGGCAACATCGGCGGCACTCGGCCAAAAGACTACTCACGGCGACTGGGACGGAGCGCTGGCGCTGCTGGAGAAGCAGAAGGCAGGCAAGCAGATCGACAAGGACCAGGTGAAGCGCGAACGGGCAGCGCTGCTGACCGCCAAGGCCATACACCTCTTCGATGCAGATCCCGTCAGCGCACGGCCGATCGCACTCGAGGCCAACAAACTGGCGCCGGATTTGATCCCGGCTGCGATTATCGCAGCCAAGGTGCTGTTCCAGCAGAACGAACTTCGCAAGGGATCGAAGATCCTCGAATATGTCTGGAAGAAACAGCCGCATCCGGACGTCGCCGAGACGTTCGTCCACGCCCGGCTTGGCGATTCGGCCATCGATCGATTGAAACGTGCACGCCACCTCGCGGCGCTCTATCCGCACCATCCGGAATCAAATCTCGCCATTGCCAATGCGGCCCTCGCGGCCGGCGAACTCAGGGAAGCGCGCGAAGCTGCCGAGGCTGTTTTGCGCAGCGCTCCGCGCGAGAGTGCCTACCTGCTGCTCGCCGATATCGAGGAAGCGCAAACCGGCGACCAGGGTCGCGTGCGGCAGTGGCTTTCGCGGGCGGTCAAGGCGCCTCGCGATCCCGCATGGACGGCCGACGGCTATGTTTCCGACCAATGGGCGCCAGCATCGCCTGTCACCGGAAAGCTCAACGCCTTCGAATGGAAGGTTCCAGTGGAGCAACTCGGGCCTGTGATCGATTACCAGCGCGAATTCGACGAAGCGATGGCCGAAACTCCGGCGGCATCCGCGCCACCTCGCGAAGATGTGAAGCCGCTGATACCTCCAAGGATCGAAGGCAGCGGCAATGCCGCCCCAAAGGTGTCGCGCGACGATGCGGATGTCGTCGATGCTGAGATCGTCCAACTTCAGCCCACTCCAAGGCCAGATGAAGATACAGCTTCGAAGACGCAACCTGTGGAAAAAACAGCGAAAATGCCGCCTAGCCCGGACAAACCGCAGAAAGATGCTGAACTGGTCATCCCGGTTCCTGACGATCCGGGCGTGCGTCCGGAGTATCAGGAAGAGCGCCCAAACAAGAAGTTCCGGCTGTTCTAGTTGCGCGTTGGTAGTCGTGCTCGCTTTTTGCGGCAACATGTACAGTGGCAGAACCATGCCTGCCACGCTATCTGTTGAATGATCTGCCCTCCCACAAGATACCGAAAGAATCTATATGCTTGATCGCCTCGTGACATTCTTCAAGGCCCTGCCGTCCGGCGAAGGCGACAAGGATCATTTTTCCAAGAACGATCCGCGGCTGGCAGCTGCGGCGCTTCTGTTCCACGTCATGGACGCCGATGGTGAACGGCGCAAATCCGAGCGCAAGCGTGTGTCGCAGCTAATATCGGAAGCCTACGGCCTGAAAGGCGAGGCCTTGAAGCGTCTTCTCGACGATGGTGAACAGGCCGACCAGGAAGCCGTCGATCTTTACAGCTTCACCAGCATCATCAAGCGCAATCTTGACGAAGAGGCGCGCATTCGTTTCATTGAACTCATGTGGGATGTGGTCTATGCCGACGGCACCGCGCACGAACTTGAGGACAACGTGGTCTGGCGCGTGGCGGAGCTGATCGGCGTATCGACGCGTGATCGCGTGACCATGAAGCAAAAAGCCGCCGAACGCGCCAAGCAGCCGGTTGTCGAGGAATAGGATCGGAGCGAATGTTCCAGACGGACTGGATGGAAAACAGGCAGCCGCAGCGGCCGAAGATCCTCACGGTACTGCATCAGGAACGTTCAAGTCCGGGCCGCGTCGGCCATCTTTTGATCGAATCGGGTTTCGCACTCGATATCCGCAGACCGCCGCTCGGCGATCCGCTTCCGGAAACGCTTGAAGACCATGCCGGCGCCGTCATTTTCGGCGGCCCGATGAGCGCCAACGATCCCGATGATTTCGTCCGCACCGAAACCGATTGGCTGGCCGTCCCGCTCGCCGAGGACAAGCCTTTCCTTGGCATTTGCCTCGGTGCGCAGATGCTCGCCAATCATCTTGGCGGCAGGGTTGGGCCGCACCCGCAAGGCCTCGTTGAAATTGGCTGGTATCCGCTGCAGGCAACCGAAGCCGGCAGCGCCCTGATGGATTGGCCCTCGATGGTCTATCATTTCCACCGCGAAGGTTTCGAACTGCCGCAGACCGCCACGCTGCTTGCGACAGGCGAGAGCTATCCCAATCAGGCCTTCCGCTATGGCAACAATGCCTGGGGCGTCCAGTTCCATGCGGAGCTGACCCGCGCGATGATGCAGCGGTGGGTCGTTCGCGGGTCCGAGCGTTTTGCTCTCTGCGGCGCCCAGCATGGAAGGATGCATCTCGAGGGCCGCATGATCCACGATGCCGTGCTCAAGGTCTGGCTGCACGGCTTCCTGGCGACGATCTTTGGCGTTCCGGCCCCGTCCAACAAACTGTCCAGGCTGCTCTAGGTTCTGCCTTGAAGATTGCGGGCCTTGCGCAACTGCGGAAACCAGTAGGCCCAAAGACCCGCAACCGCAACGGTGCCGATGCCACCGAAGACGACGGCAGGTATGGTACCGATCAGCGATGCCATGATGCCGGCGCGGAACTCACCGAGTTCGTTGGAAGCCCCGACGAAGACCATGTTGACCGCATTCACCCGGCCACGGACATGGTCTGGTGTCCACAATTGCAGCAGCGTTTCGCGGATATAGACGCTCACCATATCGGCGGCACCCATCAGGGCGAGAACGACGATTGACAGCCAGGCGATGTTCGAAACGCCGAACATGATCGTCAGCAGGCCGAACAGCGCGACAAAGGCAAACATGATTATTCCGGCGTGATCGCGGATCGGGTGACCGGTGAGCCACACGGCGGTCAAGATAGCACCGATTCCCGGCGCGGCGCGCAGCATGCCGAGACCCCAGGGGCCAAGTTGCAGGATGTCGCGGGCATAAACCGGCAATAGGGCGACTGCGCCGCCGAGAAGCACGGCGAAGAGATCGAGCGAGATTGCGCCGAGGACAACCTTCTCCTTCCAGATATAGTGAAAGCCGGCAAGAAGCGTCTGCAATGAGCGAGATTCGGAAAGCGTATGCTGGGCCGGCTTTGGAATGGCGAATGTGCAGGCGGCGGCGGCTGCAAGCATGGCGCTCGCTATGCCATAGGCGACGATCGGCGAAATGCCGTATAGCAGGCCACCGACCACCGGACCGACAATCGCGGCAATCTGCCATGCGGACGAGTTCCAAGAGACGGCGTTGGAGAAAACCTCGGTCGGGACAAGGTTTACGACAAGCGACGCCGACGCCGGTCCGAGGAAGGCGCGGCCAATGCCAAAGCCCGCGAGAATGACGAAAACCAGTGCCGGCGAAAACATGTGAGCGATGGTGAGAAGGAGCAATAGCACGGCGCAGACCAGTTCGACGCAGAGCGAAAGCCCCATGATAAGCCGGCGCCCGAAGCGGTCGGCCGCTGCACCCGTGATCAGCACCAGGAGCAGGGATGGGGCAAATTGCACGAGGCCGACAATGCCGAGATAGAAGGGATCGCGCGTCAGGTCGTAGATCTGCCAGCCGACCGACACGCTGATGATCTGGATGGCGAAAGAGCCGCAAAAGCGGGCTAGCCAATAGAGCGTGAAGGACGAATGGCGAAAGGCGGCGTAGCGGTCATGCGCCGCTGTCGTTTCTGGCGAGGACATTTTGCTTGAAAGGCTCCGGAATCTGGAGGCCCTTTTAAACCAGTTCGAACCGAAATGGGATAAGCAATTGCGAAATAATCCAGGGAGGGCCGGCGCGCCGGCGCTCCTTGTGAACGTTGAAGGTCTCAATCCTTCCCGAGCAAAGCTTTCCAGATGATGGCGCCGAGCGCGGCGCCAATCAGGGGCGCAACCCAGAACAGCCACAACTGGCTGAGCGCTGCCGTCTCGGCAAACAGGGCGACACCGGTCGAACGCGCCGGGTTAACCGACGTATTGGTGACCGGGATCGACACAAGGTGGATCAGTGTCAGGCCCAGGCCGATGGGGATAGGCGCGAATCCGGCCGGTATCGCAGCCGATGACGCCCCGAGGATGATAATGAGAAAGAAAGCGGTCATGACGATCTCGATCACCAGCGCCGGAGTAAGCCCGTATTTGCCGGGCGAAAGATCGCCATAGCCGTTCGACGCGAACCCTCCAGCGGCAAAATCGGCCTTGCCAGAGGCAACGAGATAAAGCACTGCGGCAGCGAAGATGGCGCCTGCCAGTTGGGCGACCCAATAGGAAATGAGGTCCTTGAACTCGAACCGGCCGGCAATGGCAAGTCCAAGCGACACGGCGGGATTAAAGTGTCCGCCGGAGATACGGCCGACGGCAAAGGCCATGGTAAGAACCGTAAGACCAAAGGCCAATGCAACGCCAAGCAAACCAATACCGACAGCTGGAAATGCTGCCGCAATAACAGCGCTGCCGCAGCCACCGAGTACAAGCCAAAACGTTCCGAAGAATTCGGCAGATAGTTTATTCAGCATGGAAACCCCCTTAAATAAAAAATCTAAACAAAATAGATCGAATCATGTGAGCCAAGTTATTCGCGTTTTTAATTTAAAAATATTCCTACACAAGTAGGCTCTCCAGGGATGGGGTATTTGTAATCATTAAAGTACTAAATCGATACTACGTTAGTATAATGATTAATCATCGCAAAGCGCCATGACCACGACGGCCTCTTGCCCCTAGCCGGGTCAATCGCTACATGTCGGCGTGACTGTTAGGAGAAACGAATGCTCGCCCTTATCCGCACCATCGATCTTGCCCTCGATATCTACACCTGGATCATTATTGCCAGCGCCATTTTCTCGTGGCTTTACGCCTTCAACGTCATCAATTCGAGCAACCGGTTCGTTGCATCTGTCGGCGATTTCCTGTTCCGCGTCACCGAACCGGCGCTGCGCCCAATCCGCCGCTTCCTGCCTGATCTCGGAGGCATCGACATATCGCCGATCGTGCTCCTGCTGATCATCTTCTTCATCCGCCAGCTGTTGTGGACGACAATCGCGCCGCTGCTGGTTTGATCGACCGGCAGAGCTGCTTCCGTGAGGTGACGGACGGCGTCATCGTATTTGTACGTTTGACGCCGAAATCCGCGAAGGATGCAGTCGAAGGGGTGGAGCTTGCAGCGGACCGGCGCGCTCACCTGAAGGTGCGCGTCAGGGCAGTGCCCGAGGATGGCAAGGCGAATGCGGCGCTGGAAAAGCTTCTGGCCAAGGAGCTTGGCGTTGCCACGCGTGAGGTAGCGATCGTAGCGGGAGCGACGTCCCGGCTCAAACAGATAAAAATCCTGGGCGACCCGCACGCATTGGCTTCGAAGCTCGAAGCGCTGGGATCGCCCAAGGCATAGTTTTTACGAGGCGGTCTTGGCCTTGTGGCGCTCCATGGCCTCGGTGATGAGCTGGCGGGCGGCATCTTCATCGCCCCAGTCACCAATCTTCACCCATTTGCCGGGCTCGAGATCCTTGTAGTGCTCGAAGAAGTGCTGGATCTGCTTAAGCGTGATATCCGGCAAGTCCGTGTAGTTGTGGACCTTCTCGTAGCGAAGGGTGAGGTGCGGCGAGGGAACGGCGATGATCTTCTCGTCCTGGCCCTTATTGTCCTCCATGACGAGGACGCCGATTGGGCGGACATTGATGATGCTGGTCGGCATCAGGGCGCGCGTGTTGCAGATCAGGACGTCGATCGGGTCGCCGTCATCCGACAATGTGTGCGGTACGAAGCCGTAATTGCCCGGATAAGTCATCGGCGTGTGCAGGAAGCGATCGACAAACAGCGCGCCGGAATCCTTGTCGAGTTCGTACTTGATCGGCTGACCGCCGACCGGAACTTCGATGATCACGTTGACGTCTTCGGGGGGATTGTTGCCGACAGGAATGGCATCGATGCGCATATTTTCAAAGTCCTTGTTGGTTTGGGAGTGCTGTACTGACTTTTAGGAGCCGGCGCAACAAGAGCGTCGCCTGAGCCGCGGCGAGCGCATGAGAGGCCGGCCTTGCAGCCGGTACAGAAGTTTAGCGACTTCAGTCTGAAGGGCTGGCATTGCGGAAGCCGTCAATTCCATACGAAGGCGAGTTTCTTCAGGGTCTTGCCTTCGAAACATTCGACGCCTTCGGCGACATCGCGGCCGCCGGCGCCCTCGTAGAATGAGGTGGCAAGGCCATTGTCTTCGAGCGCCCAGACGACCAATCCCTTCATCCCCTGGTCGACCAGGCTGCGCTTTGCCGCGCCGAGAAGGCGTGTGCCCAGGCCAAAGCCCTGATATTCCGGCCTGATATAGAGCTCGTAGACCTCGCCCTTCTGCGGCAATTGTCGCGCGCGATTTGGACCGAGGGTCGCATAGCCAGCCACAACGCCGCCAACGTCTGCAACAAGTATTTGCGTCGAGCGCTGGATGGCGCGCGCCCACCACGCGGATCCGCGGCGCTGCAGCATGGTATTGAGCGCGCGATGCGGAATGATGCCGGTATAGGCACCTCTCCAGGCGGCAACATGAATGTCCGAAATCGCCTCGGCGTCGGCCAGTTCAGCCCGTCTTATCTCGATCACATGGGTGTTCATGGTTTCTTAACCATAGACCCGAGGGCCGACCTTGGGCAACTGGGATCGCGACCGAAATTTGGCTGAGTTCACGAAAAAGAAAGGGCGACCAAATGGCCGCCCCTGCAATTGGATATTTGGTCCGGCTGGCTTATGCCGCGCCGGCGGTCTTGCTCTTTTCGAAGCGCTTGCGCTCGTTGGAATCGAGGTAGAGCTTGCGCAGGCGGATTGACTTCGGCGTCACTTCGACGAGTTCGTCGTCCTGGATCCATGACAGGGCGCGTTCCAGTGTCATGCGGATTGGCGGCGTCAGCTTGACGGCCTCGTCCTTGCCGGCGGCGCGGATGTTGGTGAGCTTCTTGCCCTTGAGCACGTTGACTTCGAGGTCGTTGTCACGCGAGTGAATGCCGATAATCATGCCCGCATAGACTTTGACACCAGCGTCGATGATCATTGGGCCGCGGTCTTCGAGGTTCCACATGGCAAAGGCCACCGACTCGCCCTGATCATTCGAAATCAGAACGCCGTTGTTGCGGCCGGCGATTTCGCCCTTGTAGGGTTCATAGGCGCGGAACAGGCGATTCATGATGGCGGTGCCACGCGTGTCGGTCAGAAGCTCCGACTGGTAGCCGATGAGGCCGCGCGTCGGCGCATGGAAGACGAGGCGTACGCGATTGCCGCCGGAGGGGCGCAGCTCGACCATCTCGGCCTTGCGCTCCGACATCTTCTGCACGACCGTGCCGGAATACTCTTCGTCGACGTCGATGAGAACTTCCTCGATCGGCTCGAGCATGTTGCCACTTTCGTCCTTCTGCATGACGACGCGCGGACGTGACACGCCAAGTTCGAAGCCTTCGCGGCGCATGTTCTCGATCAGGACCGCCAACTGCAATTCGCCGCGGCCAGATACGTAGAACGAATCCTTGTCGCTCGATTCCTCAATGCGCAGGGCAACATTGCCCTCGGCCTCCTTGAACAGGCGATCGCGAATGACCCGGCTCGTGACCTTATCGCCTTCGGTGCCGGCAAGCGGCGAGTCGTTGACGATGAACGACATGGTGACGGTCGGCGGATCGATCGGCTGCGCCTGCAGGGGTTCGGTAACTTCCGGTGAACAGAAGGTATCAGCCACGGTGCCCTTCTGCAGTCCGGCGATCGCAACGATGTCACCTGCCTGGGCTTCTTCGATCGGCTGGCGTTCAAGACCGCGGAAAGCCAGGATCTTGGAAATGCGGCCGGTTTCGAGCTGCGTCCCGTCGCCATGGAGAACCTTGGCTTGCTGGTTCGACTTTACGGTACCGGAGTGAATGCGGCCGGTGATGATACGGCCGAGGAACGGATCGGCCTCAAGGATCGTACCGATCATGCGGAACGGGCCGTCGCCGACGGTCGGCTCCGGCACGTGCTCAAGCACGAGGTCGAACAGCGGGGCAAGGCCCTGGTCCTGCGGGCCTTCCGGGTTCTTGGCCATCCAGCCGCTACGGCCGGAACCGTAGAGGATCGGGAAGTCGAGCTGTTCGTCGGTCGCGTCGAGAGCGGCAAAGAGATCGAAGACTTCGTTGACGACTTCTTCGTGGCGCGCGTCGGGGCGGTCGATCTTGTTGATCGCGACGATCGGACGGAGCCCCACCTTCAGCGCCTTGCCGACGACGAATTTCGTCTGCGGCATCGGGCCTTCGGCAGCGTCAACGAGAACGATCGCGCCGTCCACCATGCTGAGAATGCGTTCGACCTCGCCGCCGAAATCGGCGTGTCCGGGCGTGTCGACGATGTTGATGCGCGTGTCCTTCCAGACGACCGACGTGGCCTTGGCGAGAATGGTGATCCCGCGTTCCTTTTCGATGTCGTTGGAATCCATCATGCGCTCGGCGACGCGCTGGTTGTCGCGGAAATTGCCGGACTGTTTCAGGAGTTCGTCAACGAGCGTGGTTTTGCCATGGTCAACGTGTGCGATGATCGCGATGTTGCGCAGTTTCATTGGGTTCTCTTTGGAAGATTAGGGACGCCACATATGATGCGCCGCTTTACATTTGCGCGCTCCATACATGTTTTTTCGCAATTGCGAAAGGGGTCAAAGCATTTGGGGGCTGCATTGCAGCCATGCAGATGCGCTTCTGCGCGGGGGTCGTGCGCGGCGAACGAGAACCGTCCGCCGCGCGCAGTTTCAAAGCAATGTTCCCGACAGGATCATCAGGGCGATGCTAAAGTAGATGATGAGGCCGGTGACATCGACGAGCGTTGCCACGAAGGGCGCAGAGGCGCTCGCCGGGTCGAAACCGATCTTCTGCAGGATGAACGGCAGCATGGAGCCGGCCAGCGACCCGAAAGTGACAATGCCGACAAGGGCCGTGCCGACCGTTGCCGCGACGAGATGCCAATGGACGCCATAATCGTAGAGGCCGAGCATCTGCCACGTCGAGATGCGAATGACGCCGATCAGGCCAAGGAAAGTGCCGAGCACGATGCCGGTCGGGAGTTCCCGCAGCGCGACTCGCCACCAGTCCTTCAACCGCAATTCCTGCAAGGCAAGGGCGCGGATCAAGAGAGAGGTCGCCTGCGAGCCCGAATTCCCGCCTGAACTCATGATGAGCGGGATGAACAGGGTCAGCACAACGGCCTTCTCGAGTTCGCCCTCGAAGTGTTGCATGGCACTCGCCGTCAGCATTTCGCTGAGGAAAAGAACGCCGAGCCAGCCCGCGCGCTTGCGGATCATCTGGAGAAAGCCGATCTGCATATAGGGCTTGTTCAAAGCCTCCATGCCGCCGAACTTCAGCGTATCCTCGGTCATCTCCTGGGTCATGGCGTCGATCACATCATCGACGGTCACGATGCCGATGATCTGGTTGCCGTCATTGACTACGGGAACGGCGAGGAGGTCGTGCTTGCGGAACAGCCGAGCGACATCCTCCTGATCGGTAAGCGGTCCCACGGTGACCGGCGCAACGTCGCGGCCCACGGTCATGATCGAGGCTTCGGGCTCGCTGGCGATCAGGCGGCGGAGTGCCACTGCGCGCAGTAGGCTGCGGTTCTCCGGATCGATCACATAGATGGCGTAGACCGTCTCGCGGGACCGTTCGACCTCGCGGATGTGCTGCAGCGTGCGCGCAACGCTCCAGTTCGCGGGGACGCTGACGAATTCGGTCGTCATCAGGCTGCCGGCGGTATGGGGCGGATAGCGCAGCAGTTTGGCGAGGGCCTGCTGGGTTTCGTGGCCAAGGCCCGGAAACAGTCGGTCCCGCGCCTCGGCATCGAGTTCGTGGAAGATATCGGTGACGCGGTCTGCTGACATGGCGTCGAGCAGTTCGCATGCGATGACGTCGGGAAGCGCCTCGATGATGGCGCCTGCCGAATGCAATTCCGGCTGGTCAAGGATGAGCACCGCATGGTCGCGCGGCATCTCGGCAATGATGCCGACGGTATCGTTCTGTTCGAGCTCGTTGAGAAGCTCGACGGCATCGGCAGCCTGCATGGTTGCCAGCTGTTCGGCAATGGTTGCGGCCGGTGCCGAACCGGCATCAACCACTCCTTGGGTAAAGCGAAGGTCGTTCATTTTGCTCGCCTTTCTGTCGATCCGCCGTCACGGGGACCGAGGCGAGCTGATCTCTCAACAGGCCACGATCGCCGATGACGGCGCAAACAATCGACTTTGACTGTCGTCGTTGGGCATTAGAGATAAACTCCGGTTGAAAGATACGTTGGGCGTAAACGAGCGACCCAGCGCGCTGTCATTTGGTCTTGTCCAGGATTAATGTCAAGCCCCGGCGGAAAGCGGCAGGGAACACATCTTCGTGCGCCGCTTCACGCTCTTATTCGCTCATTGCGTGGGTCGTAAAGTGGCTCGATGTGGACCTTTGCGGCGAATGGCTCGTTGGCGACAATGAGCTCGTACTTGCCTTCGGCGAGGAATGTGTCGTCGACACCTTCTGCATTGCGGATGTAGCCGTAACCGATGGGGCTATCGACGGTATAGCCAAAGCCGCCGCTGGTGAGATAGCCCACCGGCTCGCCATTGCGCAGGATCGTTTCGCGTCCAAGCAGAACGACGTCCCTGTCGATAACCGTGATCCCGACGAGCCGCTTCCCGAGCGGGGCATTGCGCGTGGCCTCCGCTGCTTGCCTGCCGAGAAAATCGGTGTTGCTCTTGAGCTTGACCGCCCAACCCAGGCCGGCTTCAAAGGGGGAGTCATTCGGGGTGATGTCGCTGCCCCAGGCGCGATAGCCTTTTTCGAGACGCAGCGATTCGAGCGCGCGGTAACCTACCGGCCTGATGGCGAAAGGCTCGCCCGCCTGCATGAGCGCATCGAACACAGCGCCGGTCGCGGCGATTGGAACGTGCAATTCCCAGCCGAGTTCGCCCACATAGGTAAGCCGTAGCGCCCGGACCGTGGTGCCGGCGATGTCGATCTCGCGCACGTGGCCGAACGGGAAGGCGGCATTGCCAACGTCGCTTGTCGTCACCCTGGCCAGCACGTTGCGCGCGTCCGGCCCCATCAATGAGAGCGTTCCGAAGCACTCCGTAATGTCCTCAAGCGTCGCATCGAGATCGCTGCCGATATGATCCCGGATCCAGGCGAAATCATGCGTCCGGAAGCCGGTACCGGTGACGATGTAGAACCTGTCGTCCGTCAGCCGCGCCACGGTCAGGTCGCACTCGATGCCGCCGCGCGTGTTGAGCATCTGCGTATAGGTAAGCCGGCCGACTGGCTTCGAGACGTCGTTGGCGCAGATGTAGTCGAGCGCCTTGCCGGCATCCTTGCCGCTAAGCTCGTACTTGGCAAACGACGACTGATCGAAGATGCCGACTTTCTCGCGCACGTGCCGGTGCTCGTCGCCGACGGCCTTGAACCAGTTCTGCCGGCCCATGGAATAGATGTCCTCGGCCGAAGTCCCTTCAGGTGCGAACCAGTTTGGCCGCTCCCATCCAAGCTTCGAGCCGAATACGGCGCGATGCTGCTTGAGGCGATCATAGAGCGGCGAGACGATGGCCGGTCTGCCTGAGGTGTATTCTTCATGGGGAAAGCCAATGGTGTAATGCTTGCCATAGGCTTCGAGGGTACGGTCGAGCACCCACTGGCGATCGCGGTGCAGATGGGAAAATCGGCGGATATCGACGGCCCAAAGATCAAGCGGCGATTCCCCGTCGACCACCCATTGCGCCAGCACCCAGCCGGCGCCGCCGCCCGAGGCGATGCCGAAGGCGTTGAAGCCGGCGCCGACGAACATGTTGGCGCATTCGGGTGCGATACCGAGAATGAAATTGCCGTCGGGGGTGAAGCTTTCCGGCCCGTTGATCATCTGCTTCACACCAACGTTTGCCATGGCGGGTATTCGATCGATGGCCTCAATCATGTGCTGTTCGAAATGGTCGAAATCATCGTCGAACAGGCGGAACTGCCAGTCGTTCGGCACGTCGGCCGTCGTCCAGGCCTGTGGGTTCGGTTCATAGCCGCCCATCACCAGCCCGCCGACCTCTTCCTTGAAATAGGTACGGCGGTCGGGATCGCGGATCGTGGGTGCATCGGCAGACAGGCCCTCGATCCTGTCGGTGATGATGTACTGATGCTTGACCGGCTGCAGGGGCACATTGATGCCGGCCATTTCGCCTACCTGCCGCGCCCATTGGCCCGCACAGTTGACGACCTTCTCACAGGCGATGTCGCCCTTGTCGGTCTTCACCTTGACGATGCGGCCGTCGTCCATCTCAAATCCGGTGACCCGGACATTCTCGATGAGCTTGGCGCCGTGCATGCGCGCGCCGCGCGCCAGCGATTGGGTGATGTCCGAAGGGCTCGCCTGACCATCCGTTGGCAACCAGCTCGCGCCTATGAGATCGCCCACCTCCATTAGCGGGAACATGGATTTAACGTCCTGCGGGGAAAGCAGATGCATGTCCATACCGAAGCTGCGCGCAGTGGTCGCCAGCCGGCGAAACTCGGTCCAGCGATCTTCATTGGTGGCGAGGCGCAGGCACCCGGTCATCTTCCAGCCGGTGGCGAGACCGGTTTCAGCGTCGAGGCGTTTGTACAAGTCGACGGAATATTTAAGAACCCGCGTGATCGAGGCCGACGAGCGCAACTGGCCGACAAGTCCCGCCGCATGCCAGGTCGAGCCGGACGTCAGCTGGCCCATTTCGAGGAGAACCACATCCGCCTTGTGGTCCCTGGCGAGATGGTAAGCTGTCGAGCAGCCGATAATGCCGCCGCCGATGACGACGATCTGCGCATGGGTTGGCAGGCTCATGATATGGTCTTTCCGTATAATGTTCTGTAGTGGTCCAGCGCCTCGTCCAGCCGCTGTAAATTCTCGGTCGTGTAGGCGACGTAGTCGACGCCTGGCGCCTTCAGATGCAGTTCCGAGACCATGCTCCACATCGCCTCGCGCAGCAGCGAGGCGCATTGCATGGCGGCGTGCGCGCGGGTCAGTGCGGTATCGGGCCTCGCCCGGAAATAGGCATCCAGCAATGCCTCGGACTCGTCTGCATCAAACCCTGCGTTTGAGGCGAGCCCGGCAAGGTCGAACATCGCCGTCGAGAACCCGGCATATTCGAAATCGATGAGCCACAGTCTTTCCTCGTCATCGAGGATGTTGGCAGGGAGAAGATCATTGTGGCTGAAGATGATCGGCAGGGGTTTTTGCGCCGCCTCCATCTCGTCGGAGATCGCCAGATAGGCGGGAAGTTTATGCGCCAAGCGGCTTTTGCCGGCTTCCAGCGTGCGGGCATAGTCGCGAATGACGTGGAAGACCCAGAACATGAATCCCGGTCCGCGAATATGTTCAGGCATGCGCGTATGGAACTGGCGGACCATGTCGGCAATTCGCGGAATATTGGCGCGCACATCGCGGGCGTCATAGGTTCGAGCACCAAGGAATGCCGTCACCATGACGCCGTCATCGGCGTGAAAGACTTCCGGCGCAAATCCGGCAAGGTGCGCAGCACGCGCGGTCATCACCTCGCGCTGGCGGAACACGTGGTGAACCGGATAATCCGTGCCGAAGCGCACCACATATTTGCGGCTTGCGTCCTCTACCACATAGCTTTCATTGCTGATGCCGCCCTTCAAAAGGGCAATGCTTATCTCGCCTTGCCAGATGGGAAGCGCCGCGATGCGCCGCGCTACGGGCTCACCAGGGTGCACGTCAGGCGCGGGAGCCATTGGCGACGCCTACCGTGTATGGCCCGGCAGGAATGCGCCGGTCGGCGAGCAGAAAAAAAGTGCGCGGTCAGACTGACTCACCACGAGGAAGGCAACCTGTCCCCTGAAGGTTGTGGACTCTCCGGTAACAGGCAATCCGTCTATGGCAAAGACTTTCACTCAGGATCCTCGCGGTATCTTGGGTACCTGCAAGGATTGGCCCTCCTCATGGTGAGCCAGTCTAACCGCGCACTACCACCAACCCCATTGATAGGATCGTCTGCCAAGTTCGCGCATCTGTCAACATATTTATGTGGCATAATGTGGCTTTATCGCCTGATACTGGTAAAATATGTGGTAATGGTGCGGCTTAGGTATCAAATTTTGAGGTTTTGGCATGAGTGCAAAGCGGCGCGGCGAAATTCGGCGGTTACTGCAAGAGGAAGGCACGATCTCGATCTCCGATCTTGCCAACAAGCTCGGCGTCTCGCTCGAAACCATCAGGCGCGACGTCAAGCCCATGACGGACTCGGGCGTTCTCACGCGCATCCATGGCGCCGTCGGGTTGCCGCAGCATATTGGCGAGGCGCCGTTCGAGATGCGCATGCGCGAAAATGCGAGCGCCAAGCGCGTGATTGCCCAATGGGTCGCAGCGACAATCCGCGATGGTGAGTCGGTGATGCTCGATACAGGCACCACGACAAGCTTTCTTGCCCGCGAGTTGCTGCAGCACCGCAACCTGACGGTGGTCACGAACTCCTCCGATATTGCGCGCACGCTTGCAACGGTAAACGGCAACAGGGTGTTCATGGCGGGCGGCGAATTGCGCAGCGATAGCGGCGCCGCCTTTGGGGTATCCGCTATCGAATTCGTCAGCCGCTTCAGCGTTGCCCATGCGGTCATCTCGGTGGGCGCGCTCGACGCGCCGGGAGGCATAACGGACTACGACCTCGAAGAGGCAGAGTTTGCCCGCACGGTACTATCGCGTGGTGCAAGGACAATAGCGATAACGGACGCATCAAAGTTCGGACGGCGCGGTCTTGTACAGGTTTGCGACTTTAACGGCATCGACGAACTTGTGACCGACCGCGATCCCCCGGGCGACATTGTGCAGGCGCTTCACGCCGCCGGCACCACTGTGACCGTGGCATCGGCGGCGGCGCACTCCTGACAGGAATCGGATTGGCTGGCCTCGGCAGAATGGTACGATCTGGACCGAATCAGGAGGTCGCTACATGATCAGGCTCTTACTTCGCGACACGATCGAAACACAGCTTGGACCAATGATCGCCATGGCAAGCGGCGAAGGGCTGTCCCTGCTCGAATTTGCTGACCGGCCTGCACTTGCCTCGGAAGTCGATGAGTTGCAACGACGTTATGGCTATATGATCGAGCCGGGGCGAAATGCAGTCCTCGATCAGATCGAGTCGGAGCTTGCTGCTTATTTTGCGGGGGAATTGACCGTATTTGAAACGCCGCTCGTCCTGCCGGGGAATGCGTTCCAGAATGAAGTCTGGGAGCGGCTGCGGGAAATACCTTACGGCCAGACCCGGAGCTATGGAGGGATGGCACGCGCTATGGGCCGCCCGAATGCCAGCCGTGCTGTCGGCGCCGCCAATGGCCAGAACCGCGTCGCTATCGTGGTTCCGTGCCACAGAGTCATCGGTGCGGATGGATCGTTGACGGGTTATGGCGGCGGCCAGCGGCGCAAGCGGTTCCTCATTGACCTTGAGCACCGCACCTTCGCCGCTACGGCAACCCGTCCAACATTTCATCCGATAACCGCTCAGGGCTCTTTGTTCTGAGAACCGTCGCAGCGCCTATACAATCATACCAGGGCTGAACTTCGGCTCGCGCAGAAGGCGATCCAGCAGGACCAGACCCTGTTCCAATCTGGTCCTGTCGGGGGCAGCGCCGAGGGAAACACGGACCGCTTCCATGCTTGGTGCCCCGATGCTGAACGCCGAGGCTGGCACGACACCCAGCCCGGAGCGAATGGCGAGCGCGGCAAATTCTCCGGCGTGCCATTGCTGTGGCAGCGACAGCCAGAGATGATGTCCGCCAGGTTCGGCTCTAAAGGTCCAGTCTTTAAGAATCCGTGCCGCGAGGGCCTGGCGTTCCCGGCTTTCCGATCTGATGGTGGTCGCGATCTCACGGAGCGTTCCCGTCTGAATGAAATCGGCCGCGAGCGCGGTGAGCAGCGGCGATGGACCCGGATTGCTGGCACGCAGGCTGGAACCAAGCTTTAGGGCATCGAGCGCCGAAGGACAGGCGACGAAAGCAATGCGCAGTGCCGGAGCTACGCATTTCGACAATGTGGCGATGTGCCATGTCAGGTCGGGGGCGAGCGTTGCTAGCGCCGGTATCGGCTTGTCGAGCAGTTCCGCGTAGGGATCGTCTTCGATGACAGCTACCCCATGGCGAGCGGCGATTGCAGCAATGGCCCGCCGCCGCGCAAGCGGCATCGTCGCGGTGGTCGGGTTGTCAATGGACGAAATAATGTAGAGCGCCTTGGGCGGCTCATTGCGGCAGCATTCCTCGAAGCTTTCTGGCGTAATGCCGGCTTCATCCATGGCGAGTGAGTAAAGCTTGAGGCCAAGGGATGACGCTGCAGATTTGAGTCCCGGATAGGTCGACGCGCCCGCCGCTATAGTTGCGCCGGGGCCGAGGAGATTGCAGACGGCAAAGAGGGCGCTCTGAGCCCCGCCGGCAACGACGACGCGATCCTTTTCGGGCGCAGCGCCGAGACGCGGAGCGAGCCAGGACGCTGCCGCCGCTCGGGACGACGCGCTTCCGGCCGTTTCCTGGTAGGACAACAGCCGGTTTTGTCCATTGGCGAGAAGGGCGCCAATGCCGTTTGCGATGCGAGCGGGCAGGTCCGCGGGTTGCGGAGGTATGTTCATGGTCAAATCGAGTTCATTTGCCTGTGCTGCCACAGTCGCCTGAACGGCAGGCGCCTTTACGAATGTGCCGGAACCGATGCGGCCCTCGATGTGGCCCGACCGACGCACCTCATTGAGGGCACGTGTTACTGTCGTCAGATCAACGCCGAGTTCGCGCGCAATTTCGCGCTGTGGCGGCAGGACATCGCCGGATTTGACCGCGCCGGACGCAATATCGGCTCGCAATGCATCCGCGATGCCCGCGTGCTTGTAGCGGGCGCCAACAGCAATTCGAGGCTTCCATTTCATCAAGGCCACCTAATTGTATGGACGCATTGTCCATACAATTAGAATCGATGTTATAAGATAGCAAGCCATTTTGTCGCTATTGCCCGACTGCTTCTTTAAGTTTCGCGAAAACGGCGTATATTGAGTTCAAACATCGATTGCTTGTATGGGTGTAGGTGCCATACAATCTGCAGCCGCGAAAGGCCAAGCAAATGTCAGACGCTCACTATCATGCGACAGAGAATCCGATGAAAACGGGCATTCTCGGACGGTGCCCGCAATGCCAGCAGGGGCATTTGTTCAATGGCTTCCTGAAACTTGCTCCGTCCTGCGAGGTCTGCGGTCTCGACTATTCCTTTGCCGATCCCGCCGACGGGCCCGCCTTCTTCGCCATGACGATCGTTGCTGTTCCAGCGATGCTTTTCGCGCTGTGGCTGCAGACGACCTACGAAGTATCGATCTGGCTGCATCTCATCACCACGCTGCCGCTGACGCTGCTCGGCAGCCTGGTCCTGTTGCGGCCGTTGAAGGGCTGGCTCGTCTGCTCGCAATATTTCCACAAGGCCGAAGAAGGCAAGCTTGTTCGCAAGGGTGACCTTTAACCTGCACGATCAGATGTTGGTGCCGCCGTCGACGGTCAGCGATGCGCCTGTGATGAAGCGACCTTCATCGCCGGAGAGAAAGGCTACGACCCCGGCAATATCCTGAGCCCTGCCGAAGCGCGGAATGGCCATGAGGGCGCGCTGGGCGTCGGCATGATCGCCGTCGGCCGGGTTCATGTCCGTATCGGTGGAGCCGGGCTGGACGATATTGACGGTGATCTCCTTCGGGCCAAGGTCTCGCGCCAGCGCTTTCGTCAGGCCCGTAAGTGCGGCCTTGCTGGTGGCATAGATGCTGAGCCCCGTAAACGGCACACGCTCACCGAGATTGCTGCCGATCGACACGATGCGTCCACCGGCACTCATGAGGGCTGCCGCCGCTTTGGAGGCGACGAAGCTGGCACGGACATGGATGGACATGACGCGGTCGAACTCCGCAAGGCTCGCCGTTTCGATCTGGTCCACCGAGAAGACGCCGGCGCTGTTCACAAGGATATCGAGCCGCCCAAACCGGGCGTGCGCTTCCTGGACAGCAGCCTCGACGGCCGCGGCATCAAGATTGTCCGCCTTGATGGCGATTGCCTTGCGTCCCAGGGCCTCGATTGAATTGACCACAGCCTCGGCCTTCTCCACGCTGCTGGTATAGGTAAGGGCAATATCGGCACCATCCTCCGCTAGTTTCAGAGCGATCGCTGCGCCAATACCGCGACTACCACCGGTGACGAATGCGACTTTGTTGTCGAGACGAGACATACAATCTTCCTTTATGTAATGATCGATACATAAACACCTAAGATGCTTGCACCGCAACGTCAAGCTATTTACATATTGATCACTACAGAAAGGTCCTCACGATGCCGCCACGCGGACGACCGCGCTCATTCGACAGGGAAGAAGCTCTGGCTCGCGCCATGGGGCTATTTTGGTCGCGCGGCTACGAAGGCGCCTCCATGACCGACCTTACCGAGGTGATGGGGATCAACGCTCCTAGTCTCTACGCCGCCTTCGGCAGCAAGGCCGGGTTGTTCGAGCAGGCGCTTGAACTTTACCAAAGGAATGTGGGGCTGGAGATCTGGGAGGCCCTGGAAGCGCTCACGGCGCGTGAAGGCTTTGCTAATTTTCTCAAAGAAACGGCGGTCGCCTATTCGCAGCCCGATCGGCCGCACGGCTGCCTTGTCGTTCTTGGCGCGCTTCACGGCGAACGCGGATCGGAACCGGCCTGCGCTCTTTTGAAGGAACAACGCCTCGGCAACGCTGTTAAAATGCGCAACCGGCTGCAACGCGCAATCCGCGAGGGCGAGCTTCCGTCAAGCGTCGATTGCGATCTGGTTGCCGAGTTCTACGCGACGGTCCAGCATGGCATGTCGATCACCGCCCGCGACGGCGCGTCGCGCGAGACGCTGATGCGCACCGCCCAGGCCGCCATGGCGGCCTGGGATTCGCTGATAGCCGGCGCTGGTTAGCCTCTAAGATGAGAAAACAGGGTCGAGCGTGACCTTGTAAAGCTCGACATCCTCACGGTCCATCAGGCGCACCGTGAGTTGCTGGCTGGCGCCCTCGATATCGACCAGCCCGAAGAACTGGAGACCGGCCGAGGGCGGCACGTTCTGACCTTGCTCGGCAGTCGGTGCCTTGATGAATTTGAGCTCGGGTCCAAAAGTCTGGTCGAGGTCGTTCGGTCCGAACGTTCCGGCATGGATGGGGCCCGAAATGAACTCCCAGAAAGGTGCGAAGTCCTGGAATTGCGCCTTGTCGGGATTGTAGTAATGCGCGGCGGTGTAGTGCACGTCTGCCGTCAGCCAGACGGTGTTGTTGATGCCAGCGGTCTTGATGAAGCGCAGCAGATCGGCGATTTCGAGTTCGCGACCCTTGGCCGGACCATTATCGCCATTGGCGACTGCCTCTGCGCCCTTCTTGTCCTTGGCATTGTCCCAGACGATAACGCCGAGCGGCATATCAGAAGCAATGATCTTCCACGTTGCTTTCGAATTGAGCAACTCGCGCTTGAGCCACCGCAACTGACGTTCGCCGAGAATTGACGATTCCGGGGTAATAGCCTCTTCCGTGTCGGGTCCATTCGGGCCGCGATAGGAACGCAGGTCGAGGAAGAAGACGTCGAGCAAGGGCCCGTAGGCAATCTTGCGATACACCCGGCCCGGCTCCGCAGGCGTATAGCGGATGGGCGTCATCTCGTGAAAAGCACGAGCCGCGCGCGCTGACAGCAGCGCGATAGATTTCTCCTTGTAGCGATCGTCTGTGGCAAGGTTCTTCGAGGACGACCAGTTGTTGGTCACCTCGTGGTCGTCCCATTGAAAAAACGTCGGGCAAACCGCGTTCAGCGCCCGTACGTGATCGTCAAGCAGATTGTATTTCCATTGGCCGCGATACTCGTCGAGCGTCTCGGCAACTTTCCGCTTCTCATCGGTGACGACGCGGTTCTTCCACTTGGTACCATCCTTCAGATCGACTTCCTCAACGAGGGGCCCGTCGGCGTAGATTGTGTCACCCGAATGCAGAAAGAAGTCCGGCTGGTGCTTGGCGATCGACGCATAGGTCTTCATGCCCGTCTCATCGATGCCCCAACCTTGACCGACCGTGTCGCCCGACCATGCAAAGCGGATGCTGCGCTTGGACATCGGCGCGGTCTTGAAACGGCCGACGATCGGTTCGGATACGCCGTTGAGATCGTTAAGATCGACTGCAGTGAGGCGGTAAAAAACTTCCTGGTCGGAGGCGAGATCGGTAAGGAGCTGCTTGGCGGCAAAGTCAGTATTGGGAAGTGCATTGAGGTGTGGCAAAGCTTTCCGTCGTCGAAACTTCGATGTTGATCCGGGACGGCCGATCGGTTCGCGTCCAGATCATGCCCGTTGCAGAATCGACGTCACCGGACTGAACACCGTGCGTGAACACCGGGCGCGACGCGGCGCGTGAAATTGCCGGACAGGAAAGGTCGGAAGCAGCGGTCAGGGCCAAAGCCCCGGAAGACGTGAGAAAGCTGCGGCGGGTGTAGGCAAATCGATTCGACATGAAAATGTTCCCTTGGCTTGCAATTGGCTGGCTAACCCGCCTCTTGTGCATCGGGATTGTTTCGGTTTTTTTGCAGGCGCGTGAAATTATCGCGGGCCAAAACGAAAACGGGCGGCCAGAGCCACCCGTTTCAACAAGACTGCAGCGTGACAGCTCACTCGCTGGCAGCGGCTTCCTCAGCCGGAGCTTCGGCAGCGGCCTTGGCGGCTTCAGCTTCCGCAGCGGCCTTAGCCTTCGCATCTTCTTCAGCCTGCTTAGCAAGGGCAACGCGTTCCTGCGCCTTCTTGCCCGGAACAGCCTTTTCAGGGTTGGTGCGCGCGTCGCGCTTGGCGATGCCGGCCTGGTCGAGGAAACGCAGGACACGGTCGGTCGGCTGTGCGCCATGGCCGATCCAATACTGGATGCGCTCTTCATTCAGCTTGATGCGGTCGCCGTCCTTGGGGAGCATCGGGTTCCAGGCACCGACGTTCTCGATGAAGCGGCCGTCGCGCGGGGCGCGAACGTCAGCAACGACGACGTGGTAATAAGGACGCTTCTTCGACCCTGCGCGGGCCAGACGGATTTTCAGTGACATTGTTATTCTCCTTAGGTGTTAGATGGGGCGCCGTTTTCCTCGGCGGCCGTTGTTTCGTGATGTCTGATCACTTCCTTGACGATGAAGTTCAGGAACTTCTCGGCAAAATCGGGGTCGAGATCGGCTTGCTGGGCGAGGGCACGCAGGCGTTCCACCTGCCGCCTCTCCCGGGCCGGATCGGCCGGAGCAAGACCGTTCTTTGCTTTCAGGACGCCGACTGCCTTGGTGCAGCGAAAGCGTTCGGCAAGCATGTGGATAAGCGCCGCATCGATGTTGTCGATGGAAGCGCGCAGATCGATGAGTTCCTTCGGGAGGGATGATGAGGACATGATTATCCTTTCTTCTTTGGAAGGCCGGGCAAACCACCACCAAGCCCTGGCAGGCGCGGCATTCCGGCCATGCCACCCATGCCGCCAAGTCCACCCGGCAAACCGCCGAGCCCGCCAGGCAGACCGCCGCCCTTGCCGAAGCCGGCGGCTTCCGCCTGCTTCTGCAGGGCCTCGAGCTGTTTCGAGTCCATCTTGGAGAGATCAGGCATGCCGCCCATCCCGCCGAGCCCGCCAAGGCCCATCTTGGCGCCGAGGCCGCCCATCATCTGTTTCATGATGCCGCCTTTGCCCTTGCCGCCCATGGCCTTCATCATGTCGGCCATCTGACGATGCATCTTCAAAAGCTTGTTGATGTCGGCGGCATTGGTCCCGGAACCCTTGGCGATGCGCTGCTTGCGCGAATGCTTGAGCATGTCGGGATTGCCGCGCTCCGCCGCGGTCATCGAAGAGATGATCGCAAGCTGGCGCTTGAAAATGGAATCGTCGAGGCCGGCGGCGGTCATCTGGTCCTTCATCTTGCCCATCCCGGGCATCATGCCCATGATGCCGCCCATGCCGCCGAGCTTCTGCATCTGGCCGATCTGGTCGGCAAGATCGTTGAGATCGAACTTGCCGGACTGCATTTTCTTGGCCATCGCCGCGGCTTTTTCAGCGTCGATGTTTTCAGCAGCCTTCTCGACCAGCGAAACGATGTCGCCCATCCCAAGGATGCGGTCGGCGATACGGCGTGGGTAGAATTCCTCCAGCGCGTCCATCTTTTCGCCGGTGGCGATCAGCTTGATCGGCTTGCCGGTGACGGCACGCATGGACAATGCGGCGCCGCCACGGCCATCGCCGTCCATGCGGGTAAGGACGAGCCCGGTGATGCCGACGCGCTCATCGAATGAACGAGCAAGGTTGACGGCGTCCTGACCGGTCAGCGCATCTGCGACGAGAAGAATTTCATGAGGACTGGCCTTCTTCTTGATGTCGGCCATTTCGACCATCAAGGGCTCGTCAATATGGGTGCGGCCCGCCGTGTCGAGGATGACGACATCGTGGCCGCCAAGTTTCGCTGCCTGAACGGCGCGAGCGGCGATCTCGACCGGCGACTGGCCGGCGATGATCGGCAGCGTGTCGACGCCGGTCTGCACGCCAAGCTGGCGCAGCTGTTCCTGAGCGGCCGGGCGGCGCGTATCGAGAGAGGCGAGCAGCACTTTCTTGCGCGCGCGCTCGGTCAGGCGCTTGCCGATCTTGCCGGTGGTCGTGGTCTTGCCCGAGCCCTGCAGACCGACCATCATGATGACGACAGGCGCTGGCGCATTGAGGTCGATGGAAACGCCTTCCTCGCCAAGCATGCTGACAAGCTCGTCATGGACGATCTTGACCACCATCTGGCCGGGCTTGATGCTTTTCAGGACTTCGGCGCCGACAGCTTTCGCACGCACCTTGTCGGTGAAGGAACGGACGACATCAAGCGCAACATCGGCTTCGAGCAGGGCCCGGCGCACTTCGCGCAAAGCCGCTGCGACGTCGGCTTCCGACAGCGCGCCGCGACCGGTCAGGCCGTTCAATATCGAACCTAGTCGTTCCTGTAAGCTCTCGAACATCCAGTTTTTCCTTCTTCCTTCCAGGGACCTGTTTCCGCGAAAGGTAGGCACAAACCGCGCCCTGGCCAATGGCTCAAAGCAAAAAGGCACCCGAGGGCGCATGGCGCTGTCGGGTGTTGACCTCCGGGATCGTCGAACCCTTGCGGGGTCCCGGTCGGCTGCTCGGAGTTCCAGACTCGTCGCGGATTGATGCGCGGCTTAAACAGGAATTCGCCCCGGGAGTCAAGGCTGCGCGCGTCCAGGACCGTCACGCCCGCTTCTTGAGGCCGGCAGCCTTACGCAAGGCATCGTCGATGCGACCCTGCCAGCCGGGTCCGGTGGACCGGTAGTGGTCGAGGACATCAGGGCTGAGACGGATCGAAACCGGCGTCTTGGTGACTTCCGCCACGGGCCTGCCGGGTCGGCGCTTTGTAAGTTCAGTGATGAGCGCGGTGTCAGGGTCTTCGGATGCCGCGTTTGTGAGCGCAGCGTCTTCCGCGGGTGAGATCTTGTTCAAGGCGGCTTCAATGCGCGCTCGATGTGCAGCGCGAACCTTTTCACTCATAGGCTTTTGCATATCTTTTGATCTCTGCGGTCGTGGATTTTCGCAACGAGATAATCCGGATCAACCCGTTGCGTTCGGTATATGTCATTGTGTGTAAAACCTCGCCAATGAACCCGATCGAAACTACTCTCTCTTCGCCGTAGTTTTCCCTATCGTCGATGAATTCTAGAGCCGAAGGAAATTCAAAACGCTCGCCTGCCCGAAACGAGACGCCATGTTTGCTTAAATTGCGGTTTGCCTTTTCGGGGTCCCACTCAAACCTAGTCATGAAATCACTTTTGGTCAATGATTATCGTATATACAAAAATTATAATGGAAGCCTAATCGAAAACCTTGCAGACCACCAGCCGTAAGCCTTTCTCTCTAATGTTGGGCGGGGAGCCAGGGCTTTATACACGCGCGAATGCCGACTCTCGGTTGTGGCCCCAATGTCTGTCGTCACATGGGGCAGGGGGCGATTTTTGCGAAATTGACAACGACCTTGATAAAATTGCGTCCTTTTAACCTTAAGGCGCGCGATTCTGCCGGATGACACGGTTGCAGAAAAATGGCAGATAGGGCCAACCACGATTCAACTTTTAAGGAGATCTTCATGGCATCTGTTGCCAAAAACAGATTTTTTGCGGTCGCAACGGCCGGCCTCCTCTTGATGGCGGGCGCCGCACAGGCTGCTCCCTCCTGCGGAAACAACTCCGCCGGATTTCAGGAATGGGTCCAGGCCTACAAGCAGCAAGCGCAGGCGCAAGGAATTGGCAGCAGGGGCATCAGTGCGCTCGATGGCGTTTCCTATGCGAGCAAGACCATCAATGCCGACCGCAACCAGAAGAGCTTCAAATATTCGCTAGACAAGTTCATGCAGGTGCGCGGCGGTCAGACTATTATCTCGCGTGGGCGCGCGCAGAAGGCGCAAAACGCCGCTTTGTTCGCCAGCATCGAGCGCCGGTTCGGCGTGCCGGCCGGCCCGTTGATCGCGATCTGGGGCATGGAGACCGGTTTCGGAAGCTTCATGGGTAACCAGAATACCCTTTCCGCCGTGACGACGCTTGCCTTCGACTGCCGCCGCCCGGAATATTTCCGCGAGCAGCTGAATGCTGCGTTGAAGCTGGTCGATCAGGGAACGCTCTCGTCCAATTCCGTCGGGGCCATGCACGGCGAGATTGGGCAGACTCAGTTCCTGCCGCTCAACGTCCTTCGCTACGGCGTGGACGGCGATGGCAACGGCCGCATCGACCTGCGATCCAAGGCGGATGCGCTGGCCTCGACGGCGAATTTCCTGCGCGGCCACGGCTGGCAGACAGGCGCTGGCTATCAGCCAGGGCAGGCTAATTTCGCCGCAATCCAGGGCTGGAACGCGGCAAGCGTCTATCAGCAGGCAATCGCAATCATTGGCGCGAAGATCGACGGCGAATAGCCGGCCTCGCGTCAGACTAAATTTCAAGGCCGGTGCCCATCGCGCCGGCCTTTGTCATTCGAACCCTTCGCAGGCCTCGCCGACTGAACTCTGTGCGCTCTCGATGATCTTCTCGCCGCGGAAACTGAAGATTTCGCGCATGTAGGTAGAATTGCTCGGGAATTGATAGCAGACGAAGACGGTGACCGTCCCGTTGCCGGCGCTGGCGATCCGGTGGCGCAGGGTCGCGCCATGCACCGCGTTCTTCCATTCGTCGAGGCTTCCAAGAAACTCGTCCTTCGTCTGGATCGAGTCTATGTCTTCGAGGATCACCCTTGCATCGTCGGCCAGGAGCTTGTCGAACATGGCGTGGTCGGCGGTTGCAAGGGCTGAATACCACTGTTCGACCAGCTGTTCATGGCTATCTGCCGCGCGGCCAGCAAAACTCAGCGAAACGATGAAGGCGAAAGCAAGAACAAGCCGCGCCAACATCGAAGGGCCTACTCCAGGGTTGGCGCGCCGACCTCTTCAGGGTCGGGGCGAACGAAGTCGCCGGTTTCGGGATTCATGATCCAGAGTTCGCCAGTCGAAATATCGAACCATGCGCCGTGGAGCGTTAGCCGCCCCTTCTTCTCCAGAATGTCGATGCAGGGGAAACTGCGCAAATTTTGCAGGGAGTAACGGATCGAGATACGTTCCAGCGCGGTCTGGCGTTCCAGCGTCGTCATGAGCTCGTTGGCGGAAATGGCTTCGGCCGCCGGCGCAACCAGGCTCATCCATTTCCCGATGAAATCGCCGGGCGACAAGGGCTCGCTGGAAGGATCGAGCGCCGCCTTGATGCCGCCACAGCGGCCATGGCCGAGGACGACGATATTTTTGACCTTGAGGCTTTGCACTGCAAATTCAAGCGCGGCGGATGTTGAGTGATACTCGCCATCCGGTTCATACGGCGGCACCAGATTGGCGACATTGCGCACCACGAAGATCTCGCCCGGCGCGGTGTCGAAAATGATCTCAGGCGCCGAACGGGAGTCGCAGCAGGCGATAACGAGCGTCTCGGGGGTTTGACCTTTTTCGGCAAGCTGTCTGTAGCGCAAGGTCTCATTGGCATAGCGATGCGCCATGAAGTTGCGATAGCCGGTAAGAAGTTTATCGGGAAGCAGGGTCATGGCTTTGCTGTAGTCCTCATCATCGCGAAGATCAATTGGTCTTCAGGTGTAAGATCGCGCTCAAGCCCGGATGCCTTTGCTCGGGTGCACAAGTCGGCGCATCTGCGTCATGGCCATTGGCGTCGATAGACTTGAGGCATCCGCTTCCAGCATCAATTCGTCGGCGCCGCGCTTGGCAGCGCGTGCCATGATCTCGAAAACCGATGCGGTGGTTCGCTGCAAGACCTGCTCGGGTTCGAGGCCAGACAGCGTCCTTGCGAGGAAAAGCGCGGACGTCAGGTCGCCAAGGCCATTGGTCGGACCGTTGACGAGGCGATGCTCGGCGAGCAGGGCCAGCGAATGCGTCACCAGCAGATTGCCGGTGCCGCCCGCGATCATCGGATGGGCAGAGGTGACGAGCATGGTGCCCGGCCCCGCATGCAGGGCCGCCTGCATGATCGCCTTGTTGTCAGGAAGATCCGCCCCCGCAAGCCATGCGAGTTCGAAACGGTTCGGTGTAGCGATATCGGCGAGCGGCATCAGTTCGTCGCGAATGGCTGTCGCCGTCGCTTCGGGAACATAAAGGCCTTTCTCGTCGCCGATAACCGGATCGCAAAGATAGCGCACCGATTTCCTGCGTGCCTTGATCGTCTTTACCAGCCGCGCAACGCTCGCGGCTTGCGAAGCATGGCCAAGATAGCCGGTCATGATGGCGCTGACCTCGTCGAGCCAAGGCGCGCGCTCGAGATCGGCAATGAGGTCGTCGAATTGTTGGGGCTCCGGCACGATGCGCTTGGCGGGCCCGTGGCCGGGATGCCACGGAAGAATGACCGTAGGCACCGCCCAGACCGGATGGCCGAGGGTTTCCAGCGCAAAAACTGCGCCACGATTGCCCACGGCGCCACGAACGACGTGGCTCGAAATGACGATGACAGCGTTGGAGGAAACAGCAGAACCGGTCATTGAAAATACTCGTGCGAGGGCATTGGAGAGAAAGGGGCGGCGGCAGTGCCGAACGTCATCCCTTTCCGGATATGGAGACAATCAACCAAATAAACATTGCGATTAATACTAGCAATCCCAGCAGGCGGCCGATGCGCGTGCCCCAGACTTCGATCGGGTCGGCGGCGTCGGCATCCTGTGCAGAAAAATGGCGCTTCGCGCGGCCGACGATTGCGTTGCCATGAACCGCGGTCTCACGCTCGATACGCTCAAGAATCCGTCTCGATTCAGTATCTGGCCGCCGATTGTCGTTCTGTTCGGGCATGAGGCATCCATTCGATTCCAAGGCAAATCAGCATAGCGCTTTGCCAGTTCCTTTTGCAGAAAAAAATGTCTAGGCTCGCGTTGCTTCGTTTTGATGCCGCCGGCCCCGTGTATCCGTATTTTGGGAGATGATTTTCGATGCAATATTTGCCTTCAGTCGCGATGCCGCGCCGTGCGCTCACCGTTCTCGCCGTGGCGTTTCTCCTGCCGCTGCTTTCGGCCTGTGGATTCAACGTCATCCCGACCAATGAGGAACGGGCGAAGGCTGCCTGGAGCGAGGTGCTCAACCAATACCAGCGCCGTGCCGATCTCATTCCCAATCTGGTAGAGACCGTCAAGGGCTATGCGGCCCAGGAGAAGGATGTGCTGACCTCCGTCGTCGAGGCCCGCGCCAAGGCGACCCAGGTACAGGTTACACCGGAAACACTGACAGATCCCAACGCCTTCAAGGCCTTCCAGGACAACCAGGCGAACCTGACCGGCGCCTTGTCACGCCTGCTTGCCGTCGTCGAAAACTATCCCGATTTGAAGTCGAACCAGAACTTCCTCGCCCTGCAATCGCAACTTGAGGGGACGGAAAACCGCATTGCGGTTGCCCGCCGCGACTATATCGAGGCCGTGCGCGTCTACAACACCTCGCTCAAGACCATGCCGACGATGATCTGGAGCTGGATCTGGTTCCGCGGCAACGAGCCTTACCAGACCTTCACGATCGACGACTCCGCAAAGCAGACGCCGCAGGTGAAGTTCTAGGCATCAGCCGGAAAGAAGGGGCTTGTGTGATGTTTGCAGTCGCTGCTGCCACGCGCATATGCTCCCGGGAGTTGCGTGAGGTGAAACGTATTCGACCGGTGCTGCAGCTCTTTTGCGCGGCAGTTCTTCTGGCATTTCTGTCGGTCAGCGCTTTTGCTGCCGAACTTCCAGCGCTGACCGGGCGCATCGTCGATGGCGCCAACATCATCGACACCGCTACCCGCGCCGCAATCACGGAAAAGCTCGCGGTTTACGAGGCAAAGTCCTCCGACCAAGTGGTGGTCGTCACCGTGCCGAGTCTCGACGGGGAAGAGATCGAACCATATGCCAATCGGCTCTACCGCTCCTGGGCGATCGGACAAAAGCAGGAGAACAATGGTGTTCTTCTCGTCGTTGCCCCAAACGAGCGCAAGGTGCGCATCGAAGTCGGATATGGGCTTGAGGGCACGCTGACCGACCTTCTTTCCAAGCTGATCATCGAAAACGCGATCATACCCGGCTTTCGTTCAGGCGACTATTCCGGAGGCATCGCGCGCGGTATCGATGACATACTGACCGTGCTCTCCGGCGATAAGGCCGAGGTCGAGGCGCGGGCCAAGCGCAATATCAAGGAGCCGACTTCCGATATTGACTGGTTCTTTGTAATTTTCATAACCATCTGGGCGCTCATCTTTTTCGGCGGTTTCGCCACCGCTGTGCTTGCGCCGGCATTTGGTCGCAAGATCGGCCCCGGCCAGTACGAATGGCTCGGCATGCGCTTTGACAATCGCACCCGCGGGCGATCGGGCGGTGGGTGGTCAGGCGGAGGAGGCGGCTGGACCGGAGGCGGTGGTGGCTGGTCGTCGGGCGGCGGCGGTGGCGGCGGCTTCTCCGGGGGTGGCGGGTCCTCCGGCGGCGGCGGCGCATCGGGGAGCTGGTAGGCCATGCAGGTAATGAACGAAGCCGATCATGCCAATATTGCTGCGGCAATTCGCGAGGCGGAGAGCCGGACAAGTGGCGAAATCTATGCAGTTCTGGCGCGGCGCAGCGACAGCTATTTCTTCGTTGCCGGCTTCATGGTCGCCTGCGGGATATTGTTCGCCGCTGTGCTCGTTGCAGTCGCGGCCCATTGGTTCTGGTATACGATTACTCTGCCGGTCTTCGGCTTGGCGATCCTGTCGGCCCTTGTCACCGCCCTGCTTGTGTTGCGGCTGCTGCCGGATCTCCACATGTGGCTCGTGCCGAAGCATATTCGTTATCGCCGCGCCCACCTCAATGCCTCCCAGCAATTCCTGGCACGCAATGTTCACCTCACCACGAAGCGCACCGGCGTACTGCTGTTTGTTTCGCTGGCGGAACGATATGCGGAGGTTGTGGCCGACGCCGGCATCAACGCCAAAGTGGCGCAGCAGGAATGGAACGATATCGTTGCGATTCTGATCGACCATGCCGGCAGGGACGAATTGCCCGGCGGTTTCCTCAAGGCCATCAAAAAGGCAGGCCTGCTCCTGGAAGAACATTTCCCGGTGAGGCCCGGCGACATCAACGAACTGGATGACCATCTGGTCGAATTGTAATTTTCTTGCGTGTCATACGATTTTCACCGCATCGGTGCAGTTTGGGGTCGAAAACGGCTTCCGAATGGCTATGATCATGCAAAATACGCAATGAGGGGGGAATTTTGATGGCTTCACAGACTGCATTGGACCGAAAGGCCGCCCCGAAGCCCAAATCACCCAAGGCCAAAGACAAGAAGATTGACGCTGGTCTGTTCGAAGAGTTGCTCTTTGCCCGAGCGCCAGACGAAGACCTTGCCGGCTACGATAGAAGCGCAATCCAGACTTCGGCGAAGCTTGCCGAGGAGGCACTCTCACGTTTCAAGAGCGGGCAGTCTATCATCGATGTGAGCGAGGGGTCGCTTGTCTATCGCGACGGCCGTCCGGTCACCGTGATCACGTTGATCAACGACAATATGCCTTTCCTGCTCGATTCCGTTCTTGGTGAAATAAGCGACCGGGCAAACGCTGTTTACCTCGTCATGCACCCCGTCATGGATGTCGATGCGAAGACAAACAAGGCGATTGGCCCGGCAGGACCCGACAAGCCAGGCAAGGATGTGGCGCGCGTCAGCGTCATGCAGATCCACGTTCCCGCGCTCGACGGACCTTCCCGCGAAATCATGCACGCAGCGCTCACGACGGTGCTGAAGCAGGTGCGGGAGGCCGTACGCGACTGGAGGCCAATGCTCGACCGTCTCGGCGAAGCGATCGATGCCTACAAGACCGGAAAGCTGCCGATGAAAAAGGCGGCGATCGACGAGGCAGTCTCTTTCCTCGAATGGCTGCGTGACGACAATTTCACGTTCCTCGGCGTGCGCGAATACGACTACCTCGGTGATAATAACCAGGGCGAGCTCGAACGCTCCCGCAAGACAGGACTTGGCATCCTCGGCGACCCCGATGTCCGCGTGTTGAAACGCGGCAATCAGGGCGTCACCACGACGCCGCAAATCATCGCCTTCCTCACCGGCCCCGAGCTTTTGATCGTTACCAAGGCGAACACGAAGTCGCTGGTGCATCGCCGCGGCTATATGGACTATATCGGCGTCAAGACCTTCGATGCGGAGGGTCGGATCACCGGCGAGCTTCGTTTCGTAGGTCTCTTTACCTCCGGCGCCTATACGCGTTCGGTACTCAAAATCCCCTATTTGCGTTCAAAGACGGAAGCGGTCATCAGCCGCCTCGGGTTCAATCGCGAAGACCATTCGGGCAAGGCGCTGCTCAACGTTCTTGAAGGCTATCCGCGCGACGACCTGTTCCAGATCGACGTCAAGACCTTGACCCGCTATGCGGAGATCATCCTTGCGCTCGGCGAGCGGCCGCGCGTGCGGGTCCTGCCGCGTGTCGATCCCTTCGGCCGCTTTGCCTCGATCATCGTCTTCGTTCCGCGCGAACGCTACGATTCCGTCGTGCGCGAAAAAATGGGCGCTTACTTCGCCGCGCTCTATGAGGGGCATGTCTCGGCCTATTATCCCGCTTTCCCGGAAGGCAATCTCGCACGCGTCCACTTCATCATCGGCCATGCCGAGGACGATTTTCCAAAGGTCAAGCGTGAGATGCTCGAAGAAGGCGTCCGCGCCATCGTTCGTACCTGGGACGATGCCGTCGCCGAGGTTGGCGACCGTACGGGTACGTCGCAATATACTGCGCTGGCGGCAGCATTCCCTGATTCCTACCGTGAGAACTTTTCCGCGGATGAGGCGCTTGTCGATGCGAGCCGAATCGCTGGTCTCTCGAGAAGCAATCCGCTCTTCGTCGATTTCTACCGCCACCGCACCGACGGGTCCCACGCGGCATCGCTGAAGATCTATCATTACGGCTCGGCTGTTGCGCTGTCCCAGCGCGTACCGCTGCTCGAGAACATGGGCTTCCGCGTCATCAGCGAGCAGACATTCGCCTTGCCTGCGGCGGATGCCAGCCCGCTCTACGTTCACGACATGGAACTCGTCAGCACTTCTGGTGCGGCCATCGATCTGCGCGACAAGGGCGCCCTGTTCGAGGACATCTTCCGCAACATCTGGAGCGGCGCCTCCGACAATGACGGCTATAATGGACTGGCGCTGAGCGGCCAACTCACGGCGCGGCAGATCATCATCCTGCGCGCTTATGGGCGCTACCTCCAGCAGGCGGGCATTCCCTATTCGCAGGATTTCATCGCAATCACGCTCAATCGGTACCCGGCGGTCGCGCGTCAGCTTTACGATCTCTTCGAGCAACAGCTAAGCCCGGCCAAGGCCAAGGGCGCGCAATCGGAGCGTAAGGAGGCTGCGATCCGTGCGGCCATCGAGGAAGCCTTGCAAGGCGTTCCGAGCCTCGACGATGACCGGATACTGCGCCGCTACCTCAATCTCATCGAATCGACGCTGCGCACCAATGCCTTCTCGCCAGAGGAGGATGGCAGCGAACGCGCCTCTCTCGCCTTCAAACTCGACCCGCGCGCACTCGACGAGTTGCCGGAACCCCGTCCCTACCGCGAGATCTTCGTCTATGGGCCGGAAGTCGAAGGCGTGCATCTGCGCTTCGGGCCAGTTGCCCGCGGCGGGCTTCGCTGGTCAGACCGCGCCCAGGATTACCGCACGGAAGTTTTGGGCCTGGTTAAGGCACAGCAGGTCAAGAATGCCGTCATTGTGCCCGTTGGCGCCAAGGGCGGTTTCTATCCCAAGCGCCTGCCGACGGGCGGCGATCGCAACGCCATCTTCGAGGCCGGCCGCGCTGCCTACATCACGTTCATCTCGACGCTGCTCTCGGTCACCGACAATCTGAACGGCGAGACCGTCGTGCCGCCGGCCGACATGGTACGGCGCGATGGCGACGATCCCTATTTCGTCGTTGCCGCGGACAAAGGCACGGCGACATTCTCGGATACCGCCAATGCGATCAGCCAGGCGCATGATTTCTGGCTCGACGATGCCTTTGCCTCGGGTGGCTCAGCCGGCTACGACCACAAGAAGATGGGCATTACCGCGCGTGGCGCCTGGGAAGCGGTCAAGCGCCATTTCCGCGAAATCGGAACCGATATCCAGAAAGCCCCGTTCACCGTGGTCGGCGTCGGCGACATGTCGGGCGACGTCTTTGGCAATGGCATGCTGCTGTCGCCGCAGACAAGGCTGATTGCCGCCTTCGACCACCGCGATATTTTCATCGATCCGGAGCCCGACATCAAGGCGACGCTCAAGGAGCGGCAACGCCTCTTTAACCTGCCGCGGTCGAGCTGGCAGGATTTCGACAAGTCGAAAATATCGGCGGGCGGCGGCGTATTCTCGCGCTCGCTGAAGTCGATCACGCTGTCTAAGGAAGCCGCGAAGGCCATCGGCCTCGCCAAGACGACGGCAACGCCTTACGAGATCATGACCGCCATTCTCAAGGCACCGGTTGATCTCCTGTGGTTCGGCGGCATCGGCACCTATGTCCGCTCGATGGGAGAGAGCGATGCGGAGGTCGGCGACCGCGCCAATGACGCGATCCGCATCACCGGCAGCGACGTCAGGGCCAAGGTCATCGGCGAAGGCGCCAATCTCGGCGTCACGCAGAAGGGCCGCATCGAGTTCGGCCTGCTTGGCGGACGCTGCAACTCCGATGCGATCGACAATTCCGCTGGCGTCAACACCTCGGACGTGGAGGTGAATATCAAGATCGCGCTGGCGCAGGCCATGCGCGCCGGCAAGCTCAAGCGCGACCAGCGCGACAAGATTCTAGAATCGATGACAGCAGAGGTTGCAGACCTCGTCTTGCGCAACAACTATCTGCAGACCCTGGCTCTCTCGCTGGCGCAGCGGCGCGGCCTGGCCGATCTCGCTTATCAGGCCCGCTTCATCGGCGACCTCGAGGCGCGAAAGCTTCTGAGCCGCAAGGTCGAGACCTTGCCCGATGACAAGGCCCTCGCCGAACGGCAGGTCGATGGCATACCTTTGACGCGCGCCGAACTCGGCGTCCTGCTTGCCTATGCGAAGATCGTGCTATCAGATCAGTTGTTGGCAAGCACGCTGCCCGACGATCCTTATCTCGATCGCGAGCTGATGGATTATTTCCCGAAGCAGATGCAATCGGGATTTGCCGATGAGCTGCATACGCATCGTCTGCGGCGGGAAATCATCGCAACGCAGCTCGCAAACGATATCATCAATCGTGGCGGCCCGACCTTCGTTAGCCGGCTGTCCGATCTTACGGGCCGTTCCGGGCCGGAGATCGTGCGCGCCTACGTCATTGTGCGTGACGGCTTCTCGCTCGACAGTGTCTTTGCCGCGATTGACGCCCTCGACAATGCCGTAGCAGGGGACACACAGAACGGTTTCTACGCCAAGGTGGCGCAGATGCTGAACTGGACGACGGCATGGGTTCTACGTAATGGCACCGCAGGGGCCAGTCTCGCGACCGCCATCGATGAGATCAAGAAAGCCCGTGACGCGCTGCAGCCAAGACTAGAGAAGCTGTTGCCAGCCTCCATGCTGGGGTTGATCCGCGACGACACCGCCAGCAACGTGGCGCTCGGCGCACCACCGGCTCTTGCCGCGCAATTGGCACGCCTGTCCGTCGCGCCGATCATTCCTGATATAGCGGCGGTGGCGCAGCAGGCGAATATCGACATAGCCACTGCCGGCAAGGCCTATTTCGATATCTCCGAGGCGTTCCGCATCGGCCGTATCGAAGACGCCGCGCGTGGGGTTTCCGTTGCCGACTACTATGACGGCCTGGCACTTGCCCGCGCGACGGATCTGATCTCGCAGGCGCGGCGCGGTATCGCCGTCGCAGCGCTCAGCCGGCACGGCAAGAACGCTGATCCGGCCAAGGATTGGCTGACCAGCCGTGGCGCGCGTGTAGACGAAGTGCGCCAGCGCATGGCGAACATCGTCGAGAGCGGTGATTTGACCGTATCGCGGCTCGCCGTAGCTGCCGGCCTGCTTTCGGATTTGTCGTAGTCACCCCTCGCCCCCTCCCTTGGGGAGGGCGGGCCGAAGGTCCGGGGAGGGGCAGACTTGAACTAATCCGGGCCTGGGATAAGCTTCCTCAAAATTCCGCACGGGGCGACCCTCCAAAAAGGGGGAGGGAATTATCGCCCGCAATCACCAATGCCTGGAGGCAAAATGGCGCCAGTCTTGATGAAGCCCGCTTTCGCCGCTTTCGGGGGAAGCTTCAGGCGGGACGGAGGGGCGTGCCAATGACCGCCTCGCCGCTGACCAGCGAAACAAGTGTCTCGACCAAAGCCGGCATATGGGGGTGGATGCTGTTCGACTGGGCGGCGCAGCCGTTCTTCACGGTCGTCACCACCTTCATCTTCGGGCCGTATTTCGTCTCGCGCATGGCGAGCGATCCGGCATTGGGGCAGGCTGCCTGGGGCTATGCCATCGCGGTATCCGGCCTGTTCATCACCGTGCTGTCGCCTGTGCTCGGCTCCATCGCCGACGAGACCGGCAGGCGCAAGCCGTGGATCGCCTTCTTCGCAGTCATCAAGATCACCTGCCTCGTCATGCTATGGTTCGCGGCGCCGGGCTCGGGCCTGATCATACCGCTCATCTTCTTTTCGCTTGCCTCGATCGCGGCGGAATTTTCGATCGTGTTCAACGATTCCATGATGCCGCGCCTCGTTGCGCCGAAGGACATCGGCCGTATATCCAACATTGCGTGGGGCCTCGGCTATCTCGGTGGCATGATCGCGCTGATCTTCGTCGTTGCCTTCATGGCCGGGTCGCCGGAAACGGGCAAGACCATGCTCGGCCTGCAACCGATTTTTGGGCTCGACCCCTCAGCCGGCGAGGGCGACCGCGCAACCGGACCGCTCGCCGCCTTGTGGTACCTTGTCTTCGTGCTGCCGATGTTCTTCTTCACGCCCGATGGCGCGCGCGGCTTGCCCATCCGCCCCGCCATTGCCTCCGGGCTTGCACGTTTGCGTTCGACCTTGGCCGAGGTGCGCCAGCGTCCCGGCATTCTCCGCTTCCTGGTCGGACGGATGATCTATCAGGACGGGGTGAATGCCCTCGTCGTGCTCGGCGGCGCCTTCGCCGCGACGATGTTCGGTTGGGCCACCGCCGAAATCGGCATTTTCGGCATCATCCTCAACGTCGTCGCCATCTTCGGCTGCCTTGCAGCAAGCAGGCTCGACACGATGCTCGGGTCGAAGACTCTTGTAGTGGTATCCCTTATTGTTCTTGTGATCGCCACGATCGGGATTGTTTCGACCGGGCCGGGCTATACGCTCTTCGGTTTTATACCGCTTCCCGGCGCTGATAGCGGCGGCCTGTTCGGTACACCTGCCGAGAAGGCCTATATCTGCTTTGGCCTCCTCATCGGTGTTGCGTTCGGCCCGGTCCAGGCTTCGTCGCGGTCATATATGGCGCGGAGTGTTTCAGTCGAAGAAGCCGGCCGCTATTTCGGCATCTATGCGCTCTCGGGTCGGGCGACGAGTTTCCTTGCGCCCTTCCTCGTGGCGACGGTAACCGCGTTAAGCGGGTCGCCGCGCCTTGGCATGGCGACCATCATCGTTTTCCTTCTGGGCGGATTGGCGATTCTCGTGCGAACGCCCTATCCGGCCGCAATGCCCAGAGGTTCTACCTAACTAGATTTGCTCTAGTGCCGGAAGTGACGCATCCCGGTAAACACCATGGCGATGCCGTGCTCATCAGCTGCGGCGATGACGTCATCATCGCGCATCGATCCGCCCGGCTGAATGACAGCGGTCGCTCCCGCGGCGACGGCTGAGAGCAAACCATCGGCAAAGGGGAAGAAGGCATCGGAGGCAACCACGGAACCCTTGGTGAGGGGCGTTTCGATGCCTGCAGCTTCAGCGGCATCCTCGGCCTTGCGGGCGGCAATGCGGGCGCTGTCGACACGGCTCATCTGCCCCGCGCCAATGCCGACTGCAGCACCATCCTTGACGTAGACAATGGCATTGGATTTGACGTGCTTGGCGATGCGGAAGGCGAGCTTGAGATCAGCCATCTCGGTTTCGGTGGGTGCACGCTTGGTCACGACCTTCAACTCGAGGTCGTCCACCACGCCGCTGTCGCGCGACTGGACGAGTATGCCGCCAGCCACCGTCTTGGCGCTGATGCCGGACGCACGGGGATCGGGCAGTCCGCCGGTTACCAGCAGGCGCAGGTTTTTCTTCGCCGCCACGATTTCCTGCGCCTCCGGGGTTGCGTCGGGAGCAATAATGACCTCGGTGAAGATCTTGACGATCTCCTCGGCAGCCTCGGCGTCGAGCGTGCGGTTCAAGGCGACGATTCCGCCAAAGGCAGACACGGGATCGCAGGCCAGCGCCTTGAGGTAAGCCTCCTTCAACGTCGCCCCTTCGGCGACACCGCATGGATTGGCATGCTTGATGATCGCGACGGCAGCTGTACGGGCCGGGTCGAACTCGGCGACGAGCTCGAAGGCCGCATCGGTGTCGTTGATGTTGTTATAGGAGAGCTGCTTGCCCTGGAGCTGCGTCGCGGTGGCAACGCCCGGGCGCTTTTCGCCGGTCAGGTAGAAGCCGGCGGACTGGTGCGGGTTTTCACCATAGCGCATCACCGAATGCAGGTGACCGCCGATCGCGCGGCGGGATGGCGTCTCCGTCATCAAGGCTTCGGCGAACCATCCGGAAATCGCGGCGTCATAGGTTGCGGTGCGGGCATAGGCCTTGGCTGCGAGACTTTGGCGGAACGAGTAGGGCAGCGATCCTTCATGCTTGTCGAGCATTGCGATCACCATGTCATAGTCTCCGGGTTCGGTGACCACACCGACATAGGCATGGTTCTTGGCAGCCGCGCGGATCATTGCCGGCCCGCCAATATCGATGTTCTCGACGATATTCGCATAGTCGGCGCCCGAATGGCGTACGTCTTCGAACGGATAGAGATTGATGACGACGAGGTCGATCCCGCCTATCTCATGCGTCTTCATCGCTTCGACATGCTCCGGGTCGTCGCGCACGGCCAGGAGACCGCCATGCACCTTTGGATGCAAAGTCTTGACGCGTCCATCCATGATCTCGGGAAAGCCGGTTAAGTCGGAGACGTCGCGAACCGGAATGCCCTCTGCCGCGATCGCTTTCGACGTGCCGCCGGTGGAAAGGATCTCGACCCCGTGGCGGTGCAGCGCGTGGGCAAGGGCCGTCAGGCCCGCCTTGTCGGAAACGGAAAGCAGCGCTCGACGGACGGGAAAAAGGTTCGGCGGTGTAAATGATTTTGCGGCGACGGCCATGGGAGTTCGTCCTTAGCAGAATGTGGATGCGTGGATTTGGCGGCTCTAACACAGGCCTTCGCGGAATCCTACTTCGGATCGCGCATTTGCCGGAATTATGCCGGGCTTGCTGCGAAATTAGGTCAGATACATTGACATATCTCGCTTGATGGCGTCATATCCGCCGGGCTTATGCGACGTTCGAGGAGGAGTTTCCGGACGGTGGGCGCACAGGCACGAGAGGCAATCAAGCGAGTAGAAAATGAGCAACTGGGAAGCCAGATACGCAACGCGTGCAAACCGGATGCGCGCTTCGGAAATCCGTGAACTCCTGAAACTGCTCGATCAGCCGGACATCATTTCCTATGCCGGTGGTATCCCGGATCCGGCGTTGTTCCCGACCGAGGCATTTCGCAAAGCCTACGAACGGGCGCTCGCAGACGGACAGGCAGGCCCGGCGCTGCAATATTCGGTCAGCGAAGGCTATGCGCCCTTGCGCGAGTGGATCGCAAAACGCCTAGCGGCGCTCGGCATTGTCTGCGATATCGATAACATCGTCATCACATCGGGATCGCAGCAGGCCCTGGACTACCTTGGCAAGCTCTTCCTTTCGCCGTCCGATACCGCTTTGGTGACGAGCCCCACCTATCTCGGTGCACTGCAGGCATTCAATGCATACGAACCTCAGTACGATCAGCTGACGCCCGAGTTGGGCAATATGACGCCTGCGGGTTACCAGGACACGGCGGCTCGCAATGGCGGACGCCCGAAATTCGCCTATATCAACCCGGATTTCTCCAATCCCGCCGGCGAAACCCTGGATCGCGCCGGTCGTGAACGCCTGCTCGACCTTGCCGACGAACTCGACATTCCCATCATCGAAGACGCCGCCTATCAGGGGCTGCGCTATGACGGTGAGCCGGTTCCGCCGATCCTCGCGCTCGACATTGCGCGCAAGGGCGATATCGATGCAACGCGCACGATCTATTGCGGAACGTTCTCGAAGACGCTGTCGCCCGGATTGCGGCTCGGTTTCGTCTGTGCAGCAAAGCCGGTCATCCGCAAGCTAGTTCTGATGAAGCAAGCGGCGGACCTCCACAGTCCCACAATCAACCAGATGGCGATGTATCATGCGGCCGTCGATATTTACGACGCGCAGATCGAGCGCCTGCGCGCGACCTATGGCGCGCGCCGCGACCATGTCCTGACGGCGCTTGAAAGATATATGCCGGAAGGCGTGTCATGGACGAAGCCTGAAGGCGGCATGTTCATCTGGGTCACCTTGCCGGAAGGGATTGACGGGGCGAAGCTCCTTGCCCGTTCGATCGAAACCGAGCGGGTTGCCTTTGTGCCAGGCCAGGCGTTCCACGCCGACGGCAGCGGGGCAAATACCATTCGCCTGAGCTTCTCGCTCGCTTCAGAAGAGGTTGCCGATACCGGTATCGCCCGTCTTGGACGCCTTATTCGCCAGGTGATGGCCGAACTCTAAACGCCGAGGCTTGTGCGGGTGAACTGCCACTCGACTTCGGGCCGCTGGGCGGCACTGAAGGACAACGTGATCTGGCGGGTCCTGACGGGCCCGCGGAACCCGGCAAAGAACAGTGAATCCTCGACGAAGGGCTGCACCGTTGCCGAGAACATCCAGATATCGTCGTTTTCCGCCTGAAGAATGATCAGGCCGTTATCGTCTACAGAGACATGGACGGCGGGATGCAGGTGAAAACGCACGACGACATTTTCGGCGCCAGTATCACGCAGTGGATTGCGACCGGCGGCAAAGAAGCTGTCGATACCTTCGATGACGCTGCCATTGTGCGACAACACGATCTGGCGTTCGTGATAGATGCCGAACGGTCGAACGTAGCCATTGTGGTTGGCAACGAAGCCGACGGCGCCTTCCCGCTCGATGCGCTCGATATTCACCCTGGTGGGCCCGGCAATGATCGGCGTTCCGATCATGTTCGAGAGTCCGGAGGTATTGCTGAAGCGGCAGGAGGACGTGTCGTTGAGCGTTGCCGTCGAATGAGCGGCGGTCGAGCGGGCGAGCGGCCGAAATTCGGGCGGGCCATAGCGATCGACGCCGGCATTGACGATGTAGCGGTTGCGGCCCGATGACATCTCGAAGGACAGGCAGCCGGCGTGGGCATCGCGCGAGGCAGTGACCGGCGGAGCGAGACCGGTGTCGGCAATGATCGTCGTCGAATCCATGGAAAGGCGCTCATAGCCCGAATGCGGCGCGTGAATGAGCGGCAGGCCGCCAATATCGTCATGGCGGAGCACGGCGATGACCCGTTCCGGCATGGTGGCGCCGACCCCGTTGAACAGGGCAAGGCTGCCGTCATGATGGCGAAAAAAACGCAGCGCCGGCAGCATCCGCTCGATGGCTTCGATCAGCGCTTTGGGCGGTGCCTCCTGGCCGCTGGCATAGGTCTGGCGCAGCGGCAGAAGGTCGGCGAGCAGTTCGAGAATAATAAGGGGATTACGCGAGATATGGCCGCCGTCGGGGAGGATCTGGCGGGTTAGTTCATATTCGAGGTTGCGACGGGCCGACCGGCTGGTGCTCGACGCTACCGGCAGGGCAAGCGCCGCAAGCGCGAGCGCGATACGGGCGCGCAGCTTCTCTTCGCCGTCATCCATGACAGCCGCCATCGTCCGCAAGTAGCGGACCTGGACGGCGAGCGAGCGCATGAACTGGCGATAGGCGCGCAGGTCTGCGCCTGCCAGAATGAGGCTCGAATGCTGCAGCCAGGCGATGATGCGCTGTGCCGTGACCTCCGGCACCCATGCCGGCCCCGCGACCGAACGGCCATGCGTGGTGATCCAGTCGCTGAGGAGGGCGCGGGCGTTGGCGGTGGCAAGGTCCGTGCCTGCCGCACGCAAGTGGCGGAGCCAGCCGAAATTGTGCAGAGCCGCCTGCCAGGCGGCATTGGGTGGTTCGACCAGGAACGGCGAGCGGCCGCCGGTCTCGACGACCTTGCCGGCCAAGGCAAAGCGACCATGGTAAAACTCTTCGGCAATTTGCGGATCGGCCGGGCGCAGATCCTGCGGGGCAATAAGCACGCGCTCGGGCGTAAAGCCGGTAAAGCGCCAGCGGTAGAGCGGGCCCATGCGTACGCGCCTGCGGAACCGGCGCCACAATTGCGCCGTCGCTAGTCCCCACAATTGCGGTGTTTCGCTGAGCGCGACCATATTATTTTTGCTTCGAATCGTCGACGACAGCCTAAACTATCCGGTCAAACAGTTAAAATTTTAGTATTTTCGGCGGAATCGAGCCGCAAAGAAGCCATCCATGCCGGACAGCGCCGCATCGTCATTGGGAAGATCCGCGGGGGTAGAGCGCACAAAACCCTCTTTCGTGATGAGGTCTGCGAGGCCACCGATCTCTTCGGCGACGACAGGAACGAGTTCGATGGCGGGGTTCTTGGCAATCAATTGCCTTGCGACCGTTTCGCCTTCCGAGGGGTCGAGAGAGCAGTTGGAAAACACGATAGTCCCGCCGGGCCGAACGAGGGTGACGGCGTGGTCAAGCAGCTTGGCCTGAAGCGCGGCGAGTTTGGCGATCTCTTCGGGACTTTTAGTCCACGGAACGTCGGGATGGCGTCGTACCGTCCCCGTCGAGGAGCACGGTGCGTCGAGCAGGACAGCATCGAAGGGCTTGGCCGGTTCATAGGCCGCAAGATTTGCTTCGACGGTGTCGGCAGTGAAATGCAGGCGCTCGAGATTGGCGCGTAGCCGCTTCAGGCGATTGGCGGACAGATCGAGCGCGGTCACGTTGGCACCAGCCAAAGCAAGCTGTGCGGTCTTGCCGCCGGGCGCGGCGCAAAGATCGGCAACACGTTTTCCGGTAATGTCGCCAAAGAGCTTTGCCGGAAGGCTCGCCGCCGTATCCTGCACCCACCACTCCCCCTCGGCAAAGCCCGGAAGGCTGGTCAGGGCGCCTTCAATGTTGGCAAGCCGAACCGAGCCCGTTGGCAGGGCGAGACCGCCAAGACGCTCGGCCCACACTTGTGGGTCGCCCTTGACAGTGAGATCGACGGCTGGCTCCTTTGCCTGGATTTCAAGGATGGCGCCTGCCTTTTCCTTGCCATAAGCGGCAACGAGACTTGCCTCGAACCATGAAGGAACATTGACTGCGGCCCGATTGGCGAACGTCTCCTTTTCCCGCGACAGGCGCCGCAGGACGGCATTCACCATCGACGCAAAGCGCCGGTTGCGGGGGTCGCCGTTCGCCGCTGTCACGGCAAGATCGACGGCGGCGCGATCGGGCAGGTCGAGATAAAGGATTTGTGCCGCCGCCACGTGCAAAAGATGCTTCAGGGCTACCGCATTTTCCGGCAGCGGCCGGTCGATCATCTGGCTGATAGCTGCTTCGATCGCGCCGCGATTGCGCAGCGCAGCCCCGAGAATGGCGCGCACCAGTGAGCGGTCACGGTCGTCGAGCGCCATATATTGGGGATGCCCGTTACTGTTGTCGGTAAGGCCGTCGAGCGACGTATGCTTCTCGATGACAGCCCCCAGCAGACGTGTTGCGCATTGACGCGCGGCGAGGCCAGGCCTGTCCTCCCCGTCAAAAGATTCCGTAACTTGCTGTTTTCTGGAGAAATTCCGTTTGGCTGCCCGTTCCGCGCTCATGCCCAAGGGCCTTTGCGGCTTGCGCCATTGCGGCCCCACGGCGTTGGACGGTCGTCTCGCGGTTCCTCATCGTCGAGCGGCTGTTCGACACCGCGCGCCGGTTTCGCGGGCGCCTCGGTCCGGGTGAATTCCGAGGCCATGGCCTCCAGCGCCGCAATGCGATTTTCGGTGCTTGGGTGCGTGGAAAACAGATTGTCAGTGCCACGACCGCTCAAGGGATTGATGATAAAAAGCGGTGCCGAGGCTGGGTTTCGCTCCGCATCCTCGTTGACAATCTGCTTGGCGCCGCGCGCAATCTTGTTGAGGGCAGATGCGAGCCACAGCGGATTGCCGCAGATCTGCGCGCCGCGCCGGTCGGCGGCGTATTCCCGTGTCCGGCTGATCGCCATCTGCACGATCATTGCGGCAAACGGCGCGACGATCATGGCGATCAAAATACCAATGAAGCCGAGCGGGTTATTATTCTCGCGGTTGCCGCCGCCGAAGAACAGGGCGAAATTGCCGAGCATCGAAATGGCACCGGCGAGTGTCGCGGTGATGGTCATCGTCAACGTATCGCGGTGCTCGACATGGGCGAGTTCGTGCGCCATCACCGCCGCAACCTCCTGCGGCGACAGGCGCTGCAAGAGACCGGTACTGGCGGCGACAGCCGCATTCTGCGGGTTGCGCCCGGTGGCAAAGGCGTTGGGCTGATCCGCCTCGATGAGATAAACCTTCGGCATGGGCAGGTTGGCACGCGCTGCAAGATCGCGGACAATGCCGTAATATTCAGGCGCTGTGCGTTCATCGACCTCAACGGCGTGATGCATGCGCAGCACCATCTTGTCCGAATTCCAGTAGCTGAAAAGATTCATCCCGGCCGCCATCACGAGCGCGATCATCATGCCGCCGGAGCCGCCGATGAGATAGCCAACGGCCATGAACAGGGCGGTCATGAAGGCAAGCAGCATTGCAGTGCGCATGATGTTCATGGTTGCATTCCTCCCCTCGGAAATGAAGCGTTAGAGTCCATGGCTGGCAAGGTCATTCCTTTTGTTCGCCATCTTCCGCTATATGATGGTGCTTTATACAGCAAGCTTCAATGACGAGTGTCACATGACGGACGAAGAGACAGCAAAAACGCCGCACGCCGACAATGACGATAAGCGCCGGCATCCCGCCTTTGACCAGCTGCCGCCGGCGGCCCAGCGCGCCCTCAAGGAAGCGGAAGCGCGCCGGCAGGCGGAAAAGGATGCCGCCGAGAAACCGCGCGAAATCGGCGGACGGGGCGGCAAGGATCCTGCCCGCTACGGCGATTGGGAAATCAAGGGCCGCACGATCGACTTCTAATGGCGGATAACTTCAATTCCAAGTTGTTCACGCCGGAGCCAACGGCTGAGCAACAGAATTGCCGCGGCGGCAAGGCCGCAGACGAGGCCGAGCCAAATGCCGGCGCCCTTCATGTCCAGCCAGAAGCCAAAGGCAATTGAGAGCGGCAAGCCTATGCCCCAATAGGCAATGGCCGCATAGATCATCGGTACTGTCGTGTCATGCAGGCCACGCAGCATCCCGCTCGCGACCGCCTGACCGCCGTCGAAAATCTGGAAGAGCGCTGCAAACGCCAGGAACGAGACGGCGAGCGATATGACCTCGGCGTTTGATGGGTCGTGCAGATCAATGAAGGCGCTTATCAGCTGGTATGGCGCAAACAGCATCAGCATCGCGGTGAGCACCATGAAGCCGGTTCCGCCGATGAAGGCGACCCAGCCGGCGCGCCTGATTCCGTCACCATCCTGTGCCCCGTAGGCCCGGCCCACGCGGACCGTTGCCGCCTGGCCAAAGCCCATCGGCACCATGAATGCAATGGCGGCAATCTGGATGGCAATTGCGTGCGCCGCAAGGTAATCCGCGCCGAGAATTCCCATCAGGAAAGCCGCTGCATTGAAGATTGTAACTTCAAAGCTCATGATCGCGGCGATCGGCAGGCCAAGGCGGAGCAGTTCGCCATAGCGTGGCCAGTCGGCACGCCAGAAGCGACCGAACAGATGGTAACGGCGGAACTGGCGATCGCGCATGATGATGACGACGAGGCCGATGAACATCATCAGCGACGACAGGGAGGTCGCGATGCCCGAACCGACGATCCCAAGCTCGGGGAATCCCAGATGTCCGAAGATCAGGCACCAATTGGCAAGGGCATTGAAGCCGACGCAGAAGAGGGCAACGAACAGCGCCCAGCCGGGACGTTCGAGCGCCGCGATAAAGGACCGCAATACGATATAGCCGTAGAACGGCAGGACCGCCCACTGCAGCGAACGAACGTAGGCTTCGGCGGTATCGGCAAGGGCCGGATTTTGCCCCATGGCAATGAGAATCGGTCCGGTGTGCCACAACGCGAACCAGATCGGAATCGATATGGTGACGGCGAGCCAAAGGCCTTGCCGCACCGTGCGGCGAACCTCGCGCACTGAAAAGCGATTGCGGCCGAGTTCCTTGGCCATCATCGGCGAGGTGGCAAGCATCAGCCCGAGACCGAAGATCATCGGCATATAGTAGAGGTTGGTGCCGAGGGCGCCGGCTGCGAGCGTATCCGCGCCGACCCAGCCCATCATCATGACGTCGGTTGCCGTCATCGCTGTTTGCGCGAGATTGGTAAGAATCATCGGCCAGCTCAACGCCAGCATCGCAATAATTTCTTCACGCCACGCGCGCCGGGACGCGGCGTTTTGGGCTAGGGCAACCGACATGTCTTGGTCTTTCAGAGGAATTTGCCTCGCATTGAGGCAGGATGCACCGATTTCAGGCAGATTCTTGGTATCATCAAATTTCGGCAAGAGCAAAGGGGGCACCTGCAACCTGGCATTGGTGGTTGGCTTCCCTTCCGGGCGTTATTGTCGATCATATTGACATTTGTAATTTAAAAACTACATTTTCATGATAAGACTGAAACAGACCTCCGTTTATCGTAAGTGGGAAAGCAAGCTGAAAGACCAGAGGGCGAGGGCGGTCATCGCTGCCCGCCTCTTCCGCTTGGCCAATGGGCTTGGGGGCGACATTGCATTTGTAGGTGGTGGCGTAAGCGAACTGAGAATTCACTATGGACCGGGATACCGGGTTTATTTCCGGCGTCACGGCGAACAGATTGTCATCCTTCTTTGTGGCGGTGACAAGCAGACGCAAGATCGGGACATCCGCGAGGCTCGGCGATTGGCAATAGATTGGAGGGATGATGACGAAGCTCTATGACTACAATCCTGCCGACGCACTCAAATCTGACGAGGCAATAGAGTTATTTCTTGCCGACGCATTTGAAACTGGCGATTCTGCCTACATTGCGAAGGCCATCGGGGTAGTCGCAAGATCGAAGGGCATGGCAACGATCGCACGCGAGACTGGATTGTCCCGGGAACAACTTTACCGCTCACTGAGTGAAAGTGGAAACCCTAGACTGGCCACAACGATAGCCGTGTTGAAGGCAGTCGGCTTTCAACTGAGTGGCAAACGGGCGACTTAAACGGAAAGGGCCACCCCGAAGGGTGGCCCCGCAATTCCGTCTGGCACAAAGCTGTCTTTGGCCTTTCCCGGCTTTCGCCGGGCGCTTATTCAACGGAGAGACAATCCCCGATGGAAAGCATCAGACGCCTTGTGGCAGATTGCGAAATCACGAGACATCGGATCACCTCCTTTTCATTCGTTGAACACAATTGGAGAATGGGGTGTCATGCGCCACGTTTCAAGAGAAAAAAGCAGGGCCATGTGTGCATGGGTTGCAAAGAGGCTCACGCAGTCATAAGCCAAGCAGACTGAATGAAGCAACGCACGCGACGCGCAACTTGCTGCGCCCCGTGCCCGGGGGCAGAGAATGGCAGCTGAAGACAAGGCGGCGCGGATCATCCGCACGGTGGTCGACGTCATCGAACCGCAATTTGCGATTGAACTTTGGGACGGAACCCGCATCGGTGATTTTGATGGCCCTATATTTGCCATCAATGATCCTATGGCCGTGCGCCAGATCGCTCTCAAACCCAATATCGGCTCTGTCGTCGAGTTGTGGGTGTCGGGCCAGATCGACATCAGGAACGGCACACTGTTCGATCTCGTCGAGCGCGGTCCCAAGGGAAAGTTCAAGCACCGGCTGAAAAGCCTGCCAAAGTGGCAGCTCTTGAAGGATGTGCCTTCGCTTTTGCTGAGCGGAGCAAAAGGCGGCAGTTCCGGGCTTGGCGGCAAGAATCCTTACGTCAGCGGGTCCAACAAGGAAGCGATTACCCACCACTACGACGTGTCGAACGCCTTCTATCAGCTCTTTCTCGATGAGCGCATGGTCTATACCTGCGCCTATTTCACCGACTGGGCCAATAGCATCGACCAGGCGCAGGCTGACAAGCTCGAATTGATCTGCCGCAAGCTGCGCCTCAAGCCCGGCGATCGCCTGCTCGACATAGGCTGCGGCTGGGGGGCCATGCTGATTTATGCGGCAAAGAATTATGGCGTGACCGGCACGGGCGTATCTTTGTCGGAGGCGCAGACGGCCCTTGCCCGCGAGCGGATCAAGGCGGAAGGTCTTGAGGACAAGATCACGATTCACGTGAAATCCTATGAGCATCTCGAGGGGCAGTTCGACAAGATTTCCTCGATCGGCATGTTCGAGGCGGTGGGCATTGCCCACTACGACACCTATTTTTCCAGCGTGCACCGATTACTGAGGCCGGGTGGCCTTTATCTCCACCACGCGATCACACGGCGCATGAAGCGCAACAAGAAGACCTTCGGGCGCAAGAGCGCCGAACACCTCGCCCTGGTCAAATACATCTTCCCGGGCGGCGAACTCGACCATCTCGGCATGACGGTCGAGAACCTCGAAGGCTACGGTTTCGAGGTCCACGACGTCGAGAATCTGCGTGAGCATTATGGCCGCACTTGCCGCATGTGGGCCGACCGTCTCCATGCGCGCTTCGATGAGGCGATCGCGGAAGTCGGCGCTCCCAAAGCGCGGTTGTGGCTGCTGTACCTCACCGGCTGCGCCCTTGCGTTCGAGCGTGGCACCGTACAGATCAATCAGACGCTGGCGTCACGCCGCAAGCGCGGAATCTCTGCCGTGCCGCAGACACGCGCCGACCTCTACCGCTGAAGGAGGGTGTCCCCCCTTAGGGGAAGACACTATTTTCAGCCCTTGCGGTTTTGGCGATTGGCGATCAGGTCATCAACGACGGCCGGGTCGGCAAGCGTTGAGGTGTCGCCGAGCGCGCCAAAATCATCTTCTGCGATCTTGCGCAGGATGCGGCGCATGATCTTGCCGGAACGGGTCTTCGGCAGGCCCGGCGCAAACTGTATCTTGTCTGGCGTGGCGATCGGGCCGATCTCCTTGCGCACATGCTTGACCAGCTCGGCGCGCAGATCGTCGCTACCCTCAAGCCCGGACATCAGCGTTACATAGCAATATATGCCCTGGCCCTTCAGGTCGTGCGGATAGCCGACCACGGCCGCTTCCGAGACCGTATCATGGGAGACAAGCGCGGACTCTACCTCGGCCGTTCCCATGCGGTGTCCCGAGACGTTGAGAACGTCATCGACGCGACCGGTGATCCAGTAATAGCCGTCCTTGTCACGCCGGCAGCCGTCGCCGGTAAAGTACTTGCCCTTATAGGTGGAGAAATAGGTTTCGATGAAGCGCTTGTGATCGCCGTAGACCGTGCGCATCTGACCCGGCCAGGAGTCCGTGATGCAGAGATTGCCATCGGCGGCGCCTTCGAGCACGTCGCCCTCATTGTCGACCAGTTGCGGTTGCACACCAAAGAACGGCCTTGTGGCCGAGCCCGGCTTGAGCGGCGTTGCGCCGGGCAGCGGCGTGATGAGGATGCCGCCGGTTTCCGTCTGCCACCAGGTATCGACGACAGGACTGCGCTTGTCGCCCACCACCTGATAATACCATTCCCAGGCTTCCGGATTGATCGGCTCTCCAACCGAGCCGAGGATGCGCAGCGATTTGCGCGATGTCTTCTTGACCGGTTCGTCACCGGCGCTCATCAGCGCGCGGATGGCGGTCGGGGCGGTGTAGAAGATGTTGACCTGGTGCTTGTCGATGACTTCCCAGAACCGCGATACCGACGGGTAGTTGGGCACGCCCTCGAACATCAGCGTCGTCGCGCCGTTGGCGAGCGGGCCGTAAACAATGTAGGAGTGGCCGGTTACCCAGCCCACATCGGCGGTGCACCAGTAGATGTCGCCATCATGGTAGTCGAAGACATATTCGTGGGTCATCGAGGCATAGACAAGGTAGCCGCCGGTCGTGTGCAGCACGCCCTTGGGCTTGCCGGTCGAGCCAGAGGTGTAAAGGATGAAAAGCGGATCCTCCGCCTTCATCTTTTCAGGTTTGCATTCCGCCTTAACGCTGGCAATCTCATCGTGATACCAGAGGTCGCGATTGCTGGCCCAGCCGGTCTTGCCGCCGGTCCGGCGTACGACGAGTACGTTCTTCACCATGACGTGGTGGCGCGCCGCGATATCGATTGCCTTGTCGGTATTTTCCTTAAGCGGCACCGGCTTGCCGCCGCGCATGCCCTCATCGGCCGTGATCACGAATGTGGATTCGCAGTCGACGATACGGCCCGCGAGCGCATCGGGGGAGAAGCCGCCGAAGACGACGGAGTGGATCGCGCCGATGCGCGCGCAGGCCAGCATCGCATAGGACGCTTCCGGGATCATCGGCATGTAGATCGTCACCCGGTCGCCCTTCTTGACGCCGTGCTTCTTCAGGACATTGGCGAGGCGGCAGACCTGCTCGTAAAGCTCATTATAGGTGATCTTCTTGTCGAGATAGGGATTGTCGCCTTCCCAGATGATCGCGACCTGATCACCGCGCTTTTTGAGGTGACGGTCGATGCAGTTATAGGAAACGTTGGTAACGCCATCCTCGAACCATTTGATCGAAACCTTGCCCTCGAACGAGGTGTTCTTGACCTTGGTGAAGGGCTTGAACCAGTCGATGCGCTTTCCGTGCTTGGCCCAAAACTTTTCGGGGTCCTTGATGCTCTGCTTGTACCAGCTGAGATAGGTATCATTGTCGATGAGCGCGTTTTTCTTCGCGCTTGCCAGCACCGGATAAACCTTCTCGGACATCAATTTCCTCCAGAATCTTAAATATCGGGCCTCCACCCGGATACCTCCCCGGGCGGGAGGCGCACAGGTTCATTACCACCAAGCAAATCAATGCGTAAATATCCGAATTGGCCCTGAGGGCATGGCGTTCGGTCGCATTCTGCAGCGGCCAATATCGTTTTCGGTCGCGTTTTATCGCGAAATCGGTCCATTTTGACCACATTTCGGCTTATAGGGTCGCTGCCTTGACTTGGGAGGACAAACTATCGGCGCCAAAGAATTGTTGTTTCCGGCGCCGCACCAAGGATCGAGGAATGCGAATAACTGTCTTGCGCAGCGTTGCGTCACGCGCAAAATTCACATGGCTTACCTTAGCCGCTTTGAGCCTTGCCATTCCGGCAGGCGCCGGCACGCTTCCTGTGCCATCCAATCCGCAGGACCGTATCGGCGCAAAGCTTTTCGGTGAGGAGCATGCGCATCTGCTCAAGGATTCGGTGTTCGACAAGATCAGTCCGCTGGTACTGGCGGCCATGCCGCGCGGTAAGGCCTATATCGACTATAAGGCGCCGTCGAAATGCGTGCCCGAAAGGCTGAAGAACGTGCTGAGCCGCGTTTCCGCCAAGTATGGGCCGATCACGGTAAATTCGACCGTGCGCACACGCACGCGCAACAATCGCGTTGGCGGCAAGGACCAATCCTACCACCTGAGCTGTCAGGCGGTGGATTTCCGGGTCCACGGCGGCTCGTCCGGCCTCATGAGTCATCTGTCGTCCAGCGGTGACGTCGGCGGGTTGAAACGCTATCCGGCCGGCTATTATCACATCGATACCGGACCGCGCCGCAGCTGGTAATTACCGAGTTCCGAAAATCGCGGAACCGACCCTGACTGATGTCGCGCCGAAGCCGATGGCGAGTTCGTAGTCACCGGACATGCCCATGGAAAGCTTGTCTACTCCGGCCTGCCGGGCGATCTTTTCAAGCAGGGCAAAGTGCGGGCCGGGATTCTCATCGGCCGGCGGAATGCACATCAGGCCCTCGATCTGGAGGCCGCGAACTTCGCGGCAATGCTTGACAAATGCTACCGCCTCTTTTGGATCTATGCCCGCCTTCTGCGGTTCAGAACCGGTGTTTACCTGGACATAGAGTTTGGGAAAGCGGTTTTGCTTTTGCATTTCCTTGACAAGGGCATCGGCGATCTTTTCGCGGTCGACCGTCTCGATCACGTCGAAAAGCGCCACCGCCTGCTCGGCCTTGTTGGATTGGAGCGGCCCGATGAGGTGGAGTTCGATATCCGGAAATTCACCGCGCAGGGCCGGCCACTTCGCTTGCGCCTCCTGGACGCGGTTTTCGCCAAAGACGCGCTGGCCGGATTCGAGCACGGGACGGATTGCTTCCTCGCCGAAGGTTTTCGACACGGCGACAAGCGTGACGGCGCCTTCCGGGCGACCCGCTTCCGCTTCAGCCTTGTGAATAGCGTCCCTGACGGCAAAAAGTTGATCGACGGCATTGGGCATTGGCTGGTTCAGTCCTATTTATCGCCTGACGGCCCGATTTCACGGGCTCCTTCAGCTTCAAGTGGTTGACGGTCCCACCAATCCATGGTGAAGGTCCCCGCATCACTATCCTTTGCAAGAGAATCCCGTTCATGGCAACCGAACGCTATAATCCCCGTGTAGCCGAGAAGCATTGGCAGAGAGTTTGGAACGACGCCAAGCTCTTCGAGACGAACAATGACGATCCTCGCGATCCTTACTACGTCCTCGAAATGTTTCCGTACCCCTCGGGCCGTATCCATATGGGCCATGTGCGCAACTATGCGATGGGCGATGTCGTTGCACGTTACAAGCGGGCCAAGGGATTCAATGTGCTGCATCCAATGGGCTGGGATGCTTTCGGCATGCCGGCCGAAAACGCCGCCATGCAGAACAAGGTTCATCCGAAGACCTGGACCTACCAGAACATCGCGACGATGCGCGATCAGCTCAAGTCCATGGGCCTGTCGCTCGACTGGTCGCGCGAGTTCGCCACCTGCGATGTCGAATATTATCACCGCCAGCAGATGCTCTTCCTCGATTTCGTCGAGAAGGGCCTGGTGACGCGCAAATCGTCCAAGGTCAACTGGGACCCAGAGGACATGACGGTCCTTGCCAACGAGCAGGTCATCGACGGTCGCGGCTGGCGCTCCGGCGCCCTTGTCGAGCAGCGCGAGCTGACACAGTGGTTCTTCAAGATCACCGACTTCAACGAGGAACTGCTGGGCGCCCTCGATGGCCTCGACCAGTGGCCGGAAAAGGTGCGCCTGATGCAGCGCAACTGGATCGGCAAGTCTGAGGGCATGCTGATCCGCTGGGCGTTGGACAAGCAGTCGCACGTCGAAGGCGAGAGCGAGGTCGAGGTCTACACGACGCGGCCCGATACGCTGTTCGGCGCGTCCTTCATTGCCATTGCCGCCGACCATCCGCTGGCGAAGAAAGCCGCCGAAAACAACGCGGCGCTGGCGCAGTTCAACGAGGAATGCCGCCATGCGGGCACCTCGGTCGTTGCGCTCGAAACCGCCGAGAAGAAGGGCTTCGACACCGGCTTGCGCGTCACGCATCCGTTCGATCCGGAATGGAAGCTGCCGGTCTACGTCGCGAATTTCGTCTTGATGGACTATGGCACCGGCGCGATCTTCGGTTGTCCGTCCGGTGACCAGCGCGACCTCGACTTTGCCAACAAGTATGGCCTGCCGGTCGTGCCGGTGGTTATGCCGATGGACGCCGACGCGGCCACGTTCCAGATCACCGAAACCGCCTATGTCGATGACGGCGTCATGATCAATTCGCGCTTCCTTGACGGGATGTCGCCGGCCGAAGCTTTCGACGAGGTGGCGCGGCGGTTGGAAAAGCAGACGGTCGGCAACCGCCCGCAGGGCGAGCGCAAGATCAATTTCCGCCTGCGCGACTGGGGTATTTCTCGGCAGCGTTACTGGGGTTGTCCGATCCCGATGATCCATTGCGATGATTGTGGCGTTGTCCCGGTGCCGAAGGCCGACCTGCCGGTCAAGCTGCCGGACGACGTCGAATTCGACCGGCCGGGCAATCCGCTCGATCGTCATCCGACCTGGCGGCACGTCAACTGCCCGCAATGCGGCAAGCCCGCACGACGCGAGACCGACACGATGGATACCTTCGTCGACTCGTCATGGTATTTCGCGCGCTTCACCGCTCCTTGGGCCGAGGAGCCGACCGAGCCCAAGGTCGCGAATCACTGGCTGCCCGTCGATCAGTATATTGGCGGCATCGAGCACGCGATCCTGCACCTGCTCTATTCGCGTTTCTTCACACGGGCCATGAAGGTGGCCGGTCATCTCGATATCAGTGAACCGTTCAAGGGCATGTTCACGCAAGGCATGGTCGTCCACGAGACCTACAAGGGCAAGGACGGCTGGGTCACGCCAGCTGACGTTCGGGTCGAAGAGACGGATGGCGCGCGCCGCGCAACGCTGATTGCTACAGGCGAAGAGGTCGAGATAGGCTCGATCGAGAAGATGTCGAAATCGAAGAAAAACGTGGTCGATCCGGATGACATCATCGCTTCCTACGGCGCGGATACCGCGCGCTGGTTCATGCTGTCGGATTCGCCACCGGAACGCGATGTGATCTGGACTGAATCCGGCGTCGAGGGAGCGCATCGCTTCGTTCAGCGCGTCTGGCGCCTGATTTCGGAAGCGGCCGAGACGTTGAAGACGGTCGATGCCGCAGCCGGGACCGAGGGCGAGGCTTTGGCGATTTCGAAAGCGGCGCACCGGACTGTCAAGGCTGTCGGAGAAGATATTGAGAAGCTGAACTTCAACAAGGCCGTCGCGCGCCTTTACGAGCTCGTCAACACCTTGGCGCCTTATCTGCAGAAGGTGGCGGCGGGCGGGGCTGACATGGTGACGATCGCAGCAAGCCGCGAAGCGACGACCATGTTGATTGCAATGATAGCGCCGATGATGCCGCACCTTGCCGAGGAGTGCTGGAAGGCACTCGGCGGCGCAGATCTTGTGGCTCATCAACCGTGGCCGTCATACAACGAGACGTTGATCGTCGAGAACGATGTGACCATGCCGGTTCAGATCAATGGCAAGAAGCGCGGCGATTTGACAATTGCCCGCGATGCGGATCAATTGGCGGTCGAAAAGGCCACCCTCGCGCTTGATTTCGTCAAGGCCGCGCTGAATGGCAATTCACCGAAGAAGGTCATTATCGTACCGCAGAGGATCATCAATGTCGTTGCCTGATCGTTTTCAGCCGGGTTCCGTCGTCAAGCGGCTGCTTCCCTTCTGCGTTCTCGGCTTGGCATTGATTGCAGGCGGTTGCCAGGTGCGGCCGCTCTACTCCGATCCCGGTCCGGTCGGCAGCACGGCCGCCGGCGTCTCGGGCAGCGTCCGCTCCCGGCTCGCGACCGTGTCGGTCAATCCGGCGGGCGATCGCGTCACCCAGGAAGTACGCAACAACCTGATCTTCCTCTTCGGTGGCGGTGCGGGCGAGCCGACGCATGTCGCCTATACGCTCCAACTCGCCATAGCATCCCAGAACATTTCGCTGGCGCTGATCCAGAATGCGACCAATGATAAATCGGGCCAGCCGACCGCAGGCTCCATTCGCATGACTGGCAACTACGTTCTGACGCGCGTGTCGGACGGTCAGGTCATCGGCCGCGGCAGCCGTCTTGTAAATGCGGGCTACGATGCGCCAAGACAGCAGTTCGCCGTTCAGCGAGCTTATCGCGATGCATATAATCGTGCGGCGGCGGAAGTTGCGCAGGCGATTCAGCTCAGCGTTGCCCAGGATCTGACGAAGAACCAATAGTCATACTGCGCATGACCTCGCTCGGCGACGGCCGGGCGTACCGTTCATGAGTCCTGCCCCTAGCCGGATGCGCGCCGCGCACGAGCATAAGAAAACGCCCGCCGGTCTTGCAACAGGCGGGCGTCATTGAAAATGCGACTGATCAGGCGATCGACTGGCCCGTCTTCTTCCAATCGGCAAGGAAAGTCTCAAGGCCCTTGTCGGTCAGCGGGTGCTTGACCAATGCCTTCAGAGTTGCTGGCGGAACCGTCGCGACGTCGGCACCGATTAGAGCCGCTTCCTTGACATGGTTCACGGTGCGGATCGAGGCGGCAAGGATCTGCGTCTGGTAATCGTAATTGTCGTAGATGGTTCGGATCTCGGAAATCAGTTCCATTCCATTGATGCCGGTATCGTCGATGCGGCCAATGAATGGCGAGATGAACGTGGCGCCGGCCTTGGCGGCAAGAAGTGCCTGGTTGGCGGAGAAGCACAGCGTCACATTGACGAGGTGGCCATCCGAGCGCAGGGCCTTGCAGGCCTTGAGGCCATCGAGGGTAAGCGGGACCTTGATGCAGATGTTGTCGGCGATGCGGGAGAGGACTGCGGCCTCCTTCATCATCTGCTCATACTCGGTTGCCGCGACCTCGGCGGATACCGGGCCGTTGACGATGCTGCAAATTTCCTTGGTCACTTCGATGATGCTGCCACCGGACTTGAGGATCAGCGAAGGATTGGTGGTTACGCCATCGAGCAATCCGAGATCGTTGAGCTCGCGGATTTCCTTCACGTCGGCGGTATCGACAAAGAATTTCATGGGAACATTCCTTCCTGATATGCGGGTGTCTAAATGAGAGATCAATTCTATCTCCCGGAAAGTGACTTTTCTTTATCCGAAAGGCGCGCCAAGGTCACGTATATATGAGTCAGGATTCGTTCATCCCGCAAAAAACCGTTCCCGTGCTTGTGCCGATGCCGGCAGAGCGGCCCTACAGCTATGCCGTCCCCGACGGAATGGACGTCAGGGCCGGGTCAATCGTCCGGGTGCCGCTCGGTCCGCGCGAAGTTGCAGGCATCGTCACGGACGGCACGACTGACAGCATCGATGCGAAGAAACTGCGGCCCATATCCGAGCTTTTCGATTGTCCGCCCGTGGACGACGGCATGCTGCGCTTCATGCGCTGGGCCGCCGATTATACACTGTCCCCACCCGGCATGGTGGCGCGCATGGTGCTGCGCGTGCCCGCGGCTTTCGATCCCGAGCCGCCTGTGCCGGGCTTGCGCTTTGCCGGCCGTGAACCTGACCGCATGACCGGGGCCCGGGCCCGCGTGCTCGAGCTTGCTGAAGGCGGCATGGCATGGACGCGCACGGGGCTTGCCCACGCGGCAGGCGTCTCGGCAACCGTAATCGACGGTCTGGTGGCGCAAGGCGTATTCGAACAGGTCATGATCCCGGCGCGCCCCGTCGTTGCCGCTCCCGATGTCGACTATGCCAAGGCGTCGCTTTCGGGCGATCAAAGCGAGGCGGCGGATCAACTCGTTGAAGCCGTGGCGTCCGCAAGTTTCTCGGTGTCGCTGCTTGACGGTGTGACCGGCTCCGGCAAGACCGAAGTCTATTTCGAGGCGGTGGCCAAAGCCATCGAGCAAGGCAAGCAGGTCCTGATCCTGCTTCCGGAAATTGCGCTGACGCAGCAGTTTCTCGATCGCTTCCATGATCGCTTCGGCACCAAGCCGGCCGAGTGGCATTCCGATCTTGCGCCGCGCATGCGCGAGCGGGTCTGGCGACAGGTCATGGAGGGCCAGGTGCGTGTCGTTGCCGGCGCGCGGTCAGCGTTGTTCCTGCCATTCCAGGAACTGGGGCTGATCGTCGTCGACGAGGAGCACGATCCCGCCTACAAGCAGGAAGATCGCGTCTGCTACAATGCCCGCGACATGGCAGTGGTGCGCGGCCATATCGGCGGCTTCCCGGTCGTACTTGCATCGGCCACGCCGTCGATCGAAAGCCAGGTCAACGCCAATCAGGGCCGGTACAACCGCATCCGCCTTTCCGGGCGCTATGCCGAGGCAGCAATGCCGGATCTGAAGTCCATCGACATGCGCAGGTCGCCGCCACGACCGGGCGGGTTTCTCTCGCCCGCGCTCGTCGAAGCGGTCAATCAGACATTGCAGCGCAAGGAACAGTCGCTGCTCTTCCTCAACCGGCGAGGCTATGCACCGTTGACGCTCTGCCGGGTGTGCGGCCACCGCTTCCAGTGCCCGGATTGTTCGAGCTGGCTGGTCGAGCACCGCTTTCGCGGCCAACTCGTCTGCCACCAATGCGGACACCATGAGGCGCGCCCGGAAGCTTGTCCCTCCTGCGGAACGCTCGATCACCTCGTTGCCTGCGGGCCGGGCGTCGAGCGGATCGCCGAGGAAGTGGAAAAGACCTTTCCGGATGCCCGCATCATCGTGCTCTCATCCGATCTCATGGGGGTCAAGCGCCTGCGGCTTGAGCTCGACGCGATCGCCAAGGGTGAGGCCGACATCGTCATCGGCACGCAGCTCGTTGCCAAGGGGCACAATTTCCCGAACATGACGCTGGTCGGCGTCGTCGACGCCGATCTCGGACTTGCCAATGGCGACCCCCGCGCCGCCGAGCGCACGTTCCAGCTGTTGAGCCAGGTGACAGGCCGCGCGGGACGCACGGGCAAGAAGAGCCTCGGCCTTTTGCAGACCTACCAGCCGGATCATCCGGTGATGCGCGCCATCGTTTCGGGCGATGCAAAAGCCTTTTACGAGCGGGAAATCGAAGAGCGCGAACGCTCAAGCCTGCCACCCTTCGGCCGGCTCGGGTCGCTCATCATTTCGGCAGCGACGCGCCAGGAAGCGGAGACGCATGCGCGCGCCTTGCGCAGGGCAGCACCGGCATCGGATCAGATCAGCGTCCTCGGACCGGCGGAGGCGCCACTTGCCCTTGTGCGCGGGCGGCATCGTTTCCGTCTCCTCGTCCACGGCACACGCAAGTCGGATATTCAGGGCTTCATCCGCGTCATGCTGGCGGATGGGCCAAAAGAACGGGGATCGACGCGGGTGCAGGTTGATATCGATCCGCAAAGCTTTCTATAAGATCTGCATCGCGGTTAACGCTTCGGCGGAAGGGGCAGGGGATCATGGAACTCTATTGGCCGGCAAGTCAGGGCGAATGGATGGCATGGCTGTCGGCGGCCATCACCGTCGTCTTCGGGCTGGTGCTGTTCTTTGCGCCGCGCGCTGCCATGAGGATAATGCGCTTGCAGACGAAGCCGGAGCGCCCCGAGGCGCTTTCCGAAATCCGTGCGACATTCGCCGGCTTCTACCTCGGACTTGGACTTAGCGCCCTTGTATTTGCACAACCTTTTCTCTGGATCGCGCTCGGCGTTTCCTGGGGCTTCACGGTCTTCGGCCGGCTGATTTCGATGATGTCCGACGGCGGCAACAAGCCGTACAACTGGGCCTGGGTCGTCATCGAACTGCTGCTTGCGGCGGGTCCGCTTCTATTTGCCTTCGGCTTTGTCGCCTGAGCCGCCGAGCATTAGTGGAATTGCTTACTCATAATTATCCGAAGCTGCGGCGATTCTGCCTCCTCATTTAGCGGATTCGCGTGTTGCGAGTCCTGTCTTCCTATGCTAGACGGCATTCAAATCACGTCTAAGGCAGCTTCAGGGCTTCACCCAAGGCGGTAAAAAAATCAATAATGCCAAAGATTTGACCGAAAACTTCCTTCCGGTTTCCTGATTTTTGGCTTCAAACCAGAGAGCTTGTCGTTCGTGGCAGAAACTACGTCGCTCATTTCCGGTGTTGCCCAGCGTTACGCGGGTTCGTTGTTCGAACTTGCGCTGGAAGCGAATTCGCTTGCCGAGGTCGAAAAGAATCTCGATCGTTTCGAGACTCTGGTCAATGGCAGTCCCGATCTGAAGCGCCTGGTAGCAAGCCCGGTATTCTCGTCCGGCGATCAGGTGCGCGCGATCTCCGCGATCCTGGCCGAGGCCAAGATCGGCGGGCTGGTCGGCAATTTCTTGCGCGTCGCCGCGCAAAATCGCCGCCTCTTCGCCGTACCATCCATGATCCAGTCGTTCCGCCAGATTGCCGCCGCCCATCGCGGTGAAATCGCCGCGGACGTTACTTCCGCGCATGCCCTTACAGCAGCGCAGGAAAATGAATTGAAGGCCACGCTGAAAAGCGTCGCCGGCAAGGACGTGACAATCAATGTCACCGTTGATCCGTCGATCCTCGGAGGCCTCGTCGTCAAGATGGGGTCGCGCCAGATCGACACTTCACTTCGCACAAAACTTTCTTCGCTTAAGCTTGCACTGAAAGAGGTCGGCTGATGGACATCCGCGCCGCGGAAATTTCCGCAATCCTGAAAAAGCAAATCGAGAATTTCGGCCAGGAGGCAGAAGTCTCCGAAGTCGGCCAGGTTCTGTCCGTCGGTGACGGTATCGCCCGCGTCTATGGTCTGGACAATGTTCAGGCCGGTGAGATGGTCGAGTTCCCGGGCGGCACCCGTGGCATGGCCCTGAACCTTGAAAGCGACAATGTCGGCGTCGTTATTTTCGGCTCCGATCGCGACATCAAGGAAGGCGACACCGTCAAGCGTACCGGCGCCATCGTTGACGTTCCCGTCGGCAAGGAACTGCTCGGCCGCGTTGTTGATGCGCTCGGCAATCCGATCGACGGCAAGGGTCCGATCAAGGCGACGCAGCGTTCCCGCGTCGACGTCAAGGCGCCGGGCATCATCCCGCGCAAGTCGGTGCATGAGCCGATGTCGACCGGCCTCAAGGCCATCGATGCCCTCATCCCGGTTGGTCGCGGCCAGCGCGAGCTCGTCATCGGCGACCGCCAGACCGGCAAGACCGCCATCATTCTCGACACGTTCCTCAATCAGAAGCCGGCTCACGATGCCGGCAATGAGACGGACAAGCTCTATTGCGTCTATGTCGCCATCGGTCAGAAGCGTTCGACTGTTGCGCAGTTCGTGAAGATCCTCGAAGAGCGCGGCGCCCTCGAATATTCGATCGTCGTTGCTGCAACTGCCTCCGATCCGGCACCGATGCAGTACCTCGCTCCATTTGCGGGTTGCACGATGGGCGAATATTTCCGCGACAATGGCATGCACGCGCTGATCGGCTATGACGATCTGTCGAAGCAGGCTGTCGCCTATCGCCAGATGTCGCTGCTGCTGCGCCGCCCACCGGGCCGCGAAGCTTATCCCGGCGACGTTTTCTATCTCCATTCCCGTCTGCTCGAGCGTTCGGCAAAGCTCAATGACGAAAACGGTGCCGGTTCGCTGACTGCGCTCCCCGTCATCGAGACCCAGGCGAACGACGTTTCGGCCTATATTCCGACCAACGTGATCTCGATCACCGACGGCCAGATCTTCCTCGAAACGAACCTCTTCTACCAGGGTATCCGCCCGGCCGTTAACGTCGGCCTCTCGGTTTCCCGCGTTGGTTCGGCCGCACAGATCAAAGCGATGAAGCAGGTCGCAGGTTCGATCAAGGGTGAGCTTGCGCAGTACCGCGAAATGGCGGCGTTCGCGCAGTTCGGCTCCGATCTCGATGCTTCGACGCAGCGCCTTCTCAACCGTGGTGCTCGCCTGACCGAACTCCTGAAGCAGCCGCAGTTCTCGCCGCTGAAGACGGAAGAGCAGGTTGCGGTGATCTTTGCCGGCGTCAATGGCTATCTCGACAAGCTTGCCGTCAATCAGGTCGGCAAGTTCGAGCACGGCCTCCTCACCTGGCTGCGTACCGAGAACAAGGACATTCTCGAGACGATCGCCAAGGAGAAGCAGATCAGCGACGACACCAAGGGCAAGCTCAAGGCAGCAGTCGATGCCTTTGCCAAGTCTTTCGCTTAAACTTCATTGACGGGATGAACGGATGCCTTCGTTAAAGGATCTGAGAAACCGGATCGCCTCGGTCAAGGCGACGCAGAAGATCACCAAGGCGATGCAGATGGTCGCCGCGGCGAAGCTGCGTCGTGCGCAGGACGCTGCGTTGGCGGCTCGCCCGTACTCGCAGCGCATGGCTGCGGTGCTGGCGAACATCGCCTCCAACGTCGACGGTGCCGATGCGCCGGTGCTGATGAGCGGAACCGGCAAGGACGATGTGCATCTGCTCGTCGTGTGCACTTCCGAACGCGGCCTTTGTGGCGGCTTCAATGCTCAGATCGTGCGTCTGGCGCGCGATCATGCCCGCCGGCTGATCGCCGACGGAAAGACCGTCAAGATCCTGACGGTCGGCAAGAAGGGCGCTGACATTCTGCGCCGTGATCTCGGTCGCCATATCATCGACCACGTCGATCTTCGCGAAGTGAAGCAGGTCGGCTTTGCCAATGCCGATGCAATCGGCCACAAGATCATCGCGCTCTACAACGAGGGCGGCTTCGATGTGGCAACGCTGTTCTACTCGGAATTCAAGTCGGTGATCGCGCAGATCCCGACCGCCCAGCAGCTCATACCGGCAAATTCCATAAGCGAAGTGGAACCGGAAAGCGCCGGCGACGCAGTCTACGAATATGAGCCGGATCCGGCATCCATTCTGGGTGACCTCATTCCGCGCAATATTTCCGTCCAGGTTTTCCGCGCTCTCCTTGAAAACGCGGCGTCGGAGCAGGGTGCGCGCATGTCCGCCATGGACAATGCAACCCGCAATGCCGGCGACATGATCAACAAGCTGACGATGTCGTACAACCGCCAGCGTCAGGCCCAGATCACCAAGGAACTGATCGAAATCATTTCGGGCGCGGAAGCGCTCTAATCGCGAAGGTAAGGATCGATGGCAAAAGCAGCGACCCCGAAGACACCCGCAGCCAAGCCGGCTGCGTCAGCAGCTAAGCCCGCAAAGGCAGCTGCACCAAAGGCGGCGGCCGCAAAGGCGGAAGCCGCTGCGAAGCCCGCAGCAAAGACAGCTGCTCCCAAGGCTGCCGCACCGAAGGCGACGCTTAAGGCCAGCGGCGCAGCTGGCCGCGTCAGCCAGGTCATTGGCGCCGTCGTCGACGTTGCGTTTGAAGATGGCAATCTGCCATTGATCCTCAACGCGCTCGAAACCGACAACCTTGGCAACCGCCTGGTTCTCGAAGTGGCGCAGCACCTCGGCGAAAACACCGTTCGTACGATCGCCATGGATTCGACCGAAGGTCTCGTCCGCGGCCAGCCGGTCTATGACACCGGTTCGCCGATCATGGTTCCCGTCGGCGACGAGACGCTCGGCCGTATCATGAACGTCATCGGCGAGCCCGTCGATGAAGCAGGTCCGATCAACACCAAGGTGACCCGAGCCATTCACCAGTCGGCGCCGGAATATGTCGAGCAGTCGACGGAAGCCCAGATCCTTGTGACGGGCATCAAGGTTGTCGATCTCCTCGCTCCCTATGCTCGCGGCGGCAAAATCGGCCTCTTCGGCGGTGCAGGTGTCGGCAAGACCGTTCTCATCATGGAACTGATCAACAACGTCGCCAAGGCGCACGGTGGTTATTCAGTTTTCGCCGGCGTTGGCGAGCGTACGCGTGAAGGCAATGACCTTTACCACGAAATGATCGAGTCCGGCGTGAACAAGGAAGGCGGCGGTGCCGGCTCCAAGGCCGCGCTGGTCTATGGCCAGATGAACGAGCCGCCAGGTGCGCGCGCCCGCGTTGCCCTTTCGGGCCTGACGGTGGCCGAGCATTTCCGCGATCAGGGCCAGGACGTCCTGTTCTTCGTGGACAACATCTTCCGCTTCACCCAGGCGGGTTCTGAAGTGTCGGCCCTGCTCGGACGTATCCCGTCCGCCGTGGGTTACCAGCCGACGCTTGCGACCGACATGGGCGCGATGCAGGAACGCATTACCACGACCCACAAGGGCTCGATCACGTCGGTTCAGGCGATCTACGTTCCCGCCGACGATTTGACCGACCCGGCGCCGGCAACATCCTTCGCCCACCTTGATGCGACGACGGTTCTTAACCGCGCCATCTCGGAAAAGGGTATCTACCCGGCCGTGGATCCGCTCGACTCGACATCGCGCATGCTCGATCCGATCATCGTCGGCGAAGAGCACTACCAGACTGCTCGTCAGGTTCAGTCGATCCTGCAGCGCTACAAGTCGCTCCAGGACATCATCGCCATCCTTGGCATGGACGAACTTTCCGAAGACGACAAGTTGGTTGTTGCCCGCGCCCGCAAGATCGAGCGCTTCCTGTCGCAGCCGTTCTTCGTTGCTGAAGTCTTCACCGGTTCGCCGGGCAAGCTGGTCGATCTCGCCGACACGATCAAGGGCTTCAAGGGCCTTTGCAACGGCGACTACGATCACCTGCCGGAAGCTGCCTTCTATATGGTTGGCTCGATCGACGAAGCCATCGAGAAGGCACAGCGCCTGGCAGCGGAAGCTGCCTGATCCAGAGACTGATGGCGGGCTCCGGCCCGCCCTTGTCCATCTCGATCAAGACCACGGGAATTGAGTGAATATCATGGCAGAAGCCTTCCAGTTCGAACTCGTATCGCCAGAGCGCCTGCTTCTTTCGGAACAGGTCATTGAAGTCGTGGTTCCGGGCACGGAAGGCTACATGACCGTGATGGCGCACCATGCGCCGCTGATGGCAACCGTGAAGCCTGGCGTTGTCACCGTAAAGATGGCGGACGGCAAGCCGGACAGCTATGTCGTCTTCGGCGGTTTCGTTGATGTGACGCCCGATGGTTGCACCCTCCTCGCGGAATCGGCAGTGCACGTCACCGATATAAAGGCCGATGAATTGCAGCGCCGGATCAAGGACGCGAAGGAAGATTTCGAGGATGCGACGACGCGCGAAGAACGCGCCCGCCTGGAAGATCTTCTGGGCCAGCTGACGACGCTCGAGGAAGCCATCAAAGCCGCCTGAGGCGGTATCCCCTTCGATTTGGAAGTTTAAAAGCGGGCCAAGTGCCCGCTTTTTTCATTAAAGTTACTAACTGGCCAGATGCCGGAATGCTGCAACGACCTCTTCATAGACCTTGCGCTTGAATGGCACGATGAGATCGGGCAATTGCGTCATGGGTTTCCAGGCCCATTCATCGAATTCGGCGGTATGGCCACCCGGAGGCGGGTTGATGGCGATTTCGCTTGGGTCACCTTCAAAGCGGTAGGCGAACCACTTCTGCGTCTGCCCGCGGTATTTGCCCTTGAGCGCGATGCCGACGAGATGTGGCGGCAGTTCGTAATTGATCCAGTGCGGCGCTTCCGCCAGCAATGAAACGCTCTTCATGCCGGTTTCTTCGTAGAGTTCGCGCAGGGCAGCGGGTTCCGGCTCCTCGCCCTTGTCGATGCCGCCTTGCGGCATCTGCCAGAGTTGCGTTGCACCATCCATTTCATCGCCCGGTATCATGATGCGATGGCCAGCCCAGACGAGGCCCTCCTTGTTGAGAACCATGATGCCGACACAGGGCCGGTAAGGCAGGGATTGTGGATCGACCGGCTTCTTGCTCATGGCGAAATCTCCAAATGCTTGCTGCCGCCCTGCTAGCCGTTTTGGGGATCGCGGACAAGGGCCGAGATGGGAACGATCTCGATGCCACGCGCCTTCGCTTCATTAACCCATGACGTTACCGCCTCGACCGTGACGTCAAAGGCAGAACCGGTGCCAATGGCGCTGCCCTTGGCACGGGCAATGCGCTCGAGTTCATCGAGCTTTTTCAAGATGTTCCCACGATCCTGCGACGCATCGATAAGGACATCGGATACCGCGAAGGGCGCGCCCTGCTGCCCAGCGATTGCGTCAGCCGTGCTGCGCGCCGATGTGCCATCGTCGAGGTAAAGCAGGCCCCGCCGTGCCACATCCTGGATGACGGGCGTCATGGCGTTGGCGTCGGCGGTGAAGCGAGCGCCCATATAGTTCATAACGCCGGTATAATTGGTAATACGGCCCATCGTCTTGTGAAGGTTTTCAAGCGTCACTGGTGCTGGCGCATCCACCGTCAACGTGTTGCGGCCGGGGTTGACGCGCGGATAGTCGAAGGGTTCGAGCGGGATCTGCATCAGGATCTCATGGCCATCCTGGCGGGCCGCCTGCATCCACCGGCCGAGGCTGTTGCCCTCTGGCGAGAAGGCCAGAGTCACCTCACCGGGCAATGCGCGAATGGCATTCTGCGAACCGGTCTGCGAAAGCCCGAGCCCGCCGATCACGATTGCGACACGCGCGCCGCGTGCACCAGACCAGGGCCGGGCATAGACGTCGAGCGGACGCCTGCCGTCAGGTGCAACGGTCGGGAGAGGGCCTTGCGGTGACTGCTCGATCAAGTCCTGTTCGGGAATGTGTGCCGTGCGCGGATCCTGCGTGCGCTTGTTCGGATCGCCGACCACGATCACCTTCGGCCCTCCTTCGGGGGAGATGACCTTGCCGGGAAGATTGTTCGCAGTCTGCGGCGGCGCCGGAGCAGCACTTGGCGGGGCGGGCGGCGGAGGTGCCTCAGCGACCTGCGGCTTCTCGGGTTCCGGCGCGGGATTGCGGAAGCCCTGATGGCTGGTGAACGAAATCAGGGAAGACAGTCCGACGATACAGGTGGCTACCAAGAGAGGCGGTAGCCAGCGTCCTGGTGTTAGATTGCCGGATTGTCTTGGCCGTTTGCTGTTTCTTCCCAGCGGCCGGTTGAGGTCGACGTTCACGCGTGAGGGCCGGAGAGATGGAGGAAAGAGAGGAAATTTTCACGTTGCGAATATGGAGCCAGACTGCTTGCTGATCGCCTGGCCCCACATGTCGTCATATTAGTTTGGCACGCCCTTCTTGGGGTCGGCCGGGAAGGCCGCATTGGCCTGTTCGCCGCGCAGGAGCTTCAGCGCCTGGATCAGCTGCAGGTCGTCCTTCGGATCCGGCGGCACATAGGCGATGGAGCCCGAACCTTCGGCATCTTCTTGCACGCCCTTGATATGGCCCTTGAGATCGGATTCACCGCGGGTGATATCCTGGCCCTTGAGCTCGTCGGGCAGCGGCTGCTCGACGGCGATATCGGGAACGATTCCCTTGCCCTGGATCGACTTGCCGGCCGGCGTGTAATACAGCGCCGTCGTCAAGCGTAGCGCGCCATTTTCCCCGAGCGGGATGATGGTCTGGACCGAACCCTTGCCGAACGAGCGGGTGCCGAGCACGGTCCCGCGACGGTGATCCTGCAACGCACCGGCGACGATCTCGGACGCGCTTGCCGAACCGCCGTTGATGAGAACGATCAGCGGCTTGCCGTTGGTGAGATCGCCCGGGCGGGCATCGAACCGGGTGATATCCTGTGGATCGCGGCCACGGGTCGAGACCACCTCGCCCTTGTCGAGGAAGGCATCGGAGACCGCGACAGCCTGATCAAGCAGGCCGCCTGGGTTGAGGCGCAGGTCGAGGACGAAGCCCTTCAGCTTGTCGTTCGGAACCTTGCTCTGGATGTCCTTGATCGCCTTCTGCAAGTCATCAAAGGTCTGCTCGGTGAACGAGATGACGCGGACATAGCCGACATCGTTCTCAACGCGGTACTTGACCGCCTTCACCTTGACCACGTCGCGGACGATCGTGAGCTTGATCGGCTTGTCGGCGCCCTGGCGGATGAGGGTCAGTTCGATAGGCGTATTCACTTCGCCGCGCATCTTGTCGACCGCGTCGGTCAGCGTCAGGCCGCGAACATCAGTACCATCAATCTGCGAGATATAATCGCCGGCAAGAACGCCAGCCTTGGCGGCCGGGGTGTCCTCGATGGGGGCGATAACCTTGACGAGTTCGTTCTCCATGGTGACCTCGATGCCGAGGCCGCCGAATTCGCCCTTGGTCTGAACGCGCATATCCTGCGCCTGCTCGGCATTCATGTAGGATGAATGCGGATCAAGCGAGGTCAGCATGCCGTTGATGGCGCTTTCGACGAGCTTCTTGTCATCCGGCGGAGTGACATATTGGGCGCGCACACGCTCGAAGATATCACCAAAAATTGAAAGCTGTTTGTAGGTGTCGGTGCCCGCAGCTTCTGCAGCGGTTGTGGGCAGAGCACCCTGCACAACGACCATCGCTGTTGCGCCCATCAGTGCGCCAGCCATGAGAAGCGTTAGCCTACGTATCATTTGCGGTCCTTCCAGCAAGCCGATCCGCCCACCAGGGGGCGGGATTAATAGGTTTTGTATCCTTTCGGAACTCAATGTAAAGCATTGGAGCTCCATTTCCCATCGGAACGGGTGCCGTACTGGCAACTAGTTGCTCGTTCATCACACCGACCGGTTCTCCCGCCAGAACAAACTGATTTTGGGAGACATTGATTTTTTTCATGCCCGCCAAGACGACATGATATCCATTCCCGGCATCAAGTATCAAGAGCTGACCATAGGAACGAAATGCGCCGGCATAAAGGACGACAGCGTCCATCGGCGCCGTTATGGTCGCCCCCGGGAGGGTCTCGAGCGTGTCACCTTGCAGGACGCCACCAAGGCCATCGTCATCGCCAAAATGCTTAACAAGTTTCCCCGCTGCTGGCAGGGCCAGATGGCTTTTTAAAGACGCAAAGTTGACCTGGGCCGAAAGGCGGTTCTGGTTGGCGGCAAAATCGTCGGCGCGCTGCTGGCTTGCCTGGAGCTTCTGCTGTTCCTGGGCGCTGGCGGCGCTGGCGGCTTTCTGGACCTCCTGCATGTCCTTTTCAAGCGAGGCAATGAGATCGCGCAGGGATGTCGCGCGCTTCGCCAGTTCCTCCGACCTTGCCTGTTCGGCCATGCGTGTTTCTTCGGACGTCGTCTGCAACTTCTGCTTTTCCGCCAGCAGAAGGTCGAGCCGCTTCTTTTCCTCGGCCTGGCTTGAAAGAGCAGCTGTCAGGCGCGTCTGCTCTTCCGCAATCGAGTTTTTCACCCGGTCGAGTTCTTTCAGGTCGGCGATAAGGACTTCGGTCTGCTGGCGCATTTCCGGGACAACAGCGCCAAGCAGGACGGCGCTTCGAACCGAGGCGAGGGCATCATCGGGACGAACGAGCAGGGCTGGCGGGGGGCTGAGGCCCATGCGCTGGAGTGCTGCAAGCACTTCCGCCAGCGCGCCACGCCGCTGTCTCAATGAGGTGCGCACGCTGTCTTCCTGACCGCGCAGATCGGCCAGCTTGTTGGTGAAGCCCGCTATGTCCTGTGTCAGCTTCTTCTCGGTTTGCGCTGACTGAATCAACGCCGCGGTGATTGTCGTCTGGTCCTTCTTCAGCCCGGCAATTTCATTGTCGAGGGCCGTGACGCGTTCCGAGGACAGCGAGATCTGGCTGGTGAGATCCTCAAGCTCCTTGAGCGACTGAAGCCGCCGCGCGTCGAGCGACTCGGCGGCCGGCGACGTCGGAGCTGGCGGGGTCTCCTGGCCGCGGGCAGGCGCGGTGCAGCAGAGCGCGAAGGCAAAAAGGGCCGAACACGTCAGGCCAAGCCTGCGTGTGTGGAATACTGCCTTTGATGCCTCAAAAATCATTCTCGGACCGGAACATGCGTATGGTTTGTTCCCGACTCTAGGGAGACTTCGATTAATGAAGTATTAACCATAAACCAGCCGCGTCGAAAGCTGCGCATTTTGTAGCAAAAAAGGCATGGCGGAATTGCGGCGATGCATCGGCGTCGGAGGGGCCGGCATAGGAGAAGTCACGTAACCGCTTCTCATCGCAAGTGAAACACTCTATGTGAATGGCACCGACGCGGTTCGCTGAACGTGCTCGCCGGTCCACAATGGCTCGCGTGATGACTGATCTGACAATTATCATTCCTGTGCACAATGAAGCCGGAAACATCGGCGCGCTGATCAAGGAGATCGACGCGGCGCTGGCGAGCGGACCGGATTATGAGATCATCGTCATTGATGATGGATCCTCGGACGGTTCGGCAGAAGAGGCGCTGGCGGCGGGTAACCGCGCCTATGTGCTGCGCCACGAACGGCGTACCGGGAAGTCGCGGGCGCTTGTCACGGGATTTCGCGCAGCCTCCGGTCGGTGGGTCGCAACCCTCGACGGTGACGGCCAAAACGACCCGAAGGATCTGGCCCGGCTCTGGCTGCGCATTTCCAACGCGAAGCCGGCTCTTTTTGCCGGTATTCGCAAACGGCGCAATGATGGCGTTGTGAAACTCCTCACCTCCAAATTTGCCAATTTCGTGCGCCGGCGTTTGCTGAAGGACGACTGCAAGGACACAGCCTGTGGTTTCAAGGTCCTGCCGCGGGACCTTGCGCAGGGTCTGCCATATTTCGACAATATGCATCGTTTCCTGCCGGCCCTGACCCGCCGGGCGGGGCTGCCGGTCGTCGAGGTGGATGTTGAGGATCGGCCCCGGCGCTCGGGTGTTTCCAAGTACGGGTTCTTCGACCGGGCTGCGGTCGCCTTCCTCGACACAGTCGGCGTGTTCTGGCTTATCCGCCGCTATTCGGAACCTGGGTCTGTGGCGCGACTGAATAACGCTGGAAATTAAAGGTTCGGAGCTGACCGCTGAAGTTCCTGACCGGCGCAGTGACCCGCACGGCAGGCCCGAGGAGCATGGCATCCGCTGGAAGGTCTGCAGAATGCGGTGCGGATTCATCCCCATGCCAGACCAGGACGACATCTTTCGCCGACCCTTGTTCCGGCGGCCAATGCAACTGCACCGCAACATTGGCGGCATCATCTTGCCGGTTTGAGATAATGCGCGCTGGTGTTGGATCCTGCGCGCGGATGGAAAGGGCTACCGCATCAAACGGAAAGGTGAAGCGGGGCGTTTCAAACAAGGCGATATATGCGACGGCGACTGGCGCAAGGATGTAGACGAAACCGGCAATCGCAAGAAGGTTGCGGGCTCCCAGAACCTGCGGCAGGTAGAGCGCAAGCAGGATAGCGGTCGGCGCCAGGATCGGCGCCATGTATCGCTCGGCCACCGAATGATAATCGCCGGCAAGCACAAGCGTGGCGAAGGCGGCGAGACCGATCAGCACGGTGCGCAGGAGCAGGACGCGCACCTCCGCATCGCCGTCGGGTGCGGGACGCGGATGATCGCGGGTTCTGCCGATGATGAAGATGACAAGGGCCGGCCCCGCCCACAGCGCCGTGGACATGCCGAGGCTCAGCAATCCGTCGATCCCGAGGTGCGGCACATCGAAAACCAACAGGTAATCGATCGAACTCGCGAGCTTTTCCATCCGCCCGGCGGTTGCCGACAGAGGAGCGCGCAGCGAGGCAATGACGACCGGGGCAAAACTTACGACAAAAATGGCCGCTGACAGCCAGATTTGGCGCCGGAACAGCTGGCGGCGAATACCGGGGGTCAGAGCGGCCGCGATCAGAAAACTGACAAGGAATATAAAGAAATTATACTTCGCAAGGGCGCCTGCCGCGGCCCAAAAGCCGAACCAGGCAAAACCGACCGCCCCGCGCCCCGCCCTTATTATGGCAAAGGCATGGACGATGCCTATGGCAGCAACCATGACGAGAATCGTATGAGCCGTGGTCTGGATCGACATCCAGACGATCTGAGGCAGGAAGGCCGAGGCGGTGATTGCCAGAATACCGGCGCGATCCCCCGCAAGTCGGCGAGCGGCGTCGAAGCAAAGCCAATGGTAGAGACCAAGGAGGGATAGCCTGACTAGCGCAACCGAAAAGACCCAGTTCCACTGCGTGATTTCCAAAGCCAGACGAACGAGCCAGTTATAGAGGGGCGGATGAGAGTTGCCGTAATTCCAGGCGAGATAGACTTCGCCGACGAATTGCGCCTCGTCGATTTCCATGAAGCGAGAGAGGGAAAGGCGCAGGAGAATGAGGGCGGTAATGTAGACGACGATCGCGGCGGGAACGCGCTTGGCGAGCTTGGACCATTTGATCGGTGCGCCATCGAGCCAGGCAAGATCGAATTTTCGCCGGAACAATCGCGCTTCACGTGTCATGCAGCCGTGAGTACTACAGGAATTGCGGTTCCCGCAAGTTTTCGGACGAGATTTTCGGAGCTGTCACGCAAAAGAAAACCGCCGGCTTGTGGCCGGCGGCTTTGGCGCTACTCAGGCGAAACTTAGGCGCGCCTGATGATGCTTGCGATGAGCGAGATCAAAAGCAGTGCCAGGAACACGTAGAAGATTATCTGGGCTATACCGGCGGAAGCACCGGCAATACCACCAAATCCCAACGCACCGGCGACAAGCGCAATGATCAGAAAAATTACAGCATAGTAAAGCATTTAGCGTTCTCCCTATCTCGTCGGGGGTGTAACGGATTGAACAAGATTTGGTTCCCTGCTGCGTAGCGTTGTCGTTATGCTTTAGCTTTGCTGCTTTCCTTGAAGAAGAGAGCCTGGGTGATCAGCGCCTTGACCATGTCTGGGTTGAACGGCTTGGTAACAAGGAACGTCGGCTCGGGACGCTCTCCGGTCAACAAACGTTCGGGGAATGCGGTGATGAAAATGACCGGAACCGCATCCTGGCTGAGGATGTTGTTGACGGCATCAATGCCCGAACTTCCATCGGCCAACTGAATATCGGCAAGAATCATGCTCGGCTTGGTTGAAGCGTAGAGCGAAACGGCTTCGTCTTTGGTTCGGGCAATGCCGACCACGCGGTGGCCCAGGCTGTCAACCATATGCTCGATATCCATGGCGATCAGCGGTTCGTCTTCAATGATGAGAATGTCGGTAGCAATCTGCTTGGAGATACCGACCGATGCCTCGTCGAGAAGTTCGTAGAGTTCACCCTCATCGACATCGAGAATTTCCATGGTCTCGGCTTTGCTGAAGCCTTCGAGACTGATGAGCAGGAAAGCCTGCCGCGCCTTTGGGGCTATCGACGTGAGGTTGGCGGCCGCATGTTTTTCCCATCCATATTCCGACTGCAGTTCCAGCGGGCGGACATTGACCGAATTAAAATGTTTGACCAGCAGCTTATAAAGGCTGACACGGTCCGACCCGGCATTCGGGAACAAGGAAACGTCGGCAATGAGAATTTCAAGGGTCGCTGCGACGTAGGCATCGCCCGATGATTGCGAGCCGGTGATGGCGCGCGCAAATCGGCGAAGGTAAGGCAAGTGTGGGGCTATCCGGGTGGATAATGACATAGTGAGTTCCCTGTTCTCCGGTGAATATGATGAGCCGGCCTGATATAAGCGACGAACAGAAACACATTCGCAAAAAAAAAGTTCCCGACAACGGAACTTTTCCTCTCGTGAAGAATTATCACTGCTAATGTGCTTAACTTATTGGATTAATCCGAATTCGCTCTGCGCCAACAGCAAAGATCCTACGAATGAACGCAAGAAAATCCTCAATTGACGCGCCTGAAAAAGCGCGGGTCCGTCGCCGCGATATCAGGAATGCCGAGACTGAGATTGGATTGAAGCTACGTGCGCTTTATGCATCCGTACAGGAGGAAGAGATTCCGGCTCGTTTTCTGGACTTGCTCGAGAAGCTTGACGAGGCTGAACGCAACCACGCGCAAACCCCTGAATAGCAGGCTGGTGAATGGTCCACGAATCGACTGATTTTAAGAGAGACTTGATTGCGTCGCTGCCAAAGCTGCGCGCATTTGCCGTATCGCTCATCGGCAACCCCGACAGGGCCGATGACCTTGTGCAGGATACGATCATGAAGGCTTGGGCCAAGCAGGACTCCTTTGAGCCCGGCACCAACATCAAGGCCTGGCTGTTTACCATCCTGCGCAACGAATTCTACAGCCAGATGCGCAAGCGTGGCCGTGAGGTGCAGGATTCCGATGGCACGTTCACCGAACAGCTCTCGGTCCATCCGGCGCAGTACGGATCGCTGGACCTCCAGGATTTTCGCAAGGCCCTCGACAAACTCCCCGACGATCAGCGTGAAGCTATCATTCTCGTCGGCGCCTCCGGATTCTCCTACGAGGAGGCAGCCGATATTTGCGGTTGCGCCGTCGGGACGATCAAGAGCCGGGTTAGCCGTGCACGGACGCGATTGCAGGAACTTCTCGAAGTTCAGGGCGAAGTCGATTATGGTCCGGATTCAATCGCGACGCAGGTCACATCAAACAAATTCGCCTGAGGCGCCGTTTCGGCGCGAGGCGGGATTGTGCTGGGAATTGGCCAGCGCCTTGGCGACTGCCTGGAGGATCTGCGCTTTTCCATAGGGCTTGGCGACAACGGGAATATCCGGAAAACCTGGAACACCGTTGGCCTGGCTGTCATAGGCCGTGGTGAAAACGATCGGCAGGCCGCGGCGTTGCATTTCGGCAGCCGAATCAAGCGACGAGACTCCTCGCGCCTGAACCTCAAGAATAGCCAGATCATAGTCGGTCTCGTTGGCGATCTGAGCCTGCAATTCACCAACAGTTGCAATAAGTTGTACCGACTGCGCCCCAGATTCTTCTGCTATGCGTTCAAGATCCAACCCTATCAGATATTCATCTTCCAGGACCAGAATCCGCATGCCGGTCATTTCCATCTCATTTGCTCCTTTTCGGGGAGCCGTTATGAGCGGAGTGATGACATGTGTCATTTAACTAAGACATGCCGATTGCAAAGATCGCACGCGCAATTTACCGGCATCGTGGTAGCGTAAATCCGAACGGGGATATGGGCATGAACACAGCCGCATCGACAGCACGGCAATACCCGTGCGACAAATGCCCTTTGCAGGGTTTTGCGCACCTGCAGCCGCATCAAAAGGATGAGATAGATTTTTTATCGACCTTCAAGACGGGCGAACTCGTGGCCGATACCGGGACCACCGTGCTTGTCGAGGGAGCCAACAGCGCGCATCTTTTCACGGTCCTATCCGGATGGGGCTTTCGCTACAAGATGCTCGAGGACGGCCGCCGGCAGATCCTGAACTATGTTCTTCCTGGTGATCTCATTGGCTTGCAAGGATCGCTTATGCGGGAGATGTCTCATTCGATCGAGGCACTGTCGCCTATGATCCTGTGCGTTTTCCAGCGCGACAAGCTCCCGACTTTATTTGCTATTTCCCAAGCCTTGCTTACGACATCACATGGATAGCATCGCGCGAGGAGCAGATGCTGGATGAGATATTGCTGAGCGTCGGAAGGCGTACTGCGCTCGAGCGGGCGGCCTATCTCTTCGCCTTCCTTTTTCAACGCGCCAAGAGCGTCGGTTTGGTGAAAGGCGATACCCTGGTCATGCCGCTCCGGCAACAACATGTCGCCGATACGTTAGGGCTCTCCATCGTTCATACCAACAAAACCTTGAAAAAACTGGCAGGTCGCGGTGCCTTGCGCTGGCTTGACCGCGGCTGTGACGTGCTCGACGAGACAACACTGCTCCAAATCTCGAAATGGTCAGGGCTGTCTTCGATCCCGAGGCCGTTCATCTAACGAGTTAGGAGCCGTCGGTTACGCTGCAATCGCTAAAGCGTGGCGGCGCCGGCTTCCGGCTGCTCCGCATTCAATTGGTCGAGAGCCAGTTCAATATCGCGAAGGTTGCGCGTCACACCGTCATCCGGGTCCATGCCGCCCTCAGTGGCCGCTCTTTGCAAGCCCCTTGCTTCGCTCAAAAGTTCCTTGAGCCGTGCAATTTTCTGTTCCCTACTCAATCCCGCATCGGTGAGAATATCGTTCGCTTCGAGCATGGGTCTCTCCATTTTATGCCCAACAAAATCATTGAACACTCAACCAAAACGGGGAGGCCGATTATTTGTTCCCGTCTGGAACCATGCTTAAAGGGTGGCGTTGATGGACCATGATGTAGTAACGATTAGTGTGGGGAGCGGGGTGTGGAGTGCCTCATAGAGATATGAAATCACCGCCAATTTCAGAAAACCTTTTTCAGGCAATGTCCGAGCCTGCCCGGCTCGATGTCCTTTCGAGCCTGACGCCGTTGGCAATTGAGAACGACACGGATTTTGATAACGTAGCTGCACTTGCGCTTTCCACGTCAGGCGCGGCAGCTGCTCAAATCTCGCTTGTCGATGAGCGGCAGAGCAAGGTTCTAGCGCATAGGGGAACGCTTGGACGCGCCAACATGTGGACCTTTGAAGCCGCGGCTTTGACGATTCCTGAAGCCAGTTGTCTTGTCATTCTCAATGCAGCAGAGGATGTCCGTTTTTCCGAACTTCATTGCGTTACCCATGCGCCGCAACTGAGATTTATTGCGGTGGCGCCCATCTGCGTCTCGGATGAATGTATTGGCGCGGTCAGCGTCATGTCGGACGAAACACGAACGGAGTTTACCTCCGCAGAGCAGGAGCAGTTGACACGTCTCGCCAAGGTGGCGGGGTCACTGATCGAGCTCAAGCGTGACTCGCGGCAGGGAGATGAGCGCGTCGCTACGCTGCATCGGGATGACGATCGCAATGCCATGGCGCTCGAAGTCGGAAATGTCGGAAGCTGGGTCTGGGATCTGCGAAACGGCCGGTTCACAGGCAATCGCATGGCCTATGAAATGCTCGGACTCGATTCGGATCGCACCGTCAGCGGCGAAGATGTGTTTCGGGCTATGCATCCCGACGATTTCCCTGCCATGAAGTCGGCCTTCACGCGGGCACTGGCGCAGAATCAGGATTATGTCGGCGAGTTTCGCGTCGCTTCGTCAGGCCAATGGCTGCTTGGCCGCGGCCGCATATTCGAGCGCGACGCATCCGGCAAGCCGGTCGTAGCTGTAGGCGTCAACATCGATATCACCAAAACCAAGACGGCGTCGGAGAAGACGCGCTTTCTCCTGCGCGAACTTAATCACCGGGTGAAGAATACGCTAGCCATGCTGCAATCGCTGGCAAGGCAGACGCTAAGCCGCACGTCCGATCCGGCAGAATTTATGGAAGCCTTCTCAGGCCGTCTGCGCGCAATCTCCGAGGCTCACACATTGTTGTCAGATCGCGAGTGGAGCGGGATCAGTCTCGTCGATCTCATCACGAAACAGGTGGAGCCTTACGCGATCTTCGATATTGGCCAGATTGAACTGGTGGGCGAAGATATCATGCTGCCTCCTGATCATGCCCTCGGGCTAGGGATCGCCTTGCATGAGCTTGCCACCAACGCCGTAAAACATGGCGCACTGTCGGTCGCCACCGGTCATGTGCGTATCGTCTGGCAACTGGAAGTCGGGCTGCATGCGTCGCGCATCGTCATCCGCTGGACGGAATCCAATGGCCCGCGCGTAACGGCGCCGAACACCCGAGGGTTGGGTTTGAAATTGATCGAACGCAGTTTGGATAAGGTGCTGTCGAGCAGTGTGCGGCTGAGCTATCCGGAGACCGGCATAGAGGCAATCGTCTCAATGCCGATCGGGGATCAGTCAGATCCCGCCGCCGGCTGATGGGTCGTTGCGGGGGCGACGCTTTTTCTTCTTGCCTGCGAGAGACAGGCCACCAAATGCTACAAGCGGGACCGTGAGCAACAGCAACGCTCTCGAACGAAGCAGCGCTGGAGCCACGGCCAGGGCCGCGATGGTCAATACGGTCGATGTATCTACTTTGGCGCGTTCTTCCTGGCGGCGTCGTGCCGAGGAAGAGGCGATTTTCATTGCAATATACGCGATGATCGCGAGGCCAAAGGCTGAACCCGCGATGATCAGGGCCGCATATAACGGGCCGTAATGTTCTGCCAAGCTGATCTGCGCCGCCACCAACAGGAAAACGGCGCCAATCGTCACCAGAACCGCGATGATTGCGGCGAAGATGGCGCTCTGTTTGGCTCGGCTGACGACCAAGCCGACCTCTCCAGCCGCCAGGCTGGTTAAAAGTGGGGCCAGCAGCTTCAGCATGTCAGCGGCGAGCGATAAGCGCGAGAAGGAAACCCACGCCGGCTGCGACTGCGAGCGTGGTCAAGGGCTTTTCCCGCACCGTCTCAACGATCTGGTCTTCCAGCTCGCGCGCCTGCAGCCGCAGGTCTTCGAAAGTCTCTTCGCCGCGTAACTTCGCGGATTCGAACGAACTTGCCGCGCTTCTCCGGGCATCCTGGGCTCTATTCTTGCCGATCTTGCCGAGTGTCGCCGTGATGTTCGCAATGTCTTCCCGAAGCGCAGCCACCTGTGCCTGCAGATCGGGATTGGATTCGGTCGCATCGTCAACCGCCTTGCGAACCTTCGAGGAAACAGAGGCCATGGGAAAACTCCTTTTAGAAAATGGCTGCATATGCTGCGGGAAACGTCGCGTGGCGACATTTGTTCCACGCTTGGGAGCGCATCGCAAGCTGGCAAGCCGAAGATGGATAACAAGACGCCGGCCAGACGGCCGGCGCTAAATGAGGAATTGTTTAAGAAAGATAGCCGAGCAACCAAAGTATGAGGATGATCGGAAGTGGCAAACCTATAAGCCAGAGTAATGCACCACGCATCATGTCTGAAATCTCCTTGCTAAACGTTAGATCCTGCCCATCAAGAGCAATATGAGAACGACGACCAGGACAATGCCGAGCAGACCCGAAGGCCCGTAACCCCAGCTTCTCGCATGCGGCCAACTCGGAAAGACGCCGATCAATGCGAGAATGAGAATAATGATTAACAGTGTCCCTAGTGACATTCCGCGTCTCCCTGTGAGTGGCAAATCGTTCAGTGCAAAAACACGCGAAATGAAATTTGGTTCCTGTTGAGGTTGCAGGGAGTGGAACCAGGTGTTGAATATGCAACCAATTTGAGCCGGCTTCGTTTCTAGTCCGGGTTGCAACGGGAGCGTGCTATTTATGAACCTCAGATTGGGGGATTCTCATGCCGTCTGAGGATAGCGGGGCAAAGGTTTCGCGCGCGGTCGAGCGGATCAGTTTACGTCCGGTTCCAGCGCCCGAAGCAGCAGATCCCCAACAGCAGTTTCCGCCGGTTGTCGTCGCAATTGCCATTGTCGCTGCGCTTTATTTCGCACGCGATGTTTTCGTGCCGCTGGCAATGGCGCTGCTCCTGACCTTCGCCCTTTCGCCAATGGTAACGAAGCTGCATCGTTCCGGCATTCCCAAGGCCTTTGCGGTCATCAGCGTCGTCGCCATGGCGTTCCTCGCCATATTCATCTTTGTCAGCATCGTCGTCAGTCAGCTGACGGTGCTGGCGCAGAACCTTCCAAGCTACCAGTACAATATAGAAGCCAAGATCCGCACGGTGAAGGAAGCGCAATCCGGCAACAGTATTTTCGATCGCGGCGCCAGGATGCTGAAGCGGTTCAACGATGAAATCGGCCGCTCGGACGAGGTCGAGCGTTTTGCCGTAGAACCGGAAAAGAAGCCCGAGCCGCAGCACGAGCGGCCGCAGAATGTCGAGAACAACCAGGCGGCCGGGGGATCCCCGCTGCAGGGCAATGATCCGAACAAGCCGGTTCCCGTGGAGATCAAGTATCCGCCACCCGACCCCCTGAGCCTGCTCCAGACTTTCGCAGGCCCGCTCATCCAGCCTCTTGCCACGGTTGGCATCATCATCGTCGTCGTCATCTTCATGTTGATGCGCCGCGAGGATCTGCGCGATCGCTTCATCAAGCTCGTCGGTGCCAGCGATATCCACCGAACGACGACTGCGCTCCACGACGCCGGAAAGCGTGTGGGCCAATACCTTTTGATGCAGCTGATCATCAATATCAGTTTCGGCGTTCCGATTGGCATCGGGCTCTGGGTTATCGGCATCCCCAATCCGATGCTATGGGGCATGCTCGCCATCGTCTTGCGCTTCGTTCCTTATATCGGCCCGATCATGGCCGCCGCCTTTCCCCTTATTCTGTCGCTGGCGGTCGATCCCGGCTGGATGCTGTTGTTCTGGACCGGCGCGCTGTTCATCGTCCTTGAACTTGTCAGCAGCAATGTCATGGAGCCGTTGCTCTATGGATCAAGAACGGGTCTGTCGCCGGTTGCCATCCTCATGGCCGCGATCGTCTGGACCTGGATCTGGGGGCCAATCGGACTAATCCTTTCAACGCCGCTCACGGTCTGCCTTGTCGTTCTCGGCAGGCATGTTCCAAAGTTCGAATTTCTAGACGTCCTTCTCGGCAACGAGCCTGTCCTTTCACCGCCGCAACAGCTTTACCAAAGGCTTCTTTCCGGCGATCCGGACGAAGCAACGGAAAGGGCGGAGGAGTTTCTGCAGTCTTCCACGATCGAGGAATACTATGCTTCGGTCGCGATCCCGGCGCTGTTCCTCGCCGAGAACGACCGGGCGAGAGGCGTCCTTGATTCGACCCGCCGCAGCCGCGTAGCTCAGGGAACCGTTCTTCTCGTTGAAAATCTCTCGGAACATCACGACGACGAGGAGGAAGAGGAAGAAAACGGCAAGCCGGAAGAGACTGAAAAGAGTGCTGATCGGCCGGGCACCAAGCCAAAGGCAGCCAAAGCCAAGGCCAAGGAACCGCCGCCCGAAGAAGAAGCGCGTGTCGCCATTTCGGCAGGCGGTCGCGGCGAATTCGACGATGCGGCAGCCGTCATCCTTGGCGATATTCTGGAACGGCGTGGCTTCGAGGTGCGCGATATTTCCCACGACGAACTCGAGTCCGGCAGCATCGGTAAGCTCGACCTTACGGGCGTCAGTGTCATTCATATCAGCTATCTCAATGTCTCGTCGGTGGCCCATGCGCGGTATCTGGTCCGCCGCATCCGGCGCAGGAACGGGCGCGTCAAGATCGTCATCAGCTTCTGGTCGGAAGATCCTGAGAATGTCGATGGTGAGAAGATCGTCGGGTCGACGCGCAACTGTCATTTTGCGTCGTCCGTGGAGGATGCGCTGGAGCTGATCAGTGCGTGAAAGGTCACGTCTTGTCAGGAGACGTCACCGGAAGATTTCAGGCTTGGAACCAAGACAAGGCTGACACGTTTCGAGGTTGCTGGCCAACCCCAGCCAGTAGCGTAAGGACCCGGTGCCTGTTCCCCCGTGGGCGCCGGGTCACACTATTTTGGAATATTATCGAATGTTTTCAATGAATTGAATATATCACTCGCGGAACCTTTACAAGTTCCCGCCGTTTTACTGGGGTAAATGCAAATTTCAAGGAGCACATGATGGGTAGCACCAGCGATAAAGTTTCGGGCACGGCCAACAAGGCTGCAGGCAATCTTAAGCAGGCTGCAGGCAAGGTGTCAGGATCACGCAAGATGGAAGCCGAAGGCAAGGCCCAGGAGCTTAAGGGCGATGCTCAGGTAGCCAAGGGCAAGGCCAAGGACGCAGTCAAAAAGGTTGTCGACAAAGCTTGATGTATTCATCGCTTTTTTGATTTTGGCCGGCTCGTTGAAGCCGGCCAAATGCTTTCATGGGCCCATCATCACACTGGATATATGGCGGATAAGGGCATATTTTGAAGGCAAGCCAGACCGTGTTGGGAAGAGGTAAGGAGGATTGGATGAGCCAGAGAGCGATCGATTTTGTCAATGACTGGATCTCGACCAACGTGGATGCAAGCAAGCCGGCGGACATGGCGCATCATGACCGGCGGCCCAAACAGCTGGCAGAGAAATGTGCGGCGGATGCGGAAGCTGCGGGCATTTCGTTCGCAGAGATAAAGGATGGCCTGGGCGATCTTGAGATCTGCATGATCACCGCCATCGATCGCGCGGCCCTCGCCAAGGAAAGCAAGCAGGCTTAAGCATCGACTAATGAAAATCCCTCGATTTCGGCAAGATGCGCACATTGCGAGGATGGCGGCCCCGCGATTCTTCTGACACTGGATGCGCAACTTCATCGCTATGCGAGACCGGCAGCGTTGCGAGTTGTTCGGATAGAAGGTAAAGCGCGTTGGTTCGGTCGGTAAGCCTCGTTGCCACGACATGGACGACGTTTTCGGCGCTCTGGACAGTGCCCTCGATAAGTATCAGCCGGGCGCCCATCACTTCACGGCGGTACTTCTCCAGCATCTTCTTCCACACGACAATATTGGCGATGCCCGTCTCATCCTCGATGGTCATGAAGACAACACCCTTGGCGCTTCCCGGCCGCTGCCGGACTGTGACGACACCCGCAACCTTGACGCGGCGATTATTGCCGAGATTGTTGGCTTGCCTGCAGGTCAGTACGTTCTCGCGAGCAAACATCTCGCGAAGAAACTGCATTGGGTGGCCCTTCAGGGAAAGCCGCGTCGATTCGTAATCCGCAACGACATGTTCGGACAGTTTCATTGAAGGCAGCCTGGTCTCTGCTTCCTCCGGAAGTTCATTGCTGTCGGCAGCCTGAAAAAGCGGCAAAGTCTCGTCGTTCGGCAGGCGGCGCACCGCCCAAAGCGCCTCGCGTCGGGCAATGCCGAGCGAACGGAACGCATCGGCATCGGCAAGGAGGACATAGGCTCTTCTCTCAAGCCGCGTCAGGCGACGAAACTCTTCGATATTGGTATAGGCCGAGCGGCGTTTGGCCACGATGATATTTGCCCAATCCTTGGAAAAACCACCGATCTGACGCAATCCCAAGCGCGTGGCGAGGCCGTCCTCCGTCTTTTCGAGGGTATTGTCCCAGCTGCTGAAATTGATATCGGCAGCCCGGATTTCCACGCCGTGCTCGCGCGCATCGCGAACGATCTGCGCCGGCGCGTAAAAGCCCATGGGCTGCGAATTCAAAAGCGCAGCGGCAAAGGCTGCCGGATGATAGCATTTGATCCAGGAGGAAATATAGACAAGGATGGCAAAGCTTGCAGCATGGCTTTCGGGAAAGCCGTATTCGCCAAATCCCTTGATCTGATTGAAGCAATTTTCGGCAAAGCTGCGCTCATAGCCGCGGCGGACCATGCCATCCACCATCTTCTGCTCCATCTGGTTGATCGTGCCCACACGGCGGAAGGTCGCCATAGCACGGCGCAACTGATTGGCTTCGTCGGGCGTGAACTTTGCAGCTTCGATGGCTATGCGCATCGCCTGCTCCTGAAAGAGCGGCACGCCGAGGGTCTTTTCCAGAACGTTGCGCAATTCGTCCTTGTCGCCATGCTCGGGCGAAGGGGCGGGATAGAAGACAGGCTCGATCCCGTTGCGGCGGCGAAGATAGGGATGCACCATGTCACCCTGGATCGGGCCTGGACGGACAATGGCGACCTCGATAACCAGATCGTAGAATTTTCTGGGCTTCAGGCGTGGCAGCATGTTCATCTGGGCCCGGCTTTCCACCTGGAACACGCCAAGGGAATCGGCATTGCAGAGCATGTCGTAGACCTTCTCGTCCTCCTTGGGGACGGTTGCCAGTTCGAACCGATCGCCGCCATGAAGATGAATGAGGTCGAACGCCTTGCGGATGCAGGTCAGCATGCCGAGCGAAAGCACATCGACCTTCATGATGTTGAGCGCGTCGATATCGTCCTTGTCCCATTCGATGAAAGACCGCTCGGCCATGGCGGCGGGACCGATCGGCACCGTCTCGTCGAGCCGCTCCTGCGTCAGCACGAAGCCGCCGACATGCTGCGAGAGGTGGCGGGGAAAGCCGATGAGTTCGGTGGCAAGCCGGACCGCGCGGCGGATCATCACATTGTCAGGATCGAGGCCAGCCTGCCGCACCTCCTGCTTTTCAACGGCCGAACCCCAACTGCCCCAGACCGTATTGGCAAGCGCTGCGGTGACGTCCTCCGTCAGTCCCAGAGCCTTGCCGACATCGCGAATGGCACTGCGCGGGCGATAGCTGATGACGGTGGCGACGATGGCGGCGCGATGGCGCCCATAACGCTCATAGACCCACTGCATCACCTCTTCACGCCGCTCGTGCTCAAAGTCTACGTCTATATCGGGCGGTTCCTTACGCTCGGCCGAAAGGAACCGCTCGAACAGGAGGTTGATCTTGACGGGATCGACCGCGGTAATACCGAGGCAATAGCAAACCGCCGAATTTGCCGAAGAGCCGCGTCCCTGACACAGGATCTTCTGCGATCGGGCGAAGGTGACGATGTCGTAAACGGTCAGGAAATAGGGCGCGTATTTGAGCCGGCCAATGAGGGCGAGTTCCTTTTCAAGGAGTTCGCTTACCTTGCCGGGAACACCTTCCGGATAGCGCTTTGCCGCACCCTTCCAGGTCTCGTCGATGAGATGCTGCTGGGGCGTCTTGCCTGGCGGCACAGGTTCATCCGGATAGTTGTATTTCAACTCATCGAGAGAGAAGCGGATAGGCTCGATGAAGCGACGGGTTTCAGGCAGGGCGCCAGGAAAATGCCGGAAAAGCCGCTGCATCTCCTGCGGCGATTTCATATGCCGCTCGGCGTTCCTTTCGAGCCGCCTGCCCGCCTCATCGATCGTCACATGCTCGCGAATGCAGGTCAGGACATCCTGCAGCGGGCGACGCGAGGGCGTGTGATAAAGGACATTGTTGACTGCCAGAAGGGGAATATCCGCCTTGGCTGCCATCCGGGCCAGCCTTTCACCATAGCGCCTGTCCGCGCCTTGATGCGGCATGGCAAGCCCAAGCCAGACTGAACCTGGAGTCGCCAGCGCAAGTATCTTGAGGAACGGCGTTAAGTCCCTGCTGCCGCGGGCCGGCATGACGATGATCTGGAAGTCTCTCGCCCGAAACTGAAAATCCTCGAAACGGAGATGGCATTCGCCCTTTATCTTCGCTCGGTCCTTGCCCTCGCTCAAAAGCCGGCAAAGCTGGCCATAGGCCGGGCGGTCGCGCGGATAGACCAGCAAATCCGGCGTATCATCGATGAAAACCAGTCTGCATCCAATAAAAAGCTTGAGATTGATTCCCGCAGCCTTCTGCAAATCCCTGTGCGCAGAATAGGCGCGGACGACCCCGGCAAGCGTATTGCGGTCGGCAATGCCAAGGCCGTCAAGACCGAGAAGGGCGGCGGCCTTGACCAGTTCCTCCGGCTGCGATGCGCCTTCCAGAAAGGAAAAATTGCTGGTGACGGCAAGCTCGGCATAATTCATGCGAAAAGCCCATGCAGATACCAGCGCGGGTTAGGAGTGCCGCGCTCGAGCAAGCCTTCCCTGAAAACCCAGAAGCGTTTGCCGGAACTATCCTCCAGCCGGTAATAGTCCCTTGTCAGCGCTCCGGAATGCTCACGCCACCATTCCGGAGCGATGCGTTCCGGGCCTTCGGCGAGGACGACATTGTGCCTGACGCGGCGCCAGATGAATTGCGCGGGCGGCGAATCCGGAACCTCGAAAGTCGCCTCGATGCGTTCAGGCGGCTGGAAAAGCCTGACCGGCCGCTCCGGTGGATCGCCTTGAGGCTGCGCCGTCCATTCGCCATTGCTTTCGCGCTTGGTCTTTGATGCGGGCTCGAGAGCGACCGTTCGTTCCGGAATATGGGTGTCGACAGGGGTTGGCCGCAGGACGCGGCTATTGCCGAGGCGGATGGAAAGCCGGTCGATCAACCTTTCTACCTCTTCGGTTTCCTGCTCGCGGTCATCGAGACTTTTCTGCTGATGCCGGGTACGGTCCGTGCGCAGGGCACCGAGGCGGATCATGTCAAAGCCGAAGCCGGCATCGAGAGGCTCGGCAAGTGTAGACAAGCGCTCCTTCATCAGGCGCATCAGGGTTTTCGTATCGGTCAAGGGTCTTCCTGCCTCGATGCGCAGCCGGCGCACATTGCCGTCAGTGCGGAAAAAACTCGCCTCGATTTCCCGCGCGCCCTCGACGCGCTGCCCCAGGCGGATGAACAGCTCGTCTGCCAGCTGAACGAGCACAAGCTCGACGGCTTCCATCGCAATCAAGGGCTCGGCCATGCGCCTTTCCACCATGCAGACTGGTACGATGCGGCGCGGCGAAATAGGCTTGCTCTGCCGGCCAAACAGGGCATCGAGACCCGCAACCACACCATTACCGAAACGGGCTGTCAGGGCTGCACGCGGCAGAACATCAAGATCACCGACGGTGCGCAAGCCGGCACGCCTGAGACCGGCAATATGGGCGTCTTCGAGATCGAGGCTGACAAGAGGAAGCGCATAAAGCCGCCGGTTCTGGTCCGAGGGCTCGACGATGCCGCCCGCAGAATGCCGGGCGAGCGCGCTTGCCGCTGCCGCATTGCCTGCAAAGGCCGTCTTCACGATCATGCCATGCCGCTGCAATTGCCGGTGAACGTCCTTAAGCAATGTGGGTTCATCGCCGAAAAGGTGGATGCACCCGGTCATGTCCAGAATAAGCCCATGCGGTGCATCGAGTGCAACCAGCGGCGTATAGCGGTCGCACCAGTCGGCAAGCTTTTCCAAAAGCTCGCCATCTTTGCGCGGCGAGGCGAAGGCGATGTCGAGCTTGTCGAATTGCGCGCGGGCATCGGTCAGGGCCATGCCCTTGTAAAGGCCGGCCTTGGCTGCTTGTTCGTCTACAGCCGTCAGCCTTAAGGCATTAGCAATCTTGTCCACCACTATCAGATGCTGGTCAGTAAGAGCGCGTGCCGGACTTTCGCGTTTGAGGCGGTCGGTAGGCAGGTGCGGGAACCACATTGCCAGAAAGCGGTTCGATCTGTCGGAACACATGGTCTTCACTCTCCCATTGCAGGATCCAATGGCCGGTCATGCCCTGCCGGTTGCGAATAAGCGTCGCATCGAACACGGGATGGCCGGGGGCATTTGCCCCGCTCGATTGCGATGCGGCGGAACGGATAAGCCAGCGCGTAGTCGCGGCATTTTCCGTGGGCTGAGCGCCGAGCCGCAGGAGAAAGGCAGGCACATTCGTCTGCTGGGCCGAAAGCAGCAATTTGCGCGAGGCCGTAAGGTCGAGACACTTCGGATTGCTCCAAGGCGCGATAATCACCGCACCTGTTCCGCGAATGCCAAGGCTATCCGCAGCCGCCTTAAGCACATCCTGCGGCGTGGCACAGCGCACGATGACGAGGCGTTGCGGGTCGAGGCCGATGTGCCTGAGGCCGGGCGCATAGGGAAACCCATGTTCCTGGGCTGCGAAATCCTCTTCAAGCCACAAGATGAGGCTTTGGTTGGAGGCAGCGCGCAGGGCAAGAGCGATGACGAAGCCTGTTGCTGCCCCAGCGTCACCTGCCTCATCGGCAAAGACCTCATGGACTGCGCCCCTCTCGATTCCGTGGCGGAACATGCGGTCGAGCGTTTCGATGCCGAAGGCAAAGGCAGAGCGCTTGGCGGCAGGCGAAATGCCTGCGCTCAAAGACGCAATATCACGCCGCAACGCCGTAAGATCGACGGTTGTCGCCACCTACTCAACCCCTGAATGTTCACGATATGTTCTATTATGGAATCCAATGGCGGTGAGAGTCAAGCAGTTGCCTGAGTTTACGTTCTCAACGATCGATGCGCGTCGAAAGAATAATCGACGACATGGTTCGCTCGACGCCCTCAAGCGCGCCGATCTCGTCAAGCAGCCGGTCGAGTTCCTGGATCGAAGGCGCTTCGACGATAACGATCATGTCGAATTGTCCGCTGACCGAATGCAGCGTCCTCACCCAGGCAATCTTTTTAAGGGCCGCCTCAACCTTGACGGCAAGCTTTGGCAAGGCGGTGACGAGCACATGCGCCTTGACGAGATTCTGCTCATACTCCGGCGAAAGTTGCACGCCATAGCCACGGATCATTCCGCGCTTTTCCAGTCGTTCGATGCGGCTTTGCACCGTCGTGCGCGAAACGCCGAGCTTGCGGGCGAGATCGGCGGTGGAAGCCCTTGCATTCTCGCGCAGCAGGGAGAGCAGGGCATGATCGGCGTCTGTCAGCATATTAACTAATCCATTCGTCGAAATGCTAAAAAATAGAATGTCATATCGTCAGTTTACATACTTCATTCCGCCGAACAAGCCTGCGACATTCGCGCGAGGCTATTTTGTCCATTGGGGAATCACATGAAAAATATTGTTGTCGTAGGCGCAGGCAAAATCGGCGGAACGATCGCCAATCTACTCGCCAATACCGGGGATTACAGCGTCACCGTCGTTGACCGCTCGCAAGCCCAGCTCGATGGGCTCGACGTATCGGCGAACGTTACAACGAAATGCATCGAAATCGATGAAGCCGGCGCGCTTGAAGGGGTTCTTGCAGGAAAATTCGCTGTATTGAGCGCTGCGCCGTTCCACCTAACCACGCGCATTGCCGAGGCAGCTGCCAAGTCCGGCGTTCATTATCTCGACCTTACCGAAGACGTCGCCAGCACCCGCATTGTCAGGCAGCTTTCGGCAACGGCAAAGACTGCTTTCATCCCGCAGTGCGGCCTTGCGCCAGGCTTCATCTCTATCGTGGCCAACGACCTCGCCAAGCGTTTCGACTCGCTTGAAAGCGTGCGCATGCGCGTCGGCGCATTGCCGCAATATCCGTCCAATGCCCTCAACTACAATCTGACCTGGAGCACGGACGGCGTCATCAACGAATATTGCGAGCCTTGCGAAGCCATCGTCGATGGCGAGTTGATCGAAGTTCCGGCGCTGGAAGAGCGCGAGGAATTCTCCCTCGACGGCGTCACTTACGAGGCGTTCAATACCTCGGGCGGTCTCGGCACTCTGTGCGAATCGCTGCTCGGCAAGGTGCGCACCCTCAACTATCGCACCATTCGCTATCCCGGACATGCGGCCATCATGAAGGCGCTGTTGAACGATCTCGGCCTGCGCGATCGCCGCGATGTGCTGAAGGACATTCTCGAGAATGCGCTTCCGTCCACCCTGCAGGACGTCGTCGTCATCTTCGTCACCGTCAGCGGCCGCAAGAAGGGCCGGCTCCTGCAGGAAACCTATGCCAATAAGGTCTACAGCAACCATATCGGCGCGCAGCTTTACAGCGGCATTCAGATAACGACGGCATCGGCCATCTGCGCCGTGCTCGACATGCTGGCTAAGGGCGAACTGCCGCAGCAGGGCTTCATCCGCCAGGAAGATATCGCGCTCGACACTTTCCTCGCCAACCGCTTCGGCAAGGCTTACGCCCAGTCCGAATCGGCAGGACGTCTCGTCGCTTAAATACCCTCGGCGTTAGAAATGAGAAAAGAGGAGTTGGCCCCGGCCAGCTCCTCTTTTTTGTGCAAAGGCGAAATTTCACTGATTTGCCGCATCGATTTACTCTTGCGCGTTCTGCGGCCGATGGCCTGTCGCCAACCACAGAATTTGCCGTCTCGCTGCCAGCGTTAAACGCTACTTAGACCCATTCGCCCTTGCGCATGACCGGCACGGCGGATCCGTCCTTGTTGATGCCGTCGACATCGATCTCGCCCGAACCGATCATCCAGTCGATATGGATGAGGCTCTTGTTGCCGCCCCGCGCCGCCACTTCATCCGGTGTCAACCTGTCGCCATTGATAAAGCACTTCGAATAGCACTGGCCGAGCGCGATGTGGCTGGCAGCGTTTTCATCGAAAAGCGTGTTGAAGAACAGGAGGCCTGAGGCCGAGATCGGTGACGAATTCGGTACGAGAGCGACTTCGCCGAGGCGCCGCGCGCCTTCGTCCGTGCCAAGCACCTTGTTGAACACTTCTTCGCCGCGCGTTGCCTTCGCCTCGACGATTTTGCCGCCTTCGAAGCGAACCTTGATGTTCTCTATCAATGTTCCCTGATGCGAGAGCGGCTTGGTGCTCGATACGTGACCGTCGACGCGCAGGGCATGCGGGGTTGTAAACACTTCTTCGGTCGGGATGTTGGGGTTGCAGGTGATGCCGTTCTTGGCAACCGATGCGCCGCCATGCCACTCGTGCTCGCCGGCGAGCCCGACGGTCAGATTGGTGCCCGGGCCCTTGAAATGCAATGCGGAAAAGGCATGGGCGTTGAGCCAGGCCGTGCGGCGGTGCAGGGCGGCGTTGTGATCGCGCCAGGCGCTGACCGGATCCTCGACATCGACACGCGATGCGGCGAAAATCGCATCCGCGAGCATCGCGACCGCAACGTCCGGATCCTGATCCGGGAAGACTTGCCTGGCCCAGGAGGGGGTGGGATAGGAAACAATGTTCCAGTTGATGTCGAACCCGGCAATCTTTTCCAGCGCCGGCTGATAGGCGCGCGATTGCGCTCGGTTGGCGCGGGCGACCTTCTCCGGATCCTCGGCAGAAAGCAGCATGGGATTATCGCCGGCCACGGCGAGCCGCGCGGTATTTTCTGAGAAAGCCTTGGCCATGCCTTCATAGAGCCAGCCTGCAGAGCGGTCGAAGCTGTCGTCCGGCGCGTTGCGATAGCGCATCAGGGTCGTTTCTTCATCGTTGTAAAGCGCCGTCACGAGGCCGGCGCCGGCCTTATAGGCATGTTCGGTGATGCGGCGCACGAGAGGCACCGCCGCAAGCGGCGCGGTGATCAAGAGATCCTGCCCCGGCTGCAGCTGCAGGCCGATCTTGACGGAAACTTCCGCCAGACGGTCAAGCTTGACGGGATCGACGGACGGGATTTTGGGGGACGAGGTCATTGGAAATCCATGCTGATCAAAACGATGCTCCAGCATAGAACCGGACCAACGGCCGCATCAAGGCACGGATCCGAATTAAGTTCAGTCAGCATGAACCCGTCTGTGATCGCGCTGTTGTGCTGATCAGTCAGTGTCCCTCAGAAATGCGGTGAACTTGTCCTGATAGTCCGGATGCCAGCGCGAAAGCGGCGGGCGGTTCTCGATCATGTCGTGCGCGGCCCAGAATATGCGCTTTTCATCCAAGGCGCGGGTCACGTCGTTATCGGGACAAAGAATGTAGAAATCGCCGGCGGATACGCGCTCGAGCATGAAATCGACGGTCTGTTCGGCTGTCCATGCGCCCGCTGGTTTCTCTGTTCGACCGCCTGCGGCGAGCGGCGTATAGACGAATCCGGGAATGAAAAGATGTGCCGTTACGTGACAGTCCTTCGTGTTGCGTAACTCATGCTCTAGGGCCTCGGTGAAGGTTTTGACGCCGGATTTGGAGACATTGTAGGCCGGATCGCCGGGCGGGGTGGTGATCCCCTGCTTGGACCCCGTATTGATGATGAGCCCGGGCTTCTGCCGCTTTATCATCGAAGGGCCGAAAACCTGGCTGCCACGGATGATGCCAAAGAGGTTGACGGCGAGGATGCTGTCCCAGTTTTTTGCATCGAAGACGCTGCTGCCGGGCTGGATACCGGCATTGTTCATCAGAATATCGGCCCCGCCGAATTTGGCGTCGACCGCCTCTCTCAGGTGCTCGAGCTCTGGCACATTCGTGACATCCGTCGCAACGGCCAAGACATTCTCACTTCCGGCCTCGGTCGCCAACGTGGCGCGGGCCGTCTCGAGCTTTTCCCCGGCAAGGTCAGCAATTGCGACTTTGAGACCCATCCTGGCGAAGCGCCTGGCTGCCGCAAACCCTATGCCTGATGCGCCTCCTGTTATAACTGCAACGTTGGATGGTAAAAAAGCCGGATGCGCCATGTCTTTTCCCTCCAATGAGATCGCGTCGAAGCCTGAATCTAGCAGACGCCAGACACGGAAGTAAAACCATTCGGTCAGCCGAAGTTCGGCACGCGCATATAGTGCGCAAGCGGGCCTATCTGATCCTGCGAATCATAGCCATGAGTCTGTTGCGCTGCCTCAAGCGCTTTTTGCCGGAGCGCTTCGATAATCTCTTTTTCGGTACTTTCGCCCATGCACAGCGCCTGCAGGAGGACAATCCTCGCCGTATCGGCAATGCCGGAGCGATCTTCATTGAGAGCGATATCGAGAATAACCCTGCTGAAGTCGATGCGCTCCAGCGAGAGGGCCGTTATGTAACGTTCGCGATGCGCGTTTTCCGCATCGATGAGGGCATAGAGCTTTTCACGAAGATCTGCACCGACGTTCTCATACTGCGTTGCCAGATCCGGCGCGGCGGCGGCAAGTTTCTGCTTTTGCCGCTCGCGGTGCCGCCGCTGTCTCTCCGCGTTGCTAAGTGCCATGTCTCACTGTCTGCGCCGTAACGAAAACGAATCACTTGTCCCTCACTTGATAGGCCCGCATGCCATGACGGGCAACATTTTGAGGCCGTTACGCACAGACTGTTCCCGCTGCCCTTGTCGCACAGGGCGTTACGTAACCAGTCCAACAGAGATCGCAGAGGGCCCAAAGGCCTGCGGAAACAAATTGTTAGGACAATTTCCCCTATCGTCAGGCGAATCGATTGACAACCGCGCCTGCGGGAACCGGGAAGAATATGAGCATGTTTGAAGCCGAAGCCACCACGCCGTGCCGGGTCATCGCATTTCCGCTTACGCGGAGGGCGGCGAAGATTCGCGAAGTGGCGGCAAGGATCGCCGAAAAGGTCTCGGACCGGCAAGCCGGTGCCTATCGAAACCAGGTGGCAGAAACGCTCTTCAGACACCTCAGCAAAATCGGCATCGCCGAGGAGGAGCAGGACGAACAGGTCGGCGCCTTCTTCTCGGCCGTTGAACGCGAGCTTGCGCGCCTATCTTACTTTGACGACGCCAACGGCGAAACGGCCTATTAAATCTCCGACAAGCAAAAGCCCGCCAATTCCGATGGCGGGCTTTTAATTTTCATTGTTTAAGATTACCTGACGGCAACAACGTCACCTGTGCGACGGTCGATATCGACACGGATATCGTCACCGCGGCGGTCTATGCCTTCCACGACGAAGCGCGAACCTCTGCGCCTTACATCGTCTACGTCGCGAACACCCTCGCTTCGCGCGATTCGAACTGCATCACGTTCGGAAATTTCCCGCGAACGATACGCCGGTTCCCTCTGCGGCTCAGCCAGTCGGACGCCATCGGGGCCAATTACGATAGATTGCGCAAATGCCTGTGGCGCGGACGTGATCGCGACCAAGGCGGTCGCTCCAATGATCAACAGTTTTCTCATAATTCTTCCCTCATAGTTGTTGAATGTTCCGCCCATTCAGCGAGTCAACGTTCAAGTTGCGGGGTGGTTCCTTGCATTCATGTACGACAAACTTAACACCGCGCAAAAAACCCTCGGGCAGTACGGTCGGGGCGGCAAGGAGCACTGCACAAAACGGTCAGAAATATGTCACCGGCGATCGGCATGCGGCTGAATAACACAAATGCTCACTAAAGCCGGACGAGGGCATCTTCATATTTCGCCAGCTTTTCCTCGGCTTGCGATGATCGGCGATCGTTCCTGACCTTGGCGATATTATCCTTCAAATCCATGATCTTGACCCGCCTGCCGAGATCGTTGTTGCGCGTACGCTGCACGAAATCGAAGTAATCCTCGTTGTGGCGGCGCGTCACCGCGTCAACTGCTGCGATAATCTGTTCGGAAAAACCTTCATTGCGCAGATTGTCGAGTGTCCAGCCGGTTTTCTCGACAACGTCGTGGAGAACAGCGACGATTCGCTCGTCCTCATCGTGGAGGCCAAGCATCACCCGAAGCGGGTGCAAAATATAGGGCTCATCATTTTCAGTGCGGTAACCAGCATGGGCACTCGCAGCAATGGATATGGCTTGCTCGAGGGATGGCATGGCAGAACTCCCGGACGTTTTTGATTGAAGATCATAACTGCCCGGGAGCGTAACTGTTCCACCTGTGAAACCCCGTAACTACACTGTAAGAGAACGCATTGAGCGATGCGTTTTTCGCCCGCTCTAGTAGTTCAACTTCGGATACCAGTCCGAACCTCGACCCTCTGGAGTACAGTCAAGGATCGTCCAGATCGGCATCAGGTCCGGCGCGCCGCGCGGATCCTGCCCGGGGTCAGCCGTGACAAACCCCATCTCGCCACCCCAGAAATGGCGGATCGTTCCGTCGCGCCGCGTGAAGACATTGAAGGCCGCGTCATCCCCGCCTTCCGGCGGCCAGGCATGATAGTCGCGGCTGAACGCACCACTGGCGTCGGAATAGAGCTTCAAAGCCTGCCAGCCGCGCTCCTTTTTGAAGGCAACGAGGCGTTCGATGGGCGAGCGAGCGACGACCGCCAGTGCAACGCGCTGTTCGACATCGCGAGCTTCGCCGTCCCAGGCACTCAGCAGCGAGGTGCACATGGGACAAGGACGCTCACGTTCCGGTCCGAACATGTAATTGTAGACGACAAGCGTCTGCTTGCCGCTGAACAGGTCGGCAAAACTGACGGGTCCGTACTCGCTGTCAAAGCGATAGTCCTTCGCCACCTCACCGCCCGGCGGCAAGGCCCGCCGCTGCTCGGCGACGCGTTCGATATGCCGCCTCAGTTCGATCTCCTCCGCCAGAAGGGCATCGCGTGCCTGCCGGTAGGCGGCGCTCTCGTTGGGATAGCGTACGCCATTGCGGCTGGCGAGTTCGGCTGCGGGAGTAAGCGAATGGGATATGCTCATGGCTCGATCCTCTGAAGTTGGCGCCTTGCGCGTGCACTGCGGCAGTTCTGGCATCAGATGCCATTCCGCCGTGCTGAAGTTTCCGCCCAATAAGGTTGATATCAACATATTTCACAAATGGCAAACATTGATCGCCCGCATCTGTTCCGGGCAGGAAGGGCACGAAGGGGGACGGCAGGGAGGGGGGTGATGGGGGACGGTGAGGCGAGGGCGGGGGCGACGGGTGAGGCGAGGGCGGGAGTGACGCTCAGAGGCCTAGGACGACGGCAAAAAACGGAGAAGTAGGGAATCAAAGTGTTCACGTTCCACATCCGTCGTTGATGTCTAAGCCACTTATAATCTCGTGTGGAACCAGGAGGGCGATATGACCACCTCGTCGGTGAGAGCGGGTCAATAGGCACTACCTTCATCCAGCCCCCGCCGTCATCCTCGGGCCCTTGTCCCGAGGATCCATGCCTGCGTAGGAGGCGTATAACGGCAAGCCCAGGATGCCGGACAGCCAAATTGATCCTGTTTCGATTTTCGCAGGCCGTGATAACTTCTCTCCCAGGAGAAAACGGATGGATGCAGACATAACGATCAGGCGGGCGCGGGACATTTCCGACTTCGAAGTCGCAAGGGAGTTCGTCAGCGCGCTCGGAGCATGGGATACAGATATCAATTCCGGCGCCGGCATGCCGTTCCACGAGGTCGTCGCCGCTTATTTCGGCGCTTCACCGCAGGACCTCATGGCGAAATTTTCAGAAGACGGCGCGGATTTCTTCATTGCCCATATTGGCGGCGAGGCCGTCGGTTGCGTGGGCTGTACCGATGAAGGTGACGGCGTCGGAGAAGTTCACAAACTATATGTAAAGCCGCAGCTGCGTGGCAAACGCGTCGGGCTCGCGCTTATGACGACCGTGATGACTGCCACCTACATGAACGAGGCAATTGCCCTTTATCGCGGTCTCGGCTTTGAAGAGTGCGAGCCCTTCGACCCGGTGCCCGACAGGATTACCATGTTCATGCAATGCTCCCTCGTACGTTGAGCGCCGAAGCGCGCCGCGCCGGTTCCTAGAAGCCAAACGACTGCTGTGCGGCTGGTGCCGGGCCAACCTGAACGCCTTCAAGCTCAAGCATGCGCATTTTTGCAGTGGACCCGCCTGGCGCCGAAAAGCCACCTATCTTGCCACCCGCGGCAAGGACGCGATGACAGGGAATAATCAGCGCGACCGGGTTTTTAGCCATGGCAACCCCGACGTCGCGCGCAGCTTCGGGACCGGCGCCAAGTTGCTTCGCCAGTGCACCATAGGTGGTGGTATCACCCCAGCCAACGCGCCGTGCCGCAGCATAAACCGCCGTAAAGAACGGGTCCTGTTCGCCAAGATCGAGTGTCAAACTGGAAAAATCGATTTCTTCGCCGGAAAAATAGCGCTTCACCTCGGCAACTGCGGCGGCTATTTCAGCCGGAGGGTTCGCCGGCGTTCCATCGGGAATGCGGCGCAACAGGTTACGCTCCGTTGCCTCGGCGGTGCGGGACGGCAGTTGAAAACGGGTGATGCCGATATCATTCCAGGCGATGCCGCAAAAGCCAGCAGGCGTATCAAAGATATAGTATTGGTGGGTTGTCATGGCAGACACTCTCAAGTTTCAGCCTGCATCAAAAATCGTCGCTTTGGCGTCGAGATTCAATCCGATTCCTGCAGCATGCTGACAAAACCCGATTGAATTGCCTGGCGCGGTTGGGCGCGCCAGGCTTTGAGGCTTTACTTATAGGCCTTGTTCGTCGCGGCGAGGTTGGTTTCCTCATCTGTATCGCGATGATGGCCACCGAGAGCCGCTGCGACACTCGCAATGAATGCGCCAATCAACAGCGAGAACGCTGCCATGAAGGCGGCAGTGGCACCCGCCTTGCGGGCCTTGTCAGCGGCTTCTGCGGCCGCCTTCTTCGCTTCGTCGGCGCGTGCCAGAACAGCATCAACCCTTGCTTTGGCATCGGCTTCACTCAGTCCGGTACGAGAAGCCACAACCTGGTCCAGATAATTGCGGTCATCCGGCGGAAGCGTGCCTGTTGTCGCGGCGTTCAGCAGTATGCGCGAGACCTCTCCGGCCGCCTGACTGGCGCTGTCCGGGGAAGTCGCGGTGGCCGGCGTGGCCGGGCGCAGCAGGCTGTCGACAAAGTACGACACCGATGTATCGTTGGCCGCAGCGCCGGCCGCGGAAGCGGTAGCATTCGCGGTGCCCGAGACAACGCTGGACGCCGCCTTTACGCCGGTACTAATGGTCGACGTGACGGCGCTGCCCAGCAAGGCCGCGACGAACAGTGTCGCCAGGGCCCATGCAATGAAGCCGTGGGCAGTATCACGAAAATATACCTCGTTGGTGTGAACGCCCGTCCACTTGGTCCTGAGGCGGCCGGTCAGATAGCCACCCAGTCCTGACGACAACCACTGAATAAGGATCAGCCATATCGCCGTGGATACCGCGAAGGTCGTCAGCGAAGCACTCTGCGATGCCCAGGGCGACACGATGGTCAGCCCCAGGCCTGATCCGAGCAACGTCAGCAAAACCGACGCCGCTGCCGCGGTGACTGAGCCCGCGACAATCGGCCCCCAGCTCACGGCACTCGAACTCGACTCTACAGTCGTGTCCGTGCCTGAATTTATATCGGTAAATGACATGCTTCGCTCCTATCGCATGAACAGGAAGAGAAGCAGGATGATCGGGATCGGAACTCCGAGCAGCCAAAGAAGAATACCGCGTCCCATAGAAACCTCCTTAAGGTGTCAAGCTTTGCTTTTGGCTGGCCATGATGTGCCAGCCGTATCACTAGAAGCTGTAACGTCCCTATTTGTTCCCGAGCGACTTTATTGTCGACCGCGGCCGATCCAGCCGGGAATGGCATTCTCCCGGCGATGGACCGAAAAGTCGGATAGGGCCCTATCGCATCAGACCCGCAGCGCGAAGCGCGTTTTCAATGACGCTCCCGACAGCCTGATCGCCGCCGCGAGCGTCGTTGAGGCCGGTTCCTTCAAGGGCAGGCTTGATTGCTTCGACTTTCTGCCGCTCTGTTTTAGTGATCAGGTTCCAGGAATCGGCGATGTGCCAGGTCGAGGAAACGCCCACATCGAGCATGAAAGGACCTGCCGCTCCATACCCGTCAATGCCGCCGGTCTTGATAGGCGTTCCATGGGCCATGCCCTTGATCGTATGGGCTTCGATGCATGCGACACCGTTCGCATCCCGCCATGTCCTGCACTGGTGTTTTTGGGTCAGCGAAGTGATCGTCGGCGCATCGTCGAGATCGCTCAAGTGCCACCACTGGCCAATGATCGCTTCCATATTGACAGGATCGACGGTCGTATCCGCGCTTCCATGCCAGACGGATATCGCCGGCCAGGAACCCGCGTGACCGGAGGCTTTGCGGACTTTCTCCGCCAATGCCCGACTTTCCGGCAAGCCATGGCCGCGCATGCGGTCAAACGCCTCAGGGATGGTGGACGCAGTACCGAACGGCAGGCCGGCGATGATCGCGCCTGCCTTGAACAGTTCCGGATAGGTTGAAAGCATTGCGGCGGCCATGGCGCCACCCGCCGATAGGCCCGTTATATATGTTGGCGATCGATCGATCGGATAGCGCGCCGACATCGCCACGAGCATCTGACGGATCGACTCCACTTCGCCCTGTCCCCGGCCTACGTCGCCGGGGTTGAACCAGTTGAAACAGAGGTTCGCGTTGTTGCCACGCTGCTGTTCCGGAAATAGCAGCGCAAACCCGTGCGTGTCAGCCAATTCTGACCATCCCGAGCCGCGATCATAGCCGGCTGCGGTTTGCGTGCAGCCGTGGAGAACCACGACCAGAGGCGAGCCTGGCTTGAAGTTTGCCGGAATATAGTGCCATGCCCGCAATTCGCCGGGGTTCCGGCCAAAATCCGCAAGTGCTTTGAGGCGCGTACTTCCGCCAGCGTCAATGATGCCTGCCGGCATGCGATTTACGTTCAGGCGTCTGATCGTGTCGGCTATGTTGCGCATGAAGGCATCCTTTCCCGTCAGCGACCACAATGGCGCCAATTGCTTATAACGCAATTGCGAAAGGAAAGTTGCTGCACTGCACAAAAATAAAAGGCTGGTGATCAGGCAGAATAAATGGCGGAGAGGGAGGGATTTGAACCCCCGATGGAGTTGCCCCCATGCCGCATTTCGAGTGCGGTGCTTTCAACCACTCAGCCACCTCTCCGCGCCAGAAACCGATGACTCGGTCCCGAAAGAAAATGGTCAGGAAATTCAACCCTGCCGGTGCCGCGATGCCCCATAGGGCTTGGCTTGAGCGTGCGGCGTGCTAGATAGCGGGCAAAGCTTCGAGATACAAGAGCAATTTTGCGTTAAATTTCTTGACTCTCCAACAAAGCGGATCTTATAAGCGCGCAACGACTGGCGTGGGGGATTCTCCGCGCCGTTTGTTTTTGAATCCGGGCGCCTAAATTCTTTGATCGAAGCGCCTTTCTATCAATCTGTCACGACTGACAAAAAGACGGTTATTGCGGCGTGCCGCAAAAAACCGAACCGAACGCCGAAAGGGAAAAAATGTTCGCAGTCATCAAGACCGGTGGTAAGCAGTATCGCGTTGCCGCCAACGACCTCGTGAAGGTCGAGAAAGTTGCTGGCGAAGCCGGCGACATCGTTGAGTTCGCCGAAGTTCTGATGGTAGGCGTCGGAGCAGACGCAACGATCGGTGCTCCCGTCGTCAACGGCGCGCTCGTCACGGCGGAAGTCGTCGAGCAGGGCCGTGCCCGCAAGGTCATTGCATTCAAGAAGCGTCGCCGCCAGAATTCCAAGCGCACGCGTGGTCATCTCCAGGAACTGACGACGATCCGCATCTCGGAAATCCTGACGGATGGTGCGAAGCCTTCCAAGAAGGCCGCTGAAAAGCCGGCCAAGAAGGTAGCCGCTCCGAAGGCAGAAGAAGCTGCCGTCGCCGCGGATGCAACCGAGACGAAAGCCGCCCCCAAGGCCAAGGCTGCGCCGAAGAAGGCTGCAACCAAGGCTGAAAAGCCCGCTACGGGCGAGTAAGAAGAGTTTAGAGGAGCAATCCGATGGCACACAAAAAAGCTGGTGGTTCGTCACGCAACGGTCGTGATTCCGAATCGAAGCGCCTTGGCGTGAAGAAGTTTGGCGGCGAGAAGGTTCTCGCCGGCAACATCCTCGTGCGTCAACGCGGCACCAAGTGGCATGCTGGCACCAATGTTGGTCTTGGCAAGGATCACACCCTGTTTGCGCTTGAAGCAGGCGTCGTTTCCTTCCGTACCAAAGCCAACGGCCGCAGCTACGTGTCGATCGTCAACCCGATCGCCGAAGCAGCAGAATAGCCGGTCCTGCTTGAAGCACCGGCGTCCCATCGGACCCGGTGAAACATGGCAACCGCCAAAAGATCAAAGGGGAGATGGGATTAAAGCCCATCTCCCTTTTCGTGTCTGGAGGACGACAAAATGGTTGCTGATTTACTGGAAGACGATGAAGAACGGCTGGACCTGATAGACTGTCCCGTGCTCGTTACGGAACGCCTGGTTTTACGGGCGCCACGTAACGAGGATGTCGACGCAATTGCCCGTCTCGCCGATAACCTTCATGTGGCGGAAATGCTTTCGCGTATGCCGCATCCCTATACGAAGGAACATGCGGTGGATTTTGTGCGCCGCGCCAATGCGGGCGAGATCGGCAAATGCGTCTACGCGATTACCCTGGGCCAATCCGGCACGTTTATCGGGTGCTGCGGCATCAATTACCGGCGCAGCAAGGATGAGTACGTTCCTTCGCGCCGGGATGAATTGGAAATCGGCTACTGGCTGGGCGAGCCCTACTGGGGCAAAGGCTATGCCACCGAGGCTGCCCACGCCCTGGTCGATCTCGTTTTCCGCGCGACGCAGGTCGAAAAGCTGCACGCGTCGTGCCGCGTGTCGAACATCGCCTCGCGCCGGGTGATCTACAAGAGCGGTTTCCAGTATGCCAACACCGGCATGATGGATTCGATTGCTGCCGGCAACGTGCCTGTCGAGCGCTACATGCTCGATCGGCGCACCTGGATTGGTCTGCGTAGCTGGACATCATGAATGAACTGGCCGTCCTGCATAGGCACGGCCAGTTTTCTTTGCGGGCATTTTACTGTAATGCCTCGCCACAACGATAAGGACTGGATTTCATGAAATTTCTCGATCAGGCGAAGGTCTATATCCGATCCGGCGACGGTGGTGCCGGCGCGGTATCGTTCCGCCGTGAAAAGTTTCTGGAGTTCGGCGGGCCGGATGGCGGCGACGGCGGTCGCGGCGGCGATGTCTGGGCCGAGGCGGTCGATGGCTTGAATACGCTCATCGACTATCGCTACCAGCAGCACTTCAAGGCAAAGACCGGCATGCATGGCATGGGGCGCAACATGACCGGCGGCAAGGGTGCCGATGTCATCCTCAAGGTGCCCGTCGGAACGCAGATCTTCGAAGACGACAATGAAACGCTGATCTGCGATTTCACTGTGGTCGGCCAGCGCTATCGCCTCGCCAAGGGTGGCAATGGCGGCTTCGGTAATCTGCATTTCAAGACCTCGACCAACCAGGCGCCGCGCCGCGCCAATCCGGGTCTCGAAGGTGAAGAGCGCAATCTCTGGCTGCGCCTGAAGCTCATCGCGGATGCCGGTCTCCTCGGCAAGCCGAATGCCGGCAAGTCGACGTTCCTTGCAAGCGTTACCGCGGCCAAGCCGAAAATTGCCGATTATCCGTTCACGACCCTGCATCCCAATCTTGGCGTTGCCCGCATTGATGGGCGCGAGTTCGTTATTGCCGACATTCCGGGCCTGATCGAGGGCGCGCATGAAGGTGTTGGTATCGGCGACCGTTTCCTCGGCCACGTCGAGCGCACGCGTGTGCTTCTGCATCTGGTGTCCGCTCAGGAGGAAAACGTCGCCGAGGCCTATAAGACCGTACGTGCCGAACTCGAGGCCTATGGTCATGGCCTGGCGGAAAAGCTCGAGATCGTGGCGCTGAGCCAGGTCGATACGCTTGACGCAGCCGCGCGCAAGAAAAAGGTGGCGGCGCTGAAGAAAGTCGCCGGGCGCGAGCCAATGCTGCTTTCGGCGGTAACGCGCGAGGGCGTCGAGCAGGTGCTGCGTGCCCTGTCGGCGATCATTCTGGAATCGCGTGAGGCCGACCGGCCGGTTGAAGTCGATACCCGGTTCAATTCTTGAATATTCAACGATGAGCGTTGGTTTGATCAGATGAATCATATTTCCCAGCCGCATCAGTCTTTCAGGCTCTCGACCTATCGCCGCATTGTGGTGAAGATCGGTTCGGCCCTGCTTGTCGACCGTACAGCCGGTCTCAAGCGCGATTGGCTGGAAAGCCTTGGCGCCGATGTCGCTGCGCTCGCCAAGGCCGGTGTCGAGGTGATGATCGTATCGTCAGGCGCGATCGCGCTCGGGCGTACTGTCCTCGGGCTTCCGAAGGGGCCTCTGCGCCTCGAAGAAAGCCAGGCCGCCGCGGCTGCCGGGCAGATCGAACTTGCGAAGGCATATGCCGAAGTGCTCAGTCATCACGCTCTGCGCGCCGGGCAAATTCTGCTGACGCTTTCCGATACGGAGGAACGGCGCCGCTATCTCAACGCGCGTGCCACTGTAGGCACGCTTTTGCGGTTGAAGGCCATCCCCGTCATCAATGAAAACGATACGGTTGCGACCACTGAAATCCGCTACGGCGACAATGATCGCCTGGCGGCTCGCGTTGCGACGATGATGGGCGCTGATCTACTGATCCTGCTTTCCGATATAGACGGGCTCTACACCGCTCCGCCACACCAGAATCCGGATGCGCAGTTCCTGCCCGTCGTTGATGCCATCACGCCGGATATCGAAGCGATGGCGGGGGCTGCCGCCTCGGAATATTCGCGTGGCGGCATGAAGACCAAGCTTGACGCCGGCAAGATCGCCAATGCGGCGGGCACCGCCATGATCATAACGTCGGGCACGCGCTTCAATCCGCTCGCGTCGATCGATCAGGGCGAGCGCTCCACGCTGTTCAAGGCGAGTTTGACGCCGGTCAACGCGTGGAAGACGTGGATTTCGGGCAATCTCGAACCTTCGGGGCGCATCGTCATCGACGAGGGAGCGCTCGTTGCGCTGAAATCGGGCAAGTCGCTGCTTGCGGCCGGTGTTCGCGAAGTCGCAGGGCAATTCCTGCGTGGTGATACGGTTGCGGTGTTCGGGCCCGACGGGCGCGAGGCTGCGCGCGGCCTCATTGCCTATGACGCCGCCGATGCGGTGAAAATAGCCGGACGGAAGACCAATGAGATTGCCGGCATTCTCGGTTATGATGCACGTTCGGCGATGATTCATCGTGATGATCTTGTGGTGCGCGCGGCCAAGCGGGCGGCTGCGGCGAAGGAGTAGCAAATGTTGGAACGCGTCGAGGCTAAGACGACAGTCGCCGATCTTATGGCCGAAATCGGCCGCAAGGCTCGCGTCGCCGCACAACCGCTTGCTATCGCCTCGCCGGACAAGAAGACGGCTGCGCTCAATGCCATGGCTAGGGCGATCGAGCGCCGCCAAGCAGAAATCCTCGCAGCCAACCGCGAGGACGTCGCCAATGGGGTAACCGCCGGCATGAGCACCGCAATGCTGGACCGCCTGACACTGGATGAAAAGCGTATCGCCTGTATCGCGGAAAGCATCCGCACGATCGCTGCACTGCCGGATCCTATCGGTACGGTGATCGCCGAATGGGATCGTCCCAATGGCCTCCACATCGAGCGGGTGCGCACCCCGCTCGGCGTCATCGGCGTCATCTACGAAAGCCGGCCGAATGTGACCGCTGATGCGGGCGCCCTTTGCCTCAAATCCGGTAATGCCGTCATCTTGCGCGGCGGCTCCGATTCGGCGCATTCCTCGCGAGCAATTCATGCTGCCTTGATCGAGGGGCTCGAAGCGGCAGGCTTGCCGCGCGATGCGATCCAGCTCGTTCCCACGACCGATCGCGCCGCCGTCGGGGAAATGCTGACGGGTCTCGATGGCAATCTTGATGTGATCATACCGCGTGGCGGCAAAAGCCTGGTGGCGCGGGTACAGTCCGAAGCGCGTGTGCCCGTGTTCGCCCATCTCGAGGGCCTGTGCCATCTTTATATCGACGGCTCTGCCGATCTCGCCATGGCGCGCAAGATTGCAGTCAATGCCAAGATGCGGCGCACCGGGATTTGCGGGGCGGCGGAAACGCTTCTTATCGACCGTGCCATCGCGCCGGCTGACTTCGCTGCCTTGCTCGGGGATCTCAGCGCAGCGGGTTGCGAGGTTCGCGCCGAGGCGGACGTGGTATCGGTCTATCCCGCTGCAACGCCCGCTAGAGAAGAAGATTGGACGACGGAATATCTCGACGCTATCATTTCGGTGCGGCTGGTCGATGGCATCGGTGGCGCTCTCGATCATATCAATCGCTATTCGTCGCATCACACCGAGGCCGTCGTCGCGGAAGATCCGAAGGTGGTCGAGCGGTTTTTTAATGAGATCGATTCGGCCATTTTGCTGCACAACGCGTCGACGCAGTTTGCCGACGGCGGCGAGTTTGGCATGGGCGCGGAGATCGGCATCGCGACTGGCAAGATGCACGCGCGTGGTCCGGTCGGCGTAGAGCAATTGACGTCGTTCAAGTACCGCGTGCGCGGCAATGGCCAGACGCGCCCGTGACGGCAGGGCAGGCGCTGCAGACAAGCTTCCCCGGCGTCAGTGAAGCGCACCTGCGCATGCCCTTTGTTGAAAAAGGCATGACGGTCGGGCTTTTTGGCGGGTCGTTCAACCCGCCGCATGCCGGTCACGCGCTCGTTGCGGAAATCGCCCTGCGGCGCCTCAAGCTCGATCAGCTCTGGTGGATGGTCACGCCCGGCAACCCGCTCAAGGATACGAGGCGGCTGGCGCCGCTCGCCGAGCGACTGGCGCTTTGCGAAGCCCTGCTGCACGATCCTCGCATCAAGATCACCGCCTTCGAAGCCGCCTATCATATTCGCTACACGGCAGATACGCTCGCCCTGATCAAGGCGCGCAATCCCGGCGTCAATTTCGTCTGGATCATGGGCGCGGACAACCTGGCGGATTTCCACCGCTGGCAACGCTGGCACAAGATCGCGCTGACTTTTCCCATCGCCGTTATCGACAGGCCGGGATCGACGCTGGCATTTTTGTCGTCGCGCATGGCCAAGACCTTCGACTACGCACGCATCGATGAAGCGGACGCGCCGATTCTGGCGCGCTCGAAGGCACCGGCATGGACATTCATCCATGGGCCTCGTTCGCTGCTCTCTTCTACGGCTATCCGCAACGGGACGCAGAGTGGATCGCGCAAAACGTGATCGAATGCTCCCTTCGGATGTCTTGAAAGTGTCATGCGACTCTGCCTATCTTAATAGCGTGCAGTATGTTTTGTCGGCTGCGTCGCGTTGTTCTTAAGGGAAAGGAAATACACTGAGAACAGCATTTCAGAAGAAGGATGCCTTGGCACCTTCAACGGCGGAGATGGGCGGACTGAGTTCCGTATCTCTCGCCCTTCAGTCGGTTCTTGCTAGTCTTGAAGACTCCAAGGCCGAAAACATTGTCCCCATCGACCTGAGAGGCAAGTCCGTCATCGGTGATCACATGGTCATCGCGTCGGGACGTTCGCATCGTCACGTAACGGCGGTTGCGGACCAGCTTTTGCGCGCTCTGAAAGAGAGCGGGCATGGCAATGGCGTCAAGGTCGAAGGCCTTAGCGGCGGTGATTGGGTGCTGATCGACACGGGCGATATCATCATCCATGTTTTCCGTCCCGAAGTGCGTGAGTTCTACAACATCGAAAAGATGTGGCAGGCTCCCGAGCTTGACGGAGAAACCGTTCACTGATTGACGGATCGGGGCGTCCGGGCGCAGGCCCATATGACGCCCTGGGCGGTTGATGTGATTTTGAACCGGCTAACGGCCGGCGCGGTCGTTTACGAGCCCGTAACAGAGTAGCAGCCGTCCGAATGCGGGCACAGGAACCCTTTCGTGCGCATTACCGTTTTTGCCGTTGGCCGGATGAAGTCTGGCCCCGAACGCGAACTGGCCGACCGCTATTTCGACCGTTTGAAGAAAACCGGCGCGCCACTCGGGCTCGAATTTGCGTCGGTGACGGAAATCACTGAAAGCAGGGCGCAGCATCCCGAGCTGCGCAAGCAGGAAGAATCGGCAAAAGTCCTCGAAGCCCTGGATCAGGGCGGCGTGCTTGTCCTTCTCGATGAGCGCGGCAAGACATTGTCGTCCGAAGCCTTCGCGGAAAAGATCGCGCGCTTCCGCGACGACGGCAAGCGTCAGCTCCTGCTCGCGATCGGCGGACCGGATGGGCATGATCCCGCTCTTCGCGACAGGGCCGATCTTGTGCTTGCGCTCGGCGCAATGACCTGGCCGCATCAGATTGTGCGCATCCTTGTCGCCGAGCAGATGTATCGGGCAACGACGATCCTCTCCGGACATCCATATCATCGCGTCTGATCATTCAGCCGCCGTTCATGCGCGCCGTTCATAATCGCGCCTTGAGGATCATTACCAAAATATAATGATCTCAATGCTTTTCGGGCGAACCCCTCATCTCCATTTGTTGGTAATATGGACGAGTTGAGGCGGCGGATGAGAGTGGAGCGGGTCGGATGAAAGAAATAGCCAGAGCGGCCAAGCGGGACAAGACTCCCGAAACATCCAATGTGACCTTCATTCCCGGCGCAGTTCCACCGAGCCGCAAGAAAAAGCGCGCCCGCTTCTGGTTCTGGATCCCCGTGGTGCTCATTGCCGTTGGAGCGGGCGCCTATACGTGGAATCGCTACCAGAACTCGACTGCGACGGCCGCCGTCGTCACGCAGGCGGTCGAGCGGGGCGATATCGAAAATGCTGTTACCGCAGTCGGCACGCTCGATTCGATAAAATCGGTCGATGCCGGCGCGCAGGTGTCCGGTCAGCTGAAAGTCCTTCACGTCGAGATCGGCGATAAGGTCACGCAAAACCAGCTTGTAGGCGAGATCGATCCCGCCACCATCCTCAACAAGATTGAAATCGACCAGGCAGAACTCGCCAATCTGAAGGCTCAGCTCGTCTCGAAACAGGCGCAGCTTGTCTTGAAGCAGTCCAATATCGACCGCCAGCGTAATCTCGTCGCAACGCGCAGCGTCTCGCAATCGGTGCTCGATCAGGCGGTCGCCGACCTCGCCGGCGCGGAAGCGGACGTCAATGCGCTCGAGGCACAGATCCGCAAGCAACAAGCGACCCTTGCCGGCGACGAAGTCGACCTTGGCTACACCAAGATCTATGCTCCTATGGCCGGAACGATAGCAGCCGTACCGGTCAAGGAAGGCCAGACGCTCAATGCGAGCCAGACGGCGCCGACGATCGTCACCATTGCCGATCTTTCGACGATGACGGTCAAGGCGCAGGTTTCCGAGGCGGACGTCAGCAAGCTCAAGATCGGCATGGATGCCTATTTCACGCTGCTCGGTCAGCCGGGCAAGCGCTATACGGGCAAACTGCGGCAGATCCAGCCTACGCCGGACATCGAAAACAATGTCGTTCTATATTATGCGCTCTTCGACGTTCCCAATCCCGATGGCGATCTCATGATCTCGATGAGCGCCCAGGTCTTCTTCGTTGAGTCCGCTGCGCGAGATGTGCTTGTCGTGCCGAGTTCAGCAATCACCATGCCTTCGGGCTCGCGGCGCGGCGGCAGTGGCGAAGCATCGCACAAGGGCGAGGTGACAGTCGTCACGGCGGCTGGCGCCACTGAAACGCGTGCGGTCGAGGTCGGCATTCGCAACCGCGTCAATGCCGAGATCAAAAGCGGTCTCGTTGAAGGCGAGCGCGTTGTCGTCGGAACCGGAAGCGATCCATCAACGACGAAACCGAATAGTGGCGGCAACCGTTCACAGCGTTCGGTTCGCATGCCGCCGATGTTCTGAGCAAAGACATGACCGCACTGATCTCGCTCAAGGATATCACCAAGACCTACTACAATGGCGATCTCGCCGTTGAGGTCCTGCACGGCATCTCGCTCGATATCGAGGCGGGCGAGTTTGTCGCGATCATCGGCCAATCGGGCTCGGGCAAATCGACGCTGATGAACATTCTGGGCTGCCTCGACCGGCCAACCACCGGCGACTATCTCCTGGACGGCGAGCAGGTCTCCGCGTTCGAACCCGACGAGCTTGCCGGACTGCGCCGTCGCACCTTCGGCTTCGTCTTCCAGAGCTACAATCTGATTCCGACGGCGAGCGCCCAGGAGAATGTCGAGGTTCCTGCCGTCTATGCCGGCGCGCATGCGCGAGACCGGCGCGACCGCGCCGAGGCGCTGCTCAATTCGCTGAAGCTCGGCGACAGGCTCGATCACCGGCCTAACCAGCTTTCGGGCGGGCAGCAGCAACGCGTATCGATCGCCCGGGCGCTGATGAACGGCGGGCGCATCATTCTTGCGGACGAACCTACCGGCGCTCTGGACAGCCAGAGCGGCGAAGAGGTTATGGCGCTGCTGCGAAGCATGAATGAGAGCGGCCACACCATCATTGTTATCACCCACTCGCGTGAGGTTGCCGAACAGGCAGACCGGCTTATCGAATTGCGCGACGGGCGCGTCGTTTCGGATCGCACCAAGAAGGGCCGCAGCAATCCCGAGGCCGCTTCCGGTCTGAAGCAGAAAGCCGTCGAAGGCGTCGCGGCACTTGCCGATGTGACCGAAGCCGTCAAGATGGCGCTGCGTGCCCTCCATGCCAACCTGTTCCGCACGATCCTGACGCTGCTTGGCATTGTTATCGGTGTCGGATCTGTCGTGGCGATGCTGGCAATCGGGACGGGCGCGCAGAACTCCGTGCTTGACCGTATCTCCGCCATGGGTTCCGATTTGCTGGTGGTTCGGCCGAGCATGGCGAATTTTCGCGGCACGAGTGGGGGCAGTAACGTAACGCTTGTTCCTGCCGATGCGGACGCCATCCTCGAAGTGCCGAACGTTGCGTTTGCCGTGCCGGAAATGACCAGCACCGTTACGTTACGTTACGGCAATGTCGACTATCAAACCACGGCGAACGGCACCGTTCCTCAGTTCACGGAGGCGAAATCCTGGAAAGTCGCCAAGGGCGAATTCCTCAACAGGGACGACATGGAAAGCTATGCGCCGGTCGCCGTCATCGGCCGCACGGTGGAGAAGACCTTGTTTCCGGTCGGCGAAAATCCGCTCGGAAAATATGTGCTGGTCAGCAAGATTCCGTTCCAGATCATTGGCGTGATGAGTGAGATGGGGGCGGGGCCAGGCGGCAACGACCAGGACGATACGATCCTCATGCCGCTGACGACAGGCAGCATGCGCATTTTCGGACAACGCAATGTGCGCTCCATCACGGTACAGGTGAAGGACAGCGCCGCCATCGACACCACGCAGGATGCGCTGCAGGCGCTCCTCGATCGCCGTCACAAGAAACAGGACACTCAGATCACCAATATGGCCTCGATCCGCGAGGCCGTGACCGAGACGTCGAATACGCTGAAGCTGTTTCTCGGTGCCGTTGCCGCCATATCCCTGCTCGTCGGCGGTATCGGCGTCATGAACATCATGCTGGTGAGTGTGAGTGAGCGGACGCGCGAAATCGGCGTGCGCATGGCAACAGGCGCGCGCCAGCGCGATATCCTGCTGCAGTTCATCATCGAGGCGGTGGTTGTTTCCGCTATCGGCGGTGCAATCGGCGTGGTCGCCGGCCTTGGTACGGGCATTCTTGCCAAAGTTCTTGGCGCGCCAGTCAGTTTCACGATCGGGCCGGTGGCGCTCGCCTTCGCCTGTTCGTTCCTGACAGGCCTGGTGTTCGGCTTTCTGCCGGCTCGAAATGCTTCAAGGCTTCAGCCGGCAGTCGCTCTCAGTTCGGAATAGCGATTACCAATCGCTCTGCGGATCGCCGCGATAGGGATCGTAGGACCGATCGTCGTAGCCGCGGCGCGGCTGCTGGTAGCGGTCGTCCGGATAGGGGTCGCGATTGCGATAATAGCGCTGCGGCGGCCTGCCGCCGGAATCGGCAAAGACAGCGGAGCAACCCTTGTCGACCCAGATCACGCCGCGGGCAAAACCCCATGTGTCGCCAGCAACGCAGGGCGTCCCTGAAAGCTGGCGGACAACGCGCGGACGGCGCATTCCCGCATCGCACTCCCTATATTTGAACTTGCGCGATTCGCATTTGATCGTGCTCTGCGCGAGTGCTGGCGTAGAAATGAAATATTGCGCGCCTCCAAAGGCGACAGCGAAAGCAAGAACATATCGGTACATTTTGCCTCTCCAATACCGAATCAAAACAACGTGAATGTGCACCAATTGAAGCTTCCGGGGCAATTTTTGTTCCAGGAGTGGCGATCACATTTCTCGGGTGCTTCGAAAGAGGCAGTGTTCAGGAAAACCGTGCATTCTCGCTGCTGACAAGATCGGAAATAAAACTCGAAACGGCGGTTATGCGCCGCAGCGTGCGCACCGATTCATGATATGCGAGCCAGTAGGAGCGGCGGATCGTGCGCTCGGGTAGGACCGGGACGAGATCGGCGTGCTCGCGCGCGATGAACATATGCAAGATGCCGATGCCCGCGCCGGCGCGCACAGCTTCGACCTGGCCGAGCGCGCTCGAGATTTCGAAGGCAGGACGCCAGTCGCGGCTGATTTCAGGCGCGTAGTTCAGAGATTGGCTGATGACGAGGTCATCGACATAGCCAACAAGCCTGTGGTTCGCGAGTTCGTCGATCGAGCGCGGCGCAGGGTGCGCGTCGAGGTAGGTGCGGCTTGCATAGAGGCCGAGGCTGTAATCCACGAGCTTGCGCGCGACGAGGCGGCCCTGGTCAGGTCGGTCGACGGTAATGGCAATGTCGGCCTCGCGCCGCGACAGCGAAAAGGAGCGGGGAACCGGAACCAACTGGATCTTCAGGTCGGGATAGCGTGCGGTCAGAGTGGCGAGGCGCGGCGCAAGGAAGGTGACGCCGAAGCCGTCGGGGGCGCCAATCCGGACCGAACCGGAGATCGCCACATCCGCATCGCCGAGCGACGAGCGAATTGACAGCATCTCGGCTTCCATGCGCTCAGCCGAGAGCAGGAATTCCTCGCCGGCATGGGTCAGTTCGCAGCCATTGGTGCGCCGGGTAAGAAGCTTCGTGTTGAGGTCGTGTTCGAACGCCGTCAACCGCCGCGCGACCGTCGCGTGGTTGACGCCGAGGCGCTTTGCGGCGCCTAGAATCTGCCCCGAACGTGCAACCGCCAGGAAAATACGTACGTCGTCCCAGTTCATAGGCTTTTCTCCTGCCGCAGTTCGTACTTCAATTTTCGCACAACGGATACGCTTTTGCTTGGCTTGCAATAAATATTTTGAAGCGCGATGATGAGCCACGAATAAATCCAACAATTGCAGGGAGGCAGATCACAATGCGTGAAGTCGGACATTTTATCGGTGGCAAGAACGTTCCCGGCACGAGCGGACGCTCGACGGAGATTTTCCAGCCCATGGACGGAACCGTGCAGGGCCGCGTTGCTCTGGCGACGCCGGCAGAGGTGCGCGCCGCCGTCGAAGACGCCAAGGCTGCACAGCCGAAATGGGCTGCCACCAATCCGCAGCGCCGTATCCGCGTCATGCGCAAGTTTCTTGAACTGGTCGAAGCGGAATACGACTCGCTCGCCGAACTGCTGGCCCGCGAACACGGCAAGACCATTCCCGACGCCAAGGGCGATATCCAGCGTGGCCTCGAGGTCGTCGAAGTCTGCCTCGGTGCCGCTCATATGCTCAAGGGCGAATTCAGCGACAATGCCGGCACCGGCATCGACGTCTATTCGATGCGCCAGCCTCTCGGCGTCGTTGCTGGCATCACGCCGTTCAACTTCCCGGCAATGATTCCGCTATGGAAGGCCGCTCCTGCCATCGTCTCCGGCAATGCTTTCATCTTGAAGCCGTCGGAGCGCGATCCGGGCGTGCCGATGCGCCTTGCCGAACTCTTCATGGAGGCTGGGCTTCCAGCGGGCATTTTCAACGTGATCAATGGCGACAAGAGCGCCGTCGATGCGCTGCTCGACGATCCCGACGTCAAGGCCATCGGCTTTGTTGGCTCAACCCCGATCGCCCAGTACATCTATGCCCGCGCGACGGCCAACGGCAAGCGCGCCCAGTGCTTCGGCGGCGCCAAGAACCATATGATTATCATGCCCGATGCGGATATGGACCAGACCGTCGACGCCCTTATCGGCGCCGGTTACGGTTCTGCTGGCGAGCGCTGCATGGCGATTTCCGTCGCAGTGCCGGTTGGCAAGGATACGGCTGATCGTCTGGTCGCACGTCTTGCCCCGCGTGTCGAAAGCCTGAAGGTCGGCCCCTCGACCGATATGTCGGCCGATTACGGTCCGGTCGTCACCAAGGACGCGCTGGAACGCATCAGGGGTTATGTCGATCTCGGCATCAAGGAAGGCGCCAAGCTCGTCGTCGACGGCCGCGACTTCAAGATGCAGGGCTATGAGAACGGCTACTACATGGGTGGCTGCCTCTTCGACAACGTGACCCCTGACATGCGGATCTACAAGGAAGAGATATTTGGCCCTGTGCTCAGCATCGTCCGCGCGGAAACCTATGAGGATGCGCTGCGCCTGCCGAACGAACACGAATACGGGAATGGCGTTGCCATTTTCACCCGCGACGGCGATGCGGCACGCGACTTTGCCTCTCGCGTCCAGGTGGGCATGGTCGGCGTCAACGTTCCGATCCCGGTTCCGATCGCCTACTACACGTTCGGGGGCTGGAAGGCTTCGGGCTTCGGCGATCTCAATCAGCATGGCCCGGATGCATTCCGCTTCTACACCAAGACCAAGACGGTCACGTCGCGCTGGCCATCCGGCGTGAAGGATGGCGCGGAATTCGTTATCCCGACGATGAAGTAACCTCCGGGTCAGGCAATTGAGCAGGGGCTGTGGCAGCAATGCCGCGGCCCTTTCTGCTTTCATGGGGCTGGCAGATCAGGGCGCCATGCTGCGCAAATGGTCTATCAACCTTGTGGCCTCATCGGCAGCGCGCTGCTCATCCCGATCTATGATTGCTTCGATCAATGCCCGGTGGGCGCCGGCGGATTCCTGCAGGCTTCCCGGCCGCTGCAGCCGGAACCAGAACCTGCGGCTGTGCGTCTGAAGGGGTGACGCGAGCCGGGCCGCAAACGGGTTTTCCGCCGCCTGGCCAAGGACAGTGTCGAACGTCTTGTCCGCAGCAAGAAAGCTGCCGACATTATTGCCTTCTTGAGCGGCGCTCATGGCATCGGAGGCTTGCTGCAGGCGCCGGTGGTGAAGGTCGGCGCCATAGAGCGCGGCGTCGCGGGCGAGGACCCTCTCAACGCCCTCCCGGGTATCGAGGACCTTGCGAAAATCCTGCGGATTGAGCGCGGCAATCGCGATCCCCGAGCGCGGCCGGATCTCCATCAAGCCTTCCCAGGCGAGTTTCTGCACCGCCTCGCGCACGGGTGTGCGGCCCATCCCGGTAATGTCGGTCAAGGCCCGCTCATTGATAATCGCCCCCGGCTCAAGCTTGAGCGTAACGATCATTTCCTCGATCTGGCGATATGCAAGTTCGGCGAGGCTCTCTCCCGTCGGAATTGAACTCTGGACTGCGGCTTGATGCATATATTGAATCTTTCGGAGTACCCAATTGACAGCGACGAAGGTTACAGATATATTTCTGATATATCAAGAAGGAGCAGAGATATGTGGGCAGGCATTTTTCCAGCTGTAACCAGCAAATTCACCAAGGATGATAATCTCGATCATGCGGAAATGGAACGTTGCTTCTCGCTCCTGATGGACGCTGGATGCGATGGCCTGATCGTTGCGGGCTCGCTCGGCGAGGGGCCGATGCTCAGCCATGACGAAAAGCTCGAAGTTCTTGAGACAGCAAAACGCGTAGCAAACGGCAAGCCTGTGCTACTGACGATCAATGAGGCAGCGACCCGCGAAGGCGCGGCGCTTGCAAAGCGCGCAGCACGTGCCGGTGCCAATGGTCTCATGCTCGTGCCGAGCCCGATCTATCACACCGACCCGGAAGAAACCGTCACAACTTTGAAGGCCGTTGCCGCGGCCGGCGAACTCCCGGTAATGATCTATTCAAACCGTATCGCCTATCGCGTCGATGTCACCAATGAAATCCTCGGCGAGCTGGCATCGGATGATCTCTTCGTAGCCATCAAGGAATCGTCCGACGACGTCCGCCGCACGACCGACATCATCAATACGTTCGGCACCCGCTTCGATCTTTTCACCGGCGTCGACAATCTCGCCTTCGAAGCGCTGACCGCCGGCGCCATCGGCTGGGTGGCCGGTCTCGTCACCGCGTTCCCGAAGGAAACGGTCGCAATCTACAAGCTCGTCCAGGCCGGTCGCTATGAAGAAGCGCTGCGCATCTATCGCTGGTTCCGGCCGCTTCTCGATCTCGATGTCTCGACCTATCTCGTCCAGAACATCAAGCTCGCGGAAGTGCTCGAGATCGGCACCAATGACAGGGTTCGTCTCCCACGCCAGCCGCTGCGCGGTGCACGGCGTGAAGCGGTGGAACAGATCGTCAGGAACGCGATCGCATCGCGCCCAACCTTGCCGGTCCTCTAAGTCTCCCGGCATACGATGGATGGGCGCAAGGACGACATCGTCATCATCGGTGCCGGCATTGTCGGCACTGCTGTCGCTGCCATATTGTCGGAAGGCGGCCACAAGGTTCTCGTCATCGACAGGCAAGGCATTTGCGAGGGTACAAGCTCCGGCAATGCCGGGGCTCTCGCCTTTTCGGACATATTGCCCATGGCATCGAAAGGCGTTCTCGCCAAGGTGCCGCGCTGGCTGAGAGATCCGCTCGGCCCATTCACGATCCAGCCGGGTTACCTTCCCAAATTGGCCCCCTGGCTCTATCGCTTCTGGCGCGCCAGCCGGCCAGCAGCGCAATTCCATACGATCGAGGCGCAAGGCGCCATGATGCGGCTTGCCGAGCCTGAAATGCTTGGGTTGATGGAGCGAGCCGGCATTCGCCATATGGTGCGCGAGGACGGATCGCTCGAACTTTACGAGAGCGAAGAAGAGCTCAACAGCGCTCTGCCCGGTTGGACCGCCCGCAAGAAGGCAGGGATCGCCTTCGAGCATCTGCGCGGTGACGACCTCGCAGAATGCCAGCCCGGACTGGCGCGGCGTTTCGTGGCGGGGACGTTCGTTCCCGGGTGGAAGACCGTCAGCGATCCGCTCCATGTCGGAAAGGGGCTGTGGGCTTACGCCGAACGCCTTGGCGCACGTTACAGGCAGGCGGAGGTAGTGACCGTTACGAGCACCGCGGAAGGTGTGGCGATCGGACTTGCCAACGGTGAGACGATCAATACTGGAAAGCTCGTCGTTGCGGGCGGGGCATGGTCGCACCGGCTCGCGAAACAGCTCGGCGACGCGATACCGCTTGAAACCGAGCGCGGCTACAATACGACTTTGCCCAAAGACGCCTTTACGCTGAAGCGGCAGTTGATATTTTCCGGTCACGGCTTCGTCGTCACGCCCCTCGAAACCGGCCTGCGTATCGGCGGAGCCGTCGAACTTGGCGGCCTTGACCTGCCGCCCAACTACGCTCGCTCCGAGGCGATGCTGACCAAGGCCAAATTATTCATGCCCGGCCTTGAGACCGCGGGCGGGAGGCAGTGGATGGGCTATCGTCCGTCGCTGCCGGATTCGCTGCCCGTTATCGGCTATGCAAGGGCGAGCAAAAATGTACTCTACGCATTCGGTCACGGCCATCTTGGGCTGACCCAGGCCGCGGCGACAGGGCGCCTGATCAGCGAGTTGATCGACGGTCGCACGCCGTCGATCGCGATCGAAGCATTCCATCCGCAACGCTTTTGAGGAGCATCATGGCGCGTCATTCCTTCTTCTGTGTCGATGGTCATACCTGCGGCAATCCGGTCCGCCTTGTCGCTGGCGGCGGTCCCAATCTGGTCGGCGCTACGATGATGGAAAAGCGCGCGCATTTCCTCGCCGAATACGACTGGATCCGGACCGGCCTGATGTTCGAGCCGCGCGGCCACGACATGATGTCGGGCTCGATCCTCTATCCGCCGACGCGCGAAGATTGCGACGTCGCGGTGCTGTTCATCGAAACCTCGGGCTGTCTTCCCATGTGCGGCCATGGGACGATCGGTACCGTCACGATGGCGATCGAACATGGTCTTATCAATCCACGTACACCGGGGCGTCTCAACCTCGATACGCCCGCCGGCCTCGTCGTTGCGGAATACACGCAGGAGGGGCAATACGTTACGAGCGTGCGCCTCACCAATGTACCGGCTTTCCTCTACGCCGAGGGCCTGGAGGTCGAGTGTCCGGACCTTGGTGTTCTCACGGTCGACGTTGCCTATGGGGGCAATTTCTACGCCATCGTCGATCCGCAGGAGAACTTCCGCGATCTCGCCGACTACCGGGCGCTTGATCTCATCGGGTGGAGCCCGGTGCTGCGCCAGCGCCTCAATGAGCGTTACAAATTCGAGCATCCGGAAAAGCCCGAGATCAATGTGCTGAGCCATATATTGTGGACAGGCGCGCCCACGCGGACGGAAGCGCACGCACGCAACGCCGTTTTTTACGGCGACAAGGCGATCGACCGTTCCCCTTGCGGTACGGGCACATCGGCGCGCATGGCACAGCTTGCTGCTAAGGGCAAGTTGAAGCCCGGCGATGATTTCGTGCACGAATCGATCATCGGTTCGCTGTTCCACGGCCGAGTCGAAAAGGCTGTGACGGTCGCCGGCCAGCCGGCCATCATTCCGTCCATCGCCGGCTGGGCTCGCATGACCGGTTACAACACCATCTTCATCGACGATCGCGATCCCTTCGCCCACGGGTTTGTCGTCAAATGAGCGTGTAGGGAAAGGTGGCCAATTAAGGCGGTGCCGGACGAAACAGCGGTTTTTCAACTATTGGTAGCAGCATTCCCTGAGGAACCGTCCAATTTTGGTGTATAATCCCGCCGAAACTGTGCGAGCAAATGTAAAGATATGGCGTAGGCTAAAAAAGCTGTTGCTTTCTTTAGCGCACACGCTAGGTGTAGCATATTGGGGTAAACGGGAACCGGATAAAAAAACCGGATAAGAAAATTCCCAATAAAAAATGAGGGGTATCGTTGCGATGGAGTACTTCATCCAGCAATCGATCAATGGTCTGACGCTTGGTTCAATCTATGGCCTGATCGCAATCGGTTATACGATGGTCTACGGGATCATCGGCATGATCAACTTCGCCCATGGCGATATTTTCATGCTTGGCGCCTTCATGGCGATGATCGTTTTTCTAGCTTTAACCACTTTCATTGGCGGCGTGCCGGTCGTGCTGGCGCTGCTCCTGATGATGCTCGTCGCCATGCTGCTGACGGGGTTGTGGAGCTGGACGATCGAGCGCCTGGCTTATAGGCCGCTGCGCGGATCGTTCCGCCTCGCGCCGTTGATTACGGCGATCGGCATGTCGATCGCGCTGTCGAATTTCGTGCAGGTAACGCAGGGTCCGCGCAACAAGCCGATCCCGCCGCTGGTCAATGGCGGTATCACCATTTACGGCACCAATATCACCATCGCCTACAAGCAGATGGTGATCATCATCGTCACGGCGATTTTGCTTGCCGCCTTCTGGTACCTTGTCAACAAGACGACGCTGGGGCGTGCCCAGCGATCCTGCGAGCAGGACCGCAAGATGGCGGCGCTGCTGGGCATCGACGTCGACAAGACGATCTCCATGACCTTCGTCATGGGCGCAATGCTCGCCGCCGTCGCCGGAACGCTCTATCTCATGTTCTACGGGGTCATTTCCTTCACCGATGGCTTCGTGCCAGGCGTAAAGGCCTTTACCGCTGCCGTTCTCGGCGGCATTGGATCGCTCCCCGGCGCTGTGGTGGGTGGATTGCTCATCGGCCTCATCGAAGCGCTCTGGTCCGCCTATTTCTCCATCGATTACAAGGATGTCGCGGCTTTCTCGATCCTGGCGATCGTGCTGATCTTCCTGCCATCCGGTATCCTGGGTCGGCCCGAAGTCGAGAAGGTATAAGCTCATGGCCGATGTCCAGAATACAGAACGGGACTCCGTTTTCGCGAAAGCCCTGAAGGAAGGGATTATCTCAGGTGCAATCGCACTCGGGCTATTCTGCCTGATTGTCGGTTTCCGCACCGAGCAGAACATTCGCAACGAACTCATCCTGACCCAGCGCTGGGGGCTTTTGGCGATCTTTGTCCTCGTCGCGGCGGTGGGTCGGTTCCTCGTTACATACACTGCGCCCATGCGCGCCGAGCGCAAGAAGTTGCACAAGGTCGCCGAGGCGAGGGAGCCGTCCGCATTCAGGAAGTCTTTCCCGAAGATCGGTCTTGGCCTGCTCTTCCTCTATCCCGCCCTCGTGGTCCTGATACTCAGTGCCTATCAGGGATCGATGATGGGAGGCCTGCAGGCCTCGCTCAAATATGTCGATAATTTCGGTATCCAGATCCTTATCTACGTCATGTTGGCGTGGGGACTGAATATCGTGGTCGGCCTCGCCGGACTGCTCGATCTCGGTTACGTCGCATTCTACGCCGTCGGTGCTTATTCCTACGCGCTGCTCTCGGCCCATTTCGGCCTGTCATTCTGGCTGCTTTTGCCGATGGCCGGCATTTTCGCCGCGACCTGGGGCATTATCCTTGGCTTCCCGGTGCTGCGCCTGCGCGGCGACTATCTTGCCATCGTAACGCTTGCCTTCGGTGAGATCATCCGTCTCGTCCTTATCAACTGGACAGCTGTCACGAAGGGAACGTTCGGTATCTCCGGCATCGCCAAGGCGACATTGTTCGGCATCCCGTTCACCCCGGGTCCGACAGGTTTCGCTGCGATGTTCGGCCTGCCAAACTCCGGCGTCTACTACAAGATCTTCCTCTATTATCTCATCCTATGCCTGGCGTTGCTGACCGCCTGGGTGACGATCCGCCTGCGCCGGATGCCTGTTGGCCGCGCCTGGGAAGCCCTGCGCGAAGACGAGATCGCGTGCCGCTCGCTCGGCATCAACACCACGACGACCAAGCTTACGGCATTTGCCACCGGCGCGATGTTCGGCGGTTTTGCGGGCTCGTTCTTCGCGGCACGCCAAGGTTTCGTCAGCCCGGAATCCTTCGTCTTCCTCGAATCGGCAATCATCCTGGCGATGGTCGTTCTCGGCGGCATGGGATCGCTGGTTGGTATCGCAATCGCTGCGGCTGTCATGATCGGCGGCACAGAATTGTTGCGCGAACTTGAATTCCTCAAGCTTATCTTCGGCCCCGACTTTACCCCGGAACTCTACCGCATGTTGTTGTTCGGCCTCGCCATGATCGTCGTCATGGTGTGGAAGCCGCGCGGCTTTGCCGGCAGTCGAGAACCAAGTGCCTTCTTGCATGAACGCAAGATGATATCGGGCGAGTTTACGAAAGAAGGGCACGGCTGATGGTTTCGGAAGTGCAGAAAAATACCAGCGCAATCCTGCGTGTTGAACGTCTCTCAATGAAATTCGGTGGCCTTATCGCCATCAACGATCTCAACTTCGAAGCCAAGCGCGGTGCGATCACGGCCCTCATCGGCCCCAATGGTGCCGGCAAGACGACGGTGTTCAACTGCATCACCGGCTTCTACAAGCCGACCGAAGGCATGTTGACGCTGACGCGCCAGAACGGCGAGGAGTATCTTCTCGAACGCATGGCCGATCATGTCATCACCAAGCGGGCAAAGGTGGCCAGGACGTTCCAGAACATCCGCCTGTTCTCGGGCCTGACGGTGCTCGAAAACCTCCTGGTTGCGCAGCACAATCCGCTGATGCTTTCCTCGGGCTTCACTGTCCTCGGCCTCCTCGGCTTCCCGACCTACAAAAAAGCGGCCGCGGAAGCGATCGAGAAGGCCCGCTACTGGCTGGAGAAGATCAATCTCGTCAGCCGGGCGGACGATCCTGCCGGTGATCTGCCCTACGGGGCGCAGCGCCGGCTGGAGATTGCCCGTGCCATGTGCACCGGGCCGGAGCTTCTTTGCCTCGACGAGCCAGCAGCGGGCCTGAATGCGCGTGAATCGGCGGAACTCAACAAGTTGCTCCTCGATATCCGCGCCGATACGGGAACGTCGATCCTGCTTATCGAGCACGACATGTCCGTGGTGATGGAAATTTCCGACCATGTTGTCGTTCTCGAATACGGTACCAAGATTTCCGATGGCACGCCCGAGACCGTCAAGAATGATCCGAAGGTCATCGCCGCCTATCTCGGCGTCGAAGACGAGGAAGTGGTCGAACTGATCGAGAAGGCGGAAGAAGCGGGCGTCGACGACATCACGGCCGCTGTCGATTTGCTTTCTTCAGAAGCACTGCACGAGATCGTCGAGACGCATCCCGATGCTCAGCCGGTGGAACTCATTCCGGCCAACACGCTGCTTGAGACGGCACCAGCAAAAGCTGCCGCCACCCGCAAGGTGTCAGCGAAGACTGCGGCGCCCAAACCGGCCTCTCCAAAGGCTGCGGCTCCTAAACCGGAGTCGCCGAAGACGGCGCCTAAACCGGAGTCGCCGAAGACTACGGCGCCTAAACCGGCGTCGCCGGCGAAAGCCGCTGGCATCAAGGCAGGGGCGACAGCCAATGCACTGGCCGAACCGCGCGGCGGCAAGGCCGACAAGCTGATCCTGATCAAGGGCATAGGTCCGGTCAACGAGCGCAAGCTCAACGAACACGGCATCTTCCATTTCGATCAGATCGCCGCATGGAAGAAAGCCGATATCATTGCCGCCGAAGCCTATCTCGCTTTCGACGGGCGGATTGCCCGTGAAGACTGGATCGGCCAGGCCAAGACACTGGCAAAGGAAAGCCAGGCTAAACCGGCGCCCAAGAAGACCGGAGGGGCTAAGTAATGTCGCAGAACCAGGCCCTTCTCAGCATCGAGAATGTCGAGACCTATTACGGCAATATCCGTGCGCTGAGCGGTGTAACCGTTCATGCCAATCCCGGTGAGATTGTCACGCTGATCGGCGCCAATGGCGCAGGCAAATCAACGCTGATGATGACGATCTTCGGCATGCCGCGCGCCCGCACCGGCCGCATCGTCTTTGACGGCACGGATATCACACAGTTGCCGACACATGAGATCGCGCGCCTGCGCATCGCGCAATCGCCGGAAGGACGCCGCATCTTTCCGCGCATGACCGTGCAGGAAAACCTGCAAATGGGCGCGAGCCTCGATAATCTCAAATTTTTCGACGAAGACTCGCGCATGGTCTTCGACCTGTTCCCGCGTCTCAAGGAGCGCATCAACCAGCGCGGCGGTACACTTTCCGGCGGCGAACAGCAAATGCTGGCGATCGGCCGCGCGCTGATGGCGCGTCCCCGGTTGCTTCTGCTCGATGAGCCATCGCTCGGTCTCGCGCCGTTGATCATCAAACACATTTTCGAAGCCATCAAGGAACTGAACAAGAATACGGGCCTGACCGTGTTCCTGGTCGAACAGAATGCGTTCGGCGCCTTGAAGCTCGCGGACCGTGGCTATGTGATGGTCAACGGCATCGTAACGATGAGCGGTTCGAGCGCCGACCTTCTTGCCAATCCGGAAGTGCGTGCCGCTTATCTCGAAGGCGGTCGTCACTGAACAAGTAGGGCCTCCACAGACGGCGAGGCCCAAGGAGAATAATGCCATGCAAGGCATACTTTACGAAGAACCGTCCATCTTTCTGTTCCTGCTCGTCACCTGCGTCATGGGGGGCTGGGCGGCCTGGATGGCGGGACGGGCCTGCGCCAAGACCTGGCGTCCGATTGCCTTCCTCGTCTTCTACATGCTGCTGCTCGGCATCGCCGTCAGGTTCATCCACTTCGCCCTGTTCGGCGGCACGATGCTGACGCTGCATTATTATGTGGTCGATACGATTGTCCTGATCATCTTCGGGACGTTGGGCTATCGCTACACCCGTACCAACCAAATGATAGGTCAATATTTCTGGCTCTACGAAAAAGTTTCTCCATTTTCATGGAAGGAAAAAACGGGAGCCTAACCAATCTCGCTGATGCGAAATGAATCAGCGTGACAACCGCCGGGAAATCGGCAAATGTGCGCTTCAAGCGATGAAAACGGGTCATCGCGAGGGGTTTAGTAAATACTTAGAAAATGGGAGTTTTCAAATGAAGAAATCACTGTTCTCGGGCGTTGCACTCGCTGCAATGCTCGCTTTGAGCGGTCATGCCTATGCTGATCTGTTGATCGGCGTCGGCGGTCCGTTGACCGGCCCGAACGCTGCATTCGGCGCTCAGCTGCAGAAGGGCGCTGAGGCTGCCATTGCCGAGATCAATGCTGCGGGCGGCATCAACGGCGAACAGGTCAAGCTTTCGCTCGGTGACGACGTTTCCGATCCGAAGCAGGGCATTTCGGTTGCCAACAAGTTCGTTGCTGACGGCGTAAAGTTCGTTATCGGCCACTTCAATTCGGGCGTTTCGATCCCCGCATCTGAAGTCTATGCTGAAAACGGCATCCTCGAGATCACGCCTGCCGCGACCAACCCGGTCTTCACCGAGCGCGGCCTCTGGAACACCTTCCGTACTTGCGGTCGCGACGACCAGCAGGGTGTGGTAGCCGGCACGTTCATTGCCGAGAAGTTCAAGGACGCCAAGGTTGCCGTCGTGCACGACAAGACGCCTTATGGCCAGGGTCTTGCTGACGAAACCAAGAAGACCTTGAATGCCAAGGGCGTCAAGGAAGCCATGTACGAAGGCGTCAACGTCGGCGACAAGGACTTCTCCGCGCTGATCGCCAAGGCAAAGGAATCGGGCGTAACCGTTCTTTACTGGGGTGGTCTTCACACCGAAGCCGGCCTGATCATGCGCCAGCTCGCCGACCAGGGCCTCAAGGTTCAGTTCATCTCCGGTGACGGTATCGTTTCGAACGAACTCGCTTCGATCGCTGGCGACGCAGTTGCAGGCACGCTGAACACCTTCGGTCCCGATCCGAGCAAGAACCCTGCCAACAAGGAACTCGTCGAGAAATTCCGTAAGCAGGGCTTCGAACCGGAAGCTTACACCCTCTATTCCTATGCTGCAGCTCAGGTCATCGCCGACGCAGCGAAGGCTGCCGGATCGAACGATCCTGAAGCCGTTGCCAAGGTGATGAAGGAAAAGGGTCCATTCAAGACCGTTCTCGGCGACATCGCCTTTGACGAAAAGGGTGACCCGAAGCTTCCAGGCTACGTCATGTACGAGTGGAAGAAGGGCGAAGACGGCAAGTACAGCTACTTCCAGCAGTAAGCCTTCTTGCATGATTGCCTAAGCGGATGCCCGGCCTTGCGCCGGGCATTTTGCTGTTGGACATTTCGATTTCTTATGGTCAATATGCGTTGTTTGCAGTGCAGCAATCTAGCCAGATAAGCGCGCCAAACCAAAACTACTTTAGTTCATATTCGGAGTTGCGGTCTTGCCTATCAAGAAAATCCTCGTCGCCAATCGTTCGGAAATCGCGATCCGCGTGTTTCGCGCTGCCAATGAACTCGGCATGAAAACCGTGGCGATTTGGGCGGAAGAGGACAAGCTTGCGCTGCATCGCTTCAAGGCGGACGAATCCTACCAGGTGGGGCGTGGACCGCATCTTGCCAAGGATATGGGGCCGATCGAAAGCTATCTCTCGATCGAGGAAATCATCCGCGTCGCCAAGCTTTCTGGAGCCGACGCAATTCATCCCGGTTATGGCCTGCTTTCGGAAAGCCCGGAGTTTGCCGAAGCCTGCGCCGAGGCGGGTATCATCTTTATCGGGCCCAAGCCTGAAACCATGCGCCGGCTTGGCAACAAGGTCGCCGCGCGCAACCTCGCGATCGAGATCGGCGTTCCTGTCGTGCCGGCCACCGATCCGCTTCCTGACGACATGGAAGAGGTCAAACGGCTCGCCGAGAAGATCGGCTATCCTGTGATGCTCAAGGCGTCATGGGGCGGCGGCGGGCGCGGCATGCGGGCTATCTTCAAGCCGGAAGATATTGCCCGGGAGGTCACCGAGGGCAAGCGCGAGGCCAAGGCCGCGTTCGGCAAGGATGAAGTCTATCTCGAAAAGCTCGTTGAGCGCGCGCGCCATGTCGAGGTGCAGATCCTCGGCGATACGCACGGCAATGCGGTGCACCTCTTCGAGCGCGACTGTTCCATCCAGCGCCGCAACCAGAAAGTGGTGGAACGCGCCCCGGCGCCCTACCTCAACGAGGCGCAGCGCAAGGAAATCTGCGATTACGGCCTGAAGATCGCCAAATCGACAAATTATATCGGAGCCGGAACGATCGAGTTCCTGATGGATTCCGATACAGGCTCGTTCTATTTCATCGAGGTCAATCCGCGCATCCAGGTCGAACACACGGTGACGGAGGAAGTGACCGGGATCGACATCGTCAAGGCGCAGATCCGCATCCTCGAAGGCGCGACCATCGGAACGCCCGAATCGGGTGTGCCGGCACAAAAGGACATCAGGCTCAACGGCCACGCCTTGCAGTGCCGTATCACCACCGAGGATCCCGAGCAGAATTTCATTCCCGATTATGGCCGCATCACAGCCTATCGCGGGGCGACGGGTTTCGGCATTCGCCTCGACGGCGGCACAGCCTATTCGGGCGCTGTCATCACCCGCTTTTATGATCCGCTTCTCGAAAAGATCACTGCCTGGTCACCGACGGCCGAAGAGACCATCCACCGCATGCACCGCGCCTTGCGCGAGTTTCGTATTCGCGGCGTTGCAACGAACCTGACCTTCCTTGAAGCCATCATCACGCATCCGAAGTTCACCGACAATTCCTACACGACGAAGTTCATCGACACGACGCCGGAACTCTTTGCGCAGGTGAAGCGGCAGGACCGCGCCACCAAACTCTTGACCTACCTTGCCGATGTGACGATCAACGGGCATCCGGAAACCAAGGGTCGCGCCACCCCGCCGAAGGAAGCGGCGCTCCCGCGCGTCCCCTTCATTGAAGCGTCGATTCCAGACGGCACCAAGCAGTTGCTGGACCAGCTTGGACCAAAGAAGTTCGCTGAGTGGATGCGCAATGAAGAGCGCGTGCTCGTCACCGATACGACCATGCGGGACGGGCACCAGTCGCTGCTGGCGACACGCATGCGCACCTATGACATCGCCCGCGTCGCCGGAACCTACGCGCGCGCGCTCCCGCAATTGTTCTCGCTCGAATGCTGGGGCGGGGCGACCTTCGACGTTGCGATGCGCTTCCTGACGGAGGATCCGTGGGAGCGGTTGGCGGAAATTCGCGAGCGCGCGCCCAACATCCTGTTGCAGATGCTTTTGCGCGGCGCGAATGGCGTCGGCTACAAGAGCTATCCGGATAATGTCGTCAAATATTTCGTAAGCCAGGCGGCGCGCGGCGGTATCGACGTATTCCGTGTCTTCGACAGCCTGAACTGGGTCGAAAACATGCGCGTCAGCATGGATGCGGTCATCGATGAGAACAAGCTCTGCGAAGCGGCGATCTGCTACACTGGCGACATTCTCAACTCGGCGCGGCCGAAATATGATCTCAAATATTATGTCGATCTTGCCCGCGAGGTCGAGAAAGCGGGCGCTCATATCATCGCCGTCAAGGACATGGCCGGGCTACTGAAACCTGCTGCAGCCAAGGTTCTGTTCAAGGCGCTGCGGGAAGCAACCGATCTGCCGCTGCATTTCCATACGCACGACACATCGGGGATCGCGGCCGCGACGGTCCTTGCTGCCGTCGACGCGGGGGTCGATGTGGTCGATGCCGCCATGGATTCACTCTCCGGCAATACCTCGCAGCCTTGTCTCGGTTCCATCGTTGAAGCGTTGAAGGGCACGGAGCGCGATCCCGGCCTCGATCCTGAATGGATTCGCCGTATTTCCTTCTACTGGGAGGCGGTGCGCACCCAGTACGCGGCATTCGAAAGTGATCTCAAAGGACCGGCTTCGGAAGTCTATCTGCACGAAATGCCTGGCGGCCAGTTCACCAACCTGAAGGAGCAGGCCCGGTCGCTCGGTCTCGAAACCCGCTGGCACGAGGTGGCGCAGGCCTATGCCGACGTCAACCAGATGTTCGGCGACATTGTCAAAGTGACGCCGTCGTCGAAGGTCGTGGGCGACATGGCGCTGATGATGGTGAGCCAGGATCTGTCGGTCGCGGACGTCAAGAACCCCGGCAAGGACATCGCCTTCCCGGATTCGGTCGTCTCCATGATGCGCGGCGACCTTGGCCAGCCGCCAAAGGGTTGGCCCAAGGAGATCCAGAAGAAGGTTTTGAAGGACGAGAAGCCATTCACCGAACGACCGGGCGCGCTGCTCGCGCCGGCGGATCTCGAGGCGGAACGCAACGACATCGAAACCAAGCTCGAACGCAAGATCACCGACCAGGAGTTTGCCTCCTATCTTATGTATCCGAAGGTATTTACCGACTTTGCCACCACGCACGATACCTATGGGCCGACGAGCGTCCTGCCGACCCATGTCTATTTCTATGGGCTGGCGCAGGAGGAAGAGGTGTTCCTCGATATCGAACGCGGCAAGACATTGGTCGTGCGCAACCTTGCCATGGGCGAGGCCGACGACAAGGGCATGTGCACGGTCTTCTTCGAACTCAACGGCCAGCCACGCCGGGTCAAGGTGCCCGATCGCACGCGCGCCGCGGGTGGAGCGGGCGTCCGCCGCAAAGCGGAACTCGGCAATGACAAGCATGTCGGCGCGCCAATGCCGGGTATCGTATCGACGGTCGGCATCGCTCCGGGGCAGAAGATCAATGCCGGGGACGTATTGCTGTCCATCGAAGCAATGAAGATGGAAACGGCGTTGCGCGCCGAGCGCGACGGCACCGTCGCCGAAGTTCTTGTCCGTGCCGGCGACCAGATCGACGCCAAGGACCTTTTGGTGGTCTACGAATAGGCCCGTTTCTCTTTAGCGGAACGTTCAAGGGCCCCAAACGGGGCCTTTGTTGCAAATGGATGCGCCCCAGAGTGCGTGTTTATGCATAAATGTGCAATTGATGTTGCCGATATCGGCATTATCGGATAGAAGGATGCAATGGAGGAACATCGTTGCTGAAAGATCTATCCCCGGACGAACGCAAAAGCATGATCCTGCGGCGGATCAACGAGAACGGTCGTGTGCTCGCCAACATGATTGCGTCGGAGTTCGGCGTCTCAGAAGATTCCATACGTCGTGACCTGCGCGAACTGGCGGATCAGGGCCTCGTTCAGCGCTTTCATGGCGGGGCAGCACGCAGCAGAACGGGACCGAGAAGTTTCCAGCAACGCGCGCGCGAAGAGACTGCCGGGAAAAAGGCGATAGCCCGGGCAGCGGCAGCGCTTATTCCGCCCGATGCAACGATGGTGCTTGATTCCAGCACGACGGTTCTCGAATTCGTGCGCGCCCTTCCTGCCGATTTCAGAGCCTGCATCATCACGAGTGCACCGGATATCGCGGTCGCGGCGCTCGATCATCCGCTTTGCGAGGTTATATTGCTTGGCGGAACCTTGAACCGGCTGACGCGCAGCGTGATCAGCCAATCGACGCTGGCCGAAGTTCAATCGATGCGCATCGACTACTGCGTGCTTGGCGCCTGCGCTGTCGATGAAAGCCTGATGCTGCGAGCCGAAAATTATGATGATGCGCGCATGAAACTGGCCTTTGCCGAGGCGAGCAACGAAGTCCTGCTGTTGGCAACCAGCGACAAGCTGGTGAAGCGGGGTCCGTTCGCCATCGGGCCGATAGCCCTTATATCCACCCTTGTCACCGATACCACGGCCGACCCCTCGATCCTTGATCGCATAGGCGGTGCTGGTGTCGACGTGATCGTTGCCGCCGATAAACAAGCCTGATTTTATGTGAGTGAATTCAATGTCCGTCCAAGCCCAATCTGCAACCGGTGAAGCCCCAATGGATGCCGCGACCTTTCGCAGGAGAGCTGTTTATGGCCGCTGGGCCGTCGCCAGCGCGTTTTTCTTCAATGGCTTCCTCGTTGGCAGCTGGGCTCCGCAGATTCCGGTGTTCATGACGCGACTCGGCATCAGCGAGTTCACGCTTGGGCTTCTTATCCTGGTGTTCGGCATAGGGGCGCTAGCCTCGATGCCCTGGTGCGGCTACCTCATCGAAAAACATGGATCGCGTGCTGTGATAAAGGGGTTTGCCATATTCTGCTCCTTCTCGCTCCTTCTCGTTGCCCTCGCGCCCAACGTGATAAGCGCCGCACCGGCGCTGTTTCTGTTTGGCGCAGTCATCGGCGGGATGGATGTCGCGATGAATGCAAATGCGGTGGAGGTCGAGAAAAAACTCTCCCGCGCCGTCATGTCGTCCTCGCACGGCTTCTGGAGCCTCGGTGGCTTTGCCGGCGGCGGACTTGGGGGCATCCTGATCGAAGCGCATGGACATCTGGCGCATGCCGTCGTCGTGACGATCATCGCGATCGCGATCGGCCTCATTGCCTTCCGGTTCATGATCACCGAGGATGCGCCCGTCAGGCATGAGAAGCAGAAGCTGACGTTCCCCACCAATCCCTTGATCTACCTTATCGGCTTGATGGCGCTCTTCTCCATGGTTCCGGAAGGATCGGTGCTGGATTGGGCAGCGCTCTATCTGCGCCAGGAGCGCGGGGCCGATATCGCCACGGCCGGCTTCGCATTTGCGGCGTTTTCGGGAACGATGTCGATCATGCGTTTTCTCGGCGATGGCGTGCGTGACCGTTTCGGTGCCGTCAATACGCTGCGCATTTCCGCGCTGATCGGCGCGTCGGGAATGCTTGCTGCCAGTATCGCGCCGACCTCGTGGATCGCCATCCTCGCCTTTGCCTTTTCCGGCCTCGGCATTGCCAACATGGTGCCCATTGCCTTTTCGGCGGCCGGCAACCAGCAGGGCACGTCATCAGGCGTGGCCCTCAGCATGGTTACGCTCATGGGTTATTCGGGGATACTCGTTGCGCCATCGGCAATCGGTTTTGTCGGCGGCAAGACCGGGTTCGGACCGATCTATATGGTGCTCGCCGGTCTGCTCGTCGTCGTCGCCCTCATGGCCAACCTTGCCAGGAGCGCAGATCAAAAGGTACGTTAGGCCCGGCGCGCGGCGCCCATTGGTTTTTTCCGCTGCAAGAGGAAATCGCTGACGCGACGGCCGGGCTTTTTCGCCTTGAAGCCGATATGCATTTCCGGCGCGAGTTCGCCGGTCAGGTCGAGAGTCGCGTGCTCGCCTACGGCGTCGCTGTGCTCATCGAGCCAATCTTCAGCAGCGGCGCGCCCAAGGTCACGCAGATATTCGAGGAAGGCCCATTCGGCATTGATCTTCGACGAAGAAGACAGGCCCGCCAGAGCCTCGTCGGCGTCGATACGATGCATGCGGATATGGCGGTAGTCGCCATGCTGAAGCCGCCCGGCGTCGATCAATGAGTTGACAAAGGCAATCGAGCGGAACTCGCGCAGCAGCGCGGCATTGAATGTGATTTCGTCGATCCGCTCGCTGATTTCGCGTGCGGTCTTTGGCGTGCCGCGGCGCTCGATCGGATTGATCTGGACGAGGAGAACATCCTCGCTCTCGCTCGAATAGAAGAACGGGTAGAGGGCAGGATTGCCGCCATAGCCGCCATCCCAATAGGGCTCGCCGTCAATTTCAACCGCCTGAAAAATATAGGGAAGGCACGCGGAGGCCATCACGACGTCGGCGTTCAGTTCTGATTGCGAGAAAACGCGCAGGCGCCCCGTCTCGACATTCGTGGCGGAAATGAAGAGCTTGAGCTTGGGGCAGGCCTTCACCCGGTCGAAGTCGATTTCCTTTTCGATTACGTCGCGCAACGGATTGAGATTGAAGGGATTGAACTCATAGGGCGAAAAAACGCGCGAGATCTGTTCAAACAGGTTGAAGCCAAAGCCATTCTCGATCGACCAGTTCCCAAAGAACCTGTCCCAGGGCGAGCGCTGCACCGGGCTGAATTGGCCGGTTCGGCCCACTGCGCGCCAGAAATCATGCAATTTGGCGCGCGCCCCTTCGGCACCATTGTGTGCCCAGCCATCGGCAAGAGCCACGGCATTCATTGCGCCGGCGCTGGTACCTGAGACGCCCTCGATTGTCAGTCGCCCGTCCTCCAGAATGCGGTCGAGCACGCCCCACGTAAAGGCGCCGTGCGAACCACCACCCTGAAGGGCGATGTTGATGGCCTTGGTTTTGGCCATTATGCCGCTGTCCAGCCGCCGTCGACGGAAATTGACGTCCCGGTGATCTGTGCTGCGGCGTCGCTGGCGAGAAACACCACCGTCGCACCGATCTGGTCGACCGTCGCGAACTCCTTCGTCGCCTGCTTGTCCAGCATCACTTCGCGGACCACCGTATCGCGATCCATGTTGTGCGCCTTCATCTGATCGGGGATCTGGGCCTCGACCAAGGGCGTAAGGACATAGCCCGGGCAAATTGCGTTGCAGGTGATATGTTTTTCAGCGACTTCGAGGGCCACGGTCTTGGTCAGGCCGAGAATGCCGTGCTTGGCAGAGACATAGGCCGACTTGAAAGGCGAGGCGCGCAGGCCATGGGCCGACGCGATATTGATGATGCGGCCCCAGCCGGACTTCTTCATATGCGGTAGCGCTGCAGCAGTGGTGTGGAACGCCGAGGTCAGGTTGATCGCGATGATCGCATCCCATTTCTCGACCGGAAACTCATCGACCGGCGCGACGAACTGGATCCCGGCATTGTTGACGAGTACGTCGACACTGCCGAAGGTATCGGCCGCCTTTTCGATCAGCGCCCGACACTCGCCGCCGTTCGACATGTCCGCCTTGATGTAGACGACTTCGACCCCATGCTTTTCAGTGATCTCCTTGGCGAGCGCATGATCCTCGGGGCGATCGGTAAAGGAGTTGATCACGACGTTGTAGCCAGCGGCTGCGAGTGCATGGGCAGAACCGAGGCCGATTCCGGAGTTGGAACCTGTGACGACTGCGGTCTTTTCGGTCATGGCAAAGGCTTCCTTCGATTTCAAACAACCGCCGCCTCGCGGCCCGGGGAATATATTGCATTGCAGCAAAATTGCTAGGCTCGCAGCCGTGAGACTTTGTCATGGAAGCTCTGCATTCAGCGGGTAGCCATAATTGGAACTTTTCTCTTCGACGCTGAGGGGCGGTTTGTGTTGACAAACAGCGATAGCTGCGCCACCTGAACGGGATAGCTGGAGCGTGATGATGTCTGACTATTATTCCGACCCCTTTCCCCGGCGTCCATCTGTTGGTGTCGATGTCGGCGGCGTAATGGTGGGTGGCGGTGCGCCGATTGTCGTGCAGTCGATGACCAACACGGATACTGCCGACGTCGATGGCACCGTGGCGCAAGTCGCCGCGCTGTCGCGTGCCGGATCGCAGATTGTGCGTATCACCGTCGACCGTGACGAATCCGCTGCCGCTGTTCCAAAAATTCGCGAGCGACTCGACAGGCTCGGTCTCCCGGTGCCACTCGTTGGCGATTTTCACTATATCGGCCACAAGCTCCTTGCCGATCACCCGGCTTGCGCGGAGGCGCTGGCCAAATACCGCATCAATCCGGGGAATGTCGGATTCAAGGAAAAGAAGGATGCGCAGTTCGGCGCCATCATCGAGATGGCGATCCGCTACGACAAGCCTGTGCGCATCGGCGTCAACTGGGGTTCGCTCGACCAAGAACTCCTGACGGCGCTCATGGATCAGAATCACAAGGCAGGGGCGCCGCTCACCGCCGAGCAGGTTACCCGCGAGGCGATCGTCCAGTCGGCGTTAATTTCGGCGCAGCTTGCCGAAGAGATCGGCCTTGCCCGATCAAAGATCATTCTCTCCGCGAAGGTCAGCCAGGTACAGGATCTGATTGCAGTCTATGCCGAGCTGGCACGCCGCACGGACCACGCGCTTCACTTGGGCCTGACCGAGGCCGGCATGGGTTCGAAGGGTATTGTCGCATCGTCCGCCTCGCTCGGCATCCTCCTGCAGCAGGGGATTGGCGATACGATCCGCATTTCGCTGACCCCCGCGCCCGGCGGCGACCGCACCCAGGAGGTGCAGGTCGCGCAGGAACTTTTGCAGACCATGGGCTTTCGCCAGTTTATTCCCATCGTCGCTGCCTGCCCCGGCTGCGGACGCACCACGTCGACCGTTTTCCAGGAATTGGCGCAGTCAATTCAGAGCGACATCCGCAAGAACATGCCAATCTGGCGCGAGAAATATCCCGGCGTCGAGGCGCTTAACGTCGCCGTCATGGGGTGCATCGTCAACGGTCCGGGCGAGTCGAAGATGGCCGATATTGGCATATCGCTGCCGGGAACCGGCGAAACGCCGTCAGCACCTGTGTTCGTCGATGGCAAAAAGGTCGCGACCCTGCGCGGTGCCGGCATTGCCGAGGATTTCCAGAAGATGGTCGCCGATTACATCGAAAACCGGTTCGGCCAGCGGTCCGCCGGGTCGCACGCCGCCGAATAGAATCCTAGCTGCGCCGCTCGGCAATGAAACGGGCCGCATCCTTCAACAGTGCGGCCGAAGCGCCGTAGGACGAAAGCAGTTCTTCCGCCTGGGCGATCAGGCCGGCGAGCTGGCGCTTGGTCCAGTCGATCCCATGCAGCGAAACGAGCGTTGCCTTGCCGGCGGCAGCATCCTTGCCGGTCGCCTTGCCCATGCGACTCGCATCGGCGGTCACATCCAGCAAGTCGTCGGCGAGTTGAAAGGCAAGGCCAATAGCCGAGCCGTATTCCGCCAGCCGTTCGCGATCCTTCTCGCCGGCATTGCCGATAATGGCCCCGGCCTCGCAGGCGAAACGGATGAGCGCGCCGGTCTTCATTGCCTGCAGGCGAATAATGCCTTCCTCATCGGGTTTGACCGTTTCCGCTTCAAGATCAAGCGCCTGCCCCCCGGTCATGCCGCCTATGCCCGCGGCGCGCGCCAATTGCGTGATGAGGGCCAGTCGCGCGGAAGGAGCAAGCTCGGTCGCCTCGTCCGAAATGAGTTCGAAAGCGTAGGTCAGAAGGCTGTCGCCAGCAAGAATGGCGGCGGCCTCGTCGAATTTGCGATGCACTGTCGGCTGGCCTCGACGCAAATCGTCATCATCCATGGCTGGAAGATCGTCATGAACAAGCGAATAGCTGTGAATGCATTCGAGCGCCGCCGCAACGCGCAGGGCGGCGAGGTTGTCCGCTCCGAAAAGTGCTGCACTTTCCATTACAAGGAAGGGGCGCAGCCGCTTGCCCCCATTGAGCACGCCGTGGCGCATCGCGGCCATCAGGCGCGGCGGCCGGCTGATTTCACCTGTGCGCGAGCGATCAGAGAGGAGTTCGCCAAGCAATGCTTCGACGGCCGCCGCCCGCTGCTGCAAGGTAATCTCGAACAATGAAAAGCCCTGATCCGTCATCATCATCCGCCAATGACCGAAAAATTGCTCGCCGGTCAATGGGGCTGGTTGCAGCTGCCATCAATTTGCAGCGCTGCCGTGTGTGGATAATGCATAAAACTGCAGAATGAATTCCCTTCCGCGGCGCTTTGCTCTATGTCCAAGAAGAGTTTTAGCGCGGACGGACTGAGTGACGAGGGTATTGGTTAGAAACAAGCGGGGGAGAGGTTATCTGGTCGGGCCCGGTCGTTCGCCCGTCGGACGGCTGATACGATACGCCGTCCTTGCCGGCGTTGTTTTGATCATGCTGCCGCTGGTTCTTCTGAGCCTCTACCGTATTCCTTTCGTGCATCCGGTCTCGACACTCATGGTCAAGGACCTCGTGACGTTTTCAGGTTACGACCGGCGCTGGGTGCCCATCGAGCAAATCTCACCGGTGCTGATCAATTCGGTGATGATGTCCGAAGATGCGCGGTTCTGCTTTCATTCAGGCGTTGACTGGGACGCGCTGAATTCCGTTGTCTCTGATGCGATCGATGGCGAGCAGACCCGCGGCGCTTCGACAATCACCATGCAGACTGCCAAGAACCTTTTCCTCTGGACCAGCCGTTCCTTCATTCGCAAAGGTCTGGAAGTGCCGCTTGCGATGCTGACGGATCTGATCCTGCCCAAGCAGCGGATTATGGAAATCTACCTGAACATCGCAGAATGGGGTCCGGGCATCTATGGCGTCGAAGCAGCGGCACAGCATCATTTCAACACAAGTGCAGCAAAGCTTTCACCCCGCCAGGCAGCCTATCTCGCAGTAACCCTCCCCAATCCGATCGTCCGCAATCCGGCAAAGCCGGGACGCGGCATGCAGACACTCGCGCGGCTCAACGAACGCCGGGCGCGCGGTGCGGGCGCCTATATCGGCTGCGTGAAGTAGGATCGGAGCCACCCCCCACGGCGCCAAACGCACCGGATCGGCGCTTGCGACAAAAAATATGCGAGTCCTGCTGGTCAAAAGCTCTCAAGCCGTGTATAGCCCCACCCGAACTTTCCGGAATTTTGTCCATTGTGACAGGCTCAAATCGGGCCAGTGCCGGATTTTGACTGATTACTGGAGCTGGAACAATGGCTGTACCTAAACGAAAAACTTCCCCGTCGAAGCGCGGCATGCGCCGTTCCGCTGACGCCCTGACTGCCCCGACCTATGTCGAGGACAAGAATTCCGGCGAACTGCGCCGTCCGCATCACGTCGATCTGAAGACCGGCATGTATCGCGGTCGCCAGGTGTTGACGCCGAAGGAAGGCTGATCGCCTCTTCGATACGCTTGAATAAAAAGACCGGCTTCAGGCCGGTCTTTTTATTTGGTGGGCAGGTTCATTGCAGCAATGCATGTCGCCGTCGCTGCAGAAATTCGCGCATGGCCGGCACATCGCAAAGGCCAATGGCGCGATCATAGGCGGATCGCGCTTCATCGCCGCGTCCCAGCGACGTCAGCAAGTGCGCTGCAACCGCCCAATAGGGTTGGTAGCTTTTCACCGCCGTGCCGGGAATGCTCTCGAGCAGCTTCAAGCCAAGCGCCGGACCGCGCGCCTCGGCAATGGCCGCGGCCCTGCCCACCATCGCTCCGATCGTAGGCGCCTGGGCAATAAGACCCTCGTAGAGAAGTGCGATCTCCTCCCAGTCAATGCTCCCGGTTCGCTTGCGCTGAGCGTGAACCGACTGGATTGCCGCTTCGAGCTGAAAGCGGCCGACACGGCGGTATGGTGCTGCCGAGCGCAGGAGTTCCTCCGCTTCCTCGATCATCGGATGCGACCAAAGCGTGGTGTCCTGTTCCATAAGCGGAATATAATTGCCAGCGGCGTCGCGCCGCGCATTGTGCCGCGATTCACAATAGAGCATGAGCGCCAGCAGGCCACGCACCTCCGGCTCGTCGGGCATGAACCGCAGAAGCAAGTGGCAGAGCTCCATGGCCTCAGGGCCAAGGCCCCTGCTGCGCGGATGGTCGCCCGCGATGTCATCCCAACCGCTGCCGTAGGCGGCATAGATGGCCTCGATCACAGCATAGAGCCGCTGGGGCAGGTCCTCTGCCGCGGGCACCTCGAACTCTATGCCGGCGTCGCGGATCTTGCGTTTGGCGCGGGCAAGGCGCTGGCCCATCGCAGCGGGTTGCACCAGAAATGCCGAGCCGATACGCACAGCATCAAGGCCGAGCAAGGTCTGCAGCATGAGCGGGGTGTGCGCGGCTCGATCGATGGCGGGGTGCGCGCATATGAAGAGCAATTTCAATCGTTCGTCGGGAAAGGATGGCGCGGCATCGGCCATGTCATGCGCCTCCTCGGCAATTGCGAGCAATGTCGGTATCGCCGCGGTCCTGACACGCGCGCGGCGCATCGCATCCGACAGACGGTTGCGTGCTACCGCAAGCAGCCAGGCTTCGGGCTTGGCGGGAATGCCATTGCGCGGCCAGTTTTCGAGGGCCGAGGCGAAAGCATCGGCAAGCGCGTCCTCTGCGGCAGTCAGGTCGCGCGAACGCGCAGCGAGAAAGACAACGAGCCGGCCGTAGGAATGACGCGCCGCCATCTCGACGACGCGGCGCGTATCCTCATCGCTCATCGGCTTCACATCGGAATGTTTGGCCGAACCTCGACAACGCCGCCCGCCACGGCAGCGGGAGACCGGGCCGCCCAACTGAGCGCGGTATCGAGATCGGGCACGTTGATGATGTAGAAACCGCCGAGCTGTTCCTTGCTGTCGGCATAGGGTCCGTCCTGGACCTGCGGCTGACCATCCCGCAATTTTATCGTGGTCGCCGTCTCAGGTGCCTGAAGTCCGGCGCCAGTGACCATGATGCCTGCCTCCCTCAGAACTTGCGAATAGGCCATCCATCCGGCGACATAGGCCTGCTGCCTCGCTGGGTCTGTTCGCGCCGCATATGCATCTTCCGTCTCATAGGCCAAAATCGTGTAGTTCATGGCTGTTCCTTCCCGGTTATAGCGCAAAGACATGCGCCCGATGCAATGACGGCTCACCGCAGCGCATTTTGACACGAACCGAAGATTTTTCCCGGGCCTATTTGATTTCAATCTCGATGAAGGAATATTCACCGTCATTGGCGTTAATGACGTCGTGTTCGACGCCCTCTGAGCGAAAATAAGGCACGCCCTTTTTCATGTCCGCAAAGGACTCGCCATCCTTGGTCAGAAGTTTGACCCGTCCGTCCATCATCGGCACCACCACATAATCATGGCCATGCCGATGCCAGCCAGTATTGTCTCCCGGCGCAAACCGATACTCCGTCACCACGACGCGGTCATTGTCGATGAAGACTGTTGCCTTGGCTGATCCGGACATGCGGTCTAACCCTGGCCGCCATCGGCGACAAAGCCAGCGGCCTCGACGCCGGCGATCGCTGCCGTCTCGTCATTATCGGACGTGTCGCCACTGATGCCGACTGCGCCAATGACTTCGCCCTTGGCATTCTTGACGAGAACGCCGCCGGCAACCGGAATCACATTTCCACCGGATGAAGCGACGAGCCCTTCCATGAAATGCGGACGCTCCTTGGCGAATTTTTCTACGGTACGCGAACCGGCACCGATAGCCAGGGCGCCATAGGCCTTGCCGAAAGCGATCTCAAAGCGAAGCATCGACGAGCCGTCCTGCTTCTGGAAGGCCTTCAGGTGACCGCCCGCGTCGAGGACGGCAACCGAAAGCGGTCGCATCCCGCCTTCGGCGCCTTTGGCCAACGCGGCCTTGATGATGGAATTGGCCTTTGAAAGTGTGATGTACGCCATGATGGTCTCTCTGCGATAGAAGTTCGAATGAAAGCAGGCTCCGAAGCGAAGCCCATTGTCGAATAAAGCAGGTTGCTATTTGTCGAGCGAGTCGAGTTTACGCTGCATCGCCGCGATCTGTTCCTTCAACTCGTCGAGGCCGCCGCCATCCTTGGTGGGTTTGTCGGATGCTGCCTCGCCCGCCTCGGGCTCCGGGCCCTTGCCGAGCGGAAAGGGCGTAAACATGCGCATTGCGTTCTGCAGCATTTCAGTGTTGCGCCGCACCTGCTCTTCGACGAGCTTGATAGGGGCGCTGACATTCATCATGTCCATTGGCGTCTTGCCAAAGGCCGCGGTCAACTGCTCGCGCATGCGCTCTTGTTCTTTGGCGAAAGCCTGCATGGACTGTTCGAGGAATGTCGGCAAAACCACCTGCATCTGGTCGCCGTAATAGGCGATCAACTGGCGCAGGAACGGGATCGGCAACATGTTCTGCCCATCCTTGTTCTCCAGTTCGAAGATGATCTGCGTCAGAACCGAATGCGTGATGTCCTCCCCCGTCTTCGCATCCTGTACTGTAAAGTCCTCATTGCGCTTGACCATTTCGGCCAGATCCTCAAGCGTCACGTAGGTACTCGTGCCGGTATTGTAGAGACGCCGATTGGCATATTTCTTGATCACGACGTCGCCAGTTTTTCCTGCCATTGCTCAACTCCCCAACCTCGCGCCCTCCGCCGAATTTGCGTGCCGGCTTACGGATCAAGCGGGAAGGATAGGGGCAAAGCGCGGCAATTCAAAGAGAATTGTGCAGCGCATCCAACGCGATGCGAGGAAGGTCATGCTGCGCTGCAGCAATGGATAATTTGGCCTTCGGAAACAAATTGCCTTGTCAAACGATTGCGGGGAGGGAATTCTGTCGGGGAAGTGTGCTGCACCAACCAGCATGACAAATTTGAGGAGACTTCCCATGAGCCAATCGATCGTCATTGCCAGCGCTGCGCGCACCGCTGTCGGGTCATTCAACGGCGCATTCGCCAATACGCCGGCGCATGAACTCGGTGCTGCCGTCATCAAGGAGGTCCTGGCGCGGGCCGGCGTGGAGGCGGCAGACGTGGATGAAGTCATTCTCGGCCAGGTGCTGACGGCCGGCGAGGGCCAGAACCCTGCGCGTCAGGCAGCCATTGCTGCCGGTATCCCGCAGGAGGCAACCGCCTGGAGCCTCAACCAGGTGTGCGGCTCGGGCCTGCGCGCCGTGGCGCTGGGGATGCAGCAGATTGCAACAGGCGATGCCAGTATCATCGTCGCCGGCGGACAGGAATCGATGTCCTTGAGCCCGCACTGCGCGCATCTTCGCGCCGGTGTGAAGATGGGCGACTACAAGATGATCGATACGATGATCAAGGACGGCCTCACCGACGCGTTTCATGGCTATCATATGGGCATCACCGCAGAGAACATTGCCCGCAAGTGGCAGTTGACGCGCGAGGAGCAGGACAGTTTCGCCCTCGCCTCGCAGAACAAGGCCGAGGCCGCGCAAAAGGCCGGGAAGTTCAAGGACGAGATCGTTCCCTTCACCATCAAGACGCGCAAAGGCGACGTTGTCGTTGCCGACGATGAATATATTCGCCATGGCGCGACAATGGATGCGCTGACCAAACTGCGTCCCGCCTTCGACAAGGAAGGCACCGTGACCGCAGGCAACGCCTCGGGACTAAACGATGGCGCGGCCGCCGTCGTACTGATGACGGAGGAAGAAGCCAATCGCCGCGGCATCAAGCCGCTTGCCCGTATCGCTTCCTGGGCAACCGCCGGCGTAGACCCGGCAATCATGGGAACCGGGCCGATCCCTGCCTCGCGCAAGGCGCTTGAGAAAGCCGGCTGGAAAGCTGAGGATCTCGACCTGGTCGAAGCCAATGAGGCATTCGCCGCGCAGGCGTGCGCCGTGAACAAGGACCTCGGCTTCAATCCCGAGATCGTCAACGTCAATGGCGGCGCCATTGCGATCGGACATCCGATCGGCGCTTCGGGTGCGCGCATTCTCAATACGCTGCTTTTTGAGCTCAAGCGCCGTAACGGCACGAAGGGCCTCGCAACCCTTTGCATCGGCGGCGGCATGGGCGTTGCACTCTGCATCGAGCGCCTCAAGGACTAATCCGCTGAGGACCGGCGCGCTTTAGGCGGGCCGGTCCATTTCGCACGGTGGGTATGCCCTGCGCTTTCGATTTTCTCAACATTTTCTTGATTGGCAGAAATACGTTTAAGGGAGGGCGACAATGACAAAAACAGCAATCGTAACGGGCGGAACACGTGGCATCGGCGCTGCCATAAGCATTGCGCTGAAGAAGGCCGGCTATAATGTTGCGGCAAATTACGCCGGCAATGACGAAGCGGCGCAGAAATTCAGCAAGGAAACCGGCATACCAGCCTACAAATGGGACGTGTCCAACTACGAGGAATGCGCAGCGGGCATAGCCAAGATCGAGGCCGATCTCGGCCCGGTCGCCGTGCTCGTCAACAATGCCGGCATCACGCGCGATGCAATGTTCCACAAGATGACGCCGGCGCAGTGGAATGACGTCATCAATACGAACCTCACGGGCCTCTTCAACATGACGCACCCGGCGTGGAACGGCATGCGTGACCGCAAATTTGGGCGGGTGATCAACATATCGTCGATCAACGGCCAGAAGGGCCAGGCAGGACAGGCAAATTATTCAGCGTCGAAGGCAGGCGATATCGGCTTCACCAAGGCGCTGGCCCAGGAGGGCGCGCGCGCCGGCATCACCGTCAACGCCATCTGCCCGGGCTATATCGGCACGGAGATGGTGCGCGCGATCGACGAGAAGGTGCTCAACGAGCGCATCATTCCGCAAATCCCGGTCGGCCGTCTCGGCGAGCCGGAAGAAGTCGCGCGGTGCGTGGTGTTCCTGGCATCGGACGATGCCGGCTTCATCACCGGCTCCACGATCTCGGCGAATGGCGGGCAATATTTTAGCTGATCCTGCCAAAGAGTGTCTCGCGGTCCGCGCGAGGCACTCGTCGTTCGCAAACCCTGAATCTTCTCCTAACGGCGATATCGCACATCAAGGAACAAAGCGCGAAACGACAGGGTCTTGCCTGGCCATCGCGTGATTCCAGTCGGATTCCCTGATACAAAACGATAAGCAATGCTTTCCTGCTTCGGTTTCTACTAACTTATTGAATTAACAGGTGTATTTCATTCAGGTTGACGCCTTTTGCTCCAGCATTATCGTTAATGCAGATGCCACAAGACCGGGCATTCCGGCAAAAGCAGATTCAGCATTTAGCTGGACTCGGATTGCAAAAATCTACATATTGCCGTGAACAAATCAGGAATCTCATCCTAGAGCTGATTCGTAGCTGATTCGTTCTTCTCGCGTTCTATTTCTTAATGGAAGACTCCGTGAATCGGTTCATGATTGTTTATCCGGTCGCCCCCGCATACTTTCTGTCGGACGTTGAAAGTGCTACGCGGAAAAAGCATGCCCGGCTACTACTCACTCACCTGATGGGCCTTGGTACCGGTATTGGAATGTAGTTGATGAACCTTATGCCCACCTCTGAACTTCCTCTCGTCCTGACGGGCCGTGACGTTACGGCCGTACTCGGACCGACAAATACGGGAAAGACGCATCTCGCCATCGAACGGATGCTATCGCACCAGACCGGCATGATCGGCCTGCCGCTGCGGCTGCTCGCGCGCGAGGTCTATAACCGCGTGGTGCAGCGCGTCGGTGTGGCAAACGTCGCGCTGATAACGGGCGAGGAAAAGATCAATCCGGTCGGCGCGCGTTATTCGGTCTGCACAGTGGAAGCCATGCCGCGCCAGACCGACATGGATTTCGTCGCCATCGACGAGGTGCAGCTCGCCAATGATCTCGAGCGCGGGCACATATTCACCGATCGCATCCTGCATCTGCGCGGACGCCAGGAAACATTGTTGCTCGGCGCCGCCACCATGCGCGGTATTCTCGAAAAGCTCCTGCGCGGCATTTCCGTCGTTACAAGGCCAAGGCTTTCCAACCTTACCTATGCGGGATCGAAGAAGATTACCCGCCTGCCGCCGCGCACCGCGGTCGTAGCCTTCGCGGCCGAGGAGGTCTACGCGATCGCCGAACTCATCCGGCGCCAGAACGGCGGCGCTGCCGTGGTGATGGGGGCCTTGAGTCCTCGGACGCGCAATGCGCAGGTCGAAATCTACCAGTCGGGCGATGTCGACTATCTGGTCGCCACCGACGCGATCGGCATGGGTCTCAATCTTGACGTGGACCATGTCGCCTTCGCCCAGGACCGGAAATTCGACGGCTATCAGTTCCGCAACCTTTCGTCGGCCGAGATCGGCCAGATTGCCGGACGAGCCGGGCGGCACCTGCGCGACGGTACCTTTGGCGTCACGGGGGCAATTTCCGGTTTTTCCGAGGAGCTGGTGCAACGCGTCGAGTCGCACACATTCGACCCGGTCAAGATATTGCAGTGGCGGACGGCCCGTTTCGATTATTCGAGCATCGCTGCACTGAAGCGCTCGATCGAGACACCGGCGCCGATCGAGGGGCTGACGCGCGCGCTCCCCGCCGTCGATCAGCAAGCGCTCGAGTTTCTTTCGGCCGATCCCGACGTTGCCCCGCTTGCCAATACGCCGGAGCGCGTGGCGCTGCTGTGGGATGCCTGCGCGCTTCCCGACTACCGCAAGATCGCGCCGGCGCAGCACGCCGACATCATCGCATCGGTCTATACCGATCTCGTCGAATTCGGTCATGTAAACGAGAATTACATGGCCGAAGAGGTGCGCCGGGCCGATTCCACGGACGGTGACATTGACGCTCTTTCACGCAGGATCGCCCAGATCAGAACGTGGACTTTTGTGTCGCACAGGCCCGGATGGCTGGCAGATCCGACACATTGGCAAGAAAAGACGCGTGAAATTGAGGACAGACTATCCGATGCACTGCATGAACGGTTGACGAAACGCTTCGTAGACCGCAGGACAAGCGTGCTTATGAGGCGCCTGAGAGAGAATACAATGCTAGAAGCCGAAATCAGCCCTGCCGGGGACGTCGTTGTCGAAGGGCACCATGTTGGACGCCTGGACGGATTCCGTTTCACAACGGACGCACAGGTCGAGGGAACGGATGCCAAAGCCCTCCGGGCAGCCGCGCAAAAAGCCCTGGCTGCGGAGTTCGAAAGCCGGGCGGAGCGCTTTGCCGCTTCTGCCAATGGCGACTTCGCGCTCGCGTCGGATGGAACCCTCCGCTGGATAGGCGCCCCGATCGCATCGGTGGTGCCGGGCGAGCAGGCGCTCAAGCCCCGCGCCGTCCTTCTGGCGGATGAGCAATTGACGGGGCCTGCGCGCGATAAGGTTGCTGCACGCGTCGATCGTTTCCTTGCCCATCATATCGAGACGGTCCTCAAGCCGCTGGTTGATCTCGCCAATGCCGACGCGCTCGTCGGTATCACCAAGGGACTTGCCTTCCAGCTCGTCGAAAATTTCGGTGTCCTACAGCGCCGTGATGTTGCTGACGACGTTCGCGGCCTCGATCAGGATTCGCGCGCTGCGCTTCGCAGGCTCGGGGTGCGGTTCGGCGCGTACCACGTCTTCCTGCCACTGCTCTTGAAGCCCGCTCCGGCCGGCCTGTTGACGCTGCTCTGGGCGCTCAAGGAAGACGCCAAGGATCGTCCAGGTTATGGCGACGTCGTACAGGTGCTCGCAGCCGGCCGCACCTCGGTCGTCACCGATGCAAGCTTTGATCCTGCATTCTACCGCCTTGCCGGTTACCGGCTGCTTGGCCGCCGCGCGGTTCGCATCGATATTCTCGAACGGCTTGCTGATCTTATTCGCCCGGCTATCGGCTGGAAGCCTGGAACCGGCACGCGTCCGGATGGCGCTTACGATGGGACGCGCTTCGTCGTAACCCCGGCAATGATGTCGATTCTTGGCGCGACTGCCGACGACATGGAAGAGATTCTGAAGAATCTCGGCTACCGTGCGGAAGCGACCGACGCCGCAGCAGTCGCCGCCAAGCTCGTCGAGCTCGATGCGGCCCCCGTGCCCGCGCAAGAAGCGGCTCCGGCTGCGGAAGGTGGCGCAGCCGAAGCAACGGCAGAACCGGTTGCAGCCGATGCTGTCGAGGCAGAGCACGCCGCATCCGAAGCCACGTCGACAGTAGCTGAACCCGCTGCCGCACCGGCAGAGACCACGGTTGTCGCCAGCGCTCCCGCAGAAGCGGCGGAAACTGTAGAGGCTGCACCGAGCGCCCCCGAAGAGGCGCCAAAGCCAATTCTTTTGTGGCGGCAGGCCCGTTTCGATGGCCGCGGCAATCGCGGCAATCAGGAAAAGCGCGGCAACGCCCGTGCGGAAGCCCGGGGCAACAACCAGGCCGAGCAACGCGGCCCTCGCCCGGCAAACAACGAGAATGTGCGGCCCGAGCGGAGCGAGCGCAAGGAACATTTCCGTGGCAAGGGCAAGCCCGGAGGCAATGATCGCTTCAAGAACGAAGGCGGCAAGCCCAACAACGGCAAGCCGCAGCATGGCAAGCGTCCCGAGCGTGAGGAGCGGCCAGTCAAGATCGACATGGATTCGCCCTTTGCCAAGCTCCTTGCCTTGAAGGAGCAACTGAAAAAATAGGATGTCGGACCGCCAGCGCATCGACAAGTGGCTATTCTTCGCGCGGGTCGTCAAATCCCGTTCCCTCGCAGCGAAGCTTGTCTCGGGCGGTGGCGTTCGCGTCAACAAGGACAAAGTCGACCAGCCGTCGCATGGCGTCAAAGCGGGCGATGTGCTGACGATTACGCTTGATCGGCGCATACTCATCTATCGAGTGCTCGATGGCGGACAAAGACGCGGCCCGGCCGAAGAAGCGCGCACGCTCTATGAGGATATGTCGCCGCCGCCAGTGCCTAAAGGCGATGTGAGCAAACTCGACTTGCTGCCGAAACGCGACGTCGGCAGCGGGCGCCCGACAAAGCGCGAACGCCGGCAGGTGGATCGCCTGATGGATGGCATCGACGACGACCGCGACAATTGACGGCTCAATTGCAAGTATTGACGGCCACGTCGAAATAATCTCCACCAAAGGCCGCACAGCTAAAATATTATTCCGCAATCTGCGCTAGCAAAGGATGCTGGTTGCTTGTTGACGGGCCTGCCCGGTGCGAAGAAAGGCGGCGCGCATACTTGGATTTGCCCTTGGCCAGGTCGGATGGAGTTCGTTTCCGCGACTTAGACCTTTGACGGGGCGCGTTCTGGTGCCGCAGCCGATTTTCCCCTCTTGTCAGCCCGGCGCCAAATCGTTACCTCAACCGCTGACACACTGAGTGTGGTGTCTTCAGGAGCCTGCAAATGACTTACGTTGTGACCGATAACTGCATCCGCTGCAAATATATGGATTGCGTTGAGGTCTGTCCGGTCGATTGTTTCTATGAAGGCGAAAATATGCTCGTCATTCATCCTGACGAATGCATCGATTGCGGCGTGTGCGAGCCCGAATGTCCGGCGGAAGCGATCAAGCCGGATACCGAGCCGGGTCTCGATAGCTGGCTGCAGATTAACGCGGAATATGCCGACAAGTGGCCTAATATCTCGCAGAAGCGCGATGCACCTGCCGATGCGAAGGAGATGGACGGCGTCGAAGGCAAGTTTGAAAAATTCTTTTCAGCGGAGCCCGGCGAAGGCGATTGAATCGTTCGCGAATCCCATGTTTGCAAGACTTGATTTGCTGCAATTTTCAAGACTTGCATTCTGACTATTTTTGAGCAAGTGCAGCAAAAAGTTGATTCTAATCACTTTTCATGTTATGGTCCTTTGATATGTTGATCATTGGACGTCAATTTCGTGGCGCTAAAGCATAAATCACCAATCGGCTAGATTTATTTCGGACCTAACAGTTCAGGGTGTGGTTGTTTGTGTGCCTCAGCCCGCTGGTTTGTCCGGATTGCTTTTGCGTGAACATATTGACGGCCGACAGACCGGTAATCCGGGTCCAGTGGTTGGTTCTAGCCGGTGCGTTATGCCGGGCGCAACAAGGAGTTATTAAGCGAATGACAGCAGTTCAGCAGAAGAAAGCCGCCCAGCGTATTGGATTTAAAACGGGTGAATTTATTGTATATCCTGCCCACGGTGTAGGCCAGATCGTAAATATTGAAGAACAGGAAGTTGCAGGCCACAAGCTCGAACTCTTCGTCATCGATTTCCAGAAAGACAAGATGCGTTTGAAGGTACCGGTTGCCAAGGCGACTGCGATCGGCATGCGCAAGTTATCCGAGACCGACTATGTCGATCGCGCATTGAAGGTTGTCCAGGGCCGCGCCCGTATCAAGCGCACCATGTGGTCGCGCCGCGCGCAGGAATATGATGCAAAGATCAATTCCGGCGACCTTATCTCGATTTCGGAAGTCGTGCGCGACCTTTTCCGCGCAGACAATCAGCCTGAACAGTCTTATTCGGAACGCCAGCTTTACGAAGCTGCGCTCGACCGCATGGCGCGTGAAATTTCCGCCGTCAACAAGATGTCGGAAACAGAAGCCGTCCGGCTGATCGAGGTTAACCTCGCCAAGGGCCCGAAGCGCGGTGCCAAAGCTGAAGAAGCCGATGCCGATGCTGATATCGCCGTCGAAGACGAACAGGAAGAAGCGGCATAAGCTGTTCTTTCATCGATCGTAAAAGCCCGGCAATGCCGGGCTTTTTTATTGTTATTCGCTGATGATCTTGACCTTGTCGCCGACGGAGACGGTGCCGCCTGGCGGCAGTGCATTGATCAGGCGGAAGAGATCGAGCTTGCGATCCGTCCCCAGAATCTGATTGGAAAGGCTTACGAGCGTGTCACCGGGCTTGACGGTGACGACCCGGATGCGCAGCGGCTTGATGCTCGCCTTTTCCTGCGGGCTGAGCAGGCGGAAGCTCTGGATGACCGTCTGTGACGCAGGATTGAGCGCGGCGCTTCCGGCCGGCGCAGCGGTGAGGAACCGATAAATGCGGTTGCCGGCGTTGACGACGAAGATGTCGAACTCCCAGCGGTCCGCCCGTGCCTTCGCCGTCGCTGCGGGCATGCCATTGAAAGTCGTCGCGGTGACGCTCGCATTGTCGAGCCCGGTGACCCAGCCACTGCGCATATAGTCGGTCATCGAAGGGTTGCCGGAGACCTGCGTTCCATCGAACCTGATGGCCACTTCGCCGGGTCCGGTTGCCATAACCGCATCGGCGCTGTTGTCGATGACGAAGCCTTCCGGCACTGTGAAGCTCACGCCAAGCAGCGGGTGAACGAAGCTGCGGCCGCGGACAAAACCCTCCTCGGGCGTATCGCCATAGAGGATGCCGTCGATGCCTTGCAGGAATGAATCGCGATCGGTGGTGCCGACGCCGGGGGCCCCAACGCGCCGGGCGTGGCCGCGGGCAAGCTCGATGCGCTGTGGCGCGGACGGGTGGCTCGCCAAAAAGTCGAGACTGGCGTCCGTCGCCCCGGAAACGCTGCGGAAATCCGCATAGGAGGCCATGGATTGCAGGAAGCGAGCGGCGGCAAACGGGTCATAGCCTGCCTCGCCGATCATCTTGATGCCGATCGCATCGGCCTGCAATTCTTGGTTGCGTGAGAATTGCGCCATGCGCAGCTTGCCGCGAATGAGGGCCTCGCGGCCGGCGCTATCGTCCTGGAGGACTTCCGAGACGACACGCCCGGCAATCTGCGCTTCCTGTTCGCGCTGCTGCCGCTCGATGCCATGGTTGGCGATGACGTGACCCATTTCGTGGGCAATGACGGCGGCAAGCTCGGCGCTGTCATTGGCAAGCGCAAGCAGGCCGCGCGTCACGTAGAGATAGCCGCCGGGCAAGGCGAAAGCATTGATGTTCGGCGAGTTCAGAATGGTGATGCGATATGTGTGCGTCGGATTGTCGGACACGGTGGTCAGGTTGCCGACGACCTTCGCAACCATGCGCTCAAGCTTGGCATCCTTGTACTCGCCGCCATAGGTTGCAAGGATGCGCGGATGCTGTTCGGCACTCAGCTTTGCCAGCCGGTCGTTCTTGCTGACATTGTCCACGGTCACGGGGTTGGAGGAGGGGCCAATGGCGTCCTCCTTGGTCACGCTCAGCACCTGGCAACCTGACAAAAAGGCGAGCAACAGCGTTGCCGACGCAAGATTCCTGCGGCGGGTGGCGGGAGGGAACCATCCGTGGCTCAATTGCAGATCGTGCGGACCCAGAATCATATCCTCGTTGTCATCGCGAAGCAGCAGACTCGCGTACCATCCTTCTTGCTATCCCGATGAACTGTCCTGAGCAAGAATTTCATGGTTTTTTCTTAAGTAAGCCAAGGCGTCGAAAATATGTCAAAGGTCAGAGTCTTTCGCACCGAGGTATTTCCGCAACAGCGGTGGTCCTTGTTCGGATAAAAGTTCCTGTGCGGGTCCTTTGGCCGCGATCGTGCCATTGTCGAGAAAGACCAGGGTCGACCCCATGCGCAGCGCATCGTCAGGATGATGGGTGACCATGACCACGGTCATTGCGGTTTCGCGCTGCAGGGTTTCGACGAGGTCAAGCATTGCATGGCGCAGCGCCGGGCCCAGCGACGCAAAAGCTTCGTCGAGCAGAAGTACCGGCCGCTTTCGCACCAGAGCTCGCGCAATGGCGACGCGTTGGCGCTCGCCGCCGGACAAGGCTTCAGGCTTCCTTTGCTCCTTGCCGGCGAGACCGACCTTTCGGATTGCTTCCATGATTGCGGCACGGTCGGCGTCGTCAAGGCGCAAATCCGGCCGACGGCCCAGTCCGACGTTGGCCGCGACATCGAGATGAGCAAACAGATTATTTTCCTGAAACACCATCGAGACGGGCCGCTCGGCAGGCGCGGCGTGGGTCACGTCCTTGCCCTCGATGAAAATGCGTCCAGACTTTGCCGGCTCGAAGCCGGCGATGAGGTTAAGCAGCGTCGATTTCCCCGATCCGCTCGGCCCGATGATGGTGACGATGGAGGAAGGCTCGATGACAAGGTCGAAATGCATCGCCATCTCGCCATAATCGAAATCCACCGATTCAAGGCTGATTTCTGCGCCATGCCGCGATCCTTCACTGAAGTGTTCAACCATCGCTACGCACCTCGCGTATCTTCAGGCGGTTTGCCCCCCTGTCAGCAAGGATCATCAGGAGCAGGCACAGGCAGCCGAGTATGAGGGCGAGACCGGCCGCATCCTGAGTGCGATAGCTGCCCATGCGCTGCAATAGGAGGTAAGGCAGCGTCTGTACAGCGTCATTTCCAAAAAGCGCGATCGTTCCGAGATCGCCGAGCGAAAGCGCCATTGCGAATGCAAAGGCAATCCACAAGGGCTGCCGCAATACCGGCCAGTCGATGAGGCGGAGCCGGTTCCATCCCCTGATGCCCAGTTCCGCGCAGAGCCGGTTATGGCGGCTCGCCGCCGTATCCCAGGCCGGCCGCAGAATGCGGTATGCAAATGGAATTGCCATCGCCGCATTGACGCTGACGACCATGACCGGCGCAAGCCTGAACGGATCGACGAAATGGCGCGACAGGATGAACCACCCCGCTCCGATGACGATCGGTGGCACAATCATGATGAGGCTGGCGCCAAGGTCAAGGGCGCGTTCGAAAATGCCGGGCGTTCCGTAACGGCGGCGGTTTGCGGTGTCCTCGCGTGCCGTAACGAGGACGAGTGAAATCAGCGTTGCAAGAAGGCCAGCGCCAGCGCCAAGGCCGAGGCTGGTAAGGATTGCCCGCCACACCTGCGTTTCGCCCAGTAAGCGCCAAAGGTCGGCAGAAAGACCGGAAACCACGGTGCCTGCCATTGGCAATCCGACGAAGAGCACGCCGACGAGAATGAGGATAGTATCCAACGACCTTGCACGGGCATAGGGCCTATCGAAGCGCCGGGCCGTCGTGCGCAGGCTGAAACCCTCCTCCGTAGGACGGCCGGCGATGCTGAGGAGCAAAAGTACCGCAACTGTCAGGGTCAGCTGCAACAGGGTGAGCGATACGGCGCGCGCGATATCGAAGTCGAAGTGGAGCGCCTGGTAGATCGCCACTTCCAGCGTTGTCGCGCGCGGCCCGCCGCCAAGCGTCAGCACGATGGTGAAAGACGTAATACACAGCATGAAGATCAGCCCGGCAATGCCGGCAAGATTGCGCCGTATTACCGGCCATTCGATCAGGCGAAACTGCGCCAATGCGCGCATGCCGAGCTGAGCGGAGAGCTTCCAGTAATCTTCCGGAATTGAATCGAGGCTGGCGAGAATGAACCGCGTTGCCAGCGGCAGGTTGAAGAACACGTGGGCGATCAGAATGCCAGTGAGGCCGTAGATGTTCGGTATGATTTCAGAGCCGGATTGCGCAAGCAGTGCAGCGAGAAGGCCGTTGCGTCCGTAAATGCTGGTGATTCCGAGCACAGCGACAAGCGCGGGCAGGGCTAGGGGCAGGGCGAAAAGGCGCAAGATCATCGGCCGCCCCGGAAAATCAGGATTGGCATGGAGGGCCCGGGCCAGCGGGATGGCAAAGGCGATCGAGAGCAGCATTGAAAGAACGGCCTGCAACAGGGTGAAGCGTGCAACTCTCCACAAATAGCTGTCGAATGCAGCAAAGCCTTCGGTATTGCCACGCAATGCCTCGCTCAGGAGACCGAGCAAGGCTCCCCCCGCAAGCAGGGCGAGAAAGGCCAGGGCGAGTGCCCCGGCCAAAGGTTTGAGGGAGATGGTGGGCGTCAATGCGTTACAGGCTCATCGACGCAAGCCACTCGTCGATCCAGGCCTTGCGGTTCTTGGCGACTTCCTCCGGCGAGAACATCAGGGTCGTTACGGGCTTTACCAGCCTGTCGAAGGCCGGGTTCAGCGGCGCGCTGGTTTTTGCCGCCGGGAACATCCAGTTGTTTTCCGGGATGGCGTCCTGGAAGGCGGGCGAGGTCATGAAGGCAAGAAATTCCTTGGCCAGCGGGTTCTTCGCGCCCGTCGTGGTCTGGCCCGCGACTTCAACCTGCAGATAGTGGCCTTCAGCGAACGACGCCGCCTTGTAGCGCTCGGTCTTTTCGGCGATCTCGTGATAGGCAGGAGATGTCGTATAGGAGAGGACAAGCGGCGCTTCACCCTTGGTGAAGAGGCCGTATGCTTCCGACCAGCCGGGCGTAACGGTCAAGACGCGGTCCTTGAGCTTGGCCCAAGCTTCCCCCGCCTTGTCGCCATAGACCGATTTTACCCACAGGAGCAGTCCGAGGCCCGGCGTCGAAGTACGCGGGTCCTCTATGACGATCTTCTGTTTCGGATCGCCTTCGACGAGGTCCTTGAGGCTCGCCGGAGGGTTCGTCAGCTTCTCCGTGTCATAAATAACGGCAAAGTAGCCATAGTCGAAGGGTACGAAAGTATCGTCCTTGTAGCCACCCGGAATTGCTACTGCCTTCGTATCGATGCCGTGCGGCGCGAAGAGGCCGGTCGCTGCCGCTTCATAGGTGAGGTTCGTATCAAGACCGAGTACAATGTCCGCCTTCGTTGCAGCGCCTTCGAGCTTCAACCGGTTAAGAAGGGCAACGCCGTCCGTCACGGCAACGAAGTCGACCGTGCAACCGCACTGTTTCTCGAAAGCCTCCTTAACCTTGGGGCCGGGGCCCCACTCGGCGGTGAAGCTTTCATAGGTATAGACGGTGAGCTTGCCTTCGGCGTTGGCACCCGCCGGGAAAGCGAGTGCCAGCGCACCTATTACGAGTGCAAATTTCAATAATGTTGTTAGCGGCCGCATCGGCGCCTCCTTAGCTTGGTGTTCAAAAGGATTGGTGCGCCGGCTATGATGCCGCGTCTAATCCCTCCGCCGGTACAAACCGGATCAGGTTCCGCGGGTTGGCAGGTGTTTCACCTTGTGCCTCTCAGCCTGTCATTTCTGGCAGGCACCCCGTTAGAGCGTTGCAAAGATTAAAGAAAAACATTGGTCGGCGCAAGCCGATTGCCCGTCTTGCGTGTGGTTGCGATCGCAATGCCGGCGGCCGGTTAATCCGCGCTGATTAACCCGGATTTGTGTGAAGCCATGCGTCCCCGAATCTGCTAGATTTCCCTTCAGAACAATAAGAAGACTAAGGGGGCAGAAATGTTCGAACTCACGGATGGGGCCATGCTGGTGGTCATCGCCATCGCCACGGCAATCGGGGCTTACATATTCTACGGTATCTCGCTGGTGCAGCTTACAGGGTTTTAGCGTTCGCACGCGTGCCCTTGCCCGGCAGCTTCATGTCACGCTGAACGACGCTATGCGGCGAGGGTGCCGCATGCTATGGCCGCGTCATGAGCAAGTTTGTCATTCTTCTCGGCGGAACCGTCCACGCCAATGATCGCCTTAGGGACCTCGTCGCCGGTGCCCGCGTCCTTGCGGCTGATGGCGGCATAGCACACGCCGAAGCCCTCGGTCTCGAACCCGAACTTTGGCTCGGCGATTTCGATTCGACGTCGCCCGAATTGGACCGGCGTTATGCGCATGTTCCCCGCTCGGTTTTCCCGGCTGCAAAGGATATGACGGACGGCGAGCTGGCGCTCAACGAGGCCTATCGGCTCGGCGCAACGGAAGTCGTTCTATGCGGGGCGTTCGGCGGTTCGCGCACCGATCACACGCTCCTGCATCTCACCATGGCGACGGCCCATGCGGCCGAGGGCCGCAAGATAATCCTCTCCAGCGGTGATGAAGAAGCGCATCCGCTGGTCGCAGGTTCCTATAGGTTCGATTTTCCCGAAGATACGCTGTTCAGCATTGTTGCATTTTCGCCATTGCACAGCCTTTTTATCGAAGGCGCGCGCTGGCCGCTGCAAAATATGGAACTTTCTTTCGGTTCATCGCTTACTGTCTCGAATTCGGTACGCGGAACTCTCCGGGTATCGCTCGATTCAGGTAAGGCAATCCTGATTGCTGCCTTGCAACCGGCGTCCGGCTTGTAAAAAAAAGCGCTAGATGCAATTGTTGCAGGACAGCATTGGGGACGCAAGCTGTTGAAATTTGGTTCTAACAACGGGAGAGGTCTTCCATGTTGAAAAGTTTGTCCACGATTGCAGTCGCCGGACTCCTGGCGTTTTCGGCCGCCGGGTGCACCACTTCTGATCAGCGCGTCGCCGGCTACGGCGTAGGCGGTGCGGCATTGGGTGCATTGGCTGGTGGTGCAATCAACGGTGGCAAGGGCGCCCTTGCAGGTGCTGCAATCGGCGGTGCCGGTGGTGCTTTGGTTGGTGCTGCCACCAACAACAATAGCAATCGTTATTGCACATACGAGAATCGTTATGGCCAGCGTTATCAGGCTCCGTGCCGATAATCGGTTATTTCTAGCATGAGAGCAGGCCGGGATTTTCCCGGCCTGTTTTTTTGGCCAGGCGGAATAGCCCAACGACGCTACTGAACGTAGGTGAGCGTGGCGTACGCAGACCCTCCTTCGGCTTCATACAACCATGATCCTCGGTCCACGAGCCGAGAATGTCGACGAGGGCTCCGCCATAATTTGTTGGTAAGCGCGACGGAAAACTTTCTTCTGCCTTATTGGCACAGCAGGGTCCGCCGCATCTGTTTTGGACATGAAAGGATTTGTCATGAAGTTACGTCTGACCGCGATTGCGGTATCCGCGCTGCTGGCCGTCTCTGTTGCCGGTTGCGCAACGAGCGAGCAAAACGTACGTGGAGGGACGGGCGCCCTGATTGGCGGTGGCCTGGGTGCGATTGCCGGCCAGGCGCTGGGGCATGACACGAAGAGCACGGTGGTTGGCGCAGCAGGCGGTGCCTTGCTCGGTGCCGCAATCGGCACCGTAACGACGCCGCAAGGCCAGACGCAGAACCTCTGCCGCTACCAGCGGCGTGACGGCTCGATCTATACCGCGCCTTGCGAAGGCAATGGCGGCGGCGCCTATGGCGGCAGCGGATACTGATTTTCAACGCATAGTCCAACGACAGGCCGGAAAATTCCGGCCTGTTTTATTTGACAGAGGCACGTTTCTCGCCGAAAAGGCCATGCGCCCGGCCACCCCGGTCTGCCTGTACCGCTGGATTTGATTTCTTCATGGCCCCACCACTGCTTCGTCTCGACCAGATTGCGCTGACATTCGGCGGCACGCCGCTCCTGACCGATGCTGCGCTTTCCGTCAGCGAGGGTGATCGCATTGCCCTGGTTGGACGCAATGGTTCGGGTAAATCGACGCTGTTAAAAATCGCGGCCGGCTTCATTGCGCCGACCGATGGCGAGGTGTTCAAGCATCCGGGCGTGACAGTGCGCTATCTCGCGCAGGCGCCGGACATGGATGGATTTGCAAATGTCCACGACTATGTGGAAGCTGGGCTCGGACCCGCCGACGACCACTACCGCGTCGGCTATCTGCTGGAACATCTGGGGCTTACCGGCGAAGAAAAGCCAGACAATCTCTCGGGCGGCGAGGCGCGCAGGGCGGCCCTTGCCAAGGTGCTCGCGCCGCAGCCGGATATCCTGCTTCTCGACGAGCCGACGAACCATCTCGACCTGACGACGATCGAATGGCTGGAAGGCGAACTTCGCCAGATGCGCTCGGCCCTCGTGGTCATTTCGCATGACCGGCGCTTTCTCGAAAACGTCAGCCGTGCGACGGTGTGGCTGGATCGCGGCGTTACGAGACGGCTCGAACAGGGTTTCGCCGGCTTTGAGGAGTGGCGCGACAAGATCCTCGAAGAAGAGGAACGCGACCTTCACAAGCTCGGGCGCCAGATCGTGCGTGAAGAACATTGGCTGCGTTATGGCGTCACCGCGCGGCGCAAGCGCAACATGCGCCGCCTTGGCGAATTGCAGACCATGCGCAGCGAATTCCGCAATCACCGGCGTGCGCAGGGAACGGCTGTCCTGAAGGCCAGCGACGCAAGGGAATCGGGCAAGCTCGTCATCGAAGCCGAGCATTTGTCCAAGGCCTACGGCGATAATATCCTGGTCGATGATTTTTCGACGCGCATCCAGCGCGGCGATTGCGTCGGTTTCGTTGGGCCGAATGGTGCCGGCAAGACCACGCTTCTCTCCATGCTCACCGGCCAGCTCGCATCCGACAGCGGCACGCTGAAACTTGGCACCAATCTTGAAATCGCGGTGCTCGACCAGAGGCGCGACAGCCTCAATCTCGAACAGACGCTATCCGACTATCTGACGGACGGGCGCGGCGAGAACGTCATCGTCAATGGCGAGCAACGCCATGTCGCTTCCTATATGAAGGACTTCCTGTTCCAGCCGGAGCAATTGCGCACGCCGATCCGCGAACTTTCCGGCGGCGAGCGGGCGCGGCTGATGCTGGCGCGCGTTCTTGCCCGGCCCGCAAACCTTCTCGTGCTGGACGAGCCGACCAACGATCTCGACATGGAGACGCTCGATCTGCTGCAGGAACTGGTCGCGGGCTTTCCGGGAACCGTGCTGCTTGTAAGCCACGATCGCGATTTTCTCGACCGTACGGTGACGTCGGTGATCGCGCCGGAAGGCAATGGACGCTGGCTCGAATACGCCGGCGGCTACACGGACATGTTGGCGCAGCGCAAGGAAGCGCTGGCGACACGCAAGGAAATCAAGGGCGCGAAGGCGTCCGCCGCGACGAGCGACGCAGGAAAAGTGGCGCCGGCGCGAGAGGAAAAGCGCAAGCTATCCTACAAGCAGAAATTCGCGCTCGAAACGCTGCCGGCAAAGATCGAGACGCTGCATGCGGAAATTGCCGCGCTCGAAAAGAAACTCGCCGATCCGGACCTCTTCGCCAAGAATGCCGGTCTCTTCAACAAGACCGTCGACGACATCGCCAAGAAGCGGCATAGCCTCGAAGCGAATGAGCACGAATGGCTCGAACTCGAAATGCTGCGCGAAGAGATCGAAGGCTGAAATCATTTAGTCCAAGGTAGGGGTTGCCCCCGACGCGCTCCTGCAAGAGATTGCCGGCTTTCCCACCTGTCCGGAGCCGGAACCTTGGTCGATTGGCGCGTGCTAGCCGAGCCCTTGCGCTCTATTCTTCATATCTATTGGCGACAATCGCGCTGGGCGCTTCTCCTGATCGCAGCGGTAGTGGCCCTGTCGGCTGTTACATCGGTCATGGCCCCCTATTTTTTCTCGCGTTTGGTCGATCGCCTTGGCGCGGACAAACTTGCCGAGAGCTTGCTTTTGAGCTGGGTGACATATGCCGTGTTTCAGGGTTTGCAGACGGCGCTGGAGCGCGTCGTTCAAAGCCTGTCGTTCATGAATGCGCAAAACGTCAATTTCATTGCCGGGACGAGCTTTTTCGCAAGGTTGCTGCGAAAGCACGTCGCCTTCTTCATCGATCATAATCCTGCGGAGATTCAAAGCGCCCAGTCGAGCGGCCAACACGCGCTCGCCGGCGTGATACAGCTTGGGATGCTGGCAATCCTGCCAGGTTTAATCCGCATTACGCTGACCATGGTCATGCTCGGCGCAACGATCAACTGGGAAATTGCCGCGATTGTGTTGGGCTACGGTGCGTTCTTCATAGCCGCTACCTACTTTTCAAACAAATGGGAACGGCCCCATCTCGATGTAGCCATTGAAACGAGCCAGGAAAACGCGCGCTTTGTCGGCAATTCGGTCAATTCGATGGAAACGCTGCGCTATTTCGGAAGCGCGAACTGGCTAGGAGAGCGCTTTGCGGAAAATGCGCGGACGGTTCGCGCGAAGTGGCGAAAATACGTAAATATCGAAATTGGATTCGCCTGCGTCCATGGAACGGCGCTGGCGCTTCAACTGGTAATCGCTTTCGTTATCCTGCTTCCGCGTTATCGGGCCGGCGAACTCTCGGTAGGCGATGTCGTATTGTTCAACATGCTGTTGTTGCAGCTCAATCAGCCGTTCGAAATGATCGGCTATGCCATCGACGACCTGGTGAAGTCCTATTCCGAATTCTTGCCATTCGCACGGATGTGGATGGCGCCGGAAGAGCCTGAACCCAGCACGAACAATGTGTTTACCCTCGTCAAGGGAACCCTGTGTTTCGACAAGGTCGCTTTTGGCTACCGCGAGTCCAAACGACTGAAAGACATTAGTTTTTGTGTCGAACGCGGATGGGTGACCTTCATCACCGGCGAAACCGGTGCATGCAAATCGACCCTGTTCAAGCTTGCCCTGAAATCGCTGGAGCCGCAATCAGGGCGCATTACGGCGGACGGGGTCGATCTGAAGACCATTGCACGCTCCGACTGGTTCAAGGCGATCGGCGTCGTGCCGCAGGAAATCATGCTCCTGCACGACACGATCGAGGCGAATATCGTGCTCGGCCGGCCGCTGGACCGCGAGCTGCTTCTCAATGCGGCCGCCAACGCCGCCATCGACGATTTCATCGCACAGCTTCCCGAGGGTTTTGCGACCGTTGTCGGGGAGCGCGGCTTGAAACTCTCAGGCGGCGAGCGCCAGCGTATCGCCATTGCCCGTGCGCTCTACGCCAATCCGAGGATGCTTCTGCTCGATGAGGCGAGTTCCGCTCTCGACGAGGGTACAGAGGCCGACATCATGCAAGGGCTGCGCCGTTTGAAAGACGAGGTAACCATCATCGCCATTACCCATCGGAAAACGGTTATCCGCCCGGAGGATCGTGTTATCCGGCTCGCCGATGGCTGCGCCTTCGTGTCGTAACGATGTTCTAGTTTGGCTTGGGCGAAAGCTTGGTCGTCAGCGTCTCGATGCGGTTCGTTACTTCCGAAAGCACACCGGTGATTGCCGCATCGTTCTTGTCGGCGCGCATCAGGGCCTCGTCCCGGCTCTTGCGCAGGGCCTCGGCTTCGTTGTCGAGCCCCTTCACCCGCATCTGCAACTCGTTGAACTCGTCCATCACCATGATGCCGGCCATGACCGTGAGGCGCAGGTCGCCGATCTCGCCAAACGAGGATTTAAGGTGAGTGACATATTGATCGAAACGCTCCGCGAGGCCGGTCAGGTGCTGTTCCTGGCCTTCGTCGCAGGCCATGCGGTAGGCCTTGCCATCGATCGTTACGGTAACAGTGGCCATGGCGTAAGCTCCCTTCAGCCCTTCAGCGGTCCAGAACGGTGCGGATGGATTCCATCGCGGCCACGAGACGGCGCGAAACTTCCTTGTTTGCGGCCTCCAGACGCTCGGCGCGTCCCTCGGATGCATCGAGTTCCTGGGCCAGCTTGCGCCGGTCCATGTTCATGCGCTGGACTTCTTCTTCGGCCTCGGCGAAATCGCCCTCGTGCTCCAATCGCATGTCCACCGCATCCTCGAGCGCGGCCAAAGCTTTTCCCAATCGTTCAAGGACCTGTTTGAGGGTGGCCTCCGATGCCATTTTCGCTTCCCCTTATGTGTCGACCTTTTCGCGAATCGCAAAAAAGAAGAACAGCTTATGGACTGGAGTCTAGAGGTTGCATGAACGTTGCGTCAATCAATCCGCGCTGTCATGACCAAGTCATGCACCGATAATCGAATGACGCGCGGGATTACCGGCGATCAAATTTTGTCGCAAACCGTGACAAATCACCGGATTTGGGGCAATCGGACCGGCCAATAATGCCCGGCTTGGGGCTGGTTTTATTGACTCCCTGATGACACCTGCTATGTGTCGCGTGCCTTTTGGATATTGTCTGACCGGCTTCCAGAAACGGCGTCTCCTTTCCTCCACGAAAGACGGTAACCATGACCAATTCTGAAAAATCCAACCAAATGGCCAATGCAATCCGCTTCCTGTCGGCGGAGGCCGTTGAAAAGGCCAATTCGGGCCACCCCGGCCTTCCCATGGGCGCAGCCGACATTGCGACCGTCCTTTTCACCAAGTTCCTCAAGTTCGATCCGAAAGCGCCGCAATGGCCGGACCGCGACCGTTTCGTCCTGTCCGCGGGTCACGGCTCGATGTTGCTCTATTCGCTTCTCTACCTCACCGGGTACGAGGACATGACGATCGAGGAGATCAAGAATTTCCGCCAGCTCGGCTCGCGCACAGCCGGCCACCCGGAATATGGCCACGCCTCGGGCATCGAGACGACGACCGGCCCGCTCGGCCAGGGTCTTGGCAATTCGGTTGGCATGGCGCTTTCCGAGCGCATCATGAATGCGCATTTCGGCAATGACCTTGTCAATCACCACACCTATGTCATCGCCGGCGACGGCTGCCTCATGGAAGGCATCAGTCAGGAGGCGATCGCACTTGCCGGTCACCTGAAGCTCAACAAGCTCGTCGTTTTCTGGGATCACAACAATATTTCCATTGATGGCCCTGTTTCGCTTGCCGACAACACCGACCAGCGCGCCCGCTTCGAAGCGTCGGGCTGGCATACGCTCGAAGTCGACGGCCACGACCAGGCGGCTATCGCCGCTGCCATCGAGGATGCGCACAAGTCCGACAAGCCGACGATGATCGCCTGCCGCACGACGATTGGCTTCGGTGCGCCGACCAAAGCCGGCACCAACAAGGTGCATGGCTCGCCGCTCGGCGCGGAAGAGCTCGCCGGCGCCAAAAAGGCGCTCGGCTGGACCGCCGAACCCTTCGTCGTGCCCGCGGACATTCTGGAGGCATGGCGCGCTGCGGGTCAGCGTTCGTTGAAGGAGCATGCTTCCTGGAGCAACCGTCTCGCCTCCGTTGACGCCGGTATGCGCGCGGAATTCGAACGGCGCGTTGCGGGCGACCTGCCTGCCGGCTTCGAAGCCGCAATCATCGCTTACAAGAAAAAGCTTTCGGAAGAAAAGCCGAAGGTTGCCACGCGCAAGGCGTCCGAGATGGCGCTCGAAGTCATCAATGGCATTGTCCCGGAAACGATCGGCGGATCCGCCGATCTGACCGGTTCCAACAATACCAAGACGACGCAGACGAAGAATATCACCCCGGAAGATTACGGCCAGCGCTATGTCCATTACGGCATCCGCGAGCACGGCATGGCAGCAGCGATGAATGGCATCGCGCTGCATGCCGGCCTTATTCCCTATTCCGGCACTTTCCTCACGTTCTCCGACTACGCGCGCGGCGCGATGCGCCTTTCCTGCGTGATGGGCATCCGGGTGATCTATGTCATGACGCATGACTCGATCGGACTTGGCGAAGACGGTCCGACGCACCAGCCGGTCGAGCACCTCGCTGCCCTGCGCGCCATCCCCAACAACTACGTATTCCGCCCGGCGGACGTCGTTGAAACCGCGGAATGCTGGGAGATCGCGCTGAAATCACGCAAGCGCCCCTCGACCCTGGCGCTCACCCGTCAGAACCTGCCGACGGTGCGTACCGAACATGTCGATGAAAACAAATGCGCCTACGGTGCCTACGAACTCGCCGCCGCAAGCGGCAAGGCCGAGGTAACAATTTTCGCAACCGGTTCCGAAGTCGAGATCGCGCTCGCAGCCCGCGACCAGCTTGAAGCCAACGGTCATCCGACCCGGGTCGTTTCCGTGCCGTGCTTTGAACTGTTTGAGGAACAGAGCGATGATTACAAGGCGAAGGTACTTGGTGATGCGCCCGTCAAGGTCGCGGTCGAAGCGGCAATCCGCATGGGATGGGATCGCTTCATCGGTCTCGACGGCATCTTCATCGGCATGACCGGTTTTGGCGCCAGCGGCCCGATCGAAGAGCTTTACAAGCATTTCGGAATCACCGCGGACGCAATTGTCGCAGCGGCCGAAGGCAAGTTGAAATAACCAGACGATTTCCAGCATAATCCAACCAAGGGCTCCTAACCCTCAGGGAGAGACAGAAATGACAGTTCGCGTTGCAATCAACGGTTTTGGCCGCATCGGCCGCAATGTTCTTCGGGCAATCGTCGAATCCGGCCGCACCGATATTGAGGTCGTTGCGATCAACGATCTCGGCCCAGTCGAAACCAATGCTCATCTGATGCGCTATGATTCCGTTCACGGGCGCTTCCCCGGAACCATCACGGTTTCCGGCGATACGATCGACGTCGGTCGTGGGCCCATTAAGGTGGCCGCCGTACGCAACCCGGTCGAATTGCCGTGGAAGGAACTCGGCGTCGATATCGCGCTTGAATGCACGGGCATCTTCACCGCCCGCGACAAGGCTGCAGCGCATCTCGAGGCTGGCGCCAAGCGCGTCATCGTTTCGGCTCCGGCGGAAGGCGCGGACCTGACTGTCGTTTTCGGCGTCAACGACCATAAGCTCACCAAGGAGCATATGGTCATTTCCAATGCCTCCTGCACGACGAACTGCCTTGCGCCGGTTGCCTATGTGCTCAACGAAGCGGTGGGTATCGACCATGGCTTCATGACCACGATCCACAGCTATACGGGCGACCAGCCAACGCTCGACACGATGCACAAGGACCTCTATCGCGGCCGTGCCGCAGCTTTGTCGATGATCCCGACCTCAACCGGCGCTGCCAAGGCCGTCGGCCTCGTGCTACCGGAACTCAATGGCAGGCTCGACGGCACTGCAATCCGCGTGCCGACGCCGAACGTGTCGGTTGTCGACTTCAAGTTCATTGCCAAGCGCCCGACCACAGTTGCGGAGATCAACGAAGCGATCAAGACCGCTGCCAACGGCAAGCTGAAGGGTATTCTCGGCTACACGGATTCGCCGAATGTTTCGATCGACTTCAACCACGACCCGCATTCCTCGGTCTTCCACATCGACCAGACCAAGGTCATGGACGGCACCTTCGTGCGCATCCTTTCCTGGTACGACAATGAATGGGGCTTCTCGAACCGCATGGGCGACACCGCGGTCGCGTTCGGCAAGGTGATCTGATTGGTCACGCTTTGACGGTTTCAGGATGGCGGGTCGACAACACCCGCCATTTTGCTTTTGATGGTTCACCAATCTTTCTGGCCCGCAGGGCCGGGTAAATAGTCCATAGAGGGTAAGACGATGCCAGCTTTCAAAACGCTTGATGACGCCGACGTTGCAGGAAAACGCGTCCTTGTGCGCGTGGATTTGAATGTTCCTGTCGCCGATGGCGTCGTCACCGACGCAACCCGCATCGAGCGTGTCGCCCCGACCATTGTCGAACTTTCAGACAAGGGCGCGAAGGTGGTCCTGCTCGCGCATTTCGGCCGGCCAAAGGATGGTCCGACGCCCGAATTCTCGCTGAAACCCATCACCAACGCCGTCTCCAAGGTCATCGCCCGCGATGTTCAGTTCGCAGAGGATTGCATCGGCGAGAAGGCAGCGGAAGCAGTGGCGAAGCTCAACAACGGCGATGTATTGCTGCTGGAGAACACACGCTTCCACAAGGGCGAAGAAAAGAATGATGCTGCTTTCGTCAAGGCGCTTGCGGCAAATGGCGACATCTTTGTTAACGATGCGTTCTCGGCAGCGCACCGCGCCCACGCCTCGACCGAAGGACTAGCCCGTGTTCTGCCCGCCCATGCCGGTCGCACCATGGAGGCGGAACTTAAGGCTCTCGAAAAGGGCCTCGGCAATCCGCAACGTCCTGTCGTCGCCATTGTCGGTGGCGCCAAGGTTTCTTCCAAGCTCGACCTTCTCGGCAATCTTGTGCAGAAGGTCGATGCGCTCGTCATCGGCGGTGGCATGGCCAATACATTCCTCGCCGCACAGGGGGTAAAGGTCGGCAAGTCGCTGTGCGAACACGATCTGGCCGCGACAGCGCGCGAAATCATGGCCAAGGCGAATGCCGCAAACTGCACGATCATCCTGCCGGTCGATGCGGTGGTGGCATGGCATTTTGAGGCAAACGCCCCGCACCGTGCCTATGGTCTCGATGCCATCCCTGAAGACGGGATGATCCTTGACGTCGGTCCGCAATCGATCGAGCGGATCAAGGGCGCCATCGATGATGCAAAGACGCTGGTGTGGAACGGCCCGCTCGGCGCCTTCGAACTGCACCCCTTCGACCAGGCGACAGTCGCTGCAGCCCGGCATGTCGCGGCACGTACGCGGGCCGGCCAGCTTGTTTCCGTCGCCGGCGGCGGCGATACGGTCGCCGCGCTCAATCATGCGGGGGTTGCCGACGATTTCAGCTATGTTTCGACAGCTGGGGGCGCCTTCCTGGAATGGATGGAAGGCAAGCCGCTTCCAGGCGTCGATGTCTTGAAGAAATAAGTGCATGAGACACCTTGCCCTCCCCGCTTGAGGGGAGGGTCAAATCGAAGCGACGGGCAGAGCCGAAATCCTCGGCTTTGCTGCCACCGCTCGATAGGTCAGCGTGGGCGCAACCCGGCGTTGAGCGATTTTCCAGTTAACGAACAAAAGAAAATGTTATGCTGTTAAATCGGTTGAAAAAATTTCAATCGTTTCAATAGCTTGGATCGCCATTTTGTTTCCCCTAGGCTTCTGATATGCGCCAACGCATGGGAAACGGAGTAAAATAATCTATGAGCGAACGCCTGGAAGATATCGCGATTGCAATGGTTGCTGACGGCAAGGGGCTTCTTGCTGCCGATGAGAGCACCGCAACGATCAAGAAACGTTTCGACACGATCGACCTGGAATCGACTGCCGATAGCCGGCGCGACTATCGCGAGATGCTGTTCCGTTCGCAGGATGCGATGCGGAATAATATTTCCGGCGTCATTCTCTACGACGAGACGATCCGCCAGAGCGCCAAGGACGGCACGCCGTTCGTCGACATCATGAAGGCCGATGGCTGCATTCCTGGCATCAAGGTCGATGCCGGCGCAAAACCGCTTGCGGGCTACCCGGGCGAAACAATCACCGAGGGCCTCGACGGCCTGCGCGAGCGCCTTGCCGAATATTATGGCCTCGGTGCACGCTTTGCTAAATGGCGCGGGGTCATCTCGATCAGCGACACATTGCCGACATGGGGTGCCGTCAAGCAGAATGCGCAAGCGCTCGCCCGCTATGCCGCGCTGTGCCAGGAAGCCGGCATTGTGCCGATCGTCGAGCCGGAAGTGTTGATGGACGGCAAGCCCGGCACGCACTCGATTGAGCGTTGCTACGAGGTGACCGAGCTCGTATTGAAGACAGTCTTCGCCGAACTCTACGATGCCCGTGTCAAGCTCGAAGGCATGATCCTCAAGCCGAACATGGTCATCGATGGCCAGAAAGCCCGCAAGGCTTCAGTGGACGAAGTCGCAGAACAGACCGTGCGCGTCCTGAAGGCGACCGTGCCGGCCGCCGTGCCGGGTATCGCGTTTCTTTCCGGCGGTCAGAGCGACGAGGAAGCGACTGCGCATCTTTCGGCGATGAACGCGAACTTCACGACGCCGTGGAAGCTGACCTTCTCCTATGGCCGCGCCCTGCAGGCTGCGGCGCTGAGCGCCTGGAAGGGCAAGTCGGAGAATGTCGCGGCCGGCCAGCGTGCCTTTACGCACCGCGCCAAGATGAACGGTCTTGCTGCGATGGGCGGCTGGAAGAAGGACCTCGAAAAGGCCGCTTAAGCGTTTTTTATCTATAGAAGCGTATCTGATGGACCCGGGCTGGTATCAGTCCGGGTTTTTTCGTGGAGTATTCAACCGCGCATGACATCGCCGTTCCATCCCCTCCTCAGCTGGCTGCTCTACCCGGTCTACGCCTGGCAGGGCATTGGCGTGCGGCTCAGGACGGAGCGCATGGCGCCGCCTGCAGGTTTGCCTGTTGGGGAGATTGCGGGCAAGGATCCGGCCATTCGATTGCTTGTTATCGGCGATTCGTCTTCGGCTGGCGTCGGTGTAAACGATCCATGGCAAGGGCTATGCGTCAGGCTTGCCGTGCATCTGCAGGGTCGTACGGGCCGCAAGATCATCTGGCGCGCCGCAGGGTTCAATTCGGCAACCTCGGGCCAGTTGCGCGATCATGTCGTTCCCAACCTCGAACGCGGCATGTGGACCCATATCGTTCTGACAACCGGAACGAACGATACCAAGAATTTCCACTCACTGCCGCGTTTCAAACGGGAGTTCGGCGGTCTGCTCTATGCGCTCAAGGCAAAGTGGCCGGAGGCTCAGATCGTCTGGTCGAAGGTCATCGATTTTCGCGATGTGCCGGCGATGCCGAAACTGCTCGGCCGCATCCTCGAAGGGCGCGCTGATGCGATAAACAAGCTCGGCGAACGCCTTTGCCGTGAGCGCATGGCCGTCGCCGCGACGCGGCTTCCCATCGAAGGGCCGGAGGGTTTTGCTGCGGATGGGTTCCATGCTTCGGCGCTGGGATATGACGCCTGGGCGAAGCATCTGGTGCCGTTCATTCTCAACCGCGCCGAGACCGAGAACGGGCAGGAATTGCTTTAGGAAATCCGGGTGAAACGCACATGAGGGTCAGAATATCCTGCATCTTCGGACGCGGAACTGATCTAACCCGCATGCCCGATCACCACCACCAGAAACATGGCCAGCATGGCGCCAGCGGCGATCTTCCAGAAATCTCCGCGCTTCTTCATGCCTGGCCAACCGAGCGGCTTGATGATGTGAAGCACCATTATCAATATCAGTGCAATGGGCAGAATCTTGAGCATGGTGTCCGGCGGTTGGAGGCGGTCGGGTCGGTGGCGGAGTTGTGGGGGATTGACCGTAGCCTGTCAATTCGACCTTTGACTCTGGCCCGCACATTGCGGATGCTGCCAAACTCGGGAGGAAATACATGACATCACGATACAAGGACGTTTATCGCGAGTGGCAAACCGATCCGCTGGCCTTTTGGGCTCATGCGGCCGTGGCGATAGACTGGTTCAAGCCCTGGGATAAGGTGTTTGACGCAGAGCAAGGCCCCTACGGGCGCTGGTACGCCGGGGCCCAGTGCAATACCTGCCATAACGCCGTCGACCGCCATGTTGAACAGGGCAGGGCCGATCAGCCCGCACTGATTTATGATAGCGCAGTCACCGGAACGCAGCGCAGGATCACCTATGCCGAGCTCCTTGACGAGGTCAATGCGCTCGCGGCCGTTCTGATCGACAAGGGCGTGGGCAAAGGCGACCGCGTTATCATCTACATGGCCATGGTACCGGAAGCCATCGTCGCGATGCTCGCCTGCGCCCGGATAGGCGCGGTTCACTCCGTTGTTTTCGGCGGGTTCGCAGCGCATGAACTGGCGACGCGCATCGACGATGCCAAGCCGGTCATGATCATAGCGACGTCCTGCGGCCTCGAACCCGGGCGCGTGGTGGCTTACAAACCTATGCTCGACAAGGCCATAGAGCAGGCCGCGCACAAGGTCGGGACCTGCCTTATCCTCGTGCGTCCGCAGCAGCCGCACGAACTCGTTGCTGATCGCGATTTTGATTATGCCGATGCGGTGGCGGCCGCACGCGGGCGCAAGGTGCCCTGTGCGGTCGTCGAGGCAACCGATCCGCTGTATATCCTCTACACATCGGGCACAACCGGCCAGCCCAAGGGCGTCGTGCGCGACAATGGCGGACATCTGGTGGCGCTCGCCTGGTCGATGGGTGCGATCTACGACACCAAGCCCGGCGAGGTGTTTTGGGCTGCCTCAGATATCGGCTGGGCTGTCGGTCACTCCTATATCGCCTATGCGCCGCTGTTCATCGGCGCCACCAGCATCATCTATGAGGGCAAGCCGGTCGGTACGCCGGATGCAGGTGCATTCTGGCGGGTCATATCGGAGCACAAGGTCAAGGTGCTGTTCACCGCGCCAACCGCATTCCGCGCCATCAAGAAGGAGGATCCGAAAGGCGAATTCATCGCCAGGTATGATCTGTCCTCGCTGAAGTATCTGTTTCTGGCTGGCGAACGCGCCGATACGGATACGATCAAATGGGCCGAGGAGAAGCTCGGGGTGCCGGTCATCGATCATTGGTGGCAGACGGAAAGCGGCTGGCCGATGGCGGCTAATCCGGCGGGTCTCGGCATGTTGCCGGTCAAGTACGGATCGCCCACGGTGCCGATGCCAGGCTATGACATTCAGGTCCTCGACGATGCCGGCCACCCCGTCAAGCGCGGCGACCTCGGCAACATCGTTGTCAAGCTGCCGCTGCCGCCCTCATGCCTGCCCACGCTGTGGAACGCCGACAAGCGGTTTTGCGAAGCCTATACCAGCGAGTTTCCGGGCTATTACAAAACCGCCGATGCCGGGATCGTCGATGAGGAGGGCTATGTCTATATCATGAGCCGCACCGACGACATCATCAACGTCGCCGGGCATCGCCTTTCGACGGGGGCGATGGAAGAAGTGCTTTCAAGCCATCCGGACGTTGCCGAATGCGCGGTGATCGGCATTGCCGACCATCTCAAAGGTCAGGTGCCATGCGGCTTCATCGTCCTCAAATCCGGCGTGACGCGGGCTGAATCAGATATCGAACAGGATTGCGTGGTGCTCATTCGCGAAAGGATCGGGCCCATAGCGGCGTTCAAGCTGGCCATCACGGCAAAGCGGCTGCCTAAAACGCGATCCGGCAAGATCTTGCGCGGGACGATGCAAAAGATAGCCGATCAGGAGCCCTGGAACATGCCGGCCACGATCGACGACCCGGCGATTCTCGATGAGATCATCGTGGTCCTCGAGGCGCGCGGTATAGGCCGAAAATGATTTGAGTCCTCCTGACATCCTCCTGACAGAAGGTTGTCAGGAGGGGTGTGCGATAGTGTCTCCGTGATGACAAGGAGACAGGGTTATGACTTACGTAGATTTTGGCATTGTTCAGACAGTAAGGCGTCTGTTGACTGACTTCGCAGCGTATCGCGAGGAACTGCGCACGGAGCGCCATCTCAATTCGCTTCCCGAGCATGTGCTTAAGGATATCGGTTGGCCGGATGCTTATGCAGAGCGTCTTGCACGTCGTGGCGCAATGAGGAATGCAGACGTCGGCACCGACAGTGCCGGCGTCGACCTTCCCCTGCGGCATATCGATTGGACAAGAGCATTCCAGCCCAAAAAGACAAGCAAGTCCCGGCGTTTCGGGCTAGAATATTGATTTTTCAGAGCGGCAATGGGAGTGGCGGCATGGAACCGAAGAAGCTGATCGGAATGGTGTTCATAGACAAGTTTGCCGATTGGGAATTCGGTCTGCTTTCCGGCTCCGCTACTGAATGGTTCGGCGGGCGCATCGTCGCCCTGTCGCCGTCGCAAGGTCCGCTCCGCTCGATTGGTGGACTTAAGCTCATTCCGGATCGGGGTGTTGCGCCGGACGAAAATGCCGACCTAGATGGTCTCGCCATCATCGGCTCGGACCTGTGGCCCGAGGAAGACGCTCCTGACATTTCGCCCCTGTTGAATGCGACTTTGTCGCGAGGCGCCATCGTCGGGGCCATCTGCGGCGGGACGCTGGCGCTCGCCCGCGCGGGCCTGTTCGAAGGCCGACGCCATACCAGTAACGGCGCTGGATGGCTGCAGTCAAAGATCGGCGATTACAAGGGCGCGGAGCTCTACCAGGATGTTCCGCACGCAGTGCGCGATGGTCATATCGTCAGCGCATCCGGAGCGGCACCGGGTACCTTTGCCACGAGTTTCCTTGAAGCGCTGATGCCGGAGCAGGCTGGCCAGGTGGCCGAGATGCGTGCGTTCATCGCGCAGGAATACCAGACGGCCTGACATTGGCCGAGTGAGGACGCGTAATATGAAGACGTGGACTGAAAAGCTGAATTCCGAGGATCGGCACCAGGTCAAGCCTGCGCCAATCAGTATTGCCGGCATGAAGGCCGGTGAGATCATGCTCGTGCCAACGGCGCTGGAGATCGATGAGTTCATTCGCGGTCTTCCCGAAGGCGCCGAGATGGATGTGAAGTCCATGCGCCGGGCGATGGCGAAGGCGCATGGTGCGGAGGTTACCTGTCCGATTACCACCGGGTTTCACCTGCGGACGGTGGCGGAAGCTGCCTATGAGGCATATCAGCGAACAGGCGATGTCAAGGCAGTCACGCCGTTCTGGCGTGTCGTCAACATCAAGACGCCGACGATTGCGAAGCTTTCCTTTGGACCGGCGTTTGTCCTCGAACAGCGCCGGCGGGAAGGATTGAGCGATGCGTAGGGCGGACCGGCTATTCCAGATCGTGCAGAAACTACGTGGTGGCAGGCTCGTGACAGCGCGCCAGCTGGCTGAGAAACTCGAAGTGTCGGAGCGCACGATCTATCGCGATATTTCCGATTTGCAATCGACAGGCGTTCCGATCGATGGCGAAGCGGGCGTCGGTTACATTCTGCGTGAAGGCTTCGACCTGCCGCCCCTGATGTTCACGCGCGACGAGGTGGTCGCGCTCGTCGCCGGTGCACGGCTCATTACCGCCTGGGGCGGGGCCTCCATGGCACGTGCTGCCGAGGAAGCCATCATCAAGATCGGTGCTGTACTGCCCAAGGAAGAACGCCCGCGGATCGCCAACACGCATATCCATGCTTCCGGAACGAGCATTACCGAGAACGACCGGTTGCTGATCGATCTTGCGGAAAACGCTGCCGAGCAATGCCGGGTCCTTTCGATCACCTATACGGACCTCGAAGGCAAGGAAAGCATGCGGGACATCCGGCCGCTGGGGCTGTGGTTCTGGGGCAAGGTGTGGACGCTGATCAGCTGGTGCGAATTGCGCAATGACTTCCGCACGTTCCGCATCGACCGCATTGCCAAGGTCGAGAAGATCGACCGCATTTTCCGGCAGGAGCGCGGCAAGACGCTTGCCGATTTCTATCGCCGGGTCGAACTCAGCGAGACGCCGGAGACGCGGGCGAAGGCATCTTAAAAGCTGGCAAGGCATGCCGAATCATGCCGCGAGCTGGGTTAGGGCCTGGTTTCGAATCCGTCAGAATATTTTCCCGGCAATAAAAAAAGCTCCGCGGACGGAGCTTTTTTTATTCCTTAAGTCCCCGTCAAACGACGAGGCAGAGGAGCCTATTCCTCGTCTTCGTCCTGATTTCGGCCCTTGAGGGACGACAGCTTGGCGAAGACCTTGTCGGCGTCGAGTTCTTCGTCCTCGTCGCGAACCTGCGGTTGTACGTCGAGGTTCTCGGTTGCCGAAGCCGGCAGCAAGGTCTCACCGCTCTCGACCGGCTGGGCGGGACGGCCGCGCGACGAGCGCTCGACCTCGATGTCGAGATCGATCTGCGAGCAAAGGCCCAGCGTCACCGGGTCCATCGGCTGCAGGTTGTTGGAGTTCCAGTGGGTACGGTTACGAATTTGCTCGATCGTCGATTTTGTCGTGCCGATGAGACGCGAAATCTGAGCGTCCTTCAACTCCGGATGATTGCGGACGAGCCAGAGAATGGCATTTGGGCGATCCTGACGCTTGGAAAGCGGCGTATAGCGCGGGCCCTTGCGCTTGGTCTCGGGAACACGGACCTTCGGATCGGAAATCTTGAGCTTGTGATTGACGTCGGCCTCGCCACGCGCAATTTCCTCGCGCGAAAGCTGGCCGGTGATCAGCGGGTCCAGGCCCTTGATGCCCTGCGCGGACTCGCCATCGGCGATCGCCTTCACTTCGAGCGGATGCAACTTGCAGAAAGCGGCGATCTGTTCGAAAGAAAGGGCGGTATTGTCGACAAGCCAGACGGCCGTTGCCTTTGGCATAAGAAGCTGGGTGGCCATAGATATAATCCTCTCGTTCGTCCGCTCCGGTGGCGCGGGACGTGGGTTCAACCACAATTTCCGGGAATTCGAGGCGCTATATACCTTCATTTTAACCGATGAGCAAGAATCGGATTCAGCCGCATGAATCCGCTCTGGAGCCGTTTCATCGAACTGTCATCAAAGTGTCATCGCACTGCAATGCATCTACGCCATCGATCTCCGCAATCACAATCGGAGGTCTACTAATGTCTAACAGGAACACGCTCTACCTCGGGCTTGGCGCGGCACTTCTTGCATCCGTTGCCATGCCTGCATCTGCCGACCCCATTTTCAACCGGATCGCCAGCTTTGCCGTAGCCAATAATCTGCCGAAGGACGCTGACAAGTCGAAGCCGACTTCTTCCGAGATCATCACCGTTTCCGGTGATGGCAAGACATTGATCTATTCGGATAGCCCTTACGGTTCGGTCGGCTTCATCGATATCACCGATCCGGCAAAGCCGCAGGCCGGCGGCATCATCAAGGTAGAGGGTGAGCCCACCTCGGTTGCAGCGCTCGGCGATACGGTATTTGCCGCGGTCAATACGTCCAAGGACAAGGCCAACCCGTCGGGCCGCCTCGACATCATCGATATCGCGTCACGCAAGGTCGTCTCCAGCTGCGATCTCGACGGCCAGCCGGACTCGGTTGCGATCTCACCGGACCAGACCTTCGCTGCCATCGTCATCGAAAACGAACGTGACGAAGAGATCAATGAAGGCGCGCTGCCGCAGATGCCATCCGGAAATCTCAAGGTTCTGGCGCTGAAGGACGGCGCGGCGGACTGCGCCGGCATGAAGACTGTTGAACTGATCGGGCTCTCCGAAATCGCACCGCAGGATGCCGAACCCGAGTTCGTCTCGATCAACAAGGACAATTTGATCGCCGTTACGCTGCAGGAAAACAACCATATCGCCATTGTCGATGCGGCAACCGGCAAGATCGTCAACCATTTCTCCGCCGGCACCGTCGATCTCGACAAGATCGACGTGAAGAATGAAGGCGCACTCAAATTCGACGGCAGCATGAAGGGCGTGCTGCGCGAGCCCGACACCGTCAAATGGCTGGACAATGACCGCTTTGTCATCGCCAATGAAGGCGATTACAAGGGCGGCTCCCGCAGCTTCAGTATCTTCTCGAAGGACGGCAAGCTGCTTTATGAATCCGGCCCCTCGCTCGAATGGAAGATGGCGGAAGCCGGACACTATCCGGACAAGCGTAACAAAAAGGGCGTCGAGCTCGAAGGCGCCGAAGTGGGCAAGTTCGGCGACACCAATTATCTTTTCGTCGCCAGCGAGCGCGCTTCGCTCGTCGGCGTCTACAAGGATAATGGCGCGGAGCCGCAATTCGTGCAGCTGCTTCCCTCAGGCATTGGACCTGAAGGTGTTCTGGCCATTCCCTCGCGCAACCTTCTGGTTACAGCCAACGAGAGCGATCTCGTCGAAGATGGCGGCGCGCGCTCACACGTCATGATCTATGAACTCAAGGAACAGCAGCCTAATTATCCGCAGATCGTATCGACCACGAAGGATGACGGCACGCCGCTCGGCTGGGGCGCTCTATCCGGCCTCGTCGGCGATCTGAAAGAGCCCGGCAAGCTCTACGCTGTCTCCGACTCGTTCTACTACGCTTCCCCCTCGATCTTCACCATCGATGCCAAACAGGCGCCGGCGAAAATCACCGAGGCGCTCACTGTCAAGCGCGGCGGACAGGCGGCGCAGAAGCTCGATATCGAAGGCATCACCACGGACGGTCAGGGTGGCTTCTGGCTCGCCAACGAAGGCGACCAGGCAAAGCTCGTCCCGCATGCGATCCTCAACGTGAACGACAAGGGCGAGATCAAGAAGGAAATCGCCCTTCCGGAAGAACTGCTTCCGAACCAGACGCGTTTTGGCCTTGAAGGCATAACCCGCGTTGGTGAAGGCGATGATGCGGTTCTGTGGATGGCGATTCAGCGCGAGTGGAAGGATGACGAGAAGGGTTTCGTCAAGCTCCTTGCCTATAACGTCAAGGACAAGAGCTGGAGCGCGGTCTCCTATCCGCTCGACAAGACGGAAAATGGCTGGGTCGGCCTCTCGGAGATCACCGCCCATGACGGTCAGCTCTATATCATCGAGCGTGACAACCAGATCGGCCAGAAGGCCGCGGTGAAGCGGCTCTATCGCATCGCGCTTGACGGCCTGAAGCCGGTCAAGATCGGAGAGAAGCTCCCGGTCGTGACCAAGGTGCTTGCTCACGACTTCATGGACGATCTGAAGGCTTCGAATGGCTATGTCGTGGAGAAGCTTGAAGGTTTCACCATCGATTCCGACGGCAATGGCTATGCCGTTACCGACAACGACGGGGTCGATGGTTCGTCGGGCGAAACCCTGTTTTTCAGCGTCGGCAAGGTGCAGGCGACCAACTGATAACGCCGGGTAGCAATCGACCGGGCCGCAGCCTTACACCTGCGGCCCTATCGCGTTTCTATGTAAACAATAAGAGTTCGTCGTTTAACCGACGTCGAGCACGATCTTGCCGATGTGATGGCCGTCTTCCATGCGCTCATGCGCCCGCCAAGCCTCGTGCAGCGGATAGACCATGTCGATCACCGGCGCAACGCGGCGCTCGACCAGCAGCGGCCAGACCTTGGTCTCAAGCGCCCTTGCGATACCCGCCTTGAACTCCACGGGCCTGTTGCGCAAGGTTGATCCTGTATGCGTGAGACGTTTCACCATCAGTTTGGAAATGTCGCTCGTCGCCTTGGCACCGTGCAGAAAGGCGATTTGCACAATCCGCCCGTCAAGCGCGGCGGCTTCGTAGTTGCGCTCGATGTAATCACCGCCGACCATATCGAGGATGAGATTTGCACCCTTGCCCTCGGTCGCATCCTTGACCGCCTTGACGAAATCTTCCTCGCGATAGTTGATGGCATGGCTGGCGCCGAGCTTGAGGCAGGCCTCGCGCTTCTCCTGCGAGCCGACAGTGGTCATGACCGAGGCGCCGAACGCGTGTGCGAGCTGAATGGCTGTCGTGCCGATGCCGGAGGAGCCGCCATGCACGAGGAAGGTTTCACCTTCCTTTAGCGCGCCGCGTTGGAACACATTGTGCCAGACCGTAAAGTACGTCTCCGGAATGGCGGCCGCCTCGATATAGCCGTAGCCGGCCGGGATCGGCAGCGCGTTGGTTTCGTGCACGCTGCAAAACTCGGCGTAACCGCCGCCGGCAACGAGCGCGGTCACCCGTTCCCCTATTCGAAAGCGGGTAACATTTGCGCCCACAGCGACGATATCCCCGGAAATCTCAAGCCCCGGAATATCGGAAGCGCCAGCCGGAGGCGGGTAGTGACCCTGCCTTTGCAACACGTCCGGACGGTTCACGCCTGCGGCCTTGACCTCGATCAACAGCTCGCCGGGACCTGGCTCGGGAACGCCGCGTTTTCCGGCCTTCAGCACCAACGGCCCCCCTGGCTGGGTGATCTCGATTGCCGTCATGGTTGTCGGTATTTTTTCGGCCATGGAGCTGTTCCCTTCGATCGATTCGCCAGAATGATTTGCAATTCCAAGTGGTTGGGCTGTATCTTCGTATATTAGAGCTTATCTTGGAGGAAATGATGTCAGTTTTCGACGAAGAGCCAAGACGCAAGGTCGTTCATGACATAGGGCAGGATCTGTCGCTGCTGTCGGTTTCCGAACTTGACGAGCGGATAGGCCTGCTGCGGACTGAAATCACACGCCTTGAAGAAGAACGTTCCCGCAAGGGCAACAGCAAGGTCGCGGCCGAAGCGCTCTTCCGCTAAGTTTCGATAGTCTCCGGGGTAACGAAACAGGGATGCCATGAAGTTACCCTATTGCTCCATGAAACGAACCCGGTGCCGGCGGAGTTAGCGAGTCGGTTCCTCCCTCATTCTCATGCAAGGTCTTGCCGTGTTTCGTTCGTTCATCCAGGTCTTCGCGCTCCTTTGCGGTACATCGTTTCTTGTCATGGCGTCCGGCCTGCACGGTTTGCTCCTGCCACTGCGCGGCGGTGCTGAAGGCTTCTCGACGACTTCGCTCGGCCTTCTCGGGACAGCCTGGGCAGGGGGCTTCATCACCTCCTGCCTGCTTGCGCCGCGCCTGGTGCGGCGGGTGGGCCATGTGCGGGCCTTCAGCGCCTTTGCCGCGATCGCGGCAATTGTTGCGCTGTTCACCGGGATCCTTGTCGAACCGATAGCGTGGATCGCCCTGCGCGCCCTGACCGGCTTTGCCATGGCGGGCTCCTACATGGTTATCGAAAGCTGGCTGAACGAGCGGGCGACGAACTCCAATCGCGGCCAGATTTTCGGCCTCTACATGGTAGTCAACTTCGCGTCCATCACGGTTGGCCAGATGATGATCGGCTTTGGAGACGTGCGCTCGGGGACGTTCTTCATGCTGACCGGCATCCTCTTCTGCCTCGCACTGATACCAACCGCCATTTCGACCGCCAGCAGTCCGAAACCGCTGACGGAAGTCCAGCTTGATCTCAGGGCCCTCTACCGCAATTCGCCCGTGGCTTTTCTGGGCTGTATCCTCATTGGCGTGGCCAACGGCGCGTTCGGTACGCTCGGTGCGGTCTATGGCGCCTCCACGGGCATTTCGACAACCGAGATCGCCTTGATGATGAGCGCGTCGGTTATGGGCGGCGCGCTGATGCAGATCCCCGTCGGCCGCATGTCCGACCGCACCGACCGGCGCTACGTCCTTGCGATTGTTGGCGGTGCAGCTGCGGTGATCGGCCTTCTGATCTTCCTCATCTCCCCGCATAATGCCTATGTTATCCTGATCATGACGGCGATCTATGGCGGGCTCGCCTATGCGCTCTATCCCGTCGCGGTCGCCCATGCCAATGACTTTGCTGACTCGGCAAATTTCGTCAAAGTCACGAGCGGCCTGCTGCTGCTCTACGGATTTGGCACGATGCTTGGTCCCATCCTCGGCGCCCTTGCCATGGAGAGCATTTCGCCATCTGCGCTCTTCGGCGTCACAGCGCTCGCGCATGTTCTGATCATGACCCATGCGATCATCCGCTCGCGCATGCGCGCGCCCGTGCCGATAGAGCTCAGGGACAATTTCAAAACTGCGGGCGCCGAGCGGGTAACGCCGGAAAGCGTGCGGCTTGACCCGCGCGCCGAAAACCCGGCGGAATAGGCGTTTGCGGACCTCTGGAGGTTCGCTCGACAACGAAATCCGTTGACAATGCGCTTCGTTTAAACCGACTATTCTACATGGTCGAGACGGATGCCTTTACAGCCATTTCAGATCCCAACCGCCGTTACCTCCTTGAGGAACTTCGCCGCGGGCCAAAAACCGTGAACGAGCTTGCGCTCGGGCTGCCGATCTCGCGGCCAGCGGTTTCCCAGCACCTGAAAGCGCTGCTCGATGCGCGCCTCGTCAAGGTGAAATCGGAGGGCACGCGCCGCATCTACGCCGTCGATGACAGCGGTTTCTTTCACTTGAATTTATGGCTCGACCAATTCTGGAGCGGATGAGACGACTCTCAGGGGCGGGCAAAGAAAAACCCGGTCCCTGCGTGAAGCGGAGACCGGGCTCTTTTATCGCTGCCATCGCGGCGCTGGGTAGCTGCCGGATGGAATTTCGTGGGACCTTCCTAGTGGTGGGTGACGGCTAATTTCAGCCTTTCGATCTGTTCTTTCAGCATAAGCTTGCGACGCTTCAAATCGCTTATCATCAGGTCGTCGGAGGCGGGACTTAACAACGCATCAGCAATCTGCTTTTCAAGCGCTCCATGCTTACGTTCAAGCGTTTCAAGATGAGACTCAATGGCCATCCGGCTTCTCCCTTGGTTTGTTGCCCAACTCGTACGTGCTCCACTTGCCGCGCGGCAAGTATGTGACAGAGCCGTGACAGTCTGCCACCACTTTAAGCAATTGTCGAATTTGTTTCGTAGGATTTTCTTGTGGTGTAAAATGTGATATGGCGACGTGCTGGCGAGGACAGAATTGCCTGCAACCAGTCACTAGCTTCTATTACAGCGAAATATCGGGAATCACTGCATGTCCGATCAGGATCAGGCTGACATTCGATTGGCAGTCGCAAGATTGAAACAAGAACACATGGACTTCGATGCCGCCATACAAGCAATGATCCAGGTGGGCTGCGACCAGCTTCGCATCCAGCGCATGAAGAAGAAGAAGCTCATCATCAAAGACAAGCTCATCGAGCTCGAAGACAAGATCACTCCCGATATAATTGCCTGATTTCAAGAACGGCAGGCACCTGTCCGCGAGTTAACTTGCGGGGGACAACCTTTTCCTTTAATCCGACCTACTCCCACACCGCCTCGTATTTCAGAGGATGCTCAATGCCAGATAAACGCGCTGACGTCGCAATCATCATGGGAAGCCAGTCCGACTGGGCCACCATGCGTCACGCCGCCGAAACGCTCGATGCGCTCGGCATTTCCCATGACGACCGGATCGTCTCGGCACACAGGACACCGGACCGTCTCGTCGCCTTTGCCAAAGGCGCGCGCGAGGATGGTTTCAAGGTCATTATTGCGGGCGCCGGCGGCGCTGCACATCTTCCCGGGATGGCAGCCTCGATGACTGCTTTGCCCGTGTTTGGCGTTCCGGTCGAATCGAAGGCCCTGTCGGGGCAGGATTCGCTGCTGTCGATCGTGCAGATGCCTGCAGGTATCCCGGTCGGAACATTGGCGATCGGGCGGGCTGGCGCAGTCAATGCAGCATTGCTGGCCGCGGCGGTCCTGGCGTTGAACGATACTGCCCTTGCGGTACGATTGGATGAATTCCGGCAGGCGCAAAGCGACAAGGTTGCTCTGCGGCCTTCTGACGAGGCGTGAGCATGATATCTCCAGGTTCGACAATAGGCATTATCGGCGGCGGGCAGCTTGGGCGCATGCTGGCGATGGCGGCGGCGCGGCTTGGCTACCGGACGGTGATCCTGGAACCCCAGGGCGATTGTCCCGCAGGTCAGGTCGCCAACCAGCACATCCTCGCGGCCTATGACGAGCCGAATGCGCTCGAACAACTCGCTGAGGTCAGCGATGTCATTACCTACGAATTCGAGAATGTGCCGGTCGATGCAGCGGAAACGCTGAACGAGACGAAAAGTGTGTTTCCCCCGCCGGAGGCGCTCAAGGTTTCGCAGGACCGCGTAGCGGAAAAGCGCTTCCTTGCCAAGGTCGGCATTCCGACGGCGCAATGGCGCATCGTCGAAAGCGAAGGCGATCTCGAAGCCGCCCTGCTGGCGTTCGATGGCAAGGGCATATTGAAGACACGGCGATTCGGCTATGACGGCAAGGGTCAGGTCAAGTTCACCGGAGCCAACGGCGAAAGTGCAAAGGCAGGCTACGCGGCAATCGGCGCGGTACCCGCCATCCTCGAGGCGATGGTCGATTTCACGCGTGAAATCTCGGTAATCGCCGCGCGCGATCAGGAAGGCAATATCAAGGTCTACGACATCGCCGAGAACGTACATAAAGACGGCATTCTCGCGACGTCGACCGTCCCTGTATCGGTCTCATCCACCATGGCCGGGCTCGCTGCCGATGCCGCGCGCAAGCTGCTGGAAGGCCTGAATTACGTCGGCGTCGTCGGCGTCGAGTTCTTCGTTCTTGCCAACGGCACGCTGCTCGCCAATGAATTTGCCCCGCGCGTGCACAATTCCGGCCATTGGACGGAGGCTGCCTGTGCCGTCTCGCAGTTTGAACAGCATATCCGTGCCATCGCCGGCTTGCCGCTCGGCGATACAAGGCGGCATTCCGACTGCGTGATGGAAAATCTGATCGGTGACGATATCGACAAAGTGCCGGAACTCCTCAAGGAGCCCGGTGCAGTCGTGCACGTTTACGGCAAGGCGGAAGCGCGCCCCGGCCGCAAGATGGGCCATGTCACGCGCATCAGCAAAAGACTTTAGCTGGACAAATAAGCGATTGAGCGCGGAATCATGCGATGAATCGCCAGCGGGGAGTTGACATTCGGGGTAATCATTGGCTATTTCCCCGCCACGTGTTTCCGGCGCGCTGCTCAGGCGCGCTTTTTATTGGTGCCCGGTTTCGGGCGTAAAGATACCGGTGCTGAAATGAAGATCAAGAACTCGCTCAAGGCTCTCAAGGCCCGTCATCGTGACAATCAGCTGGTCCGTCGCAAGGGCCGCATCTACATCATCAACAAGACTGCTCCGCGTTTCAAAGCGCGCCAGGGCTGATCGTCCGCGACTCACGCTTATTTGCATTTGACGTTTCGCTGATACGGATTACGATCCGTCTCATGCGGAGCGTCTTTGCGTTTTCAGTCGTAACTTCAATGGCAATATCGCCGGCCTTGGCTTTCGCCGAGGACCAGGCGCCCATCGGACAACAGGCCGCCCTTCCCGATATGACCCAGGCGCAAAAGCGCGCTTTGCGGCTCGATGAACTCTTTGCTTCCTTGAAGCGCGAGAGCAATGAGGTGAAGGCTGCGCGCATTGCCTCGCTGATCCAGATTCAATGGCAAAACTCCGGCAGCGCCACCGTGGACCTCATGATGGGCTGGGCCGCCAAGGCGATGGAAGACAAGAAATACTCGGTCGCCCTCGATTTTCTCGACCAGGTCGTGACGATGAAGCCCGATTTTGCCGAGGGCTGGAACCGGCGCGCAACGCTGCACTTCCTCATGAATGACTATGGCCGGTCCATGGCCGACATACAGAAGACACTGGCGCTTGAGCCGAGACATTTCGGCGCCATGGCCGGTATGGCGGCTATCCTCAAGGATACGGGGCGCAAGGAAGCCGCCCTCCAGGCTTTCGAACGTGTCCTCACGGTCTATCCGATGATGCGCGAAGCGCAGAAACAGGCGGGAGAACTTGCCGACGAACTCACCGGACAGCGCACCTGAACTTCAAGCGATTGCGGCTGGCAGATCGCCGGCATGCCAAACGCAATGTGGTTCGAACCCGCAGGCCGAACCACATCAATTCAAGTTCAGTATGCCCTGATTTAGATGCCGGTCAGGCCGTCCGAACCGATATAGGCGATGCGCAGCATATTGGTCGAGCCCGGCGTGCGCAGTGGCACACCTGCCGAAATGATCACCCGGTCGCCCGGATTGCCGAACTCTTCCTGATAGGCAATGTGGCAGGCGCGATCGACCATGTCGTCGAGATCGGACGCATCCTCTGTCACGACGCAGTGCAGGCCCCAGACCAGTGACAGCTTGCGGGCCGTCTCCACCACGGGCGAAAGCGCGATGATCGGCAGCAGCGGGCGCTCACGCGCCGCACGCAGCCCGGTCGTGCCGGACGCCGTGTAGGTGACGATGGCAGAAAGGTTCAGCGTCTCGGCGATCTGGCGGGCGGCGAGCGAGATCGCATCGGCGCCGGTTGCATTAGGTTCCGGGCGCTGGGCATGGATGATGCCCGGATAGTTCGGGTCGCGCTCTACCTCTTCGGCGACGCGCGCCATCGTCGAGACAGCTTCGATCGGATAATCGCCGGCGGCAGATTCGGCCGAAAGCATCACCGCATCCGCGCCCTCGAAAACGGCGGTAGCGACGTCGGAAACTTCAGCGCGGGTCGGGACCGGGGCCGTGATCATCGATTCCAGCATCTGGGTCGCGACGACGACAGGCTTGCCCGCACGCCGGCAGGCACGAATGATCTGCTTCTGGATACCGGGAACCGATTCGAGGGGCATCTCGACACCGAGATCGCCGCGGGCGACCATCAGCGCGTCGGAAAGCTCGATGATTTCATCGAGCCGCGCCACGGCCTGCGGCTTTTCGATCTTGGAGAGGAGAGCAACGCGGCCACGCGAGATCTTGCGCACTTCTGCAAGATCCTCGGGCCGCTGGATAAAGGAGAGGGCGACCCAGTCGATTTCTTCCTGCAGGACCGCATCGAGATCGCGCCGGTCCTTCTCGGTCAGCGCACCGACACCGAGCGTCGTGTCGGGCAGGCTGACGCCTTTCTTGTCGGAAATCTTGGTGCCCGAAACGACGCGGCAGCGGATCGACTTGCCGTCCGATGCCTCGGCGACGAGCGCCAGCTTGCCATCGTCGATGAGCAGGCGATGGCCGGGCTCGACGGCCTCGAGAATCTCGGGATGCGGCAGGAACACGCGGGTGTTGTCGCCGGGCGTATCATTGCTATCGAGCGTGAAGGTCTGGCCCGGCGTAAGATCGACCTTGCCGTCCGCGAACTTGCCGACACGCAGCTTCGGGCCCTGGAGGTCAGCGAGGATGCCGATCGGGCGGCCGAGGTCCTTCTCGACGCGGCGGATGCGGCGCACCAGCTCGCGCATCAGATCGTGGCTGGCATGGCTCATGTTGATGCGGAATACGTCAGCACCCGCTTCGAACAATTTGCGGATCATGGCTTCTTCGGAGGAAGCGGGTCCGAGGGTGGCTAGAATCTTGACCTTGCGGCGACGTCTCATTGAGGAGGGGTATCCGTTACGATTGGAGAGGAGGGAGGATTCTCTTCGGTAAGCTGGACCATCCAGCTCGTCTGCTCGCCGGTATCATACTCCTGAAATCCCGCGCGCTGAAATCCGCGGGCAAAACAGTCATTGATGCCAGTGATCTTAAACTGGTTTTCCGCGACACACATGTTGATCTTGCCGTCCCAGCGGCCGCCGCTCTGGGCGTCTTCCGCGTAGAGATAATAGTAGCGCGATGTCAGCGGTCCGACGACGAGGGTCGTGCAGGACGAGGCGTTGACATGCCACCAGCCTTCGGTGATCCAGCCCGTCTTGGCGCGATAGCCGAGCGCGACGCCGACAAGATTTTGTGTGGTGTTGCACACGCGAAAATCAGCGTGGGCCTTCTCAGGAGCCGCAAAACTGGCTGCTAGAAATATGAATAAAAAAGCCGCTAGAAAGCTGCCCAGGCGCGTCCGCCGATGCTGATCGGGGTGGAATTCAATGCCCTCACGCAATATTGCCTCCGTCCGTCTTCGAACCTCTTTTCGGCAGTTTCATGGGCATTGTCAACGCGCTAATCGTTTGAATGGCAAGTTCAGCGACGAGTGCGACAAAAGAATGATCATTGCCATGAAAGAGCAGGGCAAAGGCGGCGAAACAAGCGCGATTTCGGTTGATAGAGCTTAACGCTGGCGGGGACGGTCAAACTGGCGGCGCGGCATGGACGGCCACACGTTCTCTGGGTCGTTCAGCATATCCGGTCGATCAGCGCATCAGATGGAATCAGCCTATTAATGCGCCCGGGTCGTTCGAAAGTGCGCATATTCGTTGCAAAGCGGTCCAGCCCGTGGAAAACAGGAAGTTGTCATCCCCAAGCAGCGAGCACCGCGAATGCCGTTTTCACCTCTTCATCTGGTAGATGGCGATAGGGCCAGGGGCCTTATCCTGCTTGCCGATCACGCGCGGCGCGATTTGCCTCAGGCGTATGGTTCGCTCGGCCTGCCGCCGTCAGAATTCGAGCGTCACATCGCCTATGATATAGGCGTCGAGCATTTGACGCGGCGGCTCGCGGCTATGCTCGGGGTACCCGCGGTCCTTGGCGGCTTCTCGCGGCTTTTGATCGATCCCAATCGCGGCGAGGACGACCCGACGCTGATCATGCGCTTGTCCGATGGCGCGATCATTCCGGGCAACAATCCCATGCCGCCGGAGGAGCGCGCGAGGCGGATCGAAGGCTATTACCGGCCTTATCACACGGCGGTTTCACAAGCGATCGAAGCGGTGGCCAAGGCGAGCGGCAAGGCGCCGCTCGTTATTTCCATCCATTCGTTCACGGCCTTCTGGAAGGCAACGCCGCGTCCCTGGCATGCCGGCATTCTCTGGGACAAGGACTGGCGCGCGGTCCGCCCGCTGATCGAAGGTCTCAGAGCCGATCCGCAACTCGTCGTAGGCGACAATGAGCCCTATGACGGAGCGCTCCGCAATGACACGATGTTCCAACATTGCATCGTGACGGGCCTCGCTCACGCATTGATCGAAGTGCGACAGGATCTCATCGCCGAGGAAGCAGGGGTCGAACAATGGGCCAACCGGCTTGCGCCGATCCTTGACGCCATCAATGCCGACCCCGATATGCATGTGGTCAGGCATTTCGGTTCGCGAACCGGGCCCATTGCCGGATCGCCTGATGAGACATCGAACTGAATCGAGCGGAGATCGGATCATGACCAAGCTTACGAACGAGCAACAGACGGCTTTCGAAGCCGCCGCCTTCCGCAAGTTGGTCGAGCACCTGCGCGAACGCAGTGACGTGCAGAATATCGACTTGATGAACCTTGCCGGCTTCTGCCGCAACTGCCTGTCGAATTGGTACAGGGATGCCGCCGAGGGCGACGGCGTTTCGATGTCGAAAGAAGAATCGCGCGAGATCATTTATGGCGAGCCCTATGCGCAGTGGCAAGCCAGGAACCAGCGTGAAGCGAGCGAGGCACAAAAGGCTGCCTTCGAGACGAACAAACCATCGCATTGAGCCAAGCCCCGGCGGGCTTTCCTCCAATTCAAATGCATCCAAGCCTACTCTTAACTTGACTCGTGACGGGCTGGTCGGGCATCGGAACCCTTCGCGCGGCCAACCGAGTCGCACAGGATTTAGGAGCGGAGTATGAGCATGGATGATCTGGCAGCGCAGGGTGGTGTCGAAGGCGTAGCAGCAGCGGAACTGCGGCAGTTCATCGAGCGCATCGAACGGCTCGAAGAAGAAAAGACGACCCTTCAGGACGACATCAAGGAAGTGATGGCCGAGGCCAAGGGCCGCGGCTACGACACCAAGATCATCCGCACGATCGTGCGGCTTCGCAAGAAGGATGCCAATGAGCGCAAGGAAGAAGAGGCTATCCTCGAACTCTACATGAACGCGCTCGGCATGGAATAACGCAGGAACAGGATAATCCGCAGGAGGTTATCGACCCCATCCTGCGGATTGTTACTGCTTGCTGCTCAGCGCCGTTTTTATGCCGGCAACTCGAAATCGGTCGAGACTGATACTTCGCGCCAGTTGGCGACGAGTTCCGCATCGGATGTGTGCTTGGCCGAGATCGCAGCCAAGGTGTCGCTGCCGAGCGGCAGGCGAACCGGCGGATTTTCTGCATCGACGAATGCAACCACCACCTCCGCGAGCTTGTCGGGATTGCCGGGCTGGTTGTGACTGATGTCCCTGGCCTTGCTGCGGACAGCTCCAGCGGTCAGCGCGTAGTCGTCAATCTTGATCGGGCTGACACTCAGCGAGGTAGAATCGAGAAAGTCGGTACGGAAATATCCCGGTTCGATCGCCGTAACGTGGATGCCGAGCGGGCTCAGTTCTTCGGCAAGAGCCTCGGTAAGGCCTTCCACGGCGAATTTCGTCGAACAATAGACGCCGAAGCCCGCGCCGCTGCGATAGCCTCCGACCGAAGAGAAGTTGAGGATGCGTCCTGATCTCTGGCGGCGCATATGCGGAAGCACCGCGCGGGTCACGGCCAACAGTCCGAAGACGTTGGTGCGATAAAGCGCCTCAACCTCTGCGCTGCTTGCCTCTTCCACCGCGCCAAGCAGGCCGTAGCCCGCATTGTTGACGAGCACATCGATGCGCCCGAAGCGGGCGATTGCCTCCTTGACCGCCTGATGCGCCTGTGTCTCGTCAGTGACGTCGAGAGCAATAGCGAGAAGGTTGGATCGCTCGCCGAAGCGGTCGGTGATCGCCTTGGGATTGCGTGCCGAAGCAACGACTTGGTCACCCTTGGCAAGGGCCTTTTCAACGATGAGAGCACCAAAACCACGCGATGCCCCGGTAACGAACCATGTATGCATTTGAACCTCCTGTTGCTAAGCTGTGGGAGATATCTAGCGCGAAGCGGCTGTTGAGATAATCCACTGGATTCTCTTTGCGTTGATGAGTAAAATTCAACAATGCGAAGAGTATCATCCTCCGACCTTGCGCCATTTCTGGTTCTTGCGCGGCATCGCAGTTTCCGTCGCGCCGCTGACGAGATCGGATGCACGACGTCAGCCTTAAGCCACGCCCTGAAGGCGCTGGAGGAGAGATTGGACCTCCGGCTCTTCAACCGTACGACACGCAGCGTCGCCTTGACCGAAGCCGGAGAACGTCTGCTTGGACGGGTAGCGCCGGCGTTTCGCGATATCGACGATGCACTGGATGACCTCAATGAGCTGCGCGGCGCACCGATCGGACGGCTGCGCTTCAATACGGCGCATGTCTCGGCAAAGATGGTGCTTCTCCCCGTTGTCGCCCGTTTCCTGGAGGCTCACCCGAAGATCAGCGTCGAAATCGCCGTCGCCAACGATCTGGTGGACATGGTGTCGGAGGGGTTCGATGCCGGGATTCGTTTCGGCGAGGTGATTGCGCAAGACATGATTGCGGTGCCGATCGGTCCGCGCCAGCGCACGGCCATCGTGGCGTCCCCAGCGTTCTTCGATGCCCATGCCAAGCCGACGACGCCAGAGCATTTGCAACGTCTTCCCTGCGTTGGATTGCGCTTCGGCAGCGGCCGCCTTTATGCGTGGGAATTCGAGCGTGGCGGCGTGGAGTTAAGCGTCGAGGTCGATGGACCGCTCATCGTCGATGATCAGGACATAATGATCGAGGCTGCGCTTCTCGGCGTAGGCGTCGCCTATGCCTTCGAGAGCCAGGCGATCGCGCATATCGAAGCGGGGAGGCTCGTCCGGGTGCTCGAGGACTGGTGTCCCTACTATGGCGGCCTTTATCTTTACTACCCGAGCCGGAGGCAGATGCCCGCTGCGCTTCGCGCGTTCGTTGACTTCGTCAAGGCGTCGGGTACCGCGCTCAGCGCTTGAGATATTTTGCACTTAGCAGAAAGAGGGGAACCGACGCCGCGCAGAAAACGGCGCCTTCCACGGCCCTGTATGAGGCTACGCCGACAATTCCACCGAGCAGGAATGATGCGATTGTTGCCGAGTGCAGTTTCAGTCGTTGAATGGTTGTATTGCGAGCATCGGGGCTGTGTGATCGCCACAGCGTCGCAAGCCCAACGCCAATATCCGTTGCTACACCTGAAACATGCGTTGTTCGGACCCGCCCCGTGGAAATGCGGGTTGAAGCAGCATTCTGAATGCCCATGGTGAAGCTCAGCATTCCAACGATCAATGTTCCCCTTGTGGGACCGGACCCGTGAATATCGAGGGCGCCGACAATGAGGAGCAGGCAAGCTTCCGCGAGGAGTGTAAGCGCGTAAACCTTCTGCCAGTTATTGTGTTTGCCGAGCTGGATGAACAGGGAAGCGGCAAACGCCCCAAGGATGAAGAGCACAACGATGGAGGCGAAGGCTGTCGCGATGACAACTTGTCCGAGCGATATATGGTCGGAGATCAGGGAAACGTTGCCTGTCATGTTCGCGGAGAAATAGCCAAAGGCAAAATAGCCCGCGCTGTTCACCGCTCCAGCCACAAACGACAATATAGCTGCGAGGGTGAGGTCAATTCGAGATGTGCGATGGTCGCCCTCTTTGATCAGCATTGCCCCACCCGTTGGAGATTTGTAATTGTTGGCCAAGTCAATCTTGAGTCTCAGCACCAATCAAGGGCCCGTTGCCCGGACATTGCCGATCTAGGGCAGAACATTAATCGCTCGGGCGGCGACAATGACGAGCGTCAAAAGTGAAATTGTGCTCTCCACCATCATGAGCGACTTGGCGCGGCGCGTAAGCGGCAGGACATCGGTGGGGCTGAAGGCGGTCGCCGTATTGAACCCAAGAAACAGGTAATCGAGGAACAATGGCCTCCAGTCAGGCGGTGCGAGTTCAGGCGCCGTCGCCTGCGGAAACAACCAGTCCGGCTTGGTGCTTGCATTGCTCATCCGCGCGCCTGGCCCGCCGCGATCGATTTGCCAGTACAGCAGGGAAAAGGTCAAAACATTCGTTACCCAGATCGCGAGGGACGAAGAGAGCAGCGAGACCGCTCGTGTCTCTGGTGGATGAATCGTGATGATCCCAATCATATCGGCAAGTTCCGCCGCCGTGTTGGCCGCGTAGACCGCTGCAAGCAGCATGATTGCAATGCGTTCCGCTTTCACCCAAAATGCGCTGCCGGTCAGCGTGACGGCAGCCATCGGGACAAGCACCACGAGGACGACGACGTAGGAAATCCAAACCGGCATCACGTGCACATGATGGGGAAGAACTGCGAGCAGGCCAAACACGGCCAGAATGGCCAGCGCGGGAATCCATCGTGGTTCGTCACGAACGTTTGTCGACATTGCCCGCCCGCCCCCCATCGGCTCAGCAATCGTCCCTGCAGCGTAGTCTTGATAGCCGGACGCCACAAGGGCGCGCCCTTCGTAGGGTTCAATCCAACCCGCGCAGTTTGCCGAACGTGTCGTTCAGTGGCATCTTCGGCGCGACAAGATCCGCTCTGCAACAAAGGCAGCCCGAGAAATGCCCGTAGACGTCGACCAACTTTCAGCCATGATCTCTCATGCCGTTGCTCCTGTATTCCTGCTGGCAGCCATCGCGGCGCTGGTATCCATCCTGATCAACCGTATGACGGGCGTGACCGACCGCATCAGAAGTCTCAATCAGATCGCCGACGATGATACGAGCCGCAAGTGGCTCAAGGCGGACATAGCGCGGCTGAAGCGGCGCGAAGTCCTGTTGAATCAGGCCCTGCAATTGGCCGTCATCGGCGCAATCGGCATTGCCATCCTCTTGCTGGTCGGGTTCGTGGTGGCATTCCTCGGCTATCGCCACGAACCGGGCGCAGGCGCGCTTTTCGTCATATCGCTATGCTTGCTGGTCGGTTGCCTCGTCCGTTTCCTGCAGGATGTGCGTATCTCGCTGAGCGAACACGATCACCACCTCTGACTGTCAGGTCAGGCATCAGGGTCTGCCTGATCGGAAGCCCGTTCCTTCGGTCCCTTGATCCGTGCCCGGTCGAGCTTGCCGAATTCAGTCATGATGCTGACGAGAACGCTGCTCGTCCAACCGAATGTGAACAAGCCGGAAATGGCTATGATCGGGCCGAGCAGTCGCCAGCGTTCCGGCAGGGCGATATTGCCCTGGCCGAGTGTCGTATAGCTTTCAAGGACGAAATAGTAGCTGTCTCGCATGGAGGGGATAAAACCTCTCGCATAAATCGGAGCGGCCCAAATGAGGGTCTCGGTGAAATGCAGCGCCGAGAGCGAGGCAATCGTCGCGGCGAGCAAAAGGTTGATGCGCCAGTGCGAGGTGCCACTGTCCACATGAACCCAGGCCCGGTTGAAGCGCAAGTTGATTGCCCGAATTCCGGCGCCGTGGACAAAGATGACAATAATCAGAATAACTGTGCCGACAGCAATCTCGAGAACCGGCTCAGGCGTGGAAAGGTCATTCATCGTGTCACCCATGTCTCGCGTAACCAGAGGGCCTGCAGCCGGAAGAACTATCGCAATGCAGGACAAACTAGCACGGGTGCCAGAATATCCACTGCTGTAACAGTTACGTACTTCCCACGAATGGCTGTTGCGAAGATCTTTTGGCGGTCGCCCAGGGGACTTTCAATAGTGGCGAAGGAGATACAATGATGACTTTCCTCAAAAAGGCATGCTTTGGCTGTATCGTTGCGCTTATTCCATTCGGCGCAAATGCGGAGTCTACCCAAATCGGAACACTGTCCTGCGACGTATCCAAAGGCATAGGGATGTTTGTCGTCGAAAAGCAGAAGCTGACCTGTACGTTCAAACAGGACAAGGGCGGCAGTCCCGACAATTACACCGGGTCCATTGACGAGTTCGGCGTGGCGCTTGGTGAAGTCGCGGCAGGGCACCTCATTTGGGGTGTCGTCGCAGCCACCAGCGGTCTTCCAGCGGGAGCGCTTGCGGGAACATATAGCGGCGTCGGCGCGAACGCCTCGGTCGGCCCCGGTGCTGGCGCCAATATTCTCGCCGGCGGAACCGGCCGGGCCTTTTCCCTGCAACCGATATCAGTTGAAGGGCAGGAGGGCATCAACTTTGCCGGAGGGGTAACGACCGTAACGCTGTCGCCGGCGCAGTAAGATAACTGCACTGGAAGCAAGCGGTCAGTTGCGTCGTTGATCCTGAGGGATCGACGCAACTACGCTATTGGTCGTTCAGAGCTGGTCGTTATAGGGCCGCTTGGTCTCGCCAACCATTCTTGCGAGATGTGAGAACGACCATGGCGTATCGGCGCCTGAATTGTTTGCCAGCTGCAAAAGGCGGATGGGGAAACACACGGCGTCGCGATTGGCTGGGGATAGGTGCTCGACTGCCCTGTCGTCGCCAACGGCGACGGCTTCGGCCCTCCGTAGGGCTGTGTCGATTTCGACTGCGGTCAACAGCCCTTTGGCAACGAGGGCCCGGTTGACAGCTGCGATGGCTAGGCAAAGTCCTTCCAGTTGAAGATTGGCCGTGTTCATCTTCATTCCTTTCCTGGCGCAACGGATGATGGCCCTACCATAGTAGCGCGGAATCCAGCCGCGCGTAACATGGGATCGCCAATCCCCGCTTCTCTGGAAAAACTGGGCTTGCTCGGACCGGATGGATTCGGATCTCTAACGAAGTCCTTCGATGTATCTGGCGTGGAACCGCATGTATCCGGTCTCTGTCTCCTTAAGATGTTCCTCGATCAGCGCATGGAACTCAGGCAGCCGGTGGAAGGGAACTCCCGGATAGGAATGATGCTCGGCGTGGTAGGGCATGTTCCAGGCGAGCTTGCGCACGAACCATGTCGTCGTCGTGGTCCGGCTGTTCTCGAGCATATTGGCGACGAAGGCGCAGCGCCCATGTTCGGCGAGGAGATACAGCCGCAGGAATGGTTGCCCTATGATTGCCGGGATAATCCAGGCGAAGAGCAGCACCGATGATTGGAACCATAGCGAGAAGCCTGCGAGGGTGATATAGGCAAGGATCATGATCTGTGCCTCGCGTTTTACCTTGTCTTGTCCCTTGGGCGGGACATAGGGATCATCGCAGCGACCCGAGGCGTTTTGCAAAAGAGTCTTTACATGGCTCAACCAGACAGGGAGTCCAGAAAGGTGGACGATGTATTCGCGCAACGTTTCTGGCTTTGGCGTTGCAAGCTCGGGATCGTTATCGGGATCTTGCGTATAGCGGTGATGGGCGAAGTGAAAATAGCGGAACCAGTCGGCCGGAAGCACGATCATGAAACCGCTTATGCGCGCGACGACATCGTTCAGCCGCTGCGTCTTGAACGGCGTGCGATGCACGGCCTCGTGCAGGAGCGTGAACAGGAAAACGATGAGGATCCCTTGCGGGAGCATGAGTAAAGGCCAGAACGGAACGCGAGCGACAATCAACGACCCCAACAGGCCAATCGCGCCCCAATGCACGCCAAGCTGCACGAGGCCTGCTGCATCCGACTTGGCGGTCAGGCGATCGCGCTGCTCCTGGGTCAGCGAGGCAATGATGGTGCGGTGGTCCATGACAACCCTGTCCATTGGCATCAACGCATTCATGTTACGCACGTACAGCGGAGTCTAACGCCCGTATTTCGGCATTGTCACGTCGCATTTCGCATACGACATGAGCGGCTCATGACTTGGGATCGGGTTGGTTCCGTCAGCCTTGGCGACGCAGGAACGGCATGACCGAGGGACTTGCCTCATGCATCGCCGCCGCTGCGGTTTCGACTGCCGCTGCATCGTCCTGGTCGATGCCGGTCGCGACGACCGACACGCGGAATACGCCTTCGAGCGCGTCGTCAAACGTTGCGCCGAGAATGATGTTGGCTTCGTCGTCGACTTCCTCGCGGATGCGAGAGGCGGCGACATCGACTTCGAAGAGGGTCATGTCGCGTCCGCCCGAGATCGAGACGAGGACGCCCTTCGCACCCTTCATCGAGGCTACGTCGAGCAGTGGATTGGCGATGGCAGCTTCCGCGGCGGTCTTGGCCCGTTCCTCGCCCGTTGCTTCGCCGGTGCCCATCATGGCGCGGCCCATATCGCGCATCACGGAACGCACATCGGCGAAATCAAGATTGATGAGGCCTTCGCGCACCATCAGGTCAGTGATGCAGGCGACGCCCGAATAAAGCACGCGGTCGGCCATGGCGAAAGCGTCAGCAAATGTGGTCGAGGCATTCGCCACGCGGAAAAGGTTCTGGTTGGGGATGACGATGACCGTGTCGGCGCTGGCGCGAAGCTCCTTCATTCCCTCTTCGGCCATCCGCATGCGCCTTGTGCCCTCGAAGGTGAAGGGCTTGGTGACCACTGCAACCGTCAGGATGCCGGCAGCACGGGCTGCCCTGGCGATGACCGGCGCGGCACCGGTTCCCGTGCCGCCGCCCATGCCGGCGGTCACGAAGCACATATGGGTGCCGGAAAGGTAGTCCATGATTTCGTCGATGCATTCCTCGGCGGCGGCGCGGCCGATCTCCGGGGCTGAGCCGGCGCCCAGTCCTTGCGTGACATGCGCACCGAGCTGGATCAGGCGCTCGGCCTTGGACATTGTCAAGGCTTGCGCGTCGGTATTGGCGACGATGAAGTCCGTTCCCTCGAGCTTCTCGCGAATCATGTTGTTGACCGCGTTACCACCACCTCCACCGACACCGAACACGGTGATGTTGGGTTTCATCTCGGAAATTTCCGGCTTTCTGAGGTTGATGGACATCCTGGTTCCTTCGTGTGCTGATCTGCCCGCCGCACATTCAATTGCGGCTTTGAATTCCGGCAGGGCGGCGAATCAAAAAATCATGCTCCGGAACATGTGCAAAGAATCAGACACGGCGATTCGGCGCAACCCCGATGCACGTCTTATCGGGGTCGCGCGGAGCGCTTCAGCGCGAAAACGGCAGGATTGCGCGCAGGCGCGGATCACGCAGGTAAAGCCCGCCCCAAAGAATGAGGCCGAGATAGACCCCGAAGAGCAGGTGGCTGAACAGCGGGTTACCGACCCGAACCTGCGTCGCAATTGCGCCCCCCATGTAACCGGTGAGCAGGATCGCGCCAAGAACGGAGGTTTGCGGAACAGCGTAGAGGATCGTGCAAACCAGGCCGAGGATGCCGAGGCCCCGGGCAAAGCCAACACCTGTCGGAAGCCCGAGTTCGGCGCAGGTCTGGATGACGACATCGAGCGGAATGAGCTTGATGCCACTGTCGAAGAGCATGAAGAGGATGATCAGACCGCTCATGACGCGGCCGGCCCAAACGGCCGTGTTCGATAGGGGAGCGGCTTCAACAATCGTTTGCATGTAGTTATCGCCTCGCAGGTTGGTGTTCCCGCCAAGGACGTTCGCCGACGCAAGCCTCCGACATCGCAGCAAAAATTTTGTGCGGCTATTTCGCGGCTGGAGTAATTCGCCAGATCGTATTGCCGACATCATCTGCCACAAGCAGTGCTCCGGCCTTGTCGACCGCAACGCCCACGGGCCTCCCCATCGCCTTATCCTCTGCATTGATGAAGCCGGTCAGCACATCCTTCGGCGGTCCCTGAGGCTTTCCGTCCTTGAACGGCACGAAGATCACCTTGTAGCCGCTGCGCGGCTTGCGGTTCCACGAGCCGTGCTGTCCAATGAAGGCACCGTTCCTGTACTCGGGTCCGAGCAACGACGCGGTGTAGAAAGTCAGGCCCAGCGATGCCGTATGAGCGCCAAGCGCATAATCCGGCTTGATCGCCTTGCTCACAAGATCAGGATTTTGCGACTTAACGCGGGTATCGACATGCTGGCCGAAATAACTGTAGGGCCAGCCATAGAACGCGCCATCCTTGACCGAGGTCATGTAGTCCGGCACGAGATCATTGCCGAGCTCGTCGCGTTCGTTGACGACGACCCACAGTCTGCCGTCATCGGGATTCCAGGAAAGGCCGTTGGGATTGCGCAGTCCGGACGCAAAGAGCCGGCTCTGCCTGCTGGCGAGATCGATTTCGAACACCGCCGCCCGATTTTGCTCTGCCGGGATGCCGTTCTCGCCGACATTGCTGTTCGAGCCGACGGTGGCATAGAGCTTCTTGCCGTCGGGGCTCGCAATAACATCCTTGGTCCAATGATGGTTGATCGGCCCGCCTGGCAGATCGACGATCTTTTCCGGTTCGGCCTTGATCGTGGTTTCACCGTCCTTGTAAGGAAAAGCGACGATTGCATCGGTGTTGGCAACGTAGAGCTTGCCGCCTGAAAGCGTCATGCCGAAGGGCGAATTCAAGCCTTCGAGGAAAGTCTCCCTGGTATCGGCCACACCGTCGTGGTTGGTATCGCGCAAGAGGATGATCCGGTTCGGTGTTTCAACGCCCGCTCCCGCGCGCTTCATGAAAAAGCCCATGATCCACTTCTTGATGCTGAACCCTTCATCATGTGCCGGAGGCGCGTTGGTCTCGGCAACGAGCACATCGCCATTCGGAAGAACATGAAGCCAGCGTGGATGGTCGAGGCCGCTGGCGAAAGCGCCGACCTTCAACCCTGAAGCGGCCTGGGGCGCCGTCCCTTGCGGCCAGGGATCGGTCTTTGCAACATTGATCGTCGGAACGAGTGCGGTATCGGGTTCCGGTAATACGGGATCAGGCCCATAGCCCACGGCGTAATTTGCGCTCGTCTGGGCAAGCGCTCCAGCGCTCGCGACCATCGCCGCCATAAAAATTCCAGAGAGTAGCTGCCGTGATTGCTTCATGTTCTTTCCCTGCCAGAAGAGCGCTGCCGCGCGAGCGAACCTAGCACAGTAACGCGGAACAAGCGTTTCGGTTCGGTGAGGGAACCGATCACCAATTCGTGGCATTTACTCACAACTTCACCCGAAGGCGCGGAGGTAAAAGCAATGGCCCAGACTGCTCGATCCAATAAGGGCAAGCAAACGGCGGAACGGCAGCGGACGATCCAGAAAAGGGCCGATACGAAGGCCAAAAAATCCGGCTCGGGGCAAGAAAAAAAGATACCTCAGACGGGAGCGCGCGCCTACCCGGTCCCGCCGTTTCCAAAACAGCATCTGTCAAAACCGGGAACGGAGTCCATGCTCAAACCGGAGCCGATGTGCGACGCGCCCTATTATCTCGGTTCACGCAAGCTCGAAGGAAAGGCAGCCCTGATCAGCGGCGGCGATTCAGGAATCGGGCGGGCCGTTGCGGTGTTGTTTGCGCGCGAGGGCGCAGATGTCGCCATCATTCATGTCGATGAGCCCACCGACGCCGAAAAGACCAAGGCGCTGGTCGAGAAGGAAGGCGGGAAATGCCTGGTGATGGCCGGCGACGTGCGAGACCGGGAATTCTGCAAGGAAGCGGTCGAGCAAACCGTGAAGGCATTCGGTGCGCTCGACGTTCTGATCAACAATGCAGCGTTTCAACTCCACACCGACGCGTTCGACGAACTCACGGAGGAGCACTTCGACGAGACGATCCGCACCAACCTCTACGGCTATTTCTTCCTGGCGCAAGCTGCGGCCCGCAAGATGAGGCCGGGTTCGGCCATCGTGAATACCGGCTCGGTGACCGGGATCAGAGGCAGCAAGAACCTCCTCGATTATTCGATGACAAAGGGCGGTATTCACGCCTTTACGCGGGCCCTTTCGGGCAATTTGCTGTCCAAGGGCATCAGGGTAAACGCGGTGGCGCCAGGCCCGGTGTGGACGCCGCTCAATCCTGCCGACAAGGAAGCGGCCGACGTTTCGAAATTCGGAAGCGACACGCCGATGATGCGGCCGGCCCAACCCGAGGAAATTGCCCCCGCCTATGTCTTTCTCGCCTCGCCTCACTGTTCAAGCTATATCACCGGCGAGATCCTGCCGATCATAGGCGGCTACTGAGATCGGCCATTGCTGGTGCGGATCTCGAGAATCTGAACTGCATCGGGAATCTCGATCAGATAATCCTTGTCGCGTGGAAGATGGTGAATGCTGTTCGGATCGCTGCCGGTGAACCGTGACATCGCTTCAATGCTTTCCCAATAGGAAATCGTGATGAATTCGGTTTCCTGCTCGCGATCCTCGCGCAGTGTCTGCACCCACAGCGCCTTTTCGATAAGCGGTCTGATCCCTTCCTCGAAGTTATAGGCCTCGTACTCATCGGCAATGTGCGGCAGCGTGCGGCCACGCCAGATACGCGCAATCTTCGCCTTTTCCATGATTGAACCCTCTCAGTCTCGCCCGAATTCCTTGCGAAGCTCGCCCTTGGCTTGCTCCAGAATGTGCTTTTGCGCCTCGGGGAGGTTCTTGCCGGCGCGGTTGATGTAAAAGGTCAGCATCGACATGGCAGAACGGTAGGGGCTCGATTTCCTGCGGTCCGAATGTTCCGCCGATTGCTTTAGCGAATGCGCAATCTTGCGCGGGTCCTTCTGTTCGAAAACATTCGCTTCAAGATCCAGCGCATCGCTATGCTCTGTGACGTCTTGCGACCATTTCTTCTTGGCTGTCCTGGCCATTGCAGTACTCCTGCCTGTTGCGCTGGAGATTCAACCGGAGATGGCAGGATTGGTTCCCAATGCCGTGGAACCACGCAATTCTTTCACGCGTTACGGCGCCATGGACAGGTACATCACCGACGGTGAGACGCCGGACGCGCACTCGCTATCCGAGCTAAAGGCGGAAGCCGACCACTGCCGCCGCTGCGATCTCTACAAGTATGCAACCCAGACTGTCTTCGGGGAAGGTCCCTCGCGTGCCAAGATCGTGCTTGTTGGCGAACAGCCCGGCGACAAGGAGGATCTTGCGGGCCGGCCTTTCGTCGGGCCAGCAGGTCTGGTTCTCGATGAGTGCCTTGAGGAAGCGGCAGTCGACCGGGATCAATGCTACGTCACCAATGCCGTCAAACATTTCAAATTCGAGCAACGCGGCAAGCGTCGCCTGCATGCCAAGCCTAACGGCGGCGAGATCGAGGCCTGCTCCTGGTGGCTCAGAAATGAATTGCGGCTGATCCATCCGAAAATAGTGGTCGCGCTCGGCGGCACCGCGGCCTCGGCGCTACTCGGCAGTTCGGTGCGTGTCATGCGCGATCGCGGCAAGGTCGTTGAAACGACGATGTTTCCGCCGGTGCTTGTAACCATCCATCCGTCCTATATCCTGCGAATTCGCGATCGGGCCGATGCTGCGGCCGAGAAAAAGGCGTTCATCAAGGACCTCTCGGCAATCAAGGCGCTTGCTACCTGATGCAACTATCTGTTCCGGTCGGGCGGGATTCGGGTTAGTTGTATTCCCGTGCCGTGATTGATTCAGGTGAGCATGGATTCTTCGAAGCGAGCAGACGCAATTCTCGACAATCTTCTGTCGCTGCAGACGGAAAGCCTCGCCTTGGTCGCCGTTTATGACGAAGACGATGTGCTGCGCTACGCAAACAAGAGTTTTCGCGCCGCCTATCATCTTACCCCTGACGAGCAGTTGAGCTGGGGCGATATCATGCGGCGCAACTTCCTGGCCGGCGTCGGGACCGTCTTGAAGACGGCCGACTTCGAAGAATGGTTGCGCTCGACCCAGTCACGCCGCGGCAAGACCGCCTTCCGCTCGTTTGAAACAGATCTCGCCGACGGTCGATGGCTGTGGATGACCGAGACAGTGCAATCGAACGGCTGGATGCTGTGCATTGCCAGCGACATTACCCCACTGCGCGCCGACGACCGCTGGCTTCGCCAGGATCGTGATCTGGCGTTGCGCGCCTCGCAAACCGACGAACTCACCGGGATCGCCAACCGGCGCTTCATAATGACAAGGCTTGAGGCGCTTGCGGGCAAGACACCGGCGCCTGGTATCGATATTGGCTGTATCGCGGTGCTCGATATCGATTATTTCAAATCGATCAACGACCGCTACGGCCATCAGTCCGGCGATGTGGTCCTGCTCGATTTTGCCCGGCATGGGCACTCGTTCGTCAGGCGACTTGATTGTTTCGGCCGGATTGGCGGCGAAGAGTTCATGTTCATTCTGCCGGACACCAATATTGAAAATGGCCTGGCGATCCTGGAACGCGTGTTCAGCAAGATTCGCACCTCGAGGCCGCTTCCGTCATATCCGGAGGTTTCCTATACGTGCTCGGCAGGTATGACGGCATTGAAGCCGGGCGACACTGCCCAGGATGCATTCGCGCGGGCCGACAAGGGGCTATATCAGGCCAAGCTTGACGGGCGGGACCGTATCGTCGCCATCTGAGGGTGGCAGTTCTACCGCTCGTCAGGAGATCCGAAAATGGCAGCCGTCGCCCAAGCCCGCTCCAACCTGTCGAGCGTTTCGAACGCTATCTCCATCCGCCGCATGTTCTCAGGGTCGCCAGCCACCAGCTGGTGATATTTTTCGGTGATTTCCGTCAGGTCGGCGCACAGATCCTGCGCCTTTTGTGTCAGGCGCACTCGGATCGTGCGGCGATCGCGCGGCAACGGAATGCGCTCGACATAGCCACACTCGCCGAGCTGCTTCAGGTAATAGGAAAGGTTGGTGCCGCCATAGGGCCCGCGATCCATGAGCTGGCCTACGGAAAGTTCGTCATTCCCGATCGTCAGGAGCAGCATCGCATGGGCAGGACCGATTTCGCGCACGCCGAGGCGGGACATCTCGGCCTGCAGGAATGTGGCGAAGCGGCGATTGGCCCGCTCCAGCGTACGGCCCAATTCGAAGTGGGTGAATGCGGAAGAGGACGAAGGCGTGCGTTTGCGTCGTGGTGCGTCTACCGCGTCAACGCTGTCCTCGCCTTCCTTGGCCGGGTCGGCTTCGACGAGATTGTGCAGCAAATGCGAGATCATTAGGTGCTCCTGAAACCAGTGTACCACGCGGTGGAAACGGTAATTCGCATGTGCGAAGGGGGAAATTACAGGGCGTAGGTTAACAGAAAAGAGCGAGGACTAGAAGGCATAAATAGTACTAAAGGATTAGTTGATGTGGAAACGGTCCTCTGCGACGCTCCTCGTGGGAGGAATAAAAATAGTTGGCAAATTGGTTGAACGTTCTGCGGGAGAAGAACGAATTGGCCACCGTGTTGGGAAAGAAAATTCCCAGGATGCTCGCGCACGAATCACTTTCGCTCGAACAGATGTCGGAACTCTACAAGTTCCTTGAAAGCCATGCGCACAGCATGGAGGAAATCCGGTCGGAGATGGAAGGCGAAGACCTGCCCGAATCCTATTATCAGGTGGCTGAGGACCTCGATCTCATCTTCACCGACCTCGCGGCGTCGGCTGCGGAGCGGCTGCGCGACATGCGTGCCGGTCCGACAGGCCCTTGCACCGGTTGACGATCGATGCTGGACTGGGCGTTCATCGGGTCTTGCAGGACTGAACAATGAAGCATTCGGATATCAGGACGACGTCGCTGCCTTCTGGCGAGAAGGTACCTGTTCTCGGCCAGGGCACCTGGTTCATGGGCGAGGATAGGCGCCAGGCGCAAAGAGAGGTGGAGGCGCTTCGCCTCGGTATCGATCTTGGCATGACGCTGATCGACACTGCGGAAATGTATGGCGATGGCGGCGCGGAGGAAATCGTTGGCGAGGCGATCGCCGGACGGCGCGACGAGGTATTCATCGTCAGCAAGGTGCTGCCGTCCAACGCTTCGCGCAAGGGAACGATTGCCGCTTGCGAGCGTAGCCTGAAGCGGCTGAAATGCGAGACGATCGATCTTTATCTCCTGCACTGGCGCGGCGGATACAAGCTGCACGACACAGTCGCAGCCTTCGAGGAACTGATTGAGACGGGCAAGATTCGCGCGTGGGGCGTCAGCAATTTCGACACGGACGACATGGAAGAACTCTTCGATGTTTCCGGCGGAAGCGCCGTTGCCGCCGATCAGGTGCTTTACAATCTGACGCGGCGCGGCATCGAATTCGACCTTCTGCCATTCTGCCAAAACCGAACGATCCCGGTCATGGCCTACTCCCCCATCGAGCAGGGCCGTATGTTGGGGCATCCTGCGCTTGCCAAGATTGCCAAGGCGTATGAGATGACGCCGGCGGTCGTGGCGCTTGCATTTGTCATCAATCAGGAAGGCGTTATCGCCATTCCGAAGTCCAGCACGCCGCAACACATCCGCGATAACCGCAAGGCTCTGGACCTCAAGCTCTCGGCAGAGCACCTCGCAGTTCTGGACAGCGTATTCCCGCCGCCGCAGCGCAAACAGCGGCTTGCCATGCTCTAAATCTCTCCCGATACGTCGCGGCGTTGCCGGTCGAGTTCTTCGCTGTATCGACGCAGCAAGTGACTTTCAGTCAGGAGACCGATGACGCGCCGCTCGACGAGATCGTTGACGACAGCAAGCGCTTCGCTCTCCGTCTTGTCGAAAATCGCTGCCGCCTGCTTGGCGTTCATCTGCGGCTGCAAATATTCGTTGCGGTATTTGATGAGACCGGCAATCGGCAGGTCCTCGTCGGCGTTCTCGGTCAGGCCCGCATGCGCCTCGGGCACGAGGACCATGCCGGCATATTTGCCGGTGTCATCGACGATGATCACCCGCTGCGTCGAACCCAATGGAAAGTCACGGCAGAATGCGCGGATGGTCTGCTCGATTGGCGCCGTGCGAACATCGGATCGCATGAGCTTGTTGACCGTGAGGTTGCGAATCCAGCCGACGTCATGGGCGCTGCGAATGCTCTCACCGCGCAGGTGGAAACGCCAGGTCGCGAAGGAGTAGCCGAACGTATGGCGTACCGTCAGCGACGCTGCGGTCACCGCGGCGAGAACGAGGACCGTTATTGGAAAGTCGCCGGTGATCTCGAGGGCGAGGAACGTCATCGTCAGGGGACCGCCAATAACCGAGACGGCAAGCGCACTCATTCCGACGACCGCGTAGATCACCGGCGTCAGCGTCGCGTGCGCAAAAATATAGGGCGCCGAATAAGCAAAGAGCTTGCCGAGCAAGGCTCCCATGAACAGCGAGCCGAAGAAAAGCCCGCCTCTGAAACCCGATCCGATGGAGATCGCGGAAGCCAGCGATTTGAGCAACAGCAGGCCGACCAATGCGGCAATCGTCGTGGTCGTGTCGAGATTGAGGTGCAGGGCGCCATGTCCGCCCGACAGCACCTGCGGTGTGACGAGGGCGAGGAGGCCGACGATGGCGCCGCCGAGGAGGGGCCTGAGCGCTGGTGGAATGAAGCTCTTGCGTGCCATTTCCTCGACGAAAGAGACGCCCTTCATCAGGAGAATGCCGGCGAGTGCGCAAAAGATGCCGAGCAACATGGCTGGCAGGTAGTCTGCCGGTACGACCGCACCGAAATGGCCGATGTCGATGACAAAATGGTCACCCGACAGGGCTCTGGCAACGACATTGGCGATCAGCGCCGACACGATCACGGGCGCAAGGCTGAGGATGGTATAGGAGCCGATGATCAATTCGAAGGCGTAGAACGAGCCGGTGAGCGGCGCATTGAATGCTGCCGCAATCGCTCCCGCCGCGCCGCAGCCGACAAGAATGCGCAAATCCGACCGGCGAAGTTTCAGCGAAAGACCGATCTTCGACGCAAGTCCTGAGGCAAGCTGTGTGTAGCCGGCTTCGAGCCCCACCGATGCACCGAAGCCGTTCGAGATCAAATTCTGTGCGGCAACGATCAGGCTGTCATTGAGCGACAGCCTGCCGCCATGCAGCGCATTCGCCTCGATGGGGTCGACCATGGGCCGTTTGCAGTAGCGCGTGAGAACGAGCAGCACGAGGCCCATGAGAGCGCCGCCGAAAATCGGCGCGATGAACAAAGTGGTCGTATTGGTCGTTACGATCGTCGAAAGGCGCTCGCCGGCCTCGAGACCAAAAATCATCTGGTGCATGCCCTGGGCGATCATGCTCATGGCCGTGACCGTCCAACCCGAAACAACCCCGACGACAGCGGCTGCAAGGACGAGGCCAAGTTCGGTGCTGCGGGCGAAAGCCCGCAGCCGGCTCGGCGCAAGGAAAATCGAGAACACGCCCAATCGGCGCAGTGCCAGCTTGCGATAAAGTGGACGTAAACCCATGAGCGGACCGTGTTGGCGTGAACCTCCCGAAGGCGGGAGAGGGTGCGATGTGCGCGTTGCGAAGCGGTTATACATCCATTGTGTCAATGAGTTGGCACAAAACGCCGGGAATTGGTAGCGCTCAACCTTTGGTGATGCGATTCATGCAATGAGAGCCGGGCGCCTTGTAGCAGCCGGCTCAACGGATATCCGCTATTTGGGTTTAGTTGCCTTCTCGGGCGAAGAGGCGCGCCGCCGGTTCCCGGTGCGAAAGATTGGGTCGCAATGCTTGCCGGGCGCCCTCGAAGGCATTCCAGTCGGCAATGTCGGGCAAGGCCGGAATTGTGACGAGTTCGCCCTGGTCGAGGCCGGCCAAGGACGCATCGACCATGTCGGCCGCGGTCATGACAATGGCACTCGGCAGGTTTTCAACCGGCCGGCCGGCGTTCGCCCAGAACTCCGTGCTCGTGGCGCCGGGCAACACGGCCTGGATACGGATGCCCTTGTCGTTGAGTTCGTGATGCAGGGACTGGCTGAAGGCGAGCACGAAAGCCTTGGTCGCGCCGTAAACGCCGTTGAGCGCTTCCGGCGCAATGGCGACGATCGAGGCGATATTGATAATCGTGCCGCTGCCGCGTGCGACGAATTTTGGCACTGCGGCCTCCGTCAGCCGTGTCAATGCAACCACATTGAGCTTGATCATCGCGTCCATTTCAGCCGGATCGGATTCGAGCAGTGGTGCCGTTGCGCCGACGCCCGCATTATTGACGAGCATGGTTATGCTCGCATCGTTGGCAAGAATTGCTCCGACCTTCGCAATTCCGCTGTCGTCGCCAAGATCGGCGGCAACCACTTCGACGCTCCGCCCCGTTTCGGTGGTCAGGCGCGAAGCAAGGCTTGTCATCCTGTCGCGATTGCGCGCCACGAGAATGAGGTCATAGCCGCGGCGTGCAAGCCTGTCCGCATATACCGCGCCGATGCCCGATGATGCGCCAGTGATCAGCGCCGTGCCCTGGTCTGATTGAATGGTCATGTCCTGGTTCCTTCCATGTCTGGGTGACTGGAGGGAGAATACAACTGAACGGCCACGGCCTAAATGTCATATAAGCCACGTTTTAGGACACCGCTGTTAGGTGACAGAATTAGCAGGTGTCGGCCCTTTCTTTGTTCCGGCCAGAACGTTGGCGACCACGGCGGCAAAAACGATCGAGCCGCCAATAACCGTGCTTCTGCTCGGAACCTCGTTGAATACCAGCCAGATCCAGAAAGGTGCGAGAGGCGCATCGAGCGAGCCGATAAGGGCGGTTTCTATCGGTGGAAGCCATTTTGCGCCAAGCGTGAAGCAGGCAAGCCCAACGGCGGAAACGAGGATGCCGAACATGGCAATGAGGAGGAGGTCGTGTGCGGAGACCGACAGCGGATTGCCGAGCGGCCAGCAGATGAGCGAGCTCAGGAGGGCCGACACGCAGGCGGCGGGCATGACCGAGATTTCAGGAGACCGGCGCACGATGACCATCAGCACGCCCATGCAGAGGGTCATGCCGAATGCCAGCAGATCGCCGAACAAGCTGCCCTCCGTCCCGAGCCCGACCATGATGATGACGCCGCCCATCGCGGCGATGCTCGCGACGATCGCGCGCAAGGTCGATCGCTCGCCCATTGCCAGCCAGGCAACGACGGCGGCGACGAAAGGGATTGTCGCATAGATGACCGCGACATGCGCCACCGTCGTCTCCTTGAGCGCGGTTATGAAAAACACCATGCCCAGCGACGAGACCGCTACGAAAAGCCAGCCGGGACGACCCATATGGCGGAAGCTCTTCCAGGCGATCCCACCTTCAAAAAGCATCATGGCAACGGCAATGCCGATCGAGCCGAAAATACCCCGCCAGGCAAGGATCGTCCAGCTGTCGAGCGGGATCGCGCGCGTGAACAACCCGGCAAGGCTCCAGGCCACTGCGGATGCAGTAACCAGGATCAATCCCAGTCGATATTCCGCTACCCTGTTCACACACGCCCCGGTTGTCTTTTGCCCTTGCGCGTACTAGTGGCGCGTTCGCACAAAATGACAAGATATATTGGAAGCCCGTCCACGGTCTCCTGACAGAGCGGCCCGGACGAGCGTCGGGCTGGTCTTGATTGGAGCGCACTCCTCCCGCATAAATGCGGGCAAGCAGTCCAGGGAGAGGATGCCATTCTACTCCGTCAATCCGAAACATCCAGGAAATCGATCATGTCAAATGCCATCGTCCCAACCTCCGGCGTCCTTCTCGGACGAGCCAAAATTCCTGGCTACGACCACCCCCGGATCGTCACAATCAGAGATGGCATTGTTTATGACATCACCGACAAGGCTGGCCCGACCGTGCGCGACATATGCGAGATGGCCGAACCCGCAAGCTATGTTACCGGCGTGGAAGGTACCAGGATCGGCGCCGTCGATGCCGTCCTTGCCAATAGCTGGTCCGGCACGTTCGATCCGGCCCACCCGGCATTGCTGTCACCCATCGATCTGCAGGCGGTCAAGGCGTCCGGTGTGACGTTTGTCGCCTCGCTGCTTGAGCGTGTTATCGAAGAGCAGGCGAAGGGCGACAAGACCAGGGCGGATTCGCTGCGCGAAGAGGTACTCGGCCTTATTGGCGCGGATCTGTCGCAAATCGTGCCGGGCTCGCCCGCTGCGATGCAGGTGAAGGAGGCGCTGATTGCACGCGGCGTCTGGAGCCAGTATCTCGAGGTCGGCATCGGGCCGGATGCGGAGATTTTCACCAAGGGGCAGCCCATGTCGACGGTCGGCTTCGGTGCTGACGTCGGCCTTCATCCAATCTCAAGTTGGAACAACCCCGAGCCGGAGATCGTGCTCGTGGTTGCCAGCAGCGGGCAGATCGTCGGTGCGACGCTTGGCAATGACGTCAACCTGCGCGATGTCGAAGGTCGGTCAGCGCTGCTTCTCGGCAAGGCCAAGGACAACAATGCGTCCGGCTCCGTCGGACCTTTCGTCCGGCTCTTCGATGGCGAGTTCACACTCGAAACCGTCAAAGCCGCCGAACTCAGCATGCGGGTCGAGGGCGAGGATGGCTTCGTGCTCGACGGGCATTCCAACATGGCGAAGATTTCGCGTAAGCCAGAATCGCTGGTTGAGGCGACGATCGGTCGGCACCATCAGTATCCGGATGGCCTCGTCCTCTTCCTCGGCACCATGTTCGCTCCGGTCAAGGACCGCGACGGCCCGGGCAAGGGCTTCACCCATAAGCTCGGCGATATCGTCTCGATATCCACGCCTTCGCTTGGGACATTGTCCAACCGGGTGCGGCTCTCGACCGAGTGTGCACCGTGGACCTACGGGGCAAGCCATCTGCTGCGCGATCTCGCCAGGGCGGAACTCCTCTAGCGCTAGGTCCAGAAATACCGGACGAAGTGAAAGAAGACCGGCGCGGCGAAGACGAGACTGTCCGCGCGGTCGAGCATGCCGCCATGGCCCTCGATCATGTGTCCCCAATCCTTGACGCCGCGATCCCGCTTGATCGCGGAGGCGACGAGCCCGCCGAAGAAGCCCATGATGCAGGCAAGAGCAGCCATCAGCCCGGCCTGGACCGGCGTGAACGGGGTCAGCCAGTAGAGCGCTGCGCCAAGCAGCGAAGCGCTGGCGATGCCGCCGATGAGCCCTTCCCAGGTCTTCGAAGGCGAAACCTTCGGCGCGACCTTGTGCCGGCCGAAGAGCTTGCCGAACACATATTGCAGGACATCGCTGCCTTGCACGGTGGTTATAAGGAAGGCGATGAGCAGCAATCCCTTGCCGGCAAAGCCGGGGATCGCCAGCGTGAGCAGCGCCGGAACATGGCTGATGCAATAGACCGATAGCATAATGCCCCATTGCTGTTCGCTGACACGTTCTAGAAAGCGCGCGGTGTCGCCCGAAATTGCCGTCAGGGCAGGCATGGCGAGGAAGCAGTAGACCGGCACGAAGATTGCAAACAGGCCGTACCACTCGATCCACAGCAGATAATATTGAACGGGGATGATCACGAGGAACATGCCGATCAGGATCCAGTGATCCCCGCGCCGCGTGTGGGTAAGCGTCACATATTCGCGCAAGGCAGCGAAGGACACGAAGGCAAACAGGAGGATGACACCGCCCTTGCCGAAAAAGAAGGCGGCGGAGATCGCGCCAACCATGATCCACCACGCCTTGATGCGCGAGTTGAGATTGGCGAGGGCGTCCGGCAGCACGTCACCTTTTCGCCGGCTTTTCCAGGAGAGGGCGGTGGCAATGGCGCTTGCGCCAGTGAGGACGGCAAGAAGGCCGAGAAACAGCCAGGCTGCTTCAACCATGATCGAGAGCCCTCTGCTGTTCGGGACTAAGCGCCAGAAGCGCATCGCGGGCACGCGCCAGGAAGGCGTGGCGATCCTCCTCTGGCTCCAATTGAACCGGCGTGCCGAAAACGACGCGGCACAATAGAGGGACCGGTAGAAACGCGCCCTTTGGCAGCACGCGGGACATATTCTCGATCCAGCATGGGACAAGCTCAACGTCGGGGCGAGCCAGGGCAAGATTGTAGATACCTGAGCGGAAGCGCAGCAGCGGTTCCTCGGTCATGTTGCGCGTACCTTCGGGAAAGATGATCAGGGAGTGTCCTTCGGCGAGAGCGCCCAGCATGATGACCATCGGGTCTTCGGCCCGTTCCACCCAATTGCGCTCGACCAGCACCGTATTGAGAAGATCGCGGGCAAGGATGTGGCGGACGCGGTTCTTGCGCCAATAATCTGCGCCCGCGACGGCGCGCGTCCGCGCACGCTCCTTCGGCGGGAGGCACGTCGAAAGCAGAATGAAATCGCCGTGGCTGGCATGGTTGGCGAAATAGATGCGCTGCCGGCCGGCGGGTGCGCAGCCCTGCCAGATGGGCCGCACGCCGGTAATTGCGCGCGACAGGCCGGCAAGGACCATGGCGGCGGCGCGCCGCGTGACATGCTTACCGAACGTCTCCCCAGGTTTATCCACGCTTATGCCGTCCACAAACTATAGGCCGTTGCGGAAGCAAAGAGGGCAAGGAAGACCGCGAAAGCCAGATGAAGGCGCATCAGTAGGCGGTTGGTGCCAGCAATGCGAGCGTTGAGCGGCCGGGTCGTTTTTGGGCATTTGCGCAGGCGCATGCGCTCGAGCAGCTTGTCGGCGGCACGACAGCCCGCCGTTTCGTCTTCATGCGAGGCAATGAAGTGGAAAAGCGCCGCATCGAAGCGCAGATAGATGGCAAGGAACAGCGTCGTCAGACCACCAACTATCAGGAGTGGCCATAGCCAACTGAAAAGCTTGCCCCCGGCGTCTCCCGCAACGGAAGATGCCACCAATAGAATGCAGGTCAAAAACCCATATGTATGGGCCCTGCGCGTCAAACGGGCCGCGAAGGTTTCCGCGTCTTCATCCATGCCGTTCCCCTGTTTCTTCCGTCACGATCATATCGTCGCTCAGGTGTATTGGCCTGCCCCCTGTCTTTATAAGGTGTATCGCCTGTTCTGCGTTAACAGCGTGCCCATGGCGCAAAAGCCAGGTCGCCACTGCCGCCGCGCTGCGCTGAAAGCCGAGCGCACAACAGACGAGCACGGGACCTTTCATCTGCGCATTTTCGATGGCTTCCGAAGCTTTTTCAAGATCGGCGGGCGGTACTGGCACGAGATCGAGCGCCGGGAAAGTTCGCCAGGCAATTTCGACGCCGGACGGTCTTGCAAGTTCGCTGGTCAAATCGATCACACTCGCAAAAGCCGAAAGCTCCGCACGTTTCGGCAGGCGGCCGAGGTGGACGTTGTCAAGAATCCGCACGGAGGAAGGCAGCTTGCGGGTCCATAGGTAGATGTTGATTTTTACGCCAAGCCGATAGGGTGCAAGCAGCCACAGGCTGGCCAGCGATACTGTTCCATTTTGGCGTTTCTGGAAGACCCCGGGCCCTGCGCCAAGATAGGCGAGGGCGACAATGCCGAACGCCAGAGCCGGCCAAAGCAAGATGAGGTAAATGATCGATCTCGCTGCTTCGACTACAACAAGGAGAAGAAGCGCCAAACTGGCGGCGGCATAGTAGCTGCCGATACGCTTATGCTTGCCATTCGGACTGAGAACAAAATCCCCCAGCGGCGATGGCTCCCCGGCGGGAAATAGCCACAAGGCAAAGAATCCGAGGAGTGCGCCGGTCGGTATGTCGATGAAATGGTGCTGATAGGTGGTGAGCACGGAGACTCCGATCAGCAGGCACCACAGGTGCCATAGCCAGAGTATCGCGCCTGCGAGCCGGTGCCGCCAGTGTTCCCAGATGATGATGAGCAAGGCAATGTGCAGGGACGGCGCCTGGTTGAATGGCTTGTCGAAACCCCCGAGCAAATCGAAGAGGAAGCCCGGCGCTCCACTCGTCAAAGGCTTTGCGAAAGTAAAGGTCAGGGGAAAGGCGACGAAGCAGGCAACGGCGATCATCTGCGCCGTGAGATAGCGCCTTGCCAGGCGGTCCACCTCTGATTGGGTGTCGTTGAGGAACAGGGACAGACCGTAAAAGGCGTTGATCGACCAATAGGGAAAAATCGTCCAGGCGAGGAAGGGAATGTCATGTTCCCAGCTGAAGGTTATGTGCGCAACGTGCTGCCGTTGCGCGGCGAGCCAGTTGGCCGTGCCATAGGTGAGATAGAAGAAGGGTGCGAGAAAGGCGAGCCACAGTATGGCGCGCTTGGCTACCGGCCCTTCAAGACGCCATTTGCCAATCGGTGAAACGCTCGCCGCCGTCATTTACGCTCGGCGACCGACACTGTGAAAATGCCCCAGCGGTCGATGCGCTGCTCGATCTTCTTGAACCCTGCGGCAGCGACCAACTGGTCCATTTCGGCCTGTGTGCGCCGGCGCATGATCCAGGCTTCGCCGCCGCGGTGCGATGTCAGTGCGCGTGCGATCATTTCGAGCTGCGGATGCCAGGGCTGGTTGGTATAGATCAAAAGGCTGCCGGGTTGCATCGCCCGGGCGAGGCCATCGAGCGAGCGGCGGATCATGCCATTGTCGGAAAATAGTTCGTAAAGCCCGGAGACAATCGCAAGATCCGGGGAGGGCACAGTCGCCGCCAGCATGTCGCCATCGAAGGCATCAGCCTGATGGAAGTTCGCGATCGACTGGAGACCGCGCTCGGCTATCAACTTGTTCCCCGCATCTACATTGATGGGCGAATAGTCCTGGAGCCGGACACTGTCCAGCTTTATCCCGGATTGCGCGACGGCGTCGAGGATGTAGCGACCGTGGCCGGCAGCAATGTCGAGGACATTCGTTGTTCTTCCGCTCGCGGCGAGCTTGGCGAGGCACATTTCGATCAGCTCTTCGAGGTGCAGCTTTCGCTGGCGAATGCCGCGCCAGCCGATGGCTTCAAGGAACTGTTTGTCGATCAGCCTCCCGCCCGGGCCGATCCCCCGCGGTTGGTTCCGGTAGACATAGTCAAGCGTCGAACCGGAGTCGAAGCCGGTCTTCGCCCCCGTGCGGATGCCTTTGGAGATAAGGGCGGCGCAGCGCAGGGAGGTTCTGTACGAGGTCCAGTATAGGCCCTTGGCCGAAAGCATATCGTGTGGTGACGAAAGTCGGTCAGCCTCGTCGCGTGTGTAACCAGTGGCATCGGCGTTGGTGACGTCGAGTTCGGCTGGGGCCTTAGCAAAGCGCTCGGTTAAGAAGCGGCGCATATGGGCGATGGGAATGGCCCTCTCCCTTTCGCCGAGTGTGTCGTGAAAGAAGCCTTTCAGTACATGCCGTTCCTTCAGGGGATGCGCCAGATTTTCGTAGAAGCGGTGTTGCGGCGCATGGCGAACGACCCAGTCGCTCCCAGAGATCAGGAGCTGCGTCGGCACGACGATCGCGCGGGCGTCGGCGACGACCCGCTCCGCGGTATCGTAAAGGTCGAGCAATATGTTGGAAGCGATGGGGCGGGTGATCAGCGGGTCGTTTTCAAACGAGGCGATGCGCTCGGGATCGTGGGTGAGGAACTTGGCTTTGACGTAGGAATTGACGAAGAACTGGCCTTTCAGCTTTTGCCAGAGCGAGATGCCTTGCCGGGCAAAGGGAACGTAGAGTTTTACGCTGAAGGCCGGCGACGCAAGAACGAGTGCGCGGATGGGCGGCGCATAGTCATGGACCCAGCTTGCCGCGAGAACTGCTCCAACCGATTGGGCGACGACCGCGATATCTTCCATGGCAAAGCCGTCCCGGGCAATGATGTGCCGAACGAAACTATCGAGATCGCGTACCGAAGCTGCGAACGATGGAGAAAAGCCGCGCGTTCCGGGAGAACGGCCGTGGCCGCGGGCATCCCAGGCATAGAATGCAAAATCATCGAGACCAAGCTCGCCGACAAGGTGGGCGACACGCCCGCCATGCTCATGGCCGCGATGCAAAAGAACGATTGCGCCTCTGGCCGTCCCGCTGCGCGCCGGCCATTTGCGATAGAAGAGTTCCGTGTCGTCATGCGTGCGAAAGAAATGCTCTTCGGCTGCGCCGGGCGCGGTCCGGCCGTTGGCGTTCTCGGTGGTCGTTTCGTGTTCCGCCAACGAGATCATTCAGGATGCCGCCGTTTCCGCGCGCCGCAAGCCCGCCCGCACGCGATTGATCATGGTGTAGACCGATAGGAGCGCCATAAGAGGAAAGATCCAGCCGAACCAGTAAGGGAGCATGATACCGCTGCCGATGAGGGCCGCGATGACGCCGAGTGCCAGGGCACGGTCGCTCTTGCCAAAGGGTCCGTCATAGCCGCGGCCCCCGCCGGTCATCACGCCGAGAACGCCGGCATATTCGGTCAGCATCGCAGCTATAGCAAAGGTGACGACACCGGGCGGCGCAAATGGCCCGGCCAGCATGAAGGGCAGGATGAGCGCCACGTCCGAGACGACGTCGCCGAGTTCGTTAAGATAGGCACCGAGTTTCGAAGCCTGCCTGAACTCGCGGGCCATCATGCCGTCGATCGCGTTAAGCGCCATGCGCACGAAAAGGACGACGGGCAGCAGCCAGAAGACGACGAAGATGTCGTAGAATAGTGCCACCACCGCTCCCGCAAGGACCGAAAGCACGGCTGCCGCGAGGGTGACCTGATTGGCGGTGACACCGCGCGCGACCAGGCGACCGACGAGCGGCCGCAGCAGGTTCTGGAAGGCTGGCTTCAGGGAATAGAGCGTTGGCATGGGCGGGATTCCCGAGAATTGGTCTAGGCCGTCAGCGGTTTCAAATCGGCCCTGCCGGGCAAAGGAAGGGATTTCACAATATTGCGTCCGCTGTGCTTGGCAAGATAGAGCGCCCTGTCGGCATTCTCGAGCAATTGCGCCGCAGTCTCGAACCTTCCGCTTTTTATGGTCGCCACACCGACGCTGGCGGTGATACGGATGGTTTCATCGTAGCTTGAGGTGATGATAAGGCTGCTGATAGACAGCCGGATTTTTTCCGCTTCGGCAATCGCGCTCTGCAAATCGCAATCTGGAAAGACCAGGGAAAATTCCTCGCCGCCGTAGCGAGCCGCGTGGCAATCGCGTTCGGCACCGATGCTGCGCAGGACATTCGCTGTCATTTTCAGGCAGGTATCGCCCATCTGGTGGCCATAATGGTCGTTTATCGATTTGAAGTGGTCGAGGTCGACCATGAGGATTGCAAGATCGGTGTCGTTCTGCGTCGCCTTGGCAAACTCCTCGCCGATGCGCTTTTCGAAACTGCGCCGGTTCGCAAGCGTCGTCAGGCCGTCTTCTTCGGAAAGCGCCTGCAGGATGGAATTGGTCCGCAGCAGATCGAGTGAGACGTGGCCATAGGCTTCGATAGCCTCGTTGATCGTCGACAACTCACGGAACAGCGGCCGGCGCAATCTGAGCCTGCGCTTTTCGTGGCGGTCGATGGAGCGCAGGCCTTCGATGGCCGAATTTATGGGGCGAATTATGTGCCTTGCCACGACATAGATCGCGCCGACAGCAATGAGAACCGGCAGCGTCAGAATGATGATCCACGCTACCTGGATCATCTTCGCCGTCCGCTGGATATCGCCGGACATGCCATAGGCGAGAACCGCGGCGTCGCTGACGATGGATTGGCCGAGCTCATCGGTTACCCGCATGGCGCTTTGGTAGGTTTCGAGGGCCTGCCGCTCCAGCTCCGCTCGAACGGCGGGGTCGGGACTCGTATCGCCGGCATCCATCTTGCGAACCTGATCGCGCAGGGCGACGATCTGCTTGACGTGGCTGCTGACCTTTTGGACGCCCTTTGCCAACTGATCATTTTCATCCAGCGTAAAGCTCTGGGCAAGCACATGCGTCTGCAATTGCAGCTGTCGTTCCAGCTCGCGGTCTTTCGCGAGGTAAATCGAACGCGCCAGCGACGCGAGCCGCTCAACCTTGATGGCGTTGCGGTTCTGGCTCAAGACCAGCGGCAGCTGCTGTTCCTGGGTATAGCGCGCATCGTTCTCGATCTTACGCAGGAATACGATGGAAACGCCTGCGGCAACTATGGCGTAAAGGAGCACGAATCCGATCAGCAGCCTTCCGGCCGTGATCATCGATATCTGCACTCCTCTCCTGCGCGCTGCCATTGCCGGTTTTACCTAGTAGATGCTGAAGGGAAAATAAGTGTTGTTGATACGATCATACGTCCCGTTCAGCCGGAGATGATCGAGCGCCTCGTTGACCTTCTTGATCAACTCCACATTACCTTTTTGCGCGGTGATGTGCGCCGAGCTTTTGAGAAAGCCGTTGGTTACCGGATCGCCGACATAGTCGAACTTCGAATTATTCGGCGATTGCAGGAAGGTCAGCAGATCGATGGAATCCGCCAGCACCAGATCGACCTCGCCCGCCTGCAGCAGCTTTTGCGCTTCCGGTTCATCCTTGGTCAGAACGATCTTGCTCTCGCTATAGGCCTTCTCCAGATATTCCGATTGGATCGTCTGCTTGCCGGCCGCGATGCGCACGCCCTTCAGGGCGGCGGGCGCAACATCCTTGAATCGGTTCGGGTCTCCTGCAAACGCCGAATGCGAACGATAGTAGGAGCTTGAAAACTCCATTCGCGCGGCCCGGGCATCGGTATACGACATGCTCGCTACGACGAGGTCGTATTCGTTGTTTTCCAGCCTGCCGATAATCTCATCCCAGGGTATTGCAACGAGGGTGCAGTCGGCCTTCATGTCCTCGCAGACAGCCTTGGCTATATCAACGTCGAAGCCCACGAGATTGCCATTGGCATCGATGGAATTGAACGGCGGATATGCGCCTTCCGTTGCAACTCTAAGTTTTAGGGCTTCCGCCGAAGCGCTGCCCGCGAGCAGTTGAAGTGCTACAGCAGCCACTGCCAGGATTGTCAATTTCATCGTTTGCCGTCCCCAATACCCCGATGATAGCAGAATCACTCGGACGAAATGAACAAACTATGATCGATCAACAATTAATCCGAACATGCTTGATTTAAGTTAAATATCAGAAGTTGCATTAGATTGTTCGCGCGATGCGTGCAGCATTTCTCGGATGGCTGCCGAAGTGGTCGGCCGGCCGAACAGCCATCCCTGCCCATCCACCTTCGGCACGAGAGCGGCAAAATAGTCGCGCTGCGCCTCTGTTTCGATGCCCTCGACGACGATGGCGAGATGATGCACATGGGCCATGCCGATGATTTGAGGGATGATCGAAACCGACACCGACCCGGTTCCAATAGTCCGGGTGAAGGAGCGGTCGATCTTGATGCCATCGACGCTCAGTTCGCCAAGATAGGCCAAACTCGAATAACCGGTTCCGAAGTCATCGATGAAAATCTTGTGCCCGCGCGCCCGCAAGCGCCGTATCGCGGCGATTGCATCGCTGGAGTTGGCGGTGGATTGCTCGGTAATTTCAAGCAGAATCTGGTCGCTGGCAACGTTTGCCGCCTTGAGTCGGGCCGCGAGCCAGTCGTTGAACTGTCGATCGAAAAGGTCGGCAGCGGATATATTGATATTGATATGAAAATTCCGATTGGCCACCAGAAACGCCGCCATGTCGTCCAGGACGTGTTCGATGATACAGGTCGTCAGACGATTGATCAGGCCTGACTTCTCCGCAACCGAAATGAACACATCCGGCGAAATTGCTTCGCCATTGTCGCGCCAACGTGCCAGCGCTTCAGCAGCCACTGGTTTCCCGGTGACGATATCGACGATGGGCTGATATTCGACTGTCAGCCGCTTGCGCGCGATCGCCTGTTGCAGGCGTGCCTTCATGCTCATAGTGTTGCGCCGTAGCAGGATGAGGATCACTCCGAGCGCTCCGCCAAGCGCCGCTCCGAACAGGGTCAGAATGATCGTCATGGGCTGCGCCGATGCCTCGAGCCTGCCGACTTCGACATTGACCGTTACGCAGGCGGTTTTCCTGCAGACGTTGCGAAAGATCGTACCGCCCTGCCTCCCGCCGCCGGAGGGCCTGACCCTCCCGATTGCCCCTTGATTGAGTGTGCCGAAGAGACCGATCGTCTCGGGCATGCCAACGGGATTGAACATGACGCTGAACGTGTAGTCGGGATTTTTCAGCGTTTCGAAAGCTTGGGGGTCGAGGACGACATTGGCGTGGCCAGTGCCGATGATCGGGGCGGTGGTGTTGGAGATGGCAAGACGCGCCTTCGTGTAGATCAGTTTGCCGTCCAATGTTTCGAAATCATGCGTGATCAGGGGCATTGGTTTGCGCCCCTTCCCGAAAACCGCAGAACAATGAAAAGCGCCGTCCTTGACCCGTCCGAGGTCCTTCAGGAACTTCGTTCGAAACAGAATATCGCGAAGGTAGCTGATTTCTTCGGTCGAGCAGAAGGGAAAGGGAGAGCCGTTGATAACGGCGAGCATGTCGTCGACTTCGGCGAAAACGTCAACCGCGCGATCAAGCACCTGATCGGTGTATCTGCGCATGTCGGCCCGATCGCTCGAGACGATAACCAGCTTGCTGATCCATGCACCGCAGATACCGCCGCCGATTATCAAGGCGGCGACGAGCAGACACCTGAACCAGGCTCGAGCGAAATAGCGCCGCATCCAGAAAATTCTCATCGTCTTTTCCAAGCATCGATCCGCCAAGCTTCCAGGTTAAAATCATCCTTGCACGGCAAGTCGTAAAATTTCTCTGACCGAATGACACGAGACAATAATCGTAGCGAACCCGAAATCCACGCTGTAAGTTGTGGCGAGGGTGGATCTACAACGAGAAGATGATGCAGCCGGCGCGATCAGAGCAAGAATTCCAAAACATCCTTCGTCGTCTCGAAATAGCGCTCGACGCATCGCAGATCGGCGTCTGGGAGCACAATGCCGAGACCGGCGAGGTGATCTGGAATTTACAGATGCACCGGCTCTATGGCACCGGCGGTACGCAACGACGAGTTAGCTCTGAAATTTGGATCAATGCGATTCACCCTGACGATCGGGCAAGAGCCATGGAGGACTTCAATGAAGCCGCCGAGCTCAAGAGCGACTACGTATCGGAGTTCCGGGTGATACTCCCGAACGGAGATATTCGTCACATTAGGTCGCGGGCGCATTATTACGACGATGGCAGCAGCGGCACGTTCGTTGGCGCCGAGTGGGACGTGACCGCCGATGTCATGCTCACCCGCGAACTGTCGAACCAGAAGGCGATCGCCGAAGCACGGACGCTTGCCCTCGAAGCCAGCACCGCTCAGATCGAATATGCTGCCGAGCACGATTATCTGACCGGTCTTCCCAATCGGCGGTTCTTCGACAGGCATCTTGCCGAACTGTCGAACGATCCCTTAAGGGAGCGCCTTGCCGTGCTCCATGTCGACCTCGATTATTTTAAGCAGGTAAACGACACGGCGGGCCATGCCGCCGGTGATGCGGTGCTGAAGTCGGCGGCGTTGATGATCGCTTCTGTCGTCCCGGAAGGCGGCTTTGTTGCGCGCATGGGCGGCGACGAGTTCATCATCCTCCTTTCGGATTTCGCGACGATCCGGGAGCTGGAAGTCGTTGCGGAGCATATCGTGCGCCTCCTCAAGCAGGGCGTATCCCACGGCGGAGCATTGCTGCAGACCGGCGCCTCCATCGGCGTCGCTTGGGTCAATGACGGCAACGCCTCGGGACTGCTCGCCGAGTCCGATATCGCGCTCTACCGCGCCAAGAAGCTCGGCCGCAACCGTGTTGAATTCTTTGCGCCGCACCTCAAAAGCGAACTTTCGCGGGACCGTCGCATTGCTGAACATGTGAAGCGGGGCCTTGAGCGCGGCGAGTTCGTGCCCTTCTACCAGATCCAGATCGATGCCGAGTCACGTGAAATCGTCGGCATAGAGGCGTTGGCCCGTTGGCGACACCCCAAGCGCGGCGTGCTTGGCCCCGAGGCCTTCCTGAAGGTGACAAATACGCTTGGCCTCATGGCCGATCTCGATGCAGCCATGCTGCAAGCAGTGTTGCGCGACCGGCAGGTTTGGCAGGAAAGCGGCATCGCGGTGCCACGCATTGCGGTCAACACGTCGGCGGCGCGCCTGTCCGATCCGTTGCTGATCAATCAGCTGCGTCTTTTGCAGATTCCGCACAATGCGATTTCGTTCGAGTTGCTGGAAACGATCTTTCTCGACGAGCTCGAAGACGAGGTCCTGCTCAACATTTCCCTGCTGAAGCAAATGGAAATTGACATCGAGGTGGACGACTTCGGTTCGGGACACGCCTCGATCATCGGTCTCCTGAAACTCAAACCCAAGCGCCTGAAGATTGACGGGCGCCTGGTGATGCCAATCACGATCTCGCCCGAGCAGAGGAGCCTCGTCGGGTCAATCGTTGGAATAGCGCGGGCGCTCGGCATCGGAGTGATCGCAGAGGGCGTGGAAACCAACGAACACGCGAAATTGTTGCGGCGTCTTGGCTGCGATACATTGCAGGGCTATGCAATCGCCTACCCGGAACCTGCGGCGGACCTTGGCGCTCGGCTGCTTGTCGAGCGGAGTAAAGGCTCTAGTGTTCCGTGAATGACTCCGGCATCAACCCTTGCTTGATTTTGCCGATCGGGAAGGGTTTCTGGAAATGACCGCGCGCACCGAGAAAACTCAGTTCGCGGTTTGCCGCCATTGCGGCCAGTTCATCCTCGTCGCGGATCCCGCTTTCGAACATTGCGATAATGGTTCGCGCAAGTTCATTGCACCGAGGATCGGTCCTTGGGCAACGATCTAGCAGAATCGAAGCGCGATTATGCGCGCGCTGCATGATTTCCCAATCAGTGGTCGTAAATATGCGTCTGTCGATTTCCAAAAAGGCCATGACACGCTCCCTCAGATAAGGCGAGAACACATCCATGATTGCGGGTCGCCTCCCGCTGGGCATGATGTGAGCTAAGCGCATTTTCCGAGCGCCAGCAAATCGAATTTATTCCTCTTTTCCGCGGCCCACTTACCGCAATGCGGAATCGCGCCCTGCGGTTCCAAATTTCTCAAACGCCCTTGAACACATATCCGGCATCTAGCGTTCGCCTTCGAGGAGCCGCATCAGGCCGGTCTCGGGGCCGCTCAAACCCTTTCGATGAGGCGATCGCAGCAAGGCCCCGCCGAGTTCTCCAGCGTTGAAACTTTCGATTATCAACGGGTGCACGTAGCTCGACCTTGTCACGGCCGGGGTGTTGCGCAGAAATTCGCTGACATGGCGCATAGCCGCCGCAACAGCGCGCTTGCGCGCCGATTCACTTTGCGCCTCGATACCGGCCAGGAAGGCCAGTGCCCGTGCGGAACCGTGGAAGGTGCGAAAGTCCTTGGCGCTGACCTTCGAACCCGAAATCTCGCGCAGATATTCGTTGAGCTTGCCGGCATGAAGCTTTCGCCAGCGATTCTCGTCCTTGTACTGGAACAGCCGTCCCCGACGCTTCAACAGCCTCAGGCGCTTGACCGCAGACGGATCCTTGATCGTTATCTCATTGGTTTTCTTGGATTTGCCGGCAAAAACGAAGCTTGCAGTATTGCCATCGATCTTGAGGTCGGTGCTTTTGAGCGAAGCGATGCCACGGCCGCCATCCTTGGCATATTTTTCGTGACCGGCACGAAACGCCTTCTGGTCGATCAGCTTGATGGCAAGGGCAGCGAGTGGTTTTCCGGATGTCGGCTTGCTGCGCATGTCGCGCATCACCCGTTTGCGGATGCGCGGCAAGGCCTTGCCGAATGCAAGCAAACGGTTGGTCTTCATGCTGTTGCGCACGTTTTCCCATTTCGGATGATAGATGTATTGCCGGCGCCCGAGTACGTCCTGCCCGACAGCCTGTATGTGGCCCTTGGCGCTACCGCAACAACGGACATCGGTCCAGGCCGGCGGGATGACAAGCGCAACGATGCGGGCCTCGTCCTTGGGAGAAAGCAGCTTGCCGTCGATCCGTTTATAGCGGAAGCCCTTCTTAAAGGGTGTGCGGATTAACGTAAAATCTGCCGGATCGACCAGTTTCAGGCCAAGCTCTTCTGCATAATCTTCATATCCGCGCTTCACCGTCGTCTCCACATGTCTATTGCCGAGAAACGTGATTGCGGCGAGACTGTTCCAGCGCCGAGTGACGCGCATCGTAGTCAAGGGAGGAATGACCATGACGAAACTTGCTCTCTATGTTCCGCTCGAAGCAAAACCCGGCAAGGAAGAAGAGGTCGCGGCCTTTCTGAAATCCGCCTTGCCGCTCGTCAACGAAGAAGTGGGAACCGTCGCCTGGTTCGGCATTCGGATGGGGAAGAGCAACTTTGCAATCTTCGATGCCTTTCCGGATGAAAGCGCGCGGAATGCCCATCTTTCCGGCAAGGTTGCTGCAGCTTTGATGGCGCGGGCGGATGAGCTTTTCGCCAGTCCGCCTCAGATCAACAAGCTTGAGGTTTTGGCGGCGAAACTGCCATAGTTACTATGCGGGAACGATTCGGCTGTTTGCAGCTTTCGTGCTGGACGGCAAGGAAAGGTTGACATGGCTCCTCGTTCTTTCTGGAAAGGCTATCTGAAACTGTCTCTGGTGACCTGTCCCGTGGCGATGGTTCCGGCTACGACCGATCAGGAAAAAGTGCGGTTTCATACATTGAACCGGAAGACCGGCAACCGCGTGGTCAGCCAATATGTCGATTCCGTCAGCGGCAAGGCTATCGACGAGGACGATCAGGTAAAAGGCTATCAGCGCGGCGAGGACGAATATGTGGTGCTCGAGGATGACGAGATCGATGCTGTCGCGCTCGAAAGCACGCGCACAATCGACATCGAGATGTTCGTGCCGCGCGAAAGCATCGAATGGATTTGGTACGACAAGCCGCATTACCTGACGCCCGATGATCCCGTCGGCGAGGAAGCTTTTGCCGTCATTCGCGAAGGGATGGTGGCGACAGGAAGGGTTGGTATTTCCCGCCTTGTCATGTATCGCCGCGAGCGGGCGGTCATGATCGAGCCGCGCGGCCGCGGCATCGTGCTGTGGACGCTCCGTTATGGCGACGAGGTTCGCGATGGCGACGCCTATTTCGGCGATATTCCTACCGGCAAGACCGATCCTGAACTGATGAAACTGGTGCAGACACTCATCGAGGAGCGCACCAAATCGTGGGGTCCGAAGATGGCCGAAGATCCGGTGCAGGACCGTCTGCTCGAAATCATCGCGGCCAAGAAAAAGGGCAAGAAGCGTCCGGCAAAGGCCAAGGCGGCGGAAACGGAAGAGGCGCCCAGCAACGTCATCAACATCATGGATGCGCTACGCAAGAGTATAGCGAGCGACAGCAAGCCGACGAAGAAACGGTAGGCAAGATCGATTTCTGTTGTTATCTACGAACGGTTTCGAATTTTAGAATGAATGATTTCAATCAGCAATTTGGGCGTCCATCGCTGACGCCGTGAGCCAAGAAGGCAGTTTGATATGTCAGCAGATTTTTATTGTTGGGCTGCCAGCGCCGGCATGACGCCTAGTGATCCGAATTTTGACGAATGGGTGGATGCTAAAACCGAAAGCACGGACAAAAAGGCCGCTCCGAGCCTTGAAGCCTTTGCGGATGCTCTTCTCAAGCGATATCCGGATCTCGCTCCTCAGGGCGGAGCTACGATATGGACGTTCAGCCCGATAAAATCGACGATCTCCGACGACTTCATGTCGCTCCACCTCACCTGGGACGGTTTGCAGGAGGCTTTGGCCTTTATCGTTGAAACAGCGCACCGCCACGACATCGGCTGTTACGATCCACAGACTGGTGACTATTATCCTGCTCCTGTCCGAAGTTCACCTTCCCTGATCAGCAGATTATTCAAGGGTCTGTCTGGACGATCGAACTGAATGGCGGCACAGCTATGTCGGACGTAATATAGGGGAACTCCAAGCCCCTGATATAGATTGAGACTATGGCCGGACGGCACTCGATTCGGCGGTTCAGGTTTTCGCCCTCCTTCTCATCTGGTGTCCGATCGAGCCATGTCAATTTCAGATGCAATCTACCGTCCCTTCGAGAATTTGATCCAGCCACTCGACATCCCCTACAGGCCGCTGCCGTCCAAGGGGCCAGTGGCTGTCCTTCTTCACTTCGTCCTGATGTTTCGCGGCATCTTGATCACGCTCGCCGTCTGCACCATGGCGATCGAGGCCATGAACCTGACGATCGTCTGGGGCCTCTCTGTCATCGTCGATGGCGTCACACAGCAGGGCGCTGTCGCTTTCCTCCACAACGACCGAATGCTGCTGATCTTCCTCGGCCTGATGCTTTTCCCCGTCATCCCGATCGCGTCTTTTTTCGTCAATACGCTGAACTCGCATACGCTTGGGATCGGCATGCCGGCTGCCATTCAATGGCAGGGCCACAGGGCGGTCGAGCGGCAGGACCTCGCCTTCTTCCACGATCTCTATGCCGGCCAGGTCGCTTCGCGCCTGCAGCAGGTGGCGTCAGCCGTGCAGCAGCAGGTCATTTCCGCCTTCCAGTCCATCCCGCGATTCATCATGCAGATGGTCGGCTCCGTTGTTCTGCTGAGCGCGCTCTCCTGGCAGCTTGCGCTGCCGTCCATAATTTGGATCACGCTCAACGTATTGCTCGCCGTCAGGCTGGCGCCCGTCTTTACCGAGCGCTCACGGCGCTCCGCGCGGCGTCGCAGCCTGATTTCCGGCGCCATCACCGATCTTTACGCCAATATGCAGATGGTCAAGCAATTCGCCGCTGAAGACAGCGAGGCCGGTGCCATCAGAGGCATAATCGGCAAGGCGATCAAGGCGCAGCAGAGCGAACAGCGGATCTACCGTACTGCTGAGGTCATCGTCGTCGTCCTCAACATGATGCACTGGCTAGCGATCCTGTGGATCGGCTTTACCGGCCTCGTTGACGGCTTCGTCACGATCGGCGAGTTCACGGCCGCCGTCTACGTTCTCAGTCGCTTCTCCGGTCACACATTCACATTCCTGCAGATGGGCCAGCAGATCTTCCAGGCGATCGGCACGATCAAGGACGCCATGCCGGTCATGACGACACCGCCGACAATCACCGATCGGCCGGAGGCGGCCGAGCTTGCTGTGGACCGGGGCGAGATCCGATTCGAGAACGTCCGCTTCGCGTACGCGTCGGGCAAACCCGTCATTGACCATCTGTCCCTGACGATCCGGCCGGGCGAAAAGGTCGGCCTCGTAGGTCTCTCTGGCGCCGGCAAGACGACGCTCGCAAACCTGCTCCTGCGTTTCTACGACATCAAGGATGGCGCGATATCGATCGACGGCCAGGACATCCGCAGCGTAACGCAGTCCAGCCTGCGTCAGAGCATCGGCGTCATCGCCCAGGATGTCGCGCTGCTGCATCGTTCGGTCGGCGACAATATCCGCTATGGCCGGCCGGATGCGGCCCAGCACGAGATCGAAAGGGTGACGAAGATGGCGAGTGCCGATGGCTTCATCGCTGATCTCTCCGACAGTGAGGGCCGCAAGGGCTACGACGCCTTCGTCGGCGACCGCGGCATCAAGCTCTCCGGGGGCCAGCGCCAGCGCGTGGCCATCGCGCGCGTTCTCCTGAAAAATGCCCCCATTCTGATCCTGGACGAGGCGACTTCCGCGCTCGACAGCGAGTCCGAGGCCGCAATCCAGGAAAAGCTCAATCTCGTGATGGATGGGAAGACGGTGATTGCCATTGCGCATCGCCTTTCGACGATTGCCATGATGGACCGAATAGTCGTGCTCGATCAGGGGCGCATCGTCGAAGAGGGAAGGCCCGACGAACTCGTGGCGACTGACGGCTTGTTTGCCCGCCTGTGGAATCGCCAGACAGCTGGCTTTATTGCCGAAGAAATCGACTAGAGCCGCTTTCTAGGCCTTCTTCGCGCGCGTTCCCTTCGGCTTTTCGATCGGCGCCGCTGCTGCGCGGAAATCGACCCAGGGGTCGGCCTTGTACGAGGCGATACGCGTCGGCGTGTTGAGGACGGTGAAGTAGGCGGGTCCAATTCCCGGGGTGAGCTCGCTCCATTCCAGCGGCATCGATACGGCCGCGCCTGCTCGTGCCCGCGTCGAATAGGGTGCGACCGCCGTTGCGCCGCGCTGGTTGCGCAGGTAGTCGATGAGGACCTTGCCGGTGCGCTTTGCCTTGGTGATGGTGGAGACGTAAAGTCCAGGACTGTCGGCAGCCATTGAATCTGCAATCGCCTTGGTAAACGCCTTGACCTCCGGCCATGCCGCTTTCGGCTTGAGCGGCGAGACGACATGAAGGCCCTTGCCGCCGGAGGTCTTCAGGAACGCCTTCAGGCCCGCCTGTTCCAGCCGCTCGCGCGTTTCCTCTGCCGCCCTTATGACCTGCTCCCACGGAACGCCATCGCCGGGATCGAGATCCATGATGATCATGTCCGGACGTTCCCAATCCTTCACGGTCGAACCCCAAGGGTGGATTTCGAGCACAGCGGCTTGCACGAGGCTGATCAGCCCGTCCAGATCCTTGATGCTGATCAACGGCTCCTCATCCTTGTCCGTCGGGTCGTTCACCAGGACGATGCTCGGATTGAGCCCTTTCCACGCGTGCTTCTGAAAGAAGGATTGGCCGGTGATGCCTTCCGGGCTTCGCAGCAGCGCCAGCGGCCGCCCGACGATGAAGGGCGAGATATAGCGCCAGACCTCGGTATAATAATCCGCCAGTCCCTGTTTGGTTACGCCCTGGTCGGGCCAGTAGATGCGATCGGGATGCGTGAGTTTCACGGTGGACCTCTGCGGTTTTGCCTGTCCATTCATTTTGGGCGTCTCCCGGACAACCTCGTGCGCCGGCTTGTCCTCGCGCAAGCCGCGGAAGGCGGCGTGACGCAGATTGTTGTCGGCCGTCCAGGTGCGGAACTCGACGTCGGCGACGAGTTGTGGCTTGACGTAGCGCACCTGACGCGCCGCATCGGCGGCAAGACGCGCGACAAACGGGCTTTCCGGCTGACGGATACGCTCAAGACGACGAAAAAGATCCTCGGCAACGGCCGTGCTGTAGCCGGTGCCGACACGCCCGACATGTTCGAGCTTGTCGCCATTGTAAACGCCCATGACGAGTGAGCCGATTGCCTTGCGCGATGTCGTCGAAGGGACATAGCCGGCGATGACGAACTCCTGCCTTTGCGAGCATTTCGCCTTGATCCAGCTCTTGACCCTGCCCGAGCGATAGGGCGCGTCGCGCAGTTTCGAAACAATGCCTTCAAGGCTGAGCCGGCAGGCATGGGAGAGTATGTTCTGGCCGTCGCCTTCGAAATGCTCACTAAACCGCACCATGCCCGTGTTGCCACCGGCGATCTTCTGCAGCACCGCCTTGCGTTCGAGGAGTGGCAGAGCCTGAAGGTCATAACCGTCTAGATAGAGAAGATCGAAGACGTAAAAGATAAATCGATCCGTGCGGTCGCTGCTGAGATCTGCCTGCAACGCAGAAAAGTCGGAGGCTCCGGCGGAAGCTTCGACGACGAGTTCGCCATCGATCAAGGCGGTGCCGACCGCAAGTTCCTGCAGCGCGGCGATGATTTCCTTGCCGAACTTCTTGGTCCAATCGAGCCCTGTACGGGTGAGAAGCTTCACGCGGCCAGCCTCGATCCGCGCCTGCAGCCTGTAGCCGTCGAACTTGATCTCGTGAACCCAGCGTTCCCCCGATGGCGGCTTAGTTGAAAGCGACGCCAGGGCGGGTTCGACGAAAACAGGGAGCTTCGCCTTCTTCGCGCCTTTGATAGTCGAGGGATCGGGCGTACTCACCTCGATAGCTGGCGCCGCTGCTTTCCTTGCGGCCCGGGCTTTCGGGGCATTCTTGTCGATCTTGCCAGTCTTGGAAGACCATCCCGGAGCCTCGCCGGCTACGTCGCCAATTTCCCGCCCGGTCTTCACCGATTCCGGCTTTTCGGCAAGAATGTCTGGATCGCCCGGCATGCGCGCAGCGTCGTCCTCGCCCTTGATCAAGAGCCAGTTCTCGCGTTTTTCGCGTGGGCGGCCCTGCATGCGGACAAGATGCCAGCGGCCCGATAGTTTTTTGCCATGAAGTTCGAATTCGAGGTGCCCCTTGGCATAGCCCCGATGCTCGTCGAATACCGGTGTCCAGGTGCCGCTATCCCAAACGATGACCGTGCCGCCGCCGTACTCGCCCTTGGGGATGGTGCCTTCGAAGTCGCCATATTCGAGCGGATGATCCTCGACATGAACGGCAAGTCGCTTCTCGCCGGGAACGAGGCTCGGACCGCGCGTCACCGCCCAGCTCTTGAGAACACCGTCCATCTCCAGGCGGAAATCGTAGTGAAGCCGTGTGGCGTCGTGTTTCTGGATGACGAAGCTGTTCCCGGCACTGGCCGCCTTGCGGCCCTTGGGTTCGGGCGTGGTCTTGAAATTGCGTTTCTTCCGGTAGGTTTCGAGCGCAACCATCGATCAGACCCAGATTCAGCTTGCTTTGCGCCTTGCAGGTTCGGCCTTTGCCTTGGTACCCGCCGCCTTCTTTGGTGCGGCCTTCTTTGCCGTCATGCCGGCGCTTTCGCGCAGTGCCTGCATGAGATCGACAACCTTTTCCGACTTCTGGGGTTTGCGAACCGGGATCGCCTTGCCCTCGAGCTTGGCCTTGACGAGTTCCGCGAGCGCGGATTCGTAACGGTCCGTATATTTCGAGGGATCGAACGTGCCGTGCTTGGTATCGATAATGTGCTTGGCAAGTTCGAGCATTTCGCCTTTGATCTTCATCTCGGGCACGTCGTCGAATGCTTCCTTGGCGGAGCGCACCGCGTAATTGAACTGCAATGTCGTCGCGAGCAGCCCGGCATCGTCCGGCCGTATCAGCAGCGTGCGCACGCGGCGAAAGAGGACGGTCTGCGCAAAAGCAGCAACTTTCTTGGCTTTCAGACCTTCGCGGATGAGCGCGAACGCCTCCTGGCCATGTTTATCGCCGGGCGTCAAATAATAGGGCTTGTCGAAGTAGAGATCGTCGATCTCATCCATAGGCACGAATGCCTCGACATTGAGCGTCTTGTCGCTTTCGGGAACGGCCGCTGCCACCTCGTCCGGCTCAAGGACGATGTAGTCGTTCGAGCCGACTTCGTATCCCTTGACCTGGTCCTCTTTTTCCACCGGCTTGCCACTGTCGCTGTCGATAAACTGTCGCATCACCCGGTGGCCGGTGGCGCGATTGATGGTGTGGAAGGCGATGCGGTCGGATGTCGACGCGGCGGTATAAAGGCTCACGGGGCAACTCAGCTCCGCTACTTTAAGATAGCCTTTCCAGTTCGCACGTGGCGCCAATACTCAACTCCTTCGGCTACGCAACAAATGCCGGGGAACACGGTTGGTTCCGACCTTGGTAGCATACTATGCCGAAATTGTTAAATTGCGATAGTCCGTGCGTTTACATGCGCGGCGCGGCCCGCGCCCCAGCCGAAAAAGGCTACGCCTATGCCCAATAGTACGAACAGGATAGCAGTCGCGGCGTAGCTGCCCGTGACGCTGTGGATCAGGCCGACAAGCAGCGGACCGACGGCGGCAAGCATGTAGCCAATGCACTGCGCCATCCCCGAAAGGTGCGAGGCTATGTGCGCATCGGGCGAGCGGAGGACGATGATCGTCATGGCGATGGCGATGAGACCACCCTGTCCAAGCCCCTGCAGGACCGCCCAAACCCATACGGTCGATAGCGGTGCGAAGAGGAAACCCATCAGCCCGGTGATGGCAAGTGCAATGAGCGCAAGGTTGACGCCGCGCTGGTCCTTACAGCGGACGGCGATGGAGGGCACGAAAAGGCAGGCAAAGACCTGGACCATGACCGAGACGGAAACGACGAGGCCAGCCGTTACACCATCCATGCCGCGCTCGCGCAGGATCGGCGACAGCCAGCCGAAAATGCAATAGGCGAGGGCGGACTGCAGTCCCATGAACAGGGTGACCTGCCAGGCGAGACGGTCGCGCCATAATCCTTCAACCTTGAAGCCCGCATGCTTGGTACGGACCTTGCGGAAGAAGGCGTGCGGGAACCAGATTGCAGCCACAACAAGTGCCGGCAGGGCCCACGCGCCGAGCGCGAGCGACCAGGAGCCACCGAGCATGCGTTGCAGGGGAAGGGTGAAGCCTGCCGCGGTTGCGGCTCCGGCGCAAAGCGCCATCGTGTAGAGACCCGTCATCAGGCCGGTGCTACTGGCGAAGTCGCGCTTTACCAGTCCCGGCAGCAAGACGTTGCCGATAGCAATGCAGGCGCCGGCAAGGGCGGTACCGATGAACAAGAAGGGCAAGGATTGCAGGCCGCGCAGCGCAGTACCGAGCGCAAGGAGCAGGAGCACGCCGAGCAGCGTGCGTTCTGCGCCAATGCGCTGGGCCAGCCTCGGCGCGAGTGGCGCGAAGATGCCGAGGCAAACGACGGGGAGCGTCGTCAAGACGCCAGCTCCGAAGGACGACAGTCCGGTCTGCGCGATGATCTCGGGCAAAAGGGCCGATGCACTTGAAAACACCGGACGGAGGTTGAATGCGATGAGCACAAGGCTGAGGCCGGTGACAATGGCGATGCTGCGGCTCGAAAATTGCGGCGCACGCGGCTCCGGCACGCTGTCGGCTTCGGCGTTGATCAGCTGATCGCCGATGGCCGCCTCAGCGCGGGATTTGGATGGCATGTGGTTCATGATGCAAGCAACCGGTCAATTTCATCCAGGATGGGAGCCATGAAAGCCCGTGTCGTCGACGCGGCAAGGTCGGGATCGCCGGAAGCAATTGCATCGACGATCGAGAGGTGCGCCGCCATGTCGGGTTCCGGAAGTTCGCCCGTCACGGTCGCCTTTATGACTTCCTGAATCGAGGCGGAGAAAAACTCGTAGACCTCGACGAAGGCGAGATTATTCGAAGCAGCCACGACGGCCTTATGGAAGGCGAGGTCGCGCTGAACATAGCGATCATGATCGGCCGGATCATAATCGCCGCGGTTGGCGAGCAGCTGCCGCAGATGCGCTATCGTTTCTGGCCTGTGCCGGGCCGCAGCGAGCCTTGCCGCCTCGACCTCGAGCGCACAGCGGGTCTCGACCTGATCGCGCAACCCGGTGCGCCGCATCCGCAGCAGGCTTTCATCCGTGTCGATAACGGACAGAACAAAGGTCCCCGATCCCTGACGCGTTTCGAGATAGCCTTGCGCGACGAGCACGCGCACAGCTTCACGGACGGTGCCGCGGCTGACGCCAAGCATGTCGGCAAGCGTGGCCTCGTTGGGAATGCGGTCGCCAACCTTCCAGCGATCGGCGGTGATTTCCGCCCGGATATTATTAACTGCCGTTTCGGCAAGATTGGTGCGCGCAGCGGGCTGCATGGGAAAGTCCTAAAGTCATCTGATGACTTGACTAATACGAGCGGTTTGACGGGATGTCAACAAAATCGCTGGATTGCATGGGATGGCCGGGTTTTCGGCTCAATGCCGGCGTGAAAGCTCGCGGGTTGCCGCTTCGAGACCCGCCAGTGTCAACGGATACATCCGGTGCGCGAAAATCGTGCGGATCATGGCTGTCGAAGCCGTATAATCCCAATAGCTTTCCTTGGTCGGATTGAGCCAGACTGCGTTCTTCCACTGGTCGAGTACCTGCCCGAGCCACGCCGCACCGGCCTTCTCGTTCCAGTGCTCGACCGAGCCGCCCGCATGCGAGATTTCGTAGGGGGCCATTGCCGCGTCGCCAACGAAGATGACCTTGTAATCCGGTCCATATTTTTGGATCACGTCCATGGTCGGAATGCTTTGCGTGTGGCGGCGGCGATTGTCCTTCCATACCGCCTCATATAGGCAGTTGTGGAAGTAGAAATATTCCATGTGCTTGAATTCCGATCGCACTGCGGAGAACAATTCTTCGGCGACCTTGATGTGCTCGTCCATGGAGCCGCCGACGTCGAAAAACATGAGCAATTTAACATGATTGTGCCGTTCTGGACGGGTTATGACATCAAGATAGCCATGTTCGGCGGTAGACTGGATTGTGCCGGAAAGGTCGAGCTCGTCGTCGGCACCCTCGCGAATCCAACGCCGCAGGCGCTTGAGCGCCACCTTGATATTGCGCGTGCCGAGTTCAACGCTGTCGTCGAAATTCTTGAACTCGCGCTTGTCCCAAACCTTGACGGCGCGCCGATGTCGGCTCTCATCCTGGCCGATGCGCACGCCTTCGGGGTTATAGCCATAGGCGCCGAAAGGCGAGGTGCCAGCGGTTCCGATCCATTTCGAGCCGCCTTGGTGCCGGCCCTTCTGCTCTGCAAGCCGCTGGCGCAGTGTATCCATTAGCTTGTCGAGGCCGCCGAGAGCCTCAATGAGTTTCTTTTCTTCCTCGCTGAGATGCTTTTCCGCAAGCTTGCGCAGCCACTCTTCGGGAAGATTGGCGATATTGATGCCGTCTTCGCCGCCTAACGCTTCGATGCCCTTGAAGACATGTCCGAAGACCTGATCGAAACGGTCCATGTGGCGCTCGTCCTTTACGAGCGCGGAGCGGGCTAGATAGTAGAAGCCTTCCACATCATAGTCGACGAGTCCCGCTTCCAAGCCTTCGAGCAGCGTCAGATATTCCCGCAATGAAACGGGAATGCGCGCCGCCTTCAGCTCAAGGAAGAAGGGGATGAACATCAGACAGTCTTCACGTATTTGATGAAGGGCGTGACCTTGGCGATACGGTCATAGAGCTGCCGCGCTGTCGCATTGTTCTGGTTGGTCGTCCAGTAGACCGAATGCGCCCCTGCCTTCGTGGCTTGCGTGTGCACAGCCTCGATCAGTGCGCGGCCAATGCCTTTGCCTCGCACCTCCGGATCGGCGAAAAGGTCCTGCAGATAGCAGACGTTTTCAATGCTCCAGCAATGGCGGTGAAACAGATAGTGGGTAAGGCCGACCGGCTTGCCATCGAGTTCGGCAATGAAGCCGCGATACTCGTGGTCATTGCCTGACGTAAGCCGCTCGAAGGTTGTCCGGTAGACTTCTTCCGGCACCGTCGTCTCGTAGAAAGTCAGGTATCCGGTCCACAGCCGCCGCCACTCGGCCTCGTCTGATTTCGCCAAAGGGCGGATTTCAACGCTCATCCCTGTCTCCTCGCCATGAAGGCCAGTCGTTCAAAAAGGTGGACATCCTGTTCGTTCTTCAGCAATGCGCCGTGCAGTTTCGGCAGCATGTTCTTCGGGTCGGTCCGCAGATCTTCCGGCGCTATATCGTCGGCGACAAGCAGCCTGATCCAGTCGAGCGCCTCGGAGGTGGACGGCTTCTTTTTCAGGCCCGGAACGTCGCGGATCTCATAGAACTGCGTCAGTGCGGCGCGGACCAGATTTTGCTTGATGCCGGGATAATGGACCTCGACGATTTTCGCCAGGGTCTCGACATCGGGGAAGCGGATATAGTGGAAGAAGCACCGCCGCAGGAACGCGTCCGGCAGCTCCTTTTCGTTGTTGGAGGTGATGACGACGATCGGCCGATGGGCAGCGCGGATTGTCTCCCCGGTTTCGTAGACGAAGAACTCGTTACGGTCGAGTTCCTGCAGGAGGTCGTTCGGAAACTCGATGTCCGCCTTGTCGATCTCGTCGATGAGGAGAACGACCTTTTTCGGCGCGGTGAATGCGTCCCAAAGCTTGCCGGGCTTGATATAGTTGGCAATGTCGTTGAAGCGGGCATCGCCAAGCTGGGAATCGCGCAGGCGGCTGACGGCGTCATATTCGTATAGTCCCTGTTGCGCTTTCGTCGTCGATTTGACGTTCCACTCGATGAGATCCAGCCCGAGCGCCGCCGCGATCTGGCGCGCCAGCTCGGTCTTTCCGGTGCCGGGTTCGCCCTTGACGAGCAGCGGACGCTCCAGGGCGATCGCCGCATTCACCGCAATCATCAGATCCTTGTCGGCCACATAGGCCGCCGTGCCTTCAAAGCGCATGTTCATTCCTTTCGTGAGCCCGCGAGATTAGGGATGGCGCAGCGTCGGGGCAAGAGGTTGAAATTAGCCGGGGACGGTACTGGTGCAATTGCGCGCGCCGTCCTATATTCGGCTTGGCGCTCTGCGCTTCTCGACAGGAGAGACATATTCCCCGGGGCCTTAATGATCCCTTAGGGAGCTGTCCCTGAGGAGGCCCGTGGGCCTCTTCACACGGCGCCCACCTACTTTGTAGGTTCCCGGGATCGACTTCTCCATCGGTTGTGTGGACGCCACTTTTGTTTTTCACGCCATCAAAGTCTTGCCGTGACGCATCACTCCCCCATCAAAGAGTTGAAGAAAAAACTTCGCCTCGAGGCGCTCGGGCGGCGCGACGCGCTGACAACCGAGACGCGTATCGAGGGGTCGATGCGCATTGCCGATATCGGTCTCGCTTCCTTCGCCCTTGATGCCGACGCCATCGTTTCGGGATTCTGGCCGATCCGGTCCGAAGTCGATTTGCGGCCGCTGCTTTTCGGTTTGCGTGAACGCGGCGCCCGGCTATGCCTGCCGGTCATCATCGACAAACAGACGATCCTGTTTCGCGAACTCGTGCGCGGCGCGCCCATGGTCGAGACCGGTTTTGGCACGGCCGGACCGCCCGCGGAGGCCGCCGTGCTTGATCCGACCTTCATGCTGGTACCGCTCGCTGCCTTTGATGCGCGTGGACACCGCATCGGCTATGGCGCCGGCTATTACGACCGGGCAATCGCCAGGCTTGAGGATAAGGGGCTAAATCCGCGCCTCGTCGGCGTGGCGTTCGACTGCCAGGAGGTGGAAATCGTGCCGGACGAGCCGCATGACATGCCGCTCGAAGCCATCCTGACGGAAAGCGGGTTGCGCAGTATCAATCGGACGGATAAATCCATTCGATGATGCACGGCTCGCCAAGGGTGGCGGCCGACCCGGGATGTGTAAGTGAGATTACTTTTTCTAGGTGATATGGTGGGCCGGTCGGGGCGAACAGCTGTGTACGAACAGTTGCCCGGCCTTATATCCGACCTCAAGCTCGATTTCACCATCGTCAACGGCGAGAACGCCGCGGGCGGCTTCGGCATCACTGAAGAAATCTTCCACGATACGATCAATGCCGGCGCGGATGTCGTCACCACCGGCAATCATGTCTGGGACCAGCGCGAGGCATTGGTCTTTGCCGCACGCGAAGAGCGCTTCCTGCGGCCCGCGAATTTTCCGCTCGGAACGGCGGGCAAGGGGTCGGGGCTTTTCATTGCAAAGAACGGCGCCCGCGTCCTTGTCGCTAATATCATGGGCCGGGTGTTCATGCATCCGGACCTGCATGACCCCTTTACCATCGCCGAGGAAATCCTTGCTGCCTGCCCGCTCGGCGAACAGGCCGATGCGGCGGTATTCGACTTTCATGCCGAGGCGACGAGCGAAAAACAGTGCTTCGGCCATTTCGTCGATGGCCGCGCGAGCTTCGTCGTCGGGACGCACACCCACGTGCCGACGGCGGATGCGCAGATTCTCAATGGCGGCACTGCCTATATGTCCGATGCCGGCATGTGCGGTGATTACGATTCCTCCCTCGGCATGGACAAGGAGGAACCGCTCAACCGCTTCCTTTCCAAAGTGCCGAAAGGACGTTTCGAGGCGGCAAGCGGCAAGGCGACGATTTGCGGCGTCGGTGTCGAAATTTCAGACAGGACCGGCCTTGCCGAGAAAATTGCGCCGCTGCGCATCGGGCCGCGCCTGGAGGAGACGATCCCCTCCTTCTGGAAATGAGTTGATCTTGCGAGGCGCCAACACCACCTGCGCATCCAATAGACTTCAGAACATCTATTATCTTTGATTTTGCACCATCCGGGCCAACAGCAACACAGGAACGACCCCCATGGAAGCGCTACTTTCCCATTTCGATTTCATCTATCGGCCCGAGGGGCTCATTGCCCTTGTCACGCTTGTGGTGATGGAGGTCGTCCTCGGCATCGACAATCTCATCTTCATTTCAATTCTGACCAATAAACTGCCGAAAGAGCAGCAGGCCCGGGCCCGTCGCCTTGGCATCAGCGCTGCGCTGATCTTGCGCCTGGTGCTGCTGTTTACGATTTCGATCATCGTGCAGTTGACGGAACCTGTCTTCGAAGCCTTCGGACATGGTTTTTCCTGGCGGGATCTCATCCTGATCGCCGGCGGTCTCTTTCTTGTCTGGAAGGCGACGAAGGAAATTCACCATACGGTCGATCATGAAGATGCCAAGGAAGATGTCATCGGCAAGACCGTAACTCTTTCCATGGGCGCGGCGATTATGCAGATACTTTTGCTCGATCTCGTCTTCTCGGTGGATTCGATCATCACGGCGGTCGGTATGACCGACGAGATTGCCATCATGGTCATCGCGGTTCTGGCGGCGGTTACAGTGATGCTGCTCGCAGCCGAGCCCTTGTCGCGGTTCATTGCCGCCAATCCGACTATAGTCATGCTTGCCCTCGGATTCCTCCTGATGATAGGCATGACGCTTATCGCCGACGGGTTTGGTTTCCATGTACCGAAAGGCTACATTTATGCGGCAATGGGCTTCTCGGCTCTCGTCGAAGCGCTTAACATGCTGGCGCGGCGAAGGAGGAAGAAGAGCCACTGACCTTGCTCCATGCTGACCCGGAATTTCTGACAACAAGGACTGAACGTTGATGAATACGACACTTACCGAAGCTTTCGTTCCGCTGAAGCTCGCCAACCGGCCGCTGGTCTATAAGGCGCTCGCTGTTCTTATAGGCACGGCATTCCTTGCCGTCAGTTCCTGGGTCTCCGTGCCGATGATACCGGTACCGGTAACCATGCAGACCTTTGCGGTCACGATGGTTGGCGCCCTTTACGGTTGGCGTCTCGGGGGCCTCACGGTCATCGCCTGGCTGATTGAAGCCATGATGGGCATGCCGGTTCTCGCGGGCGGCGCATTCGGGCTCGCACCCTTCGTCGGTCCTACCGCTGGCTATCTCTTCGCGTTCCCGGTCGTTGCGGCGTTTGTCGGCTATCTCGCCGAGCGCGGTCTGACCCGCAATCCGTGGTCGTCCTTCGCGGTCATGCTCTTCGGCAACGCCTTGTGCCTCGTGCTCGGCGCTTCCTGGCTCGTCCACCTTTTCGGCCTTGAAACCGCATGGGTATCGGGCGTCGCACCATTTATCGTCGGCGGCATTCTGAAGTCGGCTTTGGCAGCCGCCGTTATTGAAGCCTTGCGCCGCTCAGGGGTCATGGTTCGCCTCGGTTGACGGTCAGGCTTCGCCCGCACCATCTCCTGTGCATGCTGACCTATGTCGGCAAGGGTTACAGCGAGGCGTTCACTGCCAATTATGACGAGGTCATCAAGCGGCTTGTGGCGGGCGACGCCATAGAACTGAGCGAGGGGGCGGACGATGTCTGCGCTCCTCTGCTTGGCGATGCAGATCCGCATTGCCTGTGGGCGAGTGTTCGCGAGCGCGACCCCAAAGCCGCTGCGGCAGTGAGCAGATTGCTGGGGCGGCAAGTGAAAAACGGCGACACGATCGAACTTGATGCTGCCCTGCTTTCGACATTTCGCCGGGAGTTCAAAAAGGGCACGACACGCGACGCGTGTGGTGGTTGCGAGTGGTTCAACCTCTGCTCGGACATTTCGCGGACTAACTTTTCAGGCGTGCGGCTGACACGATGATCCGGATGCAAGCTTTGCTTCTCGTGTGGCTGGACGCGCGATAGGATTTTCCCTATAAGGGCGCCATTCCAGCAGCATGTTTTCCGCTAGGTGCAGCCCGCAGCGTCAAATTGCAGGGCCCTGACGTGAAACATCAGCAAACGTAGCAAAGCACGCAGGGGTGCCATGGCAGGCCATTCACAATTTAAGAACATCATGCACCGCAAAGGGCGCCAGGACGCCGTTCGGTCGAAAATCTTCTCCAAGCTCGGGCGCGAAATCACCGTCGCTGCCAAACAGGGTCTGCCTGACCCGACAATGAACCCGCGTTTGCGTCTGGCCGTCCAGAATGCCCGGGCGCAGTCCATGCCGAAGGACAATATCGAGCGCGCCATCAAGAAGGCGGCCGGTGGCGAGGGCGACAATTACGAGGAAGTCCGCTACGAGGGCTATGGCCCGGGCGGCGTTGCCGTGATTGTCGAGGCACTGACGGACAACCGCAACCGCACGGCTTCCAATGTTCGCGCTGCCTTTACCAAGGCGGGCGGCGCGATGGGCGAAACCGGCTCGGTGGGCTTCATGTTCAACCGCGTCGGAGAAATCACCTACAAGCCGGAAGCCGGCAGCGCCGACAAGGTCATGGAAGCCGCCATCGAGGCTGGCGCCGATGATGTTTCGAGCGACGAGGACGGCCATGTCATCCTGTGCGCCTTTGAGGACATTGGCGAAGTTTCCAAGGCGCTGGAAAGTGCCCTTGGTGAAGCAGAGTCCGTGAAGGCGATCTGGAAGCCGCAGACCATGGCGCCGGTCGACGAAGAGAAAGCACAGTCGGTTCTGCGCCTTCTCGCGACGCTCGACGATGATGACGACGTTCAGAACGTCTATGCCAATTTCGAAGTGAGCGACGAGGTTTTGGCCAAGCTCAGCGCGGCCTGATCGCATTTTCGGTGCAACAATCAGATCCCGTCAGCCGCAAGGCTGGCGGGATTTTTTGTCGTCAGTTCATGGGGCCGTCGCCGCCGAGGGTCTCCATGGTGGGTTCCACGGGCTTGACGCCGGTTGCGCGGTTGATGAGGACCGTGATCACCCACAGGGCAACACCGACGCCGATGAGAATGCCGGCGATCTTGTATTGAACCGGATCGCGCCCGGTCCATGGGCCAGCGAAGAAAGCGCATGAGATGGCGCCGACGACGGGCAGGAAGGTCGGCGTGCGGAAATGATCGTGGTCCACCGTCTCGCGCCGCAGGATGAGCACCGCGATATTGACGATGGTGAAGACGAAGAGGAGGAGCAGCGCCGTCGTCCCGCCGAGCGCCGGTACCTCGCCGACAAACATGATCAGCCCGAATGCGAGAAGCGTCGTGAAGGCGATGGCAAGATAGGGCGTGCGGCGCGCCGGATGCACCTTGCCGAAGAGCGGCGGCAAGACATGCTCCCGGCTCATGCCATAAACGAGGCGGCTAGCCATGAGCATGTTGATGAGCGCGCTGTTGGCAACGGCAAACATGGTGATGAAGCCGAATATCCAAAGCGGGAAATTCGGTGCGCCCGCCTGCACCACTTTGAGGAGCGGCGTCTCGCCTTCGCCAAGTTCTGCCGGCGGGACGAGGGTGATTGCCGATATCGAGACGAGAACGTAGATGATGCCGGTGATTAACAGACCGGCAAGCAGCACCTTCGGGAAGATCCGGGTCGGATTCTTGCATTCCTCGGCCATGTTGACGGAATCCTCGAACCCGACCATGGCGAAAAAGGCAAGTGTGGTGGCGGCCATGACCGACCAGAACACGCTTGAATCAGGTGCTGTGGCAAATTGCGTGATGCGCGAGACATCGCCCTGGCCGGCGGTAATCGCCATCAGGCCGATGAAGATAATGATCAGGAGACCGGTGAGTTCTACTACCGTCAGCACGACATTGGCCTTCACACTCTCGCCGACACCGCGGAAGTTGACTGCGGCGACGACGGCCATGAAGGTGAGGGCCACGAGCGAAATGCCGATCCCACTTTCGAGATTGAGCTGGAATGCGCCGGAGAGATTGGCGGCGAAGGCACGCGAGGCTGTCGATGCCGAGGTGATACCCGAGCACATGACGGTGAATGCGACGATGAAGGTGATGAAATGAATGCCGAAAGCTTTATGCGTATAGAGCGCAGCCCCCGCCGCTTTCGGAAACTTCGTGACGAGTTCAAGGTAACTCAGCGCCGTCACGACCGCGACGATGAAGGCAATAAGAAAAGGCAGCCATACGACGCCGCCGACCTGCTTCGCGACCTGCCCCGTGAGCGCATATATGCCGGTGCCGAGAATATCGCCGACGATGAAGAGAAGCAGCAGCCAGGGTCCCATGACCCGGTGTAGACTTGGCTCGACCGGAGTGGCCGATGCGGTTCCTACACCTGTTGTTACGTCGGTCATCGGGCAGTCCTCCCTTTGAAGTCGGCTGGGTGTTTGGAAAAAGCTATTGGCGAATCAAGTCCTTGTCAAATTCGCCGAGTCCCATATTTGCCGCGCGACAAAAGAAAAACGGCCCCGCGCTTGGCGGGGCCGCTTTTAAATCCCGTTGGATGGGAAATATTATATGCCGAGGTTGGCGAAGCGGTTCTTGAACTTCGAAACGCGGCCGCCACGGTCGGTCAGCTGCTGCGAACCGCCGGTCCATGCCGGATGTGTGGTCGGGTCGATGTCGAGGTTCATCGTGTCGCCTTCCTTGCCCCAGGTGGAGCGCGTCAGGTACTCGGTGCCGTCGGTCATGACGACCTTGATCGTGTGATAGTCGGGATGAATCTTGGCTTTCATCTTTCTTGTCCTAAACTAGAGGGCGCAAAACTGGAGCCACGAGCGATGTGGCAAGCCGGTCCGGAGCCGATTGGTAGAGATGAAGCCAAACGTCACAGGGCCGTGGGCTTCCAAAACTGTTGGCGAGCCTATACATCAGCCTTTAAGCAATAACAAGGCCGTCTGGCGGCAAAGTCGCATAGCCGATAGGAGGAATAAGCAAGTATGGCCGATCGGGCTCTCGAAGAAGCGGAAAGAAAGCGGCGCTCGTTGAAGCCGCTGCGCCGGGTCTTCCCATATATGGCCCGCTACAAGGGCATGATTGCCGGTGCGCTGGTCTCGCTTGTCATCGCTGCCGTAACGACGCTGACGCTGCCGCTCGCCGTACGCCGCATGATCGACCACGGATTTTCCGACGTGAATGGCGCCTTCATCAATACGTATTTCAGCATGCTGGTCGTGCTCGCCGCGCTGCTCGCCATTGCCTCGGCCGGACGCTACTACTTCGTCATCACCCTCGGCGAGCGCATCGTTTCCGACCTTCGCCATGACGTCTTCGCGCATCTGACCCGCCTTTCGCCCGCGTTTTTCGACAGCACGCAATCGGGCGAGATCGTCTCGCGCCTGACCGCGGATACGACGATGATCAAGTCTGCCGTGGGTGCGACGGCTTCCGTTGCCTTGCGCAACGTGATCCTTGCCTTCGGCGCCATCGTAATGATGGTCATTACCAGCCCGAAGCTTTCGGGCCTCGTGATTGCGGCAATTCCCCTGATCATCATCCCGCTCGTTGCCTTTGGTCGCTCGGTACGCCGGCGATCGCGGGCCGCGCAGGACCGGCTGGCGAATGCCACGGCCTATGCAAGTGAATCGATTATTTCCGTGCGCACGCTGCAGGCCTTCACCAATGAAAAGCTAGCGACGCGCCGGTTTGCGAAATCGGTGGAAGATGCCTTCGATGCTGCCCGCGCCTCGGTCATGGCACGGGCGATACTTACAGCCTTTGCAATATTCATGATCTTTTCGAGCGTGGTCGCAGTCCTCTGGTTCGGGTCGCGCGACGTTCTTTCCGGCGCGATGACACCGGGCACGCTCGGCCAATTCCTGCTCTATGCGGTGTTTGCGGCGGGCGCACTCGGTGCTCTATCGGAAGTGTGGGGGGAATTGTCGCAGGCGTCGGGAGCGGCGGAGCGGCTGATGGAGATCCTGGCCGAAGAGCCGGCAATTGCGGCTCCGAAGAATCCCATGCCTTTGCCGCAGCCGCCCGTTGGCAGCGTCGTCTTCGACAAGGTCCATTTCAACTATCCAAGCCGCCCGGCGGCGCCCGCATTGAAGGGTCTCAGCTTCGCCATCACGCCCGGGGAAACCGTCGCCATCGTCGGCCCTTCAGGCGCGGGCAAGAGCACGGTGTTTTCACTGCTGCTCCGCTACTACGATCCGGTCTCCGGGAACATCACCATCGACGGCGTCGATCTGCGTCAGGCCGATCCGCTCGATCTGCGTTCGCACATTGCCATCGTGCCGCAGGACACGACAATTTTCGCCACGACCGTGCGCGAGAATATCGGCTTTGGCCGGCCAGGCGCCAGTGCCGCGGAGATCGAGAACGCCGCGAGATCGGCGCTCGCCCATGACTTCATCCTAGCGCTCGATCATGGTTACGACACGCAAGTCGGCGAACGCGGCGTGACGCTTTCGGGCGGCCAGCGTCAGCGTATCGCCATCGCCCGCGCCATCCTGCGCGATGCGCCGATCCTGTTGCTTGACGAAGCGACCTCGGCGCTTGATGCCGAAAGCGAAATGCTGGTGCAGAAGGCGCTCGACCATTTGATGGAAGGGCGCACGACGCTGGTCATCGCGCACCGTCTGGCGACGGTCCTCAAGGCTGACCGGATTCTCGTCATGGAGAACGGCAGGATCGTCGAGGAAGGAACGCACCAGACGCTGGTCAAGCAGAACGGCCTCTATGCCGGCCTCGCCAAGTTGCAGTTCGAGGCCGGGTCCGACGCCTTCAAGGGCGCTGCCGAATAGCTTTAGAGCATGCCCTGCTTAAATGGCAGGACGTGCTCCAGCTGGCTTAACGCTCGGTGAGCTTCAGTTCGATGCGCCGGTTGCGTGCACGGACTTCCGTGGAATCGCCGGGTTCAAGCGGCTGGAATTCGCCAAAGCCCGCCGCGACGAGCCGGTTTGCCGGGACGCCGTTGGCGATCAAGTACTTGACGACCGAAATGGCGCGAGCGGAGGAAAGCTCCCAATTGTCCTTGAACTGGCCGCTGCCCGACAGCGCAATGTTGTCGGTATGGCCATCGACGCGCAGAACCCAGTTGATATCGTCGGGAATTTCCTTCTGAAGCTCGATCAAGGCGACGGCAAGCTTCTTCATCTCTTCCGATCCGGCAGGATTGAGGACGGCCGACCCGAGCGGAAACAGGACTTCCGACTGGAAGACAAAGCGGTCGCCGACGATGCGGATGTTTTCGCGGTCGGAAAGGATCTCCCGCAGCCGGCCAAAGAAATCCGAGCGATAGCGATTGAGCTCCTGGACACGCTGGGCGAGGGCGACGTTGAGGCGCTTGCCGAGATCGGCAATCTTGGCATTCGATTCCCTGTCGCGGGACTCCGACGCATTGAGGGCGTCTTCGAGCGCAGCGATCTGCTTGCGCAGGGCGGATATCTGCTGATTGAGAATCTCCACCTGCGAGAGCGCACGCGCGCTGATCTGCTTTTCGTTTTCAAGCCCCGTGGAAAGCTCGTTGATCTTGCCTTCGGCGGCAGCGCCGGCGCCGGCGCCCTGCGACAGCAGCGCCTGCAGGCGCGACTGCTCGCTCTGGGCATTGGTGAGGGACGCCTGCAGGTTTGCGATCGTATCTTCAAGGTCCTGTTTGTTGCCCTGTTCCAGCGAAAGAAGCTGCGTCAACTCATTGATCTGCGCGTTGAGGCGATTGAGAACAGCATCCTTGCCGGTGATTTCCTGGCTGAGCAGAAATTGCGCCAGGACGAACACCGACAGGAGGAACATGATCGACAGGAGCAGCGTCGACAGGGCATCAACGAAGCCCGGCCAGTAGTCGATGTGGCGGATGGCCTTGCGATTGCGACCGAGTCCCATGCTCAGTTGGCCTTGTCGCGGGCAATGGCATCGCCAAGTTTCGCCAGCGTCTGGCGGATGGATTTTTGCTCGTCAGCCTGCTTCTCCACCCAGTCGCGCATCATCTGCTGTTCGGAGCGCATGTTTTTGACGAGCCCCTGAATTCCTTCGGCAAGGCTCGCCAGCGCCGCCGTGGTGCGCTGGCTCGATCCGCCGCTCTCCTGGATGTTCTGCAGGCGCTCAGCCAGCGCGCGCAGTTCGTCGCTCGTACCGGTACTGGCCGCATCGAGCGCATGCAGATCCGAGCCGAGGTCGGTGACGCTGGAAAGCCAGTTTTCAAGCTCTGTGTAGAAACGGTTCTGCGCCCGGCCGGCCTGCAGGTCGAGAAAGCCGAGGATCAACGATCCGGATAGACCGAAGAGAGAGGACGAAAAAGCCGTGCCCATGCCGCGCAACGGGGATTGCAGGCCGGCCTTCAGCGAGTCGAGAACGCTGTTCGCGTCGCCAGCGCGCGGATCCAGCGACTGAATGGTCTGGCCGATGGAGCCAATCGTTTCGAGCAGGCCCCAGAACGTGCCAAGCAGGCCGAGGAAGACGAGCAGGCCGATCAGATAGCGGGAAATGTCGCGGGTTTCATCGAGGCGCGCCGCGATGGAATCCAGCATCGACCGCATGGCGCTGGTCGACAGAGCCATGGACTGGCGCCGGCCGATGAGGGCGCGCATCGGTGCGAGCATGACGGGATGCGCATTTGGATCGCTGTTGCCGCGGCGGAAGGAGTTTACCCAACGCACTTCCGGGAAGAGCCGGATGACCTGGCCGAAGGCAAGAAGGATGCCGATGGCAAGCACGCCGATGATCAGGCTGTTGAGGCCCGGGTTCGTGACGTAGAACACCGAGATCTGCCGAAACAGGATAGCGGCAAGAAATGCTACGATCGCCAGAAATATTGCCATGGACAAGAGGACGAACCGCGGGCTTGAAAGCCGGTAGGGATCGTATTCTTCGCCATCCCGACCCTGGCGGGTCGAACTGAAATCTGCCATCGCATCGTCTCCGCGTCGCATAAACCGAATTTGCCGCGACCCTAACCGAAATCGAGGTGAAAATGGAAGGTGCAATGAGGTAACGCTTGAATTTGTTATTGCTGCATCAATTCAAGGTTGGTGGAGGAGATAGTGGAAACAGAGTATTTCCACAAAATGTACCGGAGATTGAAGAGGTTCCGCGTTTCATACGCCCGGCAAATTAAACAGGTCCGACCCTAATCCTGAGCACGCAACAGGCATGGCCTAAGCAAAGCAAGGCTTTTTCACTGTTCGATGGGGTTACGACATCCGGCACGGAAAAAAGGCTCGACTACCGGACGGTAGCCACCTCACGCCACAACGCACCTACTCCAGCCTCTGGGGCGCTTCTTAAACTGACGGACTCAGATCGGCTTTTTCAGCGCCTTGACGAGCGCCTTCTGGATGGCTTCGTTGCCGGCGACGATCGAACTGCTCTCCACCACATCCTGTCCGCCCTCAAAGTCGGTGACGAAACCGCCAGCCTCGCGAACGAGAATGATGCCGGCGCCGATGTCCCACGGGGAAAGGCCGCTTTCCCAGAAACCGTCAAGGCGGCCGGCGGCCACATAGGCGAGATCGAGGGCAGCAGCGCCCATGCGGCGCACGCCGGAAACCTCGCCCATGATATTGCGCAGTTCGACAAGGTAATTGCCATGGTGGCCGCGGCCGAGGTGCGGAACGCCTGTGCCGATGACGGAATCGACCAGTTTGTTACGGCCGGCAACGCGCAGACGGCGATCATTGAGGAATGCCCCGCCACCACGCTCGGCAGTATAGAGCTCGTCCATGGCCGGGTTGAAAATCACGCCGGCAACGATCTGTCCCTGGCGTTCGAGGGCGATGGATACGCCAAAAATTGGAATGCCATGCAGGAAGTTGGTGGTGCCGTCGAGCGGATCGACCAGCCAGCGGTGCTGGCCGTCGCTGCCTTCCACCGCGCCGGATTCTTCCATCAGGAAACTGTAGTCGGGGCGGGCGCGGCGCAATTCCGCGTAGACGATCTCTTCGGCGCGCTTGTCGGCCTGGCTCACATAGTCGCCCGGACCCTTGAGCGACACCTGCAAGTTCTGCACTTCGCCAAAATCACGCGCCAGCGAGCGGCCCGCCTTCATGGCGGCCTGAACCATTACATTGAGTATCGCTGAACGCGCCATTCGGGGTATGTCTCCGTAAGATCAATAAGGGAAGCCAGCGGAACCGGTTCCCCGGGGCCGGCTTAATCGGCGCGGCGGATATAGGTGATTTCGTTGGTGTCGACGACGATGCGCTCGCCCGACGAAATAAATGGCGGAACGAGAACGCGAATGCCATTTTCGAGTAGCGCCGGCTTGTAGGACGATGCCGCCGTCTGGCCCTTCACGACCGGGTCGGCTTCGGTGATCGCCAGCGTGACCTGATCCGGGAGCGAGATACCGATTGGCTTTTCGTCATAGAGTTCGACCGTAACCATCATGCCGTCCTGCAGGAATGCGGCGCGATCGCCAACGAAGTCCTTCTGCAATTCGAGCTGTTCGTAGCTGTCGGTGTCCATGAAAATCAGAGCTTCGCCCTGTTCGTAGAGGAACGAGAAATCCTTCTGTTCAAGGCGCACCTTCTCAACCGTCTCGGCGGCACGGAAGCGCTCATTCAGCTTGGTGCCGTTAATGAGGTTCTTGAGCTCGACCTGATTGTAGGCGCCGCCCTTGCCAGGCTTCACGGCATTCGTCTTGACCGCAACCCAAAGGCCGCCGTCGTGCTCGATCACGTTGCCTGGACGGATTTCATTCCCGTTGATTTTCATTTGTCTATCCGGATTGTTGTTGGAACTTGGCGCCGATTTCGCCGGCTAGGCCAAATATTGGCGCCTCCAAGACCACAATTTCACACAATAGGCAAGAGAGAGGGCGCAAACTGCTTGAGGATGCGCCCTGTTCTTATCGGTCGCAGCTCAAGCGGCCAGCGCGGTTTCGGCCAGCGAAACCCAATAGCTGATGCCATAGGGGATCGCGTCGTCGTTGAAATCGTAGGCTGAATTGTGAAGGGCAGGCGTGTCGCCATTGCCGATGAAGACGAAGGCGCCCGGACGGCTTTCCAGCATGTAGGAAAAATCCTCCGCGCCCATGACCGGCGGCATATCGCTGCTTACGGCCGCTGCGCCGACGATGGACTGGGCAATGCCAACTGCAAAGTCGGTCTCGCGATCATGGTTGTAGGTGACCGGATATCCTTCATGGTAGACGACGTCCGCCTTGCCGCCGAACACGGATGCGGTGGCTTCTGCAATCTCCGTCACGCGCTTCTTCGCCAGTTCCCTGATCTCCGGCACGAGCGTGCGCACCGTGCCGCCAAGCTTGACGCGGTCGGGGATGACATTGGACGCATCGCCGCCATTGAGTTGCGTCACGGATACGACCAGCGCCTTCAATGGATCGGTCTCGCGTGACACGATGGACTGCAGCGCAATAATGATGTGGGCGGCGATCAGCACCGGGTCGATCGCCGAGTGCGGTTTGGCAGCATGGCCGCTACGCCCCGTTACCGTGATCTCGAATTCGTTCGTCGCGGCCATGATCGAGCCCTTTCGGGTGGCAAATTCACCAAGGGGCAGCCCGGGGGCGTTGTGCATGCCGTAGACCTCGCGAATGGCGAAGCGATCCATCATGCCGTCGTCGATCATTGCGCGGGCACCGGCGCCACCCTCTTCGGCCGGTTGGAAGATGACGGCGATCGAACCCTTGAAATTGCGTGTATCGGCAAGGTGCTGCGCTGCCCCGAGCAACATTGCAGTGTGGCCGTCATGACCGCAGGCATGCATCTTTCCGGGTGTTTTTGATGCCCATGGTTTGCCGCTCTCCTCAGCAATCGGCAGGGCATCCATGTCGGCGCGGAACCCGAGCACCGGACCATCGCCGTGGCGTCCGCGGATGATGCCGACAACCCCCGTCTGGCCTATCCCGGTCTCAACCGTATCACAGCCGAACGCTCGCAACTTCTCGGCGACAAATCTCGACGTCTCATGCACGTCGTAGAGGATTTCCGGGTTTTCATGCAGATGACGGCGCCACTCGGCGACGTGTTGTTGCATTTCATGAGCACGGTTAATCAGTGGCATTTCGAATTCCCATCGCTTGGTTATGCGGATGGAGCGAAGCTACGACCGGGATGCACGATCCGTCAACGCAATGAATTCGAACAGTTCCATGTGAACAGGAAAGGTTCTAGCGGAATTGGAGCTTGTTGGCTTCCGCGATGGCCTGGCTTTTCTGATCGTCGTCGAGACCGTCCATGAAGGATTCAAGATCGGGATCGTTGAGGCCAGCACGCTTGGCGGCGATGTACCACGCAGCAGCTTTGATAAAATCGCCCTCGACGCCGATGCCGTCGCGGTAGAGCTTTGCAAGCCGCGCCTGGGCGGCGACATTGCCGCTCGTTGCTGCCCGCAGCATCCAGCCGAAGCCAGCCTTGTATTCGTGCGGACCACCGAGCCCGGCGACGAGCCAGCTACCGAGGTCGAGCTGCGCCGTATCGTAACCCTTGACCGCGGCCTTGATGAGATATTCCCGCGCCTTCGCCATGTCGCGCGGAATCGTCGGCGTTCCATTGGCCAGCACCTGGCTTACCGCATATTCGCCATCGGCAAGCCCTTTGTCTGCGGCTTTCAGAAACCAGGGATAGGCATTTTCAATGCCGGCAGAGCCCGGGCGCTCCTGCATGAGGATCTGGCCGTAGTTGAACTCAGCTGCGGCATTGCCCTTGTCTGCCGCCGCCTTGGTCAGTTCCTTGGCCTTTTTCGGATCCTTCGGGGCATATCGTCCCTGGAGCAGAATGGCCGCATAGCGGAATTGGGCTTCGGGTACGCCCTGCTCGGCGGCCTTGCCATACCATTTGGCGGATTCTGCCATGTTGACCGGCGTTCCAAGGCCGCGCGCCAATATTTCCGCAAGCAGCACCTGCGCAGCGCTGTCACCGGCTTCGGCGCGGGGCAGCGCAAGGTTGTAGGCAGTCTTGTAGAGGCCGCGCTGGTAGGCGCCAAAGGCGTCGTCGGCCGGCGCCTGACCGAATCGGGTCGGATTGATAGGCTCGGCCGAATTGTTGTCACCGGCCGATTTTGGCCTGTCCTGCTTGGTGGATGTGACGGGTGCGCCAAGTTCCTGTTGCAAAGGCGCTGGCTTCGGATCTTCAAGGGCAGGTTTAACCGCTTCGGCCGGGGGCGGTGCAGTCGGCACGGGCTGCGCCGTTTGGGCCGGGGCGCCAGTAACGATGCCTGAAAAGGCAAGCACTGCGCCCGTGCGGATAAGGTTTAGCGACCTTGCACCCATAAATCTCATTCCTCGAATCTCGGCGCGTGCTGGTCGAGGAGCCTGTTGGCTTCCCGGATTGCCGATTCCGGGTTGTTTCCTTCAAATATGGCGGCACCAAGGGCAATGAATTCCGCGCCGGTGGAAACGGCGTCGAAGATGCTTTCGAGATTGTTGCCCGCCTGGATGATGCAGGGGATCTCGATCATCCCCGCCCACCAGTCGGCAAGCTCGATATTGCGCGGATGCGCATCAGGCTTGGTATCCGCGCCGATCTTGCCGAAGAGTACATAATCCGGCTGGGCCTCGCCCATCTCAAGCGCCGTGTGGCGGTTCTTGACGTTGCCGGTGCCGACGATGAGCTTTGGAGAGAAGCGCGACACGGCATCGGCAATGGCGGTGGCTGGGCCTTCGATATGCAGGCCGTCAGCCTTCACGCGTCCCGCAACCTGCGTGTTCCCGACGATGATGGCGGCGGCGCCCGCGTTCTGGATCACCGGCACCGCGGCTTCGGCAAGCATCTGGAATTGGGCTTCGTCGACATCATAGGGCGGAAGAAGGACCGAGGCCACATCGCCGCCCGATAAAGCTGATGCGAGAATCCTCACAAGTTCTTCGGCGCTGGCCGCTGGCGGAGCGATCAGAACGATTCGGCAGCGTTCGGGCGTTGTTTTGGTGTTCATGGCTGCAACCTGTTTCGTTCTCGAATGCATTGGGCGCACCCATAAAGCGAGTGCTCGTGATCAAATTGGGGCATAAAGGAAGGCAGTCGGTTTGAACAGTCCTCCCGGCCTTCATGGGCATGTTGCCATAGGCGGGTTAAGCGCCGGTGTATCGAAATCGGGGCACAATTCCAAAAATCGTTTCTCAACCGCGACGTGCGGGGTTACACAGATTTACGCCCATCCGCCGGATTTCCTGACATGCCCGACCTCTTGATGAACCCATGGTTCTATGCTGCCGCCGTTCCGGCAACGATCCTGATCGGCTTGTCGAAGGGCGGCCTTGGCGGGGCGATGGGGCAGGTCGGCGTGCCGCTGATGGCTCTGGTGATGCCGCCGGTGCAGGCGGCAGCGATCATGTTGCCGATCCTCATCGTCATGGATGTCGCAAGCCTCTGGTCATGGCGCGGCTACCGTGACAACCAGACGCTGAAGCTCATGCTGCCGGGCGCATTTCTCGGCATTGGCATCGGTTGGCTCACCGCGTCCATCGTCACGGACGACATGGTCAAGCTCATTGTCGGGGCCATCGCGATCATCTTTTTCGCCCGCTACATGCTTACGAGTGCGGCAAAGCGAGCGACGGCACAGCCCCACAATGCGGCGAGTGCGACGCTGTGGTCGACGCTCGCCGGCTTCACAAGTTTCGTCGCTCATGCGGGCGGTCCGCCCTATCAGGTCTATGCCCTGCCGCTGCGCCAGGATCCCAAAGTTTATAATGGAACGAGCGTAATTTTCTTTGCGATCGTCAACGCCGTGAAGGTCATTCCCTATTTCGCGCTTGGGCAGTTCGACACCGCAAATCTCAGGGCTTCGGCAGTGCTTTTGCCGCTGGCGCCGCTTGCAACCTTCGCTGGCGCCTGGATCGTCAAGCGCATGCGGCCGGAGATTTTCTACCCCTTCATGTACATCATGATTTTGCTGATGGGACTGAAGCTGACCTATGACGGCGTGGTCAGTTTGTTATAATTTTCAACGAAAGTTGATCAGCCGAAACGCAACTTTTGTCCTATGTCAACATTAATCACCACATTCATACGCCTCACTCGCGCCGATCGGCGGCGTGTAAAATTCAACCTTGCATATCGGAATACGGGAAGGCCATGACACAGATTCAGCTGAAACAGCGGGATACCCGTATCGATGTTTTCAGAGCGCTTGCCCTGTTGACGATTTTCATCAATCACGTGCCAGGCACGGTCTATGAAAATCTCACGCACAAGAACTTTGGCTTCTCCGATTCCGCCGAGGCTTTCGTCCTGATCTCGGGTATTGCCGTCGGCCTTGCCTATGGCTCGAAGTTCGAACCCGGCAACCGTTTCCTGATGACACTGAAGGCGTGGCGGCGGGCAGCAACCCTTTATAGCACCCATATTCTGACGACGATCGCGACGCTCGCGATTTTCTGCGCGGCGGGCATTTACCTGCAGCGTCCGGAATTCATGTCGTTCATCAATATCGGTCCCCTGATGGATCAGCCGGCAAAGGCGCTGATCGGGCTTGCCACGATGGGCCATCAGCTTGGCTACAACAATATTCTATCCATGTATGGCGTGTTGCTTTTGATGCTGCCGCTGTTCCTGGTGATTGCGCAATATAGCCTTGCCCTCCTTGTCGGCGCCTCCGGCTTGCTGTGGCTGGTGTCCGGCGTTTACCAGATCGCGCCGCCCAATTATCCGACCGACGGCGTCTGGTTCCTTAACCCTCTGTCATGGCAGTTCCTGTTCGTAGTGGGGTTGGCTGGCATCATGCATGTTCGCCGCGGCGGCACGATCGCCTTCAACAAATACCTGTTCGGCCTGTCAGTGGCATATATTCTGGTCGCGCTATTCTGGGTGCGGTGGCCGCTCTGGGGCATCGACACGTCGCTGGGCCTGCCCATGGTCGTCACCGGTTTCGACAAGACCTTCCTGTCGCTGACACGCCTCGCGCATGTTCTGGCGCTAGCCTATGTCATCGTCTCGGTACCGGCGATCTCGAATCTCGCACGCACATCCGCCGATCACCCGCTCGCCATTCTCGGGAAGCATTCGCTGCCGGTCTTCGTAGCGGGCACAATCCTTGCGATGGTGGCTCAGGTCGTAAAGGTCATGAATCCTGGCGGGCTTCTCGACGATACGCTGCTGATCGCCAGCGGCATCATGGCTCAGTTCGCGCTTGCCTATTATCTCGAGTGGCTGCCACGGCTCGGCTGGGGTGGGCGTCCCGTCCAGAAGGCGGAGAAGACCAAGCCCGTCGTAGCCGGCAAGTCCATGCCGGCCGGGGCCATGAAGCCGGCAACGGCGCGTTCTGCCTGAGTATGAGAAATGGGTCTTTGGGCCAGGCCCGAAGACCGGACTTGAGCCGAAGGCCATCGGTCCTTTCTCCGCCAATCAAATCGCTGTAGCTTGAGTTTGGGAGCTATCGCGTTGGGAGGCGTGTATGGGCGGAATCTTCGATCGTGATCTTGAGCGCAACGCGGCCAACCATCAGCCGCTGACGCCGCTTTCCTTTCTCGAAAGGGCGGCGTGCGTCTATCCCGACCGACCGGCAATCATTCACGGGGCCCAGCGCATCGATTACGGCACGTTCTATCGGCGCACGCGCCAGCTCGCATCGGCACTGTCGCGGCTTGGCATTGGCAAAGGCGACACCGTGAGCGTCATGCTTTCCAATACGCCCCCGATGCTTGAAGCCCATTTCGGCGTTCCGATGACGCAGGCCGTGCTGCACTCGCTCAACACGCGGCTCGATGCAGCGGTGATCGCGTTCCAGCTCGATCATGCGGAAACCAGGGTTGCCATCGTCGATAGCGAATTTGCCGATGTCTTTCGCGAGGCGCTCAAGCTTGCCGCGGTCAAGCCGATCGTGATCGACTTCGTCGATGCCGAGTACCCGGCCGATGCGCCCTATCCCCAAGGCGAACCATTGGGCGGGATGGACTACGGTGCCTTTGTCGATTCCGGCGATCCTGAATTCGCATGGTCGAAGGCCGATGACGAGTGGGATGCCATCACGCTCAACTACACGTCCGGCACGACGGGAAATCCGAAAGGCGTGGTTTATCACCATCGTGGTGCGGCGCTGATGGGCTATGGCAATATCATCGCTTCGGGAATGGGACGTTATCCGGTCTATCTGTGGACCTTGCCTATGTTCCATTGCAACGGCTGGTGCTTCCCTTGGACGCTGGCGCTGCAGTTCGGCACGCATATCTGTCTGCGCTGGGTGCGCGCCAGGCAGATCTATGATGCCATCGCAGACTACGGCGTGACTCATCTTTGCGGGGCGCCCATCGTCATGTCGACGCTGATCAACGCGAAGGAAACGGACAAGCGGTCATTCCCACAAACGGTCACCTTCAATACTGCGGCTGCGCCGCCGCCAGAGTCGATCCTGGCGGGCATGGCGGAAGCCGGCTTTGCCGTCACCCATCTCTATGGGCTGACCGAGACTTATGGTCCGGCCGTTGTCAATGAGTGGCAGGACGAGTGGGATGCGCTCGATGTTTCTCTGCGTACCGCCAAGAAGGCGCGGCAGGGCGTCCGCTACGCGGCGCTGGAAGATTTGGCGGTGCTCGATCCGGAAACGCTGCAGCCGGTGCCGGCTGACGGCGAGACCATCGGCGAGGTCATGTTCCGCGGCAACATCGTCATGAAGGGCTATCTAAAGAACCGGGCGGCAAGCGACCAGGCTTTCGCGGGCGGCTGGTTCCATTCCGGCGATCTCGGCGTGATGCATGCGGACGGCTATATCCAGCTGAAGGATCGCTCCAAGGACATCATTATTTCAGGCGGCGAGAATATTTCCTCGATCGAAGTCGAGGACGCACTCTACAAGTTCCCGGCCGTCGGCGCCTGCGCGGTGGTCGCACGGCCTGACGATAAATGGGGCGAAACCCCGCTCGCCTTTGTCGAACTGAAGCCCGGCCATGCGGCGAGCGAGGCTGAGATCATCGCCCATTGCCGCACGTTGCTGGCCAAGTTCAAATGCCCGCGTAATGTGCTGTTCGAGCCGATTCCGAAGACCTCGACGGGCAAGATCCAGAAGTTCGAGCTGCGCAAGCGGGCAAGGGCGCTTTAGGAAGAATCCTCGGAACAAGAGAACGAGGATGCGGTGGAGTGGGCTAACTTCAAACTGAAGCCCTGTCGGTGACAGAGGTGCCGAGCGATCAACGATGGGCGTGGCGGACGTTCTGCTACCGTCATCCAGGTACAACACCCTCGCCGCCGTTGTCTTGAGGCGCCGATTCACCACGGCAAGCCATGAACGCACCGCATGGATGGAGCATTCCGCCCAACTTTATTGTTGGCGTTAAGGAATCATTAAGCATTACAATCTATAAATTGAACATCCAGTTTTCTGGATTCTTACCAAGTGGTTTGGCCACTTTGTTTGACGCCTCCCTGTTAGACTCCTGAGAGCCGCCATGTTTCGCGGCTCTTTTTTTATGTTCATATCTTCCGACCGGCCCTGCCGTTAACCCTTTATTAAGGATAAACTTGCGCTGATGTGAGTATGCAGGCAGGTTGCTGGGGAATACTGTCCGCCGACCGTTGTGGTGTATCGCTTGCTGTTTCAGTAAGGGTGCACGGCTTTGGCAAGATTCGGTTCGCGGCAGCGCATTGGTAACAGGGCATATGATGGCTGAACAGGAATTCCACGTGGACAACACGATACGACTTGCGGAGCGCATGGTTCGGTCGGAAAGCTTCAATCATCTCTATGATGAAGGCATGAGTCTTGTGGAAGAAGCCGCTTCCTATCTCGATGGGGAAGGGCGCGCCGCTGCCCGCAGGCTCACCCGTGTCGCCGCCACGCTCTATGCCGCGGAATCGATGCGGCTGACGACGCGGCTGATGCAGGTCGCTTCCTGGCTCCTCCTGCAGCGCGCTTCGCGCAGCGGCGAGATGACGCCCGACCAGGTGCTCTCGGAGAAGGCCAAGGTGCGCCTTGATACCGATTCGGCCCCCGAAAGCGTCGCGGGCTGGGATGAAATCCCGCTTTCCTATTGCGACATTGTGCATCGCTCGCTCCGGCTGCAGGCACGCGTCCGGCAGATGGATGACGAGATCTACAATGAGAACGTCGAGGAGCGCCCGCTTTTCTCGACTAATCCGGTCTCGGATCAGATCACGCTGCTTGCCACCGCCTTCGGCAATCGTTGAGCGTTCGCTTTCGGCAATCATAAACGGTTTCGTTTCGCTTTTGTTCACCTTTCTACTGTCAACATGCCCGGCAGAAAGGTAAGGTTCCCGACATGAAGGAAGCGATTCGAATCATCGGTATTGATCCCGGTCTCAGGCGAACCGGTTGGGGCATGATCGAAACGCTGGGCAATTCCCTGCGCTTCGTCGCTTCCGGCACGATCCTTTCCGATGCAAAGCTCGATCTTGCCTCGCGCCTGTGCCAGTTGCACGATGGTCTTGCGGCGGTCATTCACCAGATGGTGCCGCACGAATCGGCTGTCGAGCACACATTCGTCAACAAGGATGCGACGGCGACCCTGAAGCTTGGGCAAGCGCGGGGCATTGCGCTGCTGGTGCCGGCACTCGCCGGTTTGCAGGTCGCCGAATATGCGCCGAACGCCGTCAAGAAGGCGGTAATCGGCGTCGGTCACGGCGAAAAACAGCAAATTCACATGATGGTAAAGGTTTTGATGCCGAAGGCGACGTTCGATACGGACGATGCTGCCGACGCGCTCGCTGTCGCCATCTGCCACGCACATCACCGGCAAAGCGCGATCGGGCGCATAGCCATCGAACAGAAACTGGCGGCGCTCGGATGATCGGCAAGCTCAAGGGTACGGTAGACGAAATTGGCGAAGATCATGTGATCATCGATGTGCATGGGGTGGGCTACGTGGCTTACTGCTCGGCGCGGACGCTTTCGAATCTTCCCGGAGTTGGCGAGGCGGTAACGCTCTTCATTGAAACCTATGTCCGCGAAGACATGATCAGGCTGTTCGGCTTCACCTCGCCGCTCGAACAGGAATGGTTTCGCCTGCTCCAGAGTGTGCAGGGCATTGGCGCCAAGGTGGCGCTCAGCGTACTTGGCGTGTTGACGCCGTCTGACCTCGCCAACGCGATCGCCCTGCGCGACATTGCCATGGTCAGCCGGGCGCCGGGCGTCGGCAAGCGTGTAGCCGAGCGCATTGTCACCGAACTCAAGAACAAGGCCCCGGCCTTTGCCGGCGAGGCCAGCGGCACGATCGGCCTCAAGCAGGAGATCGGCGAGGGCGTCGCGCCCCGCCCGGTCGCCGATGCGGTTTCGGCCCTCACCAATCTCGGCTATTCGCGCGACCAGGCCGCCAATGCGGTGGCGGCGGCGATGAAGGAGGCGGGAGAGGGCGCCGATTCGACCAAGCTCATACGGCTCGGCCTCAAGGAGCTGTCGCGCTAATGCCATTGTCTGACGAAGCGGGTTATGCGAGGACAGGCGCATGAGCGATGCTGGCCGTCTGATTTCACCCGACAAGCGCGGCGAGGACCTTGATACCTCGCTGCGACCGCAGACCCTTGCCGATTTCGTCGGGCAGGCTGCGGCGCGCGCCAATCTCAAGGTTTTCATCGAGGCGGCGAAATCGCGGGGCGAGGCGCTGGATCATGTGCTCTTCGTCGGGCCGCCGGGCCTTGGCAAGACCACGCTGGCGCAGATCATGGCGAAGGAACTCGGCGTCAACTTTCGCTCGACTTCCGGCCCGGTCATCGCCAAGGCTGGGGATCTTGCCGCGCTGCTCACCAATCTCGAAGAAAATGACGTCCTGTTCATCGACGAAATCCATCGGCTCAACCCGGCGGTCGAGGAAATTCTCTATCCGGCCATGGAAGACTATCAGCTCGACCTGATCATCGGCGAGGGACCGGCAGCCCGTTCCGTCAAGATCGATCTTGCCAAGTTCACCCTTGTGGCTGCAACGACCCGGCTAGGCCTGTTGACCACGCCGTTGCGCGACCGTTTCGGCATTCCCATCCGATTGAACTTCTACACGGTCGAGGAGCTCGAACATATCGTGCGGCGCGGGGCCCGGATCATGGGCATTGGCATGACCGATGACGGTGCGCTCGAAGTCGCACGCCGTGCACGAGGCACCCCGCGTATTGCCGGCCGCCTGTTGCGGCGCGTGCGCGATTTCGCCATTGTCGATGGCAAGGACCGGATCGATCGCGAAACGGCCGACTCGGCGCTGCTGAGGCTCGAGGTGGATTCTCTCGGTCTCGATCAGCTCGACAGGCGCTATTTATCTATGATTGCACATAATTTCGGCGGTGGGCCGGTCGGAATCGAAACGATCGCCGCCGGGCTTTCCGAACCGCGCGACGCGATCGAGGATATTATCGAGCCTTACCTGATCCAGCAGGGCTTTATACAGCGCACGCCGCGCGGCCGCGTATTGACCGCCAATGCCTGGAAACATCTCGGGCTCAATGCGCCGGCAGAAGTTACGCAGCAACAGATCAACCTCTTCCAGGAAGACGAATGAAGCTTATTCAGCTTTCAGCGCTTCGAGGATAACCGGATCGAAAACCCGCTTGTCGTCGGCAAGGGTGATGCCGAAGGCGCCGCCCCACGACCAGACGGACCAGGGAAAGCCACGCTTGTTTGCCGCCGCAACCACGTCTTTCATGTAAGCGGCGCGCCACTCGGCCGGCATGAGGAAATTCTTGCCATATTCCTGACGGATCATTCCGAACTCGCCAAGGTATATCCGTTCCGGGGCAATATTATACTGACGGCTCCATGCATCCGCTTGATCGAACGGCTCGTTCAGTCTCGCCAGCGCCTTGGCATCATCGGCAATCCCATCGGCCATTTCGTTGAGATTGTTCAGAAGGGCCTTGCGCTTGTCCTCTGGCGCCTGCTTCTCGATGCGATGGCGGGCTTCTTCGAGAACCTCGTGAAACCCCTCTTCCCCGAGCCTGTCAGGCGGATAGGGCAGGCCCTCGACATAGGCCATGGCATCGCCCGTCCATCCTGCGCCCTGATGGGTAAGAATATAGGGCTCATACGAGTGGAAGGTCCAGATCACATTGTCATCCGCGACGGTCGTCGGATTGATCTGGATCAGACCGTAAGCGCTCGCCCAGCATCCGCCAGAGAGAACCAGCGTGTGATTGGGTAATGCGTTGCGCGCCGCGGCATGCAATTGCACCAGCAAGGCGGACCATTTTGGGTAGACTGCCAAATCGCAATCCACCACCGGCTCGTTGAACGGCTCAAAGGCAGTGAGCGCGGGATCGGTGATGGAAAGGGCGCGGCCGAGGCGCCCTACCAGGTCGAGATAACGGGCAAACAGGGCCGGATCCGACGAAATCTGGTTGGTGCCGATTTTCCGCTTGTCGCTCGGGATCGTATGCATGTCGACGACCACCTTGAGACCGGCCTTATGCAGCAAGTCGATGGATCGGAGCATTGCGGCAAGCAGCTTCCTGACGCGCTCCTCCGAGGCATCCTGCAGGAAGATGGCAGGATCGACAGGCATGCGGACGAAATCGAAGCCCGCCTTGCGGATTGCCTGCAGGTCTTCCAGCCCAGTATTGCGGCGCCACTCCGGAAAGTTGGTGAGGATTTCTTCATCGTCCCAACGTTCGGGAAGCGGCCAGGTGACCCATGGATCGAGATTGACCCCGCGGTGCATCGTGAAGGCGGTGGTCGATGCCGTTGCAACAGTGACAAGCAGGCATGCAAATGCGAAAAGCACGTGAAACAATCGAAACGCCAATTCCTTCACGTCCTCCATCCGGGTCTGGACAAAATGCCCGCCTACCCGGCAAAAGAAAAGAACCATGAGCGAAAACAATATTCTTTCCTTAACGGATGGTCTCGCCGGAGAATTGACCGATATCGGGCACCGGCTGCTTGCCCGCGTCTATTATGCGGACACCGATTTTTCCGGCGTCGTCTACCATGCCCGCTACCTCGAATTTCTTGAACGCGGGCGCACCGACTATCTGCGGCTTCTCGGCGTGCACCACTCGGAACTGGCCGACGGCAAGCTCGGTGAAAGCATCGTCTGGGTGGTGCGGCGCATGGAGATCGACTTTCGCTCAGCGGCGCGTATCGACGATGTCCTGACGGTGGAGACCCATACGGCGGAGATATCGGGTGCGCGCGTGCGCATGGCGCAATCGATCAAACGCGGTGAAGAACTCTTGATCGCGGCAAGGGTCGAAGCCGCCCTTGTCAATGGCGCCGGGCGGCCGCGAAGGTTTCCCGCAGAATGGATCAAGCTTTTCAAGCCGCAATCTTAGCCTCGATAATTTAAAATCACGCACCGGGCTGAATCATAACTGATCCTTAACCATAACAAACCATGAATAAGGTCATCAAACGGGGCGTTTTGCGTTAACGCCTTCGTTTTACCAAAATTAACCGTGAGAAGCCGCGGTGTGGTTACTGGAAAAATCCGGTCTCACTAGCGTGGCTCATCTGGAGTGAGAGACGATTGCGCCCCGGTCAACATGCCGGGTTTTCGGATTCGAGGGTTGTGGTTATGGAAAATTTAGCGGTTGCCGTTCAAGCATCAGATACTTCGCTTTGGGGACTGTTCTGGCAAGCCGGATTTATCGTCAAGCTTGTGATGATCGGGCTTCTCGGTGCGTCCATCTGGACATGGGCGATCATCATCGACAAAGCGCTCGGATTCGGACGCGCCAAGCGCGCCTTCGACCGTTTCGAACAGGTCTTCTGGTCGGGCCAGTCGCTCGAAGAGCTCTATCGCAACCTTGGCGACAAGCGCACCACCGGCATGGGCTCGATCTTCATCGCCGCCATGCGTGAATGGAAGAAGTCATTCGAAAAGGGTGCCCGGTCGCCAATCGCCCTGCAGATGCGCATCGACAAGGCGATGGACGTGGCGCTGGCGCGCGAAAGCGACTATCTCGCCGCCCGCCTGACATTTCTCGCGACGATCGGTTCCGCCGGCCCCTTCATCGGTCTCTTCGGCACCGTCATCGGCATCATGACCTCGTTCATGGCGATTGCCGGTTCCAAGTCCACCAGCCTTGCCGTTGTGGCGCCTGGTATTGCCGAAGCGCTGCTGGCAACGGCTATCGGCCTTGTCGCCGCTATTCCAGCCGTTATCGCCTACAACAAATTGTCGAGCGATGCCGGCAAGCTTACAGCACGCATGGAAGGCTTTGCGGACGAGTTTTCCGCCATACTCTCGCGGCAAATCGATGAGAAGCTGCCGCGGACCTGAATGACCGCCTGCGTAACCGATACTTGAAATTGCGAGATTGATGCCATGGGCATGTCAATGGGAAACAATGGCTCTTCAGGCGGACGCCGACGCCGCGGTCGGGCCAGCAAGGCGCTGATGAGTGAAATCAACGTCACGCCGCTGGTCGACGTGATGCTGGTTCTCCTGATCATCTTCATGGTCGCTGCGCCGCTGATGACGGTTGGCGTGCCGATCGACCTGCCGGACACCGCCGCCAAGGCGCTGGATACCGATACCAAACCGATCACGATTTCGGTCAACCAGCAGGGACAGATCTTCATCGAGGACACGGAAATTCCGATCGAGGAAATTGTCCCGAAACTGCAGGCAATCGCCAAGACCGGCTATAATGAGCGCATTTTCGTTCGCGGTGACAAGACAGCCGATTATGGCGCGGTGATGAAGGTCATGGCGCGCATTTCATCGGCCGGATTCAAGAATATTGGTCTGGTCAGTCTTCAGGAGCAGGATAGCTAAGCGAAATGAAGGGCAGTGTCGTATCCTCTGCTGTTATTCATGCCGCCATCCTTGGCTGGGGGCTGCTGACGTTCTCCGCGCCCGCCCCGATGGTCGCGGACGTCGAGTCCATGCCTATCGATATCGTTCCCGTCGAATCCATCACCCAGCTGCAGCAGGGCGACAAGAAGGCGCCGAAGGCCGAAAAGCCCGCGCCGAAGCCCGCCGAGAAGCCGCAGACCCAGCTAGACGCCCAGAATATCGGCGACAGTGACCTCGACACCAAGACCAAGGAGACGCTGGAAATAAAGCCCAAGCCGGTGGAATCCGCACAAGCGCCGAAGCCATCGGAAGCGCCTGTCCCAAAGCCGGAACCGCAGCCTGAGCCGAAACCCGAGGTCAAGCCGGAACCGAAGCCTGAACCCGTGCCCGCCACGGAGGTGAAGCCGGAGCCTGCGCCCAAGCAGGAAGTCAAACCTGACCCCGTGGCCGCGGCCATTACTGAAGCAAAGCCCGATCCCGTACCGCAGGAAGAGACCTTCAAGCTTCCCGAAAATGTCGCCAAGCCGGAAGCAAAGCCTACCCAGCCGGCGCAGACGGCAAAGACTCCGGAGCGCAAGGAACCTGAGAAGCCGAAGCAGACGCAGACGGCGGCCAAACCCTCCAAGGAGAAGGGCATAGCCGACGAGGTTGCGGAATTGCTCAACAACCAGAAGCCATCCGCAGGCGGTGCCAAGCGCTCCACGGACCGGGCTTCTCTTGGCGCCGACAAGGCGACGGGCGGCTCGAAGCTCAGCCAGAGCGAAATGGATGCATTGCGCAGCGCCATCGAGGGCAACTGGAACAAGCCGGTGGGTGCCGAGGAATATCCGGATATGAAGATCATCGTCTCGTTCAAGCTCACGCCGAGTGGCGAGATCGAAGGTTCGCCGGTCGTGAGCGGCAGTGGCGGTGAACCCGGTCTCCTGAACGCGATCAAGAGCAGTGCATTGCGCGCGGTCATGCGCTCGGTGCCGTTCAATCTGCCGCAAGACAAATATGATACCTGGAAAGATGTTGAACTGACTTTCTATCCAGGAACGACCTGATGATGACAATTGGCCAGCCAAAAGAGGGCCCTGAACTTATGCTTAGAACGACCCGGACAATTCTTTCCGCTTTCGCGATGATTATCGCATTGTTGGCTGTTGCAACGCTCCCGGCGCGCGCGCAGCTCAAACTCGATATCACCAAGGGCGTGGTTGAACCCATGCCCATCGCGATTACAGATTTTCTCTCCGGTGATCAGCTTGGGACCAATATTTCCGGCGTGATTGCTGCGGACCTTGAGAGGTCCGGCCTCTTCGCGCCGATCGAAAAGGGTGCGTTCATCGAAAAGATCTCGAACCCCGATGCTGCGCCGCGCTTTGAAGACTGGAAGGTGATCAATGCCCAGGCGCTTGTCACCGGCCGCGTCACCAAGCAGGGCGACGGCAGGCTGAAGGCGGAGTTCCGCCTGTGGGACACCTTCGCCGGTAAGCAATTGATCGGACAGCAGTTCTTCACCTCGCCGGAAAGCTGGCGCCGGGTCGCCCACATCATCGCCGACGCGATCTACAAGGAACTGACGGGCGAGGACGGCTATTTCGATACCCGCGTCGTCTATGTCGACGAGTCCGGCACCAAGGAAAAACGCGTCAAGCGTCTCGCCATCATGGACCAGGACGGTGCCAACACGCGCTATCTCACCAACGGCAAGGACCTCGTCCTGACACCGCGCTTCTCGCCGAGCCGGCAGGAAATCACCTATATGTCGTTCGAAGGCGGCAAGCCGCAGATTTACCTCTTGCAACTCGAGACCGGCCAGCGTGAACTCGTCGGCAACTTCCCCGGCATGACTATCGCACCGCGCTTTTCACCCGATGGGCAAAAGGTCGTCATGAGCCTGCTCCAGGAAGACGGCAGCGCCAACATTTACACCATGGACCTGCGCAGCCGCACGACGACGCGCCTGACCAGCACGTCTGCGATCGATACCGGCGCATCCTATTCGCCGGATGGCACGCAGGTCGTCTTCGAATCCGATCGTGGCGGCCGACCGCAAATCTACAAGATGGGCGCGGATGGTTCGAACCCGCAGCGCATTTCCTTCGGCGACGGTTCCTATTCGACCCCGGTCTGGTCACCGCGCGGCGACCTGATCGCTTTCACGAAGCAGGCGGGCGGCGAATTCTCGATCGGCGTCATGAAGACCGACGGCTCGGGCGAGCGCATCCTTTCGAGCGGCTACCACGATGAGGGCCCGACCTGGGCGCCTAATGGCCGCGTGCTGATGTTCTTCCGCCAGCCGCCCGGCTCGAACAGCCCGCATCTGATGACGGTCGATCTGACTGGCCGCAATATTCGCCAGATCCAGACCCCGAACCTCTCGTCGGACCCGGCCTGGTCTCCGCTTCTCGAATAGTGGCTGCCAGCCATCAGGAGCTCTTCTCTGCATTCGCGGCGATGTCCCCCGACATTCGCCGCGAATGTCGTTTTTCCGCCGCATTGTTTGCCTTAGAGGTACGGAAATACGCATTCGATTCGCCGTTAATCCTGGTTTTAAGAGGGGATTAACCCTGTTTCTTGAACTCGCCTTAACCTCAATATGGTTACTGGTTGTTCACCGAAACAATTCAGTTCTTAAGGAGTCCAGGCCATGCGCCGGTTCGAAATGATCGCACGCAGTCCACTTGTCGTTGCACTGTTCATGTCTCTCGCCATCGCGGGTTGCGCCTCGAAGAAAAACATGCCCAACAGCGCCGGCGACCTTGGCCTTGCTGGCAGCGCGACACCGGGCTCGACGCAAGACTTCACCGTCAATGTCGGCGATCGCATCTTCTTCGATGTCGACTCCTCGGTCATCCGTGGTGATGCACAGCAGACCCTGTCCAAGCAGGCACAGTGGCTGAAGCGCTACCCGAACTATGCGATCACCGTCGAAGGCCATGCCGACGAGCGCGGCACGCGCGAGTACAACCTTGCTCTCGGTCAGCGCCGTGCTGCTGCGACACGCAACTATCTGGCATCTCAGGGCGTTCCAGCTGGCCGCATCAAGACCATCTCCTATGGTAACGAGCGTCCGGTTGCCGTTTGCGACAGCGAATCGTGCTGGTCGCAGAATCGCCGCGCCATCACCGTTCTCGGCGGCGCTGGCAGCTAAGCAGGCTTCGATTTTATAGACGGAAAAGGCGGCTTTCGGGCCGCTTTTTTTGTTTTGACGCAAGGCTAACAAAATTTGGCCGAAGTCACATTGCTCGTGTTAGATAGGGCGGCCGCAATCATGGCGGTGTTTCAATTCCCATATCAGGGGCGGTAAAAGGAATGAACAAAGGACTTAAGAGAATGGTTCTGGCACTGACGGTTATGCCATTTCTGGCAACCGGCGTCGGCCACGCCATGGATTTGAGCGGTGGATTTTTTCCGCCTGCGCCAAAGGCGGAGATTGCACCCAGCAAAGCTCCCGTCATCCTGGCTCAGGCAGGCGATCCGCGGGTGAGCCAGCTCGAGGAGCAGATCAGGCAGCTCACCGGCAAGGTTGAGGAACTGAACTTCCAGATCCTGCAAATGCAGGAGCAGATGCGCAAAGTACAGGAAGACAACGAGTTCCGCTTCCAGGAGCTGGAAAAGGGCAAGCGGTCGGACGCTGGCGGCAAGAGCGATCGCACGGTCGCATCCGCGCCATCGCCGCGAACAACAACGGGGGAGGCATCGTCGGATGCCTCTGCCTCTTCCGGTTCGTCGCGGGCCGCGCCCCAGACCACCGATTCCGCTGCTATTGATCCCCAGGTCGATTTGTCCGGCTCCGAGCAACTCGGCGCGCCGCCGCGCGACCTCGGGCAGATCGAATTTGATGCCAATGGCAACGTGATCGGTGGAAATGCCAGCGATAATCCGCCGGCTGACAACACGACAGTTGCTGCCTTGCCGCAAACCGACGATCCCAAGGTGCTTTACAACCAGGCCTATCAGCTATTCCTTTCCGGCGACTACAAGAGCGCGGAACTTGCCTTCCGCGATCATGTCGACCGGTTCCCCAAGGATCCGGCCGACCCCGATGCCCGTTACTGGCTCGGCGAGTCGCTTTACGGGCAAGGCCGATATCAGGATGCGGCATCGGTGTTCCTCGACAATCACAAGCAGTATCCGGATTCGAAGAAGAGCCCGGAGAACCTGCTGAAGCTCGGCATGACTCTCGCCAAGATGCGCGATCATGACGTCGCCTGCGCCACCTTTTCCTCCGTCGCAACGCGCTATCCGAATATTACGCCGGCGATCAAGGAGCGCGTGAAGAGTGAGCGTGCCGCCAACAAGTGCTGAGACAGGGCTCGATCCGGAACGTATTTTTGGTTCTGTCCATTTCGAGGGACTGACTTCGGTCATCGTCGCCGTCTCCGGCGGCAGCGACTCTCTGGGGCTTCTCCATCTCCTCGCAGAGTTGTGCGCTTCCCGGCCGCAGTTCCCAGCCATTATTGCCGTTACCGTCGATCATTGCCTTCGCCCGGAAGCCGCCGAAGAAGCGCGCTATGTGGCAACGCTGTGCGCAGAACTCGGCGTCGAGCACCGGACTCTTGCCTGGGATGAGCCCAAGCCACAGACCGCACTCTCGGCATCGGCGCGCGACGCCCGATATCGCCTTCTTTGCCAGGCGGCCCGGGAGGCGGATACGGACGTGATCCTGACGGGACACACGCAGGACGACCAGATCGAAACCTATGCTATGCGGCGCTTGCGAACAAATGGCGGAGGCAGCGACAGGGGTCTTGCCGGCATGGCGCCTGCGACATTGTTCGAACGCGAGATCTGGCTGATGCGGCCCCTGCTCGGGATAACCCGCGACGCGCTCCGCGCCTATTTGCGGTCTCGCGGCATCGCTTGGCGCGATGATCCATCCAACGAAGACCCGAAGTATGAACGCGTGCGCATCCGCAAGGCGCTGCGCGATGAGGAGCGCGCAGCTTTACTCGCGAATATTGCGATAAAGACCGAGCAGCGCATGGCGCATAATATCGGCGCCGTCGCACTTTTGCAGAAAAGCGTCGCGGTGCACGATGGCACGCTCGCCGAAATCGAAAGATCGGCTTTTGCCAGCGATAGGGATGACAGACGCCTTGCCGTTGGCGTCCTTCTCGCGGCGATGGGGGGCCTATCGATGCTGCCGGCGGCAGAGCTTTGTAACAGGGCCATCCAGCATATTGCGGGAAATGGGACGTTCCGGCGCGTATCGCTCGGCCGCTGCGTGATTGAGGTAAAGCGAGACAGGGCTTTCATCTATCGCGAACTGCGGTCGCTGCCTGAAATCAGCGTTGGGGCTGGCGAAACCGCTATCTGGGACGGGCGCTATCGGCTCACCAACTGGACGAAAAATCCGGTCGAGATCGTACCAGTCGGGAAAGGGAATACAGGATCGATCGGAGAAGAACGATCCACCAACATTCATCCCGGTGCCCTGAAATCCTCGCCTGCAATTGTAAACGAAGGCGAGATAACCAGCGTAATTTGCCGCGACGATCACGCTAAGTTGCCTGCCGGCATCGCTCTCGCGCGGCACCTTTCCCTGTTCGACCATATCCTTTCAGGCTATGATATCAGCTTGGCCAGAGTCCTTGCCGAACTGTTTTTCCTACCGCCTTATAAGGGTTTGCCTGTAAACCAGATTAACAAGAATTGACCTCAGTTTGACTGCCAGCCTTGGCAAGGCCACGCTTCGAACCTATGTTACGTTAAAATTCCGCATCCTTGCGGTTGTGATTGATGGGACCCGATATGAATCCTAACTACAGGAACTTCGCTCTGTGGGCGATTATCGCCTTGCTGCTGATCGCGTTGTTCAACCTTTTTCAAAGCCCCACCTCGCGCTCGGCATCGAGTGATGTTCCCTATTCGCAGTTCATTACCGACGTGAATAGCGGCCGTGTGAAATCGGTTACGATTTCCGGTAACCGCATCACCGGCACCTACTCGGACAATGGTTCGACCTTCCAGACCTATTCGCCCGGCGACGCCGGACTTGTCGGCCGTCTCGAAAGCAAGAATGTCCAGATCGCCGCGCGTCCGGAGACCGATGGGTCCACTTCGCTCGTCGGCATGCTGATTTCCTGGCTGCCCATGATACTCATCCTCGGCGTGTGGATTTTCTTCATGCGCCAGATGCAGGGTGGATCGCGTGGCGCCATGGGCTTTGGCAAGTCCAAGGCCAAGCTTTTGACCGAGGCGCATGGGCGGGTGACTTTCCAGGACGTCGCCGGCGTTGATGAGGCCAAGGAAGATCTCGAAGAGATCGTCGAATTCCTGCGCGACGCGCAGAAATTCCAGCGGCTGGGCGGGCGCATCCCGCGCGGTGTGCTGCTTGTAGGCCCTCCCGGCACAGGTAAGACATTGCTGGCCCGCGCCATTGCCGGCGAGGCCAACGTTCCGTTCTTTACCATCTCTGGTTCCGACTTCGTTGAAATGTTCGTTGGTGTCGGCGCGTCCCGTGTCCGTGACATGTTCGAACAGGCGAAGAAGAATGCGCCTTGCATCATCTTCATCGACGAAATCGACGCGGTCGGTCGCCATCGTGGCGCTGGTCTCGGCGGCGGCAATGACGAGCGCGAACAGACGCTCAACCAGTTGCTGGTCGAGATGGACGGCTTCGAGGCCAATGAGGGTGTTATTCTGATCGCCGCAACCAACCGTCCCGACGTGCTCGATCCTGCGCTGCTGCGTCCGGGCCGTTTCGACCGCCAGGTCGTCGTTCCCAATCCGGACGTCACTGGCCGCGAAAAGATCCTGAAGGTGCATGCGCGCAACGTCCCTCTGGCACCGAATGTCGACCTCAAAATTCTTGCTCGCGGCACCCCCGGATTCTCCGGCGCCGATTTGATGAATCTCGTCAACGAAGCTGCCCTGATGGCTGCCCGCCGCAACAAGCGCCTTGTCACCATGCTCGAGTTCGAGGATGCGAAGGACAAGATCATGATGGGTGCGGAGCGCCGTTCGACCGCGATGACGCAGGCCGAGAAGGAACTCACCGCCTATCACGAGGCCGGCCACGCCATTGTCGCACTCAACGTCGAAGTTGCCGATCCGCTGCACAAGGCAACGATCATTCCGCGCGGCCGTGCGCTCGGCATGGTCATGCAGTTGCCGGAAGCCGATCGCTACTCGATGAGCTACAAGTGGATGATCTCACGCCTTGCGATCATGATGGGCGGGCGCATCGCCGAAGAACTCAAGTTCGGCAAGGAGAACATCACCTCCGGCGCGTCCTCAGACATCGAACAGGCCACCAAGCTTGCTCGTGCCATGGTCACGCGCTGGGGCTTTTCCGACAAGCTCGGGCAGGTCGCCTATGGCGAGAACCAGGAAGAAGTGTTCCTCGGCCATTCCGTCGCCCGCACGCAGAACGTTTCGGAAGAAACGGCGCAATTGATAGATGCGGAAGTTCGCAAGCTCATCGACGATGCCTATAATCACGCGCGTTCCATCCTGACCAAGAAGAAAAAGGAATGGATCGCCATCGCCGAAGGCCTCCTCGAATATGAGACGCTGACGGGCGAGGAAATCAAGGCATTGATGGCCGGCGGCAAGCCCGCCCGCGACCTCGGCGACGATACGCCCCCTTCGCGTGGATCGGCTGTTCCGAAAGCCGGATCGGCCAAGAAGCCCCGCAAGGGCGATGAGCCCGACAAGGGTCTTGAGCCCCAGCCACAATCCTGATGGTGGATGCAACTTCTACAAACGGCCGGTGAAAACCGGCCGTTTGTACGAATTGTTCATGCATTGGCTCTAAGTATAATCGCTACACAAATTGTGAGATGCGGAATAGAAGGTCTTTTGCAATAAGCTTCACAAGACCAAAGTCAGGCACACGAGGCTGCATTCCTGTCTTTCCGGATATGAGACAGCCCTAAATTCGGATAACCAGCATGGCGCGCAAATATTTCGGCACGGATGGCATTCGCGGACAGGCAAACGCCTATCCCATGACCCCCGACATCGCAATGAAAGTCGGCATGGCCGTCGGCCTTACGTTCAAGCGCGGCGAGCACCGCAACCGCGTCGTTATCGGCAAGGATACGCGGCTTTCAGGGTACATGATCGAGAACGCCCTTGTCGCCGGCTTCACCTCGACCGGGATGGATGTATTCCTGCTCGGCCCGATTCCGACACCCGCTGTTGCAATGCTCTGCCGCTCGCTCCGCGCCGATATCGGCGTGATGATCTCGGCTTCGCATAACCCCTATTTCGACAATGGCATCAAGCTGTTCGGACCGGACGGCTTCAAGCTTTCCGACGAGATCGAACTGCAGATCGAACGTCTGATGGACGAGAACCTGTCGGATCGCCTGTCGAGTTTCGACAATCTCGGACGCGCCAAGCGTGTCGATGGCGACATCTACCGCTACATCGAATTTGCAAAGCGCACGACGCCTAAGAATATCTCGCTCTCGGGCCTCAGGATCGTCGTCGACTGTGCCAATGGCGCGGCCTACAAGGTCGCTCCGGCCGCCCTTTGGGAACTCGGCGCGGAAGTGATCACAATCAACGATAAGCCGAACGGCACCAACATCAATGAAGACTGCGGTTCGACCCATCCGCTCGGCCTGATCAAGAAGGTGCACGAGGTGCGGGCCGATATCGGCATCGCGCTCGATGGCGATGCCGACCGCGTGCTGATCGTCGATGAAAATGGCGCCATCATCGACGGCGACCAGTTGATGGCGGTCATCGCCCAATCGTGGCAGGAGACGGATAGGCTCGTCGGCGGCGGCGTCGTTGCAACCGTGATGTCCAATCTCGGGCTCGAACGCTTCTTGATGGATCGGGGACTGACCCTTGCCCGCACGCAGGTTGGAGACCGCTACGTGGTCGAGCACATGCGTAACCATGGCTTCAACGTCGGGGGCGAGCAGTCCGGTCACATCGTTTTGTCCGATTTCTCGACAACGGGCGACGGCCTGGTCTCGGCCTTGCAGATACTCGCTGTCGTGCAGGAACAGGGACGTCCGGTCAGCGAGGTTTGCCGCAAGTTCGACCCCGTGCCGCAGCTCTTGAAGAATGTGCGCACCACCGGCGGCAAGCCGCTTGAAAACAAGAACGTGAAAAGCGCGATCGACGAAGCGCGCGATCGTCTCGGCACGGCCGGCCGCCTTGTGATCCGCCCGTCCGGCACCGAGCCGCTGATCCGCGTCATGGCGGAGGGCGACGACCGCAAGCTGGTCGAGGCGGTGGTCAACGACATCATTTCCGTGATTTCGTCTTCGGCGGCCTAGCCGGCCGCAATCCATTAACAAATCATAACGAAGACGGGCCCCATTCGGGCCCGTTTTGTTGTTAAGGGTCTCAATCTACTCAAAGCTGTATTCCATTAACCTTAATAGACATGGTGAACAAACACGGTTAAGCGGGACTTAACCTTTTACGCCCATATTTCCCTCACAACCATCTGTGGCAATCGCCGCGCTTTCCAACCATGGGGCTTTGTGAGGAATAGAGTAATGAGCACATTCAACAAATTTGCTGCCATGGGCGCAGCTATTATGAGCCTGGGCGCGGCACCGGCCCTCGCGGCGGACATGATCCAGGATCCGGTGGTGGAAGTGGCGCCTTTCGGCGGTTGGTATCTGCGCGGCGACATCGGCATGAGCAACCAGCAGTTCGATCATCTCGACTATGTCGGGTTTGCTGATCCCGCCTATCATACCTTTTTCAATGATGGCGACTTCGATGCCGGCATGACGGCGCAGATCGGTATCGGCTACCAATTCAACGACTGGCTCCGTGCCGACGTGACCGGGCAATATCGTGGCAAAACCGATTTCAGTGCGCTGGACTTCTACGATATCGATGGCGACCTCACCACGACGGATGACGCGGCCACAAATGAATACCATGCCAAGAAGTCGGAATGGCTGTTCCTTGCCAATGCCTATGCCGACCTTGGCACCTATGCCGGAATCACGCCCTATGTGGGCGCCGGTATCGGCGCGTCGCGCAATACGATTTCGGGCTTCACCGACAATAACATCATTACTGGCGGCGGCGGCTATGCCGGCAGTGCCTCGCAGTGGGAGCTCGCCTGGGCGCTGCATGCCGGTGTCGGCATCAAGGCTACCGATCGCATGACGATCGATATCGGCTACAGCTATGTCGATCTCGGCGACGGCAAGACCGACAATGCCTTTAACTACATCAACTCGCTTACCCGCGAAAATCCTGAACCCTTCAAGTTCAAGGATATTACCTCCCATGACTTCAAGGTCGGCGTTCGTTACGCTTTCTGATTGAGTGAGCCATCGAACTTCAACGGCAGGTGCCAGCACCTGCCGTTTTCGTTTGAAGTTCGCCAGAAATTCATGTCGCAGCCAAACATATTTCTTGACTGCCAGCGACATTTCTCCTAGGTCCCGGAGTGGGCCACCTCTCCCCAACGAGAGGCGTGCTATCTGTGAGGATAGGAGAAAACATGACTACGCTTGTAAAGCCGGCCCAGCGCCCGGCTAATCCCAATTTTTCATCAGGTCCCTGTGCTAAACGTCCCGGATGGTCGCTTGCGGCGCTTTCCGATGCAGCGCTTGGCCGTTCGCATCGCGCCAAGGTCGGCAAGACCAAGCTGAAGCAGGCCATCGACCTTACCCGTGAGATTTTGCAGGTTCCTGCCGATTACCGCATCGGCATCGTTCCGGCCTCCGATACGGGCGCCGTCGAAATGGCGCTCTGGTCACTGCTGGGCGAGCGCGGCGTCGACATGGTCGCATGGGAAAGCTTCGGCGCCGGCTGGGTGACTGATGTCGTCAAACAGCTGAAGCTCGCCGATGCCCGCACGATCGAAGCCGGCTACGGCGAACTGCCAGACCTTTCCAAGATCGATTTCGACCGCGACGTGGTCTTTACCTGGAACGGCACAACGTCCGGCGTGCGCGTTCCGAGCGGCGACTTCATCCCTGGGGACCGCAAGGGCCTCACCATCTGCGACGCAACGTCGGCCGCATTCGCACAGCGCCTTGATTTCGCCAAGCTCGATGTCGTCACCTTCTCCTGGCAGAAGGTTCTCGGCGGCGAGGGTGCACACGGCATGCTCATCCTCAGCCCGCGCGCGGTCGAGCGGCTTTTAACCTATAAACCTGCTTGGCCCCTGCCGAAGATTTTCCGCCTCACCTCCGGCGGCAAGCTCATCGAAGGCATTTTCTCCGGCGAGACGATCAACACGCCCTCGATGCTCTGCGTCGAGGATTACCTCGATGCGTTGAACTGGGCGAAGTCGGTGGGAAGCCTCGATGGACTCGTTGCCCGCGCCGACAGGAACTTCGCGGCGATCAACGCCTTTGTCGAACGTACGCCATGGCTTGCCAATCTGGCAAAGGATCCGGCAACCCGGTCGAACACCTCCGTTTGCCTGACCATCGTCGATCCTGAGATCACCGCGCTTGACGCCGACGCTCAGGCCAGCTTTGCCAAGAACCTCGTCGCTGCCCTCGAAAAGGAAGCGGTCGCCTACGATATCGGCGCCTATCGCGATGCTCCGTCGGGTCTGCGCATCTGGGCCGGCGCTACTGTCGAGACGGCTGACCTCGAGGCCTTGATGCTGTGGCTGGATTGGGCGTTCGAAGCCCAGAAGGCCGAACTGAAGAAGGCCGCCTAGGTCTCCAGGCTAAAGCCGGCCGCAGCATTGCGGCCGCTCCTCCCATTTATCCGATTTCAACGATGGAGGCCATGATGGCACCGCGCGTACTCGTATCCGACAAACTCTCCCCCACCGCCGTCCAGATCTTCAAGGATCACGGTGTCGAAGTCGATTACTTGCCGGATCTAGGCAAGGACAAGGACAAGCTGCTTGAGGTCATCGGCCAATATGATGGCCTTGCCATTCGCTCGGCGACGAAGGTCACCGAGAAGCTGATTAGCGCAGCGAAGAACCTCAAGGTCATTGGCCGCGCCGGTATCGGCGTCGATAATGTCGACATCCCGGCCGCTTCTCGCCGCGGTATCATCGTCATGAATACGCCCTTCGGCAATTCGATCACCACGGCTGAGCACGCCGTTGCATTGATGTTCGCCGTCGCCCGCGAATTGCCTGAGGCCGATGCTTCAACTCGCGCCGGCAAATGGGAAAAGAACCGTTTCATGGGTGTCGAGATCACCGGCAAGACGCTCGGTGTTATCGGCTGCGGCAATATCGGCTCGATCGTCGCTACGCGTGGCGTCGGTCTCAAGATGCATGTCATCGCCTTCGATCCGTTCCTTTCCGAGGGGAGGGCGGAGGAACTCGGCGTTGAGAAGGTCGAACTCGACGAGCTTTTGACCCGTGCCGATTTCATCAGCCTGCATACGCCGATGACCGACAAGACGCGCGGCATCATCAACGCCGACGCGATCGCAAAGATGAAGGACGGTGTGCGTATCATCAACTGTGCCCGCGGCGGTCTCATCGTCGAGAAGGACCTCGTTGCCGCACTCAAATCCGGCAAGGTCGCTGGCGCCGGCATTGATGTCTTCGAAGTCGAGCCTGCTACGGATAACGAGCTGTTCCATCTGCCGAACGTCGTGTGCACACCGCACCTTGGCGCATCGACCAGCGAAGCGCAGGAAAACGTCGCCCTGCAGGTCGCAGAGCAAATGTCGGATTACCTGATCAAGGGTGCGGTCTCCAACGCGATCAACATGCCCTCGATCACCGCGGAAGAAGCGCCGCGCCTCAAGCCCTTCGTCAAGCTTGCCGAAGTGCTGGGTGCTTTCGTCGGCCAGGTCACGGAAGAGCCGATCGAGGAAGTCGAAGTGCTGTTCGATGGAGCGACGGCGGCGATGAATACGCGGGCATTGCTTAGCGCGACGCTCGCCGGTCTCATCCGCCCGCAGGTCGCCGATGTGAACATGGTTTCCGCGCCGATCATGGTGAAGGAACGCGGTATCATCGTTTCCGAGATCCGTCGTGACAAATCCGGCGTGTTCGACGGGTATATCAAACTGACTGTGAAGTCGGCGTCGATGACGCGCTCGATCGCCGGCACCTGCTTCTCCGATGGCAAGCCGCGCTTCATCCAGATCAAGGGTATCAACCTCGACGCGGAAGTCGGGCAGCATATGCTCTATACGACCAACAACGATACGCCGGGCATGATCGGCCTGCTTGGTACGATCTGCGGCAACAACAAGGTCAACATCGCCAACTTCGCGCTTGGGCGCGATGCGCCCGGCGGCAATGCCATTGCCATGCTCTATCTCGACGAGCGCATCCCGGACAATGTCCTTGAGGAACTTCGGGTCAACAAAGCAATTGTTTCGGCCAAGCCGCTGGAATTCAACATCGCTTGATAGTACGGATGTCGGTCATGGCATCCGAACACACCGACCTCCGTTGGCGTTTGATGGAAGCGGGCGACCTCGCTTCCATCAATGCCATGGCCGAAGTCATCCACCCGGATTTTCCGGAGGATGACAGCGTTTTCCGCGAGCGCATGCGGCTTTATGGCGACGGCTGTTTTGTGCTCGAATCGCCGGGAGGCGCTCTTCACGGCTACGCGGTCACCCACCCGTGGCAACTCTATGCGATGCCTGCGCTCAACAGCCTGCTCGTCGAATTACCCACCCACCCTTCCACCTACTACCTGCACGATATCGCCCTCATGCCGACGGCCCGCGGTAGCGGCGCGGCGGCCCGCATTGTTGCCGTTCTTGCCGAGCAGGCCAGGCGGGAAGACCTTGCCAATATGTCTCTGGTCTCGGTCAACAACTCGGTTGGATTCTGGGAAAAGCAGGGCTTCAAGACAGAAAACCTGCCAGAGCTTGAAGCAAAGCTCAAAACCTATTCGGAGGACGCGCGTTTCATGGTCCGCCAGCTTCGCTGATCGCGGCGTGCTTGCGGCCGCTGAGTTCGGCGATCCAGATGCCGCCAAGCACGAGCACAAGGGCGATGCCGTGGTAGGGGTGGAACTCCTCGCCGAGCAAGGCTACCGCGAGAAGCGTCCCGAAGATCGGGACCGCATTGATGAAGAGGCCGGCGCGGTTGGCGCCGATATATTCGACGCCCTTGAGGAAAAGCACCTGTGCGGCAAGTGAAGGCAAGATAGCGGTATAGAGGACGACCATGGCGCCGGTCGTGTCCGGTGGCATCAGCGCGCCGCGCTGCCATTCCCAGAGCGTGAACGGGATCGCGGTCAGAAACGCGAAGAAGGTCATTGCCGTCATCAGGCTCTGCCAGTTGATGGCGGGCCGGAACCGCAGCGCCACCGTGTAACCGCTATAGAGCAGGACTGCGAGGATCATCAGCGCATCGCCGAAATTGACTTCAAGCCGGGCCAATTGGCTAAAGCTGCCGTGCCCCGCGGTCAGCGCCACGCCAACGAGCGAAAGGCTGAAGCCGATGATCTGCCCGGCGCGAACGGGCGTGCCGAACAGCAGGAGATTTGCAACGAAGATCACCATGGGTATGCCGGCCTGCTCGATCGTGACGTTGATCGCGGACGTATAGTTGAGTGCGCTGTAGAGCGCCATGTTGAAGAAGGTGAAGCCGAAAGCGCCGAGGGCGGCGAGTAACCACAAATGTTTGCGCAGCATAGTCCAGTCGCGCTGCAATTGTCTGACGCTGATGGCGGCGATGATCAGAAAGGCGAGCAGCCAGCGCAAAAGCGTCAGCAGCATCGGCGAGATATGGCCGACTGCAAACTTGCCGGCCACAGCATTGCCGCCCCAAAAAAGCGCGGTTAGCAGCAGAAATATGTAGGCGGTACGATTCATGTTTTGCAATCTATTCGGGGTGGTTGCGAAACCACTATCTGGATGCAACGGCAGGTACGTTTATTGCCAGGATAAAGGTAAATAGGTTGCGTGATAGCCGAAAGAATTGTCGCGCTTTTATGAACCAGCCTGTATAGAAGCACCGCATTTGAAGAAAAATGCACGACGAGGTTATGACTCGAGGAGTTTTGAATGGCAAATGTTGTTGTGATCGGTTCCCAATGGGGCGATGAGGGCAAGGGAAAGATCGTTGATTGGCTTTCCGAACGGGCAGATATCATCGTTCGCTTTCAGGGCGGTCACAATGCAGGTCATACGCTGGTCGTCGATGGCGTCACCTATAAGCTGTCACTCCTGCCCTCCGGCGTCGTGCGTCCCGGCAAGCTGTCGATCATCGGCAACGGCGTCGTTTTCGATCCGCATGCCTTCATCGCCGAGAAGAAGAAACTGGAAGCCCAGGGCGTTGTCATTACCCCGGATACGCTGAAAATCGCCGAAAATACGAGCCTGATCCTGTCGATCCATGGCGAACTTGACCGGCGGCGGGAAGCTTCGAACGCGGGCACCAAGATCGGCACCACCGGCCGCGGCATTGGTCCAGCCTATGAGGACAAGGTGGGACGACGCGCCATTCATGTTCTCGACCTTGCCGATCCGGACACGCTCCCGGCAAAGATCGAGCGCCTGCTCGCGCACCACAATCCGCTTCGCCGTGGTCTCGGCATCGAAGAGGTCGATGGGGAAAAACTTCTCGCTGAACTCAACGACGCCGCGCCGCACATCCTGCCCTTCATGGACCGTGTATGGTATGTGCTCGACCAGAAGAAGCGGGCAGGCGAGCGTATCCTTTTCGAGGGGGCGCAAGGCACGCTCCTCGACATAGACCATGGCACCTATCCGTTCGTTACCTCATCCAACACTGTTGCCGGGCAGGCTTCCGCAGGTTCGGGCATTGGCCCTGGCTCCCTGCATTATGTGCTTGGCATCACCAAGGCCTACACGACACGCGTCGGCGAGGGGCCCTTCCCGACCGAACAGCAGAATGAAGTCGGGCAGTTCCTCGGCGAGCGCGGCCACGAGTTTGGGACGGTTACCGGGCGCAAGCGCCGTTGCGGCTGGTTCGACGCGGTGTTGGTGCGCCAGGCGGTTGCCAATAACGGCATCAGCGGGATCGCGCTCACAAAGCTCGATGTCCTTGATGGACTAGAGGAGATCAAGGTTTGCACCGGCTACGAACTTGACGGCGAAGTAATCGATTATCTTCCGGCGGGGCAGGGTCAGCAGGCGCGCGTCAAGCCCGTCTACGAGACGCTCGAAGGCTGGAAGGGAACCACGGCCGGCGCACGGAGCTGGAGCGAGCTTCCGGCGCAGGCAGTCAAGTATGTGCGCTATATCGAGGAATTGATCGGCGCGCCGATCGCTTTGCTGTCCACCAGCCCCGAACGCGACGACACGATACTTGTTACCGATCCGTTTCATGACTAGACTCGGATTGTCCTAGAATCTCACAGCAAAACCATAGGTTTGGGTGAATGGCAGACTTCGTTGCAGTATTGAGGAAGACAATTGACGGGATCGCGGACCCAACGCCCGAACTTCGTCAACGTGTATATGCAAAAGCTCGTGCAACGATTGAGCAGAAGCTTGCGGCGCTGAATGCGCCGGAAGCCGCGGCGGCGCGCCAGATAAGTGCGCTTGAAGACGCTATCGCCGAGGTAGAGTCTGAATTCACGCCGGCCATCGAGGATGCGCCGCCACCGCCGGTGGAAGCAAAGCCGGTCGCCCCGCCACCATCATCGACGCCGCCGCATTTCAAGTTTACGCCCATTATGGATCCGGAACCGGAGCCTGAAATCAAAGCGCCGGAGCCCCTGCCTGCGCCGCCGGAGCCTCCGAAGCCCGCGCCAAGCGTGACGCCGGGCTTCACAAAGATAGGTTCGCAGCCTGATGCGCTTGAAGATTTTCTGACAAGTCACGGTGCCGGCATCAACAAGCGGAGCGAGCCTGAGGACGAAAGGCTTCCTGACGAAGATGTATTGGCAGAATCCGCGACCGGGTTTGCCGCAGGCAATAAATCTGGCCGAGGCCCGGAAGAAGAAGACAAAAACGATCTGACGGTCGCCGCGGAAGATCGCGGGGCGGGCGATTATGGCGTGTACACGCGCGGCCCCCTGAAGCGCTCGGCGCCGAAGAAGTCGCTGGTGCCGCTCCTTGCCATTCTTGGCCTTCTGCTGGTCATTGCCGGTGGCGGCTATGCAGGATGGGTTTACAAGGACAAGCTTTCCGAACAAGCTTCAGCGGCCAAGACCTGGCTTGCCAGCCTGACCAGTTCCAAGACCGAACCGCAGGCGCCGCCTGCGGAAACCGCCAACAATGCGCCGGCCACGACACCCGCTGAGCCAGCCGCGCCTGCACCGACGCCGCAAGCCACTGCGCCAGCGGCAACGCCGGATAGCACCGAGCCCAAACCCGAGCCGAAGCTGACGCAGCGCCTGATGCCGGATGGGCAGGAGGTCAATCCCGGCCCGGCCAACGACAAGCCTTCGCTCGGTGAGGGAACGTCCGTTGCAGCATCGACACCGGACCAATCGGCAAAGCCGGCTGCACCCCCGGCCGAACAGCAGGCCGCGGGCCAGACACAGCAACCGGCCGCCCTGCCGATCGGACAGAAAGCCTTCTTCTATGAGGAACGCTCCGGTCAGGAAGCCGGAACCGCCGACGCTGGCGCGGTCGTCTGGTCGGTGGTGCAGGAATCCCCCGGCAACGACCTGCCGCCGGAACCTGCGATCAAGGCTGAGGTCACCATTCCTGGCCGAGGCATAAACCTGCGCATGATCATTCGGCGCAATGGCGACAAGACCTTGCCCGCGAGCCATCTGGTCGAGATGATCTTTACGGTTCCTGAGGGCTTCCCCGGCGGGTCGATCGAAAATGTCTCGCGAATGACCTTCAAGGATACGGAACAGGCGCCGGGCAGCCCGCTCGTCGCCATACCGGCGAAGATCGCTGACAATTTCTTCATCATTGCGATGAACGACGCCAAGACGGCGGTCGATACCAACATGGCACTGATGGGCCGCCAATCGTGGATCGATATTCCGATTGCCTACAAGACCGGACGCCGGGCGCTGATCACGCTCGAAAAGGGTCTGCCCGGCGAGAAGGTTTTCAACGACGTCCTGAAATCCTGGGCAGACAAGGCCGGCGGTTAGGATTACGACGCGTGATGATATGAAAAAGGCCGCTTGAAGCGGCCTTTTTTGCATTCAGCTCGGGGAGACTAGCGGCTGTCACTCATCGAGACGAGCGCCTTCTGCTGCTTGATGGCGGCTGCCTTGACCGCATCCTGTACCTTTTCGAAAGCACGGACCTCGATCTGGCGTACACGCTCGCGGCTGATGCCGAATTCGGTCGAGAGGTCCTCGAGCGTAACGGGATCATCTGCAAGGCGCCGCGCCTGGAAGATGCGGCGCTCGCGGTCATTGAGCGACGACATCGCACCGGACAGCATTTCGCGCCGGCTTTCGAGCTCGTCCTGCTCGATCAGCATGTCCTCGGCACTGTCGTGGTCGTCCACCAGCCAGTCCTGCCAGTCGCCGCCTGCCTCGCCGTCGGCCGAGCGGATCGGCGCATTGAGCGAAGCATCGCCGGAAAGGCGTCGGTTCATCGAAATGACCTCGTCTTCCGACACGCTGAGCCGCGTTGCGATCTCCTTGACCTGTTCCGGGTTCAAATCGCCATCATCGAGCGCCTGAATCTTGCTCTTCACCTTGCGCAGGTTGAAGAACAGGCGCTTCTGGTTGGCGGTCGTGCCCATCTTTACCAGGCTCCACGAGCGCAGGACATATTCCTGGATCGAGGCCTTGATCCACCACATCGCATAGGTTGCAAGGCGGAAACCGCGCTCCGGTTCGAAACGCTTCACGGCCTGCATCAGGCCGACATTGCCTTCGGAAATGACTTCACCGATCGGCAGGCCATAGCCGCGATAACCCATCGCAATCTTGGCGACGAGACGCAGATGGCTGGTAACGAGCTTGTGTGCCGCCTTCGGATCGGAATGCTCAAGATACCGCTTGGCGAGCATGTACTCTTCTTGCGGTTCGAGCATCGGAAAGCGTCGGATTTCTTCAAGGTAGCGGGTCAGTCCACCATCCCCGCCGAGAACACTAGGAAGATTTTGGGCCACAGGGCACCCTCCTCATTTGAAATGGACCCCCATTATCGGCAGGTCCGCAACATCCGGCCACCCACAAATTGGCGCTGGCGGATTCGTGCCATCAACATATAGGTACTATTTTGTCAAAATCACGATCTATTAAGCGACGAAACAAGCTGTCACATAAACGTGAACAATAGAGTCATGTTTGGGGGCGTTCGCTAGAACGTGGCATGGCAAAGAATGTTCCGCCGCTTATTAAAGCGCAGTTGTGCGGAAGGCGTCAAGTAACTCGGCCATATCCGCTGGCACGGGCGCTTCGAAGTGCATGATCTCGCCTGTCGAAGGATGTTCAAAGGCGAGAAGCTGCGCGTGGAGGGCCTGGCGCGTAAAGCTCTTGACGATGCCCTGAAGCGGTTCGGCCAATTTGTTCGCCTTGGTCTTATAGGCGCTGCCATAGTCGAGATCCCCAACGAGGGGATGGCCGATATGCGCCATGTGTACGCGGATCTGATGCGTGCGCCCGGTCTCGAGCCGGCATTCGATCAAGGCAGCAAGGGCGGTAGCATCGTCCTTCGCGCCGAATTTCTCCATGACCTCGAAATGGGTGACGGCGTGGCGCGCGTCGTCGCGCTCCTCATGTACCACGGCCTGCTTGGTGCGGTCGCGGTGAGATCGGCCGAGGGGTGCGTCGACGGTCCCGGTCTTGCGATCGGGTGTACCCCAAACGATCGCGAGATAAGCGCGTTCCAGATCGCCCGTCCGCCCATGGTCGGCAAACTGGGCGCTGAGATGGCGATGCGCGAGATCGTTCTTCGCAACGACCATGACGCCGCTGGTTTCCTTGTCGAGACGATGGACGATGCCGGGACGCTTTACCCCGCCAATGCCCGATAATGTATCGCCGCAGTGGTGGATCAGCGCATTGACGAGCGTGCCGCTCCAATTGCCGTTGCCGGGATGGACGACGAGGCCAGCTGGCTTGTTGATGACGATAAGATCGCTATCCTCGTAAAGAATATCGAGGGCGATTTCCTCCCCCTGCGGCGTTGCATCCTCGGGTTCGGGGACGGCAATCGCGATGCTCGCGCCTTCGCGCAGCTTGTGCTTGGCTTCGCGGATAATCTTGCCATCAATGCTGACCTGGCCTTCGCCGATGAGCGACTGGATGCGATTGCGCGACAGATCGGGCGCCAATTGTGCTGAAAGCCAGGCATCCAGCCGCTTGCCAGCCGCTTCGCTATCGGTAATTAACTCTTTCAAAGACCGCGTCCCTTCGTTACAGAGGCTTGGTTTCGAAACCTCGGAGATGCCTTAATGGCTCAAATCAACCAAGAACTCGATGCGGAAGAACAGCCGCTCGATCCGGCGATGGAGCGGGTGCGCCGCAAGATGATACGGCTGCTCGCCGTATCCATCGGCATCATGGTTGTGGGTCTTATGGCCGTGCTGGCGGCGATTGTCTACAAGATTAACCAGCCGGTTCCCGAGGTCGCAGCGGCGGTGCACCAGAGGGTCCCGGGGGAGCCTATGGGCGAGGCATTGGCCGGCGAATCGATCACTCTCGATCCCGGCACGCGCATTCTTTCCCACAATCTGTCGAACAATTCGCTTTCGCTGGAAACGCGGCTCGCCGACGGGACGCGGCAGATTCTGGTGTATGATGTTGCAACGAAGCGCGTCGTGGCGCGCATTGGCGAAGCTCCCGGGAAGTAGGGCAGCCAGTCGGATTAAGACAGTAACAAATCATTATTGCACTTTGGCGCCGGCTTGATTATACCGCCAGAAGCAACTCGCTAAGCGCCCATCGTCTAGCGGTCAGGACGGCGCCCTCTCACGGCGCAAACAGGGGTTCGATTCCCCTTGGGCGTACCACTTCTCTGGCACCAACGTTTATAGACTCCCGTCCCTCAGACGTGGACTTCGCCGTGCTCTTTTTCGTCCGGGTCGGTCAGCAGCGCGAGATAGCCGAGCCACACATAGAACATCACCACGCCGGCCACCACGAGCCAGCCGGGGAGCGGTCCAAAGGTGGCGTTGCGGACGATTTCGGCCAGCGACCCGGCCACATCATGTACCGCCCCGCCATCCTGCAGTTTCGGCGTAGATATTTTCAATACCCAGGCGAGGAGGAGGACGAGGAACATCCAGATATAGTTGCGGCGCAGCCGCCGCGACATTGCTGCCCTGGTAGAGATCATGAATTTCGGTCTGCGCAAATCCTCGCCGATCAGATGGCCCCATTTCGTGTCCGGATCTGGCATCGGATCGAGGATCTGAGCGAAATAGTGCTTTTCGAGCTTGCGAACGCGGCCACGATAAACATCGAAAAAGCGGTATCGACGGGCCTCGATCAGGAGCAGGAGCTGTACCAGGATCATGGCGAAGATCAGGACGCCATGGTGGGATGTCGGCGTTGAGAGGGAGAGCGAAAGCATTGCCGCAACGCCGGTGATGGCCCAGTTGGTTGTTCGGTCTATCCGGTCGCGCCAACCTGCCATGCGGCCCATTTCCGCGCGGTGATAGTGGGCGACAACGGTAATGTATTCAGCTGACGTTGCCGGCAGCGGCGGCGCCGTCCATCGTGTCTCCCCGCCGGCTGCGGCATCTCGAAGGTCGTCCATATCAGCCTCCCAACCGATATTTCCCCCCTTCAGGAGAGTACATCAAACCGACGGAATATGCTGAAAAATCATCGCCAAGCGGCGTTTTTCAATTGTCCAGAAATGCCGCCATGCCGTGCGCCGCGGCGCGCCCCGTGGCAAAGCAGGCGGTGAGGAGATAACCGCCTGTCGGAGCCTCCCAATCCAGCATCTCTCCGGCGGCAAAGACGCCCGGGATCGACTTGAGCATGTAATTGTCGTCGAGGCCCTCCCATTTTATGCCGCCGACCGAGGAGATGGCTTCGGCGATGGGACGCGGCCGAAGCAGCGGCAGTTTCAAGCTCTTTATGCTTGCGGCGAGACGCAGCGGGTGGGCAAGATCGGCCGGACTTGCATAGGCCCTGAGGAGTGCCGACTTTACGCCGTCAATGCCGGCGCCCTTGCGCAGGCGATTGCTGAAACTTGCCTTGTTATCCTGGCGCGCAAGGTCGCGGGCAAGCCGCTCCTCACTGCGTCCGGGCGCAAGATCGAGCGCCAGTTCTGCCCGCCCCTCACGTTGAAGCCGGTCGCGCAGTGCGGCGGAATGGGCGTAAACCAGGCTTCCCTCGATGCCATGGGTGCTGATCACGAATTCGCCGGGCAAGGAGCCTGCATCCGATGTTGCCGTGACCGACTTCACCGGTACGCCTGCGAATCGATCGCGAAATCCCTCATCCCAGGCGAGGTCGAAGCCGCAATTTGCCGGACGAAGGCCAGCCAGCGGCACGCCCGTAGCCGCAAGCAACGGCTGCCAGCGTCCGTCAGAGCCAAGTTTCGGCCAGCTCGCGCCGCCAAGCGCCAGCAGCGTCGCATCGCTGTGGATGATCGTTGGGCCCTCAGGCGTTTCGAATGCGTAGCCGCCTTCGGCAAAGCCTGTCCAGCGATGACGCGACTTGAGCACCACGCCACGCTGTTGCAACCGGGCAAGCCAGGCGCGCAGCAAAGGCGAGGCTTTCATGACCTTGGGAAAGACGCGGCCCGACGAGCCAACGAAGGTCTCAGTGCCAAGTCCGGCCGCCCAATGGCGGACATCGTCCGGCGTAAACGTATCGAGCGCCGCGCGCAGGTGACCTGAGGCAGCGCCGAATCGCCCGGCAAATCGGGCGTAGGCTTCGGAATGCGTGATGTTGAGCCCGGATTTTCCGGCAAGGAGAAATTTGCGGCCAAAGGTCGGCATGCTGTCGTAGACGGTGACAGTATAGCCCCCCGATGCGGACAGAAGTTCTGCGGCCATCAGTCCGGCCGGTCCGCCACCGATGATTGCGACGGCCTTTCTGCTTGGAAGTTCGTTCGCCATTGAATTCCTTCAGAAATGTTGCACGCAGTGTGATATGTGGACTAGTGCATTCAACTACACCATGTTGACTTGCGAGAGTTCCCCGTACATTAGTCGTACAACGGATGTCCATGCGAGGCTGGCGATCAGCTTCATCAATCGGGTCGTTCACCCTCGGACGAGCAACACGAAACCATTAATGTCTTCCATTCCCCATCACAGCGAACGCAAGACGATGTTCATCGTCGGTAACGGTCCGATCAAGGACAACCTCTCCGAGGATGTCGATCGTGCAGATTGTGTTGTCCGCTTCAACGAGCCCAAATCATCGAAGGGCATGTCGGGGGTCAAGACTAACATTCTGTTCGTGTGCAATTCCGGCAAGCCGATGCAGCGCCGCCTGACCGATCCGAACTATTTCGGCTCTCCGATCGTCCAAGGCGCGACCGAAGTCATTTTTGCCTATCACCCGCAGATCATCGCCGAATATTTCCGCCAGCCGCATCTCCTCTCGCGGCTCAAGGGCCGGCGCGGTGACTGGACGTTGCAGGCAATCGACGCTTTCGGCGCTGCGGGCAAATCGGTCTTGATCCTGCCCCCCCGGTTTTACAAGGATGGCTGTGCTGCGCTCGGTATTCCCGAAACTGCGCGCCGGGAGGTGTTCCCGAGTACCGGCTATTTCGGCCTGACCTATATCCTCCAACATTATGACCCGGCGGAATGGAAGATCGTCCTTTGCGGGTTCAGCTGGGAAGGCTGGCGCCGCCACTCCTGGGGCGACGAGCGCAAATGGGTCATGGACAGGGTGGAACAGAACATCCTCAACGTCATCGTATGAAGCTGGAAGCGAGGTCATATGAACAGGGAACTTGATATCTATATTGGCTGGGATTCACGCGAACCCATTGCCTACGAGGTTGCAAAGAGCACTATCCTCAAACATGCGAGCATTCCGGTCAATGTGATCCCGATCAAGCTGGAAGAGCTTGTCGAGAAAGGCGCCTATACCCGCGACATCGACCCGCTGGCTTCAACAGAATTCACCTATTCGCGCTTCTTCACCCCGTGGCTTGCCGGCTACAAGGGCTGGGCACTGTTTTGCGATTGCGATTTCCTGTTCTTCTCCGACGTGGCCAAGCTTTTAGATTACCGCGACGAATCGAAGGCAGTCATCTGCGTCAAGCATGACTACACCCCCAAGGAAGGCACCAAGATGGATGGCAAGGTGCAGACCAGCTATCCGCGCAAGAACTGGTCGTCCTTCATGCTCTTCAACTGCGAGCATCCGTCAACGCGCCAGCTGACGCCGGAATTGATCAACCGCGAAACGGGCGCCTATCTCCACCGGATGCAGTGGGCGAAGGATGATGAGATCGGCGAAGTTCCGGTCGAATGGAACTGGCTCGAAGGCTGGAATGAGAAGCCGGCCAGCGGCTATCCCAACGCCGTGCATTTCACCAATGGCGGCCCCTGGTTCAAGAATTGGCAGAACGTCGATTATGCCGACGAATGGCGATCAGCGGCAGACGCGGTCGATCCCAACTGGAAGGCGATCTGAATTGTGAAAAAAGCCCCAGGCGACCAGGGCTTTTTGGGCTCATGCCTATGACGCGCGCTTGGTCTTGACTTCGGCCATGCGCGGTTTGGTTTCGAGCCCGCTCTTGTAGAGATTGTTGCGGTCAAGATTTTTCACGTCGCGCTCGCCGCACAGCGCCATGGTGATGTCAAGTTCCTTGCGGATGATTTCGAGCGCCTCGCTCACGCCCTGCTTGCCGCCAGCGCCGAGGCCGTAAAGGAAGGCGCGTCCGATAAAAGTGCCCTTTGCGCCAATGGCGAGGGCCTTCAGGACATCCTGACCGGAGCGGATGCCGCCGTCGAACAGCACTTCGATCTTGTCGCCCACGGCGTCGACGATTTCGGCCAGCACAGAAATCGAGGAGGGCGCGCCATCGAGCTGACGCCCGCCATGATTGGAGACGATAATCGCGTCGGCGCCAGTCGATACGGCCATCTTTGCATCTTCGACGTCGAGAATGCCCTTGATGATGATCTTGCCGCCCCAGCGTTCCTTGATCCAGGCGACATCGCTCCAGGAGAGGCGCGGGTCGAACTGTTCCGCCGTCCAGACCGAGAGGGACGAGAGATCGCCGACGCCCTTGGCGTGACCGACGATGTTGCGGAAGGTGTGCCGTTTTGTCTTCAACATGCCGAGGCACCATTGCGGGCGCGTCATCATCTGCCAGATGTGCTTCGGCGTGAATTTTGGCGGTGCGGAGAGTCCGTTGCGAATATCCTTATGGCGCTGGCCGAGAATCTGCAGGTCGAGCGTCAAAACGAGAGCGGAGCATTTGGCAGCCTTGGCGCGGTCGATAAGATTGTAGATGAAATCACGGTCGCGCATCACGTAAAGCTGGAACCAGAACGGCTTCGTCGTCGCTTCGGCGACGTCCTCGATCGAGCAGATGCTCATGGTCGAAAGCGTGAAGGGGACGCCGAACTCTTCGGCCGCCTGTGCCGCCAGGATCTCGCCATCGGCATGCTGCATACCGGTAAGCCCGGTCGGCGCCAGAGCCACGGGCATTGATACCTTCTTGCCGATCATCGTGCTTTCCAGCGTGCGGTCGGTCATGTCGACGGCTACGCGCTGGCGCAGCTGAATCTTGCGAAAATCCTCTTCGTTGGCGCGATAGGTGCTTTCCGTCCAGGCGCCCGAATCCGCATAGTCGAAGAACATCTTCGGTACGCGCCGCTTGGCAATTCGCTTCAGATCATTGATTTCAACTGATTTTGACATTTTTTCGTCCCGAGGCCTTGGTCCTTGCTTTTCATACTAATTGATAGGGTGGCGCAAGCACCAGAACCAAATTACCGCGCCTGACGGTTTTAATCATATACGGGTGCATATTTCACATATAAATTATTGCGTAAAGGTTTGTGTTTGCGTCACCAGTTTCGCTATGGTCAGGAAAGCCCATTGAATTGAACGAACAGGATGTGACGAATGCCAATGCAACCGCTTCTCGTACTCGGGCCGTTGATGCCCTATCTCCTTGAAGAACTCGAAAAGCGCTATGCGGTGGAAAAGCTCTACGAGGAAAAGGATGCGCTCGGTTTCCTCGAAAAGAATGCAAGCCGGTTTCGCGCCGCGGTAACGAGCACGTTTACCGGGCTGAAGGCTGACATGATCGACCTTTTGACGGCGGTCGAGATTGTTTCGTCATTCGGCGTCGGCACCGATTCTCTCGATGTTGCCTATGCGGAGAAGAAGGGCATCAAGGTCGCGAACACGCCGGACGTGCTCAACGAAGATACCGCCAACATGGCGATCGTGCTCCTCCTCGCCGCAACCCGCGATCTTGTGGCCAATGATCGCTTCGTGCGCTCCGGTCGCTGGGCGAGGGGCGAGAATGCACCGCTTGCCCTCGGCATCGAGGGAAAGAAGGTCGGGCTCGTGGGGCTCGGCCGTATCGGCAGCGTCATTGCCCGCAAGCTTGAGGCTTTTGGCTGCGATGTCGTCTATCATACCCGCAACAGGAAGCCGGACGCGCCCTACACCCATTATGACGATCTTGTCGCAATGGCGCGCGACTGCGCCGCCCTTATCGCCATCCTGCCCGGCGGCGCGGCGACGCAGGGGATTATTTCACGTGAGGTGTTGCAGGCGCTCGGTCCTGAGGGAACCTTCGTCAATATCGCGCGAGGTACCGTCGTCGATGAGGCGGCACTCGTGGAACTGCTGCAGTCAGGCGAACTCGGCCGCGCCGGGATCGATGTGTTCGTCGACGAACCAAATGTTCCGGAGGTACTGTTCAAGCTCGATAATGTGGTGCTGCAGCCGCACATGGGCAGCGCGACTGTCGAAACCCGGAAGGCAATGGCCGACCGGGTCGTCTCGAACCTCGAGAAATATTTCGCGGCTAACTAACTTTCCTAAGCCGGCTGCGGTAGCAGCCGGTACCGTATCTATCTAGCCAAATACCACGGTCTTGTGGCCGTTGAGCATGACGCGGGATTCGAGGTGCTTCTTCACCGCACGGGCGAGCACGCGGCTTTCGATATCGCGGCCGGTGGCGACAAAGTCCTCGGCGCTCATCGCATGGCTAACGCGCTCGGTCTCCTGCTCGATGATCGGGCCTTCGTCGAGATCCGGCGTGACATAGTGGGCGGTGGCGCCAATCAGCTTCACGCCGCGCTCATGCGCCTGGTGATAGGGCTTAGCGCCCTTGAAGCTCGGCAAGAACGAGTGGTGAATGTTGATTACCTTGCCGTAGAGCCGCTTCGAAAGGTTGTCGGACAGAACCTGCATGTAGCGGGCAAGGACGACAAGATCGGCGCCGCTGTCCTTGACGATCTTCAGGAGGGTTTCTTCCTGGTCGCGCTTGTTGTCCTTCGATACCGGCAGGACGTAATAGGGAATACCCTCGTGCTCGGCGAAACGACGGCTGTCCTCATGGTTGGAGACGATGGCAGCAACTTCGGCATCGAGCCAGCCAACGCGAATCTGGTAGATCAGATGCTGCAATGCATGGTCGAACTTCGACACCATGATGATGATCTTTGGCTTTTTCGCCTGATCGGCGAGGCTCGTCTTCATGTCGAAGCGGTCGATGGCGGGCTTCAACCCCCGTTCGACATCGTCCTTGGTCGTCCCTTCCGCCGCGGTAAAAGCGATGCGCATGAAGAAGCGATTGGTCTGCCGGTCCCAGAATTGGTTGCTCTCGGCAATATTGGCATCCATGCCGGCAAGTTCGGTCGTCACCGAGGCGACGATGCCGGGACGGTCTTCGCAGGTCAGGGTCAAAACGTAATTCTTGTCAGGCATGGTAGCTCCGGATGCAGGCATTCTGGTCTTGGCGGATCATAGTGAGCGCCATTGAAGGGCGGCGATACAAATGCGAAGTGCTCAGTCCTTTTTCCGGCATCGGCGGGCAGCGTCAAATGAACTTTCCTCACTCAACGATGAGTTTTATCCCGAAAGGGCCCGCGGCAAGTCACGATTGCGGCCTCGTCCCATACCAACGCGGCGTATAGACCCAGCTGCCACCATCGGCGCGGGGGAAACTTACCGTATGGGACGATCCAACGATCACCACCGTGCGCATATCAACTTGCTCCGGCGTCAATTCGCCAAGCGTAATGGTCCGCAGCGTTTCGCCCGGCCTGCCTATGTCGCGGCCGAGAACCACGGGCGTCGCGGCACCACGATGCTGACGCAGAATTTCGATCGCACGCGGCAGCTGCCACGGGCGCGGCTTGGAAATCGGATTGTAGAGGGCCATGGCAAGGTCAGCTTCGGCGGCAAGCGCGATCCGCCTCTCGATGATCTCCCAAGGCTTGAGATTGTCGGAAAGCGAAAGAATGCAGAAATCGTGGCCGAGCGGGGCGCCACTGCGGCTTGCCGCCGCCATCGCCGCAGAAACGCCGGGCAGAATTTCGAGCTCGACGGCATGCCAGGCCGGATCTTGCGATTCGTGCAATGCCTCGACCACTGCGGCGGCCATGGCGAACACGCCGGGATCGCCGGAGGAAATCATCACAACGGAGCGGCCGGTCGCCGCCAATTCGAAGGCATGGCGGGCGCGCTGCATTTCCTCGCGATTGTCGGTCATGTGGATCGTCTGATCCGGCCGGAAAGGCTCCGCCATCCGCACATAGGTTTCATAGCCAAGCACATCTTCGGCTCGTTGCAGCGCCTGTTTGACGGCCGGAATCATGAAGTCGGGATCACCGGGACCTAGACCGATGACGGACAGACGGCCGCGCTTCCGAGGGGCAGGACTGTTCTGCGGCACTGACCGAAATACGAGTTCGCCTTTTCCGGGAGCGGCATTGTCGGAGGTCACGCGAATGAGCAGATCGCCGTTCTCATCGATGGGCAGGCGCGCCTGCTCGAGCCAGGGAGCATCGCCCTCGATCCGCACCGTCTTGCCTGCGAGCAGATCCGCGATGAAGGTCTTTGCATCCTCAGGATTTTTAAGCACATAGCCCGGCGGAGGATTGAGCAGGCACGTGCCGAAATGCAATTCACCGGAGGTGGTGATCGCCGGAGCAACACTAACGACATCGGCGATCTTCCTCGCGAGGACGTTGACGCCGGTGGTGCCGCCGAGCAAGGGAACGACGGCAGACCCGTCATCGGCGCCGGCAAGAACGGGGGGCTCGCCTGTCTTGTTGCCGAGAAGTGGCGCCAGCGAGCGTATGGTGATGCCGGCGGCGCAAAGGGCAAGAATAGCGTTGCCGCGCGAATAGTGCTCGCGGATCGTATCGCCGAAATTGGCGAATGTCTCGTCGGCACCCTCAACGCGGCCTTCGAGCCCCAGGACCGTTGCGCCTTCTATACCCGCTTTGATGCGCCGCGCCGTTTCGATGCCGCGTACGGAAAGCACGAAAATGCTGAGCGGGCCGGTCATTCGCCGCTGCCTTGCCACTTTTCGCCCGGGACGAGGATGAGCGAAAAATAAGGCGACGTCTCGGGATCGACTTCGGCGAGCGGAATGATCCGTTGCGCTTGCATGGTCGCCCGTTCGACGTAGAGCGCGCGGTCCATGAGGCCAAGTTCCTCGATGACGCCCCGAACTTTGCTCAGGTTTTTACCGAGCTTCATGATTGCCGCTGCCTCCGTGGCGGCAAGGCGCATCTTCAAATCGGCCGCAGGCAGGACGCCGGACAAAACGGTAAGCGTCTGGTTACGGTAGACCAGCGGCGCGCCGAGCACCGCTGCGCCGCCGAGAATCGAGCAGACGCCGGGAACGACTTCGGTCTCGTAGTCTTCCGCCAGCCGGTCGTGGATATACATGAACGAGCCGTAGAAGAACGGATCGCCCTCGGCGATCACGGCGACGTCGCTGCCGGCATCGAGATGGCGGCGCAACAGGCCGGTGATTTCACCATAGAAGTCGCTGACGATCGCCTCGTAATTCATATGCGCCGGCAGGATCTCGGTTGTGACCGGATAGACGAGCGGGACCAGAAGCTGATTGTCCCGGAGATACTGTTCGACGATGGTCAGCGCGTTGCCCTTCTTGCCTTTGGCGGCATGATAGGCGACGACCGGCGCGCCTTGCAGCAGGCGCAGCGCCTTCAGGGTGATGAGTTCGGGATCGCCGGGACCAACGCCCAGCCCGAAGAGCCGTCCCTTTTGCGGCATCATTCCTTCTCCGAGGCAAGCGCGTTGATGGCTGCCGCCGCCATGGCGCTGCCGCCGCGCCGCCCATGCACGACGACATAGGGTATGCCGCGGCTGTTTTCGGCGAGAGCAGCTTTCGATTCCATGGCGCCGACGAAACCGACGGGAAAACCGAGGATCAGCGCAGGCTTCGGAGCGCCGGCATCGATCATTTCGAGGAGGTGAAAGAGCGCGGTCGGCGCATTGCCAAAGGCCACGACGGCGCCAGGGAGATACGGGCGCCAGAGTTCAAGCGCCGCGGCCGAGCGGGTATTGCCGATATCGCGCGCCAGAGTCGGCACGGACGGATCGTTCAGTGTGCAGGTGACATCGTTATTGGCAGGAAGCCTTGCGCGGGTGACACCCTCGGCCACCATGCGCGCATCGCAAAGGATCGGCGCACCGTTCAAAAGCGCGTTGCGGCCCGCGGTCCCGGCACCTTCGGAGAAGGCGAGGTCATCGATGACGTCCACCATGCCGCAGGCATGGGCGACGCGCACGGCCAATTTTTCGAGATCGGCGGGGATGCGGCTGAGATCAGCCTCGGAACGGATGATGGCGAATGAGCGATCATAGATCGCCTGGCCGTCGCGAATATAATCTAGCATTAACTGGCCCCGAAATTCTTGCCGATCAAATCGGCCGCTTCCTCGATAGTGACATTGGCAGCCAATAGCTTGCCAAAACGCGACGGTCCATTGGTCGCTTGCAGAAAGATGTCATAGTGGCCGGGCGCCGTCGCAACCAGCGTAATGGGACGTGTCCCGGGCGATGCGCAGGATTTCATGCAACCGCTCACATGTATCTGCGGGGAAGCGGATGTCGGGCCCAGCAGGGTGGCGAGCTTAAACCCGTCAGCCTGAGTGGCGGCGAGGGCGGAACCGCAACCGGCTGATCCTGAACAACTGATCATCGTTGCGAGCGGCCTTTCAGGGTCTGAATGCAGGCCCAACGCTTCGAGACGAGCGAGGACGCTCTGCGCCCCAGCCTTTGCAACCCCCGGCAATAGGATACTTTGCCAGGGCGTCAGGCGCAGGTGGCCATTGCCCTGTTCTTGAGCCAGCGCAGCAAGGGCGACGAGCACATCTGGATCAAGACGGCCAAGGGGCGGCATGGCGCCAATGAGGAAAGTGCTTGCACTCTCAATCAGGACGCCGAGGTGTCCATGCGCCCGAGGCTGCCGTCTCAACCATGGGGCAGAAGGATTGTGTCCTACCGAATGGCCGAGCCGCCGCTCCAATTGCTGCAGAAAGTCTGCCTCCCCAATCTCCGCAAGAAAGTGGCGCATGCGCGAGGCGGCGGGGTTGCACCGGCTCCAGTCAAGAAACAGGTCGATGATGCTGGTAACGACCGCAAAGACCTCATCGCCGCTGACCCTCCCGAGCGCCGGGCGATCGCCCCGCTCCGTCGGCGGCACACCGGCAATGCCGAATGCAAATTGCGACGCTTTGTTTTCGGGATCGATCGGGCTAACCCAGATATCGTGCGGGTGTTCCACCATGGCGACAGTCTCGCCGCCATCGACGAGCACCGAGAATTTCGGGGATAGCGTTTGATAGCAGGCATTGAGTTGCAAGGCCGTGAGCAGGCGGAGGGCGAGCGGGCGAACATCGACAAGCGCATGATCGACCCCGGCGACCGGACTGACCATAACGTTGCGCACATCGTCACCGCGATCCGTGAGCGGCCCAAGTCCGGCATCGAGCAAGGCCGCTATGAGCGGCGCTTCCGTCTCCGCGCGAACGCCGCGTATCTGCAGGTTTGCGCGGTTGGTGATCTCGATGACCCCATTTCCGAACTTTTCCGCCGCTTCAGCGACCTGCCGTGCCTGTTCGGCGCTGAATTCGCCGAAGGTGAGCTTTACCCGGCAAATGGCGCCATCAAGCGCCTTGGCCATGCGAAATAGGCCGGGGCAGGCGGAACGCCGGTCTTCGACAGTAAAATTCGGGGCAATTGGCGCGCGCTGGCTCATGGTCTGACGGTTTTACAGGATGGCTGGCAGCGTGCCAACAGCGATGACCCTGGAACGGCAGGCGCGTTGGCGGTTTCGTTGACCTCACGTCTGCTTTCGGGCATGCATGGACCATGAACGAGGAAGAAATCACGGCACAGTGGCTGACGGTAATTGGAATCGGCGAGGACGGTTATGGCGGGCTTGGCGAAAACGCCCGGCGCGCACTTACCGAGGCCGGAACCATTTTCGGCGGCAAGCGCCATCTGGAACTCCTGCCCGACAATCTCGAAGCAAAGCGCGTTGCCTGGCCGACACCGTTTTCCGACGCCTATCCGATGCTGCTTGCTTTACGCGGTCACCCCGTCGTGGTGCTCGCCAGCGGCGACCCTATGCATTTCGGCATGGGCGCGGCGCTGACGCGCCATATCGAGCGCAGCGAGATGCGAATACTTCCTGCCCCGTCCTCGTTCGCTCTCGCAGCCGCTGCAATGGGCTGGCCCATTCAGGAAAGCCAGTTGCTGAGCGTTCATGGCCGGCCAATCGAGACGCTGTTCAAAGCCTTTGTTCCCAACGCCAAACTCATCGTCCTCAGCAATGACGGCGATACACCCGCCAATGTGGCGCGAATGCTCGCCCAGCGCGGATTTGCTGCCGCCAGGCTGACAGTGCTCGAACATCTCGGCGGACCGGATGAGCGCCGGATTGATGGCGTTGCCGGTTCCTGGGATCATCCGCGATGTGCGGATCTCAATGTCGTGGCCGTCGATTGCGGCGTGGTCGGCCAGGAAACCCGAACCTTTCCACTGCTGGCCGGTTTGCCGGATGATGCGTTCGAACATGACGGACAACTGACCAAACGTGATGTCCGTGCCGTCACGCTGGCGCATCTCGCCCCGCTTCCCGGCGAATTGCTGTGGGATGTCGGAGCAGGCTGCGGTTCGATCGGCATCGAGTGGATGCGCAGCCACCCGATGTGCCGGGCGCTCGCAGTCGAAGCCAACGACAAGCGGCAGCAGCTCATTTTGCACAATAGCCGCGCGCTGGGCGTGCCGGACCTTCATCTTGTTCGCGGCGAAGCGCCTGCAGCCCTCGCCGAACTGCCGGCTCCCGACGCGATCTTCATCGGCGGGGGCGTCACCGACCCCGATGTACTTTCCACCTGCTGGGCCCACCTGAAACCTGGCGGCCGCCTCGTCGCAAATGCCGTGACCATCGAAGGCGAAATGACGCTCGTCGATTGGCGCAGGAAGCATGGCGGCGACCTGACCAAGCTTGCAGTTTCGCAGGCACAACCCCTTGGAAGCTTCGACGCCTGGCGCGCTGCGCTGCCCGTTACGATCTATATGGTTCGAAAGACCAATTGACCGCCGCCTGCTCGTGGACGAGACAGGATTGAGACAGGTTTGTGGGGTTTAAAGACAGTGGGAGGATTGCAATCGAGTGTGAAATCATATTGAACGGCGCATAAACCCGCCTATGCGGTGGTTATGGCCGTTCTGAGTTCCCATCTTGATAGCAATCAGGGAGTTTCAAGCAGGAAACGCGCATGGCAACGTATAAATATTTCACCTGGCCCTTCATTTTTACATTTGTTGGTCTCGCGCTCGGTACTTGGATCGGTTTCATTTATTCAGGAACCGTACAGGGCGCACTTTCGGTCCTTTTCATTTGTGCTGTCCTCGGCATCCTCGAAATCTCGCTGTCTTTCGACAACGCTATCGTCAACGCCAAGATCCTGCGGGACATGACACCAACGTGGCAGCGGCGCTTCCTGACCTGGGGCATAATAATCGCCGTGTTTGGCATGCGGATTATCTTTCCGCTGGCAATCGTCGCCATTGCGGCCTGGATCGATCCAATTTCGGCGCTAAAACTCGCCATCTCCAATCCGGAAGAATATGCCCGCATCATGCAGGACGCGCATGTATCCATTGCGGCATTCGGCGGCACTTTCCTGCTGATGGTCGGCCTGAAGTTCTTTTTCGATCACGAGAAGGACGTCCATTGGATCAAGGTTATCGAGGCAAATGCCTCCCGGTTTGCCTCGATCCAGGGTATTGAGGTCGCGGTTGCGCTGCTTCTCATCATATTCTTCTCGCGCCAGCTCGAGGGTGAGGAATCGGTGACGTTCCTGACGTCGGCCATTTACGGCCTCTTGACGTTCCTCTTCGTCGAAGGGCTTGGCGCGGTTCTCGATGCGACCCAGGAGCAGATGGACACGGTGCACAAGGGTGGGCTCGGCGCCTTCCTTTACCTCGAAATGCTCGATGCCAGCTTCTCGTTCGATGGCGTTATCGGGGCATTTGCCCTCTCGACAAATCTCTTCGTCATTGCGATCGGCCTTGGCATCGGCGCCTTCTATGTTCGGGCGCTGACGATCATGATGGTCGACAAGGAAACGCTCGGCCAATATCGCTACCTTGAGCACGGCGCCTTCTACGCGATCCTCGTTCTGGCCCTGATCATGTATTGCCAGACGCTGGTTCACATTCCGGAGGTGATAACCGGCGTGATCGGCGCAGCGCTCATTATGTTCGCCTTCTTCTCCTCGATCCGCTACCGCCGGCGTCACGGCGAGACCCAGGAGGCTTGAGGCGGAACGACGGCGACGCTCTGGCATCCGGAACCAGGAACATCTTCCAACGGTTGAGCCCTTCCCACCGAAACGGAGAACTGTCTTATGGAACTTGATCCTCAAAGCGCCTATTCCGCCATACAAACCGGGATAAGACAGGCGAGTGCGCTGGTTGTCACCTATTCGTTTTCGGTGATCGGCGCGATCTTGCTCATGGTCATAGGGTTTCTTGTGGCCGGCCTCGTGGAGCGCTGGCTCTTTGCCGGTCTTGGCCGCGTTGGCGGCTTCGACCTTACCTTGCGTCGCTTCCTTTCAAAGATCGCGCGCTATTTCGTGCTCGGGCTCGTGGTTGTCATGGTGCTGGGCCAGTTCGGTATCCAGACAGCATCGGTCATTGCCGCCATTGGCGCGGTAGGTCTCGCTATCGGTCTGGCGCTCCAGGGAACACTGCAGAATATAGCCGCCGGTATTATGCTCTTGGCGCTGCGGCCGCTGCGGATCGGCGAATATGTCGAAGTCGGCAGCGTCTCCGGCACTGTTGAGGAGATAGGGCTCTTTGCGACGCGATTGCGTGCCGCTGATGGGATCTACATTCTTGCGCCGAATTCGACGCTATGGACGCTGCCGGTCAAGAATTATACGCGCAATGGCGTGCGCCGGACCGATATCACCATCACGATTCCCAATTCGGATGACATCGAGGCAATGCAGAAATCGCTGATGAAGCTCGCCGAGCGCGATGCGCGCGTGAAAAAGGAACCGACTCCTGCCGCATTTGTCGCGGACCTCGGCGATAGCAGCGTGTCGATAACCTTGCGCTACTGGACCTCTGTCGGTGATTTTGCCGCGACCCAGGCCGAAATGAACAAAAACGTCCGCAATACCCTGAACCAAATGGCTTGACCATATCAGTGCTCGCCAAAGCGCCGCTGGACGGCCGCTTCCAGTGACGCCCAACGGACGGGTGGATTTGGCGCCTCGGCTAATCTAGTATTGATCCGGAACATCGCGCGGGGGCTAAGGATGGCGCGCAGGGGGATAGCCAGTCCGGACAGGTTTCAAGGCGTCGAGCGGCCTTCGTCGCTTGAGATGAGTCATATCACGCTGCAGGACGCCACCTTCGGCAGGCTGAAATGGCGGCACGATGACAATGGCATTCCCGTCCAGCTGGAGCAGGCGGACGGCTACATGATCTGCTATCAAAGAAACCATCTTCCGGCGCGGCCACGTTGGATCGATGGGAAGCCGGTAACGTCCGTATCATTGGATCCCGGCGAATTTCTGCTCCTCGACCTTAGAAGACGCTACACAGCGGTCGAGGCCGGAGACGTCGACTGCGTCTCGATGTTCGCGCCCCATGCCTCGATTACCGAATTCCACCAGGAGAACGATCTGGCGCCCTTCTCGACGCTGCGGGATAGAGACGTGTTTGGTTATTCAGATATCATCGTGCGAAACTTGATGGAATGTTTCGTACCTGCATTCGAACGGCCTGAAGCTGCCTCGCGCCTCTTCCTTGACCAGCTTACTATAACGCTCCTGTCCCATCTGACCATGTTTTACGGGGAACAGGCAACCGAGTTCCGCGCGGTCAAAGGAGGATTGGCTCCGCGGCAAGAGCGAAGGGTAAAGGACCTTCTGCTCGCGAACCTGAAAGGCGATATCGGGCTTGACGTTCTCGCCAAGGAAACCGGCCTTTCCCGCGCTCATCTCGCTCGATCCTTCAAGATCAGCACGGGTCGCTCGCCCATGATGTGGCTGCAGAACCAGCGCCTGGAGAAGGCGGTGACGTTGCTTCTGGGAACGAGCCTTACTATCCAGGCGATCGCCGACGATTGCGGCTTCGCTGACCACAGTCACCTCACGAAAGTTTTCCTCAAGCGCTTCAAGGCCTCCCCGGGCGAATGGCGCCGCAAGCACAAGTTGTGAGGGGACCGAACCGCCGACGGCCGTACCCATTCAAGCATATGTGATTTCGGCCGCTCTCAAATCAGCACTCGAGTACACAAGAAAGCACGCACGTACCTCGCAGGACGAGCGATGCTGAATATTATTCCTCGCGCAGTTGGCGTCGAGGGGAATAGCCATGCAGATCTCGGTTCATCAGGCGCGTTCGATCATTGCGGCCGGGGAAGCCCGTGCCCAGGCCATCGGGGTTGCGGTCAATATTGCGGTGCTTGACGCAGGCGCGCAACTCAAAGCTTTCAGCCGCATGGATGGAGCATTGCTCGGGTCCATAGATATCGCTCTGGGCAAGGCCAAGACGGCCGCCCTCTTCCAGATGGCAACGGAGACCGTTGGTGAGTTCTGCAAGCCGGGAGGCGGATCGCCAGGGCTTGAGCAGACCAATGGCGTTCTCGTGGTATTTGGCGGTGGCCTGCCTCTGACGGCGCCCGACGGAACTTTCCTCGGGGCGGTAGGCGTGTCGGGAGGGGCCGTAGCACAGGACATGGACGTCGCCCAGGCGGCCGTTTCAGGCCTCGACTGACGCTCTCAAAACTCACATCAACTAGGCCAACAAGAGGAGAATGGAATGTCCAGGACGATCCTTATCACCGGTGCTGGGTCGGGCTTCGGTAAAGCTGCTGCGATCGGGATGGCCAAAAACGGTCATAACATCATCGCCACAGCACACGTATCTTCGCAAGTCACGCCGTTGCGGGAGGAAGCCGCTGCGCTCGGCCTCAACAACTTCCGTGTCGAACGTCTGGATCTCGACGATCCGTACGACATCAAACAGGCCATTGGATGGGAATTCGATGTCTTGTGGAACAATGCCGGCATGGGCGAGGCCGGTCCCGTCTGGGAAATCCCGATCGACCTTGTTCGCCGTAACTTCGAGGTCAATGTCATCTTGCCCCTTCAGCTTACGCAGGGCGTTGTCCAGAAATGGGTGAGGCAGGGCAAGAAAGGCAAGGTCGTCTTCACATCGTCAATGGGCGGGCTTTTTACCCCGGCCAACTGGGGCACGTATGTTTCGACCAAGCATGCTCTGGAATCGATCGCTGAGGCGTTGCAGCAGGAACTCAGCGCCTATGGGATCAAGATTCAGACGATCAACCCCGGCGCTTACTACACCGGTTATAATGAAACCATGGCCGATAACCCGTTCCGTTGGCTGGACGATTCCACAAATTTCACCAAGCGCGCTGACCTGCGCAAGGGGTTCGACGACTTCTTCGCAACGCCCGAGGGTAAAATGGACCCGCAGGAGATGATCGATCGCATGATCGAGGTCGTGCCCGCCGACACCGGCAAATTCCGCAATGTGGTGCCGAAAGCGATCGAAAATATGTTGAAGGAACACCAACTGGCGGCCTGGGAAAACCAAATCTAGGCGGTCCGGCCCGTGCACGACTGCGACTGATTATTACCAGTGGAGGAGATAGCCATGGCAGGATTTGGCACATTGTTGGCAGTAGCGGTCTCAGGCTTCGCCGTGGCCGCGCTGGCTCCATTGGCGCACGCACGGGCAGACACGGCAGATGCGAACAAGGCGATCATCCAGCGCGCGTTCGATGCGTGGGCCGCGGGAACAGGCGGCCCATACGATTTGCTGGCCGATGATGCGACGTGGACCATTACCGGCAATTCACTTGCTTCCAAGACCTATCCGAGCCGCGAAGCCTTCATGAGTGAAGTGATCCGGCCATTCAACGCGCGCATGAGCGCCGGCCTGAAGCCGTCAATTCGCAATATCTATGCAGAAGGTAACACGGTCGTCGTTTTCTTCGATGCGAGCGGCACTGCGCGCGACGGCAAGCCCTATGCAAATACCTATGCCTGGTTCCTCGATCTGAAAGACGGCAAGATCGGCAAGGCGCACGCTTTCTTTGACAGCATCGCCTTCAACGATTTCTGGACAAGGGTCGAGCCAGTTCCTTGAGTCTCGCCGCGAACCGGAAGTCTGCTCGCATAAGGCTATTTGCCGCACGATGCGACGAGGCAAACATATTAACTTGGGCATCGGTAATTGGTGATCCCGACTGGATTCGAACCAGTGGCCTACAGATTAGGAATCTGTCGCTCTATCCTACTGAGCTACGGGACCATGACTTGAGACATACTGTTTTTCGCCGCGCGCGCCAAGCCTGAAGATGCGAGGAAATTGCGTTGCCAAAGCCGCCTCAGGGCGAGGCGGGGAGGGCGCTTTCCGCGAGCGTTACCCAATAGCTGATTCCGTGTGGAATGGCGGCGTCGTTGAAGTCATAGGCCGGATTGTGCAGCGATGCGCTGTCGCCGTTGCCGATGAAGATGAAGGCGCCGGGGCGAGCTTCCAGCATGTAGGAAAAGTCCTCGCCGGCCATCATCGGCGCAACGTCTTCGTTGACCGCGTGATTGCCGGCGACCATACGGGCGGTTTGCGCGGCAAAGCTTGTCTCGCGGTCATGATTGAACGTCACCGGATAGTTGCGGGCATAGTGAACGCTGGCGCTTGCTCCAAGCGCGCCGGCAACGCCTTCGGCGACCTCGGTAAGGCGTTTTTCGGCAAAATCGCGCATTTCGGCGCGCAGCGTGCGGACCGTGCCGGCAAGCTCGGCGCGCTGGGGGATGATGTTGTGCGCATCACCCGCATGAAACTTAGTCACTGACAGCACAACGGAATCGAGCGGGTCAGTGCCGCGCGAGACGATGGTCTGCAAGGCGTTGACGAGCTGCGCGCCGATGACCACAGGATCGATGGTTCGGTGCGGCTGCGCCGCGTGCCCGCCGCGGCCTTCGATGGTGATGTTGAACTCGTCCGTCGCCGCCATGATCGGCCCCTTGCGGATGGCAAACTCGCCCACGGCGAGCCCCGGAATATTGTGCATGCCATAGACTTCCGAAATGCTGAAGCGCTCCATCATGCCTTCCTTGACCATTTCGCGCCCGCCACCACCGCCTTCCTCCGCCGGCTGGAAAATGACTGCGACCGTGCCCTTGAAATTGCGTGTTTCGGCAAGATATTGCGCAGCGCCGAGCAGCATCGCGGTGTGGCCGTCATGGCCGCAGGCATGCATCTTGCCGATGTTTTGCGAGGCCCATGGCTTGCCGGTGATCTCGGTGAGCGGCAGCGCGTCCATGTCCGAGCGCAGGCCGATCGTGGGTCCATGGCCATGACGCCCCTTGATGATGCCGACGACGCCGGTACGGCCGATGCCGGTTTCCACCGTGTCGCAGCCGAATTCTTGCAGTTTCGCGGCGACGAAGGCGGCCGTCTCGTGCACGTCGAACATCAGTTCCGGGTTCTCGTGCAGCTTGCGACGCCACGCTGAAACCTCGTCCTGCATCTCGATGGCACGGTTGAGCAAGGGCATTCGTTAGCGACTCCAAATTCGCGTCTGACATTTTCGTGCACAGCATAAAGGCGCTTTGCCTTTTGCCTGCCACATAAGATAGATAAGGCCATTGCCGCCCGGCGTGAAGCGCGGCTTAATGCCTTATGCCCTCCCGGTTGCTTTTAAAAGGACAGGTCGGATCTCAGGAATGCGCAAAACTGTAGTCTCTTTTCTATCGGGTTGTTTGCTTGCGGCCATGGCCGGTACCACAGCATTTGCCGGCGCAAACATTACCGTGGACGCCAATACCGGTGAAATCCTGTCGCAGGAGGATGCGTTCCAGCGCTGGTATCCGGCCTCGCTCACCAAGCTGATGACGACCTATGTGGCATTCCGCATGATCGAATCCGGGCAGGTGACGCTCGACACGCCAATCCGCATCTCCGCAAATGCCGTCAAGGAACCGCCAAGCCGATCCGGCTACAAGGCGGGTACGGAAATGACCTTGGACAATGCGCTGAAGATCATGCTGGTGCGCTCGACCAATGATGTCGCCATGGCCATCGGCGAGACACTCGGCGGTTCGGAAGAGAAGTTTGCCGCGCTGATGAATGAGGAGGCAAAGCGCCTTGGCATGTATGGCACGCACTTCGTCAATCCGAACGGCCTGCATTCGGACGATCACTACTCGACGGCCCGCGATCTCGCGGTCCTGACGCTGCATTTGCGCCGCGAATATCCGCAATATGCCCATTATTTCGATATCGAGGCGATCGACTACGGCGCCAAGAAATCACAGGCCAACTACAATGCGCTGATCGGGCGCTTCCAGGGTGCCGACGGCATGAAGACGGGTTTCGTATGCCCCTCCGGCTATAATCTCATCGGTTCGGCGACACGCAACGGTCGGACGATTGTCACGGTGGTTCTTGGCGAAATGACCATTACCTCGCGGGTCACCAAGGCGGCCGATCTCCTCGGCAAGGCATTCGAAGGCAAGGGCAGCGGCCAGACACTCGATACGCTGGCGCCCTATGGCGGACCCACCCGGGATGTCGCGGTGAACATGCGTCCGACCGTCTGCTCGAAACAGGCAAATGCCTCCGACAGCTGGGACGGCAAGGATGCCGAGGGCCACCTGGTCCAGGGCTCGGTCTACCTCGCGCGGCTCGACCATGAGCCGAAGTCGGAACCGATCGTCGTCCTGCCGCCCAAGGTTAACTCCGAAGGCATGCCGCTGAGCAGCATACCCTTGCCGACGCCGCGGCCAGATCGGCCTTCGATGACGGATGCCAGCAATGTGCTGAAGGCCGTCAATTGATGGCCATCAACGCGCCCATCCCGGTTTCGGTCCTAACGGGCTTTCTCGGCTCCGGCAAGACAACGCTGCTCAACCGGCTCCTCAAGGATCCGGCATTGGCCGATACGGCCGTGATCATCAATGAATTCGGCGATGTCGGCATCGATCACCTCCTCGTAGAAAGCGCCAGCGACGGCGTCATCGAGCTTGCCGATGGTTGCCTTTGCTGCACCGTGCGCGGCGAACTGGTCGATACGCTTGCGGGCCTGATCGACCGTTTGCAGACCGGGCGGCTGGAGCGTCTGCGGCGCGTCATTATCGAGACGACGGGCCTCGCCGATCCTGCACCCGTTCTCCACACCATCATGGGCCATCCGGTCCTGCTGCAGGCCTTTCGCGTCGACGGCGTGATCACGACGGTAGACGCGGTCAACGGCATGGCGACGCTCGATGCCCATGAAGAGGCGGTCAAGCAGGCCGCCGTCGCCGACAGGATCGTCATCACCAAGACGGACCTGCCCGAAGCAGCAGCAGGTCTCGCGGCGTTGCGCACGCGCCTCGCGGCGCTCAATCCCGGTGCTGAACTGATCGATGTCGGCGATGAGCGCACCGGCTATGCGGCGCTGTTCGAATGCGGCATCTATAATGCGGAGACCAAGACGGTGGACGTGCAGCGCTGGCTGAAAGCGGAGGCCTACAGGGACCGCGAAGGCGAGCGCCATGGCCTCGACGGTGATCACCACCATCATCATAGCCATGGGAACGGTCACGATCATCACCACCATGACGTCAACCGCCATGATGCCTCGATCCGTTCTTTTTCCCTGAGGCACGACCGTCCGGTGCCGCTGTCGAGCTTCGACATGTTCCTCGATCTGTTGCGCTCCGCCCATGGCGAGAAGCTGCTGCGGGTCAAGGGCATCGTGCAGCTTGCTGATGATCCGGACCGTCCGCTCGTGATCCATGGCGTGCAACAGATTTTCCACCCGCCGGCGCGGCTTGCTGCCTGGCCCGATGGCGCGCGCGAGACCCGTCTGGTGATGATCGTGAAGGACTTGCCCGAAAGCTATGTCCGGCAGCTTTTCAGCGCGTTCCTGAACCAGCCGCAAATCGATACGCCGGATAGTGCGGCGCTCATCGACAATCCGCTCGCAATCTCAGGCATGAAGTTCAGATAGGGTCGCCACGCTCGATATGGAAGCGGTGGCCGCCGACGATGCTGATTGTTTCGATCAGCTGATGGCCCTCGGTCTGGCAGAAGTTCGGCATGTCGATCACGGCGAGCGGATCGCTGGTTTCGACCCACAGACGGCTCCCGGCGGGCATGTCGAGGAGCTTTCGGCGCGTCTTCATCACCGGCAGGGGACAGTTCAGACCGCGCAGGTCATAGATTTCGTCAGGCACGTCCCTAGTTACCGATAATTTTCCACCAGGCCTTCTTGGCAGGTGCTGCCGCAGGCTGTTCGACAGGCGCGGCTGCCGGGGCGGTATCGATTGCACCGGTGGTCTGCGGGGTGGCCTGCGCCGAGACGGCAGGTGCTGGCGCATTGGAGGCGACCGACATCGAGCCGGAGGGCAGTTGAACCTTCGACATGCGCGTGCGCTTGGCGGCCTCGCGCTCTTCCTTGGCCTTGTCGGCAGCGACGGCGGATGCGAGGCGTACCATGACCTGCGGCTTCGAAGCCTTGTCCTTGTCCTGCGGCGAGAGCGACGGCGGGTCCATCGTAACGCGTTCCCCGCGGGCGCGACGAGAACTCCAGTCAGCGATGATCTTTGCTTCAGCGATGCCCTGGATCGAGCGTGCAGGCGGCTGAACCCGGCCCTTGCTTACCATCGACGAAAACGCCGAATCGTAGGTGCTCTGGTAGGACTGATAGGCCATCTTCAGCGAATCGGGCTGATCGGACGGTGGGCAGGCGCTCGTTGCGGCGATAGGAGCGTTCGGATCGCTGGTGTGATTGAAGACATATTTCTTCTCACAGACATCAACCTTTGGCGGCACCTTGGTGATTTCGAAATGGTCATAGCCTTCCTTCAGGTTTTTCCAGAAGGCATAGTTCGGATCATCCTTGTAGCGCGCCATATTGGCTGCGGTCATGCGGAAGGGGAAGGCCTCGAGCTGGATCGAGTCCTGGCCGCCCTTGAAGGCGTCGCGGGCAAAGGCGTAAATCTGGGCGACCTGCGCGTCGGTCATCGAATAGCAACCCGACGACGAGCACGAGCCATGCACCATCAAATTCGCGCCGGTGCGTCCAAGGGAGCGATCGAGCGCGTTGGGAAAGCCGGTGTTGAAGGAGAGATAGTAACTCGATTTCGGGTTCATCTGCGCCGGCCGCACCGCGTAGAAGCCTTCAGGCGCCTGACGATCGCCTTCGATGAATTTCGGCCCGAGCTTTCCCGACCATTTGCAGATCTGGTAGCTTGTAACCATGTCGTAGCGGCCATTGTCCTTGCGCTTCCAGACCTCAAGGACATTCTCTTCCTTGAAAATGCGGAACATGACAGGCGCGGTCAGGCTGATGCCTTTCGACTTCATGCTCTCGATCATTTTCGCAGGCAGCTGCGTCGACGCGCCGTTCGGGACAATGTCCTCGACGGACGATCCCTGGCACGCCGCAAGAAATGCGGTGAGCGCGAGGGGCACAAGGATTCGTGTCGATAGTTTCATCGCAAGCTGTTTCAGTTTGTTGTCAGTGTCATTGCCTGGACCCAAATCACGCGGATCCTTACCCACAGCACATGCATGCATCGGTTATGGTTGATAAAGCCTTACCGCAACTATGCAAATTGCTCAATCATGCAATCGTGATCTGCGACCAAGACAGGGCGGATTTATGGCAAACGCTTGGCGGTTGGCAAGGAGAGCGCATCTATGGTGAACGAAAAGTTACTCAAGGCTGCCACAAATGAAAAAGGCGGCACAACCGCGCCGCCCTTTTTGAAGTCGATCGTGAACGGGATTAGCCGTTCAGCGCGTCCTTCAATGCCTTTGCAGGCTGGAACGCGACTTTCTTCGAAGCTGCGATTTTGATCGTAGCGCCAGTTGCAGGGTTACGGCCTTCGCGAGCAGCGCGCGACTGAACCTTGAACTTGCCGAAGCCCGGCAGCGATACTTCATCGCCAGCTACGACGGAATCGGTGATACCCTTAAGAACGCTGTCAACAATCGCCTTGGACTGAACTTTTGTAAGACCCTGATCAGCAACCAGCTTCTCTACAAGATCGGAGGTATTCATGTTGGCGGTTTCCTCAGTAAATTCGTTGATCGGAGGGGTCTGTATGGCATGCGATTCCCGCCCTGTCATCAGCAATAGCGCCCAAAATGCTGGTTTATACCCAGTGTTTACAGGGTTTTTTGCGAAACCGGCTACGAAAGGCGGGCAAGGCCGCCGAGGCGGCGGAAAAACCCCGAGAGGTGATTCGCGCAAGCCAAGGCTAATTCAAGCGGGCTCCTGGCGTAGAACATCGGTCATCTGCCATATAGGCGGATCACCGATATGGCGCACCAGATGATCGACGAAGGCGCGGACCTTCGCCGAGACATGACGGGTCGGCGGGTAGACGGCATGGATCCTGTAAGGGAGGGGCTTTGCCTGTGGCAGCACCGGAATGAGCGTGCCGGCACGCAGCGCTTCGGCCGCAATGAACATCGGCAGCAGGACGAGACCAAGCCCGGCAATCGCCATATCGCGCATCGCCTCACCATTATTCGCAACGATACGCCCATGCATGGCCACGGAAATCGGATCTGATGGTTGGCCGGGGTTTTCGAATTGCCAGAGCTGGCTGGTATTTACATTGGAATAGTCGATGCAGGCGAAATTGCCGAGATCGTCCAGGGATTTCGGCAACCCGTTGGCTGCCGCAAAATCCGGACTGCAGCAGATGACGCGCGAATCGGTGCAGAGCTTGCGGGCAATAAGGCTCGAATCCTTCAAGATGCCGATGCGAATACCGACGTCAAAACCACCGCGACCGAGATCGACCATGCGATCGTCGAATTCCACCGCCACTTCAAGTTCGGGGTACTGGCGGGCGAAATCGGCGATCATGCGCCCGAGATAGAGCGTGCCGAAGGTCATGGGCGCCGCGATGCGCAGCGTCCCCCGGATGGCGCTGTGCCGCTCACCGACCCGATCGGCTGCATCGATCAGTTCTCGCACCAGCGGCCGCACACGCTCGACAAAATCCAGGGCACTTCCGGATGCGACAAGCTTGCGCGGCGAGCGCTGGAACAACTCGATGCCAAGAGCCCCTTCAAGTTCGGTGATACGTTTGCTGACGACGGATTTCGACAGGTTGAGGCGAGCGGCGGTCGCAGTGATGCTGCCCGTTTCCATTACGTCGAGAAAGGTGAGAAGATCGTCGAAACGCCATTTCATGGTTGCAATTTATCGGACAGTCGGCTGCGAGGGAAGCCGATTTGATTGCTTTTGTTCGATACAGGCGAACATGGGTTGCGCAGATTGGCTCTTTATCAGGTGAGGGCAACGACAGATATTCAGCCCAACGGCAAACGGGCCGCAATTATCATCCAGGAGGCTTCAATGACCTTGCAACTTACAGGCATTCATCACCTGACTGCCATTACCGCAAATGCACCTGAAAACCTGCGCTTCTATACGCAGACGCTCGGCCTTCGCCTCGTCAAGAAGACCGTCAACCAGGACGACACCAGCGCTTACCACCTGTTCTACGCCGACGGCGAGGCAACGCCTGGCTCCGATCTCACATTCTTCGATTGGCCTGTCGGGCCGGAACGGCGCGGCACGCACAGCATCGCACGCACCGGCTTGCGTGTCGGCAGCAAGGAAAGCCTTTCCTGGTGGAAGGAGCGTTTTGACAAACTCGGCGTCAGGGCCGGCGAGATCGCTGTCGTGGGCGGCTATGATTCACTCGATTTCGAGGATGGCGAAGGCCAACGTTTCCGCCTTGTCAATGATGGCGGCGCCACTCCGTCGCATCCATGGGAGAAGAGCCCGGTTCCGGCCGAACACCAGATACGCGGCCTCGGGCCGATTACGCTGAGCGTGCCTGACATCACCAATACCGAGGCGATTCTCTTGCATGTGATGAACATGCGCAAGGTTAGCGACTATGCATCGCCGGACGGCGTAGGGCATGTCCACGTCTTTGCCATGGGCGAGGGCGGTCCTGCCGCCGAACTCCATGTCGCTGTACAGCCGGATCTTGCCGTCGCCCGGCAGGGTGCGGGCGCGGTTCACCATGTCGCGTTCCGCGTTCCCGACGTGGCAGCGCTGCATGAATGGACCGAACGGCTGAAGGGCTTCCGCATGCCGTCAAGCGGCGAGGTCGAACGCTATTACTTCCGCTCGCTCTACTTCCGCGAGCCCAACGGTATCCTGTTCGAGATCGCTACGGACACGCCGGGCTTTGCAGTGGACGAACCGATGGAAACGCTCGGCGAGAGCCTGTCCTTGCCGCCCTTCCTCGAACCGAAACGCGCATCGATCGAAGCGGGCCTCAAGCCTCTCGTATAAACTTCAAAAACGGGGCAGATCAGTTCTGCCCCGTTTCCGTTTCCACCAGCCATTGGCGGATCACCTCGATGTCATGATCGCCGGTTTCATGCCCGGCCGGCACGCTCAATGAAGTCACATCGGCCCCGGCCTGCCGAAGTTCCGCCTCCAGTGCCGGCGCATGGGCGCCGAAGAGATCATGGTCGCCGGTGACGAACAGGATGCGCGCATCCGAAAGGTCGGATTGCGGGGTTTCATCGAGCACTTTCGTTGCCCGCAGGAGTATTGCGTTGCGCACGAGATGGGGACGCAGCTGCATCATCGCCGCAAGCAGATTTCCACCATTCGAGTAGCCGATGAACACCGTGCTGGTAAGGTCCAGCCCATAGGCTTCGACCGCGCCCTCGATAAAGGCAGCGAAGGCATCCGCCTCGAAGCCTATGTCCTTCTGGTCGAAGGTGAGCGGCGCAAACCGGCGGAACCAACGCGCGCTACCTTCTTCGGTGCTGCGGCCGCGCACGCCCATCAGCGTTGCGCGCGGTGCCGCCAATGCTGCGAGCGGCATGAGGCTCGCCTCATTGCCGCCCGTTCCGTGCAGGAGCACAAGAGTGGGTCCGCCGGCTTCTTCCGGCGTATAGACGCGGTGCACAAAGGGTAGCTCGCGATAGATGAACCGCCACTCGTTCGGCATGCTGAACTGCGGCAGCATCACTTTGAGGTTCTGCGCTTCTTTCGCAAAGTGCGGCGGAATGAACAGTGTCGAGCCGAGCTCGTTCTTCGCTTCGTCGATCAACATGCCCGGACCGTCGGTCGCGAGTTCCAACAGCGAGCCGCCCGGTTCGCGCACATAGATCGAAGAGAAATATTTGCGGTCGTGCATGGCGGTGGCATCGGCGCCGCTTGCAACGAGACGATCGAATATGGCTGTCACTTCGGGAATGCCTGGGGAACGAAAGGCGATATGGTCGATCGTGCCGGTGCCGGGCGCCGAACTCCAGAAACCGGAAGCATCGCGGACATCGACGCAGTCGCCACTTTCTGCCACCATTCGCGTGATCGTTTCGCTTTCACCCATCGCCGCATAGCCGAAATAATCTTCCAGAAAGGCACGGGTGGCTCGTGGCTGCTCGGTGAGGATGGTCGCGCCGCGGATTCGGCGTATCGCGTCAGGCGAGGGTATCCCGTCCATGGCCCAGGCATCGCAGGCAGCGACAGCATCGGTGCCGACGAACTTGACGATAACGCCATCGGGATCCTTGAGCCGCAGCACGGGTTCGCCGAACTCTTGCGCCGGACCGGAGGTCGGTATGTTGAACTGGAGGGCCCGGGTCAGCCAGAAGCCGATGCTTTCCGGTGCTATGGCAAGCGCGATTTCGCTAGGCTGCCCATAGCCGACGCGGCCGGGCGAGCCGTCTTCCCAGACGAGGAAGGTGATAAGCGAGCCGGGTGTTCCGGTCGCATCGCCATACAGCAGATGCAACTGGGTCGCGTCTTCGAACCCGCCGGTCTGTTTGACCAGCCGCAGCCCAAGGAAGCCGACATAAAAGTCGACATTTGCCTGAACCTTGCGGGTAATTAGCGTGATGTGGTGAATTCCGCCCGTCATGTTCGCCTCCTCATGGTCGGCAGAGCGTTACAGGGAAACCGTCGAGCGAACAATCTGGGGATGGAGATGCTGAGGCACAAAAAACAACACCCACCGCGGGAGGAGCGGTGGGTGCTATTTGTAAAGACCGGCTGGGAGGAGGAGTGCCGGTCTTTATACGTCCGAAGCTTGGGAGGAGGAGTGCTCCGGACGCAAGTCGTAATCTATTAGCGAGCCGAAGCTGCGCGCTTGGCAACGAAGGCGATATCGCCGCGGGAGATGCCAAGGTCGTTCAGTTCGCGGGCAGAAAGGCGGCTCAGTTCCGTGACGGTGTCACGATAGCGGCGCCAGTTATTGTAAGAGCGGATCAAGTTCATTTCACTCACCTATGTAACTTCTTGTTTGTTGGATCATTTTCCGATCGTTGACGGTGATATAGGCAAGGCGGTGAGGAACTTGGAGTGACAGTTTTGCATAGCTGCAATGCAACAAATCATAGGTTGCATTGCACAATAAAAAGGAACGTCAGCGCGCCGCTGCGGCAGACCGGGAGGTACGGGCGCGACCAGTTGCGGGCTTGGCTGCGGTCTTGCCTTGCGAGCGCTTTTGGGCCTCGGTTTTCTTGAGTTCCTCGAGCTCCTTGTCGGCCTTTTTGGCTGCAGCTTCGCATTGGCGGCGGAATTTTTCGACTTCGTCTTCGGTCAAGTGCTCGATGCCGATAAAGGCATTTTTCGCCTCGGTGACCCGGACGAGTTCGTCAAGCTTCGCCTGAATGGCGATGCCGTCCCGGTTTTGGGTGTTCTGAATGAGGAACACCATCAAGAAGGTTATAATCGTCGTACCTGTATTGATAATGAGCTGCCACGTATCGGAAAAGCCGAATATAGGGCCGCTGATCCCCCAGACGACCACCACGACGCAGCAAAGAATGAATGTTACCGGCTTGCCGGCGGCAAACGCGACCTTATTCGCGATGGTGTTGAATAACTTCCCGAACATGGCCGTGCCTCCGTTGCGAGCCGGCATCGAGCGCCGGCTATCCATAACAGCGGCTGGTAAAATTTGTTCCACGGACCTGGGGCAGCGAGGCGGCGCATTGCCGATGCGCCGCAACGCAAGGCAATCTTTTAGTGTATTTTGCCGATGGCAGGGCCTGTGCAGCACTTTTCCATTAACGGAAAGCTGCTAGCATGGCTGCATTCTCGCTTGAATGAGTCGAACATGAAGATACGATTGTTCATTCTTGCATTCTCAGCCTGTGTTGCTTGCGCCGGCAGCGGACTGGCCGACAGCCAATCCTACCTGGTCAAATTTCGCCTTGGCATGCGCTCGACGACCATGTCGGGCGATATTCGCGGGCCTGAAACCACCACCTATATTATCGAGGCCAAGCCCGGCCAGGAAATGTCGATCGCATTCAGGTCCGATAATGAGAGCTGCACGTTCAACGTCTACGATCCCGAAAGCGATGGCGCGGTGGTCGAAGCCAGGGCTATCGGCGACGGATACATAGGCAAGTTGCCGCCGTCCGGCCAGTATCAGGTCAAGGTCGCCTTCATGAACGAGGCGCAGCCTGTCGCCGCGTGCCGCTACAGCATCACTTTCGACATTTCAGGGTAAACGCGCTCCTCCTCGCATACGCCGTTGACCTGGAGGCAAGTCGGCGCACGTTCCGGGGAGTTGCCATTCCGATACTCTTTATCAAGGCTTGAACCTGAGCGCGTCCAGAAGCAGCTGGAAAGCCGGCGATGATTGCCTGCGCGAGGGGTAGTAGAGATGGTAGCCCGTGAATGACGCGCACCGTTGGGGCAGTACGCGCTGCAGCCGTCCATAGGCGATATGGGTGGCCGCCATGTCTTCTGGAATGAAGGCTAGTCCGTGCCCGGCCAGGGCAGCCGTCAATATCGGCAGGCTGCTGTTAAATGCAAGCTGCCCGCCCACCCGGACATTCAGCGGCTCCCCGTCGCGCTCGAACTCCCAGGCGTAAAAGCCGCCATATGTCGCCAGTCTCAGGTTGATGCAACGGTGCCGGGTGAGGTCGTGCGGTGATTTAGGCACGCCATGCTCCCGGAAATAATCGGGCACCGCCACCACCGCCATGCGCCAGTCGGGGCCGATTCGGACTGCTATCATATCGGCGGCTACTTCCTGCCCCAGCCGGACACCGGCGTCGTACCGCCCCGCCACGATGTCGGTATAGCCGTTGTCGATATCGACTTCGACCTTGATGGCGGGGTAGTGGCGCAGAAAGCGGTCGAGCTTCGGCCACAGGATGGAGCGGACGGCATGCTCGCCCGCATTAATGCGCAGCGTGCCCGTCGGCCTGTCGCGCGTGGCCATCAGCGTTTCGACCGCACGGTCGATATCATCGAAGTGATGGCCTATTTCATGCAGCAAACGCTCGCCCGCGTCGGTAAGGGCCACGCTTCTCGTGGTCCGGGCCAGCAGGCGCACATCAAGCACTGTCTCGAGACGGCGAATGGTGTGGCTGAGGGCCGACGGCGACAGGCCGAGTTGCGCCGCCGCCCGCGTAAAGCTGCCTTCGCGGGCAACTGCCCTGAACGCGATAAGGTCGTTCAAATCAGGCTTTTGCATTACTGAATCTCATTCATAAGGACATGCAGATAATATCATCTAGTTGAAAAATACTGTGAGGACTATTTTGGCTGTGAAGCGTTGGGACCACCTTCCCCCGGCGCAAGGAGTCATCATGGAAATCATCCGCGCCGGAACGCAGCCCTCTGCCAAAGGACCTAGCGACTGGTTCACGGGCACGGTGCGCGTGGACCCGCTCTTCGCTGTCGCAGACCCCTCAAGGGCTGCAGCCAATGCCGTAACGTTCGAGCCCGGCGCCCGCACCGCGTGGCACACCCATCCACTCGGCCAGATGCTGATCGTCACCGCCGGATACGGGCGTGTCCAGCGCGAAGGCGGGCCGATCGAAGACATCCGCCCTGGCGATGTCGTGCGCTTCGCCCCCGGCGAAAAGCACTGGCACGGCGCGGCCCCCGATACTGCGATGACCCACATCGCTGTTCAGGAATCTCTGGATGGCAAGGCCGTCGACTGGCTGCAACACGTTACCGACGAGGAATACGGCGCGGGCAAGGGCGCGCCGCAATGAGCAAGGTCATTGTGTTCAGTGGCTCAGACAACAAGCAAGAAGGATAGAAACATGCAAAAGCGGATTTTGGGAAAAAGCGGCCTTGAGGTTTCGGCGATCGGTCTTGGCTGCATGGGCATCAGCCAGTCATACGGTCCGCCGCTGGCCTTACCTGATGCCATTGCACTGATCCGCGGAGCCTTTGAGCGCGGCATCACCTTCTTCGACACGGCTGAAGTCTACGGCCCCTACAAAAACGAAGACGTTGTAGGGGAAGCGTTGGTCCCCATCCGCGATCAGGTCGTCCTCGCTACGAAGTTCGGTTTCGACATTGCCGGGGGCGGTGCGATGAACAGCCAGCCCCAGCACATTCGCGCGGCCGTCGAAGGATCGCTCAAGCGCCTGAGAACCGACCGCATTGACCTGCTCTATCAGCACCGCGTCGATCCCAATGTGCCCATGGAGGACGTCGCCGGAACGGTCAAGGAACTGATCGCGGAAGGCAAGGTTCTTCATTTTGGTCTGTCGGAAGCGGGTGTCAAAAACATCCGCCGCGCGCATGCCGTTCTGCCGGTTGCGGCGCTGCAGAGCGAGTATTCACTGTGGTGGCGTGAGCCCGAGGATCAGATACTTCCGGTTCTGGAAGAGCTGGGCATTGGCTTTGTGCCTTTCAGCCCCCTCGGCAAGGGCTTCCTGACCGGCACTGTTGCCAAGGACACGACATTCGGGAACGACGATTTCCGCAGCACGGTGCCGCGTTTTGCACCTGACAATCTTGCGGCAAATCACGCCTTTGCCGAGGCGTTTGCCTCCATCGCCCGCGAAAAGAAGGTGACGCCAGCCCAGCTCGCGCTTGCCTGGGTGCTTTCGCAAGCGCCCTGGATCGTGCCCATTCCAGGCACGACAAAGCTGACCCGTGTTGAGGAGAATCTCGGCGCTGCCGCTATTAAGCTTTCCCCCGCCGAGCTTGCTGCCATCGATGACGCGCTTTCCGGTATCGCGATCACCGGCGAACGCTATTCACCCCAGAACCAGGCGCGGATAGATCGATGACGCACGCGCCACGCAAGCAATTTAAAGGCGGGGTGTGTCGATGGCCCCCCGCCGTGAAAGTCCGCGGGCCAGCCGTGTTTAGGCAAGTCACCTGCTTTAGAGGCTTTCGCCTGACATTCGCATGGTGATGGAGTACCCTCAGAACAAGAGTAGACGAAAGGACACGTCATGTTTGGAACGATGCTCTACGGCCCTGGCGACGTTCGCTTCGAGGAACGGCCCGAGCCCAAAATCGAAAAGCCCACCGACGCCGTCATCAAGTTGTCGGCCAGCTGCGTCTGCGGTTCGGACCTGTGGCCCTATCGCGGTGCCAACGAGGTGACGGCGCCGCTGGCGATGGGCCATGAATACTGCGGCGTGGTGGTAGAGGTCGGTAGCGATGTGAAGACCGTCAGGCCTGGCCAGTTTGTCGTCGGCTCGTTCGTAATCTCCGACAATACCTGCCCGCACTGCCGGTTCGGCTTTCAGTCGTCCTGCGAGCAGCGCGAGTTCATGATTGGTGCGCAGTCCCCCTATGCCCGCGTCCCGCTTGCCGATGGCACACTCGTCGCCACTGAGTCGCAGCCGGAGGAAGACCTGATCCCAAGCCTGCTTGCGGTTTCGGATGTGCTCGGAACCGGCTGGTACGCCGCGGATGCGGCGCGCGTGCAGCCGGGATCGACGGTGGTGGTCGTCGGCGACGGTGCTGTCGGATTGATGGGCGTGCTGGCCGCAAAGCAGATGGAAGCCGGTCGCATCATCATCATGAGCCGCCACAAGACGCGCCAGGACCTCGCCCTCGAATATGGCGCGACCGACATAGTTTCGGAGCGCGGCGAGGAAGGTATTGCGCGGATCAAGCAGCTAACCAAAAAGGTTGGCGCCGACTCCGTCCTTGAATGCGTCGGCACGCAGGAGTCGATGAACCAGGCGCTGCAGGTGGCGCGTCCCGGCTCGATGATCGGCTATGTCGGTGTGCCGCACGGCGTGCAGTTTGATGGTCAGTCGTTGTTCTTCGCGCAGGTTGGGATGCTCGGAGGCCCGGCCCCGGTCCGCCGCTTCCTGCCGCACCTGATGGACCTCGTGCTTACCCGCAAGATCAATCCCGGCAAGGTGTTTGACTTGACGCTTCCCCTTGCCGATGTCGCGGAAGGCTACAAGGCCATGGACGAACGCCGGGCAATCAAGACGATGCTCCGCGTCTGACCTTGCCATCGTTATCTTCGAGGCTCGCCGGCACTGTTGTAATCAGAAGCTGGTGGCTCGCGCGTTTCAAGGAAGGCTTGTACGGCCTTTCCAGGTTCGCGTGCGATACCCGCGTCACCGGGCTCGGCGGGAAGTCAGTCTCGATTGCCCATCGATGAGAGCGTTCACTAACCGCGACCGATCAGGCGTCCGAAAAATCTAAGGGGGCCCGTCAGTTTCCAAGACGTTGAATTCCGTAATTCTCGTAGTTCGCCGTCTTGCCTTGCTGTGTCGAATTGTAATTGTGCAATTGTTTGCTCAAGGGCTGCGGCGTTTGAAACGAGGCCTTGCACTTGTTCGTTGCGTTCACCGAGCGCCTTCCCAAGCGCATCGTTTTCTGCGGTTACCGACCCAAGTCCCTTCAATTGAGAGATTGAAGGGACTTTACGACGCGAACTTTTTCACGAGATCGGTGTGATGGTGTGTCAAGATGGGGCAGCCCGTTTAACATTGGTGTAGCTGGAACATCACAAGATGGGATACATTTGCGCGCTTGGAAAAAGGCTTGAAAGCGGGTTGTGAATCGCGGTTCACCAGTGATTACGGTTTGACAGATGTGACGGGATTCGTCACTACGTTGAAAAATCGAGTAACAGTGCGGTCTTGTGAAGTATTGGCGACTAACCAAATAGGTTGTCGTTAAACGGTTCTTTGTGGTCTTGTGGAGATAGCTCAGTTGTCAATTAATGAATCACCCAGGCCGGACCTAGAGGAGACAAGCGAGTTTCCGGTCATTGTTATTTGTCATTGCCACTATGAGGAGGTGGTGGACGAACTCATCTGCGTGCTCGATCGGGTGCCAGACACCGCCCAGATCTATGTCACGTCGTCCAATCCATTAGTGTTGTCAGCATTCAAATCCAGGTGGAAAAGATGCAAGGTCTCACTTGACGTATTGGCCACCGAAAACAAGGGGCGGGATGTCTTGCCCTTCCTCAGGGTGCTCGCTCTTCTCAAATTGCCCGACGATCTACCCATCCTGAAAATTCACGGGAAGCGCAGTCTCTATTCTCCATCCGGCGAGAAATGGAGACGCGATCTGCTAAATGAACTTATTCCCTCTGAAGCAGGCGTCCAAAAGATCGTCAATGAATTCGGCAATTCGCCAAAATTGGCGATGATTGGCGCGAGCGGGTCCTATGTCAGCGATCTGGGATATTGGGGCTCAAACCAGAGACGAGTATTTAAATTTATAAGATCGGCAGGTTCAGAGCCGGCCTCTGTTGACCTTGGTTTCTATGCGGGAACCATGTTCTGGATACGGTCGCAGTGTGCCAACAGCATTCTTTCCAATGTCGACCTTGATCAGTTTGAGAAGGAACGCGGGCAAAGGGACGGAACTTACGGCCACGTGCTTGAACGAGCAATCCCGATGATGCTCAGATCCCAAGGTTGGTCTTTGCGAGAAATTGGCGATCACACGGAATTGTTTCCACATAAAGTCCGCCATCGAAAACTAACGTACTTTTAGACTATACCTGCAGCCGCAAAATTTTGTCCAGGTCGTGCCCTTTTGCGTAAGCCGCGGAATAAGGTCATTAGGGCGACGATCAATTTAAAACTGAAGGTTAGCTGATCGAAGCAAAGGCTATCCGTATCCTGCTGTATGAAAGCAGCAAGACGCTACCGTTCGTTACCGGCAAAGGCCCTGCGAAATCGGGCTTGCGCCCACAGTGGCCATCACAACTATAATTGGATCATATTGAAAGAATGGCGCGCCCGAAAGGATTCGAACCTCTGACCCCCAGATTCGTAGTCTGGTGCTCTATCCAGCTGAGCTACGGGCGCGTACCACTTATGCGCGTTCGTCTGCGCAGCGCGGTTCGTAATGGGTTGGGAAACGAATTGCAAGCTGCTTCGTAAAAAAACCGAAACTATTTTCGGCAGTGCGGTCGCGGCGCGGATTGTTCGGCGACTTAGCAAATTCGCTGCAGCATGCGGTGAAGCGCAGCGCAAAAAAAGCCCGGAGACAAGCGGCCGTTGCTCAATCAAAGGTCGAAGGCGAGGAGCTTGAGCGCCTACTGCTTGGAGAGAAACGCTCTAAAGATTGCGGCCGATCGAGAGATATTTGTCGCGGCGATCCTGGCGCAGTGCGTCGCCGTCCATGTTGCCCATGGATTTGAGGGCGACGTTGATGATGTTGCCGGTCGCCTCGATGGCGGCGTCCTTGCCGCGGTGCGCACCGCCCATGGGCTCGGGGATGATGCCGTCTATGATCTTCAGTTCGTAGAGATCCTGCGCCGTAATGCGCATCGAGGTTGCCGCATCCTTGGCGCGCGTCGAATCGTGCCAGAGAATTGAGGCTGCCCCTTCCGGCGAAATGACCGAATAGATCGAATGTTCGAGCATGTAGACGCGGTTCGCCGTGGCGATGGCGATGGCGCCGCCGGACCCGCCTTCACCGATGATGACGGAGACGACCGGCACTTTCAGGTTGAGGCACGCCGCGGTGGAGCGGGCAATGGCTTCCGCCTGGCCGCGTTCCTCGGCGGCAATGCCCGGAAAGGCGCCGGCCGTATCGACGAGGGTCAGCACCGGCAATTGGAAGCGGTCGGCAAGTTCCATGATGCGCACGGCCTTGCGGTAGCCTTCGGGCATGGCCATGCCGAAATTGTGCTTGAGGCGCGACTTGGTGTCGTTGCCCTTTTCCTGACCGATTACGGCGACTGCCTGGCCGTTGAAACGGGCAAGGCCGGCCTGCACTGCATCGTCGTCGGCAAAATTGCGGTCCCCGGCAAGGGGCGTGAAGTCGGTAAAGAGCTTGGAAATATAGTCCACGCAATGCGGACGGTCCGGATGGCGGGCGATCTGCGCCTTCTGCCAGGGCGTAAGCTTGCGGTAGAGATCGCGCAGGGCCTCGGCCGACCTTTTTTCCAGCCGTGCGATCTCGTCATTGGTATCGAGCGCGTCGCCTTCTTCGGCGAGCTTCTTGAGCTCGAGGATCTTGCCATCGAGATCGGCAACCGGTTTCTCAAAATCAAGGTAGTTGTACATGGACGAGATGTCTGCCTGCAAACGGTGAATTTTGCTCTAACTGGCTGTTGCCGAGGCGCATGTCAAGAAACATGGCCGAACGGCGCGCCGGCGGCGCAACTTATTGGGGGGAATTCAGGCGAAGGTGTGGTGCTACTTCGCCGCGGGCTTGCGCCTTGCAAGCTTCGGCGGCCTTGGCGGCGCGGCAGTCTTGCGCCGCCTCGGTTTCGGTTCTGCGTGTTGCCAACCGATCCAGCGGCCTTCGCCAGCAAAATGGCGCGGGCCCAAAGCTGCGGTTTGCAACCCTTCACGCAACATGTCGAGGTCAAGGTCCGGCATACGATCGAGAAGGCCGGGAGGCAGGCGGTCAAGATCGAGCCAGGTGACATCGAAGTAGATGTGTTCCTTGCGCTCGCCGTCATCGACGGTAAAGAACCATTGGCTTTCCATATAGTCGCCAAACCACGGGTCGGGAAACATGGCGGGCGTAAAGGTAAAGCCGAAGGCGGTTACCTCGTTCCAGCTCCAGCTTTGCCGCCAGCCCATGGAGCGGGTGAGGTGGCTGGTGCGGGTGAAGCCCCGATCATGAAAATGCATCACTTCGCCGTCGGCCTCGGCGGGCGGCGGCTCCGGTCGGGTGATCATCTTCTTCAACAAGTGCCACATGGACAGACCTCTGGTTGAATGCTTTTTCGCCCTTCTCCCTAGTCTGCCAGAGGGTGATGCTCCGTGACAAGCCTGTGCAGGCGTTCTTCCATCACATGCGTGTAAATTTGGGTCGTCGCAATGTCGGAATGACCCAGCAATTGCTGGACAGCCCGCAAGTCGGCGCCGTTCTGGAGGAGGTGGCTGGCGAAGGCGTGGCGCAGGACGTGCGGCGAGATCGCGGAGGTTTTTAGCCCGGCGCGGGCCGCCAGCCCTTTCAACTCGCGGGCAAAAACCTGCCGCGCCAGAAAGCCAGTTTCGGAAACAGCGGGAAAGAGCCAGGAATTGTCGGCAAGATTGGGCTGTGCATCACGGGCGGCGAGGTAGCGGTTCATGGCATCGCGCGCCTTTGTCGAAAGCGGTACCATCCGGTCTTTCGAGCCCTTGCCGCGCACCATCAAGAACCGGCTGTCCTGCCGGGCGACAGCCACCGGCAATCCGACAAGCTCGGAAACGCGCAGGCCCGTTGCATAGAGGATTTCGAGGAGAGCATGCAAGCGCAGGGCCTGCATCGGCGATGCACCGGAGGCCTGCGGATCGTTCGTTTCAAGCTCGGCGCGCCCAAGCAGTTTCTCGACATCCGCCTCGCTCATGATTTTAGGAAGCGCCCGCTCCTTCTTGGGGGCATCGAGCGTGCTCGTTGGATCATCACCCCGGAGATTTTCCGTATACAGAAAGCGAAAGAACTGGCGCAGCGCCGAGAGCCGGCGGGCCTGCGAGGTCGCTGCGAAACCACGGGCCGAAATATCGTCAAGATAAGCGCGAACCGTCGCATTGGCGGCATCCGTCAGCTGCTCGCCAGCCGCCGCGCTGAAGGCGGCTGCGTCTTCGAGATCGCGCCGATAGGATTCGAGTGTGTTCCGGGCGGCGCCGCGTTCGGCACTCATCATTTCGAGAAATGTTTCAATGGCGGCGGCAGCGCGCATGGCGTCACTTCTTCTGGTCGGGCTTCGGGTTGAGCTTCTCGCTTGGAATGCGAATGGTCATTTCGGTCTGCTTGGGATGCACGAAGGTCACGAGCGCGACCATGCCGGCATAGACGAGCCCGGCGAGGATCGCGAGGACAAGGATCAATCGTGTCAGGGTAGGCATTTTCGCTTCATAGGTCAGATTTGAGGTTCCATAATCCTGCCGTCGAAACCTTATGATTTCATGAAACTGGCAAGAAGGGCAGGACCACTATAGTTTGCTTGACGAAAACAGAGTTTTCCTGTCGATACGCAATGATGAACACCACTGAAGACCAAGTAGAACATACGGACGTATCAGAGACTGCAAGGTCCATCCGCGAGCGCCTTGGGCACAAATCCATCGTGCTCATCGGGCTGATGGGCGCCGGCAAGTCGACGGTCGGCAAAAAGCTTGCCGCATTGGTCGAACTGCCCTTCTTCGACGCCGATCACGAGATCGAAAAGGTCTCGACCATGACGATCCCGGAACTCTTCGAAGCCTATGGCGAGGCCGAGTTCCGCGACCTCGAGCGGCGGGTAATTGCCCGCATGCTGGAGGATGGACCGATCGTGCTTGCGACCGGCGGCGGCGCCTATATGAACGACCAGACGCGGCGGGCTATCGCCTCGGAGGGGGTTTCGCTTTGGCTGAAGGCCGAGCTCGATGTGCTGATGCAGCGCGTGGCGCGCAAGCAGAACCGGCCGCTTCTCAAGAACGACAACCCGCGCGGCGTGATGGAGCGGTTGATGACCGAGCGCTATCCGATCTATGCCCGGGCCGATCTGACGATCAATTCGCGCGAAGAAAAGAAAGAGATCATCGCGCTTGAGGCGATGCAGGCAATTGCCGAGCACCTCGGCGGCGTGGTGATGACCGGTGAGGAAAAGAGTAAATGACGGAAGCATCCGCCGCAGCGCCAACGATCGTTCCCGTCAAGCTCGGGGACCGCTCGTATGATATTGTCATCGGCTCGGGGCTTATCGAGCGCGCCGGTCGTGAGATCGCCGATCGGACCGACGCCATGCGCGTTGCCATCGTCAGCGACGAAACGGTGGCCGGCCTGCACCTTGAACGCCTTACGCACAGTCTCAACGCAGCGGGCGTTCACGTGACGCCGATCATCGTTGCACCGGGCGAAAAGTCCAAGGGATTTGCCACGCTCGAGACGGTGACCAACGCTATCCTTTCGGCGCGACTTGAGCGCGGCGACATTGTGATTGCCTTCGGCGGCGGGGTCATCGGTGATCTCGCCGGCTTTGCTGCGGGCATCGCCCGCCGCGGCATGGGATTCATCCAGATGCCGACCTCGCTTCTCGCGCAGGTCGATTCCTCTGTCGGCGGCAAGACCGGCATCAATACCATCCACGGCAAAAACCTCGTCGGCCTGTTCTACCAGCCGCAGCTTGTCCTTGCCGATACGGATGTTCTCGACACGCTGTCGCCACGCGAGTTCCGCGCCGGTTATGCGGAAGTTGCCAAATACGGCCTGATCGACCGGCCCGATTTCTTCGCGTGGCTCGAAAAGAACTGGCGCGGCATCTTCGAAGGCGGTCCGGAGCGGACGGAGGCGATCGCCGTCTCCTGCCGGTCCAAAGCGGACGTGGTGGCCCGCGACGAGCGGGAAACCGGTGACCGGGCCTTGCTCAATCTCGGCCATACGTTCGGGCACGCGCTTGAAACGGCAACGCACTATGATTCTTCGAGGCTGGTGCACGGCGAGGCTGTAGCGATAGGCATGGTCCTTGCCCATCAGTTTTCGGCCAAGATGAACCTGGCGAGCCCCGACGACGCCGCGCGGGTTGAAACGCATTTGCGCATGGTCGGCCTTCCGACATCAATCCACGAAATACCGGGTGATTTGCCACCCGCCGGAAGGCTGATGGAATATATTGCCCAGGACAAGAAGGTGGCGCGCGGTGCGCTTACCTTCATACTCACGCGGGGAATCGGCCAGTCTTTCATAGCCAAGGACGTGCCGGCATCCGCCGTATTGAGTTTTTTGCAGGAGAAGCAGCAAAGATGACCCTGGAAATCTGGATCTTTTGCGGAGTCATCTTCGGTCTGATCCTGATCTCCGGACTGTTTGCCGGGTCCGAAACGGCGCTGACAGCGGCATCGCGGGCGCGAATGCATCGCCTCGCCAACCGTGGCGACAGCCGGGCGAAGATCGTTGCCAATCTTATCGAAAAGCGCGACCGGCTGATCGGCGTCATGCTGATCGGCAACAACCTGATCAACATCCTCGCCTCGTCGCTGACGACAAGCATGCTGCTTGATCTCTTCGGGCAGGCCGGTGTCGCCTATGCGACCGCGATCATGACAGTGATGCTTGTCATCTTCGCCGAAGTCCTGCCGAAATCATGGGCCGTTGCGAGCCCGGATCGGCACGCGCTTGCGCTCGTGCGTTTCGCCCAGGGCACGGTTTTCGTGCTCGGCCCAATCTCTGACCTCGTCAACTGGATCGTGCGCAAGATGCTCGGCGCCTTCGGCATCAACCTTGCTGCGGGAACATCCATGTTGTCGGCGCAGGAAGAGCTGCGCGGCGCGGTCGAACTCCTGCACAAGGAAGGCTCGGTCGTCAAAGGCGACCGCGACCAGATCGGCGGGCTGCTCGATCTGCGCGAGCTCGAAGTCTATGACGTCATGATCCATCGCACGGACATGGATTCGGTCAATGCCGACGATCCGGTCGAAACGGTGATCGGCGAGATTCTTGCGAGCCATCACACGCGTATCCCGGTCTGGAAGGGGGCGAGCGACAATATAGTTGGTGTCGTCCACGCCAAGGACCTCGTGCGGGCCATTCGTGACGCAGACCGCGACTTTGCGAAGATCAACATCATGAAGGTCGCGACCAAGCCGTGGTTCGTGCCCGATACGACCACATTGCAGGACCAGCTCAATGCGTTCTTGCGGCGCAAGGCGCATATAGCGATCGTCGTCGATGAGTATGGCGATGTTCAGGGATTGATCACGCTTGAGGACATCCTTGAGGAAATCGTCGGCGACATTGCCGATGAGCACGATATCGACGTGCAGGGCTGCCGGCCGCAGCCTGACGGTTCAGTGCTGGTCGACGGTTCAGTGCCGATTCGCGATCTCAACCGCGCGCTCGACTGGAACCTGCCCGATGCTGAAGCCACAACCATCGCGGGGCTTGTGATCCACGAAACGCAGAGCATCCCCAAGGAAAAGCAGGCCTTCACCTTCCACGGCAAGCGCTTCACCATTTTGCGGCGGGAAAAAAACCGCATCACGCGCCTGCGCATCCGTCCGCTGGAAGACGACAAGGCCGAATCCCGCTAGAATCACGACAATCCTGACGATTGCTTCAGCGCGACTGGCGCGACCCGGCTACATTCCGCGAGGTCTGTGCCCCGCAATCGGGCGCGATTGCCAGGCCTGAAGGGCAGTGGACAGAGCGTTGAACGCTATTTACGTGTAGGCTCGCCGGGTGCTGCCGGCTCGAGCGCCAGCGCATGAACGCTCCCGTTCAATTCCTCCTTGAGGACATTGTTGATGGCCCGGTGGCGCTCGACGCGCGACAGTCCCGTAAAGGCGTCCGCGACAATACGCACCCGAAAATGCGTTTCGCCCGACCCGTCAAATGTGCCATGATGATCGCCGTCTGAATGATGGTGACCGGCGTGGAGGTGGCTTTCATTAATGACTGCCAAAGAAACGGGATGAAAAGCCTCGTTCAGTTTGTTTTCGATTGCGGACTGAGTGGACATTTCGTTCTCCTGCGCCCATATGGTAGTTTCACTTGGCAAATCCGTACATGATCACAAATTTACCGCCATTTCAGGCGTTAGGTCGATCCATGGGCAAATGTCAATTCATGCTTAGCAAAGATAGATGACTTCGAATTCGAAATATTTTGACAGCATCCGCATCCGGCCGAAGAAGGCGGAAGAGGAAAAATCGCGCACTCCGGTGTGTCAGTGGGACGGCTGCGAAAAGCCGGGTCCGCATCGCGCCCCCGTGGGCCGCATGAAGGAGGGAGAATTCTTCCACTTCTGCATCGATCATGTGCGCGAGTATAACAAGGGCTACAATTATTTCTCCGGTCTCTCCGATGCCGAAGTCGCGCGCTATCAGAAGGAAGCCCTGACAGGCGACCGCCCGACCTGGACCATCGCTGGCCTGCCTGGAACGGGCGCCGGCGCAAGCGCCCAGGCTGCAAGCGCTGGCGGGGCGCGCACATCGCCGGACTTTTCCAAGCTGCGCTCGGGCCGCGCGGCTTATCTCAATCGTTTTCGTGATCCCAACAGCGTCTTCAATGAGGCGCGGGTTCATGTGCGCAAGCCGAAACCCTTGGAAGCGAAAGCGCTGGATACGCTGGGACTCGGCGCAAAAGCCAGTAGCGAAGACATCAAGTCGCGCTATAAAGAGCTGGTGAAGCGCCATCATCCCGATGCCAACGGCGGTGATCGGGCTTCCGAGGATCGTTTCCGTGACGTAATCCAGGCCTATCAATTGCTTAAGCAGGCTGGTTTCTGCTAGGACCGCTGTCGGCTTATTTTTCGAGACCTCGCCGGAGGTTTCAGGGTGTGACTATCGTTTTGCGTCTGCGCGTGCAGTCGCGCTGGAGGCATGATGAACAAGGTTGATCGCGATATTGCGAATTTGCCGGATACAACGGTTTCGGTTTCCAAGCTCTTCGGGTTTGATTCGGACATGATGGTCCCTGCCTATAAGGCGGGCGATGCCTATGTGCCGGAAATCGACAACGACTATCTCTTCGACAAGCAGACGACGCTCGCGATCCTCGCAGGCTTTGCCTATAACCGCCGCGTCATGGTTTCCGGCTATCACGGGACCGGCAAATCCACCCATATCGAACAGGTCGCCGCCCGCCTGAACTGGCCTTGCGTCCGCGTCAACCTCGACAGCCATGTCAGCCGTATCGATCTCGTCGGCAAGGATGCGATCGTCGTCAAGGAAGGCATGCAGATTACGGAATTCCGCGACGGCATCCTGCCTTGGGCCTACCAGCACAATGTCGCGCTCGTTTTCGACGAATATGATGCGGGCCGGCCCGACGTGATGTTCGTGATCCAGCGTGTGCTGGAATCGTCCGGCCGCCTCACGCTGCTCGACCAGAGCCGGGTCATCCGTCCGCACCCTGCCTTCCGGCTGTTCGCGACGGCCAATACCGTCGGTCTCGGCGATACGACGGGCCTCTATCATGGCACGCAGCAGATCAACCAGGCACAGATGGACCGCTGGTCAATCGTAACGACGCTCAACTATCTGCCGCACGACAACGAGGCTGCAATCGTCGCGGCCAAGGCCAAGCACTACCAGAACAAGGAAGGCAAGGAGATCATCTCGAAAATGGTCCGCGTCGCCGACATGACGCGCTCGGCCTTCATCAACGGCGATCTGTCGACGGTCATGAGCCCGCGAACAGTCATCACCTGGGCGGAAAACGCCGATATCTTCAAGGATGTCGGTTTCGCGTTCCGGCTCACCTTCCTCAACAAGTGCGATGAGCTTGAAAGGCCGATCGTTGCGGAGTTCTACCAGCGCGCCTTTGGCAAGGAACTGCCCGAATCAACGGCCAACGTCGTCATAAGCTGAGCGGCTGTTGGAAATGGCAGGTCCGGGAGATAACTTACGTACAAATCCGAAAGGCCCGGTCGATTCCGAGCCCTTCAAGCGTGCCGTTACCGCCTGCATGCGCGCCATTGCCGGCGATCATGAACTCGAAGTCGGCTTTGGCAATGACAAGCCGGCGCTGACCGGCCATCGCGCCCGCCTTCCGGACCTTCCCAAGCGCCCGTCCGCCAACGACATCGCAGTCACCCGCGGTCTTGGCGATTCGATGGCACTGCGCAAAGCCTGCCACAATGACCGTATCCATGCGACGCTCGCCCCCGAAGGCAAGCAGGCGAGGGCGATTTTCGATGCCGTCGAACAGGCGCGTGTCGAGGCGATCGGCGCCTTGCGCATGGACGGCGTTGCCGAAAACCTGACTTCGATGCTTTCGGACAAATATGCGCGGGCCAATTTTCCCGCGATCACCGATAAGGCCGAAGCGCCGCTCGAAGAAGCCGTGGCGCTTCTCGTGCGGGAGAAACTGACCGGACGCAAGGCGCCGGAATCGGCGGGCAACGTCCTCGATCTTTGGCGCGAATGGATCGAGGAGAAGGCCGCCGGCGACATCGACCACCTGGCCGCCAAAATCAACGACCAGAACGCCTTCGCCCGCGTCGTGCGCGAGATGCTCGCCTCCATGGAAATGGCCGAGGATCTCGCCCAGGACAGCCAGCAGGACGAGGACCAGGACAATAGCGAGGATTCGCCCGATCCGGAGGAAAACGAAGAGGGCGGTTCCGAGCAGGACGAAGGCAGCGATTCGTCCGAAAGCGATGATTCCGACACGTCCAGCGATGACAGCCAGGCCGGGGAGACCGAGGCCACCGATGCTTCGTCGGACGAGATGGAAGAAGATAGCGACGCCGACGCCGAAATTCCGGGTGAGGCGCGCCGGCCCAATCCGCCTTTCTCCAATCTCGGCAGCGAAAGCGGCTACAAGGTCTTCACCCAGGAGTTCGATGAGACGACCGACGCCGAAGAGCTTTGCGACGAAGCAGAACTCGACAGGCTGAGGGCGTTTCTCGACAAGCAGTTGGCCAATCTTTCCGGCGTCGTCGGGCGCCTCGCCAACCGGTTGCAGCGCCGCCTGATGGCGCAACAGAACCGGTCCTGGGATTTCGATCTCGAGGAGGGCTATCTCGACTCCGCGCGGCTCGTGCGCATTGTCATCGACCCGACACAGCCGCTGTCCTACAAGCAGGAACGCGATACGGATTTCCGCGACACGGTAGTCACCCTCCTCATCGACAATTCCGGGTCGATGCGGGGCCGTCCGATCACGGTGGCTGCCACCTGTGCAGATATATTGGCGCGCACGCTTGAGCGCTGCGGCGTAAAGGTCGAAATCCTCGGCTTCACGACCAAGGCCTGGAAGGGCGGGCAGGCGCGCGAGGCCTGGCTCGAACGCGGCAAGCCCGCCAATCCCGGGCGCCTCAATGATCTGCGCCATATCGTCTACAAGCGCGCCGATGCGCCGTGGCGCCGTTCACGGCGCAATCTCGGCCTGATGATGCGCGAGGGACTGCTGAAGGAGAATATCGACGGTGAGGCACTGATCTGGGCACACCAGCGTCTGCTCGGCCGTCCCGAGCAACGTCGCATCCTCATGATGATTTCGGATGGCGCGCCGGTCGATGATTCGACGCTCTCGGTCAATCCGGGCAACTATCTCGAACGGCATTTGCGCGCCGTCATCGAAGAGATCGAGACGCGCTCGCCCATTGAGCTGATCGCGATCGGCATCGGTCACGATGTCACGCGCTACTATCGACGGGCTGTCACCATCGTCGATGCGGAGGAGCTTGCTGGCGCCATGACCGAGCAACTCGCCTCGCTGTTCGAGGAACCGGAACGGGCGCTGAAATCCGCGCGGAAACGTTAATGCGGCGACCCGCGCTGGCTTTCCGGCGCGCATCACTATCAGCCGCTATTCTCATTCCCCTGACTGCGCAAGCGCAGGACGAGGGCGTGTCACCCGCCGTCATCAAGGCATATCCGATCAGTAACTTTCGGATCGGATCGTCAGAAACCCGATTTGGCGCATTGGAGTTCGTCGGCGGTCTCGACCTTTCTTCGACCAATCGCGACTTCGGCGGCCTTTCGGCGTTCCGCTATCTCGACAAAGGCGGCTCGTTTCTCGGCATTACCGATACGGGCTTCTGGTATGCCGGCACGATGGAACGCGACGAGAAAGGCAGGCCGGTCGGGGTCGGCAAATTCCGCCTCGCGCCGATCCCGAGCGAGGATGGCGCGCCTCTTGAGGGCAAATGGAATTCCGACGCCGAAGGCATGAGTGTTTCGGGCAGCACGGTGACGGTCTCATTCGAACGCGTGCACCGGATCGCAGAATTCGATCTCGATCTCGAAAACTTCGCGTCAAAGCCAAGATTTCTGCCGCTGCCGATACCGGAGAACGAGCTCCGCAGTAATCGCGGCATCGAAACGATCGCCTATGCGCCGGAGAGAGGGCCGCTCCAGGGCGCCCGCGTTGCCGTTACCGAGAAAAGCATCAACAAGGCCGGCGACATGTTTGCTGCCGTGCTTGAGGGCCCGCGCAAGGGCATCTTCTACGTCAAGCGCATTGACGGTTTCGACATCAGCGATGGAGATTTTCTGCCGAACGGCGATCTTCTGTTGCTGGAGCGCCGCTTCAGCATTGCCAGCGGCGTTGCACTGCGCATTCGCCGGATAGCCGCCGACGCCATCGTACCCGGCGCTACCGTGGATGGTCCCGTCATTCTTGATGCTGACATGCGCTATCAGATCGACAATATGGAAGCGCTTGACGTCTGGAAGGCCGAGGACGGCTCGACGCGGGTGTCACTCGTTTCCGACGACAACCACTCGATCGTCCAGCGCAATCTTTATCTGGAATTCCGGTTGGCCGAATAGATCGCCGGCGCGAAGATGGCGAGTATGGCGCCATAAGGGACAAGCATCACCACGGCCATGACGATCTTGACCATGAGGTCGCCGAAGCCCAGCGACATCCACAGCGGGATCTCGTGGCCGAAGAATGGAACAGGCATGGCGAGTGACGAGTCGGGACGGCCCGTCACTGCATCGATCCAGGCAAATTTCGCGGCGAAGGCGATGGAGAAGAACAGCAGCGTGTCGAGGAGCGAGCCGAAGATCGCCGAGGCGAACGGGGCCTTCCACCAGGTCAACTGCCGGAGCTTGTTGAAAACCGTGATGTCGAGCAACTGCGCTGTCAGGAAGGCAGTGCCAGAGGCGATCGCAATGCGCGGCGTCGCCAGCCAGATCGACAGGACCACAGCGATCGTAAAGCCGACATAGACGACCCTGCGCGCAAAGGCGGGGCCATAACTTCGGTTGGCAAGGTCGTTGACCAGGAATGCAATCGGGTAGGTGAAAGCCCCGTAGGTGAGTATTTCACCAAGGCCGAAGTGGTTGAACGGGTACTGCACCAGAATATTGGAGGCAGCGACCACGGCGCACATGGCGAGGACGGGAAGAATGAAATCCGAAGGAGAATAAGCGCTTTTGAGCGGCATTTTTTTATCCTGGGTAATGGAACCAGCCAAAACGATGATGACAACAATAAGGCCAGCCGAAGCTGGCCTTACGGCAATCAAATGGAAGCCGTTGCCGGATCAGGCAGCAACCGGTGCCTCTAGAAGCTTCTTGGCGATCTGGCGCTTCAAGAGACGAGCGCGCTGCGACAATTCCTTCTCGTCAGCCTTGGCCAGGAACGCGTCCAGACCACCGCGATGCTCGACACTGCGCAGGGCATGAGCCGAGACGCGCAGACGGAAGCTCTGACCGAGAGCTTCGGAGATCAGCGTAACGTGGCAGAGGTTCGGCAAAAAGCGGCGGCGCGTTCTGTTGTTCGCATGGCTCACATTGTTACCGTACTGTACCGATTTAGCGGTCAATTCACATGTGCGGGACATTGGGTCTCACCTTCAAATTTCATTACCTATAGCCCGAATGTTTCTTGTTACCATCGCACGTCGCCGTGCAGCGGCGCGCTTATCGGACAGGCGGCCTATTGGGAAGTCGCGTTTCTATAGTGATATGAGCCGCGCGCGTCAAGTCCACTTCTGCTGCCGGCTGCGAAGTTTGGCACAGCTCTTGCGTGGCAGGCCGTCAGTTCACATCTTTATCACAACTTTGCCTGCTTTCTACGTTCGAAACGCAGAAAGGGACGCGCACCGACGGGAATGACAGAATGAAGCCTACCCGGCATCTTGCCATCCGAAGACTAGCTCTCTTTCCGTTGGCCGCCGCCGCGCTTATCGGAGCCGTGCCGGCACATGGGGCGCAGTCGTTCAAGACCGACTACCGTGTTTCGATATATGGCTTGTCGATCGCCAAGGCGAGTTTTTCGACCAGCGTTGAGGAAAATGGTGCCTACAAGGTCACGGGCAAGCTTTCGAGTTCCGGCCTAGCCAGTATTTTCGACGATACGAATGGGAATCTGGACGTCACCGGGCACCTTGCCAAGAACGGACCTGTGCCGAATTCCTACGAGGTGAAGTACCGGCACGGCGACCGCGACAAGCTGACCTCGATTGCCTTCACCAATGGCAATGTGACCAATACAACCAACGTTCCGCCCATTAATAGCAAGAAGAAGAACTGGGTGGAGCTGACGCCTGCCGATCTTCAATCCGTTGCCGATCCCATATCCGGAGTGATGGTTGCGGCGGATCGTCCCGATGAGGTCTGCGCCCAGACCTTGCATCTTTATGACGGGCAGACGCGCGTCGATCTCAAGCTGTCGCCATCAGGTGGTGTCGCCCCCTTCGCGACCCGCGGCTTCAAAGGCGATGCCATAACGTGCACCGCGAAATTCGTCCCGATCGCCGGCTATCAGGCGGGCCGCAAGGCGATAGAATATTTGAAAAACTCCAGCAAGATCAGTCTCACCTTTGCTTCGCTGGGCAAGTCAGCTATCTATTCGCCCGTGCAGGCGAGGATCGGCACGCAGATCGGTACGGTTACCGTTTACGCGACCCGTTTCGAAAAGACAAAATAGCGCGGCCGGGGGCGGTCGTTTCGAAATTGGGGGCGCCGCGTGGCCACGTTCGTCGGGTTTCTTGCGATCATCATGTGGGCAATGCTTGCCCTTTTTACTGATGTGTCCGGCAAAGTGCCACCATTCCAGCTCACAGCCATGACCTTCGCCATCGGTGCGAGTCTCGGCCTGATTTCCTGGCTTTGGCGTCCCGGCGTTGCACGCAACCTGCGCCAGCCGGCAAAAGTCTGGTTGCTGGGTATAGCCGGTCTCTTCGGCTACCACTTCCTCTATTTCACCGCGCTTCGGAATGCCCCTGCGGTAGATGCAAGCCTTATCGCCTATCTCTGGCCACTCTTCATCGTTGTCGGCTCCGCGCTCATGCCGGGCGAGAAGCTGCGCTGGTTCCACATCGTCGGTACGCTGCTTGGCCTGTCTGGAACAGTGCTGATCATTACCAAGGGTGGCGGCTTCGGCTTTGATGCGCAATATGGCTTCGGCTATGCCATGGCCGGGCTGTGCGCGCTCACATGGTCTGCCTATTCGCTGCTGTCGCGGCGCTTCGCCCATGTGCCGACCGATGCCGTGACCGGCTTTTGCGCGGCGACATCTGTCCTCTCGCTCGTCTCACACCTGATGCTTGAACAGACGATTTGGCCGGAGGGCGCGGTTCAGTGGCTGGCGGTGCTCGGCCTCGGCCTCTTCCCGGTCGGCGCCGCCTTCTACGTCTGGGATTACGGCGTCAAGCACGGCAACATCCAGGTGCTGGGCGCAGCAAGCTATGCCGCGCCTTTGCTTTCGACCCTTGTCCTCATCATTGCCGGGGTGACCGAGCCGACCACGCGTGTCATGCTCGCCTGCCTGCTCATCACGCTCGGCGCGGTGCTGGCAGCCAAGGAAATGCTGTTCAAGCGCCGATAAAAAACATCAGGGTTCCCAGCCGGGCTCCGCAAGCTCGAACTGGGCAAAATCAAAGCCCGGTGCGACGGTGCAGCCGACGAGCGTCCAGTCGCCGGTCGATTGTGCACTCTGCCATTGTCCCGCCGGAACGACCGCTTGCGGCCGTTCCCCCGCGGCAAGATCAAGACCAAGGCGGTGGGTTTCGCGCGCTCCATCGGCAGATGCAATCGCCAGCAACAAGGGCGCGCCGCCATACCAGTGCCAGACTTCGGCAGCGTCCTTGACCCGGTGCCAGGCCGACACCTCGCCCTTTTCGAGGAGGAAATAGATTGCCGTCGAATGGCCGCGACCGCCGACCGGCCATTCCCTGTTATCGCGAAACGTCTGCACGTAGGAGCCGCCCTCGGGATGCGGCGCAAGTCCAAGGTAGCTGCGGATGGCCTCGGGCGTCAGCGTCATCAGAACACGTCCTTGCGCTTGCGGATTTCGGCGAACACCGCCTCGTCGCTGGCGTTTTCCATCTTCAGGTTCTTGCGGATAACGGGATCATGGGCGCGCAGGAATGGGTTGGTCGCCATCTCGCGCAATATCGTCGTCGGCAAGGTCGGCAGGCTCGACTCGCGCAAGGCCATAATCTCCTTGGCGCGCTCCTTCAGCGCCGAATTGTCCGGATCGATTGTCAGGGCGAAACGCGCATTGCTTTCGCTATACTCATGCCCGCAATAGACCTGGGTTTCGCCGGGTAGCGCCATCAAGCGCTGCAGCGACTGAAACATCGTCGATGGTGTCCCTTCGAAGAGCCTGCCGCAGCCGAGCGAAAACAGCGTATCGCCCGTAAATACGACCCTGCCGTTCGGTATGTAATAGGAAATCTCGCCTGCCGTGTGCCCGGGGGTCGAAATGACCTCGACCTCGAAGTTGCCGAACGCAAAGCGCTCGCCGTGCTTCACGGCGCGATCAATCCCCGGTATTTTCGACCGCTCGTCGGCGGGCCCGATGATTTCGGCGCCGAAACGTTTCTTGAGGGCAAGGTTCGCCTCTACGTGGTCGCCATGATGATGCGTCGTAAAGATGTGGGTCAGCTTCCAGCCACGCCGCTTCAGGGCATCGAGGATCGCCGCTTCTTCGGGCGCATCGATCGAAGCAGTGAGGCCAGCGTCCGGATCGTGGATCAACACGCCGAAATTATCGCTGCGTGCCGTGAATTGTTCGATTTGGAGATTGGACATGATCGTTCTCTTGAAGAAAGGGGAGCAGAAACAGGATAGCCTTGCTACTGAGCGGCGCAACCCACCTGTCCCTAGAAGTTTCATGTTCATGTTGGCGATACTCGTATCTGCTTCTATTTAAGGCAGGAACGCTTTAGGTTGCCCGCATGCATCTCGACATTATCGATCTCCGCGCATTCTACGCATCGACGCTCGGCCACCTGACCGAGCGTTCGATTACGATGGCACTCGCTTCGATCTGGCCGAAACTGCCGGGAGAAAGGCTCGTCGGACTTGGCTACGCCGTTCCCTATCTCGACCGGTTTCGCGGCGATACGGAGCGTACGTTTGCCTTCATGCCGGCTGGGCAAGGCGCCGCGAGCTGGCCGCCTGCGGAGCCTTCCGCCACGGCATTGATCTTCGAAGAGGAATTGCCGCTGCCCGATTCTTCCGTCGATCGGATTTTAATGGTGCATGCGCTGGAGCATGCGGAAGACCCGCGCGAAACGCTCAAGGAAATGTGGCGCGTGCTGGCGCCCAACGGCAGGCTGGTCATTGTCGTGCCGAACCGGCGCGGCCTGTGGGCGCGCTTCGAGCATACGCCCTTCGGCAGCGGCAGGCCCTATAGCGGCGGGCAACTGACGCGGCTCCTGCGCGAGGCAAACTTCACGCCGGGTCCCTGGGCCGAGGCGTTGTTTTTTCCGCCGTCGTCGAGGCGCTCCGTCATGCGGCCGTCGCCGCTGTTCGAGCGGGCGGGCCGGCGCTTCTGGCCGATGTTCTCGGGCGTTCACATCGTCGAAGCGCAGAAGCGAATCTACCAGGGCCTGCCGGTTGCGCAGCGATCCTCGCGGCGCGTTTTCGTCCCGGTACTGTCACCGTCAGGTACGGCCAGTGCCCGGCGGGATGGGATCTAACGCTTGAGCAGAAACACGGCCTGCTGGCCGAATAGGTTCCAGAATCCCCACGGCATGTTGAAGCCGAGCCGTTGGCCGAGCGCATTGAGCGCGACGGCGGATTCCACCTCGGCCCCGACTTCCCTGGTCATGTCGACAAAGTCGCTGATCGTGCAGAAATGGATATTCGGCGTGTCATACCAGCTGTAGGGAAGATCCTTGGTGACCGGCATGCGCCCGTTAAGGGCAAGCGATGTTCGCACGCGCCAGTGACCGAAATTGGGAAAGGATACGATTGCGCGCTCGCCGATGCGCAGGAGTTCGGTAAGGACGTTTTTCGGATTGCGGGTCGCCTGCAGGGTCTGTGACAGGATCACATAGTCGAAGCCGGAATCGGGGTAGTATTTGAGATCGCTGTCGGCGTCGCCCTGGATGACCGAAAGGCCGCGGGCCACCGATTCATTGACGCCCTTTTGCGATAGCTCGACGCCACGGCCATCGACATTTTTTGCGCTCTGCAGCAATTCGAGGAGTTCGCCATCGCCGCATCCTACATCGAGGACGCGGGAACCGGGTTTGACCAGCGAGGCGATGACTTCGAAATCGACGCGGGCATTGGTGTTGACGCTCATTGGGCCAGGAGCCCCTTGGCGCGCGCCGCCGAACGAATGAAGCCGTTGATGGCCGAAAACATCTCCGGCTCATCAAGCAGGAAGGCATCATGACCGCGATCGGATTCGATCTCGACGAAAGACACCGAAGCACCCGCGGCATTCAGGGCATGGGCGACTGTGCGGCTTTCGCTCGTTGGAAACAGCCAGTCGCTGGTAAACGATACGATGCAGAAACGTGTTTTCGACCCGGCAAAGGCGTCGGCAAGGCGCCCCTCGTGCTCGGCCGCCAGATCGAAATAGTCCATGGCGCGGGTCATGTAGAGATAGGCGTTCGGATCGAAGCGATCGACAAAGCTCATGCCCTGATAGCGCAGATAGCTTTCGATCTGGAAATCCGCATCAAAGCCGAACGTGACGTTCTGCCGGTCCTGAAGATTGCGGCCGAACTTTCGATGCAGGGCAACTTCCGAAAGATAGGTGATGTGCGCAGCCATGCGGGCAACGGAGAGACCCTTGCGGGGCACTGTCCCGGCTTCAAGATAACGCCCTTCCTTCCACTCGGGATCGGCCATGACCGCCTGGCGGCCGACTTCGTGGAAGGCGATGTTCTGCGACGAATGCCGCGCACCTGTCGCAATCGCCACTGCGGCGAACACCCGATCTGAATGGCTCGACGCCCATTCGAGCACCTGCATGCCGCCCATCGATCCGCCGATGACGGCAAAGAGTTGCTTGATGCCGAAATGGTCGATGAGCATGGCCTGAGCCCGGACCATATCGGCAATGGTTATGACGGGCAGATCGAGCGCATAGGGCTTGCCTGTCTCCGGATTGATCGATGCGGGGCCAGTCGATCCGAGGCAGCCGCCAAGGACGTTGGAGCAAAGCACGAAATAGCGGTCTGTATCGACAGGCTTTCCAGGTCCGACGAGCGTCTCCCACCATCCGGGCTTTCCTGTCACCGGGTGCACGTTGGCAACGTGCTGATCGCCGGTGAGCGCGTGGCAGATCAAAATGGCATTGGACTTGTCGGCGTTGAGTTCGCCGTAGGACTGGTAGGCCAGGCGGAACGGAGACAGCGACACGCCGCTATCAAGAGGCAAGGGCTTGTCCGCCCCAAAATCCACCACAGGACTATGGGGATTGGTCGCTTCTTGAATCTTCTGATCGGTCGTTGCTGATGCTCGGCTGGCTTTGGTCATCTTTACGCGAAAATTGAGCAAGATGCCGGTAGCTATGGTTGCGGTAGATACAAAGTCAATGGTTACTTTGGTGCTGGCCGTCATCCATGGCGATCAAGGCCAAGAAGGTGAAATGCCATTTTTCTCGACATCCGCCCCGTGTGCGGCTATGTCCGCACGGTTGCTTTCCAGTGAACGACGAGCATTGCCCCTCGAAACGTACGATGCCACGGAACATAGAATCATGACGACGACGCTTAAAGACCCACGCCCAACCCCCAAAGCCGGTGTGCTCGACATTGAAGCCTACGTGCCGGGCAAGGAACATGCGCCGGGTGTCGCGAAGGTCCACAAGCTGTCGTCCAACGAAACTCCGCTTGGCGCCAGCCGGCACGCGATCGAAGCCTATGGCGCCGCGGCGGAACGGCTGGAAATCTATCCGGACGGGCAGGCGACCGCACTGAAGAAGGCGATCGCCGAAATGCACGGCCTCAATGCCGGCAATATCCTTTGTGGCAATGGCTCCGACGAATTGCTCGGACTGCTCTGCCAGACCTATCTCGCGCCCGGCGATGAGGCGATTTATACCGAGCACGGCTTCATGGTGTACAAGATCTACATCATGGCGGCTGGCGCAACGCCTGTCGTCGCCAAGGAAAAGACCGAGCAGGCGCATGTCGATTCCATTCTTGCCGCAGTGACGCCGCGCACCAGGATCGTATTCCTGGCCAATCCGAATAACCCGACGGGCACCTACGTGCCATTCGAGGAAGTGCGCCGGCTGCATGCCGGGCTGCCGAAGAACGTTCTTCTCGTACTTGATGCCGCCTATGCCGAATATGTCCGTCGCAACGATTATGAAGCCGGGGTCGAACTCGTCTCGAACTTCGAAAACGTTGTGATGACCCGAACATTCTCGAAGATTCACGGGCTTGCCGGCCTGCGCATCGGCTGGATGTTTGCGCCCGCCCATGTCATCGATGCGGTCAACCGCATCCGTGGTCCGTTCAACATGAACTCGGCGGCGATCGCCGCCGGTGCCGCGGCCATCCGCGACCGCGCTCATGTCGATGCCGCCGTCGCATTCAACGAGAAGTGGCTGCCGTGGCTGACCGAGCAACTGACGGCGCTGGGGCTGCGGATCACGCCGTCAGTCGGCAATTTCCTGCTCGTGCACTTCCCGGACGATCCGGCAAAGTCCGCCGAGATGGCCGACCCCTACCTGACGAGCAAGGGCTATATTTTGCGCCGCGTTGGCGGATACGGATTCCCCAATGCGCTGCGCCTTACCATCGGATCCGAGGAAGCCAATCGCGGCGTAGTCGCCGCACTCTCCGAATTTCTGAAGTAGACCATGTCCAAAATCCACTTTGACACAATCGCACTGATCGGCATCGGCCTCATCGGTTCCTCCCTTGCGCGCGTCATCAAGCGCGAGGGCCTTGCCGATCACGTCGTCATCTCCACACGCAGTTCCACTACGCTTGCCCGGGCCAGGGAACTGGGGCTTGGCGACAGCTACACGCTCGACAGCGCCGAGGCGGTGCAGCAGGCCGACCTGGTGATCATTTCCGTGCCTGTGGGGTCGTCCGGCGAAGTGGCGCGCCAGATTGCCGGGTCGCTTAAGCCTGGCGCCATCGTCACGGATGTCGGCTCGACCAAGGGTTCTGTCATTGCACAGATGCAGCCGGAGCTTCCCGCAAGTGTACATTTTATTCCCGGCCATCCCCTGGCGGGTACTGAATATTCCGGCCCCGATTCGGGCTTTGCCGAACTCTTCAACAATCGTTGGTGCATTCTGACGCCGCTCGAAGGTACCGACCCGGACGCGCTCGACCGGTTGACGAAGTTCTGGGAAGCGTGCGGCTCGCGGCTCGATACGATGGATCCTGTGCACCACGACCGGGTGCTCGCCATTGTCTCGCACCTGCCGCACATCATCGCCTACAATATTGTCGGCACCGCCAGCGACCTTGAGGAAGTGACGAATTCCGAAGTCATTAAATACTCGGCCTCGGGTTTTCGCGACTTCACGCGCCTTGCGGCCTCCGACCCGACAATGTGGCGGGACGTCTGCCTCCACAACAAGGAGGCGATCCTCGAAATGCTCGCACGCTTCTCGGAAGATCTATCCTCGTTGCAGCGGTCGATCCGCTGGGGCGACGGCGATGCCCTCTTCAGCCTGTTTACGCGCACCCGCGCGGTGCGCCGCGGCATCATCGACGCAGGGCAGGAAATCGACGCCCCCGATTTCGGCCGCCAGAAGGCAAGCCAGCCGGGGAGTTAGAGCGATCGCTAGAACGCGCTTGATAACTATTATCGATTATTCATAATAGTCGAGAGGTGAAGCCATGGCACACAGTGTCGAACTTGGAAATTTGGAAGCGGTCGTTGAGCGCCTTATCAAGAGCGGGCGCTACAATTCGAAGAGCGAGATACTGCGCGAAGGTATTCGCCTCGTCGATGAACGCGAGAAGCGTCTGGCTGCGCTGGACGCCGCCTTGGCACGCGGTCTTGAAGACGTTGAGGCTGGCCGGGTCAGGCGGGCGCAGGACGTCTTCGACGAGTTGAAGGCCCGCTACACCGCCATGGCAAAAGACCGCGGCCTTTGAAGCTTGCCTTCACAGATGCCGCGCGAAGCGACTTATTGTCGATTGGCGATTACATCGCAGACGACAATCCCTGGCGAGCGGTTACATTCCTTGAGGAGTTGGAGGCGCGATGCGCGAGCATCGTGGATTTCCCGAATTCGCCTGCGGTACCGGCCGACAAGGTAGGGGAATCAGGTGCGCCGTCCACAATGGACCATGAGAGGGTACTTTTTGCAGGCGATCCGTCGTCCCAATAAAGTCACAGCGCCGGCAGGCGGCCGATATTAATAAAGCCGACGGACATTTTTCCGTTCTTCACACTGATCGGCAGTGTCGGTGCACCGTTGGCGTCGCGCGGCGCAAAGGCAAGCGCCTGCAGCACGGTCGAAATCGTATTGCCGGCCTCGGGAACGATGTCCTGGACGGCCTTGGCGAAGCCCTCCGGGTTGCGCAATGTCACGCGGAATTCGCCGGTGATGCGCCCATCTTCAGCCACCGAGAACGGTCCGGTAATGCCGACGCCGCTGCCGTCTTCAAAGGAGAGATCGACCTTGCGCAAAGTGCCTGATTGCCCGCGCAGGACAGTCAGGTTGCGCTCCGTTTTACCCAGAAGCGCGAAACCGTTGGCAAGTCCGATGTCCGCAGCGCCGGTGAGTTCAGGCAGCGAACGGTTGGGAACGACGTTATCGGCGAGCTTGAGCTTGTTGAAACTGAGCGAGACATCCATCTGCGGATCATTGGCGCGAAAGTCGAGTTGCCCGCTTCCCACGACGGCGATCGGCGCCGCACCCGGATCACGCCCGCTCACGACGACATTCTTCCCGTCGATCGTGATTTCCTTCGGAAGCGGCCGGTCGAGGCGGATACTGGAGGTCAGGCCCTCCCACTTGGCATCAAGTGGAATAAACCCCGGCAGATCGAGCGCCGCAGGCCCTTCGATGACGCTGTTGATACGCATTGGATCGTAAAGCTGTGCCGCCGAGCGGAAGCTTCCGGCTGTCACCGAAAGATTTTTCGCCTTGTCGGCCCAGCCGACCTTGTCGCAATCGAGCCCAACGCGCAGGGGGAAGCCGCTGGCCCTTGCGTTCTCGCAAGTCGCGTCGATGCCTCTTTCCTTGAAGGCGGCGATGTTGGTCGCAACACGGGCCTCGAGCTCGCGGGCGAGGTAGTACCAGCCGGCCGTGTAGATCACGCCAAGCACGACAAGCCCGCCGATCAGAAATTTCAGCAGTCTGCGCGGTTTCCTGACAGTTTCGGGGGTGCTTGACGGCATGGTCCGGCTATCGCTATCGATCATGGGGAAGCTCCGCTGGGTGGGAGTACAGCTATCAGGATGGATATGGGCGATTTTTGGGTCTTTGGCTACGGATCTTTGATGTGGAAACCCGGCTTCGCTCATGTGGAGACCACCCATGCCCGGCTCCACGGCTATCGGCGCGCGCTTTGCGTGCGTTCCTATGTTCACCGTGGCACGCCGGAGCGGCCGGGCCTGGTCCTCGGGCTTGATCGAGGTGGGTCATGTCTCGGCATGGCATTTCGCGTGCCGGGAGAGCTCGAGGATGAGGTTGTCGCGTATCTGCGCGAGCGCGAGCTTGTGACCCACGTCTATCTCGAACGCCGCCTCGGCGTACGCCTTGCGGACGGCCGCAAGGTCGAGGCGCTAACCTACATCGTGGACCGCGACCATGTGCAATATGCTGGGGCACTGTCCGTTGAAGATGCGGCAATGGCGGTCCGCGGTTCGGTCGGAAAATCCGGCCGTAACGAAGACTATGTGCACAGTACGCTTGAACATATGCGCAAGATGGATATTCGGGACCATTGGATGGAGGCAGTCGCGGCTGCTGTCGACCAGGGCTGACGCCTGGTCCTGAGGCGAGGCTCGAGGGCGTGGCAACTCGTAATATGGAATAATCAAACCTCGACGCCGAGTTCCTTCAGCCGCTGGACCGCCGTTGGCGGCATTGGCGGCGGGTTGTCGGATTTCGCCGTTGCGATCAATAGCTCGTCGCATGCAGCTTCCGTGACCTCTTCCAGCTTTTTGAGGAAGGCGTCGTTGTCGAGACCCGGCTGGATCGGCGGCAGGATACGGCAGCGGATTATTCCGGGGTAGCGCAAGAATTTGCGGCGCGGCCAGAAAAGCCCGGCATTATGGGCAATTGGCACCACAGGGACGCCGAGTTCGCCATAGATGTGGGCAACGCCGTATTTGTAATGCGGCGGAGCACCGGGAGCCGTCCGGGTACCCTCCGGGTAGATCATCAGCTGCCGGTTGTCCGCAATGGCATCGCGAGCACCCCGTACTGCGGCTTTCATCGCCGCTGAACGCCTGCCGCGGTCGATCGGCACCATTTTCATCTTGGCGATATACCAGCCGAATAGCGGGATCCACGTCAGTTCGCGCTTGAGAATATAGACCGGGTCGGCGATGTGCGGCAGGAAGGCATAGGTATCCCAGAACGACTGGTGCTTCGGCGCGCAGATATAGGGGCCGTCCGGGAGGTTTTCCAACCCTTCGATCAGGGGCTCCGCGCCCGCAATGACCTTCTGCAGCCAGAGATTGGATTTTGCCCAGTTCTTGGGGATGATCCAGGCCTGCTTGCGCGGGCTGAGGAAGTAGAAGGGCGTAAAGATGATCATCTGGATGATCAGGTTGAGATAGAAGGCGGTGTTGAAGAGAAGTGACCGGATGATCGTCATGAGGGTCTCTGGTGCTGTCGGCTTGCGGTCTTCGTTATACCAATTCAGCGTGGCCGTGAACCGGCAAACCGGCGCCCGTGAAATTACCCCTTAAAACGGTGCAGAAGTGACGCGGTGGCATCGGACAGACTGTCGGGCAGATTGGAGCGCAGGACAGCGCCGAGATATTTGACGTATTCGACGAAGAGTACGCGCACGATCAGGCCGCGCGATATCCAGTCGCCATCACGCAGGTTGCTATTGATGATCGGATAGGGAATGAATTCGATATCCTGCGAGGCATGGGTGAGTTCGACCATGGTGCGCGGGATATGGTAGTTGTTGGTGACGACGATCACCCGCTTGTAATTGTTCGCATTGGCCCATTTGACGCTCTCTTCGGCATTGCCGATGGTGTCGAGTGCCGAACGGTCCAGATCGACGCAGCAGTCGAACAGTTCCGCATCGCCGCCCGTGACCCTTTGCAATTCGGCGCGGTTGGCCGAGGCATGAACGCCGCTGATGAAAAGCCGCTTGCCGCGCTTGTTCTTGAGCAGGTCGAGCGCCCCCTCGATACGCGAATAACCGCCCGTGAGAACGACGATCCCATCGGCCGGCTCGGTCAAATCGGGCGGTTCCATCATCGTCACCCGATCGCTGAAAATGATGAAGCCGCCGATGAACAGTCCGAGGGCAAGAATTGCGAGGACGAACAAAGGCAAGACGATGCGATTGCGGACGAATGTCACGACCCGCCCATCACGTCTCATATCGTCGGAATCCTGGTTGCCGTTGCTGTCGTTCACGCCGTTCATCTTGCGCGCAAATTGCCTTGTCTGAGATATGTCTTTCAAATGGAGGTCAACCGCGGCCTTGCAGGGGCCTTTTGCCAAATCCATGTTACTGAAACTAAATTAACAAAGTTAGGTTTCGTCGCGTCTGTCCACCTGTCTTAAATGTGCAATGACCGTCATTCGCGTTGTAATCATCGTGAGGACGCTGACCGCCAGAATAATAAGGACAACACCGGTATAGCCGCTCGATCCGATGGAAAAATTGCCGAAAAGCGCGGTCGCCTGATCTGCCTCAGGCGTGGCGAGATTGCGCGACGACCACCACGCAATCATCAGGAAAATGGCTATCGCGAGCGCGCCGCCGCAGAGTGCTCCCTTGAGCGCGGTCCAGAAGAAATGCCTCTCGAACTGGCGGGCAACGAACTTCTGTTCAGCGCCGATGAAATGCAGCACCTCGATGATATGGCCGTTGCCCGCCATGGCGCCGCGCGTTGCGAAGATAACCGTAAGCACTGTCGCCGCCACGACGAGGGCAAGGACCGCGGTGCCGATAAGCACGGTCGAGCGGGCCATTGAGACGAGGCGGTCCACCCAGTTGCGGTGGTCGTCGAAGCTTGCCCCCGGCACATCCTTGACGAGCGCGGCGCGGATGGCGGCAAAATCGGGCAGGGCGGCCTCGTCGAGCGTCACGACAACGAGGCGCGGCACCGGGAGTTCATCAATGTCGAGCCCGGTGCCGAGCCACGGCTCAAGCAGCCGCGCCGTCGCTGCCCTGTCGATGATCCGCGTTGCCTTCACGCCGGCGAAACCTTGCGCAATACCACTTGCCTTGGCGAGCAGCGCTTCCATGTCCTCGCCCTCGACGGGGCGTATCTGGATGGTGGCTTCAGTCGAAATCTGACTCTGCCAGGTGGCCGCTGTCGATTGGACAAGGCTGACGGCGCCTATTGTGAGGCAGGCAAGAAAGGTCATGATGGCAATCACGATCATCAGAGCATGTCCGACGACATTGCCTGCAGGAACGATCGGCGCCTGGCCGTTGCCGCCGCGCACACGCGCGACAAGGACGCCAATGGCGGAGAACGCCTGTTCCTTGAGGCGGGCGGCGTCAATCATAGATGTCGAGCCTCCCCTGATCGAGGATCATGCGCCGCGCATTGATCTGGTCCATCAGCGTGAGATCGTGGGTGGCGATGACAACGGCGGTGCCGGAACGATTAAGCTCGCCAAAGAGCCGCAACAGCCGCCGCGCCAGCGGCGGATCGACATTGCCCGTAGGCTCGTCGGCAAGCAGAATCTCGGGCTGGTCAATGAGGGCGCGGGCGATTGCCGCGCGCTGCTTCTCACCGCCGGAGAGAACGGGCGGGAGCACGTGCATGCGCTCGCCAAGGCCGACCCAGTGCAAGAGTTCCTCGACTTCGGCGCGGTATGTCGCCTCTTCCTTGCCGCGCACACGCAGCGGCAGCGCTACATTCTGATAGGTCGTCATGTGATCGAGAAGGCGGAAATCCTGGAAGACGACGCCGATGCGGCGGCGCAGCAGCGGCATTTCCTTCGATGAGATGGTGGCAATGTCCTTGCCGAAAACCGTAATCAGACCGCGTGTCGGCTTCAGCGTCATGAAGAGGAGACGCAGCAGCGAGGTCTTGCCGGCGCCAGAGGGACCGGTCAGAAACTGGAACGAGCGGGGCGAGATATGGAGGCTGACATCACGCAGCACCTCCGGGCCCATCCCGTATCGCAGTCCGACATTCTCAAAGCGAATCAAGCGTAGTTTTCCAATCTCAAATCCATGCCCGTTTTATTTGGCGCGGACAGATTTGACCACCCATCAACATGCCTGAACAACAGCCGAAACGTTAATTTTTGCGCGCTAGGCTCCTGCGCATGATTCGGATAAACATGACTGCAACATGGCAGGGTGAGCGGAAAACCAGATGAATGCACAATCTGCAGCACCGCTTGCGAACGAGGCCATGAATATTGCGTCGGCGCAGGCATTCGCCATTTCCGAAATCGAAGACGCTTCGTTCGAAACGATAATGCCAGGTGGAAGCGCGATCGACGCACATGCTGAGGTGGCTGCAACGGCAGGCGGCTTTGCAATATTCACTCCTGGCGTTTCGCGCCGTCCTAACCTTCCCGGTTTTGGCTACTGGCTGGTCGTCGCTTTGGCGGCCCTGTCGGCATTTTGGATCGCTGGCGGGCACGTGCTTTTTATCGGACAGTAAGCCGCCCGCACATGTTCAACTTTGCTTTTTGCCTCAGGATCAGGCTATAGAGCGCATCTGCGCAACCAGCCCGTATATGAAACCGGAAAGACACGCATGCCAAAGGTCAGCGGAAGAAACATTGACGTTCTATTCAGCGCCGAAACGATCGCAGAGCGGAACCTCGAACTTGCAAAGGCCATTGTCGGTCGTAACTTCCAGAACCTCCTCGTCATTTCCATCCTCAAGGGATCGTTCATCTTTGCGGCCGACCTGATCCGCGCCATGCACGACGCGGGCGCGGAACCCGATGTCGAATTTATAACCGTATCGAGTTACGGCAAGGGAACCGAGAGCGGCGAAGTGCACCTCTTGCGTGATATTGACAGCGATGTGCATGGACGCGATGTGCTGTTGATCGATGACATTCTGGAATCGGGCAAGACTCTTAAATTCACGCGCGAACTGATGCTGGCGCGCGGCGCCCGCAGCGTTTCCATTGCCGTGCTTCTCGACAAGAGCGTCAAGCGCAAGACGGATATCGAGGCCGATTTCAAGGGTTTTGAATGCCCGGACTATTTCGTCGTCGGCTATGGCATGGATGTCGGTCACTCGTACCGGCAGCTGCCCTATGTCGGCGCCGTGACTGACGACGCTTAATCGAACTTCAATAGCCGCTCGAGATAGTCCTTTTCCATCTGCGGGCTCAGCGCATTGCCAAGCCTGCGGCGGATGGCATCCAGGATCTCGCGCGCCCGCTGGATATCGATTTCGCCGGGGACCTTTGTGCTGGTGCCGTCGTCGATGCCGCCAGTGCGGCGCTCGCGGCCGAGCGGATCGAGCCGGCCGTTTTGCTGGCGTCCTTCCGGTCCGGTCTGGCCCTCCTGACCCATCGCCTGTTGCATCTGTTTCATCATGTCCTGGCCGCCGCGGCGCAAGGCGTCAAGCGCGTTGCTTTGCTGGTCGAGCGCCTGCCCTCCATCAGCTTCGCCGAGCGACTTGCCGGCATCGCCCATTGATTTGCCGGCATCGCCGAAGTCCTTGCCCGGATTGATGCCGAGGCCCTTAAGATCGTCCATCATCTGGTCGAGATCGGATCTGAGCTTGTTCTGCCCTTCCTGCAGGCCGCGCAAGGCGTTCTCGATCTCCTGATCTGACATCTGGCCCTGGTTGCCCTGCTGGCCATTTTGCCCTTGTTGACCATTCTGGCCGTAGTCCTGCTGCATGCCGTTCTGGCGTTGCTGCTCAAGGCGGTGGGTCTGGTTCATCATGTCCTGCTGGCGCCGCATCAATTCGCCGAGCTTGTCCATCTGCTGGCGCATCTGACCTTGCTGGCCGTTCTGACCACGCTGGTTCTGCCCCATCTGCAGGTTGTTGAGCATGTTCTCCAATTCGGAGAGCAACTGTTGCGCTTGATCGCGCGAACCCTGCTTGGCAAGATCCTCGATCTGGTCGAGCATGCGGTCGAGGTCTTCCTGGCGCAGTTCCTGCATGTTCTGGTTCGGTGTTTGCGCCATGTTGGGATTTTTCTGCGCCTTTTCAGCAAATTCGCGCAGATACTGGTTCATCGCCTGGCGCAGTTCGGCCATGCGGCGTTCGATTTCTTCCTGGCTCGCGCCCCGTTCCAACGCCTGTTTCAACGCTTCCTGCGCTTCACGCAGCCGCCGTTCAGCGTCAGAAAGGGCGCCATCCTCTATGCCGCGCGCGACCTGCCACATATAGGCGACAACATCGCGCAACTGGTCATCGGTGCGGGCAATGTCGAGCCGTGTGTGGACGCTGCGCAAGGCAAGATAATGCGAGGCATTCTTGATGGTTTCTTCCGGCCACATCGTGATTGCGTCCAGCGTGTTGAGCACATCCTGCCGGGCGTTGGCATTCAGCGCCAGGTTGCGGCGCTGCTCGATTACCGCACGGGCCAGTGGATTGGCGAACGGCCGCTCAGGCATGATGAGCGTCTTGGTTTCGCTGCGCGCCTCCTGCTTGGCGTCATCGGTGGCAACAAGCGTCATGCGGATTTCGGAGCCCGCCCATGGATGCTCCGTAAGGTCCTTGGTGGTCTTGGTCTCCTTTGCCGCTTCGCCGCGGCGGGGCAGTGCAAGCGGAAGATCCGGCGCATTGTAGAGCGGGCGGGCGTCATTGTCGGCAGGCTTGGCCTGTTCCATCCTGGCGGCGGCACTGACCGCGCCGTAATCATCCTTGATTTCGTAGGTCACCTCCATCGTCCCGTTTGCCGCGCTCGACGGGTCCTTGGTGAAGCGGATCGAAGGCGGCTCATCCGGGATGACGGAGAAGGTCCATTCGGCGTTGCCGCGGCCATCGACAAACAGCGCGACGGTGCTGGTCGCGCCGAGCGACATTTCGAAATTGCGCGGCCTGTCCTTCACGGCCTCGCCTTCAGGCTGCTTGCCTTCCTGCTTGGCAGCAACGTCCGCGGCAATTCCGCCTTGTGGTCGCAGTGTCACCTTCTCCGTACTGTTTCCGCCAATGACGCGGATAGTGAGGATGCTGCCTTCCGGAACCGTGAACTGTTTCTCGGCGGTGTTGGCTGCCGACGTCAGGAACAGCGGCGCGCGCCCGGTATAACGCGGCGGCGTGACCCAGGCATCGATGCGCGGCGGCGCCACGTTGCTACCGCCATGGCTGCGGAAAGCATCGCTGATGTGCCCGCCCAAAGGTCCGCCTGAGAAGGCAAAAGCAATCACCAGAAACAGGCCGACGATCGCGCGCAAACCCCACGGGTCGATTTCGGGAACACGTGTCTGCGGCAGGTCGCTCTTGAGATTGCGAATGCGTTCGGCCATCCGCCGGCGGTGCTCGTCCCAGAGTGCGCGGGCGAAGGGGTCGGAGCTGCTCGTCGCCAATTCTTCCGACTGCACGGTGATTGGCTGATGGTCGAGGGCATTGACCTTTTCGAGCCGCGCATCGATCTCCTCCTGATCCGGCAGGCGGAACTTCAAAAGGAAATAGAAGCACGGCATGAGTCCGATTAGGAAAAGCGCCAGTGTACCGAGGCGCAAGAGATCCGGCATCAGCCGGAATATTCCAAACCAGGACAGGCAAAGAAAGACGCCGCCCAGCAGCAGGAACGGCAGCAGCAGCGGCCACAGGCGCTCGAAACTGATCGCGACCCATGTGGACAAACGGAGGCGATCGATACTTCTGAAAATATCGAACCTGACCCCTTCAGCGTCCCGTTGGTCGGGGTGTTGATCGGTCATACGCACTCCATCTCGGCTACATCGACGATGATGGCCCTAAAGAACAATAACATCCATCATGGCAAAGGCGAGGCCTTGGCCGAAAAAACCGATCATAGTTTTGTGTTTAGGTCTGTAAAAAACTCACAACCATTCGGGGATCGAATCAAGCCCGATCAGTTCCTCATAGCTCGTGCGTCGGCGGACAACATGGAATTGATCGCCACTGACAAGGACTTCCGGCACGAGCAGGCGCGTGTTGTAGGTGCCGGCCTGCACGGCTCCGTAGGCACCGGCCGTACCGATGGCGATGAGATCGCCTGGCGCCGGCCGCGGCAGGTCGCGGTCGAGCCCGAGGTAATCGCCTGTCTCGCAAACTGGCCCGACAATATCGGCGCGGATACGCGGCTGCGAAGCTGAAGCCTCCCTGACCGGCCGGATGATATGGAAAGCATCGTACAAGGTCGGGCGGATCAGATCGTTCATTGCCGCATCGACGATGACGAAGTTGCGCGCGTCGCCTTCCTTGAGGAAGATTACCTCGCTGACGAGGATACCGGCATTGCCGACGATGAGCCGCCCGGGCTCGAACATCGTCTTCAGGCCTAGCGGCTTGATGTGCCGCGCAACGATCTCGGCATAGGCATCCGGCAGCGGAGGCGGGTTGTTGTCGAAATGATAGGGGATGCCGAGGCCACCGCCGAGATCGACATGCTGGATGTCGTGCCCATCGGCCCTGAGCTGGGCGACCAGCTGGGCGAGGAGACGGAAGGCATTGTCAAAGGGTTCGAGATCGGTGATCTGGCTGCCGATATGCATGTCGACGCCGATGACCTTAAGTCCCGGAAGTTTTGCGGCCCGGGCATAGACCGAACTCGCCTTCGCAAGCGGGATGCCGAATTTGTTTTCCGATTTGCCCGTCGAGATCTTCTTGTGGGTCTTGGCATCGACATCGGGGTTGATGCGAAGGGATACCGGTGCAACCTTGCCCGCGGCAACGGCCCTGCTCGAAAGCAGTTCGAGTTCAGGCTCGGATTCGACGTTGAAGCAATGGATGCCGGCAGCGAGGGCATAGTCCATCTCGCCGGGCTTCTTGCCGACGCCGGAAAAGACGATCTTGCCGGCGGGAATGCCGGCGGCCAGCGCACGGCGCAGTTCGCCTTCCGAGACGACATCGGCGCCTGAACCCAGCTTTGCCAGCGTTTTCAGCACAGCCTGGTTGGAATTGGCTTTCAACGCGTAACACACGAGCGCATCCATTTCGGCAAAAGCGGAGGAAAAGACCTTGAAATGCCGTTCGATCGTTGCGGTCGAATAGCAATAGAACGGCGTGCCCACGACCCGCGCGACATCCGGGATGCTGACGCCTTCGGCGTGTAGAACGCCGTCCTTGTATTCGAAATGGTTCACGGCAATGGCCTAGATCAATGGGTCGAGTATGAATCGCTTGTCCTGGGCGGGAGGAGCGGCCGTCTTCGGCTCGCCCGGCGCGGAGGTCACGGAGGCTGGCGGCAATTCGAGCGGACCCTTGCGGCCGCAAGCCGAAACGGCGCTCGCAATCGCCAGTGTGACCAGAATTGTCGTCAGAATGGAACGGATTGCCATAGGTCTTGATCCTGTCGTCCGGAAGGGCTTTGTCCTTGTCTAGTGCATGATGGCGACTTAGGGAAGAGTCACCCGCTACCTAGAGTTTTGCAATTCGCTTTTGCCAGAACTTGATCTGCTTGCGAACCTGTTCCGGGGCTGTTCCGCCATAGGATTTGCGGCTGCGCACCGATTTGTCGACGGTCAGAAAGCCGAACACAGCCTCAGTAATCCCCGGGTTAATGCCCTGAAGCTCGGCGAGCGACAATTTACCGAGATCGGATTTCTTCTGCTCGGCGAGGGCGACAGCGCGTCCGGTGACGTGATGCGCCTCGCGAAACGGCAGGCCGAGCTCGCGCACCAGCCAATCCGCGAGGTCCGTCGCGGTGGAATAGCCCGAGCCCGCGGCCTTCTTCATCGCCGCCACATTGATCGTCATGTCGCCGACCATGCCGGTCATCGCCGCAAGGGCAAGCTCGAGGGTTTCCGCGGCGTCAAACACTGCCTCCTTGTCCTCCTGCATGTCCTTCGAATAGGTGAGCGGCAGACCCTTCATCACGGTCAGGAGACCGACCAAAGAACCGGTGATGCGGCCGGTCTTGGCACGCACCAATTCCGCGGCATCGGGATTCTTCTTCTGCGGCATGATCGATGAGCCGGTCGAGAACGAATCCGACAGCCGCACGAAACCGAACTGCGGCGTCGACCAGATCACGATCTCCTCGGCGAGGCGTGATAGATGCGTCGCGGCAATTGCGGCCACCGAGAGAAATTCGAGCGCGTAGTCGCGATCGGATACGCTGTCGAGCGAGTTCCTGGTCGGTTCGCGAAAGCCGAGCGCCTTCGCGGTCATGTGACGGTCGATGGGAAAGCCGGTCCCGGCAAGAGCCGCGGCGCCGAGCGGCGATTCGTCCATTCGGGCGATAGCATCCTTGACGCGGCTGAGGTCGCGCCCGAACATTTCGACATAGGCCATGCAATGATGGCCGAAGGTGACAGGCTGGGCGGTTTGAAGATGGGTGAAGCCCGGCATCAGCGTTGCCGCATGTTCTTCGGCGCGGCGAAGAAACGCCTCGATTAGCTTCTTTAAGGCGACCGCGACCTTTTCGAATTCCGCCTTTACCCAAAGGCGAAAATCGACCGCGACCTGATCATTGCGCGAACGCGCCGTGTGCAGGCGGCCCGCCGCTGCACCGATGAGTTCGGCCAGCCTCGACTCGACATTCATGTGAATGTCTTCAAGTTTGCGTGAGAAATTGAACTTTCCGCCCTCGATCTCTGACAAAATCGTGTTCAGGCCGCCCGCGATCTTGTCGTAATCCTCTGCCGCGATTATGCCGGTTTTCGCAAGCATGGCAGCATGGGCAAGTGAACCTTGAATGTCCTGGGCGTAAAGTTTCTGGTCGAAACCGATGGAAGCGTTGATCTCTTCCATGATCGCGGCGGGACCGGAGGCAAAGCGGCCGCCCCACATTTCATTGCTGTTCTTCTTGTCGGACATGATGCGCCTTGGTGAGTAGCGAAAAGAGTAGAAAATGGCAGGCAGCGACGAGACAGGCAAAACCCAACGGAGCAGCAGCAGGAGGATTATTTCCCTTGCCGCGCTCGCAGGCATCCTTGCCGGTGCGGTTGCGGTATACGTGATGGAGCGGCCCTCTGGCAATATTGCCACCGCGACAAACACAGGCGATCAATGTGCGCTGAAAACCGCCAATGCAAAGACGATCGACAAGTCGGCAACCGGTGCCGTGGCGGCGATGCGCGGCGCCGATACGCCGCAATCGATGACGTCGCTCAGCTTCACCGGTCCCGACGGGAAGCCGGTGCGGCTCGAGGATTTCAAGGGCAAGACTTTGCTAGTCAATCTCTGGGCCACCTGGTGCCTGCCCTGCCGCGACGAAATGCCGGCGCTCGACGCGCTACAGGCGAAGAAAGGCGGCGATGACTTCAAGGTCGTGACGATCAATATCGATACGGGCGACGAAACGAAGCCGAGGACGTTCCTGAATGAAATCGGCGTCAAATCGCTGGAGCTCTATCGCGATCCGTCGATGGTCGTCTTCAACGATCTGAAGCGCAAGAACCTCGCCTTCGGCCTTCCCGTAACAATGCTTGTCGACAAGGAAGGCTGCCAGATTGCCGCCATGAATGGCCCTGCCGAATGGTCCGGCGAAGACGCCGCCCGCTTTATCGACGCGGCAAAGGCTCTTTAGGTCAGGGCTAAATGCTTCCCTGATCGCTACCGCGATCCTGGGGCAGACAAGGCAGCCCCCGACGTGTCGCTCTACTACTCGCCCCCGCCGGCGGCGGCTTTGCGTGCCTTCTTGGCCTTGTACTTGTCAAAGCCATGCAGTTCGCCGGGCTTGCGCTCCTTTGGCTGCTTTTTCGGCTTTTCGGTGGTCCAGCCTTCGGGCTTCGCCTTGGCCGGCTTGGCTGACCAATCGCCTTTCGGCTTGTCGTCGCGGGCGCGCGGCTTGTCATCCCAATCGCGCTTTTCGCCGAAGCTCTTCTTGCCCTTGTATTCGCCGCCATCGCTGCGGCGCGCACCAGCAGAGCCAGGGCCCTCGCTGCGGGTAATGTTCACACCCTTTTCGCCGCTGCCGTACTGCTTGATGCGGGCGAGGAAATCATCAGCCTTGCTTGCAGTGATCTCGAAACGCGTTTCGGTGTCGAGAATCTTGATCGATCCCACATCGGTCTTGGTGATATCGCCAGCCTTGCAGATCAACGGCAGCAGCCAGCGCGGTTCGGCGCGCTGCTTGCGACCGACGCTGACGGAAAACCATGCGCCACTTTCGAACTCCGTATTGCGCGCCGAGCGCGTTCCGCGGTCAGCGCGTTCACCCCGCTCCGGACGCTCGTCGAAACGGCCCCCTTTGCGCATTGGTTCGAGCACATGCGACGGCGTCGAAGACAGTTCCTCCGGAGCAGGGCGGGCGGCCATCTGCTGGCGCAGATATGCGGCCGCAATCTGCTCTGACGAATGCTTTTCAAGGAGTTCCCGCACGAAATCCGTCTCGTCCTCAGCGACGGTTTCGGTCAATGACGGATCGTTGAGGATACGTTCGCGATTGCGCTTGTTGATGGCTGCCGCATCCGGCGGCGGGACCATGGACGTCGCGAGCTTGGCACCCTGCAGCAGGCGTTCCGCGGTACGGCGGCGTGATGGCGGCACGATCAGCACGCAGACGCCCTTGCGTCCGGCGCGTCCCGTGCGGCCGCTGCGGTGGAGCAAGGTCTCGGAATTATTGGGAAGGTCGGCGTGGATGACCAGGTCGAGATTGGGCAGGTCGATACCGCGGGCGGCGACGTCGGTCGCAACGCAAACGCGGGCGCGACCGTCGCGCATCGCCTGCAAGGCGTTGGTACGCTCGGCCTGGCTGAGTTCGCCGGAAAGCGACACAACATTGAAGCCGCGATTGGAAAGACGGCTCGTCAGGTGCTTGACCGCTTCGCGGGTCGAACCGAAGATGATCGTGTTCTGCGCATCGTAGTAGAGCAATGCGTTTATGATGGCATTTTCGCGCTCGCGCGGCGCCACCGGCATGATGTGGTATTCGATGTCGCTGTGCTGTTCCTTTTCGCTCGTGGCGGAAATGCGCAGCGCATTGTTCTGGAACTGCTTGGCCAACTGGGCGATGGGCTTCGGCACCGTCGCCGAGAACATCAATGTCCGGCGGTCTTCCGGCGCCTCACCGAGGATGAATTCGAGATCTTCGCGAAAGCCGAGATCGAGCATCTCGTCGGCTTCGTCGAGAACGACGGCGCGCAGGTCCGCCATGTCGAGCGAGCCGCGGGTAATGTGATCGCGCAGACGGCCGGGGGTGCCAACGACGATATGAGCGCCGCCCTGCAGGGCGCGGCGTTCCTTGGTCATGTCCATGCCGCCGACGCAGGAAGCAATGCGCGCGCCGGTCTGCTCGTAGAGCCATTCGAGCTCGCGCCGCACCTGCAGCGCAAGCTCGCGCGTCGGTGCTATGACCAGCGCATAGGGCGCGCCGATGGATTCGAAGCGCTCAGCGCCATCGAGCAGCGTCGGTGCGATGGCGATGCCGAAGGCAACGGTCTTGCCGGAGCCTGTCTGGGCGGAGACGAGAAGGTCTGCACCTTCCGCCTCGGGGGCGAGCACGGCGGTCTGGACCGGGGTCAGCGTCTCATAGCCACGGGCTGCCAATGCACCGGACAACGCCGGGGCGATAGAATCGAAGATGGTCATTCATGAACTTTCAAGTATGGGTTTGGCTGGTGTCTGGGCTCGGCGTCAATGGGAGCACGAGCGGCACGCATATAGCTTTGTTGCGTCCTCGTAGAACTTATCGCGCATTTCGTCAATGGCGGGCGGCTCGGCGCGCGGACAATCCGCCTCGGCCATCTCGGGAAATCCTGCGATGATCAAGTTTTTTGCGTTGACGGTAAAGCATTAGGGAAAGGCGCACGGAGCACATTGGTCGCACACGGGCTTTCGAAAGGACTGTACCCAGAAGGGCCGGCGGCGGTGATGCTGCTGCGCTAGAGGCGCTGTTGCGGCGCGGATTCGTTGGCTAAACGAATCCCGCCCGCTTCAGACGCACGATGGCAAGGTCGAGCGCGGAAAGAAAAGCCGAGCGGTCCTTCGGCGAGAAGGGCCGCGGGCCGCCGGTGATCTGTCCGGCCTGGCGCAATTCCTCCATGAGGTTGCGGGTCGCCAACGTGTTGCCGATCGAGGCCTCGGTGAAAGCCCGCCCCGTCGGCGAAATCGCGTCGGCGCCGGCCTTGACGCAGCGGCTGGCGAGCGGAATATCCGCGGTGACAACAATATCGCCCCGGTGGACGCGCTCCGCGATCCAGTCGTCGGCCGCATCGAACCCGTCGCTGACAATGACGCGCTCGATCATCGGATCGCGCGGGATCGCCATGAAGGAATTCGACACGACATAGACCTTGACGCCATGGCGTTCGGCCACACGGTATATCTCCGCCTTGACCGGACAGGCGTCGGCATCGACATAGATCGTGATCTTGTTGGTCTCGGTCATGGTTCAGCCGAAAATATGCAAGGCGGCAAGGCCCACGGAGGCGCCAAGGCCGATGGCAATGCCGGCAGCAAGCGCCGCAACGAGCAGGCCGGTGCCGAGCCACAATCCGTCCTGCTCGCCAAGCCCGATCGAAAGCAGAACGATACTCAGTGCAGGCATCTGGTTGATCAGGGGAAACGGCAAAATCACGATCAGTGACATTGCCAGCGCGACAATGCTGACGACGCGCTCGACAATGATCTGCGGCACCAGCCAGTAGCGCGGGCGAGCCAGCTTTTCGAACCGCAGCAGAATGGGCTGTATCCGGCCGATGAAGGCGCGGTAAGTTTCGATACGCATGGATTTGCGGCGGATGAAGGCGGGGAACCACGGGTTCTCGAAACCGATCAGCATCTGGATCGAGAGCAGCACGAGGGGAATGCCGAATATTGTCGATGTCCCGGGGGGGAGCGGCACCAGGTTGAGCGCCGAAAACAAGATCAGGAGCGCGCCAAAGCTGCGCTCCGAAAGTGCGGACAGGATATCATCGAGCGATATCCTGTCCGCCTGTCTGTCGCCAAGATGGACAAGAACGCTAGAGAGGCGCCGTTCGTCAGCAGACCCGGTCGGGTCCCAGTCTGACGGTGTTCCGTCAGCGTTCATCGCGTCCTCCTGCTCGATGGTTCAGACCTTCCCCGACGTGTCAGCAGCAGCGGCGGCTGGGGAGGGTTTTCCATCATGTGACAATTCGGCCTTATGCTCGTGCCGGGTGCTCCAAAGCGAACCGATGATACCCGCAAGCAGTATGCCAAGCGTGATCGACAGTGACCACATCGGCGGTATCTTTGCCAGCCCCAATGCGTCGGCAACGAAAATCTTTCCGCCGATGAAAACGAGGACGAGCGAGAGCGCGTATTTCAGGTAAACGAAACGGTGGATGAGGCTCGCCAGCGCGAAATAAAGCGCTCGCAGGCCAAGAATTGCGAAGATGTTCGACGTGAAGACAAGGTAGGGGTCGGTGGTGATGGCGAAAATCGCCGGGATCGAGTCGACCGCGAAGATCACGTCGGCAAGTTCGACCATAACGAGCGCCAGAAGCAGCGGCGTAATCCAGGTCTGGCGTTTCATTGTCAGTGGATCTGTGCGGCGCACGATGAACTTCTCGCCGTGCAGTTCCGGCGTGACGCGGAAGCGCTTGCTCATGAACTTGAAGACCGGGTTGGCCGAGACGTCATACGCCTCGTCGCTGGAAACAAGCATCTTGATGCCGGTAAAGACAAGGAAACCTGCGAAGAGATAAAGGACCCAGTGGTATTCCTGGACGATGGCAGCTCCCGCGGCAATCATGATGCCGCGCAGGACGACGACGCCAAGGATGCCGTAAACGAGGACGCGGTGCTGATACTGCTTTGGAATGGCGAAATAGCCGAAGATCATCGCTATGACGAAAATATTGTCCATCGCCAGGCTTTTTTCGACGACGAAGCCGGTGAGATATTGCATGCCGGCCTCGGGGCCGAGTTCCCACCAGATGAACCCGCCGAAGGCGAGGCCGAGACTGATATAAAAAGCTGAGAGCAAAAGGCTCTGGCTCATGCCTATATCGTGATTTTTTCGGTTGAGAACGCCCAGATCAAGGACGAGAAGAACGAGAACGAGGGTGAGAAAGCCAAGCCACATCCACAGGGGCTGGCCCATGGCGTCGGTAAATAGAAGCTCCATGTTGAAAAAGATCCGCCGGCATCGGTTCCAGATTACAGCTCCGACATCACGAGAGAGCCGGTAACTCCCGCCAGAGGGGCCCGGTGCTGCAATTCTGCCTCAGTTGGGAAGAGGCGGGGACCAATGCAAGGGTTTGATCGAAATATACTTTTGCGGCAAGCGGCTGGCGGAGGATCAGCGTGTCGGCACGGGGTGTTCGCCGCGATAGTCGTAAAAGCCGCGCCCCGCCTTGCGCCCGAGCCAGCCGGCTTCGACATATTTGACGAGGAGGGGGCAGGGGCGGTACTTCGAATCTGCGAGGCCGTCATAGAGGACCTGCATGATCGACAGGCAGGTATCGAGACCGATGAAATCGGCAAGCTGCAGCGGCCCCATTGGATGATTGGCGCCGAGCTTCATCGCCGTGTCGATCGCCTCTACCGAACCGACGCCCTCATAAAGCACATAGATCGCCTCGTTGATCATCGGCAGCAGAATGCGATTGACGATGAAGGCGGGAAAATCCTCGGCGACAGTAATCGTCTTGTCGAGGCTGGCGACGAATTCCCGCGCGGTCTCGAAGGTCACGTTTTCGGTGGCGATGCCACGAATGAGTTCGACGAGCTTCATCACCGGCACCGGATTCATGAAGTGAATGCCAATGAAGCGCTCGGGCCGGTCGGTGGTGGCGGCAAGGCGCGTGATCGAAATCGACGATGTATTTGTGGCGAGGATCGCCTCCGGATTGAGATTCGGACAAAGTTGGGCAAAAATCTTGCGCTTGACGGTTTCGTCTTCGGTCGCCGCCTCGATGGCGAGATCGACGCCGGCCAGATCCTCCATGCTCAGGGCGGGACGGATATGCGACAGCGCTTTGACGCGGGCGGATTCCTCGAGTTTGCCATGGGAAACCGAGCGAGCCATGTTGCCGTTGACCGTGGCGATGCCCTTCTCGATCTGTTCGGCAGACTGGTCATGGATCAAAACATTGTAACCGGCGACTGCGCAAACCTGGGCAATGCCCGAACCCATTTGCCCTGCGCCAATAATGCCTACAGTCTTGATCGTGCCAGCCATGTTTCCATCCGATTGTTATATGTACCATACAAACTAAATGGCCGGGGTAGTATCGTCTACCCCGGCCAGATAATTTCATTTCAAATTTTGAAGGATCTCAAAGCGCTTTTTCGAGTTCCGGCAGGATGGTGAAGAGGTCGCCGACGAGGCCGTAATCTGCCACCTGGAAGATCGGTGCTTCCTCGTCCTTGTTGATGGCGACGATGACCTTCGAATCCTTCATGCCGGCAAGGTGCTGGATCGCACCGGAAATGCCGACCGCGATGTAGAGGTCAGGAGCCACGACCTTGCCGGTCTGGCCAACCTGCCAGTCGTTGGGGGCGTAGCCGGCATCGACGGCGGCGCGCGACGCACCCACCGCTGCGCCGAGCTTGTCGGCAACAGGCAGGATCACTTCCTTGAACTTCTCGTTGGAGCCGAGCGCACGGCCACCCGAGATGATGATCTTCGCCGAGGTCAGTTCCGGACGGTCGCCGCCCGAAAGCTTGGCTTCGATGAATTTCGACAGGCCGGGATCAGCGGCGGCATTGACGCTTTCGACCGGTGCCGAACCACCTTCACCGGCGGCGGCAAACGTCGCGGTGCGCACGGTGATGACCTTCGTGGCATCGGTGGCCTGCACGGTCTGGATGGCGTTGCCGGCATAGATCGGACGCTTGAAGGTGTCGGCGGAAACCACTTCGATAATGTCCGAGACCTGCATGACATCAAGCAGGGCTGCAACGCGGGGCAGGATGTTCTTGCCGTTGGTGGTGGCAGCGGCAATGATCGTGTCGTAGTTGCCGGCAAGCGAAACGATGAGCGCGGCGCTTGCCTCGGCGAGGCGGTTGGCAAGATCGTCGCTGTCGGCGAGGAGAACCTTCTTGACACCGCCAAGCTTGGAGGCCTGCTCGGCAACGCCCTTGGCGCCCTTGCCGGCGACGAGCACATGCACGTCCGAGCCAATGGCGAGGGCGGCCGTCAGCGCCTTGGCGGTCTGGTCGGAAAGGGTCTCGTTGTCGTGTTCGGCAAACAGAAGAATAGCCATTTTATGTTCCTTTCCTAAATCTTAGAGAATGCCGGCTTCGTTCTTCAGCCTGGAGACGAGTTCAGCGACGTCCTTGACCTTGACGCCGGCCTTGCGGCCGCCCGGTTCCTCGGTCTTGATGACCTTGAGGCGGGGCTTGGTGTCGACGCCATAATCGGCGGCCGACTTCTCGTCGAGCGGCTTCTTCTTCGCCTTCATGATGTTCGGGAGCGAGGCATAGCGCGGCTGGTTCAGGCGCAGGTCCGTGGTCACGATCGCCGGCAGCTTGATCTCGATGGTCTGCAGGCCGCCATCGACTTCGCGGGTCACCTTGGCGTCGTCGCTGCCGAGTTCGAGCTTGGAGGCGAAGGTCCCCTGGCTCCAGCCGAGCAGCGCGGAAAGCATCTGGCCGGTCTGGTTGGCATCATCATCGATGGCCTGCTTGCCGAGGATGACGAGTTTCGGCTGTTCGGCCTCGACGACACCCTTCAGGATCTTGGCAACGGCAAGGGGCTCGACAATGTCGTCGACCTTGACGAGGATGCCGCGATCGGCGCCCATGGCGAGCGCGGTACGGATCGTCTCCTGTGCCTGCGCCGGGCCGATGGAGACAACGACGATTTCCTCGACCTTGCCGGCTTCCTTCAGCCGCAACGCTTCCTCGACCGCGATTTCGTCGAACGGGTTCATCGACATTTTGACGTTGGCAAGCTCAACGCCCGAGCCGTCGCCCTTCACCCTGATCTTCACGTTGTAATCGACTACCCGCTTTACCGGTACGAGGACTTTCATGGGGACTCCCTCTTCAAAAAAGAAAGGCAGATTTAACTGCCTCAATATAGTACCCGCTTGCCGGATGCCGACATTGAGGTGAAAAAAACGACACGTCAGGTGCCGGAATTGCGCCGGACCGTAAATATGAGGGAAGTAAAGGTCAATCGGTGCGGCGGGCGATTTTTAAGTTCAAACGATTGAATAAATCTCATGTCTCGGGTGCTAACGCCCCCACCGGACCGGCGGCACATTTGAGGTTGCCTGCTCGGGCGCCTTTTCGGTTATGACTGCCTTTGGAGAGACAATCGCCCTGTCGAAAAGCGGCACGCCGCGGCGCTTCATGATGATGATCAGAAGCGCGCCCGCAATGATGCCACCGACATGGGCCGGCCAGGAAACCTGTTCAGCGCCGCCGAACCCCAACATGAGAAATTGCGTCGCCACCCACAGCGCGAGCGGGTAGATAGCGGGGATGCGCAATGGGATTCGCCCGAAGGCCAATACCCAGACGCGAACACGGGGGTGGAGCAGCAGATAGGCCGCAACAATGCCGGCGATTGCCCCCGACGCGCCGATGAGCGGCATTTCCGAAGCAGGCAGAATGACGCCGTGCAGAAACGCACCCGCCGCCGTACAAAGGAGATAGAAGATCAGGAACTTCACATGTCCAAGGGCGTCCTCGACATTGTCGCCGAACACCCAGAGGAACAGCATGTTGCCACCGAGGTGGAAGATATCGGCGTGCAGGAAGGCATATGTGATGTAGGTCGCATCCGGCGGCACGAAATCGTAATTCGCCGGGAGGTTGACTAGATGGTGGATGACGGCGGGGATGTAACCTAGGCCGATCGCGGCGGCCTGCGATACGTCGCCGGCAACGCTCATCACCGCGAAAACCAGGACATTGATGCCAATCAGGGTCAGCGTGACATATTGGACCTTAATATATTTGAGGCTGTTGGCGTCATGCAGTGGAATGAACATCGGCGCCTCTATCCCCTCCGCACTTAGCGATTATGCCCGGGGACCCATAGCACGTCCTTCGCGCCATTGTCATTGACGACCCGTGCGGCGACGAAGAGAAAGTCGGAAACGCGGTTGATGTATTTGAGCGCCGCCGGTGTCACGGTTTCGTCCGGTTTCTGCGACAGCGCTACCATGTGACGCTCGGCGCGCCTTGCGACGGTGCGCGCCAGGTGAAGTGCCGCCGATGCTGGCGATCCGCCGGGAAGCACAAAGGAGCGCAGGGGTGCAAGGTTGGCGTTGAGCGCGTCTATATCTGCCTCGACGCGCTGGACCTGACTGTCGATGATGCGTAGCGGCTCGTAGGCAAGTGTCTCGCCGGTATCGGGCGTTGAAAGGTCGGCGCCGAGATCGAACAGATCGTTTTGGATGCGTGCGAGCATTGCATCAAGCTCCGGGAAGGTGCCCGTGTGGATGCGTGCAAGCCCGATGCAGGAATTCGCTTCGTCGACGGTACCGTAGGCTTCCACGCGAAGGTCATGCTTCAAGCGCCGCTCGCCGCTGCCAAGACCCGTGCTGCCGTCGTCGCCCGTGCGCGTGTAGATCTTGTTGAGCTTGACCATTTGTGAAACCTAGCCTGCCGCACGATGGAAATAGAGTGCGCCGACGATGAGGATGATGGCGATCAACTGCAGGAAGATGCGCAGTTGCATCATCTTGTTGGAGAAGTTGGCATCGCCTCCCTTCATCATGTTGCGCAGTCCGATGAGAAGAACGATCGTGACCGCCGCAATGGCAACGACCGCCAGAAACTTGAAGATGATATCCATGATGCATTTCCTTTCAGACCGGCCAGACTATAGGCTGATCTCATTATGATTGGCGTGCAAGCATGGCGTATAGCGCACGTGCGCTGAGAAATCTGCTTGCGAATGCGCTAATTTTTGCCGGGCGAGTGACGATATAATGCGGCCTCGGGCGTGGATTTTCCAAGGCGTCCTTGAGCACCGCATAAACTGCGTCCGGACCAAGCTTGAAGCGGGATTTGGTTCCGCCACCGCCGAGCCGCCTTACGAGTTTGCGGTAGTCATCGCGATGCACCGATTTTTCCGCATCGATATGCGTCTCGAATTGCTTGAGTGCATTCAAGGGAAACCGTGTTGCAATGGGCCCCGGCTCGATGAGGGACACCTCGATGCCGGATCCCGCAAGCTCCATGCGCTGCACGAGCATCAGGCCCTCGACGGCAAACTTTGAGGCGACATAGGCGCCGCGCCACTTCATCGGCAACAAGCCGAGGATGGAGGAGCAATGGACAAGCCGCCCGTGTCCCTGTTTGCGCATGGCGGGAACCACCATTTGCGTCAATTCGTGCCAGCCGAAGAAATTGGCGTCGAACTGTTCGCGCAAAGCGGCAATAGGCAAGTCCTCAACCGCGCCGGGCAGCGAATAGGCGCCGTTGTTGAACAGGGCGTCGAGTTTTCCGCCCGTGCGGGAAAACACCGCATCGACGGTGGCGGCGATCGATTGCGGTTCCCGGTAGTCGAGGTAGAGGCCGGTGAGGCCGGCTGCATCGAGGGCTTCGATATCGGCGGGTTGCCTCGCGGTGGCGAACACAGTCCATCCGTCGGCCTTCAACGCCCTAGCGCAATGCTCACCGATGCCGCTGGAACATCCGGTAAGGAGAATCGTTCTGGAATCGGCCATGTTGCTGAATGTTTTCAAATTGTTCGTTTGATCCAAGACAAGAAAAGACTTCACATATTCGACCGCGCCTTGCAATCTTGGGCTTCACAGGGGGCAATCATCGCCGATGCGTAAAGTGTTTGGGTTTCTCCGGCGTGTGGTCGCCGATGCGCTGGGGCATTTCCTGACCGACGACGGTTGGGCGCTTGCCAGCCATGTCGCCCTTTCCGGCATCCTGGCGCTGTTCCCGTTCCTAATTTTTGCGACGTCGCTTGCGAGCTTTCTTGGCGCCAGCGCCTTCACCGATACGGCCGTGCACGTCATCTTCGATACCTGGCCCGATGTCATCGCAAGGCCGATAGCGCAGGAGGTCCGCAACGTCCTCAACGTGCAGCGCGGCGGACTGCTCACGGTCAGCGTTATCGCGGCGGCCTATTTCGCCTCCAACGGCATCGAAGCGCTGCGCGTTGCCCTTAACCGGGCCTACCGCGTCATCGATACGCGCTCGATCATCTTCTGCCGGCTGCAAAGTCTCGGATTCGTAATGGTCGCGACGATCGGCATCATGGCGATCAGTTTTCTGCTCGTCCTTGCACCGCTCGCTCTGCGCATTGCAACACGCTGGATACCGGAACTTGTGCTCGTATCGGGTACGATCGTCTTCTGGCGCTATGTCATTGCTACGGCGGTGCTTGTCGTCGGTCTCCTCGTTGTGCACCTCTGGCTGCCAGCCGGGCAGAGGCGGTTTGTCGACATCCTGCCGGGCATTCTCATCACCCTGATCGCATGGACCGTTGGCGCGACCATTTTCGCAAGCTATCTCGAGACCTTCGCCTCGTATGTGACGACCTATGCGGGTCTTGCCTCGATCATGGTCGCTATCGTCTTCCTCTATATCATCGCCGCGATCTTCATCATCGGCGCTGAGGTCAATGCGGCGATCATCCGCTACCGCGAAGGCAAGGCAGCGGAACGTCTCTGACCCGTCGACAGCGCCACTCCGAGCGTGGCAATCGCCATGCCGATAAGCTGGAAATGTGTCAGCGTTTCTCCGAACAATACATAGGCCATGAGCGCGGTGACGCCCGGCACGAGATAGAACAACGAAGCGACCTTGGAAACGGCGCCTTGCTTGATCAGGATCATAAGAAGCAGCACGGCACCGATCGAAAGCACGAAGACCAGCCAGAACATCGCAAAGGCAAGCGGGGCGGCCCAGGTGACTTGATGTGTTTCAAGGACCAGGGATAGCAACCCCATCAGCACCGCGGCACCGAAATATTGCAGAGCCGTCCCCGCCTTCAGATCGATCGCGCCGACGAAGCGCTTTTGCCATACGGTGCCGGCGCTGATGGCGATAACCGAGACGATCGATGCGGTAACAGTGGCGGGCGTGATCCCGTCCGACGAGACAGAGAGCTTCGGCGAGAGCACCATGGCGACGCCGGCGAAACCGACGGCCAGACCGGCCCAATGGCGGGGCTGGATAGTCTCGCCAAGTGCAACACCGGCAATCAGTGCGGTGATGAGCGGCTGCAGGCCGACGACCAGCGCCGACATGCCGGCGGGCAGGCCCTGGTGGATCGCCCAGAACACGGCGCCGAGATAGACACCGTGGATGAGACAACCGGCAATGATGGCATGCATCGCCCCGCGTCTGCCCGGCCATGCATTGCCCGTGACCGCGACCCAGACGCCGAGGATCGTGCCAGCGATAAGAAAACGGAGCGTCAAGAACAGGAATGGCTCCATATACGGCATCGCATAGCGCGCGCCAATGAAGCCTGTGGCCCAGAGCAGAACGAAGAGTGCAGGGAAAAGACGAACGGGCATGTCGGGAGACCGGCGGAACGAGGATGGCAGGGCTGTTTATACCCGAACGATGCGTAGCGAAAGGTCAGAGGCCGACCATGGCGAAAATCTGCTGACCCGTCACTCCCGCTTGCCGCAATTCCCGCAGAGACGTGTCCTTGCGGCTTTTCGACAGTTTCTCGCCGTCACGGTCAAGTATCAGTGCATGATGGTGGTAGACCGGCGGCTCGATCTCCAGCAAATGTTGCAGGATCCTATGGACGCTGGTGCTCTGGAAGAGATCCCTGCCGCGCACGACATGGGTTACTCCCTGCGCGGCATCATCGATGACAACCGACAGATGGTAGCTCGTAGGCACATCCTTACGGGCAATAATGACATCGCCCCAATCCTGCGGACGCGCTTCGACACTGCTTTCGCCAGCTCCTTCTTCGTGCCAGCTTAGCGGAGCCGGAATCGCCGCCAGCGCCCGCTCCATGTCGAGGCGCAGCGCATAGGGAGAACCGTCTTCGATGCGCCGAGTACGCTCGTCCTGCGAAAGCTTCCGGTCATTGGGCGGATAGAGCAATGCGCCGTCCGGATCGCGCGGCCAATGCTGAATGCCGCCTCCAGTCGTTTCGGCAATCCGCCTGACTTCACCGCGGCTGAGAAACGCCGGATAGACGAAACCCATATCGGTCAACCGCTGCAGCGCTTGCTGGTAGACCGGGAAATGCTCCGACTGGCGGCGAACGGGCTCCTCGAAGGTGATGCCAAGCCAGCGCAGATCCTGGAGCATGGCCGCATCGAGTTCCGGCGAGCAGCGCTCGCGGTCGATGTCTTCGACGCGCAGAAGCAGGCGGCCGCCACTTTCGCGCGCCATCTTCTGGTTGAGAAGTGCCGAATAGGCGTGGCCGAGATGCAGGTATCCATTGGGGCTAGGCGCAAAGCGAAAGACAGGAACTGTCATGAGCGTGAACTGGTGTCCTTGCGTGACCATATGCGCGGGTTGATACTGTGTTTTCCCGACGATTCAAAGTGACGACATGCGCAGGATAGATACGCTCGATGACGTGGCCGAAGGCCTGACCGCATTGCTCAAGGCTCACCCCGAGCTGGCGGCAGTTGCGGAACGGGCAGGGCCTTTACCGCTGCGCCGCTCCGAGCCCGGCTTTGCCAGCCTTGCTTCGGTCATCGTTTCGCAACAGGTTTCCAAGGCGAGCGCCGCATCGATATGGTCGCGGCTCATAGGGCTCATCGATCCGCTGACACCGCAAAACTACCTTGCGGCCGGCGAGCAGGCGTGGCGCGCAGCCGGCCTTTCACGCGCCAAGCAGGAGACCCTCGCGCGGATCAGCGAGGCGATCATTGCCGGGGAGCTCGACCTTCTCGATCTTTGCGAGCGGCCGATCGAGGAGGCCATGGCGCTGATGACGCGTATCAAGGGTGTGGGGCCGTGGACGGCGGAGGTCTACCTCCTGTTCTCGGCCGGGCATGCGGATGTGTTCCCGTCGGGCGACGTTGCGCTGCAGCACGCCTATGCCCACGCCTACAGCGAATCAGCCCGGCCCGATTCCAAGGCGCTGCAGCGTTTTGCCGAAAGATGGTCGCCCTGGCGCGGGGTGGCGGCCCGGCTTTTCTGGGCCTATTATGCCGCGACGCGTGGCCGCGACGGCACACCAATCGCATGAATTTGATATAGCGGCGTTTTTCGCTGCATAAGCGAGCAATTCGCTTCACATTCTTGTCACGTCCAGCTTACAATAATAGGGCCTGATGGTTGGATTGGAGTTGATTCCTTGACAATAGCCGTCTCGCCGGACGGGTTGCCGGCACTGGTGCTCAATGCGGATTATCGTCCGCTCAGTTACTATCCCTTGTCGCTCTGGTCATGGCAGGACGCGATCAAGGCGGTGTTTCTCGACCGTGTGAACATCGTCGCCGAGTATGAGCACGAGGTGTCGTCGCCTTCCTTCGCCATGCGGCTGCCGAGCGTCGTTTCGCTGAAGACCTACATCAAGCCGTCGCGCAACCCTGCCTTTACCCGGTTCAACGTCTTCCTGCGTGACCGGTTCGAGTGCCAGTATTGCGGTTCGGAAGAAGACCTGACCTTTGATCATGTGATCCCACGTTGCGCCGGTGGTGAGACGATCTGGGAAAATGTCGTCGCCGCCTGTTCGCCGTGCAACCTTCGCAAGGGCGGGCTGATGCCAGACCGCGCCAAAATGTGGCCGCGGCAGAAGCCATTCCAGCCGACGGTGCACGACCTTCACAACAATGGACGGCTCTTCCCGCCAAACCACCTGCACGACAGCTGGATGGATTATCTCTACTGGGATGTCGAACTGGAGCCTTGAGGGTTCCGGCCGTCGGTCCCTGCGCCGCGCCTGGCTATTTTTTGCTGAGCTCTCTGCGATGCATAATTTGCTCAGCAGATTGGCAAGGGCTTAACCCCGCCTCATCGCTCCACGAAACGCCACGACAACCAGAATAAGGCTGGCGATGGCGTTCCAGCCGGCAAATGACAGGCCGAGCACGCGCAGGGCGGCGGTGTCGCATGCCGGTGGATGGACTGCGTTGAGGTCACTTAGCAGATTGCCGGCATCGGTGGTGATGGACATTGCGACCGCGGTGCAATCCGTCGGTCCCGCCCAGAACTTCCACTCGACGCCTGCATGGAAGATTGCAAGGCCAAGCCCGATCAACATGAGGATGCCGCCCAATGCGATCAGCAGCCGTGTCAGGCCTGACGGCCAGCGCAGGAGAGAGGCGACGACGGCAAGCGCCATGAGCGGTATGCCGGCATAGTAGGGATAGCGCTGCTCGAGGCAGAGCTTGCAGGGCAGGTAGCCGCCCACATACTGGAAGGCCAGCGCCGACCCGACCGTCACTATCATTGCGGCGAGAAGGAACAAAGCGGTCCGGAAATGCGTCGAACTCATCGCGGGTGCCGTTGCCATTGTCATGATGCGCGAAGCGTCCTCGAACTATAGATGATAATAGTGGAATACGGCGTAGAGCAAAATCAGCACCGCAGCGGCTGCACCGGCGATGAGGCCGAGCCGCTTTTCGATGAAATGGCGGATCGGTTCGCCATAGCGGCGCAGGAGCCAGGCGAGGAAGAAGAACCGCGCCCCGCGTGCAAGAATTGCCGATCCGATGAATACCCAGATGTTGATCGCAGCAGCGCCGGAGAGGATCGTCACCACCTTGATCGGGGGCAGATGCGCAAGGCCGGAGGTGATGAGCAGCAGGAGGATCGCATCTGCGCTGGTCGAGCCGCGCAGCGCCTCGAAAGCATCGAGCTTGCCGTACATTTCGAGAATGGGTTTTGCCAGTGTCTCATAGGCGTAATAGCCGAGAAGCCAGCCGGCAATGCCACCGAGCACCGAGGCGACCGTCGCCACGAGCGCATAACGATAGGCGCGCTCCGGCCGTGCCAGCGCCATGGGAAGATAGAGGACGTCGGCGGGAACGAGGAAAACCGAACTCTCCACGAAGGCGATGATGGCGAGCCAGACTTCCGCGGATTTGCGCGCGGCGAGCGACATCGTCCAATCATAGAGTTTGCGAAGCATATGGCGGTTCCTGTCCGGGGAAGTTGTTCGAGAAAGTCGGTGATCCTTAGAGCAAACTTCACCCAAATGGAATCGCTGCAGTCGATTTTTGCCAGCCAGGCTGCTTCGCCTCTACTTGTGGCCCGCGCGACCGGCAACACACGAGTGCGTTATCGCGAGAAATTGGCGGAATGGTGTTGACCGCGGGCCGCTCCAGCATGTATTTGGCTTTGACGGTGCGGTTCGCCGCACCCGAAGCTTTTGCGGCCCCCTTGGCGGAATTGGTAGACGCGCCTGACTCAAAATCAGGTTCCGAGAGGAGTGCTGGTTCGATTCCGGCAGGGGGCACCATAAGCACCAAAAATCCTGCATCTCTTTAATCCTGCACTGAAAATCGTCCTCCGGCTACTGTTTGGCGTACTGATTGAGAACCTGCTATGAAATGCAGATGATGGAGCTAGTCCCTCTCGACCAGTTGCGTCGTCATGAAACTCTTCCATCAGTGCTGGCGGGATGAGCGCGACAGCGATTAGTATGCCCGCCGGGACTATCAGTAGATCATTGAGGTATCCGAGTACTGGAATGAAGTCCGGGATCAGATCGATAGGAGAAAGAGCGTACGCGGCCACAGCTCCCGCTACGAACTTTGCGAGCAGAGGTGTTCGAGGGTCTCGTGCTGCAATCCAAAGAGCCACAATGTCCCGCTTGATCCTTCTTGCCCATAGCTTTACGTCGGCAAGCATGAAGCGCCCTTTCAGTGATGGCCATGAATGCATCGGTCATGATTGGCGAGGGTCTCAATCACACGGCATTCTTTGACGCGACCATGGCTGCATTGCTCAAGCATCGTCTCTAACTCGACTTTCAGAGCATTGAGGCTATTGATACGTTGATCGACGTCCTGAAGTCGGGCAATGACTATCTGGTCGGCTGTACCACAGGGCTGATTGGGATCGTCCTGCAGAACCAGCAATGTCTTGATGGCATCGATCTCGAAGCCAAGCTCGCGTGAATGGCGAATGAAAGCCAGTCGCTGTACCTCGTCCTTCCTGTAGTTCCTTCGGTTGCCCTCGGTGCGTTCAGGGGCCGGTAATAAGCCAATCTGCTCGTAGTAGCGTATCGTTGGCACCTTCACTCCACTGCGTCTCGCAGCCTCGCCTATGGAAATTTGTTCCGACATTTGCGCTTGCTCCTCTAGTCGCTAGAGGATGTAGGCTGGTCAGTGGAGAAGTCAATGGAGCTGACAGATGGATACGGCATCAACGCAGACGAGGTTTCGCGTAGAGGGAATGGATTGCGCTGGTTGCGCGTCAAAGATCGACACGGCTGCGCGTAGGCTCTCTGACATTGAAGACGTCTCGGTGTCGGTCAGTGCTGGGACTATGACAGTGATGCATGGAGCAAAGGCGGACCTGCAGGAGCTTCAAAAGAGCATTGCAAGGCTGGGCTACACGATTGCCCCAATCGGCAGCAGCGATGTTCGTAGAGAGAAGGCATCGCTGGACGACATTTCTCATGACCACGCGGACCACGATCACTCCAAGCATGATCACGCAAAAGAGCAAGCAGATGGCTTATCGGGGCTGCATGGGCATGACCATGGACCTTCGTCAGGGCCTTGGTGGCGAAGCAAGAAGGCCCACCTGACCATCGCAAGCGGACTGGCGCTGGTGGCCGCCTATGGGCTTGGCAAATTGTTTCCTGACATTTCGCAGTGGGCATTTGCCGTCGCAATGCTCGTGGGTCTCCTGCCAATTGCTCGTAGGGCACTGATGGCGGCGCTTGCAGGTACTCCATTCTCCATTGAGATGCTGATGACGGTTGCCGCCGTTGGAGCTGTGATCATTGGAGCCGGGGAAGAAGGAGCCGCAATTGTGTTCCTGTTCCTCGTTGGGGAACTTCTGGAGGGCGTAGCGGCTGGTAGGGCTCGGGCGAGCATTCAGGGGTTGGCCAACCTTGTACCGAAGACAGCTCTGGTTGAACGCGAGGGACAGACCGTGTCCATTGCGGCCGACAAGTTGGCTATCGGTGATGTGGTGCTTGCTCGTCCAGGCGACCGGATACCCGCCGATGGTGACATCACTGAAGGCACCAGCGAGATTGATGAAGCACCCGTAACCGGCGAAAGCACGCCAAAGCGCAAGACCGCTGGCGATAGTGTCTTCGCAGGTACCATCAATACGGATGGTTTGCTGCGTATTCGTGTCACAGCAACCTCAGCTGACAACACGATAGCTCGCGTGGTGCGTCTGGTGGAGGAAGCCCAAGAGAGTAGGGCACCTACGGAACGTTTCATTGATCGGTTCTCGCGCTACTACACGCCAAGCGTTATGGTCGTTGCGACCCTCGTCGCTGTTGTCCCTCCCATGGTGATGGGAGGCTCTTGGGTTGATTGGGTCTACAAGGGCCTCGCAATCCTGCTGATCGGCTGTCCATGTGCCCTAGTCATCTCCACACCAGCTGCAATCGCGGCAGGGCTGTCGGCAGGGGCACGACGCGGTCTTCTGCTGAAGGGAGGGGCCGTCCTTGAGACAATCGGGAAGATCACTGCGGTTGCATTCGACAAGACTGGAACGCTGACCGAGGGCAAGCCGGTCGTCACGGACATCATCTCGTTCGGACATGCTGAACGGCAAATATTGTCCCTCGCGGCCGCCCTCGAAACAGGGTCAAGCCACCCGCTCGCCAACGCCATCCTCGCCAAAGCGACCGCAGAGAATGTACCCATTCCACCTGCAACAGCTGCGACAGCACTCTCCGGAAAAGGCGTCGAAGGCAACGTCGGTGGTCAGAGGGTCTTCTTGGGCTCTGCCCGTGCGGCAACGGACATGGTTCAACTTTCCATGGATCAGCGCCATGCGGTGGAAAGATTGAATGAAGCTGGCAAGACAGTATCCATCCTGATCGTCGCAGGTGAAGTAGCGGGATTTATTGCGATGCGGGATGAGCCCCGTCAGGACGCCGCGCAAGGGCTAGAGATGCTCCGAAATAACGACATCAAGACCGTCATGTTGACCGGTGACAACCGGAGGACCGCAGAGGCAATTGCAGACGAATTGGGCATTGAAGCAAAGGCCGAACTCATGCCTGAAGACAAGCAACGCACTGTGAGCGAAATGAAACGCGAGGGGCTTATTGTTGCCAAAGTTGGCGATGGCATCAACGATGCACCTGCGCTTGCAGCAGCCGATGTTGGAATTGCAATGGGCGGCGGTACCGACGTTGCACTGGAGACAGCAGATGCAGCCATATTGCATGGCCGCGTAATAGATGTGTGGAACATGATCGATCTTTCGAGACAGGTCATGGGGAATATCCACCAGAACATCACCGTCGCGCTGGGTCTGAAGGCAGTGTTCCTCGTCACCACGATTGTCGGCATCACCGGGCTGTGGCCCGCCATCCTTGCCGACACGGGTGCGACCGTCATCGTAACCGCGAATGCCATGAGGTTGTTGGGCTGGCGGGGGGCAAAATAAATTGGAAGCGGGGTACTGATTTCACATAGTACGAGGTACTGTTCAAACGCGCAGACCTACCGGGCGAGCTTCCTTCAAGGTATTAATATTGTTGATGGATTTTCTGTTGGTGGTAGGGTTCGATTTTGCCCAAGATGGACCGGCAGGGGGCACCGATGCACCACCCGAACAATCTGGAAATTGCGTGCGTCACCGGTTCGGGCATGCCCCACCGAGAGCCCCAGCCATGCGGCAGGTCACACCCTGTCGTCTACTCTCGGCGTGCAGTTTGTGAAGACCCGGGCATTGATGTCCGTCGGCCTGTCGCAAAATCTGAGGGGGCTTACATTGGCGCTCGACGTGCAACCCGAAAGGCCGATAAGTGTGAGTGCAAGGAGCATCGTCAAACGGATCATGTCTCAGGTCTCCTGCAATTTATGTGGACTTACTTTGTGAACAGGAACGTAACCACAAAGCGTGCACCCCAACCTTCAGGCCCATCTTTCGGGCTGGCGGCCCAATAGCGGACCCCGCTGCCGATGCTCACCGGTTGGTCGCCGATCTTCACCAGTTTGGAGACATCCAAGTTGATCGGGATGGACCACTCGCTGCTCTGCCAATCATAGTTCGACTTCGAGCCAAGTTCAAATGTCCATGCATCCTTGGTCGTATAGTCGATGAACGGCTGGACAAAGCTCGTGCTGATATCGGTTCGGTTCCTGCCACCGGCAAATGACCAGAGATGGTTGGCAAGCAGGCCGTAAGTCCAGAACTGCGACTGTTTCAGCACGACGACTGTTGGGCCGGCACCCCATTTTTTCACCGCCGAGAAGGTCGTTCGTTGCCGTGGGTAAAAGGAAAATCGGGCCCGCGCCCCGGATAATGCCGTCATCCGTTGGCCGCGACGACGTCATCAAAACATCTCCAGCTCAAATAAGATCTTTCAGATCAAATCTGCTGCATGCAATAAGTGCAACCGTCATCGACGTGGTCTGTATTAGCCAGCCCGTCTATTTTCCCTTTGGAAACAGGAAAGTGACGACAAAGCGTGCCCCCCAGCCATCGGGGCCATTCTCCGGGCTCTCGGCCCAGTAGCGCACGCCGGCCGTGAAGCTTACCGGCTGCTTGTCGAATTTGACCAGTTTGGCGACCGTCAGGTTGATCGGCACCGACCACTGGTCTTCATCCCAATTGTAGGTCGACTCGGTGTTGACGCCGAATGTCCAGGCATCGGGGGTCGTATAGGACAGGAAGGGTTGCAGGAAAGTCGCGTTAACGTCACTGCGGTCGTCATCGCCGGCAAACGACCAGATGTGGTTGGCGAGCGCGCCGAAGGTCCAGGGGCCCTCCTGCTTGAGCACGACCCCCGTCGGACCCGCACCCCATTTCTCGCCGCCGAGGAGATCATCGGTCGCGGTCGGCAAGAGGAAGGCTGGTCCAACGCCCCAGATAACGCCGCCAAGACCCGGCTTCTTTGGTGAAAAGAAGAAGCTCTGCGTGGTGTCGCCAAGGCCGAATTGATGGCCCGAAGGCCCGGCAATGTCGTCCTGCCAGACAACAGGCAGGATGGTGCGCGAAATTACGTTCCAATCCTCGTTGAGGGTGAAAGGAATGACCGGCTGGATGTTGATCGTATACTTGCTGCCGTCTTCAGGCCCATAGCCGCCGTCGTAATTGGCCTGAAACGGCACGCTGATCATCGCGGCCACCGGATTGGAGAGTTTCTTGGCGAGATCGGCGGTCGATTCCTGCGCCTGTGCCCCCAACACTGTTGTTGTCAGAAGGAGCGGGAGGATCAGGCCATGCGCAAATACAGGTTTCATATCACAACCCCCAAACGCAATACGTTACTAGAAATACAAATCAGAGGTTACATTAGGCAAGGCCAATGGATTTGCCAATAAGGTTCAAAAACGTTCGCGATAGGCTTGTGGCGTGATGCCGACATAGCGCAGGAAGCAGCGTCGCATTGTCTCGTCCGAGCCAAAGCCGCAATGTGCGGCCACACGCCCGACGGAGTTGCCCTGTTCCAGCATCCGCCGCGCCGTTTCGAACCTGATTTGTTCGACCCCGCGTGCCGGCGTCAGTCCGGTCTCGCTCAGGTAGTGGCGACAAAAGCTGCGGGCACTCATGTTAGCTTGTTCCGCCAGCCGGATGAGCGAAAGGTCCGAACGCAAATTTTCGAGGATCCAGGCGTGCAGGCGGTCGAAGCGCGTGGCGCTCTCCTGCAGGACAAGTGTCGCGCTGAATTGCGACTGACCGCCCGGGCGTTTGAAAAACACCACCAGTTGGCGGGCAACGGCGAGTGCTGCCTCACGTCCCAGATCGGCCTCGACGAGCGCGAGGGCGAGATCTATCCCGGCCGTTACCCCAGCGGATGTCCAGAAGGCTCCGTCCCTGATGAAAATCGGATCGGGTTCAAGCCTGACATCAGGAAAGCGTTGCGAAAATTCGGCGCAACGCTGCCAATGGGTCACGGCTCGCCGACCGTTGAGGACGCCCGTCGTGGCGAGGAGAAAGGCGCCGCTACAAACCGAGACCGTGCGGCGCGCTTGCGCGGAACTCTGTCCGACCCATTCGACAAGCTCGGGGTCTTCGCAAGCGGCGTTGACGCCCCAGCCGCCGGGGATCACCAATGTGTCGAGGTGGCGGCAATGTTCGGGTAAGGGCTCGGCCGCCAGCACCAACCCTGAGCTTGTGCGTATTTGTGACGACATTCCGACGATGGTCAGCCTGTAGGGCGCCGGGGCGCTGCGGGCGGCGGCGAAGTCGTTTGCGCTCGAAAAAACCTGGAGCGGACCGGATATGTCCAGCACCTGAGCGTCGGCAAAAGCCAATATTTCGATATTGCGCGCGTTTGGCATGAAATGTGGGGCCTTTGGCAAACTTGCCAAAGTCTGATGTCGTAAACTGCCAGAAGTCAATAAGGAGTTTGCCCATGTCTTTTCGCTTTGGATTTCTTGTTTTTCCAAATGTCCAGCAACTCGATCTTACCGGTCCATATGAAATGTTCGCCTCTGCCACGGGTGCGCAGATGCACCTTGTCTGGAAGGATCTCGCCACGGTACGCTCGGCAACTGGCCTCATGCTGACGCCGACACATACGCTCGCCGATTGCCCTCAGCTCGATGTGATCTGCATACCGGGCGGGGCCGGCGTCAACGCATTACTCCTGGATGAAGACGTGCTGCAATTTGTGCGCGAACAAGCTGCTGGCGCGCGTTACGTGACCTCGGTCTGTACGGGGGCACTCGTCCTCGGCGCTGCAGGACTGCTAAAGGGGAAGCGGGCGACAACGCATTGGAATGCAGTCGATTATCTCGCCCGTTTCGGCGCGACCCATGTCGAGGCCCGCATCGTCAAGGACGGAAATCTCATCACCGCCGGCGGAGTAACTGCAGGGATAGATTTCGGGTTGGCGGTCGTCGCAGAACTCATGGGGCAGCAGGAGGCAGAACGCGTCCAGCTTTCGCTCGAATATGATCCGCATCCGCCATTTTCCTCAGGCACCCCCCGGCAGGCTTCGCCGCAGCTCCTGGCCTTGGCGAGAGAGCGCATCGCTCCGTCGATTGCCGCACGCGAGGCGATTGTCGCCGAGTGGGAGAAGCGGACGGCGACGGTCTGAAGTATAGCGGCAATTTACACGGCATGATTGTAACGCATTGAAAATGCGAAACTTTTCGAATTGGCGATTGAGGAATGGGAACGTCCGGGCGTATATTCGAGGTAAATGTCCTGGAGATCGCAGAGATTGAACGATTATTACAGATGGCTTAATTTCAAATCGCTTCGCCTCGCTGTGGCGGCACTAACTGTTGGTGTACTGGCATCCGCCGCCGCTGCCGCGCCGGAATGTCACGAGACGAAGCGGCCAGACGGCAGCACCATCAACTGGTACCTCGACAGGCCGGAGAATGCCAGGGCTGGCATCATCATCCTCGCGCAAGGCTCGGGGTGCCAGTCGGCATTGGCCAGCAAGAATCTGGGTGTTGCACGGAAGGCGTTTCCCGGCTTCGCCGCCCTCATGGTCGACAAGTATGGGGTTGGTCCGGGGGATGACCCAGCCGACCCGTTCGACAAGGGATGTTCGGAGACGTTCCGTGCCCACCACACGATGGGGCAGCGCGTCGCGGACTATAAGCAGGTTTTGACGCCGCTCCGCGACGAGACCTGGTGGGACGGCAAAATCGTCCTGTTCGGAGGTTCCGAGGGAGGCGGTGTCGCCGCCCGCCTTGCTCCGGAAATCGATGCCGACGCGGCCGTCCTCCTATCGACGGGAGGCGGCGTTACATTCGGTGAGATGGTGCGGCAGTCGATCATGGATGAAATGGCGCGGAATGCGGTCCCCAGGGACCAATGGCCGCCAGTCGATGAAGCTTTCAGAAAGGCGCGGGAGAACCCCCAAAGCAGCGAAGTGTGGGCTGGATCGAGCTACCGCTTTTGGGCTGACGCCATAGATCGCCGCGCTGTGGATGCAATGCTTCTGTCGAAGTCCGCACTTTTGCTTATCCAGGGTGGCAAGGACGATTCCACCCCGGTCGCCAATGCTAGATCGGTGGCGGATCTCTTTGCAAAAAATGAACGGTGTAATCTTACATACTGGGAATTTCCGAGCTTCGACCACGGAATGGTGGATCTGGACGGCCGAAACCGGATGTCAGAGGTCCTGTCGCTGAGCGCCGCATGGGTGAACACCCAGTTGGCCCAAGGTAGGACAACGGCGTCATGCGCGGCTCCCAAGTAAGCGCCGGGCGGCACGCACTCGCAGCGAACTACTTCCGCCGGGTGAAATCCCGTATCCGCTCACGCAGGGCGCGGGCAAGGTTCTGGGTGCGTCGGTAGAGGTGGAGTTGCGACGCCGCCTGGCGTGCGGCGCGGTCAGCTCCGGGCGTCAGTCCGATCACCAGCGTCCCGATCAATTCGCGCTCGCGAAAGAGGCGAGAGGCGACGGGGTGGTCGGGGATGGCGCAAGAGTCGGTCCGGTCGATGTTCGGATCGTCGAGGTGGTTCTTCAGCATCTCGATCATCAGGAGCACCCCTGGCGAATAGGCGCCGAGGCTTTCATCGTATGCGGTTTTCCAGGTCCAGGCTTCGCCGGCTTCGACAAAAACGACGAGAACGGCGATGGTCTTGCCGTCGAGTTCAAGCGCGTGGATGCGCGCCAGATCGCGTCCTGCGAGGTTGTTGACAGCTTCCCGGGCAAAGGCGGCGCGGAAACGATCGACGGCCATCGCCGAGCCGCGCTGGCCCTTCCAGCCGCTCGCTTCAAGGGCCAGAAACTCTTCGAGCTTGAGGCGAATGTCTTCTTCGCTGCGGCTGACGGTGGAGGTCAGCTTGCCCTTTTCGGCGAGGCGGCGCCACAGGCGCCGGTACTCCTTGGCGTGGCGGGTGCCGATGGCTTCGCGCAGATAATCGTCGCCGTCGAGCTTGCTTTCGATGAAGGGCCGCTCGACCTGGTTGACGGTTTCGATCGTAAGGTCGCGGTCCATGGCAACCGAGCGGATCAACTGCGCCACCGGCCGGTTGAGGAGCATGTCGGGCAAGACCAGGATCTGCGGCAGCTTCAAATGCTTGCGGCCGATCATGTCGAAGAAATCATTGAGCACGCCGATCGGGTCATCGCGGTCGATCAATGGCGTTCCCTGCGGGCCAAACGAAGTCGCCCAGCCACGGATGATCGAGGCCGAAAGGGCAAAGCCAGGCCTTTCGATCGTATAGGGCATGACGAAGCGCAGCCGGCTCTTGGCGTCGTTTTCGTCGCGCACGACCATCAGGCGCACCTGCCTGTCGTCAAGGCGAGGCATGGCCGGGGCAAGGAAGCGCGGATTGAAGAAGATATTCGGCTCGACGGTGCGGTAGGTCAGGTAGTCGAGTTCTTCGAGAAGTTCGAAGCCGGCGGACGCCGAATAGACCGAGAGCTTGCGCGGCACGCCTCGATTGCCGAGCGATTCCTCGATCTGCTTTGCCGCATCCCCCGGATTGTCGAAGCCGGAAAGCTGCGCAATGATCTGTGCGGACGGGCCAGCGGCCAATTCTTCGAGAAGGGGTGTGGCTGCCATCAGATTTCTTCCTTGGCGGGCTTGGCTTCAGACCTGCCGGCAAAAACAAACATTGTTATGCCCAGGCGATAATAGACGGTCAGTGACAGGGTCGCCGCTTCAAACACCATTGAGAATGCGGTGGCGCAGGCGGCGCCCGCCAGGCCATAGATCGGGATCAAAAGTATGCTGAGACAGATGTTTACGACAAGCGTCACTGCGTAGACCGTCGCGCAGATGTTCTGTCTGCCGGCCATATTGAGAAGGCTCTCCGCCGGGCCGACCGATGCACGGGCGACGACGCCGATCACCATGATGAAAAGCAACGGATAACCATCGGTGAACTGCGCGCCGAAAAGGTAAAGAAGCGGCTTGCCGGCAACGAGCAGCAGCATCGCCATGGCGAGCGAAGGCCAGAAAGTCCAGCGCGCCGTATCGCGGGCGAATTGCCCGAGCTCCGCCTGGTTGTGGCTCTGCATCAGCTCGGAATAGCGTTGCGCCGCCCCGGCCTTTACTGAAAAATAGACGAAATGCACGAGCGCCAGAAGTTTCACCGTGGCAAAGTAGGTTGCGACTTTCTCGGGATCGAGGAAGCGGCCTACCATCAGGACATCTGCATTGGTCAGCAGGAAGAAGAAGCCTTCGACGAGGAAAATCGGCAGGGATACCGCAAACCAGTGGCCGAACTCTATGGTCCTTGGGCCAGGCTCCACCACCGTCTTGAACCGGTGCCGGACGACGAGGAACTGGAACAGGCTCGTCGCATAGGTGGCGATGATCGCCGAGATGATGGCGGTCATCGCGGTCGGGGCAAAACCCGTCACATGGCCGATGCTCATGACGATGAGGGTGAGGATGGGGCGGACGATATAGGTTGGGGTGAGGGCGACAAGCGCCCACGAGCGCGAGCGCGCCGTGCCGTCGAGGGTATCGCCAAGTGCAATCATCGGCAGGCAGATAAAGCCCGCGATAAACGGCGCGACGTAATAGGATTCGAGCCTGTCTCGGAAGATATAGACGCCGGCCGCGCCGATAAGCGCAACCAGGGTGGTAAGGCCGACGGCAAACGTCTTGCTGGTGAATAGAATGCCGCGCAGATGGTTCAGCTGGCCGCGCTCTAGATATTCCGGGACGAAGCGGATGACGGTGGTCTGGAAGCCGAGGCAGGAAAGGTTTCCAAGGATGACCACCGTCACCCAGACGAGCACGAAGATGCCGTATTCGAACTGGCCCATCCAGCGCGCGAAGATCACCTGCGAAATCAGGGCGATCATGGCGCTGAAAATGCGAACGGAAAAAGCGATAAGCGAGACGCGCTGCGCAACGGCATGCTGGTTCGATCCGTCGAACAGCTGGTCGAGGCGTAAAAGCCACGGATTAAGCTGCTCCGACAGTCGTTTTGGCAATAGAAGGTCTGCAGTTCGTACCGCAGAAATTCGCAAAGGCCGCTCCACTTGTTCAACCCTGGGTATTAGTCCGTAAACGTTTAGAAACGGTTCGGAATGTCAACGCCCCGAAGGTGTGCGCTCACAGGAGAAAAAAGGCCGCGTGGTGAGCGCGGCCCTTTTCATAAGTCATTGATCGGGCGACTTCAGACGAAGGCGCCGTGGCAATGCTTGTACTTCTTGCCGGAACCGCAAGGGCAGGCCTCGTTGCGGCCGACCTTGCCCCAGGTTTTCGGATTGTTAGGATCGCGGTCGGCGGGGTCTACCACCCGAAGATCTTCCTGCACCGCGAGGACGCTGCCTTCGCCAAAATCATCTTCGCCGGTGAAGCCGTCGATGTGATGGCCTTCCATGACCGGGAGCGCCGGTTCAGGGGCGGCTGCGGCTTCGCGCACGAGTTCGACACGCATCAGTTGCGAGGTCACGTTCTGGCGCAAGTTGACGAGCATCGTCTGGAAGAGCTCGAAGCCTTCGGTCTTGTACTCGTTGAGGGGATCGCGCTGCGCATAGCCGCGGAAGCCGACGACCGAACGCAAATGGTCGAGATTGACCAGATGCTCGCGCCAAAGCGCATCGAGCGACTGGAGGATTACCGACTTCTCGACATAGGCCATGATCTCGGGGCCGAAACGCTCGGCGCGATCTGCCGCCGCCTTTTCGACCGCCTCTGTCAGGCGCTCGCGAATGTCGTCCGGCGTAATGCCGTCCTCGAGCGCCCATTCGGTGACGGGCAGGTCGAGATTGAGGATGTTACGGACGTCCTCATCGAGCTGCTTGATGTTCCACTGCTCGGCATAGGCGCCTTCCGGCGTATGACGGGCGAGAAGGTCGTCGATGACGTCCTCGCGCATTTCCCTGGTGGTCTGGCTGAGATCGGTGCCATCCATCAATTCGATGCGCTGTTCGAAGATCACCTTGCGCTGATCGTTCATCACGTCGTCGTATTTTAGAAGGTTCTTGCGGATGTCGAAGTTGCGCGCCTCGACCTTCTTCTGCGCCTTTTCGAGCGCCTTGTTGATCCAGGGGTGGACGATGGCTTCGTCCTCCTTGAGGCCGAGCTTCTGCAGCATGCCGTCCATGCGCTCGGAACCGAAAATGCGCATGAGGTCGTCCTGCAGCGACAGGAAGAACTTCGAGCGGCCGGGGTCGCCCTGACGGCCGGATCGGCCACGCAGCTGGTTGTCGATGCGGCGGCTTTCATGGCGCTCGGTAGCAAGAACGTAGAGACCGCCGGCGGCAAGTGCCTTTTCCTTCAGCCGCGCAATATCGGCGCGGATTGCGGCTTCCTTGGCGCTGCGCTCGTCGCCTGCCGGCATATCGTCCAGTTCGGCCTTGATCCGCATGTCGAGATTGCCGCCGAGCTGGATATCAGTACCGCGACCGGCCATGTTCGTGGCGATGGTCAGCGCACCCGGGACGCCCGCCTGCGCGACGATGAATGCTTCCTGCTCATGGTAACGGGCGTTCAGGACCTGGAAGTCCTTGAAGCCTTCCTTGCGCAGGCGTTCGGCAAGCAGTTCGGACTTCTCGATCGACGTCGTTCCGACGAGGACCGGCTGGCCCTTGCCTGTCGCTTCGCGGATGTCACGGATGATAGCCTTGTATTTCTCCTCGACGGTCCGGTAGACCTCGTCGTCCTCATCCTTGCGCTGGACGGGAAGATTGGTCGGAATTTCGGTGACTTCGAGGCCGTAAATATTGGCAAACTCTTCGGCTTCCGTCGAAGCGGTACCGGTCATCCCTGCTAGCTTCTTGTACATGCGGAAGTAGTTCTGGAAGGTGATGGATGCCAGCGTCTGGTTTTCGGGCTGGATCGTCACATGTTCCTTGGCTTCGAGTGCCTGGTGCAGGCCTTCCGAGAAACGGCGGCCCGGCATCATGCGGCCGGTGAACTCGTCAATGATGACGATTTCGTCGCCGCGGACGATGTAGTCCTTGTCTTTCTGGAACAGCTTGTGGGCGCGCAACGCATTGTTGACGTGGTGCACCACCGCAACGTTCTCGATGTCGTAAAGGCCTTCGCCCTTGAGGTGGCCGGCATCGCGCAGCAGATTTTCGAGCTTCTCGGTGCCTTCTTCGGTGAAGATCGCGGTCTTCTGCTTTTCGTCGACTTCGTAGTCTTCCGGTTTCAACGGCAGGATGAACGTGTCGATCAGATTGTAGAAGTCGGAGCGGTCGTCGAGCGGACCGGAAATGATGAGCGGCGTGCGCGCCTCATCGACGAGGATCGAATCCACTTCGTCGACGATCGCGTAGTTGTGGGGCCGCTGCACCATCTGCGCGCGCTCATACTTCATGTTGTCGCGCAGATAATCGAAGCCGAGTTCATTATTCGTGGCGTAGGTGATATCGGAATTATAGGCCGCTGCGCGTTCCTCGTCGTCGAGACCATGAACGATGATGCCGTAGGTCAGGCCGAGGAAATTGTAGACCTGGCCCATCCAGTGCGCGTCACGCGTTGCAAGGTAATCGTTCACAGTCACGACGTGAACGCCCTTGCCTTCGAGGGCGTTCAGGTAGACGGGCAGCGTTGCAACCAGCGTCTTGCCTTCGCCGGTGCGCATTTCCGCAATGCCGCCATGGTGTAGCACCATGCCGCCAATCAACTGCACGTCGAAGGGGCGCATGCCGAGGACACGCTTGGCCGCCTCGCGTGCGACCGCGAATGCCGGTACCAGCAGGTCGTCGAGCTTGGTGCCTTCGGCGAGCTTCGCGCGGAATTCCGCGGTCTTCGCCTTCAGTTGTTCGTCGGTAAGTGATGACATTTCCGCTTCAAGCGCATTGATTTCCTCAACGCGAGGTTTGAAGCCTCTGACACGGCGCTCGTTCGAGGAGCCGAAAATCTTGCGGGCAAGGCCGCCGAAACTGACCATCCCTGGTCCTCTCTAATCCGTTTTGCCAGGAAACCCGGCATTTAATGGCGCCCGCCGCCCGCATGAAGCATGCCTGTTACAATACGGACACCAAGCCAAATCTATAAGCGTATGGTTGCCAAGCTATCTGGACGCAAAGCCGATGGACAGATAAGAGGGGTCCCGAATTATGTCAATGTTGAAGCAGCAAGCGATTGATCGCTTCGCCATAGCAAAATTCTGCCGCATTCCTAGCACGTACCGGTCCTTCCGAGGAGAAATTGACCATGACGCATATACGTAAAACCCTTTCATTGATGACTGCTGCTTTGCTTTTGACCGGTGTTTCCACTCTGGCCATGGCTCAGGACGCAGGAAAAACAGAAGCTCCGAAGCCCGATGCGACCCAGGCAGAGCCCGCGAAAGTCGATCCGAACAAGGTTCTTGCGACCGTCAACGGTGAGAAAGTTACCGTGAAGGACGTAGACCAGATTGCCGCCGATCTCGATCCGCAGTTTTCGCGCCTGCCGGAAGAGCAGCGGCGTTTGGCCGCTCTTGCCGCAATCATCGACATCAAGTCGCTGGCGGCAAAGGCAGAGGCCGAGAAGCTCGACCAGACACCGGAATTCCAGGCACGCCTTGAATTCCTCAAGGATCGCGCGCTTCACAACGACTATTTCAAGCAGCAGGTCGTCGACAAGATCACCGATGCCGACATCCGGGCTCGGTACGACAAGGAAATAGCTGCCATGCCGCCGCAGAATGAGGTGCGGGCGCGCCACATTCTGGTGAAGACCAAGGAAGAAGCCGAAGCCATCATCAAGGAACTCGATGGCGGCGCATCGTTCGAGGACGTTGCCAAGGCCAAGTCGACCGATGGTTCGGCGGCCCAGGGTGGCGATCTCGGCTATTTCGGACCGGGCCAGATGGTGCCGGAATTCGAAAAGGCAGCCAACGAGCTCGAAATCGGCAAGTATACCAAGGTGCCGGTGCAGACCCAGTTCGGCTTCCACGTGATCAAGCTCGAAGACAAGCGCGTGCAGCAGCCGCCGGCATTCGACCAGGTCAAGGAGCAGGTAAAGTCGATCCTTATTCGCGAGCGCTATCTTGATCTCGTCAAGAAGGACCGCGGCGACTTGAAGATCGAATATGGCGATCCTGAAACCGAAAAGGCCATGAAGGCCGCCATGGAAGCGCAGCAGCAACAGTAATTGATAGGGACCCGGCGTTCATGCGCCGGGTCCCTATGCTCTCCCACCTTGTCAAAAGCGCTTTTCGAGGTCGCCCAATGTCTACGTCTGTCTCGCCGCTGGCACCGAAACACTATCCTGCGATGCCGGATATCCATGGGGTCAGGATCGCCACTGCCGAGGCCGGAATAAAGTACAAGGGCCGTACCGACGTCCTTATGATCGTCTTTGACAAGCCGGCAGCGGTCGCCGGCGTTTTCACCAGGTCTAAATGTCCCTCCGCTGCGGTCGATTTCTGCCGCGACAGCCTCGAAGGCGGGAAAGCGCGTGCGGTGGTGGTCAATTCGGGCAATGCCAACGCCTTTACCGGCAAGAAAGGCCGCGAATCGACCAAACTGACCGCAGCAGCAGCAGCAAAGGCCGTGGGCTGCAAAACCGGGGAAGTGTTTCTCGCGTCTACGGGCGTCATCGGCGAGCCTCTGGACGCCGGCAAGTTCAGCCATCTCCTTGCTGATATGACGAAGAAGGCCGTGCCCGGCTTCTGGCAGGAAGCCGCAAGCGCAATCATGACGACCGACACATTCCCCAAGGTCGCGACGGAAACGGTCCTGCTTGGCGGCGTACCGGTCACCATCAACGGCATCGCCAAGGGCGCCGGGATGATCGCGCCTGACATGGCGACCATGTTGTCGTTCGTTGCGACCGATGCCCCGATCGAGTCGGATGTGCTGCAGAAGCTCCTGTCGAAATCCGTAGGCAAAAGTTTCAATTCCGTTACCGTCGACAGCGATACATCCACCTCCGATACGCTTCTGCTGTTTGCAACGGGCTCGGCAGCCGAACGCGGCGCCGAGCTTGTCACCAAGGTCAAAGACAAGCGGCTGAAAGATTTCAAGAAGGCGCTCGACGGGATCCTCAAAAACCTCGCCCTGCAGGTCGTTCGCGACGGCGAGGGGGCACGCAAGATGCTTGAGATCAACGTGACCGGCGCAAAGTCCGACGGTTCGGCCAAGCGCATTGCTCTGTCGATCGCCAATTCGCCTCTCGTCAAGACCGCTGCCGCAGGCGAGGACGCCAATTGGGGCCGCATTGTCATGGCCGTTGGCAAGGCAGGCGAACCGGCCGACCGCGACCGCCTTGCCATCTGGTTCGGCGACATTCGCGTTGCCCGCGACGGTGAACGCGATCCGGACTATTCTGAAGACGCAACCTCTGATTACATGAAGAATGAGGATGTCAAAATCCGAGTCGATATAGGCCTCGGCAAGGGCAAGGCAACTGTTTGGACCTGCGACCTGACGAAGGAATATGTCGCCATCAACGGCGATTATCGCAGCTAGGCGGGCTTGCTCATACAAGGATAGCGAATGCAACTGGCGAAGATCAGACAGATTGAGGCGGTTGGATTCAGGGCTTGGCCAGCGTCCTCGGTTCATTACGATGGAAGCTGGGCCATTCGCATTACCGCGAGTCATCCCTCGAAACGGCTGAATTCGGTCAATCCGCTCGATCCCGGGGATGTTGCCGATATGGAAAATCGCGTCGCGCGCGCAGCGCAGCGCTTTCGCGCCTATGGGAGGCCGCCAACGTTCCGGCTATCGCCGCTGGCGCCACAGGAGCTCGATACCTATCTTGAAAGCATAGGTTGGGCGCGCTTCGATGAATCGATGGTCATGGTTGCCGACCTCGCGCATGTCGATGTCGGCGACGCCATCGATCAAATACCGCTCAAGGACATCGGCAGGTTCATCGATGCTTCGATCAAGGTCCAGGGAGATGATCCTTCAGTGAAGCCTGGCCTTTTCGAAGTGATCAGCGGGATCAAACCTTCAAAGGGACTTTTTGTCGTCGAGGAGAACGCCGAGCCGGTTGCAACCGCGATCGGTGTTCAGGACGGCGCTCTTGTTGGCTTGTTCAACATCAGCACCGCAGCCGAGCGCCGGCGCGCCGGGCTGGGGCGCGCGATCGTGCGCTCGGCACTGAAGTGGGCCGAACAGCACGGGGCAAAAAAGGCATGGCTGCAGGTCGAGGTCGAAAATACCGCCGCGATCGGGCTCTACGAACAATTGGGTTTCAAGGAAGCCTATCGTTACGTCTACAGACAGGCGCCCGATCATGAGTGAGCGCGTGTCGCACCCGATCCTTCTCGTTACGGCCTGCGCCCTTGTTGACGCCGACGGGCGCGTGCTCCTGACCCAGCGCCCTGAAGGCAAATCGCTCGCGGGGCTCTGGGAGTTTCCCGGCGGCAAGGTCGATCCGGGTGAAACGCCCGAAGAGAGTCTCATTCGCGAACTGCATGAAGAGCTCGGCATCACCGTCAAGCCGGCCTGTCTCGCGCCGCTAACCTTCGCGAGCCATACCTATGAGACTTTTCACCTCTTGATGCCGCTGTTCATCTGCCGCCGCTATGAGGGTATTCCCCGTCCGATGGAAGGGCAGGCGCTGAAATGGGTAAGGGCAAGAGACATGCGCGACTATCCAATGCCGCCTGCCGACATACCTCTGATCCCGTTTCTGATCGATCTCCTTTGAACACAACTGTAAATTGCCAAGTCTTCCAAGTGTTAATGAATCCTTCACCTGATTGAGCGACTTTTAGCCGAATTGGGGCAATGAAGTTCAGGTGGGGCATGGCGCGCAAGGAAGACTATCGCGAGGATGAACCGCGGCTGTCAGGTACGCTAATGAATGCGGGTACCGGGCTGCTGCGCATCACTTTGCTATTCGGTTCGGCTGCCATTGCACTGGCGCTGATCATAGCGCCGCTGGCCGATCGCGGCTCGCAGTCCGTCGTCGATTATTCCGCTGGCCGGTCTCTCGACGAGATGGCAACCGGCTCCATCCGGAAAGACGATCCATCGACCAAGACCTATACGATTCACCGTAGCGTATTGCAGCGATCGCCAAATGCGGTTTGCATTATAAAAAGCGACGGTTCGCAAAGCGGCGACTGCTGATCGCTATTTCTTCTTAAGGTTTTCGACGCTGGTGAGAAAATCCGCGAGCTTGGCCTTGGCCGAGCCTGGTTTCAGCGGCTTTTGCTGCGACTCATGCGCCGCCCACCCGGACATCCAGATAAACGAGAATGTCGCCCTTATGCGCCGGTCCGGGTCACTGAAGCGTTCCGCGTAGATTTCCGCAACGCGCGCGAAGAAGCGCCGCGACATCGGCTTGCGCGAGCGCCCGAGAAGGACGTTCTGCATGCCCATGGCCCGCAAATCGCGCATCAGGTGAAACGCGGTATCGTACCGGACCGTGTAGGTTTCGATATCGGTGACCGGCAAAGTGAAGCCGGCCCGCTGCAGCAGTGCACCGACATCGCGCACATCCGCAAACGGCGCGACGCGCGGGGATGCGCCGCCGTAAATTTCACTCTCGGCCGCGAGCAGGCATTCGCGCAGTTCGCCAAGCGTGTTCTCACCCGCCATGGCACCAAGGAAGAGGCCGTCGGGTTTGAGGGCGCGCCTTATTTGCAGCAGCGTGCCGGGCGTATCGTTGGTCAGGTGCAGCGAAAGCAGGGATATGATCAGGTCTATGGACCCGGCCTTGAGCGGCAAGGCCTCCTCGTCGGCGACAACTCCGGGAAACGACCGATCAAGAAAGCTTGAATCGTGTTCAACGCGGAAGATGCTCTCGACCTTGCCCGAGCGCAGCAGAGCCTGCGCCCCGAGGCCGCTATGCCCAGCGAGATCGACCGCCACGTCGAAGCGGCGCTCGACTGCCGAAAGACGTTCTTCGAGATCATCGGCTGCCCGCCCGAGCAGAAAATCGGCGGAGCTGCCGTGTTGGCGCAACGCCCGCAGGCGCCGTTTCAGCAACAATGCCCGATCGAAAACCTGATGCCGTTCCATTCCGAATTTCTCTGATAAATGTATAGTCAACGGGTAGATGCGTCGCCTTGGAACGAATTGCAATGAAAACCCGAGCGGAAACCTTGAAGGAGACGGCGCATGGACTTGCGAAAGGGCTGACACGCCAGTTTGCCACGCTGTTGTTTCCGCCGGTGTGTTCGGGCTGCGAGCGGCTTGTCGCGGAGCCCGGCAGTCTTTGCGGTGCATGCTGGGCCAAGGTTCGCTTTATCGAGAAGCCGTATTGTCCCGTTCTCGGGACGCCATTCAGCCACGATCTTGGCGCCGAAATCCTCTCCGCCGAAGCAATCGCCGATCCGCCGCCTTTCGAGCGCGCCCGTTCGGTAGCCGTGCATGAGGGCGTTGTAGCCGAGATGGTGCAGGGGCTGAAATATAATGACCGAACCGATCTTGGACCATGGATGGCTCTCTGGATGCTGCGCGCTGGCACCGAACTGCTTGACGGTTGCGATATTATCGTGCCGGTACCGCTCCACGCACGGCGCTTCTGGTTTCGCCGCTTCAATCAATCGGCCGAACTCGCCCGGCATGTTGCGCGTCTTGCCGGCAAGACCTTCGATCCTGATGCGCTCAAACGTGTGAAACGCACGCGCCAGCAGGTCGGTCTCGGCTCGAATGCGCGCAGGCTCAACATGAGCGGCGCTTTCAAGGTGCCGGAGGCACAAGAAATCAAGGTCCGGGGCCGCCGCGTGCTTCTCATCGACGACGTCTATACAACCGGGGCCACCGTCAAGGCTGCGTCACGCGCATTGCTGCGCGGGGGTGCGTCAAGGGTCGATGTTCTCACTTTCAGCCGTGCGCTTGCAAAAGAATTGCCCATCTGACGGCGAGATGTCGCAAAGTTCAGGTCTTTCCGCGTTGATTTTTCATGCCTATATAGGGAGCAACGTGGAGTATTCGAATGGTTGATGTAACAATCTATACGCGCAATGGTTGCGGCTATTGCACGGCGGCCAAGAGCCTCCTTGCGGAGAAAGGCGTCGCCTTCGTCGAGCACAATGCAAGCCTCGAGCCGTCGGCCCGTCAGGATATGCTGGCGCGCGCCAATGGCCGCACGACATTCCCGCAAATTTTCATCGGCGAGACACATGTCGGCGGATGCGATGATCTCTATGCGCTTGAAAACCAGGGCCGGCTCGACACACTGTTGAAGACCGGCGAACTCGCTTGAGGATGATCCAATGACGTCATTTCGTGCAGCCGCCATCCAGATGCGCTCCGGCGTCGATCCAGAGCGCAATGCCGCTGACCTTGCCGAATATGTGGCGGATGCGGCCGGCAAAGGCGCTGTCTACGTGCAGACGCCGGAAATGACCGGTGCCTTGCAGCGGGACCGCAAGGCGCTGGCAAGCGTGCTCAAGGGCGAAGCAGACGATGTCATCGTGCGAACTGCCTCTGCGCTTGCCGCGAAACATGGCATCCATCTTCACATCGGGTCGACGGCGATCGCCCGTGATGACGGCAAGATTGCCAACCGCGCATTCGTATTCGGTCCAGACGGCAAGATCCTGACACGCTACGACAAAATCCACATGTTCGACGTTGATCTCGACAATGGCGAAAGCTGGCGCGAATCTGCCGTCTATGCGCCCGGCGCTGATACCGTCGTTATCGATCTGCCGTTTGCGCGCCTCGGGCTCGCCATCTGCTACGACGTGCGTTTCCCGCAGCTTTTCCGCGCCCAGGCGCTTGCCGGTGCCTCGGTTATATCGGCTCCGGCCGCCTTTACCCGGCAGACCGGTGAGGCGCACTGGCATGTGCTGCAACGGGCCCGGGCGATTGAAAACGGCGCCTTCATGATCTCGGCTGCCCAGGGCGGCGTGCATGAAGACGGGCGCGAGACCTTCGGTCACTCGCTGATCGTCGCTCCCTGGGGTGAAGTTCTTGCAGAGGCTGCCCACGCCGATCCCGCGATCATTGTCGCCGATATCGATCCGGCACTCAGCGCCGCCGCGCGTGCGAAGGTACCGAACCTCAAGAATGCGCGTCCGTTCGGATTGATCGTCGAAAATGACGGCGAAAAGACAAGGCTCGACGTCGCATCATGATCCGGTTTTCGCTCCATTGCGAGCACGACCATGAATTCGAAGGGTGGTTCCGCAGCAATGACGACTTCGATTCCCAGGTTGGGAAGGGACTGGTAGCCTGCCCGGCTTGCGGCTCGCACAGCATCGGCAAAGCGCTGATGGCGCCATCGGTGACGACCGGGCGTCAGAAGGAGAAGGTCGCCGTTGCCATGAGCAAGATGGTCAGCGAGCTCAAAGAAATGACCAGAAAGGTGCGCGAGAATGCCGATTATGTCGGCAGTGACTTCGCCGAAGAGGCGCGCAAGATCCATTTTGGCGAGGTGGAAAAGCGCGGCATTTATGGCGAAGCTTCCCAGGAGGAGGTCAAGTCGCTTCTCGATGACGGTGTCGACGTGATGCCGCTTCCGGTCTTTCCCGAAGAGCGCAATTGATCTTGCTGCGTTGATGCCAATGGCTAAGGTTCACCTCTCCGGACCGAGGTGATTCTCCCCATGCAATTATTGAACTCCGCTGCCGTTCTGCTGGTTCTCACCGGCGCCTTCCTTGGGCTGACGCTTCCTTTCGGCAAGCTCGCATTCGTGGCAGGTGTTGCGCCGTCGCTCTGGGCATTCGTCATTTCACTCGGCGCCGGAACCGTGCTGCTGACGGCCTTTCTCGTCATGGGCAAGCGACCGCAACTCAATGCGCACATGCTGCGCTATTACGTTATCACCGCGCTCGTTTCCTACGCCGTTCCCAACCTGATGACGCTTTCGGCCATCCCGCATCTCGGATCCGGCTATACCGGCATCATGTACACGCTGTCGCCGGTCTTCACCTTGCTGTTTTCTGTCATGTTGAAGTTGCGCAGGCCAAGTCCGCTCGGCCTCCTCGGCATTTTTGTCGGCTTTATCGGCGCCGTCATCGTCGGCTTCACCCGCGGTCAGGTCGGTCAGCCTGCCGATCCGCTTTGGGTTGCCATCGGTTTGCTTATTCCGGTTCTGCTGGCGCTCGGCAACGTCTACCGCACGATCGACTGGCCGGCGGGCGCCGATCCGACCGAGCTTGCAGGCGGCAGTCACCTTATGACGGCCTTGCTCCTGATCCCGATCATTTTATATTTGACGGGCGGCTTTCCGGTTGCGCCGCTTCGCGGCATTCCTTGGCTTGTTGTCGCGCAAGTGGTGGCTTCTGCCTGCATGTTCGCGCTGTACTTTCGGCTGCAGGCGGTGGGCGGCCCGGTCTATCTCAGCCAGATCGGCTATGTGGGCGCGGCAGTTGCGCTGCTTGCCGGGACGTTATTTCTCGGCGAAATCTACCAGCTTGCAACCTGGGGAGGGGCCCTCATCATCACAATCGGCGTGCTGATGACGACGAAGGCCCAGCGCATGGAAGCCAAGGCGCTGGTGGCAACTAAGGCCGCGTAGCCAGCACCATATAGTTGACGTCGGTATCGCGGGAGCGGTTCCAGCTATCGCTGAGCGGACTGTAAGATACGCCTATCTTCTCGACGACTTCCAATCCGGATTGCCGCAGCGCGGCTTCGAGTTCTTCCGGGCGAACGAGCTTTTCATATTGGTGGGTTCCACGCGGCAACCACCGCAAGACATACTCGGCTCCAAATATTGCGAGCCCCAGCGCCTTCAATGTCCGGTTGATGGTGGCAACGAAGGTCAGTCCGCCGGGCTTTACCATCTGCGCGCAGGCCGACATGTAGAGTTCGACATCGGCGACGTGCTCGACCACTTCCATATTGAGGACGATGTCGAACTGTTCGCCGGCCTCCGCCAGGGCTTCTGCCGTTGTCGCCCGATAATCGATGACAAGGCCGCTTTGGGCGGCGTGGATTTTGGCGACCTCGATATTGGTCTCGCCCGCGTCAGCGCCGACAACCGTTGCGCCGAGCCGCGCCATGGGCTCGCACAGAAGTCCGCCGCCGCAGCCGATATCAAGAATGCGCAGGCGGGAAAACGGCATCGGCGTATGAGGGTCGATACCATAATGGCCGCAGACCTTTTCCTTGATGTAGGCAAGGCGGGTTGGATTGAACTTGTGCAGCGGGCGGAATTTGCCCTGCGGGTTCCACCACTCGGCTGCCATGCGAGAAAACCGCTCGACTTCTGCGGCATCGATTGAAGTGCGCTCGGTTGTCGCCATGGCCTCATCCTCTTTGACTGTTTTCGAGTGGCCTGTTCCGGGAGGCAATGTCAAGGCGCAATGCTTGCTCAGACTTCCGATTGAGCCCAGTTTGCGAGGGCCAGGCCGCCACTGATCCTTTGATAGTGCCGCGTATTGTTGCTCACAAGAACGGCGCCAACAGAGATCGAGTGTGCAGCGATCATCATATCGAGTTCGCCAATCGGCTGACCGGTCGACACAAGCTGATGACGAATGCCGGCATAATATTCAGCGGCAACCGCATCCCAGGCCAGGACGCGAACAATCTGGAAAAATCGCGAAATCTCACCATGAAGACGATGGTTTTCAGGTATCCGTTTCAGGCCGTCAAGCAGCTCCGCTTTCGTGATGGCAGAGACGCAGACATCGGAAGGCTGCAATTCTGAGAGCTTTTCATCGATTTTCGGCGAGCGACCCTTGATGATGTAGCTCGCAATATCTGTATCCAACATATGGAGCATGGAGCGCCTAGCCTTCGAAATATCACTAATTGGTTAAGTCAATCGTTTTCGTCAAAGAAGCTACGCTCCACCGGTAATGCATTCATGGGGCGCTCGCCCATAAAATCATCAGGGACTTCGACGGAGTTCCTCAACTCGAAGAAGTCGGCCCAGACGCGGGCTCCTGGCCGCGTCGAAAGAATGACGTCTCCCGTGCGGTCATCACGGGAAACGTAGACTTCGTCGCCATCGAAGCGAAAATCAGCCGGCAACCGTACGGCCTGGCTCGCGCCGTTCTTGAAAAGCTTGGCAATGCGCACTTCGGTCATCTCTCTGCCTCTCAAAGTATATGCAATAGTATATACGCCCATCAGCCGGCATTTTCAACATGGGCGGCACACACCCGATTTCACCCCGGCAAATCTGTTCGCATTCTTGCAGTCGGCGGATAATTTCGTTATGGGAGGCCGCATTCATTTGGCAAAGAGCCAGTTCATTTCAAACGACTCTTTTCCGACCCAGTTTTCAGGCCTTTCCAGAACGGTAATTTCCATGGCACGCATCGTGATGAAATTCGGCGGCACTTCGGTGGCCGATATTGACCGCATCCGCAATGTGGCCAGGCATGTCAAACGCGAGGTCGACGCTGGGCACGAGGTTGCCGTCGTCGTCTCGGCAATGGCCGGAAAGACCAATGAGCTCGTGGGCTGGACGAGGCAGACGTCGCCGATGCATGACGCCCGCGAGTATGACGCCATCGTAGCCTCGGGCGAACAGGTCACATCCGGGCTCCTTGCCATCGCTCTGCAATCAATGGGTATCCATGCCCGCTCCTGGCAAGGCTGGCAGATACCGATCAAGACCGACAATGCGCATGGTGCGGCCCGCATCGTCGACATCGACGGCTCCTTTCTGATCGAGCGCTTCCAGGAAGGCCAGGTCGCGGTGATCGCGGGGTTCCAGGGCATCGGTCCGGACAACCGCATAGCGACACTCGGGCGAGGCGGTTCCGATACGAGCGCCGTCGCCATCGCCGCCGCGGTCAAGGCCGACCGCTGCGACATCTATACGGACGTCGACGGCGTCTATACGACCGACCCGCGCGTCGAGCCCAAGGCGCGCCGGCTTTCGCGCATTTCGTTTGAAGAAATGCTCGAAATGGCCTCGCTCGGCGCCAAGGTGCTGCAGGTCCGTTCGGTCGAGCTTGCCATGGTGCACAAAGTGCGCACATTTGTCAGATCCAGCTTCGAGGATCCCGATGCACCGGGCATGGGCGATCTGATCAATCCGCCCGGAACACTTATTTGCGACGAGGAAGAAATCGTGGAACAGCAGGTTGTCACAGGAATTGCCTACGCCAAGGACGAGGCCCAGATTTCGTTGCGGCGTGTTGCTGACCGCCCCGGCATTTCCGCCGGCATCTTCGGCCCGCTCGCCGAAGCGCACATCAATGTCGACATGATCGTTCAGAACATTTCCGAGGACGGGTCGAAGACCGACATGACGTTCACGGTCCCGACCGGCGATCTCGACAAGGCCCTCGTTGTTCTCGAGAAGGTCAAGCAGGATGTCGGTTTCGACGTGATTCAGTCCGAAGCCGGCATGGTCAAGGTTTCCGTCATCGGCATCGGCATGCGCAGCCATGCGGGCGTCGCTGCCACGGCGTTCCGCGCCCTTGCAGACAAGGGAATCAACATCCGCGCCATCACGACTTCCGAGATCAAGATCTCGATCCTGATCGATGGACCATACGCGGAACTCGCCGTACGCACTTTGCATTCTGTGTACGGTCTCGATAAGCATTAACGAGCGAGATTCTGTTTGTCGGCGTTCGTGCCGACTGACATGATGGATCGACTGATTTGGTGAGGTCCCGGTGGCCTTGCCACAATTGACAATGGGAGAAAGGCATCCGGTGCCTACACGCGACCCGATAAGTGGCCCTCGTGTGATGCTGAAGCGCCTCCGCGAACTGATGGCGGAGGCTCTTGAGCCGCAGGAGAGGCTCGACCGCATTGTTCGCGAAATCGCGCAGAACATGGTCGCGGAAGTGTGCTCATTCTACGTGCTGCGCTCCGATGGGGTCCTCGAACTATACGCAACCGAAGGTCTCAACCCGTCGGCCGTCCACCTGGCGCAACTGCGCCTTGGTCAGGGTCTAGTCGGCACGATCGCTGCAAGCGCGCGACCGCTCAACCTGACCGATGCGCAAGCGCATCCGGCCTTCGCGTATCTGCCGGAAACGGGAGAAGAAATTTACAACTCCTTCCTTGGCGTGCCGATCCTGAGGGCAGGGCGCACGCTCGGCGTTCTCGTCGTTCAGAACCGCACCAAGCGCGTCTACCGCGAGGATGAGGTCGAGGCGCTCGAGACTACGGCCATGGTGCTTGCCGAAATGGTTGCGGCCGGCGATATCCCCCGCATCGCACGGCCCGGTGTCGAACTCGACCTTGGCAAGCCGATGAGCTTCAGCGGCAGCGCGTTCAACGATGGGGTTGGTCTCGGGCACGTCGTGCTGCACGAGCCGCGCATCGTCGTAACCAACCTCTTCAACGAAGACATCAATGCCGAAATCGACAGGCTCGAGAGCTCGCTTGGGTCCTTGCGTATTTCCATCGACGACATGCTGTCGCGGCGTGACGTGGCGTTCGAAGGCGAGCACCGGGAGGTGCTTGAGGCCTATCGCATGTTTGCTCACGATACCGGCTGGGTGCGGCGCCTTGAGGAGGCGATCCGCAACGGCCTGACTGCGGAAGCCGCAGTCGAGAAGGTGCAGAGCGATACGCGCGCCCGCATGATGCATCTGACCGACCCCTATATGCGCGAGCGGCTGAGCGATTTCGACGACCTTGCCAATCGGCTGCTGCGCCAGCTGATGGGGCGCGATGTCAAGACCATGGCTGGAACGCTGGCGAAGGACGCGATCATAATCGCGCGCTCGATGGGCGCTGCGGAGCTTCTCGACTATCCGCGTGAACGCCTGCGCGGACTTGTGCTCGAAGACGGGGCGGCGACCAGCCACGTGGTCATCGTGGCGCGCGCCATGGGCATTCCGGTAGCGGGCCAGGTCAAGGGCGTCGTTTCCATGGCGGAAAACAACGATGCCGTGATCGTCGACGGCGATGACGGGCGCGTGCATCTGCGGCCGCAATCGGAACTTGAGGCTGCCTATTCGGAGAAGGTGCGGTTCCGCGCCAAGCGCCAGGCCCTCTATCGCGAATCGCGCGACAAGCCGTCGATTACCAAGGATGGCATCGCGATCAAGCTGTTGATGAATGCCGGCCTTTTGGTGGATCTTCCGCAGCTTGCCGAAGCCGGGGCGGCGGGCATTGGCCTCTTCAGGACCGAGCTCCAGTTCATGATTGCATCGACCTTCCCGCGCGCAGAACAGCAGGAGCGGCTCTATCGGTCCGTGCTCGAAGCCGCCGGCGACCGGCCGGTCACCTTCCGTACGCTCGATATTGGCGGCGACAAGGTGCTCCCCTACTTCCGCAGCAACGTAAACGAAGAAAATCCGGCGATGGGCTGGCGGGCTTTGCGCCTCACGCTCGATCGGCCTGGCCTTCTACGCACACAGGTACGCGCCCTGCTCAAGGCCGCCGGCGGCCGCGAATTGCGCCTGATGCTGCCGATGGTCACGGAAGTGCAAGAAGTGCGCAAGGCCAGCGAACTGATCAACCGCGAGGTCCAGCACCTGTCGCGCTTTGCCTATGATCTGCCGACCCGCGTCAAGATCGGAGCCATGGTCGAGGTGCCGTCGCTGCTGTGGCAGCTCGACGAATTGATGGCCGAAGTCGATTTCGTATCAGTCGGCTCCAACGACCTCTTCCAGTTCGTCATGGCGGTCGACCGGGGCAATTCGATCATCAACAATCGCTTCGACAATCTCTCGGTGCCGTTCCTGAGGGTGCTGCGCCAGATCGCCGAGGCGGGCGAGCGCAACAATACGAGTGTGACGCTTTGCGGTGAAATGGCGGGCAAGCCCTTGTCATCCATGGCGTTGATCGGGCTCGGCTATCGTTCCATTTCAATGTCGCCGGCCGCGATCGGTCCTGTCAAAGCCATGCTCGGCTCACTGGACGTTGGCGAACTTAGCGCCCAGCTCAAGGACGCGATCGACAATCACGGCGAGACCGGCACGTTGCGCAATTTTCTTACGAAGTACGCAGAGCGAGCTGGCGTTCCACTCTAGAGGTTTTGAATAATGTCCATTCCGCAGGATCGTATGGATCAGCTGCTGAAGCGTTTTTCCATGATGGAAACGCAGATGTCGAGCAATCCCGATTCCGAAACCTATGTGAAGCTCGCATCGGAATATTCCGAGCTCGAGCCCGTTGTCGCCAAGATCCGTGAGCTTCTGGCCGCGCGCAGCGAGGCCGATGGGCTGCAGGCAATGCTCGATGATGCAGCGACCGATCGGGATATGCGCGAACTTGCCGAGGCGGAACTGCCGGAGATCGACGAGCGGATCGGCGAACTCGAAAAGGACATCCAGGTCCTGCTCCTGCCGAAGGATGTCGCCGACGAGCGCAACGCGATCCTCGAAATCCGTGCCGGGACGGGCGGTTCGGAAGCAGCGCTTTTTGCTGGCGATCTCTTTCGCATGTATGAGCGTTACGCAGCCGCCAATGGCTGGCGCGTCGAGCTCATTTCGGCAAGCGACGGCGAAGCCGGCGGTTACAAGGAAGTCATTGCCATGGTCTCCGGCAAGGGGGTCTTTGCCAAGCTCAAGTTCGAATCCGGCGTACACCGCGTGCAGCGTGTCCCCGATACGGAAGCGAGCGGGCGCATTCATACTTCGGCGGCAACCGTGGCGGTTCTGCCCGAAGCCGAGGAAATCGACATCGATATCCGCCAGGAGGACATCCGCATCGATACGATGCGCGCCTCCGGTTCCGGCGGCCAGCACGTCAACACCACCGATTCGGCCGTCCGCATCACCCACATCCCGTCCGGCATCGTCGTCGTTCAGGCCGAAAAGTCCCAGCACCAGAACCGCGCGCGCGCCATGCAGGTGCTCAGGTCGCGGCTTTTTGACATGCAGCGCCAGAAGGCGGACAGCGAGCGCTCGGAGGCGCGGCGCAGCCAGGTCGGTTCTGGCGATCGGTCGGAGCGCATCCGCACCTACAATTTCCCGCAGGGGCGTGTGACGGATCACCGCATCAACCTGACGCTCTATAAACTCGACCGCATCATGGAAGGCGATCTCGACGAACTGATCGGCGCCTTGATCTCAGATCACCAGACGGCCTTGCTCGCCCAGATGAACGATGGGCTATGACGACGGCGCGCCTCGCCGACGCACACAAGCACGCGCGCGACCGTCTTGCGCGTGCAGGAATTGACACAGCCACGCTGGATGCTCGCCTTCTGGTTGAATGGGTCACCGGAACCGATCAACTGGAAACGATCCGGAACCCCGGCAGGCAGGTGGATTCTGAAACGAATGCGCGGCTTGAAGTGGTCCTCAACCGGCGAATGAACGGCGAATCCGTACATCGGATTATCGGCAAACGGGCCTTTTTCGATATCGAACTGGCGCTGTCGCGCGAAACGCTGGAGCCGCGCCCCGATACCGAAGCGATTGTGGAACTCGTGCTGCCGTTCCTGCGCCGCCGCATTCAGGAATTAGGTGTTGCCGACCTTCTCGACCTCGGCACCGGCACCGGAGCCATTGCCTTGGCGTTGCTCAATCACTTGCAGCAATTGCGGGCCGTCGGTGTCGACATATCGACAGGCGCCCTTGATACGGCGCGCGAGAATGCCCACCTTAACAGGGTATCGGAGCGCTTTGCCTGCCTGCATTCGGATTGGTATTCCACCGTGACGGGCGTCTACGATCTGATTGTCTCCAACCCACCCTATATACGGACGGCCGACATCGAAGGCCTGCAACGTGAAGTTGTATTGCACGATCCGGTCCGGGCGCTCGATGGCGGGGAGGATGGTCTTGGACCATACCGAATCATCGCCGCCGGGGCCCGCCAGTATCTTCGGGAAGGTGGAGCGGTTGCCGTGGAGATCGGTTTTGATCAACGCGCCGACGTTGCAGCGATTTTCGCTGCTTCAGATTTGGTGCTGGAGGCCACAAAGACGGATATTGGTGGCCATGAACGGGCACTTTTGTTCACAGCCGCGTAAAAATCTTGAAAAAAGGCTTGGAATTTGCCGCGAAGACGGATAGTTTCCGGATACCGCTCTAAACCGAACAAAACTGGTTCTGCCTATCAAGAAGTTGGTAGGGAATTTCTGGGTGTTTGATCTTTCTTCGGGAAAAATTTGGAGAAGACGGTTTTTGCGGCAGCACAAAAGTTTTATGAAACTTTGGATGCGATTGAAGCGCGGGGCGCGCTTCAGGTCGGCACTTGAGAAGCGAAGCTTTTTGACTCAAATGGTGAGCAAAACAGCGCCCCTGATTTTCTGAAAAGAGATAAGTATGAGGCCAGTACAGCAGAATAGGCGCATGCGCGGACGCGGTAACAACAACCGAAAAGGTCCGAACCCACTATCCCGCAATTACGAAAGCAACGGACCCGATGTCAAAATTCGGGGAAATGCTCAGCACATCGCCGAAAAATATACGACTCTGGCACGTGATGCACAGAGCAGCGGCGACAGGGTAATGGCTGAAAACTACCTTCAGCACGCCGAGCACTACAATCGAATCATTCTAGCGGCACAGGCCCAGGCGCCCGTCCAGTTCCAGCGCGACGATCGCGATGACCAGGACGACGACATGGGCTATGACGACGACAACGGCAACGAGGTCGAACGTATCGTGCACCAGCCGATCAATGGCAGCGGACCGCAGCCGGTCATTCAAGGCACGCCCGCAGAGGTCGCCTATGATGATGATACGGCAAGCCAGCGCCAGCCGCAGCCTCAGCCCGAGGCACGGCCGGTGGAGGCCGAGGCATCTGTCGACGCGGAAAACGCCGAGGCCAAGTCCGCCCGCCGCGCACCGCGCGGTCGTCGCCCGGCCCGGCCGCGTGAACCGCGTGTGGCAGAAGGCAACAGTGACGCACCGAGCACAGCTGACGCCACGAACGATCTTTCGCCGGCAGGAATTGTCGCCGAAGTGAAGAAGCGCCGGGCCGCGGTCGAGTCGGACGTCTGATTTCGGTTTTCTTGATATAAGCCGCCTGCGTTCATTCGCGGGCGGCTTATTCATTTTGTGAATGCGAGATGCGTAGGCGCCGTTGTGCACATGCCGACTGGTTGGCCCTAATCCCCGGCTTACCCGAGGATCCGCGCCCGCTATTGCGCTGCAAGCCTGACCATTCGGCAAACTCCAATCCATTTGCCGCAGATCAGAGCCCGCCGCCCAAATCCATCATTGCTTCTTCCCGGGCGCGCCGGCATGCGCCATGATTTATATCGATAATTTGCTTTAGTTCTGGCATGATAAATCCTTCCGCCTCGACCTTGCGAGCCTAGGAACTGGTTCCCATATTTGCCTCGAGCGAATGGGTCCGCCTCTCGCAGGGGGCCCGTCACCAGACCACCGCACGATGCCGCTTAAGGGTCGTCCGGGAAAAGGAGACAGTAATGAATATTGAGAAGTACACCGAACGGGTTCGGGGTTTCATCCAGTCTGCGCAGACATTTGCCCTCTCGTCCAATCATCAGCAGTTTGCTCCCGAGCACTTGCTGAAGGTTCTCGTCGACGATGAGGAAGGACTTGCTGCGTCGCTGATCGAACGCGCCGGCGGCAATGTCGAAGAGGTTCGCCTCGGCCTTCAGGCAGCGCTTGACGCGATGCCAAAGGTAACGGGCGGCAATGGTCAGCTTTACCTTTCGCAGCCATTGGCCAAGGTTTTTGCCACGGCCGAGGAAGTGGCCAAGAAAGCCGGTGACAGTTTTGTTACCGTCGAGCGCCTCTTGACGGCCATGGCCATTGAGAAATCGGCAAAGACATCCGAAATCCTGAGTCGTGCCGGCGTAACGCCTGCTGGGCTCAATGCCGTCATCAATGATATCCGCAAGGGTCGCACCGCAGATTCGGCCTCCGCCGAAAATGCCTATGACGCCTTGAAGAAATATGCGCGCGACCTTACCGCCGACGCGCGGGCGGGCAAGCTCGACCCGGTGATCGGTCGTGACGATGAAATCCGCCGAACGATCCAGGTCCTGTCACGGCGCACGAAGAATAATCCGGTGCTCATCGGCGAGCCCGGCGTCGGCAAGACTGCCATCGCCGAGGGGCTGGCACTGCGCATCGTCAATGGCGACGTGCCGGAATCCCTGAAGGACAAGAAGCTGATGGCGCTCGACATGGGTGCGCTCATTGCCGGCGCAAAGTATCGCGGCGAGTTCGAGGAGCGTCTCAAGGCCGTCCTTTCGGAAGTGACGTCGGCAAATGGCGAGATCATTCTCTTCATCGACGAGATGCACACGCTCGTGGGTGCCGGCAAGAGCGAAGGCGCGATGGACGCCTCCAACCTTCTGAAGCCGGCGTTGGCGCGCGGCGAGTTGCACTGCGTCGGTGCAACCACGCTTGACGAGTACCGCAAGCATGTCGAGAAGGATCCGGCGCTTGCCCGTCGTTTTCAGCCGGTCTTCGTCGACGAGCCGACGGTCGAGGACACAATCTCGATCCTGCGCGGCCTCAAGGAGAAGTACGAGCAGCATCACAAGGTACGCATTTCGGACTCGGCCCTCGTTGCGGCCGCGACGCTGTCGAACCGCTACATCACCGACCGCTTCCTGCCGGACAAGGCCATCGACCTTGTCGATGAGAGTGCGGCGCGGCTGCGCATGCAGGTCGATTCGAAGCCGGAGGAACTCGATGAGGTCGATCGGCGCATCATGCAGCTGAAGATCGAACGCGAGGCACTGAAGGTAGAGAAGGACGATGCTTCGCGTGACCGGCTTGAACGCCTGGAACACGAGCTCGCCGAGCTTGAGGAAGAGTCGACCGCGCTGACCAATACCTGGCAGTCGGAAAAGCAGAAGCTCGGCCATGCGGCGGATCTGAAGCGGCAGCTTGAAGATGCGCGCAATGCGCTCGCCGCTGCCCAGCGCAATGGCGAATACCAGAGAGCCGGCGAACTTGCCTATGGCACAATCCCGGCGCTCGAGAAGGAACTTGCCACCGCCGAACAGCAGGACAACGCCACGTCGATGGTAGAGGAGACCGTTACCTCCGATCACATCGCCCAGGTCGTTTCGCGCTGGACCGGCATTCCGGTCGACCGAATGCTCGAAGGCGAGCGTGACAAACTGCTGCGCATGGAAGACGAGCTTGCCAAGCGCGTCGTCGGCCAGGGTGAGGCAGTCCAGGCCGTGTCGAAAGCAATCCGCCGGGCGCGTGCCGGTCTGCAGGATCCGAACCGGCCGATTGGCTCGTTCATCTTCCTCGGACCCACCGGCGTCGGCAAGACCGAACTGACCAAGGCCCTTGCGGCATTCCTGTTCTCGGACGAGACGGCGATGGTACGCCTCGACATGTCCGAATATATGGAGAAGCATTCGGTCTCGCGTTTGATCGGCGCTCCTCCCGGCTATGTCGGTTACGAGGAAGGCGGCGCACTGACGGAAGCGGTGCGGCGGCGGCCCTATCAGGTGATCCTTTTCGACGAAATCGAGAAGGCGCATCCGGATGTATTCAACGTGTTGCTGCAGGTGCTCGACGATGGGCGCCTCACCGATGGGCAGGGACGAACGGTTGATTTCCGCAATACGCTGATCATCATGACGTCGAACCTCGGGGCCGAATATCTGACTGCGCTGGGCGAAGACCAGGACGTCGACGTGGCGCGTGACGAGGTCATGAGCGTCGTCAAGTCGGCGTTCCGGCCGGAGTTCCTCAATCGTGTCGATGAAATCATCCTGTTCCATCGTCTGAAGCGCAAGGATATGGGCAAGATCGTCGCGATCCAGATGGAGCATTTGCAGAAGCTGCTTACCGATCGCAAGATCACGATCAAGCTTGACAGCGAAGCAACCGACTGGCTTGCCGAGAAGGGTTACGATCCGGCCTATGGCGCGCGACCGCTGAAGCGTGTCATCCAGAAAGAGGTGCAGGATCCGCTGGCAGAGAAAATCCTGCTCGGCGATATTCTGGACGGCTCGACGGTGAAGATCACAGCGGGCTCGGATCGGCTGAATTTCAAGTCGGTCAAATCCGCGCCGGAGCGCGACAAGAGCGAAGCTGCATGATTGCGATTTCGCAACACTGAAAGAAAGAAGATGGCCGCCACAGCGCGGCCATTTTCACGTCTCGTTCATCTCATAAATGCAACGATAAAAGCGCGAAGGCATTAACCATAATGACAGGAAGTTCGGTCATTTATGATTAATGTCGCGTTATCGGCAATAACCGGAATCTTATGGCATGGCCTCTTATCATCATTCATTACTCGGATTGTTGCTCATGGCTTCAGCGGGCGTCACCGCCCCGGCGACGTCGAGCGCGGCCGGAATGATTGCGCCTGCCGCCAATGCCGACACGCCATACACTTTGGCGCAATGGTTCGAAGGCGAGCGTCGCCCGCGCCGGGAGGCCTATCGTTCCTACTATGATGAATATGGCCGCAGGGTTACGGTTGATCGCCGCGGCCGTGTCGTTTCGGTGGAAGAGCCGCGCAACGATCAGGGTGCGGATTACTTCCCGGACGCGCCGCAGGATCCCTACGACACCGGCGCCATCCCTAACGATCCCTATGCAGGACCGGGCAATGATCGCTATGAACAGCAATCGGCGCTCCCGTCCGAGCGTGACTATGGCAGCGTCGACCGGCAACCGCTGCCACCCACAGGCGGCGAGGCCGATCTCAATCCGGCGGATCCGAATTTCAATCCACCGGACTCGCAAAACGACGGGTTCTACGATACGCCGCAGCAGGAGCAGATACCCGCTCATCCAAATCCCGCGCCGACAGTAGAATTACCGAAGGGGCAGGGCGCGAAGGCAAAGATCGCCGCAATCCAGGTCCTGCTCGATCGGATCGGCGTGTCACCCGGCGTGATCGATGGCCACAAGGGCGGCAATGTCGACAAGGCTGTCGCGGCATTCGAGGAAATGACCGGCCAGCAATTCGATCCGCTCAACGATGACGGGATCAACGCCTCGCTCGAACAAACCGGCGGACCCGCTTTCGTGTCCTATACGATCACCTCCGAGGACGCGGCCTATCCGTTCGTCGCCTCCATTCCGGAAGATTACGGCCACAAGGCGCAACTCGAGCGCATGGCGTTCACTTCGGTCACAGAGATGTTGGCCGAACGCTTCCATATGGATGAGACTTATCTCAAGGAGATCAATCCGGGCATCAATTTCAACACGCCTGGCGTTTCCATCCAGGTGGCCAATCCCGGCCAGAATGCCGGCGGCGCGGTAACGCGGATCATCGCCGACAAGGGCCGCAAGCAGGTGCGCGGCTATAATGCCGAGGGCCGGCTCATCGTCGCCTATCCCGCGACGATCGGGTCGACCGATACGCCATCGCCTTCGGGCACGGTCCAGGTCGAGCGTATCGCGCTCAATCCGAACTACACTTATAATCCGAAGCTCAACTTCAAGCAGGGTGAGAACGACAAGGTCCTGACGATTCCGCCCGGCCCGAACGGCCCGGTCGGCACGGTGTGGATTGCGCTGTCGAAGCCCACCTATGGCATTCACGGCACGCCTGAACCGTCGAAGATCGGCAAGACCAACAGCCATGGCTGCGTGCGCCTGACCAATTGGGACGCAACGGAGCTTTCCAAGATGGTTCAGAAGGGCGTGACGGTAGAGTTCCAGGAATAGAGCGGGTGCTTACCCGCTCGCTGCAACCTTGGTGGCGTCGGAATTTTCGTCCTGAAGCAATTGGTCGATCCGTTCACGCTCGCGCTGGAAGGCGACGAGATCATTGCCCTGCAGTTCGCCGCCGCTCGGCAGGCGAATACGCATCGGATCGACTTTCGAGCCGTTGACGATCACCTCGTAGTGGAGATGCGGCCCGGTCGATAGGCCGGTTGATCCAAGATAACCGATGACCTGTCCCTGGCGCACACGCGCGCCCGCAACCACGCCGCTGGCCACGGCATTCTGGTGCGAATAGCTGCTCTCGTAACCATTGGAATGACGGATGAGGGTCTGGATGCCATAGCCATTGGTCCAGCCGGCGCGCTCGACGACGCCATTGCCGGCCGCGACGATGGGCGTGCCGCGGGGCGCCGACCAGTCGACGCCGGTATGCATGCGCGAATAGCCGAGGATCGGGTGGCGGCGCATGCCGAACGGCGAGCGGAAAGTGCCGTTGGGCACTGGCTTGCGCAGGAGGAACTGCTTGGAACTCTTGCCGTTTTCGTCGTAATAGTCGGTCGTGCCGTCCTCGCCGTGGAACCGATAGAACTTCTTGAGGTCGCCGCCGAAGTTCGCGGCGACATAGAGAATCTCCGATTCGTCCCCGGCCTTGTCGGAGCCCGCCGGCAGCGAAAACAGCGCTTCAAGCTCGTCCGTGGGGCTCAGCTGCGACTGAAAGTCGACATCGGAAGCCAGCATGCGGATCAATTGCTTGATCATCGGATCGGTCATGCCATAGGCGATGCCGGCCCTGTAAATACCGTCATAGACGGTCGGCAGGTCTTCGGCGCGCCGCGATCCGGCGGGACTGTCATCGAACGCCACCTGCAGGCCGGGCGTCATTTCCGGCTCGTCGGCGGGGACATATTGTTCCTTGTCGTTGAGCGCGATCGTCAGAATATGCGTGCTGCCATTGTAGACACTGGCGCGCACGATGCGGTCGAGATCGTCGCGCGATTCAATGCCGAGGCGTAGAACACTGCCGCTCTTGAGGCGCGGGGAGTTCAAGAGCTTGCTGATCGCCCCGGACATGCCGGTCGCATCGTCGCTCTCATAGCCGGCGTCCGCGAGGGCGGCGGTAATTTCCTTGTCGCTGCGGAACGGGATCAGCGCTTCCGAATATCCGGTGCTCGCTGCATCCTCGGGCAGGCGTGGCGCAACACTCACATTCTCCTGGATGATCTTGACCGCGAGGGGACTGCGCAAATTGTAGGGGTCGTCATCCGTACCGAAACGCAGCGGATCGACATAATGCAGCGAAGCAACCTGAATGGCGCCATCGGTCAAAAGCGAACCGGTGTTGCGGACGACTTCTTCAACTTCGTCGACGCTGAGATCGTCCGCAGGATCATATTGTGCCGTGGTCAGCGGGAAATCGACGGTGCGCAGGCTGACTTCGCTCTCGACCTTGGCGCCGTAAATCTGACCGGTCTTCGGCGTGGGGTCCGTATCCTCATTCGCTTCGGCAAAGACGTCGAGCGGATTGAAGTTTGGATAACGGCGATTGGTATTGTGCACGTCTGCAAGTTCAATATGCACGAACTCGAACGGCATGGAGCGAACGACATCGCGCTCGCCATCCTTGAACATGGTCGAAACGTCAAGGCGGCGCCGATCCCGGTTCTTCTGTATGGGGGTGGTTGCGACGACGCGCGAACCCTTGGTCACGCCGCTGGCGTCGGCCGGGGCGGGCATGGCATTGCGACCGATCAATTCCGGCGGTGTTGCGAGTTGTTCGCGGCCGTCGAGCGCCGCAAACAGGGCAACGCCCATCAGCATGCTCGAGGTAATGCCGGTAAGAAACGTGCCGGCCAGCCAGCGCGCCGAGATTTCGCGACGGTCAGGCGGCCCGCGGCGTCCGTCCGTGATAAGCGGCGGCTCATTGCCCGGATCGATCGATGAGTGCCCCTCGTACTCGCTCATACTTTAAAGTGTGATCCCGTCGCCGTTGTGAATGCAGGTTCCCGGCGCGTTGGCCGGCCAGGTTTGCCCTGGCATGAAATCAACGAGGCCGCAGTTTTGCCCCCGGGACTTCACTATGTCAACGCAGGCCGCCGAAACGGATGCGCGCATCGCTCATTCGACCGCGGGGGTGTTTTAGAAAAGCCTCCGCACATCTGCGCGAGCGCTAGGTCGCGATTGGGGCATGTTTGTGGCCAAGGCCATCACATTTGGATTTGCCGGGCCGGGATTTCGCAGCCATTGCAAGGCCTGGGCAGGGCGGCAAATTCGAACCGTCATATTTTTCATAAATTCTTCAAAATCGGTGTTGACAGTTTTGTTGGGTGGGGTCTATATACCGGCACAACGAGGGCGGGGCGCCGCTGGCGGTTGCTGAATGCGCCCTAAGGTTTGCAGGATGGTTGGTTGCGAGACTGACGTGTTGATGCAAGCGGTCCTTGGCAAGGTTTAAGGGATTGTTGCGGAAGTGACATTCCTTCGGGTTTGACCGGAGGGTTGAATTCGTGCCGGTTGAAGCCGGTTTATTGACGGTGGTTTATGCCATGGTCGGTTCTTTGACAATTTCATATGGAAGAAAGAGAAACGTGGGCGGCAGGGTCCTGCGGAACTTCGCATAGAAGTTCAACAGATACTTTGGCGGACACGTTTCGAGAGAAGATATGACAGGCATTTGGCCCTTTGGGGTTGAATGCAGGTGTAAATATGTTCTCGTCGATTCTAAGCGTGACCAATGAAGATTGCG